>NZ_JBNNSE010000005.1:0-107572 GCF_050277435.1 Paenibacillus sp. NPDC101420
CATTTTGAAACATCTGACGAGAAAATTAATTCTCTAATTTTGGATTTCACTTTCGTGATTTCCCACTCACTCGTTGTTCAGTTTTCAAAGATCAAGTTCTCGTTGGCGCCGTTTAATGTCTCAGCAGCAACTTTTATAATATATCATGTTTTCCGATGAATTGCAACACTTTTTTTCAAAGTCTTTTGTAATTTCATCCGAATTAACATTCACCAACCGAAAGTTTATATCTCCTCTTTGCGACTGGATTTATAATGTAACATATAACCCACTCTAAAAACAACCCCTAAATTCAAAAAACATAAATAAGTACTTTCACTTTCGCTGCTTCAGTCCTACTTCTCGTTCCCATCTTCTCATAAAAAACGTGCAGATTCTAATAATCAGAACCTACACGTTAAATAGAGATTGGATGTTAGTTTAGAACTGTATTAATTAGAAATCCACGGATTTCTGCGTTTCTTTGAGCTCTCTGTACGACCACCAGCATTTGAACGTTGAGACTTCACAGCTGTTTTGTTTTTCTTACTGCTGTTTTGACTCGAGGTCTTTGCTTTTGATGCCGTTTCCTTCGTTGCAGTTCCCTTGCTCTTGAGAGAAGCGCCAGAAGTAGATTCCTCATTCACTGTTCTAGCAACTTCGGGAGTATCCTGTACAAACGTTTCAGGATCTTGGATTTCCGGAACCCGATTATGCTGCGAATAATTACCAATACCTGGATACTGCGGATTAGACGGAATACTCGACATTATCGGCCCGCCAAAAGCTCCAAGAGGAGATTCTGGAACTATTCCCTGATTAGGTGTTCCCGCTCCATAAGCAGAGAATGCATTTGGGTTTCCATATGCAGGATAGGTATTATATACGGGCATTTCATATGAATAGGGTTGAACATGCATTCCCCCACACCCACAAGTAGTTGGCCAAGGAAGGTTCGGTGACATCCCATACATCGGATTCATCCCTGAAACATTAGCCTCCATATTGTTAGGTGCAGCATTTGGATTCCATTGTTCTGGACTCACGTTAGGCGCAGCATTCGGATTCCATTGTTCCGGACTCATATTAGGCCAAGCGTTCGGATTCCATTGTTCTGGACTCATGTTAGACGCAGCATTCGGATTCCATTGTTCTGGACTCATGTTAGGCCAAGCATTCGGATTCCATTGTTCTGGGCTCACATTAGGCGCAGCATTCGGATTCCATTGTTCTGGACTCACATTAGGTGCAGCATTCGGATTCCATTGTTCTGGACTCATGTTAGGTGAATACATATTTTCTGAAAAGAAGTATGGAGACATGCATTCAGGTCCATATGACGCCGGTTGAACATAACTTGGTGCCCAATTCATGTTCATATTAGGGCTATTTTGATAAGAATCATAGAGATAAGGATTTCCTCCTAGTCCTGGATATCCCATGTTGTCACAAGCATCTGCCTTTTCCTCTTTGCAAGCCACTGGCTTTATCTCAGCTTTTGCTGCCTCATGATGAGCTACAGGCTCTTGATTTGGAACTGTAATCTGAACAAATAGGCTCTGCATTTCAATTTCTTGCACAGGAGCAACTTCCATCTGCATATTCGGTGCAGGATTAGGTGCAGCATTTTGAGTATTAATAGGGGCAATGTTCATCGATGGGTGTGGTGCAGAATTGTACAAAGGCGAGATATTTGGCGATGATTTAGGTGCAGGTTTAGTTTCCGCTTTAGCTTCTGGTTTATTTTCTGCTTTTGCTTCCGGTTTAGTTTCTGGTTTGACCTCTGGTTTAGTTTCCGGTTTTGGTGCAGGAACTACCTCAGCTACTGGCTGTTCTTTTGGACCCGTATATTCCTTCCCGCCAACTTGTGTTTTCTCAGAAGCATTAGAAGGCATGTAGCCTGGCTGTACGGGTGAAGCGTTTGATGTCTTTTTAGGAATGTTGACTACTTCCCCTAACATCAATACATTCGGATTCTTTAGCTGGGGGTTTGCTTCAACCATATCTTTTAAAGGGATTCCCCACGCCTTAGATAATTTCCATAAGGTATCTCCTTGTTTGACTGTATGCTTGTAGTAAACTTCACTGTTATCCGGTACGGATACAGGAGCCGTAGGTATTTTTACTTTTTCACCAAGTGCCAGCACATTCGGATTACTGATCTGTGGATTAGCTTCAATAATTTTTTGTAACGGCACTCCGTACTTTTGCGATAATGCATACAGACTATCGCCTTGTTTGACAATGTGTATTTTCACGTAGCATTAACCTCCTAAAAGTTTTGTGGAGTATTGCTTTCTTACAGCTACACAGCAAAACTGGCTTTGAAAGCAAACACCCTTTGGATGGAACATTGCTCTCTTACAGAGTTATATGCGGTACAGCCGCCTCCTTCGTTACTACATCTTATGCAGCCCATGGGCGAATGACATCCCTGAAATAAAAAAAATCCTTTCATGAGACATGAAAAGATGTACCAGAGACCTCCGGCCATCTTCTTCATATGCATGAAAGGATATCTAATGCCTATTCAATACTCATTACTCGACTAGCATGTAAAGAGCAAATTGTACGATTAAATGTTATTCCCAAACCTTGTAACCATCTTTGTCAACAACATTGCGGAACTCTTCAAGCAATTTCAAAGTGATTGGACCCGCTTGTCCTTCACCAATGATTCGGCCGTCAATTTCACGCGCAGCAATAACTTCAGCAGCAGTACCTGTGAAGAATACCTCATCCGCTATGTAAACATCATGCATAGTGAATGGTTCTTCTTTTAGCTTAATACCCAATTTCTCACATAACTCGATGATCGCCAGACGTGTGATTCCTTCAAGCGCTCCCAAATAGCATGGAGGAGTGAAGACCACACCATTTTTGATGATGAAAATATTATCTCCAGATCCTTCAGTAACATATCCTTGAGCATTCATCATGATTGCTTCATCGGCTTCTGCCAGATTGGACTGGATTTTCACTAGGATATTGTTGAGATAGTTAAGCGATTTAATCTTCGGATTCAGTGCATCCGGAATATTACGACGTTGGGATACAGAAACAGCACGAAGCCCATTAATGTACGCTTGCTCTGGGTAAATAGCTAATTGTTCAACGATAATGATTACGCTGGCTTTAGGGCAACGGCGTGGATCAAGACCCAAGTTACCAGGACCACGGGATACGATCAGTCGAATATAACCGTTACGCATGTCGTTAAGGCGGATCGTTTCAGCCATAGCTTCCAGCATCTCGTCATAAGTGAGCGGAATGTCCAGCATGATCGACTTCGCCGAATCATATAGTCTGTCCAAATGCTCTTTACATTTAAAAATATTACCATTGTAGATACGAATACCTTCAAATATGCCGTCTCCATACAAAAAACCGTGATCAAAAACGGATACCTTTGCATTTTCCTTAGTTACGTGTTGTCCATCCAGATAGATCCATTGTTCAGCCATGAATTTACTGCACCTCCGCTTTCTCTTCCTCATAGGTGTATGTGGGATACGAGCCCAGAATCCGAACCTGACAGCCTAAAGCGCTAATCTCTTCAATCGCTCCTGGCAGCAGGACTGATTCTATCGGTTCCAGCACATCAATATAAAAATAATAAGTACCCAACTTCTTTTTCGTTGGTCGTGATTCAATACGCGATAAATTCAGCTTCCGCCAAGAAAAGGCAGCGAGGACCTGATGCAAAGCACCGGGAAAATCCTCCGGCAGCGTAACTAGGACACTCGTCTTTACACCATTGCTGCTCCGTGGAAGATCAACCTTCTGCGGACCAACAAGGACAAATCGCGTGTAGTTGTTGTTGTGATCTGTAACTTTCCGATCAACAATCTCCAGCCCATGAGTTGCTGCGCCAAGAGCAGTACCAATCGCAGCCCAGCCCTTGTCAGGATTGTTCTTAACGATTTCAACAGCTTCAGAGGTGCTTCCGACCGACTCCAGTTCAGCCCAAGGTGCATGCTTCCGAACAAATTGCATGCATTGTGCCATTGCAACAGGATGCGAAAGGATTTTTTTAATTTTAGTGAAATCCTTATTGCCGTTCGTATCTCTGAATTCCAGCGGGTGACCGATGAGATTCTGTATCGATGGAAAGATCCATTCAGCCTGCATAGGCAGATCGACCTCATTAATGAGCCAATCAATATGTAGACTAACTGAGCCTTCAATAGTATTCTCAATCGGGATAACGCTGTAATCAGTGGTGCCACCAGCCGTAGAGAGAAAGACATCGGAAATTAGCTTGTGATGCACAATTTTTACAGGCTCGCCGTTAAACAAATGCAGCAGCGCTTCGTGAGATACCGAGCCCTGCGGCAATACCGCTATTGATTTCATAACCGTACTTCTCCTTTTATCATATCCAAAAATGATACGTTTTGCATCTCGTTTCTTTTAAGAAGCTCTGATGTAACACCTGAAGTACAAGGCATCAGCCAGCAAGTCTGAGCAGAGATGCCGTGTTCTTGCATCGTATTCATCAGGAAAGCCTCAAGCTCTCGCTTACGAGTCTCATGGCGATCAACTAAACACAGTAGGGTAGGACCGGCACCGCTAAGTGCGATTCCTAAAGCACCATGGTTAGGTGCTTCCGCGAGCAGCTTCTCCATACCTGGAATAAGTGCTGCACGATAGGGCTGATGCAGACGATCCTGCATCGCTCTACTGATCAGGTCAAGCCGACCTGATGCAAACGAGGCTGTCATTAAAGAGGTTCTGCTGATGTTGTACACAGCATCACTAACTGAGATTTCTGTTGGAAGCACTCCCCGTGCTTTTGTGGTTTCCAGCTCGAATTCTGGAATAACCACGAGAACCTCAAGGTCTTGAGGTGGATCAAGGCGAACGTAATCCGCATGATCACCATCCCACACTGCGGTAATGATGCCACCAAATAAGGAAGCTCCTACATTGTCAGGATGCTTCTCAAGCTGGGTAGCCATATCAAACAGCTTGGCATCATCGAGCGGAGAGCCGATCATCGTATTAGCTGCGACCATGCCCCCAATGATGGCCGAGGCACTGCTGCCGAGTCCACGCGTAAGCGGAATCTCAGAGTACATCGAAATAGATATTTCAGGCACCGTAACGCCAGCTTCTGCAAATACCATTTGAGCGACCTTGTAGAGTAAATTACTCTTATCCTGAGCCACTCCCTTCATCTCGTCACCATATAGATGAAAAACAGTCTCCTCTGCTTCCTCCATCTCAATCCAGGCATACAGCGGCAATGCCATGCCAAGAGTATCGAAGCCCGGACCAAGATTGGCAGTACTAGCAGGTACTTTAACCCTTGCTACTCCATAAGTACTCATAACAGGTGCAATCTCCTTACTCATTGTTTAAATATAGAAAGTATAGTCCATCTAAAGTGCTAACCTTCCACACGGTAGTGACTCTTGATCCGGTGGATGACTTTCAGTTCATTAAAGTGACGCAGCACTTTATTCATACTTGCTTTGCTGGCGTTATGGGTAACAATAATAATCTCCGCATCAGGATTATTTGGATTGGCTTGCTGAACTACCGAATCAAGACTCACGTCATACTCGGCAAACACCTGAGTAATCTTGGCCAATACGCCTGCTTTATCATCAACGTGTAAAAGTAGGAAGTTTTTATAAAAGATATCCTCATCACTCTTAAGCTTCTTCTGCTTATAAGGTACTTTTTGCTTCAATCCATTAACACCCAGCTTGAGGTTCTTAATAATGGCTACCAAGTCAGCTACTACCGAAGTTGCCGTTGGCATTGCACCCGCGCCCGCACCATAGAACATTGTCTCTCCTACTGCCTCACCATACACATAAACTGCATTGAAGACACCATTTACAGATGCAAGTGGGTGACTTGCTCGAATCAAGGTCGGTTGAACACTGATACTGAATTCCTCATCCTGACGTTCAGCAATGCCTAGCAGCTTAATTTCGTATCCGAGACGCTTTGCAAAGGCAATATCGGCTTTACTCACTTCTGAAATCCCGCTCACACTGACGTCATGTAGCTCCACGTTAGTACGGAAGCCTAGGGTCCCGAGAATCGCCATTTTGCGGGCAGCATCCAGACCTTCAACATCGGAAGTTGGATCAGCCTCTGCATATCCTAAATCCTGCGCTTCTTTTAACACATCATTATAGGATGCGCCTTCTTGACTCATTTTGGTTAGTATGTAATTAGTTGTTCCATTCACAATACCTATAATCTTCATGATCTTATCTGAAGAAAAGCCTTCGATAAGCGTCCGAATAATCGGAATACCACCTGCAACGCTAGCCTCATAAAAGACATCACATTGCTTCTCTTGCGCCTTAGCCAGAATCTCCGAACCGTGCAGCGCCATCAAGTCCTTATTCGCAGTTACGACATGTTTACCGCGGTCCAAAGCTTCAAGAATATATTCCTTTGTTCCATCGATACCACCCATCACTTCAACGATTACATCGATCTCAGGGTCACGAATAACATCCCATGGATCTGTTGTTATTTTGGCAGGGTCGACCTCAATATCACGGAGCTTATTGGAATTATTCACCGCTATGCGCTCAATGAGTATTGGAGAGCCTACTTGACTGCTCAAATCCTCCTGATTTCCTTCCACGATACGAACTACACCTGTACCAACTGTTCCCAGACCCAGCAATCCTACTTTAACCGGCTTCATCAGTATCCTCCTAAAAGTTTTACGTATATAATTTCTCTATCCCTGTCCAACGATTAGGGCGCGCTTCACTCCCGGAATATTCTTCAGACTATCAAGCATCTCTCCGAGCTCCTCATTCAAATGTGAGATTTCCACGGAAATCACCACATTCGCTCGTCCTTGTAGCGGAATACTCTGGTGAATCGTCAGCACGTTAGCCCCATGCCCCGCCACAGATCCTAGAACCTTGGAGAGTATCCCCGATTCATGTTCCAAATCCATGGAGATCGTAACAATTCGCTCACGTTCGAGCTGATGGATCAGGTGAATGCCATCCTTGTATTTATAAAAAGCGCTCCGGCTTAATCCTACCTGTTCTACACCCTCATGTACGGTCTTCGCATCCCCGGCCTCAAGCAATTGTTTGACCTGCATAGTCTTAAGTACGGCATCAGGTAATATGTCCTCACGGACCAAATAATAGCGTTCTTTCACGAACGTCCTCACCTCAAAGACTTTTGTGTTTTCTTAGTGGACATTATATCGGAAAAGACTTATAAAATGCAATAACTTTATATGTATACTCTGAGGCCAGGGAGTTCGGTGCAGCAAAACCCCCGGATTCCCGGGGGCAGCAGGCAATCGTATGTACGCTAACTGTATGGAATCGTCGTCCCGCAATAGTCACAGATCTTATCCTGCCCAGGAAGTACTCTACTCTTAGCACCGCAACTCGGACAAACGATGGATTTCGGCAGTTGGACAGGTGGATTAGGCCTATTCTCCGGTAATGACTGCCGCCCAGATGATGGCTGGTTCTCTGATGCCGCGGAGGGCTTTGCCCGGTCAGGATGTACAAGATTGGGCGGTTGTTTATCTAAGAGCTTAACACGTCCTTCATAATAGACAAGATCAGAAGCAAGTAACCCCCATCTCACCAAATACCGTAGGTCTCTACGTACATCATCTTCACTTTGTTTCGTGATATCAGCTAAATTACCAATATGTCTAACATCATCCACTATGATCAGCATGAGATACTTCTTGCACAGAAAATCAAAGTTTTCTGTTGCGAAGGTAGCCCTCCCTGCAAAGCTGTCCGCCGGAATTATAAAGATCAAGTAGAGGACCACCAGAATGATCAATAAAGTGAACCACTTAAAATCCCCTTTGTAGGTCCCCACAGCGAAGAGGACGGCAAGTTCCATAAAAGCTCCCATACATACATGATAGAGCAATTTGTAGTTAAATGATTTCCGCTCATTCTTATAATGAGTGCTTACAAAACGAAGCATCGCAAGTACAAACCCAAGCGGAGCAAACAAATAGGCAATCGCCATAATGATTCGATCAAACACTGTCCGGTCTCGCTTGTTACGGTAGCGAAGGTTATTCTCAGGCGCACGCACCAGTGCTTGTGCCCGTTTGGAATAAATAAGCTTCGGCGGCAATTTTACAAATGGATTGTCTACACGTCCTTCATAATAAACAATATCTGGTGAAAGTACTCCCTGATCTTTTAAATATTCCAAAACCTCGCGGACGTTCTCTTCACTGAATCCGCGAATATCGGATAGGCTGCCGATATGCCTTATGCCGTCCACAAGAACCAAAGCGATATAGTCATTGCAAAGATAGGTGAATCCCTCTCTCCATCCTACGGCCCTAACCGACAATTTGATGGCGGGAATCCTAAACAATGCGTAGATAATCACCAGCCTGATCAAGAGTGCGACATAATCGATTTGACCGAGTAGCTTGCTAATAATGAAATAGATCGCCAATTCTACAAAGGCACCCATACACGCATGATAAAACAGGTTAATATTGCTTGCTTTGCGCTGTCTCTTGGAATGTGTAGATAATAACCGAATGGCAGCCAATATAAAGCCAACCGGAGCAAATACATACGCAAACACAATAGTCGTATAATCAAACGCCGTCCGCTCATATTCGTGCTTATATATCGGTTTGCCTGTTGTTGGTGGCTGCCTTCGTATATCCAATTTACTCATCTTTTATCTCCCCTAGTTAAGTTATATCTACAATGCTCAGGGAGAACCTTGGCATTAACTGTACGATATCATCGTGCCACAGTATTCACAGCTCTTAGACTGACTAGGCTGAACCGTGTTCTGTGCTCCGCAGCCCGGACAACGGATGGACTTAGGTAGCTGAGGTGAGGACTGAGGTTGAGTATGAATCTGCTGACCCGAAGCTTGAGCTCCGAAGCCTGATGTCCTTCCAGAATGAACAAGATTAGGCGCTGCCATGGATAGATCTGGCGTCTGGCGCCCCTCGGAAAGTACGATATCAATATCCAGTAATCCTTTATTCTTGAGATACTGGACATCTCTCCGTACATCGCTTTCGCTTTGGCCTATCCGTTCAGATATACTGCCGACATATCGGATATTTTTATTTTGAATCAGCTCTATATAAGAAGTGTTAAGCTTAGAAAGTGTATATTTAGCTTTTGCTGTCACACTCGCAAGAATAAGTGCCGGAATCAAAAATATGACTGCAAGGAAAATCTGGATCGTTAATAATTCAGAAGTTCCAGTGTTTCCACTCATGGTATCCACAAACATTGCAATAGAGAGTTCAACAAATCCTCCGATAAATACATGCATGATCAGATTTAGATTGGTGGGTCTCCGATGATTTTTATAATGAGTTAGCATCAAACGTAACAATGCAAGAACGAGTCCAATGGGTGTGAATAGATAAGCTGCCGCAAGAATGACATAATCAAACCCAGTCCGGTCTAATTTAATCAGAGGAACCGCTGCACTCCCCGCTGGGGTCGGTGACGGCTCTTGTATGTTCAATCTGTTCATGTAATTATTTCCTCCTATTTAAGTGCCGCTAATTCCCGATTTCGCCGCTCTAGTGTAGCTTTAATACTGTCGGCCATTTCGTTGATTTCAGCTTGCCAGTTCTCATGTGGCTCATTTGTCATGAGCAGAAGCTTCACATGATCATGCAACAGGGAGATCTGCTGATGCATGATATCCTCAGTAGCATATAAAGATGGATCTGATACAGGATCACTGAACTTGAATTGATCTCGTAACTTATTGAGCACTTTTACAAGCTGTTCAGTTTCGGGATTGTTCCAGCTGCTTGCCAGCGTACTGATCTCGTTTATTTCACTCTGATGCTGCCGAAAAGCTTGCAAAGACCTCTGCATTTGCTGTTCTTCTGTTCCGGCATTCCATCCATAAATCCCGATCACAGCCAGTGTGATTCCACCAATCAAAAGAATCAGCAGTTGAACGGCAGCATACCACAGAGGGGACAACTCCAGTAGCCAATCAAAGACAATAGCCGATGCGAATACTCCAACCGCATAAATCCCCGTGATGAATGCACCGCTGAGAAGAACGGGTGAGGTCCGCTGCACACTACCTGCAGTACGGAGCCAAAAAATACAATAGCCATACACCACACTCTCCGCCAGCAGAACAGCAACTAGCGAAATCACGAATCGAAACAGTGATTCAGAGAAGCCTAACCCTATAAAGGAGAACACCGTTAGTATTATAGCAGCCACATAAATAATGGTGATGATACGAATATAGCTTTTGCCCTTGTTCATAACGTCCTCCTTCAGCCTGCTTTTGTTCCACACTCTGCACAAAATTTCTGTCCAGGCTTCAGCTCATGCCCACAACCTCCGCATTTAATAACCAAGCTATCTCCACAGTGAGGACAGAATTTCACCCCTGGTGATACCATTTCTCCACATTTACCACAGGCTTTAGGCATTTCTTTTCCACAAGAGACACAGGAAGATGCACCCTCAGGATTATCTGCTCCACAGGTTGGACAAGCACGATAAGGATTGCCACAACCAGGACAGAACTTGGCTCCTGCTTTCAATTCATGACCACATTCCAAACAATTGATCTTGTTTCCGGACGATGTGCTTTGCTGAATGCTCTCCAGAGCATGCCCACAGCCACTGCAGAACCTTCCCTCAACAGAATTCATAACCCCACACTTCGAACAGGAGCGCTCTTGGCGCACAACTGTAGTCCCTGAATCAAAACTCATCCCTCGGGTCATACGATTCACCATATCCATAGCCGGTCCAGCGAATCCCATACCAAGTCCAAGCCCCATCCCGGTGTTCATCATGCCTACTCCAAGATTGCCAGGATTACCTGCTGCTTTTTCCATCGTGTTAAAGCCACGCTCCTGTTGATAGTTGAAGCCGATAATATCCATTTCTGCTTTTTTAGCTAAAGCTTCCTTTAATCGAATCGTTGCCGGATCATCATCAGGAATATTAATGGAATCAATATAGAAATTATTCAGCTCAAGTCCATTATCCAGAAAAGTTGATGCTAGCCGCCCCTGGATATGCTTTGAGATCTCTGCAACATAGGCATTAATCTCCAGTATACTGATTTGCTTATGTACAAGGTAGGATGAAATCAGTTCATTTATATTCGACATAAGCAAGCCGCGGAAATAATTCACGAGCGTATCGTGATCAAACTGAGGAAGCGTTCCAACAAGCTGCAACAAAAATTTGCGCGGATTATCAACCTTTACACCAAACTGTCCGAAGGAACGAACAGAAATCATAATTTTGTATTTAGGATCCTGGAGTTGTAAAGGTGCGCTGGTTCCCCATTTAACATTCATCGAATTGGTCTTGTTCACATACCATACTTCTGCTGTGAACGGCGACTTCCCACCGAAAGGAAGATTAACGATATTAGATAAAATAGGAATATTGGCGGTGCTCAGGGTGTGCCGCCCTGCCGTAAAGGAATCAAGCGCTTGTCCGCCCTTGAATAGGATCGCTTCCTGAGATTCATTAACGATTAGCTGAGTCCATGTCCCTAGCTCTTGGTTAGGATATTTCCATGCGAAAATCCCCGGAGGACCGTCGTACTTCACCACTTCTATAATTGCCATCTGCTATTCCCTCTTTCATCATCTATGATATATGAATAACGTATGCGTTCCCGGATGGGAAATTGTGTATTTCGATATTAATTGTATACGATATATATCGTGATTTGGGTTCTTTTCACGAAAAAAATATACTCGATATGGAAATAAAAAAAGCGCGGCTTGTGTCTTCCTCTACAGGAGAACACAAGTCGCGCTTTGTAATCAGCTAAATATTAATAGTAACTGCTATTCTCTACGAACTCGAATTCGAACTCACCAATACGGACAATAGTCCCCTCTACAGCTCCACGTTTACGAAGCTCTGCATCTACACCCATATGCCGCAATGTCCGGGCGAGCTTTAGAATCGCATCATGTGTGCTAAGCTGCATACGTTTCAACATTTTCTCGATACGAGGGCTGTTGACCACATATGTTTCATTATCACGTGTAATGGTGAACGAGTTATTATCTTCCGCTTCTAGCTTATAAACCTTACGTTCAGTTGTTCCTGATACTTCTTCAACTACCGGTGCCACCGGAATACTATCAAGAATATCCGTTGCACGATATAACAGTTCCTGAACACCCTGACGGGTAAGCGAGGAGATTGGCATAACCTCAAGATCCGGACGCAGCTCAGCTACGCGTTCTCGGAAAGCGATGAGATTCTCCTCTGACTCTGGCATATCCATTTTATTCGCGGCCACGATTTGAGGACGATCAATTAGAGCCGCATTATATTGCTTCAGCTCGTCATTAATGAGAACCCAATCCTCGAAGGGATCACGCCCCTCTGAACCAGACATATCCACTACGTGAATAATGATCCGTGTACGTTCAACGTGACGCAGGAATTCATGACCAAGCCCTATGCCTTCACTAGCTCCCTCAATTAATCCTGGCAGATCCGCCATTACAAAGCTTCGTCCATCCCCAACATCTACTACACCTAAGTTCGGTGTAATCGTAGTGAAATGGTATGCACCAATCTTTGGTTGAGCTGCGGATACGACCGACAGTAGCGTAGATTTGCCCACACTCGGGAAGCCTACAAGTCCCACATCAGCCATAACCTTAAGTTCCATAACAATATACCGCTCTTGACCTTCTTCGCCGTTCTCTGCTAGCTCTGGAGCCTTATTAGCTGCTGTTGCAAAACGAGCATTCCCACGACCCCCACGACCCCCACGGGCAACAACAACTTGCTGACCATGACGAGTCAAATCGGCGATGATCTCTTGAGTATCATCGTCAATTAACATGGTTCCAGGTGGAATCCGCACAATCATATGATCAGCGTTCGCCCCATGCTGACTTCTGTTACGTCCTTTAATCCCTTTGTCCGCTTTAAAATGGCGTTGATAACGGAAATCCATCAGCGTACGCAAGCCCTCATCTACGCGGAAGATAACGTCGCCACCACGGCCACCGTCACCACCTGCTGGACCACCATCCGGTACATACTTTTCCCGGCGAAACGCAACGATACCATCCCCGCCGTCTCCGCCCTTAACATAAATCTTAGCTTTATCTACGAACATTAATGTTCACCTTCCTCACATTTCAAGCGGCAAACGCAGCTCTACATAAGCCTTGCTGGGCTTAAACTGCTCCGCTTTCATGATTTTCCCTTGTACTATATTATAAATTTGCCCTTTGAGCTGCTCGGGATTGCCATGCTCTCCCTCACCTTCGAAGGAGATAAGAATGTCTCCTCCATCCTGAATAAAGCCAAGACGCAGCTTGCGCGTTTCACCCTGAGGAGCCAGTCCGTTATATTGATAAGCTCGTACGGTCTGCATGATCACTGAAGTCAGCTCATCTCCTGCTTCCCGGTTTAGCTTCTCCTCCAGTTGCAATCCTTCCTCCACTTGAACTTCCAGCTCCAGACTAGTCCGGTAAGTTCGGAAAGATTGGATATAGAAGACCAATGAAGGAATGCCCAGCTTAGCGATACGACTATCAAGCGCTATGCGTTCCTTTATTCTTTCCACACACTCCACGGATTTATCAGGCTTTCCAAGCTGAATATATCCGTAAAGAATCTGCAAATCATTCATCCAATCATGACGATGATGATTCAGTGTCCGAATCGCCGCCTGTTGCAGAGTGTTCTCTTGTATACGGAGTTCCCGTTCCCAATGACGCTGATTCCAAATCAAACTGAAAGCAACCGTTGCTGCTACCCAAATTCCCAGCAACAGACACGTCAAAAGGGAGGTATGCCAATACACGAGTCCTAAAGGAAGCATTACGGATAACATGACTGCCCAGATTGCACTTTTCCAGGATTTCATTCTTTCTCCCCGTCCCTCAGTTCGCAAAATTCATGACTTCGTTTAGATTATTACCCTCATCAATTACCATTTCCTAGTATAACACAGCAGTTCCCTGTAGTTCACCAGAGATAACCGTTAGATTTCACATATGTCTAAGGATGTTTATGTTTTCTTAAAACTCTGAAGGTATACATTTCTAAAGTGCTCAAAGAGGTATCCATAAACGCTTCTGAATATTCTACAAAAAAGCCTCCGGCACTCATGCCGGAGGCTTCTACATGCAAATATGGTTCCGTAAGCTTACGCTTCCAGTGCCGCTGCTACCGGAGCGACATCAACTGGGTATACGCTCACTTTTTTGCGATCGCGGCCCCAACGTTCGAACTTCACTACGCCATCCACCAATGCGAACAACGTATCATCTTTACCGATGCCTACGTTAGTGCCTGGGTGAATTTTTGTTCCGCGTTGACGAACCAAGATGTTACCGCCGGTTACTGCTTGACCGTCAGCACGTTTCACGCCAAGACGTTTGGAATGGGAATCCCGTCCGTTTTTTGTGGAACCTACACCTTTTTTCGATGCGAACAATTGAAGATTCAATTTCAACATGTTGTCAACCTCCTTCTTTAAATATTTACTTGCTCTATTTGAAGATACTTTCCGTATGATTCTGCGATATCATTTAGCATCACGACCATGGATTCAAGCAGCAATTGCACCTTCGCGGAAGTATCGAAATCATCAATGGAACCTAATGTTCCACTTAGGAATCCGTTCTTCATGGATGTATCCATGGAGATTCCGGTCAAAGTCTCAATCGAATTGACGGTTCCAACCGTTACGGCCGAAACTCCGGCACATACGATATCTTCGCCACGCTTTGCATAACCCGCATGCCCTTTTACCTCAAAGCCAACGATAGTTCCTAGATCCGAAGATCGTGTAATCCGTACGTTAATCATTCACGCACCTTCTTACGCTTGAATCTTCTCGATAGTTACTTTCGTGTACGGTTGACGATGGCCTTGTTTCTTGTGGTAGTTCTTCTTAGGTTTGTATTTGTAAACTACAACCTTAGCGCCTTTACCATGTTTCTCGACTTTAGCTGTTACAGACGCGCCGCTTACGAGCGGAGTTCCTGCAGTCAGACCACCTTCGTTAGAAACAGCCAATACACGGTCAAAAGTTACACTTGCGCCGTCTTCAGCTTCCAACTTCTCAATGAACAAAACATCGCCCTCTTGGACTTTGTATTGTTTACCGCCAGTTTCGATAATTGCATACATTTTACTTGCACCTCCTCATGTCTCAGACTCGCCTAGTCTAGGTGGCAGATTCCCGTGGGAACTGCACTTATGTACCCGATCGGAGCGGTTACAGCATGTGCAGGACCGAATCAATCAAACACATACTTGAAGATATTATCATACTTATCGCCCATCGTCAACTCATTCCATCCATTCTCCAACTTTCCCAGTCCCTCCGCAGCACTGACAAAGGATAGGTGCGAAGCTGGCTGAATCATGTCTTGCCTTCTTCCGGGTCATCTCGAGGAGTCCAAGTCTTGTCCAACCGAGAATATGGGTTTTGGTTCGATCCTTGCAGATCACTTTCTCCAGCCGCTCGGTAACCATTTTACGGTGTATTTCTTCTTCCATATCAATAAAATCAACAATAATAATTCCGCCCGTATCTCGCAAACGGATCAGACGACCAATCTCCTCTGCTGCAAGCAAATTAGTATTCGTCACCGTCTCTTCAAGGGATGCTCCTCCAATGTATTGCGCGGTGTTCACGTCAATAACGGTGAGCGCCTCCGTCTCATCCCAGATCATTGTCGCTCCGCCCTCCAGCGTGATCTTGCGACTGAAGCTCTTGTGCAGCTGTTCCTGAACCCCATAAGCTGTAAAAATGGACTCCGGTCCATTATATAAACTCACAGGCTTGTACCCATCAGGTGCCATGTCATCCAGAAATGCCTTGGCTTCTTTAACTGCAACTGGAGAATCTATAATCAGCTGATCACGCTGTGGATTAAAAGCATCTCTTATAAAGCGCTGAACAATACTAAGATCACGATGAAGTAGAGCTGGGGCTTCTGCAGTTTGTGCCCGACGTGTAATGTTATCCCATTGCGCACGTAAAAATGAAAGATCACCTTCCACTGCTTCATGCGGCTCATCCTGAGAGACGGTCCGCATAATAACCCCCTCTTCTTTCATTCGCAGACGTTCACCAATTCCTTTGAGCCGGCTACGTTCTGCATCGCGACTTATTTTTTTGGATACCCCAACATAATCGGCAAAAGGCATGTACACCATCCAACGACCGGGCAATGTATAATGGGTCGTTACACGCGCACCTTTGCCGCCACTAGGCTCTTTTCTTACTTGTACAACAATATCCTGACCCGGCTGCAAAAGCGTCTCGATAGAAGGCTTCACATCCGGCTGTCTATCCAAATGAGGGTGCAATACATCATCAACATATAAAAAAGCATTCTTCTTCTGTCCAATGTCAACAAAAGCAGCCTGCATACCTGGAAGTACGTTAATCACACGGCCTTTATAATAACTTCCGACCAGCCCTTGCTGCTGATCGCGTTCAGCCGCGTACTCCACAAGCCTTCCGTTCTCCAGAAGAGCCATTCGGGTAATGTGCTGCGTGCAGTGAACGATCATCTGTTTCATGGCTTCACCTCTGGTTTCGTTCATTCATTCATCCCTTCTCACGCTCTGTATAAATACACTACATTCCGAAGTAGGTAGATATTAAGCGCTGTTCCGGCACAACAGCAACAACATTTCCTTCGCCGTTTAATACATAGATAAAATGATATTGATTACGTTTAAATAGACGCAATATAGCATCTAAAGGTTTCGCAGATAAGGCAACAATTGGACGAGCCACACTTCCTGTCCGCAAATGATACTCATAAACCGCCTCCCTATTCATCAAAAACGCAACAAATCGGTACGGTAAATTCCGATGATCCGTGAGATTTGAATACAATAAAAAAGCACCGATCATAACCATGTTCAGCCTCAAGCCTCCACCTGCTCCAAGAGGCAATAGCGCATAAACAATCACAAAAATGCTTGCAGCAACGCTCACTCGTCCGCTCCATAGCAAAGTATAGTAATAAGGAAGAAATAAACTAACTGTAGCCTGAAGTACTTTGCCTCCGTCAAGTGGCAGAACAGGCAAAAGATTAAAGAGCGCAATGATGGCATTAGCATTTATAAAATAGACTAAAAATTCCTGATTACCATAACCTGCTTGCTGAAGCCCAAGAGCCATAACAATCATGATGCCATTTTGCAGCGGACCGGCAAGTGCAATACCAATCTCACGACTAGCGGTGAGCCGCCCATGATCCTCAATAACCGCAACTCCGCCAAACGGAAGAAGCTGAACCGATTTGACTGTAACACCAACTAAAAGGGCAGCCACCACATGTCCCATTTCATGAATGAGGACGATCGTAAATAAAGTTAGCAACTCCAGAAATTGTCCTGTGAGTACAGAAAACAACATAATGATTACGAACAATGGATGTAGTGACAGATCGATCCCTAAGATCCTAATCAAACGATACCACTTCTGTAGGATCAATATAAGTCTTGTCTTTCATCACTGCAAAGAATAGCGTTGGAGCTGAGGAGCCCTCTTTCTCCAGCATCCACCCGAGTTCATCTCCACTCTGAATCCAGTCATCAATCTCCAGCTTAGTGCCATTTAAATGTCCGTATTCTGCTGTAATTCCTCCAGAATGTTGAACCGCAATTCGAATGCCACCGTCCAATTCTTTAGAGATGGAAAGAACACGTCCCATGTCTATACTCTTCACCTTCACATTTGAGGTTGAATCGATTTGAGGCATAATTTCTACACCTTTTAGCGTGGAGGCAAAGGGCTCCACAATACTTCCAGCTACCGGGGCACTAAGCTCATGTTGAGCTGCTGCCTTTTGAGCAGGTTCGTCTTTGTCACCAAATATCGGTATGAACGCCGGTGCACCATTAAAATTCTCCTCATACCAGACCCGCACTGCTGTGAAATCCATCTCATTACTCAAGGCATCACTAATAAAGGCTTGGACTTTATAGGACCATGGCTGGTGAACTGCAAAAACTCCCCACACCGCTCCAAACACAAGCACACTGGCTATAACCCGCCGAATAAAACCCGAAGAAAATTTAGAACCTCCTCCACCTGGTTCCTCCCAGCCCCCCCGTCTCTCTTTCCACATCACTTCCGGATCAGGCTCTATAGATGATTGCTCCTCATTTTTCTTAAACCCCGTACCCCACTCCTTGAAGCTCGTACTCTTTTCGGGCATAACGAATAACGGAGGCACCTCTGCTGTTTCTATATTCGGGATTTCCTCCAGCAAACTACGAATACGCTCCTTGCGGCGATTCTTGATATCTGATTTGAGATCCATGTTTATCCCTCCGGACGGGCTTGTTTTACTTCCATTTTATGAAGCACGGAAGTCTCTTTAGAACAAGCCCGCCCAAGGTGGAGCACTTAAATACCACTAAATAAATAAATCCCACCCATAGATTTCTCTAGTGGTGGGACCGTTAATGCTTCTATAGTAAGATTGCTTGGTGCAGAATTAAGCCATACCGAAAAATTTCTTGAACTTCTTAAATGCTCCCGGTTTCCGATCAAGCTGCATTAGCGGCACAGCATCACCTAAAATTCTACGAGCAATATTGCGGTAGGCAATAGCTGCTGACGAATCGGGATTCATAACTGTAGGCTCTCCACTATTTGCGGCCTTAATGACCAGTTCATCATCCGGAACAATTCCGATAAGATCAATATTCAACACCTGTAAAATATCCTCAATATCAAGCATATCCCCAGACTTCACAAGACCTGGGCGAATACGATTTACCACCAGCTTTGGCGATTCCACATGTGACTGCTCAAGCAGTCCGATAATACGATCCGCATCCCGCACAGCAGCATGCTCTGGTGTGGTAACCACGATCGCTTTATCCGCACCGGCAATCGCATTGCGGAAGCCATGTTCAATCCCCGCTGGACAATCAATCAAAATATATTCATATTCCTTCTTCAGTTCGAGAATAATATCTTTTACTTGTTCAGGAGTGACGGACGTTTTATCCTTCGTTTGAGCTGCGGGCAACATATACAACTCATCAAAGCGTTTGTCTTTAACGAGTGCTTGATTTAGGCGACAACGACCCTCCGCTACATCCACAAGATCATAAATAATACGATTCTCAAGCCCCATTACTACATCCAGATTACGCAGTCCAATGTCGGTATCGACGAGACATACTTTTTTACCCTGCAGTGCAAGTGCGGTTCCAATATTGGCTGTTGTGGTTGTTTTGCCAACGCCGCCTTTGCCCGAGGTTACGACTATCGCTTCTCCCATGGAGGCTACACCCCTTTAAACACATTTAAATCCTGACGTACTTTGACTAAATTATGAATTTTATCGATTTGCATAGCTCCGTTCGTTAAATATGCAAACTCCATACTGCTTTCTCGGGTTTCCCACTCATCGGGAGGACGACTGATAATATCAGCAATTCGCAGTTGTGTCGGAGACATTAATGAAGCAGCGATAATCGCCTCTTCATTTCCATCTACTCCAGCATGCGCCATACCTCTAAGTGATCCTAGAATATAGATATCGCCTGAACAGGTAATAGTTCCTCCTGGGTTCACATCCCCCAGATATAAAAGATTTCCATCATGGTGCAGCACCTGACCGGAACGAAGAATCCCGCTCATAAGAAACAAAGCGTCATTATCCTCACTGCCGGGCACTGGAAGCGCCTCTATGGAACGAATCAGTAGATTTCCCTGTCCCTTCAGAATCTCCAGCACAGCTTCCTTATCTTCCTCAGTTACGGGACGATTGCCCAGCTTAATATCTACATGGACAATCGGTCCAGTCAAAATATTTTGATGGCTGTGCTCCAACTTATAGCGAAGCTCGCTCAGAAGATCTTCGAAGGGACACTTGTCGTCTAGCAGGAATATCAGGCCATCCTTGATGCCCTTAATCCTTACATGCTTGGATTTTACTGTCATATGCCTGGCCCCCTATCCTCATTCATTCGTGCCGGGCCCCTTAAATTCCTGCTTTATTAAGAAAGAAAATAGAAGCTTCTTTATGCCGCTTCTTCCGTACTCTTCTCTTTCTTGATCAGCTCAAGCTGGCGTCGTAACGGTATGTAGAGGATCAGAGCAATAGCAAAATGAAAGAGCATCGTTGGTAGCATATGATTCAAAATAGCCCAGCTATAAGGCTCCTGATTGAGATTGAATACACTATAAATACCAAATAACACACTATCCTCTAGCAAGCTTCCGAGCAGAATCACAGTCATCATAAGAGGCAGTGGCGCACGCGGAATCTGAAACAGAAGGCCGATTAAATAAGCCGACAGACCCATCGCAAAAGAATGTGCTCCTAGAATTCTGCCATAAAAAACGACATCATGTAATAGTCCGAAAGTTAGGCCCAGTATAAGCGCTGTATGACGATGATGATATACAGCCACGAACAATAACACAACGAACACTAGATTCGGAATAATTCGCATCTGCCATACATCTGGAATCAGCCAAGGCAGAATGGTTCCCTCCAGAATGAACAAGAGGAACAGTAACAGAACAAGAACAGATCTGCGCATATTCACTATTCAGCACGCTCCTCCGTAAAAACAACAATCAGCTGCTTCCAGTCTTGAAATTCTGCTGAAGGCTTAATCACTGCTGTGGAGGTTAATCCAAATTCACCAACCTCAACGCTTTCAACTGTACCGATGGTCAATCCTCGCGGATACAATCCCCCAATACCAGAAGAAACGATAACATCCTTCGGCGCAATAGGATCACCTGGCGGGATCTTGTTCATCAATAACTTGTTTGTCTTCGGATCATAGCTTTCAATCATACCAAAGGTTTTGCCCTCTTTGTTAATAGCGGTTGCCGCAATTGGCGGCTGAGAATTAGGGTCATTCGTATCCATCATGGTCATCAGCTTCACCGTAGAGGTGAAATTGCTGACTTGACTAATAACACCTACTAATCCATCAACCGAGATCACAGACATATTTGGTCTAACGCCATCTTTAGCACCTAAATCGATTACAATCGTACTATTGCTTGGTTCTGTTGTCTGACTAACCACCTGTGCAATATGGTATTGATATTTATACAATTCCTCCTGAGCTTTCGTGAACTTCAACTGTTCCTTTAACTGCTCATTTTCTACCTGAATGAAATTGTATTGCGCTTTATCACGTGCATATTGGGCGGCTAGAATCTTCAGCTGCTCATTTTCCTTAGAAAGATCTTTCAGATTTCCGATATCTTCAAACAAGCCCGCTACATATCCAGCGGGCTTGTAGAACATTTTTTGCACGAAACCAGTAGTGTCTCTAAGAAAGTTCTCCGGCCAGGACAAGGAACTCCTTGATGCCAAGCTGAAGCCCATCACCACAATGAACAGCACCAGTGTAATCAACAGAATAAACAGACGTTTATTGCTTAAGAGTTTAAACAGTTTCAACACCCTCTAACAACAGTATTTCTCCCATAACAGGGGTTGACGTACACAAGTGGCAATACATAGGCTTATCTCTTAGAGCGAAGACTGGAACTGCTGCGACTCTTGAACAAATGGATATTATCAAGCGCCTTTCCTGTTCCAATCGCTACACAATCCAGAGGGTTCTCAGCGACAATAACTGGCATTCCAGTTTCACGCGCAAGCAGTTTATCCAAGTTACGAAGCAAGGCGCCTCCACCTGTCAAGACAATCCCGCGATCCATAATATCTGCTGCGAGCTCCGGTGGACATTTTTCCAAAGTTACTTTAACAGCTTCAATAATAGAACTCACTGTATCGGACAATGCTTCACAGATCTCATCAGAAGTAATTGTAAGCGTCTTTGGCAGGCCTGTAACGAGATCGCGTCCGCGAATTTCCATAGTCTCAGCTTTCTCAAGTGGCAAGGCAGAACCTACGTCCATTTTAAGCTGTTCCGAAGTACGTTCACCAATCATCAGATTGTACTGACGTTTGATGTACTGAATGATGGACTCATCCGCTTCATCACCCGCAACACGTACGGAACGACTAGTAACAATACCGCCGAGTGAAATTACAGCAACTTCAGTAGTACCTCCGCCGATATCAACAACCATACTTCCTGTTGGCTCCCATACCGGTAGATCTGCACCAATCGCTGCAGCAAAAGGTTCCTCGATAATGTAAGCTTCGCGAGCACCAGCTTGTCTAGTAGCATCTTCTACGGCACGTTGCTCTACAGCAGTAATGCCGGATGGTACGCAGACCATTACATTAGGGTGACGTTGGAACATAGAACGTTGTTTCTGTGCTTGACGAATAAAATATTTTATCATCGTAGCCGTTGTGTCAAAATCAGCGATAACGCCATCCTTCATCGGACGGATCGCACGAATGTTTCCCGGTGTACGACCGATCATCTTTTTAGCGGATTCACCCACGGCTTCAATCGTCTTAGTGTCAGTGTTAATGGCTACAACGGAAGGCTCTCTTACAACG
Source organism: Paenibacillus sp. NPDC101420 (assembly GCF_050277435.1). Classification (NCBI taxonomy): domain Bacteria; kingdom Bacillati; phylum Bacillota; class Bacilli; order Caryophanales; family Paenibacillaceae; genus Paenibacillus; species Paenibacillus sp. NPDC101420. The sequence continues at coordinate 22,424 of NZ_JBNNSE010000005.1, forward strand.
ATCCCCTTACCGCGTACATAGACAAGCGTATTCGCTGTCCCCAAGTCAATTCCTAAATCTTTCGTAAAACTACCCAACATGCTAATTCTCCTTTTCCTAAGTAAATCTTCACATTTATATTACATGTGTCCTTTTTCTTTCAAGCTTACAAAGCTGCTATCACCGATAATTAGATGATCTAACACGTCAATCCCGACAATCTCGCCTGCCTGAAGCAGTCTTGAGGTCAAGGAGATATCCTCAGGACTAGGCGTTGGATCACCACTAGGATGATTATGTGCGCATATGATAGAGGCACTACTACATTTTATAGCTGCTCGGAATACCTCACGAGGATGAACAATCGAAGCATTAAGACTGCCCATAGACAACGTTTCTTGTCCTATCACATGATTCTTCGTATTCAGAAACAAGCAGACAAAATGCTCCTTCTGCAGATAACGCAATTGCTCAGTCAGTATCTCCGCAGCGTCCTCAGGACAACGGATAATGACCGGCATGTTAAACCTGGAGTTCGCAAGGCGCCTTCCAAGTTCGATGCCTGCTTTTAGTTGCACGGCCTTGGCAGGGCCGATACCTTTGATTTCGGTCAGTTCTTCGATGCTAAGGTCAACTAGCCCACGCAGGCCACCGATTTTCCCCAGCATCTGCTGTGCAATATGAATAGCCGATTCACGGCGTGTTCCCGTACGCAGCAGAATGGCTAACAACTCCGCTTGACTTAATGATTCCGCCCCATAATGCATCATGCGCTCTCTTGGTCGTTCTTCATGGGGGAGGTCCCGCAGCATTACTGATTGCGACTCCATCCCTATCCCTCTTTCCCAAGCTTCCTACCGGTTCAATACAGTTATACCGAACTCGGACAGCATTTCGCCAAGAAGCGACAGCGGCAATCCGACAACATTGAAATAACAGCCTTCAATTCGTTCCACCAAGGTGGAGCCAAGCCCTTGTATCGCATAAGAGCCAGCCTTATCAGCGGGCTCTCCCGTAGCTATATAAGCAATAATTTCATCCTCCGTCATTGCTCTCATCGTTACGGAAGTAACACGGTGCTCCACTATAGTCTTTCCATGCGGAAGTCCAATACAGGCTACACCCGTGTAAACCTTATGATTCCGGCCCTGAAGTCTGGTAAGCATCGATTTACTGTCCAGCTCGTCCACCGGTTTGCCTAGCACAGTGTTATCTAGTACAACAATCGTATCACTACCAATAATTACTGCGTTACGCTCTCCTGCTGCAGCCACTACAGCCTCTGCTTTTCGCAGAGCCAAACTGCGCACGATTTGCTCCGGCGTAAAGTCCGGTGGTGTGCTTTCGTCCGCTTCGCTGGTAATGACCTCAAAAGGCAAGCCCAGTAAAGACAAAAGCTCTCGTCGACGCGGTGAACCTGAGGCTAAAATAATGTGTTGTGAGTTGTCCACGTTGTAAACGTCCCTTCTTGATCAATAACGAGAGTTAAAGTCTTCGGTACAGCCATACAGCTGTAATAATACCGACGAGACTTAGCATGCACAATTTCAAATGAATAGTGATGTCATAGGTTATGATGTCCAAATCGGCTCGCGGAGACCACTTAAGCACAGTCGATGTTGTTAGAAAAGAAAGAGCCTTTACCGGCTGCAGTAGCTTGGCGATCCAGGCTCCAGCCAGCCAGCCTAGAATTAGAAATAACAGCAGTGTTCCTACATTTTTCTTCTTCATCTCAGTCTTCCCTCGCCATTTTTTGACACCCTAATTATTATACGGTGAAATTGTGATCAATACAAACGTAAAATCCCTTACGGTAATGTTTACCACCATTTGCACTAAAAGTTGCGGAGCGATACCATCCTCCGTATCAATTATAGTTTAAGTTATATAGGGATAATTTCCTCTTTCGCGCCAAAACAGCAAGCCCCCACATCTGGAGGCTTGCTGTCTTTAAAGTCAACAATCTATCAGTTAATTCATTGCAGTTAGCAGCTGTTTCTGGCTAGTCAAAAAGCTCAGCATCGATTCTTGCACTTCCCAAAGTAGGCCCTGAGCCTTGTTCTTGTTATATTCACTCCAGGCTGATATCCCTTGGCTCATTGATTTCTCTAACGCTGCGCAAATGCTTTTGGCTTCAGGAGATATGCCTTGTTCCAGCACTTTTACTGCTTCACTCCATTGCAGATGGAGATCACTCATAGCGGGGGTATTTGCTGTCGTACTAGTTTGGCCAGCGCTAAGTAAAGAAGCAGATTGACTGCTTAGTTCACTGAGCAGCTGCCCACTCACGGAGAAATAGTTCTTCACTTCCTCTGCATTACCGGTATAGACAAGCTGTTCAGCCCCGGGAAGTGCCACCTCTCTCACATACAGTTCAATACCCTGATTCTTTAGTCCGCTGCTAAGTAGCTTGGCCTGTTCACGGTCGGATGATATTCCAGCATACACACGATTGCCGTCGGCAGGATCCATACCCGCGGCCAAACCTGCAGTTAACAGCTCCTGGCGAGCCTCTTCAGCGCCTGCAGGTGTACTGAATACTCCGTACTGCAGCAGATAATAGCTTTGCGCAGCTACTTGAACTGGGATGGTGTTCTTCCCTGAATTTTCAGTACCCGTCACTGGTAATCCTGATGTACCTACACCTGCCGGATCTTTAGCTCCACTGGACTGCACTGAAGTAGCCGCCATGTCTGCTGTCCCATTTCCAGAGCTACTGTCCATATTCCCTCCGTAAAAGAAAGAAAGTGCAGCATAACCAAGCAGTACCCCTGTGCCGATGGCTCCCGTAACAGAAAGAGCTAATTTCCACCAATACGAAGGACGTCGAGTATGATAAGAGCCTCCGTAACTGCCAGAGGATACATTCTCTAATTTATCCCTGCTATCCGAAACCATATCTGACAGAAGATACGATTGCTGTGTATATCTAAAATCCTTATCCTGTTCGTCCCATTCTTCCTGGCGTGGATCTACAGTACCCGAGTAATAGTCATAGGAATCTTCCGGTGGTGCCTCATACGTGGAACGAAAATCAGGCTCATAAAGCCATGTTTGCTGTGCTGGACCTACCTCTTGACGCAGTCCCTCAGCGTACTCTTCAGCTGTGCCCAATCCGCCATTTGACCAGCGCTCCACCACTTTAGGCTTTGGTTTAGGCTCGTCCTTGTTCACGTCAAATCGGAATGTCATTCTTCCGTTATTCAACAGTTACACCTCACCTCATCTAATCTATAAGTAAATATATGATAGACAATAGAGAGATATGCTATTTTTAAGCCATAGGAATTATGAAAGATTATGCAGATTCAGTTTACATTACATGTACCTTTTATATACTATATAAAAAGAGCTAAAAGTGTACACTATACTAGGTAAGCTAGAAATGATGCTTTAGTTCACTACTGATTAGGAGGGCTTCTTCTGAAACAAAAAATTCAAGCAGCTATTGTAGGCTACGGAAATTTAGGAAAAGGTGTACGTAAGGCTATCAACCAAAGTGAAGATATCGAGCTAGTTGCGATCTTTACGCGCAGAGAACCTGGACAACTGGAAGCCGGAGAAGCCGGTGTGAAGTTCGAACACATCTCTGCCGTCGAACAATATAAGGGTAAAGTGGATGTTATGATTCTATGCGGAGGATCGGCTACCGATCTGCCAGAACAAACACCAGCCATTGCCCGGATGTTTAATACCGTGGACAGCTTTGATACTCATGCCAAAATCCCCGAGTTCTACGAGACCGTTGACGCCGCAGCTAAACAAGGTGGAACACTCAGCGTAATTTCTACTGGTTGGGATCCAGGCTTATTCTCAATGAATCGTCTGCTCGCTGAAGCTATTCTTCCACAAGGTAAAGAATATACCTTCTGGGGCAAAGGCGTTAGCCAAGGCCACTCCGATGCGATCCGCAGAGTAGATGGAGTTAAAGCTGGTGTACAATATACCGTTCCAGTACAAGAGGTTATTGAAGCCATTCGCGCTGGTGAAACACCAGAGCTTACCACTCGCCAAAAACACCTCAGAGAGTGTTTTGTAGTGGCTGAGGCAGGGGCAGATCAAGAACGCATTCGTGCAGAAATCGTGAATATGCCGAACTATTTTGCAGATTATGATACTACGGTTACTTTCATCACTGAAGAAGAATTGGCAGCTCAGCATAGCGGAATTCCGCACGGCGGGTTTGTTATTCGTAGTGGTGTAACAGGGGAAGGTACGAAGCAGATTGTTGAATTCGGCCTGAAGCTGGAGAGCAATCCAGAATTTACAGCTAGTGTTCTCGTGGCCTATGCCAGAGCCGCTCAGCGTATGAGTCAAGAAGGACAGAGTGGAGCGCGTACAGTATTCGATATTCCACTTGGAATGTTGTCTCCGAAATCTCCAGAAGAATTACGCCGCAACCTGCTGTAAAATCATACAAAAATGAAATAACCCGCGTAGGACCCTAAAACGTCCTCGCGGGTTTTTTATATATTGCAGGCAGAGCCTTCTCGGGCGTACCTTTTACACAAGACTAAGAATCTTGTTCTTCACATAATTCACTTCGTAATCCTTCAACAATGTGCGATGCGCCCGATCAGCAATAATCGTTGCCATCTCAGGATTCTTTAACAACGTTATTACGCTAGCAACAACATCAACTGAGGTATTAGCAAGCAAAATATTACGGTTATGCTCACAGTTCAATCGCTCGCATACTATAGAACTAGTAACCACCGGCGTTTTGAGTGCCCATGATTCCAGAATGTTTCTGGAGACTTCACAACCTTCAAGGATCGGCACAAGAACCGCTTTAGCACGACGTATATAATCAGCAGACGGTTTCAAAGGTCCAGTGATAATAACTGATACATCATCCTTTACAAGCGTCAACACATCCGTATGAACCTCATGACCCGTGATGTAACACTTGATATCAGGCACTTGCTCTTTAATCAAAGGGTAGCTTTTCTTAAAGAAGTTTTGGGCAGCCTTAATCCCTTGTCTGGTGTTCATATTCCAGTGCAGAACCATTGAATTTTCTTTTGCAACAGGCTCAGTAAAAGCGTCGTATTCATTCATTTTTATGAAATGAGGAACAACATGAACTTTACGGGCATCCGCAAAGGATAGAGATTTGAATGAAAGGGCATCCCATTCCGAGGTTGCCAAGAGTACACCCGTTTTATTCATTAGTCTCCGCTTATTCCGACGAACCAAAGCCTCATTTAGTTTATAATAAGGATTACTGCTGCTCGGCTTCCCAATTTCTTTTCCAACGGCAAGCCCGCTCTCAAAACGATACGTATCTGTAATAACACTGGCCTCAGGAAGCAGATTACGAACCATATCAATGCAATTTCCCAGCAAGCTATGCGATATAAATACATGTCTGTAATTATTCGATCTACAAAGCTCCATGATGGTACTCTTCATGTCTTTCTCCGCATGACTCCGATTAGTGAAATTCCGTAATATATGTAAGGGACGCAGCATAGATCTCCACGAGTTAATGCACCCGTTAATGTAATGAACCGTTAGTGCAGTTCCATCATTTGTAGACATATCCTTGTGCGTACTGGCATACGTCAGCAAATCAATATCAAATTTCCCTAGCAAAATCTCGAGAATACTCCCTGTTCTCATTTCTCCTTCTAGATCCTCTGCGCTTTGATTTTGTGCTGAAAGGAACAGCATTCTTTCTCGCATGACTCTGGCTCCTTGAATTTTTTATATAAATCATCTCTACTTATCACTGCAACTTTAGATGCAGTTCAATAGTAACTCATTTCACATAAAATTTTTGTCGATTTATAGGGAAACCTTTAAAATTTTTATATATTTTCATGCTTTATTCGAAAATCATTGCGATAAACCTATATATATCGCTATTTTTTTGAAGATTCAAGCAAAAAAACTACTTTTCCAGTAATACACGAACATGAATTTTCTATTCCAAAATTTTATACTCGTTAGGTATTCTGAACTATTCCCTATGCAAACAAAAAAGTGTCTTCCTCATCTAATGACGAAAGGAAGACACTTTTATATTTCGTAGCTTCTAACAACGCAGTTCCGACCCTTTTTCTTAGCTTGATACAATGCATTATCACAAAGTTTGTAGAGATTATTTAGAGAAAAACGTTCACCCGATTCTATCGTAATGACTCCAATACTTATCGTGTAGTGCAGCGGTACGCCATGAATCATTGAACCTATAACAGCTGTGCGCATTCCTTCAGCAATAACATCACTACTCTTCTCATCGGCTCTGTGCAGGAGCACTGCGAACTCTTCTCCCCCAAATCTTCCGATCAGATCACCATGACCAAGCTGTTGCTCTATTTTAGACGCCAAATCAGTTAGTACTTGGTCACCTGTGTTATGGCCGTAATTATCATTTATGCTCTTAAAGTGATCGACATCCAGCAGTAAAAAAGAATAGGGCAGTTTCTTCATCGCTGAAGCAGCTATTAAAGGCCGAGCACGCAGAACGAACGACCTGCGATTCAAAATACCGGTCAACTCATCATAAGTTGCTACCCGCTCCATTTCTGCAAAGGAATCTTCTCTATAAAGCAGCATAATTCCCGCGGTTCCTAGAAACATATACAAATAAATCCCGAGATAAAAAAACAAATAAAGAAATTGTGCAACTTGTGTATTGATTCCTAATACGGAATACAGCGGTTCTAAGGCTCTCCCGGCCAACGACAAGATGACAAGACAATATAGCAGTCCCATTATTATTTGTAGCGAAGTCTCCATGACCTTCAGACATAGTATATAAGCAGGATAGGCTATAATCAGAACTCCAGCCAGACAAGCGACTGGAATAACGAGAGGATCCTTAGGCATCAACAAATACATAAGCACCACAACGAGAATGGATACTCCGAATAATATAGAATAATATCTCTCCACTTTGCTCCCGAATACTCTGAGAAGCATTAGAAGCGCCAAGCTTTCGAGCGTGCCTCCAGCCAGAGCAAGAAGTGCTATGATCGGTAAACTAAGTGGTGTATCTATAAAATCCTTCAGTAATAAGAGGATCAAGGCTGCTAGTTGCAAATATTTTGCTGTGATAAACAATGAAGAAGTCTGTTCCTGCGGATAACGCAAACGATACACCACGATAAGCAGCACCGTGAACGATTGCCACAAAAAGAGACACACCAGCAGTGTCTGGAGATCCAGATGCATATAAGTGAAGTTCACCTCCCCTAGTATTCCTGACTCTCAGTATACATATCGGTATCTGATGACTCTATTTCTTCCCTCTTGTTTGGCCTGATATAATGCCTTGTCGCTTAGCTTGTACAACTTATTTATCGAAATCTCCTGATCTGGCATGATCGTAATTACACCTATACTAACTGTGTACCCCTGTTGAACCTTATTAGTGGAAGTATTCATTATCGCCTCACGAAGCGCTTCAGCTTTCTGGTCGCAGCTCTGCTCATCTACCCCACAGAGTATGACTGCGAATTCCTCGCCCCCTAGTCTGCCAAACAAATCGCCATTTCCGAGATTATTTTTAATCGTCGATGCGAACTCTTCCAGCACAATGTCACCGGTATCATGACCATAAGTATCGTTGACCTGTTTAAAATAATCCAAATCCAATAGCAAAAATGAGAAGTACTCCTGCGCTCGAAATGCCTTTTCAAGCTTTATCTCCGCTTCCTGAAGAAATGCTCCACGGTTTAGGATCCCCGTCAAATCATCATAACTGGCTATTCTTTTTAGTTTGACGAAGGAATGCTCATTTGAGAGAAGAATATAACCGGCAGCCCCTACGATAAATAATAAATACATCCCCAAATAATACAAATATTGCGTGAGATTTGTTGAGAACACATTCATCTCGGGCTCCCAAATCAATGCAACAAGCGCCCGCATCAGCATAATCGCTGCAAATACATAAAATAATACACCTAATATTTTTTGAAGAGGGGTAGCCTTTTTATTCACAGTTAGATGATAAGCTGGATAAACTATAAATAGTATAGACCAAAGTGAAGTACAAGCGATGCGCAAGTTGGAATGATTAAAAAATAATGCGATGATACTAAAACTAATTATGCTCAATACCGAAAGGATGATGTAATATCGCTTTATTTTTGGCCCCAGTACTCCCATCATCAGCAGTAACGCTGTAATTTCTAGACAGCACCCTCCAAGGATCAGAGCATTGCTAAGCGGAATGGACAACGCATGAGGTAGATAATCCCACAATAAAATCGAACACCAAAAGAGTAGCTGCACTTCCTTTGATCGGATGAACAAGGTGGAGGCTGTATCTTTAACAGCGGTACTTCGATAATTGGTTATAAGCAGCAATATAAATAAATTTCCGAAAATAAACAAATAAATCAGTGTTCTAATTTCAAGCAGGGAGCTCATACGTCACCACCTATGCGAAAATATCCCCACAAAGTGCGGCTTTGCTTCGATGCGTACTCGGGTACTTTGTGGGGATCCCAAATATACGTTGAAAAATCGATCCTCTTCTGGCAGCACTATAGCACTTTATAACTATATCAGTAAATACGTTAACAATACCAAAAAAACACTTCCCTCGAAACTCCCTTCAGATAAACACAAGGATTATCTGAACGAAATTTTGGGGAAGTGCTATTGAATAGAGAATATAAATATCCTCGATTAGCCTCAATTTGTAAACTTAATGCTTCTTCTTCAACCCGTCTGCCAGTGCGTATCCGACCTTCCAGATATCGCCTGCGCCCATCGTAATCACCAGATCACCTGGAGCAATACGAGGTGTCAGATCAGCTAGAACATCTTCTTTGGTTGGCAGATGTCTCGCGCCCGCATTACTGTTCTTAACGATTAGCTCAACCAGCTTCGCAGAAGTAACACCTTCGATCTGTTTCTCTCCAGCCGGAGAGTAAATATCGGTGATGATGACTTCGTCGGCTTCGCTAAAGGCACGGCTGAAAGCATCTAACAGGAAGAAAGTACGTGTATAGCGCTGAGGCTGGAATACCGCAATAATCCGTTTTCCTGTTGCCTTGGCAGCACTGATCGTTGCCTGAATCTCTGTAGGATGATGCGCATAATCATCAATGACCAGAATGTCATTGACTTCTCCGAGCACTTGAAAACGGCGCTTCGCACCATGGAATTTCACAATCGCTTCAGCGATTTTCTCGAAAGAAATCCCTGATTTCAAACAAGCGATTACCGCTGCCATTGAATTATAAAGATTGTACTGTCCGGGAACAGAGAGTTCAATCCGTCCAAGCACTTCTCCATTATGATTCATCGTGTACGATACCTGACGATCGCCTAGAACGATATCAGTGGCAATATAATCTGCAGTGTTCGACTTGATGCCATAAGTAATCACCTTACCTGTTACTTCAGGTAAAAGAGAGATCACATTCTCGTCATCAGCGCATACTATAGCAGTTCCATCTTCGCGCGTTTGGTTCATGAACTGCACGTATGCAGCTTTAAGACGGTTAAAGTCTCCGTCGTAATTTTCCAAGTGATCCGCTTCAACATTCGTAACGATCCCAAGCCAAGGGTGATAGTGCAGGAAAGAGCCATCACTCTCATCCGCTTCCGCTACTACAAACTCACCTTGTCCCGCCTTTGCATTCGTACCTACATTCATAATCTCTCCACCGATAATATACGTTGGATCAACGTCGCACTCTTCCATCACAAGTGCAATCATGGAGGAGGTGGTAGTTTTCCCGTGTGCTCCAGCAACGGCTACCCCTTTACGTTCATTCAATAAACGGGCTAACATTTGCGAACGATGCAGAATTGGAATCTTAAGACGCTCAGCTTCCACCCATTCCACATTATCACTAGACAAAGCCGTAGAGTATACGACTAGATCCGCACCTTTTACTTGTTCTGCTGTATGCCCGATATAAATCTTGGCACCTTTAGCAATCAATTTATCCGTTAATTCTTGGGCAGCCACATCGGAGCCCGTAACTGTATATCCCATTTCTAGCATTACCCGGGCAATCGCGCTCATTCCGTAGCCGCCGATCCCTATAAAATGCACACGTTCAGTAGTATCCAACAGTCGTCACCAGCCTTTTTCAGTATCGGGTTGCTGCAAAAGTGTACCGCGTACGTCAGAGATTAAATACAGCGTACCAGATACGACGGCAAGGTCATCCTCCGCTGTAATCGACTTCAGTAGCTGCAGCGCTTTTCCCCAATTATGTTCTACTATGATTGCCAAGTTTTCCTTGGCATATTTCTCCCGCAGACTTTCTGCGATAACTTGCAGATTCTCCGCGTCCATTTTGTTCTGGAAATCCGGTTCGGTCAGGATGAGCGTATCCACTATAGGCAGTATATGCTTAAAGTAGGATTCATGATGCTTATTTGACAGCATTCCCATAAGTAAATTTAATTTACCGTATTGATAGAGCTGAGGCAGACTTTTTGCAAGACTCACCGCACCTTCCGGATTATGCGCTCCGTCCAGTACAATCCTTGGAGACTTGCTTACCTCTTCCAGCCTTCCAGCCCAGAATGCGTGGCGCAAACCTTCAAGCACATCTTCATCCTCAAGCATAAAGGCCATATACTGACGCAGAACCTCAAGTACCATCATGGCAGCTGCCGCATTGCTAATCTGGTGCTCGCCTTTCATTACGATCCCAAGTTCAAGTGAACGAAAGGGACCCTTAAAATGAAAAGTCTGCACATCCTCACGGATTTCATTAGCCTCATAGCTAAAATCTTCTCCGGCAAGATAAAGAGTAGAGCGGCAAGCCGCTGCTTTTTCTTTCAGAACCGCTACGACTTCCGGTTGAGTTACGCAGCTAACAACAGGTACGCCCGTCTTAATAATTCCGGCTTTCTCCATTGCAATCTTCTCTAGCGTATCTCCCAAAATATCCATGTGATCATGACCAACATTAGTAATCACAGAAACAATCGGAGTCACGATGTTCGTTACATCCAGCCTTCCCCCAAGCCCGGTCTCCCATACGACAACATCAGGACAAGAGACGCCCGCAAAAAATAGAATGGCTACAGCTGTAGTTACCTCGAACATCGTAGGTGAGCCAAACTCCGTTTCCGAAATTTCTTGGACTAGTGGACGTAATTGGTTAACCAGCTCGACAAGCGTTTCTTCAGAGATGTCCGTATTATTATATTGGAACCTGTTCGTGAACTTTGTAATATACGGAGATGTAAAGGTGCCTACTGAATAGCCGCTTTGTATAAGTGCACTAGTCAAAAAAGCACAAGTTGAACCTTTGCCGTTCGTACCCGCCACATGAATAAACTTCAGCCGACGGTGCGGATTTCCCAGCTTGTCCATCAACATCTCGATTCTATCTAAACCTGGCCGTATCCCAAAAGGGATTAGGCTCTTGATCCAATCAACCGCTTCGGTGTATGTCGCAAGAGGGGCGGTACTTCCGCCCCGATTTAGGTCATCCATGTCTCTTATCCTCTCAGCTCTGCGATGCGGGCAAGTACTTTCTCACGTTTAGCAGAATAATCTGCCTGCTTCGCCCGTTCCTCTTCGATAACTTTAGCAGGAGCTTTGGCCACGAAGCCTTGATTGCTCAGCTTTTTCTCTACGCGTTCTACTTCGCTGTTCAGCGTCTGCACTTCTTTTTCCAGACGAGCGATTTCTTGTTCAATATCAATGAGTCCCGACAATGGCAGAAGCAGTTCTGCTCCTGTTACTACAGCGGACATTACCTTATCCGGCGTTTCTGGATTCAGGCCAGCTTCGAAGGAAGACGTATTACAGAAGCGTCCAATGTAGTTGTCGTTACGGGTGATAATACTCAGCGTCTCTTCATTACCCGCTTTGATGATCAATTCAACCTTTTTGCTCATCGGTACATTCACTTCAGCCCGGATATTACGAACGGCCCGGATTACATCCATCAGCAGGTTCATTTCCGCTACGGCCTGCGGATTCTCCAGAGCAGCATCATACTCCGGCCATGCAGCCAGCGTAATCGTCTCCCCTTCATGCGGAAGGTGCTGCCAGATTTCTTCCGAAATAAACGGCATAAACGGATGAATCAAGCGCATTGTGCGATCTAGTACATAGGCAAGTACAGACTGTGTCTTCGCTTTGGCCGCGGCGTCTGATCCGTAAAGTGACAGCTTCGCGAACTCAATATACCAGTCACATAGATCGTCCCAAATGAAGTTGTACAGCTGGCGACCGGTCTCACCGAACTCGTACGAGTCAATTAGACGCGTAATCTCACGAGAAGTTTCGTTCAGACGGTGCAAAATCCAGCGATCAGCAGTACTTAGCTCACCCGAAATGTCAATATTTTCAAAGCTTACGCCTTCCAAATTCATCAACGCGAAGCGTGATGCATTCCAGATCTTATTGGCGAAATTACGCGCCTGCTCAACCTTTTCCCAACGGAAGCGTAGATCCTGTCCAGCTGTACTTCCGGTAGAAATCATGTAACGCATTGCATCTGCGCCATACTTCTCGATTACTTCAAGGGGGTCTACGCCATTCCCGAGTGATTTGGACATTTTTTGACCTTCGGAATCCCGTACCAAACCATGCATCAATACATCTGAGAAAGGTTTTTCTCCGGTAAATTCAAGAGCTGAGAAGATCATCCGCGCTACCCAGAAATAAATAATATCGTAGCCTGTTACGAGCACATCGTTCGGATAATAGCGTTTGAAATCTGCACTGTTCTCATCTGGCCATCCTAGTGTGGCAAAAGGCCACAGATTAGAGCTAAACCAGGTATCCAGTACATCTTCGTCCTGTTTCAAGTCGGTTAGACCACTGATCCGGCGCGCTTCTTCCTCGTCATTTGCCACAACCAATTCACCAGTAGACTCGGAATACCATGCTGGAATACGATGTCCCCACCACAGCTGACGGGAAATACACCAATCACGTACGTTCTCGATCCAGTTCAGGTAAGTTCTCTCGAAACGGTCCGGTACAAAGTTAACCCCGTTCCCATCCTTCTGTGCATTGATGGCAGCTTCAGCCAGTGGCTGCATCTTTACAAACCATTGTGTGGACAAGTACGGCTCAACAACCGCTCCAGAGCGTTCACTGTGTCCTACTTGATGCACATGATCTTCGATATTGATCAGCACACCTTGCTCCTTCAGGTCAGCAGTGATAGCCTTACGACATACACTCCGGTCTTGACCTTGGTAAGGTCCTGCTTCTTCATTCATCGTACCGCTCTCATCCATTACGTTAATCTGCGGTAAGTTGTGACGTTGACCCATCTCGAAGTCATTCGGGTCATGAGCTGGTGTAATTTTAACCGCACCACTACCAAACTCTTTGTCTACATAATCATCAGCGATAATCGGAATCTCACGGCCAATAATCGGCAGGATCAACGTTTTGCCGATCAGATCTTTGTAACGATCGTCTTCCGGATGAACAGCAACCGCTGTATCACCCAGCATTGTCTCCGGACGTGTGGTCGCTACTGTAATAAATCCGCTACCGTCTTTGAGCGGGTAACGCAGATGATACAAGTGACCATTAACTTCTTTATATTCAACCTCGATATCCGACAATGCTGTACGAGCCGCCGGGTCCCAGTTAATAATGCGTTTGCCGCGGTAGATCAAGCCTTTATTATAGAGCTTAACGAATACCTCGCGTACAGCTTTCGACAACCCTTCATCCAGGGTAAACCGTTCGCGGGAATAGTCAAGAGAAAGCCCCATCTTAGCCCACTGCTCATGAATGGTGTTCGCATATTTATCTTTCCACTCCCACACCTGCTCCAGGAACTTCTCGCGGCCGAGATCATGTCTAGAAATTCCCTGCTCACGCAGCTTTTGCTCTACCTTTGTCTGCGTTGCGATACCGGCATGGTCCGTACCTGGTAGCCACAACGTGTCGAAGCCCTGCATCCGTTTTGTACGAATCAGGATATCCTGAAGCGTAAAATCAAGCGCATGACCAATGTGCAGCATTCCCGTTACATTTGGCGGCGGGATTACAATGCTGTATGCCTTTGCATCTGGACGCCCGCCTGCACGGAAATATCCACCCTCTGTCCAATAGGAATACCACTTGGTTTCTGCCGATTTCGGATCATACGTGGTTGGCATTTCATTCTTAGAATCATTTGCAGCGGCAGCATCTGCCGCTGTATCTTGCAAGTTCGGCAACTCTGCCGCTGTTAGATTGTTTTGGTCAGCCATTCCCTGATACCTCCACTTGGTTACTTGTAGTTGGTTTTTAAAAAACAAAAAGACCCCTCGTCTCAAAGGACGAAAGGCCATTCTTTCGCGGTACCACCTTTGTTTCGCGCCAATGAAAAATAAACCTGCACTTCTCTCACCTTGCGGTTCAGAAGCTTAGCGCGACACTCGTACAGATAACGGCTGCTACCGGCCACATCCTAACTTATCTTTCATATCCATGAAGACAAGCTCAGAAGGGCGACTCCGGGGCGACTTCGGTGGCTGTATCCTACGGAATGTCACAGCACTTGCATTCCGCTCTCTGAAGGGCTGACCGCCTACTCTTCCCGTTCCCAGTCTTTACTTAGATATTGCTTACTCCATAATACATTTTGAGTCCCCCCTAGTCAACCTGGATAGGCTATTACAGCGGGACTTTTAGCGGAATTTCGACTTATAGCGTGCATATGTCGAATTTTCATTCGATTCATCACACTGCGTTGATTAGATCCCCCGCATTCTAACGTTCTCCGGTCACACAAGAATAAACGCCTTCGACGTCCTTTTACGGACGGTAAGCGTTTATTTGAGAAATATAAGGATAATGTATAACGTGAAACTTATATATTCTTATATTTGACAAAAATCCCGATCTACTATCAGATCGGGATTCACCTATTCATATGAGTACGCATTGTAATTCAATTACGGAATGTACAACACTTGCCCTTCTTCTACACTCTGCCCAGACAATCGATTATACATTCCCAGCTCCCGCGCACTTAGCTGATATTTCTCTGCGATTGTATCCAGCGTTTCTTCACGCTGCACGATGCAAAGGCGAACCTTACGGAATAGGTTAGCGCCATCTGCTCCAGCAATGAATCTGCTCTTCCACTCCGTATTATTTCCGGCCTCTGGAATGATCGCTGCAGCCGATGCATTTCCTTCAGATAGGAGAGCCTCTTGTTCTTTACGAGAACGACTAGAGCTGAGTAATGAAGAGAAGGTGAGATGTTCTTTGGCTGGAGCCTCTGCTTCTTTCTTGCTTCCTAGCGCAATCTTAAGATCTTGTTTCTCCTCGGTATGTGGCACAGTCTCCTGAGAAACTAAGCCTTCGTTCGTATTATCACTGATCGGCTGCGCATTCTCTTCTTGTGCGTGAAGCTCATGGTTTGCCACGTTTTCAGAAGCAAATACAGCGATATCTTGGTCTGCATCAGCAATAGCTGCTGGAACAGCGGTTTCTCTTGAAGCAAAAGTATATTCAGCTTCTTGCTCTTGATCCGCTTGACTCGCCTGGCTAACTTGATCCAGCTGAGTGGCCTCAGCTTCATTCTGTGACTCAGCTTTAAACCAGTAATCCGCTATTCCTGCTTTGGAATCCTCTGTTTGCGAATCCAGACTATGCGTCCGAGCTTTCGCGCCCTTGTCCTTCTCATGAGCGGATGAGAAATTCACTATAGGGGACGAATGACCAACTCCACTTGAGACCAGTGGAGCCTCTGATGCGTCTGTATTAGCTTCAGCATGCTCATGTTCTTCTACGGCAACCTCCGATGCATCCTCGCCAAAGGTCCACTGAGAATTTTCATAAAGTGCATCAGTTTCGTGCTCTTGGTTCTCTGCAGATGCTTCGATTACCCTGTCATCACTGAGAGGGGAATAGGCAACTGTGTACTCTTCCTGCTGCCAGGCCGGTTGTGGTTGAGGCTCCGCACCACCGATTCCCCGCAGTGATAATACGCCTGTTATATTCACTGTGCGCATCGTGAGCAGATCAATATCAAAATTCTCGATCTCCACCCCGATATCTTCAATCGAGCTGACGCGTGTAAGCGGAACTGTGATTTCAACGGGAATGGCATGCTCCAGACGTTGTGTTCGGTCATCTTCACTCCGGTAGAGTCCGGTAAGCAACAGCTGACCATATAACTCGGCACGATCCTCCCGCTGAATCACCTGGATTTCCGGAAGTAGTTCAACCTCCTCCAGCTCAGCTATTCCCGGAAGCTCTTCCGATAGGTGAATGCGTTCATAAATATCAAACCGCAAGCCGTGGGACTGATCAAACACGGGATATGTCCTCCTTCTTGGCATAATCTAACCCTGAGACAGGCCCAGAGCATAAGCCCAAAATGTTACTCCCCACATGTATATGCTTCAAACAGAAAGGCATGACAACTTTGGTGGCACTAACCGGACAGGATGCTATTAATTTCATAAATTCAGGGACTATTCGAACCTATCTGCCGGCCAATAGATGAACTACTCCGCATGAACAAAGTATTATATGCTGCTTTTGCTATTAGGACATAGATAGATGCTTCTTTCTGAAAAAACAAAAAATTATATACCCTACGAAAAAATAGATAAAAAAAAGAACCGTAATACCAGCATTTGCTGATACCACGATTCTCAGGTTTATAACGTAGCTGTCAAGGCGCTTCAGACAGCAGCTCCCGCAGCTGAAGCATATCCTCAGGCCACGGATCGCTTACTTCCAGTTGTTCACCGCTCCAAGGGTGGCGGAAAGACAGCAGCTCGCCATGGAGCGCATGTCGGCCGGCAGCGCTGGAAGCCCAGACCGGGCCGCCATATAGCGCATCCCCATACAAGGGATGACCCATATGGCTGAGATGGACGCGAATCTGATGCGTCCGTCCGGTCTCCAGCTGCACATGCACCAGGCTCCCGCCATGCAGTGCTTCGCGTCCGAGGATTCGAGTCACGGCGGACTGTCCGCCGGGTGAGACTCTTCTCCGCGCCGCATGATGACGATCGCGCCCTATCGGCGCGTCGATCACTTTAAGCGTAGGCGGCACTGTGCCTCGGGCGATCGCGGCGTATAGCCGCGAGATGCTTTTTTCACGCATATTCTCGTCTAGGACAAGCTGTGCGAACTCATTCTTCACATACATCACCGGACCTGTTGTATCCTTGTCCAGTCGGTGAATATGCCTTACAGCTGCACTAACACCGGTAGCGACATAATGCGCAGCTACAAGGTGATCCAGCGTTACGCCTAAGCCACTGCCATCCGGATGAACCGCCATGCCTGCCGGCTTGTGGGCAACCAAGCAAAAATCATCCTCATACAACACTTCAAGCTCTTCCCATACCGGTTCAATGCCGGCTTCACGATCCGGAAAAAGTGCCAGTCGCAGTCGATCTCCCTTCCACTGAATGCCCCCCTCGCGGCGCAGACGCAGATGAAGCTTCTCAGGCATACCTACAGTTTCCAGCAGCCACTTATCAATTGCAGCTTCAGAATCCTCGGCTCCTGTAATGATTTTGCCGGGTGTTACTTCTAGCCACTCCCCGCGTCTAGTCCAAGCTCCACCACCGGTTCGTACTCCGGCTCCAATACTCAAAGGGCCTTCAGGGCATTATAGTGGCCCTCAATGGTATCATTAATATCCTGCTCACTATGCGCAGCCGACACGAACATACCTTCAAACTGTGAAGGTGGCACGCTAATGCCTTGGCTCAGCATATGACCAAAATAACGACGGAATAGATCCGTGTTGCTAGTCTTGGCCGTTTCAAAATTAGTTACTGGTCCTTCCGTGAAGAACGGACAGACCATCGAGCCCACACGGTTAATTGTCAGTGGAACACCGGTCTCGATTGCATTCTTTTTCAAGCCTGCCTCTAGACGCGCCCCTAATTGCTCAAGACGATCATAAACTTCCGGTGTCAGTAGCTTCAACGTAGTGAGTCCTGCCGCCATCGCTAATGGATTACCACTAAGTGTGCCAGCCTGATAGATCGGTCCCGTAGGAGCGATTTGCTCCATGATCTCTCTTTTGCCGCCATAAGCGCCTACTGGAAGTCCTCCACCGATGACTTTGCCGAAGCAGGTAATATCCGGAGTAATGTTGAACAAGCCTTGAGCACAACCACGATTGACACGGAAGCCTGTCATTACCTCATCAAAAATAAGCAAAGATCCATTGTCTGAAGTTAACTTGCGAAGTCCTTCCAGAAATCCCGGAAGTGGTGGTACAACACCCATGTTGCCGGCAATCGGCTCTACGATCACTGCGGCAATCTCACTGCCAAAACGTTCGAAAGCAATCTGAGTGGACTCCAAATCATTGTATGGAACTGTAATTGTATTTACTGCCACACCTTCGGGAACACCTGGGCTGTCCGGCAGACCTAATGTGGCTACACCGGAACCCGCTTTAATAAGCAGACTATCCGCGTGACCATGGTAGGAGCCTTCGAATTTCAAAATTTTACTGCGTCCTGTATAACCACGTGCCAAACGAATCGCACTCATCGTAGCTTCCGTTCCGGAGTTAACCATACGTACGATATCTACAGAGGCTACACGTTCGACAACCATTTTTGCCATTTCAGTTTCAAGTAAAGTCGGTGCGCCAAAGCTTGTCCCTTTTACCGCCGTCTCCTGCAATGCCTTTACAACCTCAGGATGCGCATGACCCATAATCAGCGGTCCCCATGAGCATACATAGTCGATAAAGCTGTTGCCGTCGATATCATAAATACGCGATCCGATCCCATGATCCACATAAATCGGAGTCAATCCTACGGATTTGAACGCCCGTACAGGGCTGTTCACCCCACCGGGAATATATTGTTTTGCTTCATCAAAAGCCTTGCGGGACGCTTCCTCTTTACGCGCCATTGGCTCAGTACTCATCTATCTTCACTCCTATTCTGTTCTTGGTCACACAGGTATAGATTAACCACGCAGCCAGCGCGCAGCATCTTTTGCGAAATAAGTAATAATAATATCCGCTCCGGCCCGTTTCATGCCAGTCAGCATTTCAAGCACAACGGCTTGCTCGTCAATCCAGCCTTGCAGCGCTGCTGCTTTTACCATGGAATATTCGCCACTCACATTGTAAGCCACAAGAGGCAAATCGAACTGGTCGCGGATCGTACGAATCACGTCCAAGTAAGCCAGAGCCGGCTTCACCATTAACATATCTGCACCTTCCAGCACATCGGACTCTGCTTCACGGAGCGCTTCGCGCAGATTGGCAGGGTCCATTTGATAGGTTTTGCGATTTCCGAACTGTGGCGCTGAATCCGCAGCTTCGCGGAAAGGGCCATAAAATGCCGAAGCATATTTGACCGAATACGACATAATCGGCACATGTTCAAAGCCATTCTCATCTAGTCCCGCACGAATCGCGTGTACGAATCCATCCATCATATTCGAAGGTGCAATAATATCTGCTCCAGCTTTAGCTTGGGATACCGCCGTACGGGTCAACAGCTCTAGCGAAGCATCGTTGATGACATCACCGTGTACCACACCGTTTACCGTATGCGTATGCACCATCCCGCAATGTCCGTGATCCGTAAATTCACAAAGGCAGGTATCTGCAACGACCAACAGCTCAGGGTACCACTGCTTGATCAAGCGAGTAGCCTCTTGCACAATTCCATCCTCTGCGAAACCGGAAGAACCGATTGCATCCTTCGTTTCAGGAATCCCGAATAACAGTACAGCCGGAATGCCTAGTGCGGCAATCTCGTCCACTTCTGCTTTTAAAGTATCCAGTGAAAAATGGTACACGCCCGGCATCGAGCTAATCTCATTCTTCACACCTGTTCCATAAGTCACAAATATAGGCTGTACAAAATCCAGTACATTCAGTACTGTCTCCCGCACCATACCGCGAATTCCAGCAGAACCGCGTAGACGACGGTGACGTGTAATTGGAAAGCTCATTTGTTCATCCTCCTGAAAATAAAATATATAGACACAACGGACATTTATAGTTTGCCCGTCTAACTGCCAGTTAGTTAACAATCTGATTTCATTGCAGAATGTGCAATAGAAAAGACTTAGAATTGGAATTGATTCTAAATTTAAGAGATTCTATTGTACAAACTACAACCAGTCTAAGGTTACTTATATTAATAGGGCTATTGCTCACCTATCTCTATGAAACTAATTGATTCTAGTCTCCGCATTCCATCGACAGAGTTCCTGCACCAGACTATTAATAGTTGCTTCTTCAGGTAGCAGTCCCGGGGTAAGCCCCGCCTCCACGGCAGTCTGCTCGGTTAATGGCCCGATGCAGGCTATTTTCACGTTAGCTAGCAGTGGGAGTGGATCTTCGAGCCCCATTCTTTTCAGAATGTGGATGAAATTGCGCACCGTTGAAGAACTAGTAAAAGTCACCGCGTGTACGCGTCCCTCCTCCAGCAGCTTCAACAGCTCGTCATCATCTTCACCTGTCACAACCGTCTCATAGGTATCGACGTCTGTGACTTGAAGGCCAAGCTCTCTCAGCTTGTCCGGCAGCCAGTCGCGCCCCAGATCGCCGCGCGGCAACAGCACGTTCTGCCCCGGCAGCAGCTGGGGACCGAACTTCTCAATCAGACCTTCCGCCTGAAACTTCGTCGGAAGTTCCTCAGCGATCACCCCGCGCTGCGCCAGCGCGGCTGCTGTACCCGGCCCCACCGCTGCAATCCTTGCGCGGTGAAGCCCCCGAATGTCCGCCCCCTGCTCCGCCAAGTGGCGCCAAAAAAACTCCACGCCGTTCGGGCTAGTGAAGAATACCCAGTCGTACGATTCCAGCGCGCCAAACGCCGCTGCAATCTTCTCCTTCTTCTCTGCGCCTTCCGGCATGATCGTCTCGATCACCGGGAACTCGTAGGGTTCCCCGCCGAGTTCCTCAATCATATCCACGAGCTCGCTCGCTTGGCTCCGAGCCCGTGTCACCACGATGCGTTTGCCGAATAACGGCATCGCCTCAGCCCACTTGAGCTGCTCACGCTGCAGCACCACGTCGCCAACGACGATGACGGCCGGCGGCTGAAAATCCGCCGCCTTCACTTTCGCCTCAATATCGGCGAGGGTTCCCGTCAGTGTCTCCTGATCTGCGCGGGTACCCCAGCGCACCAGCGCCACTGGTGTTTCTGGCGGGCGCCCATGCTTGATCAGCTGGGCGCTGATATATCCTATTTTGGCTACGCCCATCAGGAACACTAACGTCCCCGTGGCATTCGTTACTTTATCCCAATGAATGGAATGATCCAGTTTATCTGGACTCTCATGTCCGGTGATAATCGACAGGGAAGAAGCATGATCGCGGTGCGTGACAGGTATACCCGCATAAGCAGGTACGCTGATCGCCGACGTGATACCCGGTACGATTTCGTAATAGATCCCATTTTTGCGCAGCAGCTCCGCTTCTTCACCTACGCGGCCAAAAATCGTAGGGTCCCCACCCTTCAGCCGCACCACTGTTTTCCCCTGTAAAGCCAGATCAACTAACAATTGATTAATCTCTTCCTGCTTCATCGTGTGGCGATCCGGCAGCTTGCCAACATAAATCTTCTCGCCGCCGGGCTTCATGCATTTCAGCAATCTAGGACTTGCCAGCCGATCGTACACCAACACGTCGCTTTTTCGAATACACTCGAGGCCTTTTACAGTAATCAGCTTTGCGTCCCCGGGACCTGCACCTACCAAATAAACCTTCCCCGTCAATCCCCTCATCCCCTAACGTCTGACAGTATCTTCTCCGCTCCTCTTGCGATCAGCTTCTTAGCGACTTCTTCGCCTAGCTGTACTGGATCTACCCCAGTGCAAGTTTCTTTCAAAATCGTTGAACCGTCAGGTGTTCCCACCATTCCGGTTAAGGAGATTATTTTGTGCTCCGCGGTAGTAGCTTCCGCAGCTGCGTCAAGCACCGCATGAGCACCAATTGGCACTTGGCAGCCGCCGTTCAGCACGCCAAGGAACGTGCGCTCCGCCGCCACCGTCAACGCTGTATCGGCGTCGTTGTATAACGCCAGCAGCTTCCGCAGGTCGGCGTCATCTGCGCGGCACTCGATGCCGAGTGCGCCCTGCCCTACAGCGGGCAGGCAAACTTCCGGTGGCAGGTAGGCGCTCACGCGATCCTGCCAGCCCATGCGCGACAGCCCCGCTGCTGCAAGCAGGATCGCGTCGTATTCGCCGCTCTCCAGCTTGCCCAACCGCGAGTCAATGTTGCCGCGCACGGGCTCAATGACCAGATCAGGCCGCAGCGCAGCTAGCTGGCTGGAGCGGCGTAGGCTGCTTGTGCCTACGCGTGCGCCCTGAGGCAACTCGTCCAGCGAGACGCCTCCGTTAGAGATCAGTGCATCGCGCGGATCGACGCGCTTCGGCACAGCACCGTTGATCAGCCCATCCGGCAGCTCGGAGGGCATGTCCTTCATGCTGTGCACCGCCATGTCGATTTCCTTTTCCAGCATGGCCTGCTCGATTTCCTTCACGAACAACCCTTTGCCGCCTACCTTGGACAAGGTGACATCAAGGATACGATCCCCTTTGGTAACAATCTTTTTCACTTCAAAAGTGAATCCAAAACCATGCTCCTCGCTCAGTCGCTCCAGATCCGAAATCACATGCCCTGTTTGCGTCAACGCAAGTGCGCTCTGTCTACTCCCCACAATAATCTTACGCATTGTCCATTCCTCCTGATTACGTCTGCCTCTTACTCTTCACCGTAGACCGTATATAGTAATCCAAACTAACCAAAAGCTACTCCGCACTATTTAAAGGGCATTTTTGCCCTTTATTTAGCTCTTTCGTCCGTTATAGCTCAATTAAGGGGTATTTTTGCCCTTCATATGACTGATATGAGCGTTTTAGAGCAATTCAAAGGTATTTATACCCTTCATTTATCTCTTTTGACGACTATTACTCAATTAAGGGGTATTTTTGCCCCTCTTTCGACCATTCCAGCCACTTCAGCCCAATTCAATAGTACTTTTACCGCTCTTTCGACCATTCCAGCCACTTTAGCCGTACTCATATCATTAATCTAACCTAATTTTGTAATCTTCACAGTGTCCACGCGCACTTTTACTCCGCCCGATGATCAGCAATCCAAGCATCCATATCCTCCGGGCTCCACACAACAAAGCTACCGTTTCTCATTTCATTCAACACATCGAGCGCCCCAAGCTTCCGCAAAAGCCTTCCACGAACTTCAGCAGAAGATTCTTGTTCCTTAATCCGGGTTCGCATGGTATGTACAAAATCCAAATATGGCTCATACGCCGCATCCAGCGCCTCTTCAAGCACACTTTTAATCTTCGCAGCCGCAAGCGGACCAGCACCCGAAGTAGATACAGCTACCGTCAACCGCCCCCTCCGTACAACTCCGGGCGTGATAAAATTCCCCGCTTCCGCATGGCTAGCCACATTCACATGAATGCCAAGTCGCCTAGACTCCTGCGCAACCTCTTCATTAACCGTTCTATCGTTAGTGGCTGCATATACGAGAAAGGCCCCACGGAGATCTCCGGGAGCATAAGGGCGGTCATGCCAGGTCATGAGACCCTTTTTCACTAGAGAGGCAAGCGTATCTGTCAAAGAGGGACTAATCATCTTAACCACCGCTCCAGCTTCCAGCAGCCCACTCACCTTCCGTTCAACCACGGCACCACCGCCAATAACCACAACCTGTTGCTTTTCACAATCCAGCATTATGGGCAAATACCGAGTCATGCTCTTCACTCCCCGCTCCAACCGTGAAAACCAGATAAAGAATTCAACAAAAAATTCAAGATAGTAAAAGCATATCCTAAAATCGCCCAGCGAGCCATACTTACTCCACTTTTCCGCCCGGATTTCTTAAAGATAATATAAAATATGTAAATTCCAAGGCCAATAAGTGTCGTTAGTACTTTTAAATCCTTCAATAATAGTGTCCGTCCCTCAGAAACAATAGATAAGCTAGCCACCACCAGAGAGATTGCCAGCAAAGGAGTCCCCACCAGAATAGCGGTGTAAGAATATTTATCTGTAGTCTCTAAGTTTGGTAAACGACGAATTCGATCACTCCATTGCTTGCTTTTGAGTCTGGTGTGCAGGAATAAGTACAATATTGCAAATACCGTCCCAAGTGTCAGTGCAGCAAAACTCAAATTGGCCAAAATCACATGCATTGTCAACCAACCATACACCGAGCTCCAAGTCTCAAGCGTATGTCCCCCCGCCGTCAGCCACACCCGATTTAAGAGAAAAACACAGAATCCAGCCACACTAAGCAGCAGAATCGTAAACTCGCCTCCACGTGTAAAAGCCACCGCAAGCGAAGTCAGCACAATACTAAATGCAAACCAGAACAAGAAATCATAAGGTGTGAAAATGGGCAGTCCCTTTTCCTGAGAGAAACGAATCCCCAGTCCTGCAGCTTGCAAAAGACCCACAACAACAAGAAGCCCCGTGCCTAACCGCTTCCCACTCGGGTTGCGATAAAGGCAATCCGAGAAAACAAACAGCAGGCTCAGGGCATATAGCAGCAGAGCGGCATCATATATTCCGTTCAGCAGTTGCATATCACTCACCTACCCAACAGGCCTGCCGGAGCAAGCACCGTCTTAGGCACAGAAAAATCGCCGCTACCGGCAGTACGTTCTGTGGAACTAGACTGCTTAACCGGGGCGGAATCTCCGCCATCTGAATTGGATTCGAGCTGTTCCTGTAGCGCAAAGATTTTGGAGAAATAATCAAGAGCTTCATTCCCCTGCTTGCCACCGGACATCTCTTTAATAACATTAATTGGATCATGCATCATTTGGTTCACAATGCTTTTGGTCAAACGACGGATCACCTTGCGCTGATGCTCGTCCAGCTCAGGCAGCTTATTGAACAGACTCTCCATCGTTTCCTCATGAATCGCATTCGACTTATCCTGAAGCGCCCGGATTACCGGTCTCACGCCAAGCGTCTTAAGCCACAGCTGGAACTCATCCATTTCCTCACCGATCATCACTTCAATCTTCGCAGCTTCACTCCGGCGCATTTCCAGGTTACTCTCCACAATGCCCTCCAGATCGTCAATATCATACAAAAAAACATCTGGCACATTAGCCGCTGCAGGATCAATATCACGGGGCACAGCTATATCAATCATAAAAAGCGGCCGCGAAGGACGACGCTTCATAGCATTCGCTACCTGATCTGCCGAAAGTACATACCCATCAGCTCCCGTTGAGCTGATCACGATATCTACCTCATTAAGAGTTTTTAGCGCATCTTCAATCGTGCTTGGCTTACCCGAGAACTTCTCTGCCAGTTCAATCGCACGCGACAGCGTACGGTTAGCGACAATCACCTCAGCCGCACCACTACTATATAGATGCTTTACAGTGAGCTCGCTCATTTTGCCGGCGCCGAGAATCAGTACTCTTTTACCAGTGAACATGCCAAAAATCCGCTTGCCCAGCTCCACTGCCGCATAACTGACAGATACTGCGCTTTCGCCGATTGACGTTTCACTATGTGCTCTTTTGCCGAGTGTCACCGCTTGTTTAAATAACCGATTGAACCAAGTTCCAGTTACACCCTCAGCCTGAGCCGTGAGAAAAGAACTTCGCACCTGTCCAAGGATCTGCGTCTCGCCAATCACCATGGAATCCAGGCCGCAGGTCACGCGGAACAAATGCGCAATCGCCTGCTCGTCTTCATATATATACATATGCTGTGCAAATTGCTCATTTTTCACTCCAAACCACTGCTCCATAAAGCCGCGGAGGAAATAGCCCCCCATATGAAGGCGGTCCATGACCACATAAATTTCCGTACGGTTGCAGGTGGCTACTACGACCCCTTCCAGCACACCCTTCGTCTTCATCAATTGATGAAGCGCTGCCGGAAGATCACTCTCCGCAAAAGCAAACTGTTCCCTAACCTCCACGGGAGCCGTACGATAATTCAGGCCAACGACGACGATGTGCATCGATAGTTCACCATCCTAGTCTCTATTCATTACTGTGTACAGTTATATTAAAGAATATTTTTACATAATATTCACTTTCACAACATCTCAAAACACTGTGTTAAGTATATCACACGAAAATACGACTTTTTACAGATTTTTTGAACGCTTTATGAAATCCAGATAATAATTATTATAAATAAAAAACCGCAGGTTCGCTACGGTTAGGATGGGTTATTTTGTGATTAATTATTAGTTGGGTAGGGGAAAAGTGGGAATTTAATTGCACTAACTCAAAATTACCCGGGTTCTTCAACTTTTATAGATGCTACTTCTGCGCACCTTTTACAAAATGTGAAGATAAGTGGTGAACCATACGTTACGATGATTATCTAAATGAAAGAATCCATTCTGTAGGAAGCTAGCGAAACCAGTTCTTTATCTGATCAAGAGTACTTTTTGCCTCCGGTCCATTATAACCGAAGGTGTTGCCGATCATCTTGACATACTCGTTGAACGTAGTTTCCCGACTCTTTCGGTCACTCCACCAGCGCTTAGCATTATATCCTGAGGCTGAGCCTACATACGTAAGCTCAATATCTGTTTTTTTGTACACACGATCAAAAAGAAGCTTCACCCTCCGTATATGAAAATCCGATGAAACAACAATTGCAGATTTGAAATTGTGTTCCTTCATTATAGGAAGAGTGAACTCGGCGTTCTGAAGGGTACTATCCGCCGAATTCTCGGTATAGATAGCGTCCCGTGGTATACCGAGATCAAGGGCGGTTTGGAGCATATCACCTGATGAACTCATTGACTCTTTGGCATTGGAAAGAATTATATAAAGAGCGTAGCCAGCTTTATATAAATCGGCTGCTTTTTCTACTCGGCCTTGACCTCCGCTAAGTACGATGATAACGTCTGCTTGCTTGGGAGATTCAGTTAGGCTGAGGAAGCGGCCAGCGGTAAAGAAACCAGTAATCAATAATAGTAAGCAAATGAAAATGATAACTCTTCTATTTATTAATTTACCTTTTCTTTTCTTAATAGATACGTTACTCATAGATCACTTATGCGATTCGTTACTACGGATTTGTTGCCACCATTCAGCATTATCAATATACCATTGGATCGTCTGCGCAATTCCTGTCTCAAAAGTATAAGTTGGCTTCCAACCTAAATTCTCAAGTTTCGTTGGATCAATGGCGTAGCGTTTATCATGTCCTAATCTATCTGTTACGAATTCAATCAAATCATCAAATTTCCCTAAGGTACTGATAATCGTCTTAACTACTTCAAGATTAGTTCTCTCATTATGACCACCCACATTATAAACTTCACCACTTACTCCTTCGTGCACGACAAGGTCAATGGCCGCACAGTGATCCCAGACATGGAGCCAGTCGCGAATATTTTTTCCGTCTCCATATACAGGAACCTTCTCTTCATTTAATACTCTTGAGATGGTCAGTGGAATCAGTTTTTCAGGAAAATGATACGGGCCGTAATTATTCGAGCAGCGTGTTATGTTCATTGGTAAACCAAAGGTCTCATAATACGCACGGACTAGCAAATCAGACGCCGTTTTACTAGCACTATAAGGACTGTTAGGCTGCAAAGGTGTTTCTTCGGTAAAAAATACAGTAGGATCAAAATCGAGTTCGCCATACACTTCATCCGTAGAGACATGGAGGAATTTAGTAATGCCGAATTTTTTAGCTGCATCCAGTAGTACCTGTGTCCCCATAACATTCGTACGAACGAATGTCGCAGGATCAGTAATTGAGCGATCCACATGGCTCTCCGCAGCGAAATGAACTACATAATCGAATTTCTCCAACTCAAAAAGAGACAATATTGCCTCTCGGTCAGCAATGTCAGCTTGAACAAACCGATAATTCGATTTTGAATCAATATCCTTGTGCTTCGTTAGATCACCCGCATAAGTTAGCAAATCCAAATTCACAATATCATAATCCGGATATTTATCTACCATATACTGTACGAAGTTGCCTCCAATAAATCCGGCACCACCCGTAACCAGCATCTTTTGCTTACTCAATGAAAGCACCCCCGATCTATTGGCTTTAATATTAGTTATTATATAAAAAATTCAAATTGGCATCTTTTAATAAAGGCGCCT
The DNA here is from genome assembly GCF_050277435.1 of Paenibacillus sp. NPDC101420. NCBI lineage: Bacteria > Bacillati > Bacillota > Bacilli > Caryophanales > Paenibacillaceae > Paenibacillus > Paenibacillus sp. NPDC101420. The sequence goes on from NZ_JBNNSE010000005.1 coordinate 50,399, forward strand.
TTTCATCTTTGGCAGACAGTACTGGTGTAACATGAATAGGCCATTCGATGCCAATAGAAAGATCATTCCAAAGAATGCTCTCATCATATTCCGGCGCATAAAGCTCATCACACTTATACTTAACCTTTATGTCCTGTTAGAGTCATAAATCCATCAGCGAACCCTTTGGGGATGAGCAGTGCTTCTTGTTCTCAGCACTCAGCTCAATTCTGAGCCACTTGCTATAGATCCCTTATAAAGTTCAACGTGTTATATTCATAAATTCATATTTTTTTAATTTAACCATTAAATCAAAGGAATCCAACTTGCGATTCACCTGACTCCTAAGCTAATTATTATTGGATATCTAATCATACACTAAGAAAGGAAAGGTTTGCATTTACAAGAAAATATGATTAATTCAAGTACAAAATTCTTCGTTGATAAACATAATAAGGATCATTAGTACTCTCCTTTTAAATCTAAATAATCATTAATCCAGCTACTCATACAGTTAATCTCACTCGCGATCCCAGGTCCCTTTCCACCTGTTCCTTGAGAGCTAGGCAGAAGATCCCTTAATAGTGATCTTTGTCGTTACCAATGGTTCATCAATAATATATCTCTTATTATGTCACAACTATCATAATAGGACATATTTCGACAGACTCCACTCTAAAATAGATTTAACAAAAATCTTAAGGAGTAAATCTACTTATATTATAAAACTGAAGTTTCTAAAGTAACAGGGGTTCAATTTCGCAATTATCAAAAGATTAATGTACTATATTATAAATAATCCATAGTCAGTAGTGTTTTTCTAATATCTACAGGTTGGAAGACACAAACACTTTATAAATATTATATTTTTATAGTAATAGACTTTTCATAGATAACTCGATAATTCGGGAAATTATGGATTAAAAATAAAATAACGTATACAATAGTAGCAACATTCGATCCCGGGGGAGTATTTATATGATATTAAGTAAAGAAGATTTAAAATATTATTTACAAGAAGATAAAAGAGCATTAGGGAAATTGAAAAATAAAAATCCAAGATTATTTAGGGACGATATATGGAGATTTCAGATTATATTAAGAAAACATGAATACTACTCCAATATTAACAGCACCATTAAATCTAAATTATTCAAAAAAATATATTCTGTTTTGCACACTAGAAAGGGATTAAAGCTCGGTTTTTCTATTCCAATCAATGTGTTTGGACCTGGATTAAGGATTAATCATTACGGTCTTCTGGTAGTTAATAAGAACGCTAAAATCGGGTCAAATTGTGATATTCATCAAGGTGTTAATATAGGACAAAATATCCATGAAGGTGAAGTACCCACAATAGGTGATAATGTATGGATTGGTCCCGGAGCAAAAATATTCGGAAAGATATCGATTGCTAAAGGAATTGCAGTAGGTGCTAATTCAGTTGTAAACAAATCATTTGTTGAGGAAAACATTACAATAGCTGGATCACCTGCGAAAAAAATAAAATGTTCAGGAACCAATGAAATGGAAACTGCTGCAAATATTAAATACAATGTAATGTGATTTATCATTGAATATACCGTATCTCATTTATATTTTCATTTTTTGAGTAGTCTTCAGAAATTGACGTGAAATTGATATTCCAATAGTTCTTTGAGCGATTCAAAGAACTATTGGAATATCTTTCTTATTACACAATTGATAAGTAGTCTATATAGATTCTTCTTATGAATAGAAATTTGCCTCGGCATTTAAAAATCAAAATATACTTCGGTTAAATAAAAAGTACTAAACGTTATTTATTTAAAACAACTAAAATATAATATTTCTACGAATTAGTAAGAGTATTTACAATGAACTAAACTTGTTATTTTCAGTTCATTCATTTGTTTTAGGTTATTTTTTCAAAAAAAAAGTGTTTTTTAATCTTTTTATAATTTTCAATAAGGTTATTTTTTCAAAAATAAAATTTATAAATAGTACTAATATCCCAACATAAATTGACACAATAATCGCATAAATAACCCACTCTGTAAGACTATTTGCTTCCAAAGTAAAAAAAATATTAATTGGTAATACAGCAATTATTATTATGGATAGCATTCGTATAATTCTTATAAATGTATTTTTAAATTTAAATTTAGTAATAGTTTCTGCATAAAATAAGTCTATCGAACGGTAAAGTAAACCTAACGAACTTCCGATTAATACTCCCTTTAAACCATATAATATAACCAGAGGTATCGAAAAAATGATTGTTAAAATTGCTTCAATTATTGCCCGATGTCTTGTTTCTCTATAGTGTCCAGCTGAGATTATAATAGTACTCTGAGGAATTTTCCAATTGTTTAAAACACCAATTAGTGTAAACAATAGAAGGGTTCCCTGATCAACATAACTTGCGTCAGTAATACCATTTGTATATAACTTTATAAAAGAAATCCCTAAAATCAAAACGCAAGAATAAGCAAATGAAACCATTCCGTAGTACACGAATTCATATTGAGAGTATGCTTCTTTTAACAATTTGTATTCCTTACTTGCTATAAGATCACCTAATGCTGCCGTAAAACTATTTACAAAAACTCCAATTACCATACCAACCCCTGTAAAGATAATTGTATAAATCGAATAAACACTAACAGTCTTCAAATCTGTAAATATAGTTAAAAGTAAGACCGGTACATTAAATACGATCATACCAGATATTTGATGAAGCACAACATCATATCTTTTAGATAATGCTGACATAATAGGTGCTACTTTGAAATCCAAATAAGGGAATTTCAAATTTGAATATCTCTTTATTATATACGCATTTAGAAGATTAGCAGCTAATGATATAAAATATACCAATGCAATATTAAGCTCTAGTTTGATTAGTATAACCATTATAACTGTATTAACCACAGTATATATTCCTCTTGATAATGATAGTATATATACAGATTGTGAAGCAGTAAGTAAAACTGTATAACTCCCGATTAAAAAATAATTAATAATACCAGTTGCACCGATTGAAAAAGTTAAAAAAACTATAGTATACCAATCTATGCTCTCATTATTTATTATTAAGGGATATAAAACACATAATATTAAAAGTAACCCTAAAAAAACGAATCCAACCTGTTTATAAGCTTTTTTGGCAGCTGACAATATTCCATTTATAACATTGTAATCATTCTCTGCGAGTGGTTTGTATAACGAATAGATCATTGCACCACTTAATCCGGTTTCAAAAATATATAAATAATTTATAATTTGTGTTAAAGAGGTTCTTAATCCGTTAACAGAAGATCCATACGTTACTAGTAGTAATCTAACTATAATGATTCCGGAAATGAAAGTAATTACTTGCAATAAAATTGAAGCTAAAGTATTATAAATTGTTTTTTTAGTCCTCACTTTTTCCCATCCTTTGTTAGCTAGCAGTTAATTCTAAAATGTATAGGAACGCGGTAACTAATATTTGTGAATATATTGATATAACCTTACTAAAATAAATTTCAAAATGGAACTTTGAGATAATAAAATATATATTCAAAATAAAGCCTTTATTCTATGAAAATATCTGAAGGCCCCTCTAATATTTCTATTAGGTTGAAAATATTCTTCTTATATTTTTTTTAATACTCACTATTATATTTGTCATTCTTTTGCCAAATAGTTTGTAAAGTTTTTTCTTTCTTTTAGCAGAGGAAGAAACCCACGAACCAGCAAAGTGATGAATAGTATAAGTCTCTGTTCTTAACTCAATACTTCCCGAGACATGATCTTTAGGACAAAAATACTTTTGTGGATACATCGTAAATCCATTTTTTGTTTGATGGGTATTATTAAGTTTAAGTCCATTCTGAACACAATAACTTGTAATAACTGTTACATTAGTAGTTAAATCATAAGAACCATCACTTTTAATAAATTTACGTCCATTATAATATGATAATAAGATTTCGAAGAATGGATCATGTTGTTTGCATCCCATTATGGCTGTAGATACAGTTGCGGGGGTTTCAAAGCCAGAAAATGCTTCATCCTCAAGAAATTCATCTAATGGCTTAATTACTTCAACATCAGTATCCATATAAATGCCGCCGCAATGATATAATGCAGATAATCTAACATAATCTGAAACAAAAGCATATTTTTTAGCTTCATAAGCTTGCTTTACATATTCATTACTATCTATATCAAAATTAGTCTCATTCCACTCTATTATCTCATAATCCGGACAATGCTTTCTCCAGCTTTCAATGCATTTTATAGCTAGTAAAGGTAGCGGATTTCCTCCGAACCAACAATAATGAATTTTTTTAGGTATCATATCCTATTTCCTCCGATTTAGAGCACTATTATTACTTATAGACTATTATCAAATATCGTACGATACATTAGATTATTTGTATCAACACTAAATATATCAATAATTGTAGAAGCAAATAAAATAAAATATGCTAGTAAAAATATAATATACGCTATCTTAAAAAGATTATTTTCTATTTTTAATTTTATAAATAAATATGGTATTACTGGAACAATTGCCATATGGCCATACATTGTTAACCTACTAACGACAAAACTACTTAAAGTAAATAACAATAAACTATTAAATAAGATATACGTGATTATAAATGGATAATAATCCGAATCCTTTTGTCCTGTCTTTAAAGAAAGTATGAGTGCAATAGAAATATAAAATAAAGCACCTATACCAGGATTTGGGTTATAGTCAAGTATGCTACCAAGGAGAGACATATATTTGTCAGGGACAAAAAAATAGTTAATAAGACTTATAATATTAAAGAAATAAAGCATAATCCCTAAAATCACCAATGTTACTACACGTCTTATGTTCAAGTTTATATTCTTCAAAAAATATAGTGGTATGAATATAATCGCTGATGTATGAAATAATGAAGCAATTATTACACCAATTGCATACTTAATAATATTCTTTCTAGTTATATATCTAAATGCAAACATTATTATCATCGCAGCAATCGTTTGCCGCACTAGATTAAAAGAAACAAATAGTTGTCCTGTTAGAATAAAATATAATACTATTTTTTCATAACCAATATTAAGATCTTTTGAAATTAGATACATTAAATAAAAAATTATGAATCCAAGAAATACATTAAATACCCAGAAAGGAGCATTTAAAAATTTAAAAAAATTCGTGGATAGAGTATATAAAAACTCGTAATTATACCACCCATACTCATTTTTGTATATTATTTCATAACTTAAATAATCTCTTCCAACATTGTATCTAATACCATATACAATTACCATAATCACTATAATAGCTGTATCTATCACTATCTTTTGTTTTATTTTTTTTTTAATTAAGGATAAAATGCCAATACCAAATAATAAAAAAATATATATCATGTAATCTCTCCAATTTGCTAACTCTTTAATAAACTAAAAAATTTATAAGTCATATAATACATATGTTTATTAATAATCAGAAAATATACTTGGATCTTATTCTTTCTACTATAAGCTCGGTTAAGTAAAAACCTTTTATTAATAAGATTTTTATATTTCCTACGAAAAAGTCTCCCCATTTTAAAACCACTTAAATATTTCATCACTAAATTATCATTCAATAATTGTCTCAATTCAATATCTTTAAGTTCATCATATATAATGGATAATTCATGGCAAGTTTGTACAATATGAACGCCATTATTTGATAAATCACCCTTTCTTGTAATCGAACTATCCCTTATTACATAATTATAAAATATAATATTAGTACTAATTACACTATTAGCCTTAAGAAAGACTCTTGGTGTAAATTGCTCATCCTCATGCAACAAACCTATTTTAAATTTCAAATTATGCTCAAGCAAAAATTCTCTTTTGTACATATTCAACCAGACTGCCATATGCATAGTGTTTTCTTTTAATTCTTCAATAAGAAATTTTTTTCCCGTCATTACTTCTCTATTATCCAATAAACTATGGTGCATTATGCCAACAGAATTATATTCTATTTTTTTCGCTGATCCAACTATTACATCAACTGAATTATTATTAATTATTTCTACAAATTTCTCACATGTATCTAATTCAATATAATCGTCTGAATCAACAAATAAAACATACTCCCCAATGGCTAGATTCATACCATAATTTCTTGCTTCTGATAGACCACCATTTTTCTTATGTATAACTTTGACCCTTTGATCTCTATTGGCAAAATAATCACACATCATTGGACAATTATCCGGACTTCCATCATTGACCAATATTATTTCTATATTTGAATAGGTCTGATTAATCAAACTTTGAACACATCTATCTAGGCAATCTTCCACTTTATAAATAGGAACGACTAAAGAAATCCGTGGTCTCATTACTGTCTCTCCTTAATACCTTTAAGCATCAGTTTATAAGCCTCTAATATCGTTTTTTCTTTACTAAACATGGTATGATGTCTGATCACGAACTGCAGACATAATATATTCGCCCATTTTTTTGAAATAAAAGAATACAAAACGCCTTTATCTATAAAGTATTTGTCATTATATCCTTTAAACCATGAGGATTCTTCTTGACTTACATACCCAATTACTAAAGGTACTGTATAAACCTTCAGCCCTTTTCTGATGCAATCTGCAACAAAAAGGCTATCCTCTCCACTACCGTATTTTGCCCCACCACCAAAAAGAAGAGAAAAATAAATGTTTGCTTGCTTCAGTTTCTCTGTCCTAATTGCAAATTTAACTGCGCCATATTTTAGGCAGTTATACCACCTTACCCTGCTGTACTCTTTTATATTATATGTAGGCCTCTTTGGGTTACTACTTGGAACATTGAACAAAATCATATCAGCTTCAGGATGATCCTTGAAGGATTTAATAATTATATCCTTATAACCATCGATATACGTGACATCATCATCGGCTATCAAACAAATATCTGCGGTTGTTCTCATTAGCGCGTTATTTCTACTAAGACCAACTCCACGCTCTGAAAAAGATAAAAATGTAATGTCATGATTTTTATATAAAAATTTCTCATAACTATTTTCATCACACTGATTAACAACTATCGCATCTGACTGTATATTCATCTTCTCAAGTAAATTGTGATCAGACTGATGCATTGTTGAAATCAACACTTCGAGCTTCATTTTTTAATTCCTTCCTATACTGCTATATTCAATATTTGCATTTTCCATCTGACTTAGTTTGAAACAATTTCTACCATCTAAAACAATTGCTTTCTTCATTAAATCACCAAATTTTTCAACATCATAATTTTTAATTTCATTCCACTCAGTAAAGATGAAACATATATCAGCATCTTTAACTGTCTCATCGATATTATCGTAGTAACTAATTCGATCCAAGCCAGCTATGTCACTATTTTTCATTGACTCTTTAAAGTTATCAACTCCTACTGGGTCAAAAGCCTTAATAATAGCTCCATCTTCAAGAAGTATAGGGATGTTAACTAGCGATGGTGCTTCTCTCAAATCATCAGTACCCGGTTTAAATGTTAAGCCAAGAATAGCAACCGTTAAACCTTCGAAATTATCATAATATTTCTTAGCCTTTTTGATAAGTTTTAATTTCTGTTGTTCATTAACCTCAATAGCTGCTTTAATGGTTTTTATTTCGTAATCATTCATATTTGCTAGCCAATGAAGAGCTTTAGTATCTTTTGGAAAACAGCTCCCGCCATAACCAATCCCAGAGTTTAAAAATTTATTTCCAATTCTTGAATCATATCCCATACCTAATGCTACATTTTCGACATTTGCCCCTACTAATTCACAGAGATTTGCGATCTCATTAATATAAGATATTTTTAGGGCCAAATAGTCATTCGATGCATACTTCACCATTTCAGCACTTTTCCTATCCATAACCAAAATAGGAACATCGTAATCTTTATATACTTCTCTCATAACTTTTTCCGCATACTCACACTCAATACCAATTACTATTCGACTGGCATAAAGAGTATCTTTTATTGCAGTTCCTTGCGCCAAAAATTCTGGATTCGATACTACATGAACAGCGATATCATGTTTAACATTATCCTGTATTAATTTTTCTACCTTATCATTGGTTCCTATTGGTACTGTGGATTTGATCACAACAATACAATTATTTTCGATAGATTCTGCTATTTGTTTTGCGACATTATAAACGTAAGTAAGGTTTGCTGATCCATCCTTTTTCTCCGGTGTACCTACACCTATAAAAATGACTTCAGCATCTTTATATGCTAACTTATAATCAATCGTGTATGTCAGTCTCTTTGAATTTTTCTGCATTAATTCTTGCAAATCCTGTTCGAAGATAGGGGAAATCCCCCGTTTAAGCATATCTACCTTATTTTTATCAATATCTGTACAAATAACATCGTGTCCCATTTCAGCATTACATACTGCGGTAACTAGACCAACATATCCTGTCCCTGCCACTGCTATCTTCATTTTTCTGCTCCTCAGGTTCTAATCAAATTCTATCGTGTACTTTCTGCTTTTTCCCAAAATGGTTTTGAATTCCCAGTCAAAATATTATATACACCAACCCACTGTGCTATTATTGTCACACAATAATAGTAAATTAATGTCAGCAGTTTATTATTTGTATTTGTAATAGCTCTAATAGTTCCTAACAAATAAAACAATACTTGACCTATAAAAGTAAATGCATAAAACCATGATTGAGATATTAATAACGCATTAGACAAAAATACTATTAAATGAGAACTCCACAATAAATACCTGCAAGTCCTATGCCCAAAGTAAAAATATGAAAACCACTTATGCTTCCAAACGTTAAGAATTCTTAGATCAGGTAAAATGTGTTTGAGAAGAATCCGGTTCATACGAACTTTTCTACCAAATTCATCTTCGATTACCTCTCCAGCCTTCTCATATGCTACAGCATCATGGTTACATATTGCCCGTTTACCTTGTAATGCATAAAAAGGAGGCATCGCACTATCATGACATTGAATAGGATTGAAATCGTAATAATCACAAGTTCTACAAGCGTAAATTGCTCCATTTCCTGCAGTAATGGTTTGTATACTTCCTTCAATTTCACGAGTATCTAAATCACTATCCCAGTAGCTAGCTTCTGAGCTACTAATATCATTTTCATTATGATTCACAATTGATAGTTTCCCTGTAACATACGCAATTTCTTTCGAAGTGAATGCAGCCATCAGTTCTAATATAGCCTTTTTATCCATCATTGAATTGGCATCGGTCATAACCAAATATTCTGTTGTAACCGTCTTATGAGCCTCATTCTGGGCATTCGTTTTCCCTTTCCGAGCATTAACTTCAAAAAGTCTAATATTTTCCGTTCTATGATTTTCAATGAAATCTTTTACAATTTGATTTGTCTTATCAGTACTGTTATCTGAAGAAACTAAGAACTCTATCTTATTTTTTGGATAATCGAGCTCTAACATATTTTTCATCTTATCAAAAATAACCTTTTCTTCGTTATGAGCAACGATCATTACTGTTACTGTTGGTTGATGAGAATAATCCTTCACTAATTTTCTATTCTTGTAGATAAATCCTATAAATCTTAATGATATTGGATACCCAATCATAGCCCAAAAAATAATAAACCCACTTACATAAAATAAAATCTTCAACAATATCACCATTATGAGTACTCCTCAGAATTTTAAATTATTTTATGTTTTGTTTAGATTAACTTTTTAACGCCATATTTTCGAATGTGTTTCTAATTGTTGTAGTAATCATCTCAAGTTGCTTTTGATCCATTGCACTTCCGGATGGTAAACAAATTCCATTCTGAAAGAAATATTCAGATGTATTATCATCATGTGTAAAAAATAGATACTCCTCAAAAATCGGTTGTAAATGCATTGGCTTCCACACAGGACGAGATTCTATATTTTCCTTTTCAAGCGCATCAATAATATCACTAAAATTAAATTTTGAATTTTGAGTAATTGTTATAACAGATAACCAATAGTTAGGGCTACCATCGGTAGATATCGGCATGAAAAATACAGGGACATCAGATAATAATTCCCTATATAAATCATTTATACTTTTACGCTTTTGAATAAAGGAATCTAGTGCTTCTAACTGCCCTCTTCCTACCCCAGCACAAATATTTGACATTCTATAATTATATCCAACTTCTTTATGCTCATAATGTTTTACTGGCTCTCTTGATTGAGTAGCCCAAAAACGCATTTTCTTTATAGCTTCTTCATCATTGGAAACCACCATACCGCCACCTGATGTGGTAATAATCTTGTTACCATTGAATGAAAAAATACCAATATGTCCAAATGAACCGCATTTCTTACCTTTGTATGTTGCACCAAGAGCTTCAGCAGCGTCTTCTATGACAGGAACACCATAGTGTTCACAAATTGGAAGTAGCGAATCATAATCCGCACTTTGACCATACAAATCTACTATAATAACTGCCTTAGGCATTATATTTTCTTTTTTAGCCCACTCAAATGCTTTCTCTAAAGCGATAGGAGACATATTCCAAGTTTCCGGTTCAGAGTCAATAAATACAGGATTAGCATATTGATATAGAATAGGGTTACAGCTTCCCGCAAAGGTTAGATCAGAGCAAAATACATAGTCACCTGGACCAACGCCAAAATACTTCAGTGCCAAATGAATTCCTGCTGTGCCAGAGGATAAAGCCAGTCCATGGTCTACGCCCACGTACTCGCATAATTCTTCTTCAAATTTATCTACATTTGTCCCCAGGGGAGCAATCCAATTAGTATCAAATGCTTCTTGTATGTACCTCATTTCGTTCCCACTCATGTGAGGAGGGGATAAAAAAATCCTTTCCGACATCGCTTTTCATCTCCAAGTTTTTCTTTATTTTTGCAGGCACTCCTGCCACCATTACATTATCCGGTATATCCTTAATTACTATAGTTCCAGCAGCTACGATTACGTTAAATCCGATAGTTAAATTATTTAACACTTTAGAACCTACACCCAGCCAACTACAGCTTTTCACATGAACAGTTCCACACACGTTAACACCGGGAGAGATGTGCACCCCATTTTCTAATATACAATCATGGTCAATTGAAGATGAAGTATTTAAAATGCAACCTTTTCCAATTCTAGCACTAGCATTGACTACTACTCCAGCCATAATGACACTGCCTCTTTCTATCTGACTGAATCTGCTTATGGTACAAGATGGATGAATGATACTCGGAATTTCAAAGCCTGCACGCTCTAACCTATCTAGCCAAATCATTCTTGTTATATTGTTTCCTATGGCCACGAATGCTGCTGGATAATCTTCTTTATGATCCATATAACTGTCAAACCCACCCAATATAGACTTTCCTAATACATCAGTAAGCTCTTTATTATTATCTAAGAAGGCTATTTCTTCCCAATTCCCAGTACTCATCGCTGCATCAGCAACTACCTTACCATGCCCACCGGCTCCTAAAATCAATAACTTAGACAACCTATATTCACCAGCTTCCACTCTTTCTACTAGACATCTAGAGTACTTCCAGAGAACATCGGCATTGTGTCATTTTGAGAATTATTAATTCCCTCTCTTACAAGAACATTTTTAATCGTTCTAAAAACGATCTTCACATCTAGCATGAAACTAATATGATCAACGTACCAAACATCATATTTAAATTTTTCTTCCCAACTGATTGTATTTCTACCGTTCACTTGCGCCCAGCCAGAAATACCAGGAACAACTTCATGTCTGCGATTTTGTTCTTGCGTGTAATGTTCAAGATATTGCACTAATAATGGACGTGGGCCAATGAAGCTCATATCCCCCTTTAAAATATTAAAAAGTTGTGGTAATTCATCTATACTACATTTTCTTAAAAAGGAACCTACTTTAGTCATTCTCAGTATGTCAGGTAAGAGATTACCTTCTTGATCGGTCTCTAATGACATTGTTCTAAACTTGTAAACGGTAAATATCTTTTCATTCTTACCAGGCCGCTTTTGACGAAACAGAATCGGTCCTTTAGAATTTATTTTTATAGCTATTGCTGCTGCTAACATGATAGGAGAAGCTAAAAAAATCAATAAAAATGCAATGCCCCAATCAATTCCTTTTTTCACAACCAAGTAAGGCTTCATCCATTCCTCAACCTCGCATATGTATTAATGAAGAAACAGCGAATATTAATTCGCCATTCCCTCTGCCCATTTTTTTCCTAACTCAAGCTGTGCTTCAAATTCACTTCTATATTGACTAATAATTGCGGTACTATATCCGTTACTGTTCAGTTTTTGTTCAGTATCAGCTACTATACTATTGAAGCTAGCAGAAAATGAGGATAATTGTTGTGCCCCTTTAGCCTTAATGCTTTTCTTACTCGCCTCATCTTTTGCTCCAAGATACTCAACCAAAATGCTTGTTAAAGTCGATTCGCTTTGATTTCTAAGCACAGTAAGCTTGGCTTCCGTTTCACTAGTAATAGTTTCATAAGATACCTTTCCAGTCCCCGCAGCACCACCTCCTGCTGCACCACCTGTTGTACCGGTTGGTGCTGGTGTCGCTACTGGAGATGGGTCCTTAGTGCCACCTTGTTCTTGATAAGCCTTTGAAGCGGCAGTAATAGTCTTCGTCTTCTGATCCCAGCTAATGTTATGACCTACAGATTCCGATAAAAAACGTATAGGTACATATAAAGAGCCATTCAAGATGAAACTGGATTGGCCTGCAGGCAGTGCCTTGGTTGCACCATTAAATACATAACTCGCCTTAACTTGATTGAGTAAAAGATTCTTAGATACTGCTGAAGCACTAGTACCGTTTGTTGCATTCATTAAATACTCTTTAATCACTACTAGCTCTGAACTGTTAGGCTCTGCTACGGTAACCTTAACGTTCTTAGCATCCCAGCTCACACTCTTCTGTATGGCATATGACATAAACCGCAATGGAACATAGGTTGTATCATTGTACATGAAGACGTACTGATCTGTTGGCGGTTGAATACTAACACCGTCAAAAATCATCTTCACATTCATGCTTTGTACTTTGACTGTAGCTGTTGCTGTCTTACTCGTTGTACTAGTTGCAGCTGCTGCCGAAACATATATAGGAGCCGATGCTGTTAAGGGTGCCAACCCTATTGAAGCTATTAACGATAGAGCTATGACTGGTATTGTTGCTTTAGACATCCTTATTCACTTCCCTTTTCTTTCGCTTTTGATTGTTCTTCTTTAAGGACTTGATCTCGTGTCTTCCCTTGACTCACGCCATATTTCTTAGCAACCTGTGAAAGCTCATTGTATTGTTCTTCGGAAACTTTACCGAGGATGATACTCCGTGCTTCACGCTTCTCTTCAATGGTTAAGCCACCTTTGGCTAGATCTTTTAACCGATTAATATCAGATACACTTAGTTGACCGAGTACAATAGCAGCTACATCTGCTTTATCCTTCATTGTTACATTTTCTTGAATTTCTTTAGCTTTATCTGTTGAGACCTGTGCCGTATATCCATCTGAAGAGGTATCTTTTTGAGCTGTTGATGGAGCTTTTGTAGGTTCACTAGTAGAAGAAGCTGTTGTATCTTTGCCAGTTTCATCAGTATCTTTACTTCCATCATCTTTTGATGGAGCAGGTGTTGCAAAAGCTACAGGTTCGACCTTCCCATCTGCTACTGTATCTTCAGGTGCAGTTCCTTGATCTTGACCACCATTAACTTGATCCTCAGACTCCAGATCAAAACCATCTGCCATTGAATTCATCAGCTTATCCACAGCATAATTAGCAGCGAACAGACCACCTACACCCAGAACTACAATGATTGACAGCGTCCATAAAAGGATCTTTTTCCATCGTTTGTTGAACATTTAAGTATCCCCTTTATGAATAAATTAGCTGATAGCAACTTGGGCAACGGGCTGCATCGGCACAATCTGATTGATTATTTCGCGAATAACTTCAGGTTCTTCAGCGAGAACACGTTCCAAACGTTTGAATTCCAGTTCTAGCTGATTCAGACTTATCACATTAGGTCTACCGATAAAGATTCTCCCATGATCTGTAGAACCTAAATTCTCTTCATCTGTTAACAGTTCTTCATATAACTTCTCGCCCTCACGAATACCGGAGAACTGAATATCAATATCCTTATAGGGCTCATAACCAGAGAGTGTAATCAAATCTTCGGCTAAGGTTAGAATCTTAACCGGTTCACCCATATCCAGAATGAACACTTCTCCACCTTTAGCAAAAGAACCAGATTGGATGACAAGCTGAACAGCTTCCGGAATCGTCATGAAATAACGCACCATTTCTGGATGAGTAACAGTGACTGGTCCACCAGCAGCAATCTGCTCTTTAAAGGCCGGGATTACACTTCCACGACTGCCAAGAACGTTCCCAAAACGAACGGCTGAGAACTTCGTTCTACTTGTGGTATGCAGACTTTGCACATACATTTCAGCAATACGCTTAGTTGCACCCATCACACTCGTTGGGTTAACCGCTTTATCCGAAGAGATCATCACAAATCTCTCCGCACCATATTTATCTGCACAATCCGCAACATTCCTTGTTCCAAAAACATTATTCTTAATGGCTTCGGAAGGATTCCGTTCCATCAATGGAACGTGTTTATGTGCTGCCGCATGAAAGACAACATGTGGCTTATGGCTGCTGAATACGTCCATTATCCGACTGCGGTCCTGTACATCCGCGATTACGGTAACAATATTCAGATCAGGAAACTTCTTACGAAGCTCCATTTCAATCATATAAATGCTGTTCTCTCCGTGTCCAAGTAACATTAACTTGTCGGGACCAAATGGGGCAATCTGCCGACAGAGCTCTGAACCAATAGATCCACCAGCCCCCGTAACTAACACAGTCTTGTGGTGTACATAACCTAGAATGCTGTTCAAATCGGCTATAATCGGCTCACGGCCTAGTAAATCTTCAACGCTAACATCTCGCAATTTCTTCACTGATATTTTCCCCGCGATCAGATCGTTAAGCGCCGGTATAATCTTTAGCTTGGCCCCTGTCTTCTTCGCAAGATTAATAATTTCAGAGATTTCAGTACGTGAAACGGAAGGCATAGCGATAATAATCTCATGAATTTCCCGTTCTTTCACAATAGCGGGAATCGCGTAACGATTGCCCAACACTGGCACACCCAATATAGACAAATGATATTTATTGATACTATCATCAATGAAACCTACTAGCTTGGTATGAGCAAAAGAAGGCCCCATCATTTCCCTAGCAATTAATATTCCACAATCGCCTGCACCTACAACTAGTGTATGGGTCTTAGTGTCTTTGTAATTGATTCGATCATTATGAAGTACTCTCCACAAAAATCGAACTCCACCTACTAATAAAAGAATAGTCTCCATCGACCGAACTTCTATGGCAAGAGGTACTCTATCCGGCAAAATTAGATACGCCAGTGCAAATGAAAATAAAGACCCTACTACAATAGCTTTAGAAACCGATATAATCTCACCGATACTGGCATATTGCCACATTCTTCGGTAAAGACCGAAGTATATCAGGCTTCCACCGAATGCAAATGTTGCAATCACACCAAATTGCAGCATCTGTACAACGTATTCCTGAAGAGCATGGTTAGGGTACCGAAACAAATAAGATGTCACAATACTGAACCAAATGATCGCAAGATCAATGAAGAATAAAAGAATCACTCTAGATTTCGCTGTCATTTTCAGTGCCTCCAAAAACAACATTATTGTTAAAGAACAAATCAATTTCCATAGTAGTAGTAATAGTAACCTTCGCTGGCTTTACGTTTTACATTATTGAGAACCACACCAAGCATTTTCGCACCTACACGATCAAGGTTAGCTTTAGCTTTTACAGCAATATCGCGTTTCACCTTGCCATAGCTGACAACCATAATGACACCATCACTCTTGGAAGCCATGATCTGCGCATCTGTAACCGCTAATAACGGTGGAGTATCAATAAGAATGACATCATAACGCTGGCGCAAGTCCTGCAAAAGAGTACTCATCCGATTAGAAGCCATCATTTCTGCTGGGTTCGGAGGAATCGGTCCTGAGGTCATAATGGAAAGATTGGAAACACCAGAATCTTGGACAGTATCCTCAAGAACCGCCTGCTGCGACAGCAGTGAAGATAGCCCAAATCGGTTACTAAGCGAAAAAGTCTTATGTGCTGTCGGTTTCCGCAAATCACCGTCAATCAACAATACCTTCTTATCTGCCTGTGCGTAAGCCGCAGCTAAATTAGCAGAAACTGTTGATTTACCTTCCTCCGGTCCGGACGAAGTTACCATGATTACTTGAATAGTCTCATCCACAGAGGAAAAATCAATATTCGTGCGTAGCGCGCGAAACGCTTCAGATACAGGGGAGCGAGGGTTCGTAACGGTAATCAGATGTCTTTGTTTATTTGGCAGCTGTGACATGTTCAAGTTCGCCCGCCTTTCTGGATGTTTGCGGCTGTGCCTGTGTTGCGCCTTGTTTGCTCTCTTCTGAACCCAATCTTGTAATCATAGCTATCGTTGGTAAACCAAGATATTTCTCAATATCGGCTTCAGTCTTCAGCGTATCGTCCATGTATTCCAGCAAGAAAGCAATCCCTAAACCAATCATCAAGGAAACGATGAAAGCTATAGCCATATTCATTAAGACATTCGGTTCTACCGGTCTTTGCTCGTTAAGTGGATTCACTTTGGCCTCATTCAGAATCGATACGTTCTCCACGTTAAATAGGTTAGGAATCTCATCCTTGAATACAAGTGAAATGGCATTCACGATTTCAGCGGCTCGCTGATACGAATTATCTCGAACGACAAGTGTCATCACCTGCGTATTATTGACGGAGCTCACATTAACTTTCTTCAATAGTTCTTCTGCAGTAATATTGAACTGCGGATAATCTCTCGTAACAATATCAAGGATGGCCGGAGTCTTAATAATTTCCTTATACGTATTAATCAATTGAATATTAGTATTAATCTGGTTCAAATCAAGCTGAGCTGCTGCCGATTGAGTCGGTGTCTGGTTAACAATAATCTTAGTAGATGCTTCATACACCGGATTCTTAATATACAGACTGTACACACCAGCAACACCGCACACCAAAACAACTATGCTAACAATCAGCCATAGTCTCTTCCTGACGATCTGAAAATAATCGCGAAGATCCAATTCTTGTGATGACAAGTGTAATTACCTCCAAGCTATTTCTGAAATATTTCGTTACTAAATTACAGCACTTCCCTATTGGCAAAAAATTGCCTCCTCTCACCTACATGAGAGGAGGCTGTATACTATACTTTTAATTTACTTACTTGAAGTTAATAGTACGGTAAATAATTACTGCTGCTTCAGCACGGGTAGCTGTATCGTTCGGGTTGAACTTGCCAGCATTTCCGATAACCAGGTTGTGGCTTGCTGCAAACGCTACGCCATCTCTTAGGGATGCGCTGATCTTAGCAGCATCGGAGAATTGGCTAATTGCCGTTGCATTCGTTGTTGCAGCTGGATTGATAGATTTCACTGCGCGGGAGATCATTGTTGCCATCTCTGCACGTGTGATGGTTGCATTAGGATCGAACTTAGCCGCACTGCGTCCAGTAATGATTCCTTTTTCTGCTGCAACTGCTACATATGGTGCATACCAAGCAGTTGAACTTACATCACTAAAGCTTTGTACAGCTGAATTGTTCTCCAGGTTAAGCGCACGAATCAGCATTTTAGCGAACTCTGCACGAGTTACATTGCTCTTCGGTGCGAATTTACCTTCGCCTACGCCTTCAATCGCGCCTTTTGCAGCTACGACTTGAATTTGTTTGCCAGCCCAAGCTTGTACACTAGCAATATCCGTAAAGTTGACTTTATTCTCAAGCACTGCATAGGATGAGAAAGTATCACGTGGTTCTACGATGAACTCTCCGTCAAGCACACCACCTTGGAATTGCAGGCTGCCGTATACAAGCTTCGCTACGGACAGCAATTCTTTATCAAGACCATCAGTATTCTTAAGCGGAAGTTTAATGGTAATTGGTTGTTTGAATGTACTTGTTGCTACACCGTTCACGCTAAGTGCAAATTCGTACACATCCGAAGCCAATTTCAGTTTGGTAACAGAAGTTACCACTTCTGGTTTAGCGGTAGTTACTGTCAATGCAATAGCTGTGCTGAACTGACTTACAGGAATCGTTACTGTTACACCATTGAAAGTAACCGCGATATTTGCAACACCTTTAGCTTTTGCAGCTTCAATAATTGCTTGGGAAAGCGGAACTTCAACTGTAGTAGCGCTTACTGTTCCCAGATTCAGGGTCAAAGTAAGACCTGTTTTGCCAGAATTCGCTGCAACTAGCTTATCCAACTCTTTAATTACATCGGCATCTACCAATTTCAATGTTGCTTTACCGTCAACAACACTTACTAGCTTGGATACGTCGTAGATTCCTGGAGTTGGAGCAGGAGTTACAGGAGTTGTAACATTTCCATTTCCACCATTGCTACCACCATTACCGTTACCGTTGCCGTTGCCATTATCGCCCAATCCATACGCTTTAACGTAAGCAAGTGCAAGTGATTTCGCCGCAGGCTTCGCAGATTTAATCGTATTATTCAGGTTCTTCAATGTTTGCTTCACATCACTAGCAGTAACTCCAAGATTTTGCAACGCTTGGCTTACTGTAAGAGCTCCTGCTCCTGTAGTGTGGCTCAATACTTTCGCAATAGCCTCATCCAACAAAGTATCGTAACCAGATTCAGATGTGAGAATTTCCAACAACTCTGCAGTTGTCTTGCTGCTAACCAGTGTACGAAGTTCTGTTTCTACACTGATTAAGAATTCAGAAACACTATCTACAGTAAGACCAGACACACCCGCTTTAGTTGCAATTTTGCTCAACAGGGCAATATTTTTGTCGTCGTTACGGATAATTTGAATTCCGGAGAAATCGTTCCCATAAACATCATATACTACACTAGTAACGCTTTGGAACAATTTAAGTGATGTCTTTGTTTCTACTTCATCCAATGAAAGCTTGTTCAAGACTGGAGCAAAAATCTCTGCGAAAGTTGCCTCGTCCAGCGCAGCAACCTCATTTTTCAAATTATAGAGGTAAACTACATCTGTTGCAGAGAGTTGCTTGTAAACATTAAGAACTTTCTCCTTAACTGCTGTACTGCTGCTAACTGTAGCTGCAGATGCTGTACCCACTGCTCCAAGATTACCCAACGGAAGACCCGCTACGGATGCTGCTACCATACTTGCTGCCAATGTTGATACTACTAGTTTCTTTTTCAAAGTCACTAAATATCCACCTCTTTATATGTATTTAAATTCCTTTTGTTACTATAGTCCTAGAATATTACACCTTATGTCTACACTATTACGTATATCAACGATTCACCCAATAAAACCCATTCTACCACTATTAGGTAGATTAGTCAGCCCTTTCGGGAAAAAATCCCAAACAATTTGTGTCGATTCCTCCTTTTTTGTACGTGATTACCACGAATAACCTCTCCATTTACCACAATTTGCTGAGAGTTCTCGCGCATATAGTCGCGCATCTCAGGACCTAATTCTTTCTCTAAAACCACATAAGCAGCATTTAATCCAAAAGGACGATGAACACTGTCATGTGCATCAGAGGCCAACACATGTACTGCATTTCTACGACATAACTCCAGAGATAGCTTCTGAAGTTTATTCCCGAAGACGCCTGCAAGACTTTGTGCGGTTACCTGACCGAGTGATCCCAGCTCTATCAATCTTTCTAACTTAGAAGGATCGGCAGCTACTTCAGCATTACGCTCCGGATGGGCGATGACCGGAACGAACCCTTGAATGATCAACTCGTGACAGATTTCTTCCATGTTGCGTGGGACTCGTGAAGAAGGCATTTCTAGCAAAATATACCGCGAGTCTGCAAGACTTAGCAGTTGCCCCCGCTCCAGATCATCCAGTAAATCTCCGTACACTCTGATTTCCTGACCTGGAAGAACAAGCAGTGGATTGCCATGCTGACGAAGTTTCTCATTCATCAGATCCACTGCTTCTCTTATACTAGCGGAGTTATTCATATATTGACCGTTGGCGTGATGTGGTGTGGCAATGACGGATGTAGTCCCGTCCCTATAGGCGTCTTGCGCCATGGCGAGAGCGGATTCCCAATCAGTAGCTCCGTCATCCATAAAGGGTAAGATGTGGCAATGGATATCTTTCATATGTTATCTATCGGTCCCTTCACATAGAAAATTTAGTTTTACCCACAAAAAAAATACAACCATTCCCAAATGGAATGGTTGCTTGATTGTAAATGAGTTCTTGTCTTATGCTTCAGTAGGTTCCTCTTGCTGAAATTCATTTCCATCTATTTCAGCATCCTCAGAATCTGGAGAGGAGAGAACATACCCATCGATCAATCCCCAAAGTTCTTCTTTACCAAGGCCAATCTCTGAAGAGAATGGAATGAAATTATCCCCTGGCAGCACGCCAAGCTCCTGCTTCATGATCTTGATATGCTTTTGCCAGCGAGTCTTCGGAATCTTATCCGCCTTAGTCGCTACTACACACATAGGAAGATCATAATGCTTCAACCAGTCGAACATCATCTTATCATTGCTGGTCGGCGGATGACGCAGATCCACGATGAGCAGAACAAGCTTCAACGTATCGCGCTCAGATAGATATTTTTCTACCATCTTGCCCCATGTTGCACGTTGCGTCTTCGACACTTTAGCATATCCGTAACCTGGAAAGTCAACAAAATACATGCTGTCTTCATTGATACGGTAATAGTTCATATGCTGGGTCTTACCTGGAGTGGAGCTTGTCCGAGCCAGATTCTTGCGGTTAATCATTCGGTTAATGAGGGATGACTTCCCTACATTGGAGCGCCCTGCCAGAGCAACCTCTGGCAAAGCATCATCAGGGTATTGATCAGGGCCAACGGCACTGATTATAAATTCGGCAATATTAACTTTCATAGGACTTCCTTTCTAATGCACACTACTCGGTGGCTCACTGCTAATTTCATTATGATGCTCAACTAACGCATGATGCAAGACCTGATCCATGTTAGATACTGGTATGAACTCCACATCATTGCGTACGCTCTCTGGAATTTCTTTCAGATCACGTTCATTGTCTTTGGGAAGAAGGATCTTTTTATATCCAGCACGGTGTGCAGCTAAAGACTTCTCTTTCAGTCCACCGATCGGCAATACACGTCCACGTAGGGTGATCTCACCGGTCATAGCCACATCTTTCGAAACATAACGCTTCGTGAGTGCAGAGATCAAAGCGGTAGCAATCGTAATCCCTGCAGACGGGCCATCCTTCGGAATCGCACCTTCAGGAATGTGGATATGAATATCAATCTTCTCATAAAAATCGGGCTGGAGTCCCAGCTCCTCCGCCTTCGAACGTGTATAACTGAAAGCGGCCTGCGCCGACTCCTTCATTACATCGCCCAGTTGTCCAGTAAGTGTCAGCTTGCCCGTTCCCTGCACAACAGTCACTTCGATCAACAGCGTATCGCCACCAACCTCAGTCCAGGCCAGTCCAGTTACTGTGCCAATCTGATCTTCAAGCTCCGCCATACCGTAACGGTATTTCGATGCACCTAAGTAATCCTTGATGTCATCCGGTAGAATGACTACACTTTCTTTTTCCTTGGACACAATCTGTTTCGCGGCTTTGCGGCATAACGCTGCAATCTGCTGCTCCAAATTACGCACACCGGATTCACGAGTATATTCACGCACGATACGCAATAAACTGTCGTCTTCGATGATCAGCTGGTCTTCTGCAAGACCATGATTCTTCTTCTGTTTCGGCAAAAGATAACGGCTACCGATCTGCAATTTCTCCAGTTCCGTATAACCCGGAATGAACAGCATTTCCATCCGATCGAGTAGCGGACGCGGAATGTTATGCACTACATTCGCTGTTGTAACAAACATAACGTTTGATAAATCAAACGGCAACTCGACAAAATGGTCACTGAACGTATTATTCTGTTCTGGGTCCAATACCTCAAGCAATGCTGAGGATGGGTCGCCACGGAAATCTGCAGCCATTTTATCAATCTCATCTAGCAGGATAACCGGATTAATCGTTCCCGCCGTCTTCATCCCTTGAATGATTCGGCCTGGCATCGCACCCACATAAGTCCGGCGATGACCACGGATCTCCGCTTCATCACGCACACCGCCAAGCGAAATGCGAACGAACTTACGATTAAGTGAACGTGCGATGGAGCGAGCGAGTGAGGTTTTTCCTACACCTGGAGGCCCTACAAGGCATAGGATCGGACCTTTTAGCTTCTTCACCAACTGCTGAACAGCTAAATATTCCAATACCCGTTCCTTTGGTTTTTCCAAACCGTAGTGGTCCTCATCAAGTACCTGTTCTGCCTTCTTGATATCAAGGTCATCTTCTGTCTGTTCATTCCAAGGAAGACCCAGCAGCCAATCCACATAGTTGCGAATTACGCCACCTTCCGCTGAGCTCACTGGCATTTTTTCCAGACGATCGATTTCCTTCTCCATCTTCTCTTTCACGCGTTCCGGCAAATTCTTCTCTTCCATGAGATTCCGCAGCTCTTCCGCTTCTCCCACCCGACCTTCCTTCTCGCCGAGTTCTTTCTGGATCGCTTTCATTTGCTCGCGCAAATAATATTCCTTCTGCGTCTTCTCCATCTGCTTCTTCACACGTTGATTGATCTTACGTTCAAGCTCCAGCACTTCACGCTCATTATTCAGAATATCAAGAAGCTTCTCTAGCCGTTTACTTACATCAATCGTCTCAAGAATTTCTTGCTTATCCTTAATCTTTAGCGATAAATGACTCGTAATAACATCCGCAAGACGACCAGGCTCCTCAATATCGGATACAGCAGCCAGTGTCTCTGGTGTCACTTTTTTGGATAACGTTATATAGTGTTCGAACTGATTAAGTACTGTACGCATCAGCGCGTCACACTCTTGATCGCCATCTTCCTCTTCTGGTAGCTCGCGCGCCATAACCTCATAATACTCATCATTATCGATATAATTAATAATTTCGGCTCGTTCTACACCCTCAACCAGTACACGAATCGTACCGTTTGGCAGCTTCAGCATTTGCCGCACATTCGCGACAGTACCGACCCGAAAAATATCGTCCTGACCAGGCTCTTCAATATTCACTTCCGACTGTGAACACAGAAGAATTAAATTATCTTCAACCATAGCTTTTTCTAGTGCCCGAACTGACTTCTCACGGCCCACATCCAAGTGAAGAACCATGCTTGGGTACACAAGAAGACCTCTTAGCGGTAATAAAGGAAAACGACGACCTTTTGTTTTATTTGTCATCATCGCTTTCGCACCTCCCATGGCTCTCAATTAATCTCATATGAATTCATTCTAACAAAAGCAGCCCCAAAACACCAACAAAGTACTTGCAATTTAAGAATAAACAACCTTATTATCCTTAAAAAACGGCAACGTTTCTCCAAGAAATGTAAGGATTATGGAAAGTGTGAATCTATACTTTAAAAAAGGAAGCAGCAGACACGCCTGCGGCTCCCTTTATTTCACAGTGGCAAGTCACGATTTACTTATCGAAACCATAACACACCCTAGCTTACATTTTAGGTAATAATTCAAGCTCAACCCTTTGCAGACTCGCCAGCGGCATCAGCCTTCAGAAGTGAAGGTGCTGCTGAGAATAGCTCTCCAGCTACTGCTGGAAGCCTTACATCTGCTGTATCGGCGCCAAACAGATGACGGAATACTTCTTCCACCGTTTCCATTGGAATGACGCGTAATGGGGCGAGGTCAGCGAATAGGGACTGCCAGTTTTCTTTTGGAATAAGCACCGTAGTAGCTCCTGCCTGAAAAGCAGCCTCCACCTTCGCAATTACACCACCAACAGGCTTCACACGCCCATGAATACCTATCTCACCAGTGATCGCTACGGTATTATCCACTGGAAGACCACGAATAGCGGAGACGATAGCAACTGCCATCGCAACCCCTGCTGAGGGTCCGTCAATGGGTGTTCCACCTGGAAAGTTCACATGCAGATCATAACGGTCTGGTTCCAGATTCATGGTACGTAGTACGGTCAATACGTTCTCAACGGAGCCTTTAGCCATGCTCTTTCTCCGAATCGTGCGAGAACCTCCACCAATCTCTTCCTCATCTACTACTCCGGTTACGTTCAATCTACCTTGACCGTTCTGCGCAGGTGCTGCGGATACTTCGATCTCGAGCAAGGTGCCCATTCCTGGTCCATACACTGCAAGTCCGTTAACCAATCCAATCTGCGGCGCGGAAGGAATCTTGCGCTCTGTTCGAAGTGGCAGCTGGCTACTGCCTGCCACCCATTCTACATCAGCAGCACTTAGCGTATCTCTCTGCTCCGTTAGCGCTAATCCAGCTGCGAGCTGAATCATATTGACTGCCTCCCGGCCATTTGTTGCATATTGCTGCACAACAGTGACTGCTTCAGGGCTTGGCTTCAGTCCGATCTTCTGTATCGCGTCACGCGCGATGACCGCAATCTCATCCGGCAATAGCGGACGGAAATAAATCTCCATGCAGCGTGAACGCAGCGCGGGAGAAATCTCATCCGGGGAACGCGTAGTCGCGCCTACTAACCGGAAATCAGCGGGTAAGCCATTTTGAAAAATATCATGAATATAAGCCGGAGTATTATTATCCTCCGAATTATAATACGCGCTCTCTAGCAGAACCTTCCGGTCCTCCAGCACCTTTAGCAGCTTATTCATCTGAATGGGGTGAAGCTCACCGATCTCATCCAGAAAAAGAATCCCGCCATGCGCCTTCGTCACCGCTCCTGGCTTTGGCTGCGGCACACCTGCTACGCCCATGGCTCCAGCACCTTGATAAATAGGATCATGCACCGATCCGATTAACGGGTCGGCAATACCACGCTCATCAAAACGAGCGGTCGTCGCATCAATTTCAGTGAATTTGGCGTCACTTTTAAAAGGGGAAAGGACATTTTTTTTCGCCTCTTCCATGACCACGCGCGCCGCTGCAGTCTTGCCGACTCCTGGCGGACCATAAATAATCACATGCTGCGGATTAGCACTACATAGTGCGGCCTTCAGGGCGCGGAGCCCATCTTTTTGCCCAACAATATCTCCAATAGAAGCCGGCCTAGTTTTCTCCGACAATGGTTTGGTTAGTGAAATCATACGCATCTTCCGTAGTTTATCCAGTTCCTTACGCGACTCTCGGTCTACCGCCGTCTTGTTTGTCTTCTGACCCCGCAGCAGATTCCAAAAGTATACGCCGATAACCAGCGCGAAAAAGAGCTGCACGATCATCACAACTATACTTAATTCCATAGGTCATCCTCCTGTTTCGTTCAGTCTACCTTTCCACCTTTGGCTACTATTAGGTAGTATAGCCGTTTCGGTAATTAGTAAACGCACAATTGAGGATTTGTTGAATTGTTGGTGTAGGACAAGTAGCAGGAATTTATAAATGGGGGGTTGAAAGTTCTAAGGAGTGCTAGAGACACCTCAGATTCTTCACCACCCCCTCTAGCGGAAGATGAGTATGAACAGTCATAGAACTTGGTGCTACATTCACGTTCAGTAGGCACCTAGTTCTGTCGACTGTGCTGCTCAATGGCGTTAAGTCATCTATGGAAGAAGCTTAAGATGGTCTTCAAGCGATAATCCGGGAAAATCCACTTGATTATTCGTTGTTTATGATCTCTAAGCGGATAATTAGGGAATTCCTCCCTGATTATATGTTGTTTATGGACTCTAGGCTGATAATTAGGGAATTCCTCCCTGATTATCAGCCAAAATGGTTATAAATAAGGTGAATCGCTCATTTATTAGGGAGGTTTTCCGTAAAAAGCTCGATTTGGAGCGATTTT
Source organism: Paenibacillus sp. NPDC101420 (assembly GCF_050277435.1). Classification (NCBI taxonomy): domain Bacteria; kingdom Bacillati; phylum Bacillota; class Bacilli; order Caryophanales; family Paenibacillaceae; genus Paenibacillus; species Paenibacillus sp. NPDC101420. The sequence goes on from NZ_JBNNSE010000005.1 coordinate 76,299, forward strand.
AGGCTTTTTTCAGGGAGGTTTTCCCTAATTATTTATTAATGCTTCAAATTTCGCTCCATAGTACACATCTTACGGCACTCCTCACCACATTCCTTATCACATTCCATACTAACTACATATAACATACCAACTTCCTTACCATACTCCATACTCCATACCCCACTCCTTCTAATCAAGTCATTCGCACTTCCAGCATCCCATCTGCAGGTAATTCCTTAAACATTAGCCCATCAACCATTAAACTTACTATGTTAATCCCAGTAATAAAGGACATCACGAGCCAGCCTATACTCAACATTTTTAACACCGATCCCTCTTCTCACAGGCTTCAACCAGCCCTTTTCACACAACTTCATCAACATCAAACGTACCGTTTTGGGGTCTATAGCAAAATACTCTGCTACATCTTTGGGACGAACTGTCCCCGCTTGGCGAACCACTAATCGCATAATTTCCTTCTCAGCAAATAGTAATTTTCCATGCGGTGCATCTACAATTAAGTAACGGCTTAGCACCACACGCAGCAGTGTAATGCATAGCTCTGGGCGCTGTTCCACATCATCGTAGGCAAATGAAATTACTTGGTAACCCATTCCGTACAGAAACGTCTCACGATTTAGCTCATTACAATACTTCAGTCTATCCATATCCCTCACATGCGCTGCATACCCTTTGATCTCGAACAAGAGCTTGATAGGCCCCGGCAAAAAAGCATAATCCGCGAAATAAGATCGTCCGCGCCAATCCAGCACTTCATACTCCGGATGTAGATCATTGAAATCTCCACGAAGCGGCCACCATACATTCTGTAAAAACATTTCTTCGGCATGACGATGCCCTCTCTCCAGCCTCCCTCGTCGTTCTCCCGTCCTGCTTGCTAAATGTTTCTCAATAAATACTTCATGGGCTTGTTCATAGTTCATACGATGTTCCCCCTGATTAATTTATTCCACGCAAAAAAACGCCCCGTTCCCACCACCGGATATACCGGAGTGTAACAGGGCGTTCTTCGCCACTTATTATGAATTGAATCATTAATTCGTAAAAGACCAATTACTTTGATTGCACCGGAGGTGCAAGATTAGCGTGAGCACGCCCTGGAATTTCACCAGTTTCCTCATACGCTACAACAATCGCATCGATTTCCTTCTTCAGCTCGTTCACGAGTTCCGCTTCAGGCACCTTACGAATCATCTGACCGTAACGGAACAACAAACCTTCCCCACGGGCACCAGCAATACCAATATCCGCTTCACGCGCCTCACCAGGACCATTAACAGCACATCCCAGCACAGATACTTTAATAGGCACCTTAAGCTTCGAAATGTACTCTTCCACCTCATTAGCGATGGAGAAGAGATCAATATCAAGTCGTCCGCAAGTCGGACAGGAAATGAGTGTAGCCGCGTTAGAGATCAGACCGAAGGTCTTCAGCAGCTCGCGTGCCACTTTAACTTCTTCCACTGGATCTGCGCTAAGCGAGATACGCAGGGTGCTGCCGATGCCCATAGAGAGCAGTGCACCGATACCCGCAGAGCTCTTTACTGTACCGGCAAACAAGGTGCCGGATTCTGTAATCCCAAGGTGCAGCGGATAAGGAATAACTTCCGCAGCCTGACGGTAAGCTTCGATGGCCATGGGCACATCGGATGCTTTTAAAGATACGATAATGTCGTGGAAATCCAGCTCTTCCAAAATCCCAATATGGTACAGTGCACTTTCTACCATAGCTTCTGGAGTCGGATATCCGTATTTCTCCAAGAGATGATTCTCCAAAGAACCGGCGTTTACACCAATCCGAATCGGAATTCCTTTTTCTTTACACGCTTTAACTACTGCTTCTACCTTCTCCCGACGACCGATATTGCCCGGATTAATCCGTACTTTATCGATGCCGTTCTCAATAGCCATCAGCGCGAGCTTATAGTTAAAATGAATATCCGCTACGAGTGGGATATGAATCTGCTTCTTGATCTCCTTAATCGCGGCGGCTGCCTCTTCATTGTTGACAGTAACGCGTACCAGTTGGCAGCCTGCTTCCTCAAGCCGTAAAATTTCGGCTACAGTAGCCTCCACATCAGCTGTTTTGGTTGTACACATGCTTTGAATCGCAACCTCGTTGTTTCCCCCAATAATGAGCCCGCCAACATTGACAGGACGGGTTTGGTGTCTCAAGAACATGATTTTTCTCCCCCATAACGCCAAAGCTCCACCCCTTCGCAACCGCTAGTGAAGCGGGATAAGCGGAAGAAAGGTGGAGACAGTGACATGTATTGTTAAGGTAAGCGACTTACGCGCTTTCCTCTTTCTTTTTGTCTTTCTTAAGGTTCAATTCAGGCAAAGCCTTCTCTTGAACGACCTGCTCCGTGATCACACAATCCTTAATATCATCGCGTGAAGGAACTTCATACATCACATCAAGCATGATGCTCTCAATAATCGCGCGCAGTCCACGGGCTCCCGTATTGCGTTTGATCGCTTCCTTGGCAATTGCTTCGAGTGCCAACGGTTCGAACTTCAGCGCTACGTTATCCATTTCCAGCAGCTTGATGTATTGTTTCGTGAGTGCATTCTTAGGCTCGGAAAGGATACGCACCAGCGTATTCTCATCAAGCGGCTCCAAAGTCGAGATGACCGGTAGACGGCCTACAAATTCAGGGATTAATCCGAATTTGAGCAAGTCTTCAGGCAATACCATCGACAAATATTCGCCAGGCTTGAGATCCTTTTGTCCTTCAACTGCTGCGTTGAAGCCAATGACTTTTTTACCGATACGGCGTTTAATCATTTGCTCCAGACCGTCAAAGGCACCGCCTACGATGAACAAGATGTTCGTCGTATCAATTTGAATAAACTCTTGATGAGGATGCTTACGACCACCTTGTGGAGGTACGGAAGCAACCGTTCCTTCGAGAATCTTCAGAAGTGCCTGCTGTACACCTTCACCGGATACGTCACGAGTAATGGACGGGTTCTCGGATTTACGTGCCACTTTATCAATCTCATCAATATAGATAATGCCGCGTTCGGCTTTCTCCACATCATAATCTGCCGCTTGAATCAGCTTAAGCAGAATGTTCTCAACATCCTCGCCGACATAACCAGCTTCCGTTAGGGAAGTAGCATCAGCAATCGCAAATGGAACGTTGATAATCTTCGCCATCGTCTGTGCGAGCAAAGTTTTACCCGAACCTGTTGGACCAAGCAAAAGAATATTACTCTTCGTCAGTTCAACATCTTCGATTTTGCTTTGGCTGTTCACACGCTTATAGTGATTGTAAACCGCAACAGACAGCGATTTCTTCGCTTGCTCTTGACCGATTACATATTGATCCAAAATATCGCGGATTTCCTTTGGTTTCGGAATATCCTTCAGATCAAGCTCTTCCTCATGACCGAGCTCTTCTTCCACGATTTCCGTGCAAAGCTCGATACATTCGTCACATATATAAACGCCCGGTCCTGCTACAAGCTTACGAACCTGCTCTTGTGATTTGCCGCAAAAAGAACATTTCAATTGCCCTTTTTCATCATTAAATTTAAACATCTAACCACCCCTTTAAGATTTCATCGGTGAAGAAAGAACCTGGTCAATAAGCCCATATTCCTTGGCTTCTTCCGCGCTCATGAAGTTATCGCGGTCTGTGTCCCGTTCGATTTTTTCAAGGGGCTGACCTGTGCGATCTACATAAATTTGATTCAACTTCTGTTTCGTCTTGAGGATCCAGTCGGTATGAATCCAAATGTCGGACGCTTGACCTTGAACACCACCGAGCGGTTGATGAATCATAACTTCGCTGTTAGTCAGCGCGTATCTTTTGCCCGGAGCCCCAGCTGTTAAAAGGAGCGATCCCATGCTTGCCGCCATCCCTACACAAATGGTTGAAACATCCGGTTTGATATATTGCATCGTATCGTATATACCCATGCCGGCTGTTACTGAACCACCGGGTGAGTTGAGGTACAAGTGAATGTCCTTCTCGGGATCATCTGCTGCAAGGAACAGCAGTTGAGCAATAACCAGATTGGCGACATCATCGTCAATCGCACTGCTTAAGAAAATAATGCGATCCTTGAGCAATCTGGAATAGATATCGTATGAACGTTCCCCACGACTTGTTGATTCCACAACCATTGGTACCAGACTCATGCCACCAACCTCTTTTCTCTATACAGATTAGTCTTATCGTTTCAAAAATATTTTAACACGTTCACGGCCCGATGTCATTTTTTCACTACAGCGGACCTGTCCACTGCTTGTGATAGTGACGTCATCATGCCAATTTCCTTAATACCATACGCTCATACGGATACCTATGTAATCACATATATCTGTGCCCGAGGATAAAAATAAGGCACGTAACGAAACTTACGTGCCTTATCATATCTGTATGGAGGCCGATTGCTCGGCCGTTCTAGGTAGTTTTAAAAATCTTACTCAGCTTTAGTATCTTCAGCAGCTGCTTCTTCTACTGCTTCAACTTCTACACTATTGCTAACAAGGAAATCAATGGTTTTGCGCAAAGAAAGTTCTTCGCTCAAACTGCCCAGTGAACCGTTAGCAGCCAAGATGCTGCGAATTTCTTCTGGAGTACGTTTGTAAGCTTCAGCCATAGTAGCCAACTCTTCGTTAACTTCTTCTTCGGAAACTTCAATGTTCTCTTGTTTAGCGATAACTTCCAGTACCAGGTTGTTGCGAACGCGTTTTTCAGCATCGCCTTTCATTTGGTTCTGCAAGTCTTCACGAGTTTGACCCGAGAAGCTAAGGAACATATCCATGTTCATACCTTGTTGACGAAGACGAGTGTCGAAGTCACGAACCATGTTCTCAACTTCGCTGTTGATCATTGCTTCTGGGATTTCAACTTCAGCGTTTGCTGCTGCTTTATCAACAACTGCGTTCTCGCGAAGGCCTTTCAGTTCATCCTGTTTACGGGATTCGAGCTGAGTTTTCAGATCTGCTTTGTACTCTTCCAAAGTTTCGAATTCACTTACATCTTTAGCGAACTCATCATCAAGTGCAGGAAGTTGTTTGCGTTTGATTTCGTGCAGTTTCACTTTGAATACTGCTTTCTTACCCGCAAGGTTCTCTGCATGGTATTCTTCAGGGAAAGTAACTTCAACATCTTTGAAATCTCCAGTGGACATTCCCACTACTTGCTCTTCAAATCCAGGAATGAAGGAGTTGCTACCAAGTTCAAGAGAATGACGCTCAGCTTTTCCGCCTTCGAACGGTACGTCATCAACATATCCGTCAAAATCGATCACAGCGATGTCGCCGTTAGCTGCTGCTTCTTCTTCAACTACTACGAGTTCAGCATGACGCTCTTGCAGACGAGCAAGCTCAGCGCTCAGCTCTTCTTCAGTCACTTCAGCTTTTTGTACTGGAACTTCCAGACCTTTGTAATCGCCGAGCTTCACTTCAGGTTTAACCGTGATCTTCGCTTTGAAGATAAAGGATTGACCTTTAGCAAATTGCTCAATATCAACTTCAGGACGGTCTACAGGGAAGATGTCAGTTTGTTCAACTGCTTCACCGTAAGCTTCAGGAAGAAGAATGTCGATTGCATCTTGGTACAAGCTTTCTACACCAAAACGGGATTCAAAGATCGGGCGTGGCACTTTACCTTTACGGAAGCCTGGTACGTTAGCTTTCTTAACGACTTTGTTAAAAGCTTTATCAAGTGCTGCTGCAACGCGTTCTGCGTCAACTTCTACTTCAAGAACTCCAAGGTTCTTCTCTATTTTTTCCCATGTTGCTTTCATATTATACTTTTCCCTCCAAAATATAGGTTCACAAGTTTACTTCAAAAAATGATACAATCCACGCACAGAATAACCATTATATTATATACAACATTACTTTATTTATCAAGTAGAGAAGTCTTTACAAAACCCTTGAGCGCACGATATGCCCCCTCAAATTGAAAGCGCATGCCGTCTGTAATGCCGTACATTCCACGAGTCTCCTCCTCTTGCCGTGTACCGTTTAAGCTCTCAGATACAAACTGGTGTAACGCCCCCGCCCAAATATCTAGTAGCGCGTCTTCCCCATCCAGTATTTTCCGATACTCTTCCGATCCATAAATCGACATGACGAACTGGCCCCAGAGCTCCTGTGCAAAATAATACAGCGTAGGCTCATGTACCTCTGCCTGCTCGGCTACCCGCTCGAGCACCTGACTCACCTGCGGCGGAAAATCCTCTGTCTGCAGCGGTACACTTTCAATCTCTACAATTGCTGTTTCGTGACCACGAATCAGATTCACTGTTCCCTGCATCCCACGCCGCCGAAGGGTCTGAAGGGTCCGAAATTGCAGCAGCGGGTGAACATTATCCCCCTGCAGCCATGCCGTCAGCGCCTCATCGACTCCGCCGCCTTCCAGATATGAAAGCTGCTCTAGTGCTAGGATTGTCGCCTCTGACAGCGGCTCATTCATTATCCGCTGCAGCAGCTTTTGAGGATACCCCGCATCCTCAGTCATTTTTGATTTGGCCAAGAAACGGGCCATATCTTCTTCCCTTAAATCTTCGTCTTCGGGGTGAACGGCTCCTTCCGCATCTCCATTCTGAGAGGCGTAAGGGAAAGCTGTTTCGAGCCATTCCAGCAGAGACCGCCATTCCTCGTAATTTCGTTCTTCCTGTCCTTGACACTGCAACAAAAAACGCAGCAGCTCCATCGCTTCCCCGTATCGTTCACTCTCCAGCATCACCGTAAGCTGGATTTGATAATAGTCCAGTGTCTTGGGAAACAGGACGATATTCTCTTTTGTGGCGGGGGAATCTGAATCTTTAATGAGGGCACCTCCTTATAGCTAATTATGTGAATTGAATTCTAAAACGTCATAAATGTTATTAAGACCTTAAGCTTCTTCCGAAACTTAATAATTGTAGATTATAGCATACCCCGTACTCTTTTTAAAAAACAGCTTGAAAAACATCGGCGTACATGATATGATAACTACTGCTTGCTTTTCAGCCAGCAATCATGTCCCGGTAGCTCAGCTGGATAGAGCATGCGCCTTCTAAGCGCACGGTCAGGGGTTCGAATCCCTTCCGGGACGTCAGAGTAACAGCCTTCCTTCGGGGAGGCTGTTTTTGCGTTCAGGGGATGCGAACCAGTGGGAGGGCCTAGCCCTAGGGACAGAGCTAGGACCAAAGCTAGGAGCAGAGCCTAGGGCTTAGGGTTCCATGAGGCTCAGGCTTTGATGTAGCTCACTCTTTAATGGAGTTCAGGCTTCTATAGAGCTCAAGCTTCTGTGGAGTTCAAGCTTCGTCAAGTCCCCTACTACGTTTTACACCCACGTAGCAGTCAGATTATTAGGCAACGTTCAATCTTAGGTTCCACCTAACTCGAACACTTTAATTGTATTTTGTGCAACTAAAAGGTTCCCTTTGACCTCAACAACTCGGTTTAACTGCATTCCGTACACTTATATTCTCTGATTTACTCCTAGATTGTCATTTTCTCCATTTTTAGTTGCACAAAGTACAATTAATCCTAAATAAACCCTACACCATGATAAATAGCTGCATAAAGTGCAACTAAAGCCACCCCTAACACCATTACTCATTACTCATTACTCACTACTCACTACTCACTACTCACTACTCACTACTCACTACTCACTACTCTTTACTCTTTACTCTTTACTCACCACATTATCCTTTATCCTTTGAGGAAATCGAGGCACATTACGAAAAAGTGTTTTTACTATTCGTATGCTGGGAAGCAGGAGCACGCGGAAGAAATAGTGCAGGATGTGTTTGTGCGAATATTATCAATTTAGACTGAAAGTGAAATGTGCGATATTGTCTCAGCCCTGCCACGAGTGTTTCGCGAGGTTATTCCTTTGGCCGTATCCGGAGGGAATGCTACATTAAATAATTCATCATAAGAAAACAAAAAAACGGCCACCCACCGATATCCATTGCCGGGTGACCGTTTTTACGTACCTATTGAACGAATTAGTGTCCTTTGCGGCGATTGCTAAGCCACAGCGGAAATCGAAATACAAAATTGATAAACAAAACTACAAATACAAGTACGGCTGCCGACTTATCAGCAATTTGACGCGCATCTTCTACAATCGCCTCGGATTGTACATACCAAAGGTGTACGGCCAGTGTTTCACCCGGCGAGAACAGATTGAAATCCCACATTTCGCCCGAGGTACTGAGACCAGCGGTAAGGATAATAACCGCAGACTCCCCGAAGGCGCGTCCAGCAACGAGACAAATCCCAGTAACAATGGCAGACATTGCAACAGGCAGGACTACCGTGCGGATCACGTGGAATTTAGTCATCCCAAGCGCATAACCAGCCTCGCGGATCTCCCCGGGGACAGCACGTACCGCTTCCTCTGTCACTCGCGCAAGCATAGGTAGATTCAGCAGCGCCAAGCTGACGCCTCCGCCAAGAATCGTCAGACCGATATCGAAATATTCCGCAAAAATCGCGAGTCCGAGCATACCGAACACAATCGATGGTACTGATGACAGAGATTCTACGCAAATACGTAGTGCGCCTGTAAATTTATTGTCTGGTGCATATTCAGCCATATAGATTCCCGCACCCAAACCAATTGGAACGGAAATAAACAGCGAGATGAACAAAATGTAAAAGGAGTTAAACAGCACCGGGCCAATCCCACCACCTGCGTCAATCTCTTCAGGCTGTTTAATCAAGAAATCGGGCCGAAGTGCCGGTAAACCTTTACTAAGAATCGTGAAGAGCAGCCAGAAGATCAGCAGCATGACTAAAGCCCCAAGCGTATAAAACCCTATGGTTGCAATTTTATTGTTTCTTTGAGCACGCGCTGTATGCTTTGTACTTGCGAATCCGTTCACGCTGCATCCCTCCTTTTTCTACCCAGCACGCGGATGATCAGAATTAATACAAATGATATTACTAGCAGGAGAAATGCCATCATATGTAGCGCATAGTTCCATGTAGAGTCAAACTCTACATTGGAGATTTGCATAACGATGTTACTAGTCAGCACCGATGCTGGCGTGAATAACGTCTTCGCCAATTGCGGTGTATTCCCGATAACCATAACTACAGCCATCGTCTCACCCACAGCACGAGTCATACCTAGAATAACCGCAGAGATAATTCCCCGGCTAGCCGCAGGCAGTACTACACGCATGATAACCTGTAAACGGGTAGATCCAAGAGCATATGCAGCATCCCGATATTTGCGCGGCACAGAGACAATGGCATCATCACTGATTCGGCAAATCGTTGGCAGCACCATTAATGCGAGCACAAGCGCAGCAGCTAACAAGCCATCGCCTAAGCTCTCCCCACTAATTCTGCGCAAGAATGGAAGTAATACCGTTAAGCCTATATATCCGTAAACAATTGAAGGAATACCTACCAATAAATCTAGCACTGGACGGATAAAAGTCTTCATCCATTTTGGAGCAATCTCTGCACAAAGTACTGCCATCCCTACCGAAATAGGAACTGCGATCAGCAGCGTTAATGCAGTTAGTGAAAGTGTATTTACAATGAAGGCAGCCGCTCCAAAAGAATCCTCTTCCGGCGTCCAGTTAAAGGAAAAGAAAAAGTCCGCAGGCGAGAGATGGCCGAACAGAAGCATAGCCGTTTTGCCGATAAATAGAATTACAAGTCCAAGCACGAAGCAAAGCGCAAGAATGCTGAATAAAAAATAAAACTTAAACAATTTGTTGCTAAACAAATGTCTACCATGACGTTTGGGATTAGCGCTAACCTGCGTTACGCTCTCTTTTCCCCTAGTTGCCAAGCCTTGGACTGGTGCCCCCATACTTTCCCTCCTGTAAGCGGCCACCCCCGTATCAAGATCGGAGCTGGCCGCTGTTACCGTTCAATATGATCTTTAGATGTTATTAGCCCTTCATTGCTGCGATCGGAATAAATTTAAGCTTTTTCAGGGAACCTTGTTGGAACTTCTTGCTTTGTACGTATTCGATGAATTCTTTTGTAGCGCCAGTAGGTTGGCCTTTAGTCATGTAGTAACCATAAGCCCAGATCTTATAAGATCCATTGATTACGTTATCTGTAGTAGCAGCTATACCGTTGTGTTTAACAGCTTTTACGTCACCACTTACATATACAAGGTCGATATAACCGATAGAGTTAGGAGTTGTTCCTACGGCAGTCTTCATGTCACCGGATGAACCTGTTTCTTTGTAGTTCTTAGCTTTTTTAACGATATCTCCGCCATCCAAAGCTTTAGCTTGATAGTTAACGCGTGTACCGGAACCGAAAGAGCGAGTGATAACCACGATGTCAGCATCTGCACCGCCTACTTCTTTCCAGTTCGTGATTTTACCTGCGAAAATACCTTTAAGCTGTTCAGTTGTAAGGTTATCTACACCAACATTTTTGTTAACGATTGTAGCAAAAGGAATAACTGCTACTTTGTTTGCTACTTGACCGTCAAAAGCTTTGAAGCCTGGTACGTCGATGCTAGCATCCCAGTCGCAAGCGCCGATATCAGCGATGCCTTTTTTAACAGCTTGAGGTCCAGTTACTGAACCTTTACCTGAGGCTGCGATTTTCACTTTAGGGTGCAGCTTTTGGAATTCTTTTGCCGCTTGAAGCGTCAATGGAAGAAGTGCGGTTGAACCGTTAACTGTGATTTTACCTTTAAGTGAATCGGCTGCTGCTGCAACCCCTGCGAAAGATGCGGTTACCGCAATTACAGCCGTTAGAGCCGTTACTGTTAGCTTTTTGAAAATCTTCATTTGTATTATTTCTCCTCTCGGCTCTACGCCGTTAAAATATGATTAGGGATATTTATTATTTCGACAGTTGCAATGCTTTGCCGCCTTGAACTACCCATACACCGCCATCACTTACGATAGCAAGCTTGCTTCCATCATTCGAAACAGCTACTTCAGATACATCTTCAGTGGAACGGAACAGCTCAGTCTTAGCTCCATTGTTATCAACGGAATAGACTACTGTGCTTCCATCTGCCGCTGAACCTGCTACAACTAAGCCGTTTTTAACGCCAGTAGACCAAGTTACTTCAACATCAAGTGTAATGTTGCTGCTTGTTCCATCTGCTTTTACAACCTTCAATGTGTTAGCTGCGTTACCTTCAGCATCTGCACTCAGGTAAATGACGCTACCATCAGCAGAAATTTCAGGGTACAGCTTGTTATCCGGTGTAGTTGTCAGTGCAGCTGGTTTAGCATCTTTCGTAGCCAGGTCAAGCTTATAAAGCTGCTCTCCAGCAGAGCTGAAGTCTACAGTAAGAGAATCTTCTGTGCTGTCCGCATCGTTTTTAGCAACACCCGTCAAGTTAACGATATAAACGGCGCTCTTTTCATCAGCGGAAATGCGCAGTTCGGATTTGTTTTCTACTTTGTCTGCCAATACGGATTTAACTTCACCAGTGTCTACAGCGATTTTTGCGATTTTCTCTTGCTTGTCACCTTGGACGAAGTAAATACTTTTACCATCGTTCGACCACACCAGATCCGTTTTTACACTATTGTCAGTACCAAGTGTCTTAGTAGCTCCGCTAGACAGGTTAATCAGGTTCAACAAACCAGTCTCATCATTGAAAGCTCCCCACTGCCCATCCGGCGATACTGCAAAATCCACTGCACTGTCATTTGATGAAAATACTTCGTAGTTACCTGGCTCTGTGCTGAACTTGATAAGTTGAGCAGATTCAGCATCACTTTTGTTCGCAATCAGACTTCCAGCTGCTGTCCAGTGCAAAGTATCAAACAATCCTTCAGGACGAGCAAAGCTTAGAATCGTGCTAGCGTCAGCATCCAGTTCTCCACCTAATGCATAAACTAACTTAGAAAGCTCTACATAGGTTTTACCGTTATAAAATACTGGAGCAACTGTGAATGTCTCGGAATTACCATCTACTTGATAGCTCTTTGAGCCTGTTTTGAGCTTCACATTATGTAATCCTTTGCTGTCATTAAGTTCAAACCCGCCAGCTCCAAGTACTAACTTAGCTCCAATTTCACCAGCTACCTGATTCAGCGAGTACAGCTTGTAACCACTGCTATTAATGGTGTTAAACACAATCGGCGTACCATTTACATTCCAAGTAGCTGTACCTTCTTTAACTGCTGTTTTTGCAGCGGTTTGATTGGTAGCCACAGATTTTACATTACTGCCGATGCTAGCTGCAGATACACTCCCAACGCCTACTGTTGCAAGAAGTGCTGAAGCCAACGTTGCGCTAATCCATTTACTGTTTTTCAATTAGATTCACCCTTTTCGTATAGGTAACTGCTAATGTCATTTTCGTCTACAATTGTCAACTCTGTTGCAGAGGAATGTTATGGAAATATTAACTATAATTATTTTTTTGAAAAAGTAGGTATATTAGCGTACTAGACTGCTAAATTCAGATAAACCAAATGGACTAGACACGAAAAAGCCTCATGGGGGATAGCTCTGCGGGGTGCAGTAGCTTTTACTCCATGAGGCTTTTTGTAAATGTGATCTACACTAACTCTTCATTTAAATGCTTTTCCAACGTTCTCCGTACAGCTCCCGGGCCTTTCAGCATCTCATAGAAGTAGCTTTCAATCTTGCTACCCAGACCGATTTCATATAACGGTACACCAAAGATCTTCTCATTATCTAGAATCCTATGCACATTAGAGGTCGAATCTCCCAAAGTCACTCCCTGCAGATGCGCTTGAAGCGACTCCATTAACGGATCGGGACTTAGCTCAAATGAATTTCCTTCATCATCCACTCCGATCAAATAGCGGCACCAAGCAGCAATTGCTAGTGGAATCGCCGTCAATTCAGCTGGATGAAGATCTTCGCGTTGTACATAGGATTTAATCGTTTCCCCATAACGTATGCCTATCTTCTGCGACGTATCTGTCGCAATTCGCTGCGGGGTGTCCGGAATAAATGGATTCGCCAAGCGCTCTTGCAGCACTTCATCCAAAAACTGCTGTGGACGTAGAATGATAGGATCTACAACTACAGGCAATCCTTCCTTATACCCAATCCGCTCGACTAATGTACGAAGAGTCTGATCCTGCATCTCATCCGAAATTTGTGTGTAGCCTAGTAGACAGCCAGTGACCGCTAACGCAGTATGTAAGGGGTTTAGACAGGTGGTAACTTTCATCGTTTCTACCCTGTTCACGGTCTCACGATCTGTGAATATAATGCCGGCTTCTTCTAATAAAGGTCGCCCATTCGTAAACTTATCCTCAATGACCAGATATTCACTAACTTCTGCGTTAACAAAAGGCGCGGTATGAGCGTTCCTCGAGGTAATAAGTATATCCATGCCGCCAATCCCTTGCTCCTGTAAAGCATTACGTACTACCTCGGATGGACGTGGTGTGATTTTATCGATCATCGACAAGGGGAATGTTATGCGACTCTCGTCTTCGAGGTACGCAACAAAACCTTCCTCCACAATCCCTTTCACAGCCCATGCCTTGGCGATTGTAATCACGCTATTTTTCAACATATCCCCATTGTGCGAACAGTTATCCATACTGACAAAAGTCATCGGATACTGGCCTTTTAGATATCGACGGTACGCTAGAGAAGCGATCACACTCATGCTGTGGGATGGCTGCTCTGGCCCTTGCTCCATATCCTTCTTCACGATATCAAGGTACATTCCATCAGGACCGGTCAAGGTATAACCTTTCTCTGTAACGGTGAAGCTGGCCATCTGCAGGCTCGGGTTTTCAAAAATTTCAACCAAACGGCAGTAATCCTGCGCTCGATTCTTGTTTGCCATAATAGCTTCGGTAATGCTGCTAATGACCTTTTTCGTAAACTCGCCACTCGCATTCATTAGTACGAGAAGTGTTAAATGATCATGCGGTTTATAAATTTTGTCAATCAGCTCGTAGTCAGAGGAGGTAGCGGCAATAATACCTGTATCTGCTTTTCCAAGCTCCAACAGCTTCTGGTGAACATTCGCAACAAATCCCCGAAAAATATTTCCCGCTCCAAAATGAACCCATTCCGGCCTAACGCGCGTATTCTCCGCCACCTGCTCATAATCAAACTGAGGAAGCTCCACGTCAGCGTCCTTCCACGCCTCTGCATATGATTGAATACTCTCTCTTGTCAGAAGCAGCATTCACTTCACCCCCATCGTATTGTCGAGACTATCCCACACACCAAGTAAATACATGATCCCCATTGCTCTATCGTACAGCCCGTACCCCGGGCGGCAAGTCTTCTCTTCCCCCCACAAATGTCGACCATGATCTGGACGCACATACCCCGTATATCCATTCTCATGATACGCTTTAACAACCTCTGCCACATCCACACTGCCATCCCGTCCACGATGAGAGACCTCAATAAAATCTCCGTTCTCAAAAACCTTAACATTTCGAATATGAGCAAAATGAATACGATTACAGAATTCCCGAATCATAGCCGGCAGATCGTTCTTCGGATTCGTACCGAGCGACCCAGTGCAGAAGGTTAATCCATTATACGGACTATCTACTGCGTCAAGTAAACGACGGATCGTATCACGGCTGCGGACAATGCGGGGCAAGCCAAAGATCGGCCAAGCAGGATCATCGGGATGAATAGCCATTTTGATATCGACTTCTTCACAGACAGGAATAATGCGCTTCAGAAAATAGACCAAGTTCTCGAACAGCTTCTCTTCCGTTACATCTGCATAAGCGGCGAATAGCTCATCGAGCTTCGCAAGACGCTCCGGCTCCCAGCCAGGCATCGTAAATTCACCTGCCCCCTCGAGAATACGATTCACCATGTCGCGCGGGTTCTCATTAATGGCCGCATTTTCATAAAAAAGAGCATTCGAGCCATCTGGCAATTCCTTGTACAGCTCCGTCCGAGTCCAGTCAAAGATAGGCATGAAATTGTAACAGATCACTTTAGTACCGACCTTGGCTAGCTTCCGTATGGTGTCTATGTAAATATCGATATATTTATCACGCGTCGGGAGTCCAATCTTGATATCATCATGAACGTTCACACTCTCTACTACGGCAGTGCTAAACCCTTTGCTCGTAATTTGATCCGCAACCTTTTGAATGTCATCCATTTCCCACACTTCACCCGCTACCTTATGATGTAGTGACCAGACAATACCCATTACCCCCGGAATTTGCCGGATATGATCAAGCGTAATGTTGTCATTGCCTTCTCCATACCATCTCCATGTCATGTTCATCTAGATAAAACCTCCTATAACTTCATATGTCGAGATCTTGTATACAAGATAATATACTCAAATATTAGATTTAAATAACACCTTTTGTCAATGACATAAAATCAATATTCACCGATCTTGTATACAAGATTAAAAAATTATATAATGAAATCACTATCTTATTTCAGGATCCCGTTTCAGATATCCGCATTACAAATTCAACGGCAATGGAGACGCAACCTCATGTCCACCAAAAATGATATTTTGAACCTATTAAAGCACGAAATTCTTAATTTAACGCTAAAGCCTGGAACCATTCTAAGTGAGACCGTGTTATCCGAACGGTTTCAGATATCCAGAACACCTTTGCGCGATGTACTAAAGCAGCTATCCCTCGAGTCCTATATTGATGTGTATCCGAAGAAAGGGAATCTGGTTTCATACATTGATTTGGAATCTGTCGAGCAAATGATCTATTTAAGAAGCGTTTTGGAAAAAGACATTATCAAAGGTCTATGCGGCAGCCTTACTCTTAAAGGAATTATAGAACTTAAGAAGAACCTAGAAGAACAAAGAAATGCTATACATCAAGAACATGCCATTGAGCACTTTTTTGCTTTGGATGACGCCTATCATAAGACGTTATTCACCTTAGCAGGACATGAATTTTTGTGGGAGCAAATTAAGTTCTCCCATGTGCATTATGAAAGATATCGACGCCTGCATACGCTAAAGCAAGAAAAGCTGAAGAAAATTTTGAGCGAGCATCACATGATCCTGGATTGTATGACAAACCATGAACCAGACAAAGTGGATGAGCTAGTCCAGCATCATTTGCGTGAAGATATGAACTCCTTATACTTACTGGAGAATTTTGCAGATTATATTAAAGCGTAATACGCGAAGAGGCTGTCCTACTGTAGAAAGATTTGTCCAACTTGGCATATCTATGTGTCTTCGGACTCGTTGTTTTTGTTGAAACTTCCCCCTCTAAAACAGCGGAGAGGACGGACTGATTGTGGAAAAGCGATAGCGTTCGCCTTGGTCTCCGGATTTTTACCGCGTAGGGAAAATAAATTAAATCTGGAGACCACAGCGATTGGAACAACGGTCCGTTCGCGGAGCGTCCATATAAAAAGCAATAGTTGCTCCTACGTAAACACAAAAAGACCGCCTCAAGCAGCCATTTTCATGGCTTTTGGGACGGTCTCTTTTTATATAACACGCATTAAGGCATATTCGGATAGATCATTACCTTAATACTTGTATCCTTCTCTTTACGTGCTACTTCAAGAGCCTCTTGAGTATCTGTAAGCGCAAAGCGATGCGTAACTATTTTCTCAATATCTAATGAAGAATGCTGCAACGCTTGGATCGCAGCCGGATAGGTATTCGCGTAACGAAAAACACCATAAGCATCGATCTCACCATCGATAAATTGTCCCATGTCCATCGGAATAGCACTATCGGCTGGTAAACCGACAAATACAATTCTCCCGCCACGGCGAACCCACTTAATTGTATCCGCCATCGCCCTTGCGTTACCCGATGATTCTACGACGAGTGTAACTCCAAATCCGTTCGTTAACTCATTGAGTCGCTGTCCAACATTCTCTTTTACTGGATCTAATGCTGCAGTGAAGCCCATCTCCATTGCAAGTTGACGCCGAAAAGGTACGACATCCGTACCATAAATTTCAGAAACGCCAAATAGCTTTGCTGCTTGTCCTGCAAGCAGTCCGATCGGACCAAGACCCGTTATTAGCACTCGATCAAACGGTTGAACCTTACCACGCATCATTGCGTGAAAACCAACCGACAATGGCTCCAGCATTGCACCTTCCTCATAACTCATAGAATCCGGAAGTTTAAATAGATAATCGCTTGGCATGACAATGTATTCTGCCCAAGCCCCATTTACTGGGGGTGTTGCAAGAAAGACCACATCTGGGCACAAATTATAACGTCCTGATTTACAATAGTCGCATTGTCCACAGGTCACGCCTGGCTCAACCGCTACTCGGTCACCTACAGCTATATTTGATACCTGCTTACCAACCTCAACGACTTCACCAGCCAGCTCATGGCCTAATATGATCGGTTCCTTTACTACATAACGACCGATTCTTCCATGCTCATAGTAATGAACATCTGACCCGCAAATTCCGATACAATACACCTTAATTAGCGCTTCATTATCCTTAGGAACAGGAATATCTATTTGCTTCACAGAAATCGATAATTGCTCATCCATTATTGCAGCATTCATCTTACCTGTTAACATGTACACGCACCTCATTTATCGTAGTAGTTGAAAGGACATTCGATCATTCAAACCGAAACCAACCGAAATCGAACTGACTTCCAGGCAAGAAGATAAACGTTACCTTCTGCTCCCCTGTCACTTTCTCCAACTCAAATACTCGCTCTACATATCCATCTGACTGTGTAAATTCGATCAGTTGATTGTTAGATGCTTCACCCTCTTCGAAGCGAAGATGAATGGTATTCTTATCGATCGGAGATCTCCCACAAATGACAAGCTTTGAAGTACCTTCCATCGTAAAATCCATCTGCTCGAACACGAGAGATACGTTATTCCCGATTCCTTCAACACCCTGTTCCGCGATGGTGAACGTATCACCATAAATGCGATCACAATCCACAGCCCTATTCTGTTCGAACGCTCGGTTCTTTTTCACAAATGAGAAGCCTTTAATGTGCACCTTCTTCTGTAATACGAAACAAATAGAGCTGATACCCGTGAGTCTCTTGGATAATAGATAGGTTGCCTCCTGATAAACATTCCATTGCGATTCCTTCTGATAAATAACGTCTGCCAAAAGCTCACTGTTCTCTTCGTCCGGCATGCCTTCCCAAATCTGGAGCTCGTAGGCTTCGCTAGACAATGCGAATAGGGGAATCGTTATCAAATCCGAGCCGTAAGTTCCAAAGTCAATCTCGCGATAAGCAACCTGCGTCTCACCATCTCGACTCGTTGCTACGCCTCGTTCATTTCCGTTCCCGACTTCGCCTTTAACCTCGTCATATAGACCGCCAGATATAAATCCATACGGATCCTTGTAAGCCGTCCCCAGACCGCTCGCTGTAAATTCCAACTGTGAAATCAGCTTTGTCTTTTCCGTACCGTTCTTACTCATACAGCGAACGCGGAAACTCCCATCTCCTAACGCCGTGATCTTGGCTTCTTGTCCCGATTGTTCGATACGCGCTAGATTAGACTCAATCCCTGCATCATTTACAATACTCCACTCCACTTCAGTATAGGAAGTGTCTTTAGGGTAAAGGATGGCGTGTACATTCATTTCTCTTCTATTTTCATTAAACTGTTGTCCAGAATGACTTATAATTTCTATCTTTCGTAAAGGAATTTCTTCTACATTTCCCATCACACAGGGCAACGCTAGATTTCTAGTGTTAGCTGAAATGCCTATTCCACGATCTGCCACAGGGAGCGATTGAAGCTGTAGCTTACTACCTACTACACCTTTCGAGGTAACCTCAACTGTTATCGTACCCGCTTCTAAACTCGCAGCAACAATCGCCATAAGCTTGCCGCTGAACAAGCGTCTACTCGTTCCTTTGTATGGATCATAGTCCGTGCTGTCTCCATTATCTAAACCGATCAAACGGCCTGCTCCGCCCACCTGAACCTGAACGCGATTGTTTGCATTCTCAACGGCATTCCCGCGCTCATCCTTCATCGTAATTTCGACGAAGATTAAATCTGTGCCGTTCGCAAGGAGTGTACCCTTATCAGCCTTTAAGCAGATTCGACTCGCATCCCCGAACGATTTCCTAATGTCTACTGCAATGATTTGGCCAGCCTCATCATAAGCGATTGCCTTGAGCTCGCCTGGTTCATAAGGAATCTTCCACCAGCCCGCTAGCTGCGTTCCATGCACATGATCGATTTCATAGGTCCCAACAGTCTCACCATTGAACTGCAATTCTATCTTGGGAGCATTCGAGCAGACTCGAACATCGATCTTTTGACCGGGATTGAAATCCCAACAGGGAAAAATATGCACCATGGGATTCTCCTTGTAATTTGTCCAAGCCGATTGATAGATGTAATATGAATCCTTTTTAAAGGTCGCTGTATCAATCTGCCCAAAATACGAATTCTTCGTGTGATACGGTGTAGGTTCACCAATATAGTCAAAACCCGTCCATATAAATTGCCCTAATGAGAACGCTGCATCTCGCTCCGCGATAATACACGCTTCTGCTGACTTCGCTCCCCAGCTTGTAGAGCTATTACCTAGTGCAGAGCACTGCTCATCGTCATCAGCCAGGATGGATTGCTCGAATGGGAAATGATATATTCCCCTGCTCTGCACAATAGAGGCGGTTTCACTACCATAGATAATCCAGTCAGGATGTTCCGCGTGATGCTGATGGTAATATTTTTCCGCATAATTGTAACCTGCCACCTTTACGATGTCCGCACATTTTTGAGCATTCTCCCATGGCATATAGTTCGATCCAATGCTCACTTTCCCGTTGCCTTTCGGATCATATTGAAGCACGGATTCCATCAACATGCTCGTCAATTCTTGCCCTCGCTTGTCAGCATGCGTATCATAAATTTCATTGCCCATACTCCACATGAACAAGCTTGGATGATTACGATCTCGCATGACCCAGCTTCTCACATCTTTTAACGCCCAGTCCTTGAAAAATCTTGCGTAATCATATGTGGTCTTCGATCGCTCCCACATATCAAAGGCTTCTGAAACCACAAGCAGCCCCATTTCGTCCGCCAGATTCATAAGCTCTGCAGCAGGCATATTATGAGCGGTGCGTATTGCATTTACGCCCATGTCCTTTAAGATTTCAAGTCTTCTTTGCAATGCTGCTGTATGAAACGCCGAACCCAATGCTCCAAGATCATGATGCTCACAAACTCCGTTAAGCTTGATCTTTACCCCATTCAGAAGCATTCCCTCTTGCGGATCCAGTACAATCGTTCGAAAGCCTATACACTGTATTACTTCTTCTATTGTTGTCCACACTTCATCAGAGCCCTGATCAGGTGCCTTATGCTGCAATTCCGTTTTTAGCTGATATAAATGCGGCTCACCGGGGCTCCATAATAAAGGATTCTCTACAGTTAGCACCTGACTTACACGTGAGGTAACTTGTGTTAATCCTACTGCGGAGATCTTCTCAACACTGGTCTTTATCTCTCGATCCTTGTGTAGAACGGTTTGGGAAAGCCGCATATCTCCTGTAATGCTCACATCGGTGTCGATCTCCACTCGCCAAACGTCATTTTTTTGTACCGTATGAATGTAAATTCCATCTGTCACGATATGATTGCAATCTCTTGTCTTGAGCCATACATTCCGGTAGATACCCGCTCCTGAATACCATCTACTATTCGGACTCTGATGCACAACCTTCACTAGAATTTCATTTTCCCCGTCTATGAGCATATCTGTAATCTCATATTCAAAGGAAGAATAACCGTATTTCCACTCCCCAGCCCTTTGATGATTCACATAAATCGTGGAGTCCATATAAATACCATCAAAACACAGCAATAGCTGCTCATCGTTCTTCGTATTTATAAAACACTTTCGATACCAGCCAATACTATTCTCATATAAGTCTAACGTGTTATAAATCAACCAATCATGTGGGAGATCGACGGGATGGAAATCCAAGGACTCAGCATTCGTCACTTCTAAAGTACTCTTGGCGAATTCCCAGCCCTCATTAAATAATCTTTTCTGATTCAAGGTGTATCTTCCTTTCTTCTCATAGGATTATGAAACAAAGGGATGGAGCAATAGAAGGAGTAGCCCTGCTGGACACACTCCTCCTATTGCTAATATTTAGTATATTGTACGTTGATGCTGGTCTGAGATACCGCTTTTTCGATAGAAATACGTATTGATGATATCTCTCCACTCGCGGGCATGTAGTACCTGTTCGTGCAGACGGTCTGCCACCTGTCCAAACCTGCTGCCATCCATTTTCCCCTCAAGGGATTGCCACTTCTCTTTCAGCCCTGCTGCGCGATCCACGCCATCAAAATGCGTATCATAAATATGCTGGATGACCGTTTTACCAGATTTAAGAGTATGCGTATACGGTACATGATGAAAGAACAGTAATAGCTCATCTGGACAAGTAGCTACCGATTCATAAAAATCTACATTCGCTCCTTGATACTGAGCAACATATCCCGTACCCGTCTTTGTTGTCCGGTCTACGCCAATCCCTTGTAAGTCTGCAAAATGATACGTTCCCCATTTCGAATATTCATATCCATCCACATTTGGACCGTAATGATGATCTGGATTGACCATCCAGCCTACGCCAAGCGGCGAAGTATAAGATTCATAGATATTCCAGGAGGTTAACAAGATCTCACGAATCGTATCTATTAACTGCTCATCCTCTGCACTGAACGTGAGCATTGTCCATTCCTTCGCGATTTGCGCTGCACTTAATTCCGGATTCCAAGCGAGACGCCCGTAACCATATAGATTGGCCTGCGCTAACAAATGCCCCGTCCAGTTATGATCATTGCCAATATTTGAAACAGCAGCGAAGCCGCTATATTTATAACCGTACATGGATCCATCGACGACCCGTTTCACCGATGACTCCGAATTCGTTGCGTAAGTATTAAAATCAAGAACTTCCTTCCATTGAGGAATGAGGTAGCAGACATGGCGCTGTTGGCCTGTGTATTCCTGTGTAACCTGAAATTCTATCATCATATTCGTATGCTTCATGGCACCGAACAACGGAGACACACCTTCCCGTACTTGAAAATCCATCGGTCCATTCTTCACCTGCAAAATAACATTATCCATGAATCGACCATCTAGCGGTTTAAAGTGATCATATGCCGCTCGTGCACGATCGGTGGAGCGATCACGCCAATCCTGTTTGCAATTGTAAACGAAGCAGCGCCAGATGACGATTCCCCCTAAAGGCAATAAAGCTTCAGCCAGCATGTTCGAACCTTCTGCATGATCACGATCATAAGTGAATGGACCTGGACGATTCTCTGAATCAGCTTTTACGAGGAAACCGCCGAAATCTGGAATCAATTTATAAATTACTACCGCCTTTGCCTTCCACCATTGGCGTACATCAGAATCTAACGGATCAGCTGTATTCAATCCACCGATTTCGATCGGGCTAGCATAGTTAATACTTAGGAATAGCTTCACCCCGTAGGTACGGAAGATATCGGCAATCCTCGCGATGTCAGGCAGATAGCGCTCCGTAATAAACATCGTTTCAAACCGATGTACATTGACATTGTTAATAGCAATCGCATTGATTCCTATCGAAGCGAGCATTCTCGCATAATCTTCCAATCGAGCAAAGTCCTTAGTGATTTCGTTGTCTGAGTAGAATATGGACTTCCCTGCGTAACCACGTTCGATGCTTCCATCGATGTTATCCCATTGATTCATCATGCGGAGCGTATTTACCGGCTGTTCCAACATATCCAACGCCTTAATCGATTGACCCGTTCCAAGCAAGCGTAAGAATGCAAATACACCGTACAGTAATCCCACGGGTGTGGAAGCACCTATTGCAATACAGTCTTTCTCCGTGTTTGTTCGAATGGCATATCCTTCTGATCCAATTGCTGTCCTTGTAGCCTCGCTAAAGGTATGTGTAATCAACGGATGATTACTATCAAACGTACCGATTGCAATACAAGCTTGTTTATCTTTATCCTGAGATTCAGCAATGGTAGCTTCTATATCGAGCATTCCTAGTATGCCACGTGTTAGTTCTTGCACAGCACTTTTGATCACTGGATGATCTTGTTTGACTGTCAAAATGTTATAGCACCAAGGAGAATAGCACTCTCTTACTGCACTCGATTGAATATATGGATATTCGAGCCAAGCTTTATACCCTGCGTTATGTAATTCTGTCTTTTGTTCTGCCATAATTCGGTGTCCTCCATTAGTGAGTAAGACTTTTTAATCTAGATGTTGCTAGCTGTGCAATGGTTCTCTTATACTTTTGTAAACGATAGGTTATCCGCATCCCTACTAATAGGAGGAACACGAATGTGACGTACCATGAGCAGCAGGACTTACAACCGTTCCATCTCTATTTTGTATATAAAAGAACAAGTACAAATACAGACGACTATCAAGGTACATTCCATGCTCATCAGGGTGTTGAAATTCTTATTGTTCATGAAGGTAAAGGGACGCTGATTATTGATCAAAATAGCTATGAAATAAAGCCAGGGATGATTTGTATTTTCCAGCCGTATCAACTGCATCATATTCAAATTGAAATTAATGAGGCGGTTCCGTTCGTGCGTTCGATCGTGCATTATGAGCCCAGCATATTTAAAGCTTATTTTGAAAAGTGGCCCATCCTACAGAGCTTTTTCAATCATATTCACAGCGGCAATTCTGCCTCACCTCGATGGTATGAACAGCAGGACCTGCAATCCCTGATAGCTCTTCTGAAGGATCTGGATAAAGCGCTTCCAACTTTGCACAAAAATGATTTCATGGAAGAGGTCTCATTGTTTCTCATCACGTTCCTACGTACTTTAAAGCCGCTTTGGGATACACAGCAGAAGCCGGCCTCCATGGAACAATTGCTTCGTAAACCACATCAGGCAGAACGTATTATGGAATGGCTGCAGTTGCATTACAAGGAACCTTTGCGGCTTGATCAAATGAGCAAGGATCTGCATCTTTCACCCCATCATTTATCCCACTTGTTCAAGGAATGTACAGGCAGCAGTATTTCCGATTATTTAACGGTCAAAAGAATGCAGGAAGCCGTTCATCTTCTGACTTCAAGCAAATACACGGTTGCACACATCGCCGAGGAAGTGGGGATTACAAATTGCTCTCATTTTTGCAAATTGTTCAAAACCCATTTCGGCACAACGCCTAATCAATTTCGGAAGCAATGGCATTTGCATCATTGAGTTGTCGAACATCATCCCAGCTGTATTCCTTATTAACATCATATCAAGTTGGTTCGTGAGCAGGTATTCGCATCTTGTGCAAAAATGCCGCTACTTTGCGATTTACACCTAATTGTAAGTTAGTTTCAGTAGCGGAAATCTAACACTTTACATTTACTGGATTCCGGAGCACAATAATGAGTGAGCGCTCACTCATTATTGTTGTGCAGAGCACTCAGTAACACCACTTTGTATCCCAGACTATTCAGAATCGAGGAGATGAATATGGGTTCGGAAGCTCCAGTCATTTCAGTGAGCCATGTTAGTAAAGCCTTTGGAGACAAACAGGTGCTCGAAGATATTTCACTTCAAGTGGAGCGTGCGGAAACCTTCGGCATATTAGGGCCCTCTGGCTCCGGAAAAACAACGCTAGTAAAGCTGCTTACAGGTATCGATGAGGTGACCTCAGGTGAGGTAAAGGTGCTTGGTGTCACCATGCCTAAGTTATCCATGCTGCAGCAAATTGGATACATGGCTCAATCTGATGCCCTATATACGGAACTCAGCGCAAAAGAAAATCTGGAGTTCTTCGCTGCGCTATATGGACTAAAAGGTGCGGAGCGCGGAAAACGCATCAAAGCTGTTATGGAACTAGTAGATCTTCAGGAGCATCTGCGCAAAAGAGTAGATCAATACTCTGGCGGAATGAAACGCCGCCTATCCCTGGCGATTGCGCTGCTCCATGAGCCTCCGCTACTTCTTCTTGATGAACCAACAGTAGGTATCGATCCTGTACTCCGACTATCCATCTGGAAAGAACTAAAGGCTCTGAACGAGAAAGGTACCACGATTGTACTCACTACGCATGTCATGGATGAAGCTGAGAAATGTGATCGCCTTGGAATGATCCGTGATGGCAAGCTGCTTGCCGCCGACACACCTGCCGGACTGCTTGAAGCCACTGGCTCAGCTTCTATTGAAGAAGCCTTTCTATATTATGGAGGTGTCCGTTCATGAGAATCCGAGCGATCACCTTACGGATTTTGCGACAATTTATTCATGATAAAAGAACGATGGCCTTAATGTTCATTGCACCGCTTATCGTTCTAAGTTTAATGAGCTTGGTCTTCAACGGGGACGCCTATGAGCCAAAAATCGGAGTATCCGGTGTGCCACTAAATATCTCAGCTGCGTTAAAAGAAGAAAATACCACAATTAAAGAGTATGCCAGCGAAGAGCTAGGGAAAAGTGCTCTAGTAGAAGGAAAGATTGACGCTTTAATCACTTTGGACGGAAACGTTGGGAATTCAGGAGTCATCCCTCAAGTGTTGTTAGAGGGTAGCAATCCTACAGCCAACAAGGCAGTAATTATGACGCTTCAAAAGCTTTCTCAGAAGCTTCTTCCAAGTACAGAGAAACAGCTGCAATTACAGCCCCAGATCAGCTACTTATACGGTTCTGAGAATATGAAGACGATTGACCGCTTCGGCCCGATTATGATTGGCGTATTTGTTTTCTTTTTCGTATTCCTGATTGCCGGTGTTTCATTCCTGCGAGAGCGGACCACAGGCACCCTTGAACGTTTACTTTCCACTCCTTTAAAAAGATGGGAGATTGTACTCGGGTATGTATGTGGTTTCGGAATTTTTACCGTATTCCAAGCGCTATTGATCTCGTGGTTTTCCATTCAGATTCTTGGCATTATGATGACGGGAAGCTTTGGTTACGTAATGCTGATCACATTACTCCTGTCGATGACAGCTTTGACGCTGGGCACGCTACTATCTGCTTTTGCAGCCAACGAGCTACAGATGATTCAGTTCATCCCGCTTATTATCGTGCCACAAGTCTTCCTCAGCGGACTGTTCCCACTCGACACCCTACCGCTATGGCTACAGCGCATCGGCTACGCAACCCCAATTTATTATGGATCAGAAGCGCTTATGAACATCATGATCCGTGGCAAAGGATGGAATTCAATCGCTCTGGATGTCTATGTGCTGATCGGGTTTTCACTATTATTCATGGTGCTGAATGTATTGGCACTACGCAAACACCGGAAAATGTAGCCTCACTAAGAACTTTCATCGGTTGAACGGAATGAACCAAGTTTGGAGGATAATTGTAATGAAAAAACATGATTCTGCGGAACGAAATATAGAAGAGCAGTGGATTGAAGAGCTGCTGGCCATAAGTGAAGAGGATAAACTGACACCGAAGCAGATTTCCATTTTGCATGCGGCGATTGAGGTGTTCTCCGAAAAAGGTTACGCTGCTGCTGCGACTAGTGAAATTGCTCAAAAGGCAGGCGTAGCAGAGGGGACGATTTTCCGATATTACAAAACCAAAAAAGATTTACTGCTCTCCATCATTGGCCCCACCATGAGTCGTATGCTCGCTCCTTTTGTACTGCGGAATTTCAACGGGGTACTCGATGTTCCCTATGACAGCTTCGAAGAATTCCTACGGTCATTTATCGTCAATCGTCTGGAGTTCGCCCGTAGAAATTTTAAAATGCTAAAGATTCTGATACAGGAGATTCCTTTCCAACCATTGCTCAGAGAACAGTTCGCAGAAAATATTCTAAGCAAGGTGCTGGAGCGCGTCATCGAAATTGTTGAACACTTCAAGGCAAAAGGTGAAGTCATTGAATTACCCACACCCGCTATTCTACGTTTCACTATTTCATCCATTGGTGGGTATCTGCTTAATCGCCTGCTGCTACAACCGGAGAAGGACTGGAACGATGAGGAAGAGATTGACCTGACGATCCGTTTTATTATGCACGGGATTAGTGGAGTAGCAGCCCCTATTTGATGCGCACGCCCGTTCTGTTATCATAAGGACTATATAATAATCGGACTTTTCGAAGAACAAGTTACGAGGAAGGAATTATGTTATGGGCTTTAGTGTGACAGAACGGGTAATTAAGCTGCTGTGCGGCAAGTCTATTTTTGAAAAAGGATTGGCTTATTACCAGTCAGGAAGCGTCGATATAATAGATGTTGAAGAACGTAATGAATCCATCCCAGATCTTCCCCGCTCTCGTTATGAAGCGCTCGTTCAAGGGGGCATTGGCTACGAAGTCATGGTTGTCATCGATATCGACGGTGATGTCACGGCAGAATGTACTTGTCCTGCTTACACGCATGGAGGGCCTTTCTGCAAACATATCGCAGCCGTACTGATCAGCATTGATGCCCTTGAAACTGCTGGAGAACGGCCAGACCGTACCGGAACTTCCAGTCATTCTACTATTGAAGATACTGGAGTCTTAACCCCACGTAATGTTACGGATTCTACGCGAGACATGGGAGGAAGGTCCAGAGACCAGCATCTTGTGAGCAGCCTGCTAGGCATGTTCACCAACCATAAGCCGCGTCCGAGCGGTACTGGGGCTTTTGTAGATAATAGAATCCCTTTAAATGTCGAGTTCATCTGCAAGCCATTCACTTACAGCTATAGCACTACCATGCTTGGAATAGAAATGAAAATCGGCTCGAAACGACTATATGTCGTTCATAGAATAAGAGGTTTTCTGGAACGTGTACATCGTGGAGAAACCTTCGAATTCTCCAAGCATTTCGTCTATGACCCTGCCATTCACAGCTTTCGGAAGGAAGATAACATCGTTCTTCAGAAGCTAATTGAAATTGTCTTAAATGAAAAAATGTATCGCGATAACATCACTAACTACTCTCCATATGGTGGCAGCCTGGGGGGAGATCGCCTGCTGGCTATCCCTCCTTTTTTCTGGGAGACGCTTCAGCCCGCACTTTCAGAGGTTCCGTCGGTATATCTGCAACAAGAAGAGGTGTTGTACGAAGGCATTCATATGCCTAATGAAGCACCGCCCCTTAGCTTTGCGTTCGAGCAAGCCGAAGGCGAAGGCTACCATCTGGATATTCAAGGACTGGAGCAGATCTCAGTTCTGGAAGATTACGGACTCGTGCTGTCTGAAGGTAAGCTGTTGAAGCTAACTGCTCAGGAATGCATGCGCCTATCTGAGATGAAGAAAATGCTGGAATCCTCTCGTCGAGATGGCATCGATATTGCCCCCGAACAAATGGAGCCTTTTATGGACAAGGTTATTCCTGGTCTGAAAAAACTGGGAAACGTGCATATCGCCGACTCTATTGCTGATCGAATTGTGCAACATAAGCTTATAGCGAGGCTCTATCTGGACCGTGTGCGAGATCGACTGCTCGCCGGGCTAGAGTTTCAGTATGGTGACATTATCATCAATCCTTTGGATGAAAAAGCCCATGTTCGCGGTACGGACTTGATTCTTATACGCGACGGTGAAGGAGAGGCCCGAATTCTGGAGCTGATGGAGCATGAATCCTTCGCCAAAACCGAAGGCGGGTATATTATGACGGATGAGGACGGTGAGTACGATTTTTTATACCACACGATTCCGTTGCTTGAACCACTATTGACGGTCTATGCGACCACCGCTGTCAAAGAAAGACTATTCACGGGAACTACGCCACCAAAAGTGAGTATTAGTTGGAATGAGAAAACCGACTGGCTTGATTTTAAATTCGACATGGGTGGTATTCCAGAATCTGAGATTGTGATGGTCTTAAAATCACTTCAGGATAAACGTAAATACTACCGATTGCCCGAAGGGGCACTGCTACCTCTGGAGAGCGAGGAGCTCCAAGAAATCATCACCTTTATGAACGAGATGGGCATTCGAGAAGGTGAGATTAAAGGTGTGCAATTTTCTTTACCAGTCGTTCGTGGGTTACACTTAACCTCTTCCGATTCTCAAAGTGACTCAGTCAAGCTAAGCAGATCCTTTAAACGATTACTTGCGAATATGCACAATCCTGAGAACCTTGATTTCCCTATACCAGATAGTCTGGCTCCTGTGCTCCGGGATTATCAGCAGTATGGATTTCAGTGGCTGAAGACGCTGGCCCATTACCGTTTCGGGGGAATTTTAGCGGATGATATGGGTCTTGGCAAAACGCTGCAGAGTATCGCTTTTCTGCTCTCTGAGCTTCCGGATATTCGTCAGAGTGGTCTGCCCGCTCTTATTGTCGCTCCTGCCTCTCTCACCTACAACTGGCATAATGAGCTTAAAAAGTTCACGCCTGAGATTAAGGCTGTTATTGCAGATGGAAGCTTAACGGAACGCGGTCGAATTTTAAAAAATGCAGCGAAGGCGGATGTAATTATCACCTCTTACCCGCTGCTTCGAAGAGATGTTCAGTTGTATGCTAAGAAATCTTTTCACACCCTGATTCTCGATGAAGCGCAAACCATAAAGAACCATACGACGCAGACCGCTCAAGCAGTTATGGCTCTTCAAGCCCGGCATCGTTTTGCACTTACTGGGACTCCTGTTGAGAATGCGCTAGAAGATCTATGGTCCATCTTCGGCACTGTGTTTCCCGGGTTATTTCCAGGTAAGAAGGCTTTTCACGATTTGCCGAGGGAAACTATCGCTAAACGGGCACGTCCTTTTTTGCTGCGGCGCTTAAAGAGTGATGTGTTAAAAGAATTGCCTGAGAAAATCGAATCACTCCAAGCCTGTGAGCTGTTCCCTGAGCAGAAGAAGTTATATGTCGCTTATCTCGCCCGTTTGAAAAAAGAGGCGCTTAAGCATCTGACCCAGGATAGCTTCGGTAATAATAATCGGATTAAAATCCTTGCTGGTCTCACCCGTCTGCGCCAGCTATGCTGTCACCCGGCTCTATTTGTGGATGGGTATGAAGGAAGCTCTGCCAAGTTCGAGCAGCTGTTTGAAATCATAGAGGAATGCCGCAGTTCAGGTAAACGAATGCTAGTATTCTCCCAGTTCACAGAAATGCTCGGTTTGATTGGACGTGAACTCGGCTATCAAGGTATTCCATATTTTTACCTAGACGGTCAAACGCCTGTGTCTCAGCGCGTAGATTTATGTAATCAATTTAATGAAGGAGAGCGGGATATTTTCCTGATCTCCTTAAAAGCTGGCGGAACCGGACTCAATTTAACAGGGGCAGACACTGTCATTCTATACGATCTATGGTGGAACCCTGCCGTCGAACAGCAAGCTGCAGATCGGGCTCACCGAATCGGACAGAAAAAAGTAGTGCAAGTGATCAGACTCGTCACCCAAGGCACTGTGGAGGACAAGATGTATGAGCTACAACAGAAGAAAAGGAACTTAATCGATGAAGTGATCCAGCCAGGTCAGGAAGGGTTATCTACCCTTACAGAACAAGACATCCGAGAAATTCTGATGATCTAGGTGTAATGATGTTTGGAGAAAAATAGGGATATCCTTCAGCCAAATGGCTTTTGGGATATCCCTTTTACAAATTCATCGTATTAAGTGATTGTAACTCCTGCACTAGCGTATCCAGCAATGGTTGTCGCAACGTCGACTCCGGCCGTTACTGTTGAAGTGAAGACCAACAGCAACCGCTCTCCAGTGGTTACAGGAATACTCAAGCCTGTAGTAATACCACTGCTAATTGTGCCAAGTGAAAGGACACCTGTAAATGGAGGATTTAATGTGACTACAGCACCAGGGACTGCAGTAAAGGTATTGTTAGGGGTAGAAGAACTGTATAATTGAGCAGTGATTGTTACTGTAGAACCTAATAAACTAAGCGCTGCTGTTGTGCTGAAATAGGCCGCCAAAGAGGTAATTGTTCCGGTGCGTGGAACTGAGAATGCAAAGTTCAGCAAGGTTCCAGCCGCTCCGGTGAGATCTATCGTACCGCCAGCAGCACTAATATTCGTCGCACTACTTCCGAATCCTACGATACTTGAAGTATTCAGCAAGCCTCCTAATACAGTTGTCATAGCTACAGGAAGACCAGAAGCATAAGGAATGATTGCACCTGAACCAGCAGGTCCCGTTGCTCCGGTTGTTCCTGTCACTCCAGTCGCTCCAGTTGCGCCTCCACTTCCCGTTGCTCCAGTTACACCTGCGCTTCCTGTCGCTCCTGTTGCACCTGCGCTTCCTGTCGCTCCAGTTACACCTGCGCTTCCTGTTGCTCCAGTTACACCTGCGCTTCCCGTTGCTCCTGTTGCACCTGCACTTCCCGTTGCTCCTGTAACACCTGCGCTTCCTGTTGCTCCTGTTACACCTGCGCTTCCCGTTGCTCCGGTAACTCCTGCGCTTCCCGTTGCTCCTGTTGCACCTGCACTTCCCGTTGCTCCTGTAACACCTGCGT
>NZ_JBNNSE010000005.1:107667-123204 GCF_050277435.1 Paenibacillus sp. NPDC101420
TGCGCTTCCCGTTGCTCCTGTTGCACCTGCGCTTCCCGTTGCTCCTGTTGCACCTGCGCTTCCCGTTGCTCCTGTTGCACCTGCGCTTCCCGTTGCTCCTGTTGCACCTGCGCTTCCCGTTGCTCCGGTAACTCCAGCGCTTCCTGCTGCTCCGGTCGCACCTGTACTTCCTGTCGCTCCGGTATCTCCGGTGGCTCCGGTGGCTCCAGTGGCTCCTGAATAACCTATATTTTCACCATACAATTCAGAGTAGACAAGCCGATGAGCAGTCACTAATTGACCTGTGCTGCTTTTTCCCCAAACTGAGACTTGAATTGGATCGTCTATCAAAGTTGGTGTTGTAAATGAAAATTCGAATGAATCAAAATTTGCATAATAATCATTTGTTAGTACTTCATTAGGTCCCACAGTATGAAGTTCACTAACATATAGTGTTCTTGTACCGTTCATATAATATCCTTCGACTTGAATCAACGACGCAGTTACATCACTCTGATTAACAAGTTTAATAGTAACAAGCTGAGTGGGTCTTTCACCGCTTACCAGATTGTTTTCTATAGGTCCAGTAGATAAATAACTCAAGTTATCAACTCCTTTTATTTTTAAATAGATTGCCTGAAAAAATTCTAAATAGTAGCGTTACTATAATCATTCCTCCGATCTACTCTAAATTCGCTAACAATGAGCCTATTATATTTTTCAGTTGGAAATTTTCGGCTCTTAATAGTAATATTCTTTTCTCTTTTTAATGTGTGGACATCTATCAAAAGCTACTACTATACATATTGAGTGCTATTGGAAAAATCTATAAATCTATCAATATTCAATAGCTTGTAACTCTTAGGAGCATTATTCCGTTCTGCCCAAAACTTGTCCCGTTAACAAAATAGAGGATAGCTCAGGAAGCCATCCTTACGGCTACTGAGCATCCTCTATTTTCACAATCAAACTCAGAGATAAATTTACGTCAATTCATGAACAGACCAAACTATACCCGAAGTATTGGCACCGCCCAGATTCAAAGGAACCGTCAAGCCATTAGAAACATAGAACAAGCCAATAACATCACCTGCTGTTAGTGCAAATTCTCCAACCAGCGTTACAGTCCCACTTCCCAAAATAGCTCTCAAATCTAGAATAAGCGCAACATTCACATCCAACACAGGGAATAATCCACTTACCAGATTTGTTGAAGTAGGAGAAGTTCTCTGAACTACGAAAGCTGGATTGATACCACTGCCAAGACTAATTGAGATTGAGGCAGTTGTGGAATAGTTAATGGTCGCTTCAATAGAATATCTACCCGTTGTCGGAACTGTGTAATTTCCCGTAATTGGGTTAAAGGAAGGATCAGAATAGAAAGGAGAAGCCACAGACCATCCAGTCAGTTGGGAAGAAGTAGAAACTGACAAAGCTGATAGGAACGCTGAGAATCCCTCAGCTTGAATATTCGGCCCTGTTGCTCCAGTCACACCAGTTATTCCTGTTACTCCCGTTACACCAGTCGCTCCGGTTGCTCCAGTTACTCCAGTTGCCCCCGTTGCTCCCGTTGCTCCAGTCACTCCGTCCGCTCCTGTTGCTCCAGTCACTCCAGCTGCCCCCGTTGCTCCAGTCACTCCGTCCGCTCCCGTTGCTCCAGTCACACCTGCCGCTCCTGTTGCTCCAGTTACACCTGCCGCTCCCGTCGCTCCAGTCACTCCGTCGGCTCCTGTTGCACCAGTCGCTCCAACTGCTCCGGTTGCACCAGTCGCTCCAACTGCTCCCGTTGCTCCAGTCGCTCCAACTGCTCCCGTTGCTCCGGTCACTCCATCGGCTCCTGTTGCTCCAGTCACTCCGTCGGCTCCTGTCGCTCCAGTCACTCCAACTGCTCCCGTTGCTCCAGTCACTCCAGCTGCTCCGGTTGCTCCGGTCACTCCAGCCGCTCCCGTTGCTCCAGTCGCTCCAACTGCTCCCGTTGCTCCGGTCACTCCAGCTGCTCCTGTTGCTCCAGTCACTCCGTCCGCTCCTGTTGCTCCAGTCACTCCTGCCCCCGTGGCTCCAGTCACTCCGTCCGCTCCCGTTGCTCCAGTCACACCTGCCGCTCCTGTTGCTCCAGTTACACCTGCCGCTCCCGTCGCTCCAGTCACTCCGTCGGCTCCTGTTGCACCAGTCGCTCCAACTGCTCCGGTCACTCCAGCTGCCCCTGTTGCTCCAGTCGCTCCAGCTGCTCCTGTTGCTCCAGTCGCTCCAACTGCTCCCGTTGCTCCGGTCACTCCAGCTGCTCCTGTTGCTCCTGTTGCTCCGGTCACTCCAGCCGCTCCCGTTGCTCCAGTCACACCTGCCGCTCCTGTTGCTCCAGTTACACCTGCCGCTCCCGTCGCTCCAGTCACCCCGTCGGCTCCTGTTGCACCAGTCGCTCCAACTGCTCCGGTTGCCCCAGTCACTCCAGCTGCCCCTGTTGCTCCAGTCACTCCAGCTGCTCCCGTTGCCCCTGTTGCTCCAGTCACTCCAGCTGCTCCCGTTGCCCCTGTTGCTCCAGTCACTCCGTCGGCTCCCGTTGCTCCAGTTACACCTGCCGCTCCTGTTGCTCCAGTCACTCCATCTGCCCCTGTTGCTCCAGTGGCTCCATCCGCTCCCGTTGCTCCAGTTACACCTGCCGCTCCTGTTGCTCCAGTCACTCCATCTGCTCCTGTTGCTCCAGTCGCTCCGTCTGCCCCTGTTGCTCCAGTTGCTCCAGCTGCTCCAGTTGCTCCAGTTGCTCCAGTCGCTCCATCTGCTCCTGTTGCTCCCGTTGCCCCAGTCACTCCATCGGCTCCTGTTGCTCCTGTCACTCCAGCCGCTCCTGTTGCACCAGTCGCTCCTGTTGCTCCATCTGCTCCTGTTGCCCCGGTCGCTCCTCCGGGCGCTCCTGTTGCTCCGGTCGCTCCATCTGCTCCCGTTGCTCCTGTTGCTCCAGTCGCTCCCGTTGCTCCTGTCGCTCCGTCTGCTCCGTCTGCTCCCGTTGCTCCAGTTGCTCCGTCTGCTCCTGTTGCTCCAGTCGCTCCGTCTGCTCCTGTTGCTCCAGTTGCTCCGTCTGCTCCCGTTGCTCCTGTTGCTCCAGTTGCTCCTGCTGCTCCAGTCGCTCCGTCTGCTCCCGTTGCTCCAGTTGCTCCGTCTGCTCCTGTTGCTCCAGTCGCTCCATCTGCTCCTGTTGCCCCAGTTACCCCTACCGTTGCTCCGAGTAATTCAGAATGGACTAGTCGGTGAGCACCCACAATTTGACCCACACTATTTTTTCCCCAGACTGAAATTTGAATTGGATCATCTACTAGGCTTATAGTCGTAAAAATAAATTCAAATGCATCAAAATCCGCATAATAATCTGTTGTTACAACTTGATCAGGCATAACATTAACAAGCTGACTAACATACATGGTTCTTGTCCCATTCATATAATATCCTTGAACGAGAACCGTAGAAGAAACAACGTCACTTCGGTTATCGATTTTGATCGTAACATGTTGAGTAGGTCGTATACCTCCCACCATGGTATTATCTATCGGCCCAGTAGATAAATAGCTCAATTCTCAACACTCCTTTAGATTATTCCTACATGTTTTTCCCACGCTACTAAACGATGAGGTTCTACTAATTCCCCTGAAGCCTGTTTTCCCCAGACCGAGATCCCTACCTCTGCTTCAACAACTTCTAATGTCGTAAACTCAAATTCAAATGCATCTAAATCTGCAAAATAGTTCCTAGTTAGAACTTGGTTAGGTGCGAGATTAATCATTTCATTCACATACATCGATCTTGACCCATTTAGCAAAAATCCCTGAATAACAAGATTATATGGATTAAGAGAATCACGATTAACTACTTTTACTGTTACGATTTGTGTCTGTCTGACCCCTAGAATTGGACTATTATCTATAGGTCCGGTTGAGAATAAAGCCATCTTTTTCACTCCTCTCTTCTGCTGCAGTTTGAAAAATAAAAAAACTATAAAACTAGTAACATGGTTCATAATTAATAGCTCTATATAGTAATATTCTGTATTCAAAGTTAATGTGTGGACATTTATGCAAAGGAATTGCCACTCAAAAAAAGACAACCTTCTATTCTTTGAATTTGTAATCTACTAATCGGACAATCTTAAACTCAAGCATTTTCTACGTTTTCTAACTAACACCCTATTGCTTTTTTCGAAATATTCGTTATACTGGTAAAAATTATTCAAGCATCGATGAGCGGGAGAGTAGTTAACGTGTTCTAGTCCTCAGCGAGCCGGGTAAGTGCAAGCCGGTACAGATCACCTAATGAAGCGCACCCGTGAGATGGACTTCTGAACCTAAGTAGGAAGTCCCGGCTAAAGACCGTTATCCTGTAAGGTGGCTAAACATCTGTTTAGCAACGAGAGTGGTACCGCGAGCGCTAAAGCCCTCGTCTCTTTTGAGACGAGGGCTTTTTTGTATTTTCAAAGGAGGGTATAAAATGTTAAGTCAAATCATCAAAAACAGCATTGAACAAAGTGTAAAAAAAGTATTCCACACCTTAGAAGTTGCCTACCCAAACGATGTTGCAATTCTGATCGAACAGCCAGCTAATCTAGAGCATGGTGATTATTCCTGCAATATTGCTATGCAGCTAGCCAAACTCCTGCGTAAATCCCCTCTCGTCATAGCAGAGTTAGTAAAAGCAGAAATTAAATTACAAGAGAGGTACACGGGTCTTTTACAAAGAGTCGAAGTAGCTGCTCCTGGATTTATTAATTTGTATATGGATTGGCAGGTGTGGGCTAAACATTCCTTTAATCTGCCTGACAGCACAAGGGAAAAGGTCATCATAGAGCACACTTCAATCAATCCAAATAAAGCTGCTCATGTAGGTCATCTGAGAAATGCTTGCATCGGCGATGCGCTGGTCAGAATCATGAAAAGAACCGGACATACCGTAGAGGTCCATAACTACGTGGATGATCTGGGCAACCAGCTGGCAGATACAGTCGTTGGTTTATTAAATGTACCTTTAGAAGGGGAACATCAACGCTTCGGTGATTATTGCTGGGATCTATATGCCAAAGTGAACAAAGAATATGCACGGAATCCAGAGATCACTCACAAGCGCACGGATATGCTGCATGCCCTTGAACAGGGTGATGGTAATGAGGCGTGGCTGGGCAACTTAGTCGCTGAACGTATTGTGAGAGAACATGTAGCGGAAATGAAGCGTTTTGGTATTCACTATGACCTGCTGGTGTGGGAGAGCAATATTTTAAAAGAGGGATTCTGGACAGCCGCATCTGAGCGATTGAAGCAAACGGCAGTTTTTGTACAGGAGACTGAAGGCAAACTTGCGGGCTGTTGGGTGCTAAAGCAAGGGACAGAGGTTAGCAGTGGAGCGGAGTCAGAGGATCATCAGATGGATAAGGTGCTTGTGCGTTCGAATGGGATCTTGACATATACAGCCAAAGACATTGCTTATCATCTCTGGAAATTCGGTCTACTATCCAAAGATTTCACCTACAGTGAATTCTCGTCTGGTTTATGGACCACAGGTTTAACTGGAACCCATGAGCCTTATGGACATGCCGACCGTGTTATTAACGTGATCGATTATAGACAGGAATATCCGCAACAAATGGTTAAGCAGGCTTTAGGAGCACTAGGATATAACGAGCAGGCTGAGAAGCTCCATCATGTAAGTTATGGCGTTGTTTCTCTTAGTCCGGCCTCTGCTGCTGAGCTGGGGATAGATACTTCAGAAGGAAAATCTTCTTATGCCATGTCCGGGCGCCAAGGAATCGGCGTTAAGGTGAGCGATTTAGTAAAGCTTATGGAACAGAACATAGAACATTCGCGCTCTGATAAAGAGGGTCTTTCCAGCCATATAATTGCAGCTGCTGCTATTCGTTATTATCTGCTGCGGTTTAACCTGGGAACGGAAATCGTGTTTGATTTCAAACAGGCTACCGAAATATCCGGTAATACCGGGGTTTATCTGATGTACACCTATGCCCGTGCCAGCAGTGTTTTGAGCAAATCTACAATCCCATTCAGCACAGATGGCTCAGAACTTCAATTTCCACTCGAAATGGAAAAAGCAGAGCTCGCTTTGCTGAGACAGCTTAGCCTCTGGCAGGAGACATTGTATTCTGCCAGCATAGAATTGACGCCGAATATACTCTGCACGTACGCGCATACCTTAGCCACACTTTTCAATAACTTCTATTCTATATGTCCGATTTTAAAAGGTGCGGAGGCTACCATCGCGTTCCGCCTCTGGCTCACTTCGAGATTTAAGGACACTTTAGGTGAAGTGCTAGAGGTACTTGGGTTACCGACACCGAGCCGTATGTAGTACAAAAAGGGCAATCTCCACGCTTATCGCGGAGATTGCCCTTTTTTTATTATCTTACTTATAAATGTCTATCACATTTCCAGCTTCTACGCAGAGACGATCAAAGTCCTCACGTTTGATACGGATACCACCACTACGGTAGCGATTAAGCGTACCTTCGGCTTGCACTTCTGTACCGTTAACAGTAATCCGACTGTTATCAGAGCCCGTAAGGTGATAAATAAAGTCTACCTTAGTGCCTGCATATTCAAAGCTAAAGCGCATTCCGTCCAGCGACTCCGGCAGAATTGGATCGACGATTAAATCTCCGCCTTCCGTACGGATCCCCAGTGCATTAGAGATCAACTGGTTCATGTAGATCCCAGGACCGCTTGAATAGATTCTCCAGCCACCTTTAACCGCTACGTCACCATTACGCAGTTTATCGAAATTCTCCTGTGCCTCGTAACGGGTGTTAAATTTACCATCCGAGCTACTGAAATAAGAGTTAGCTTGACGTAGTTCAGCGTTTGGCACCACGTCGCGGATTCCGATCGGATTGATCGCCGCTAGGCCATTCCAGACCTGATCGGTTTTCCCTAGCTTAGCCATAGCTTCTACATAACGGATGTGTGCATGTACATATTGAAGTCCAATTTCCCGACCAAAGTTAGAAGCTTGCTCCGCACGTTTGAAATGGGTGCTTACGCCGCCAACATATTGAGCTGGACGGTTCATCAAACGAACGCCATCTGGACAGAACAGTTTATCTTGGATTACTTCATAGTGCGCCTCAGCTTGTTCTGGTGTCAGCAGCTCACTGATCATACTGCGCGTCATTGGCAGCAGACGGTATTGGATCCCTGTTTCCGTATCGCTTGGATGTACCATAAGCTTCACTTGCTCTGGGTCTTCCATATACAAGAAGCCGGGAATTACCTCAGATTGGAGCATATGTGTGTTGAAATCCTCACGGATTCCCTCCACCATCGCTTTCAGCTCTTCCGAACCTGCTGGATCAACTTTATGAAGCACTTCTGAGAACTGATTCAATGTCTGATAGGTAAGCGCCACTGTCCAGCTGCTAACCATGTACTGCTTCAGCTGTGGATTAGCCGGTTGGAGTGTATCATCCCAGTCACCATCACCGTAAGAAGACAAATGCGTGTCATGCAGGAAGTGATTCTTAATATAAGCAACTTCCTTCCGTGCATGATCCAGCAGCGTCGCTTTTTCCTCTGTAAAATCAAAGCTATGCTTACGAGTATAAGGCACAGTCGCTTGCAAAATACTGTAGTCTTGCGTTACCGCCAAATAGTCTCCAAGCACTTTGAGTGGCCATACAATAATATCTCCGTGGCTCTCCTCTTGCTGAATCTTCGTATATTTATCAAACATGAACCACTGTGGCCAGTTACCATCATCTTCATATTGATGAGCATACAGGGTCAGCAATATTTCGCGAACCTGATCGTATTTTTGCATAGCCATGAAGTATTCCACTGGTCCCTGACACACGTCACGGGTTCCCCAAGCAGCGCCGCCGTATTGTTCCAATCCGTGAGGGACTGAATAATGGACGAGCATATTATGTGTATACCACCAAGCTAGAGCATTTACCTTAAACAACTCACCTTCGGACCCATCACCTAACGTCAAGCGGAAGCCATTCATAACCCCGCTGTAGAACTCGCGGTATGCGGAAATCTCCTCTTCGGCTGTACGGCTGCTCGATTGAATCTCCTTACCATCCAGAAGACCTTGAATGTTCAATGTCCATTCACTGCTCTCCGACAGTTCCAGAATAGCTAGCGGCGCATCTGACTGGTCAGGATGAGAGACAAGTCTACCTTCATTTTGAAGAGTGAAATCCGCTCCCTGTACCTGGAATTTATATTGCAGATCAGGATATTCTCCTGCACTTAGTGCACTTCTATCAGCCGAGAAGGTTACGGTTCCCTCTTCTTGTTTGAATTGATATGGAAGCTCGTATTCGTTAACGTTCATAGTGATTTGATTAGTGACTAGATAGCGATAAGCTTTTCCACTTTCCGTACGCACATTCAGGAATATCTCCGGAGAATCTGCAGTAGTGTAGTTCGTAATAATAAAGCATTCGCCATCTGTTCTGTAATACCAACGGGCATAGTTGAAACCAACCTCGAACAATGAAGGCATGGTCAAGAGGCGATATTCGCCATTCCACTGTACATAGATTCTTTGTCCCGAAGCCTTTGGAATGTTAATTGCATTTCTGGCATTGGTCATGAGCTTGTTGAAATTGGTATTGCCAATAACGATTTGAGAGTTAAATATTCCGTACATATAGGAAGTCGTAGTGATTACCTTATCGTTAAGTCGGGCATTATCCCCACTCATTAGAATATGACCATGAGGACGCTCTACCTTAAGTTCCTTCTCTTTTAATACAACATGCTCATAATTTTCCGTGAAGAAAGACAGAAGCTGGTCTCCCTCTTTTTCCTCTTGATAGCGAACCGGGAACAAGGCTTCGATCTCTTCGCTCGTCAGAGAATTTGCAGCTAGTGGTGCTCCCAGCTCTTTTGTCAAGAAAGAACGCTCGAGCGGTGCTTCAGCTTCTAAAGGCAACTCTTTTACCGTTTCCCAAGCCGCAGCAACATCCTTCGTGAATTCTAACGAGGTAATCGCTTCTGGATGATCTTGCTTGAACAATCCATAAAATACAAACCGGGCTTCCCCACTCAGCTTCACCCGCTCCGATTGCAGCGCAGTATAAGCGAATTCATATTGATAGATTTCATTACTTAATTGCTCACGGCTCAGGCTTTCTGGTTGATTGGTCTCTTTATAAGACAATCCAAAGAATTGGAAACCATCTGTTGAGAAGCTTGCTGCCTTAGTGATTGAACCCTGTTGTAGATATGGAAATTTGCCACCTTGCGGTTGATTCTGTCTGGAACATACTACATATCCCTTTGACTGATCCTCGAATACGGCGTGGTCAATATACTGTGACAGATAGGCTTCATTACTGCGAACAGCACCGATATCGGCAATACCCACATCTTGTCCGTACACGAGATCCACATCTGCATCTTGCCCTTTAAGCTTCACGTCCCAGAACCAAGCGCCTTGAGCCGTCGGAGTAAAAATAACCTGATACTCGATATTTTCCGCAGTACCTTCCCAAACCAAGCGGTTCCCAGCCTTACGTACAGTGCTTGAAGAATGAATGCCCAGCAAAGGAACAGCTTGAATGCTTCCATTACTATGAATACGTAAATATAGATTGGATAAGGAGCCATCCACAATATTAGGCAGCAATTGATTGATCATTGTCCGTTCATGGAGAACTTGGAACAAGTCCCCGCTGTTTGTAAAAGTGAATGATAAGTCTCCAGCGTTTAAATGGATGTTAGAATTCATATTAGTAGTCATATTCTTGCACTCCTCTATTACGACAGCCTGTGTCGTATATATTCTACTTAAGCTAATGTTAAGCGAAAATCGCGTTCTTTAACCTCTTGGCTATTTGGACCCACAAACAATTTGAATTGTCCCGGATCACTGCTAAAGCTTAAGTCGCTATGATAGTAACGAAGCTGTTCTTCTGTAAGCGTAAAGCTCACTTCCTGGCTTTCTCCCGGGGAGAGGCTGATCTTAGCAAAATCTTTCAGTTCCTTCATTGGTCTGACAACTTCTCCTGAAATGTCTCGGATATAGAGCTGCACTACCTCTTCACCTTGTACATTACCCGTATTAGTCACCGTAACAGTTACTTTAATAGGCTGATCCTTCGTCATTATTTCACCGGAAAGGATCGGTTCACTGTAGCCAAATGTCGTATAGCTAAGACCAAAGCCAAATGG
Organism: Paenibacillus sp. NPDC101420; assembly: GCF_050277435.1. NCBI lineage: Bacteria > Bacillati > Bacillota > Bacilli > Caryophanales > Paenibacillaceae > Paenibacillus > Paenibacillus sp. NPDC101420. Next base: position 117,816 of record NZ_JBNNSE010000005.1, read on the forward strand.
CAGGAACGGCTCATTAGGAATGTCCAGATATTGTGAGACATAACGCTTGTCCGCACCCGGTGCATGTAGAGGACGTCCAGTGTTGAAATGATTGTAATAGACCGGAATTTGCCCAACAGATACAGGGAAAGACATCGTTAATCTTCCTGACGGATTCTCGTCACCATACAGTAGACTGGTAATCGCCGCGCCGCCCTCGCTTCCTGGGAACCAGGCTTCCAGAATAGCATCCGCGTTCTCGATCACACCACTAAGATCCAGCGGGCGTCCGTTAAACAACACCACTACAACAGGCTTACCCAGCGTCTTCATACGTTGCAAAAGCTCACGCTGCGCTTCCGGCAAGCGGATATCTGAACGACTTCCAGCTTCTCCGCTCATATCCGAATGTTCTCCAAGCGCCAGCACAATCACATCGGCTTCCAGCGCTGCCGCTTTCGCCTCCAGCCATTGCTCTTCTGTAAAGCTCTCAATCCCGGAGCCTTCTGCAACGGTAACCTTACCTGCAGCTGCACGAGCTTCAAAAGCTGGAGCAAGACGGCTAGCTTCTTCTGTTGAACCCAACCAGGACCATGGTCCAAGAATATCTCCGTTATTAGCAAACGGTCCGATTAGCGCAATCCGCTGCTCTGTCGCAAGCGGCAGAACCTGATCATTCTTCAGTAGAACGCAGGATTTAACCGCTAATTCTCTCGCTGCTGTCCGGTGAGCCTCACAGAAAATTACCTCGCGCTCTTTCTCTATATCTGCCCCACGTAACGGATTCTCAAACAAGCCCAGTCTTTGCTTCAATTTCAAAATACGAAGTACGGCTTCATCAATGATACTTTCATCCACTTGCCCATCTGCTACAAGAGCTGGCAGTTGGTGCACATAACACTCTGTCATCATCTCGATATCCACGCTAGCTTTGATAGCTTTAAGTGCTGCTTCAGCCTCATCCTCGGCGACACCATGTGGGATCAGTTCCTTCACCGCGCCCCAATCCGAGATCAACACGCCGTCAAATCCCCATTCCTCACGCAGCAGCTGACGAAGCAGCTTAACGTTTCCGCTTATTGGAATCCCGTCAATCGTGTTGAACGAAGTCATAACCATTTCTGCACCCTCATCCAGTGCTGCACGATAGGCTGGCAGATAATATTCCCGTAGCTGACGTTCTGATAAATCGACCGTATTATAATCCCGCCCGCCTTCGGATAGACCATAGGCTGCAAAGTGCTTAACGCATGCCGCCAGACGACTTACATCACCCGTCAAGTCATTTCCCTGAAACCCGCGTACAAATGCACGGGCAAACCTACCATTCAAATAAGGATCTTCGCCGGTAGACTCCATCACTCTTCCCCAACGCGGGTCCCGAACAAGGTCCGCCATAGGTGCAAAAGTAACGTGTACACCAGATACTGCCGCTTCTTTAGCAGCAATCTCAGCGCTTAGCTCCGCCCGTTCCATATCCCAAGAGCAACCAATCGCCAGTGGCACCGGAAAAATCGTCTTAAAGCCATGTACGATATCCGCCATCATCAGCAGTGGAATACCCAATCTATTTTTACGTAAATGAGCTTCTTGGACGGCAATGACTTGCTCTGCGCCCGAAAGTCCAAGTACTGAACCACTGTTCTCAATCATGTGATCCGTAATCCCCATGGATGCCATAGGGCCAGTGATTTGCCCTCCTTCTTCCGCTCCTTCATAGAAATTAGCAGCTAGCTGCTGCAATTGTGCTATTTTCTCTTCAAGCGTCATCTGGTTCAACAGGGACGTCAGTTGCTGGTCTTTCATCTCAAATCCTCCATAATATCTCTTTCTGCAATTGCTCATTGCTCTTAGTTGTACAAGAAATCAAAAGTTGTCTTCAGATGCTCCTCCCAGAATCTCCATTCATGTGTTCCCGGAGTCTCTACATATTGAAATGTATAGGGACTCGCTTGCATATGAGAAGCAAATTCCCGGTTCATCTCCACAAATGGATCTTCCGAGCCACAGCAGGTCAAAATTGAAGGCAGCTTACGTTTATCGTCGACCAATTTAGCCGCTAAAGCATACAGATCTTGATCCGGCTTAACTTGTAAGCGTTTTCCGAAAGTGCCTGCCATCTCCCTCGCCATATCCGAAGACATTTGCGGGTCTTTCAATCTTTTCTGAATATCTGTAACGCCTGATAAGGAAACTACTTTGCTGTAGCGCTCAGGATAGGTAAGTGCACATTTTAACGCCCCATATCCGCCCATCGATAGTCCGGCAACATACGTCTTTTGCGGATCATCATCCAGTCTCATCATTCGGCCACAAAGCTCAGGAAGCTCTTGCGTAACATAGTGGAAGTAATCCAGTCCATACTCCATATCTGTATAATAGCTTCTTCCTACCTGAGGCATTATGACTGTACAGCCATACTTGTTAGCATACTGCTCAATGGTGGTCAACCTGTACCATGTGCTAGCATTGTCGCCAGCACCATGTAACAGATAGAGCGTTCCTCCGGTGGTATTGCCCGAATCAACGGGGGAGATGATACTGATGGACGTTGTCATTCTTAAGGTAGGAGAACCAGTCTCAACGGTTAGAAGTGCCATATGTCATCTCCTTACGGAACCTTTTTTAAAATATAAGAAATTATATGCTTACGCTATAAATTATCCTTCTATTTCTCGCTCAAACGCTTACCGTCCTAATAAGGACGCCAAAGGCGTTTATGCTTATTTATTAATCTTCTTGCAAGATCCCCGCTTAACCAAAACAGACTCGAATACCACATGTTTGTTCTCCGATTGTCCCGAAATCAGGTCAAACAGAATTTCAACACTGGCTTTCGCCATATCCACCCCAGGTTGGCTAATCGTATCCAGCGATGGGTGATAGTATTCTGCCATCTCTATACCGTCAAATCCGATGATCGAAATATCATTTGGAATCGATAGACCCAAAGACAATAAAGCCTTGGCAGCTCCGATAGCGATGGTATCTGATGCGGCAAATACAGCGGTGATATCTTTTTTCTTATTAAGCAGTCTTTTCGTAGCCGTAAAACCAGAACTTGGACTGTATTCACAATCCTCTACCAAGGAAGCATCATACTCAATCCCATGATCCTCAAGCGCCTTAATATAACCCATAAGACGACGGTTTCCGGTAGTATGCTGAACCAAAGGAAATCTGGCCAAAAAGCAAATGTTCCGGTGTCCGAGTGAAATTAGATAGCTCACAGCTTTATAAGACTCTTGCATATCATCAATGATCACACTAGAGAATACGGCAGGATCAACATCCTTCGTAGTCGTGATGGTAGTCAAAACGAATGGGATCGGCAATTGTTTGAATTTTTCTTCAGAATGGTCATATGTACCACCCATAAAGATTACCCCGTATAAATTCTTTTCCTTCACAAGCTGAAGAGCAGCATTGATCTCATCCACTCCATCTTCAACATGCTGGATCAGAAGCGGGCAGCCGCGCAGATTCACTTGACGCTCTACTTCTTTGATCATGTCTGCAAAAAACGGATTTGCAATCCCCTTAACCATAAGTGCTATCGTATTAGAACGCGTTTTCTTCAGATTGCTTGCATTTCCATTTGGAATGTAATTATGTTCTCTTACAACAGCCATTACTTTAGCTCTGGTTGCATCACTTACGACACCGGAGTTATTAATTACCCTGGAGACCGTGGCGATACCAACGCCTGATAGCCTTGCAATATCCTTGATATTCATAATTCCCCTGTTTCACCCCTATAATGAGCTCCCCTGCACCTGATGAAATCAGCTTGGTGGAAACGCATGAAATGATGGGAAACGTTTCCCATGACATCATTTTGACTGTTTTCGTATCTAAATCGCTTAATACGTTCATTATGGACAGATATTTTTTAGAAGTCAACCTATGATTTTTGACTAAAAATGATTCGCATCTCAAATTCGTTTTAAATTTTAATTGTTTTGGCGTTAACTAGTAGTCTTTCTGCTTGCATTGACTTTAAAATAAGAATAGAATAGCATCGATTTAGCTATTTAATATCCAGTCACAGGAAACGTTTCCACATCATTTTCAATCATTTCGACTACCAAACTTCCTAATCCCAGCTTGGAATCTAAGAGAGAGAGGGCTACATTTTATGTTAAACATGACTTTCTTCGAAGCCCAGATCCGCAAACGTGGATTGAATGTGTTCAATGTTCGTGTGCTTCAAAATGGAACGTTAGTGGGAAAAGTGGATCTCGCAGAGGATATTCGGCGCTTGCAGCATTCGGTCAGCAAATCTTTTACATGCATGGCGGTGGGTCTAGCCATCGAAGAAGGAAAACTATCACTAAATACAACACTTAAGGATGTGTTTCCAGATTATGCATTTGCTCATAAAGAGGCCCTTCCTTCCATGCAACCTGGGGAGTTGACCTTGTTCGATTTACTACGTATGAGTACAGGGCATGATTCCCCACCGTTTTGGATTGAAGAAAGATTGGCCTTGAAGGATGTAAATTGGATACAACATTATCTATCGCTACCTTTAGACAGACCCCCGGGGGAACAGTTTACCTACAGCAGCGGGGATACCATTATGATCTCTGCAATGGTTCAGGCCCGTGTCGGACAAACCGTAAAGGATTACCTCATTCCCCGTCTCTTTGCCCCACTAGGCATAGAAAACGTCGATTGGGAAACGGCACCTCAAGGGATCACCCTCGGTTGTGCCGGACTTCAGATCAATACGGAAGAACTAAGCCGATTTGGACAGCTTCTTTTGCAAAAAGGAGTGTGGCAGGGACAGCAGCTTATTCCTGCAGATTGGATTGATTTTGTTACACAAAAGCAGATCGAAAATAACGGAGCTGGTGATTGGGGCCAAGGGTACGGCTGTCAATTCTGGCTGTGCACGCACGATGCATATCGTGCCGATGGTGCTCACGGTCAATTCTGCATTATTGCACCGGATGCACAAGTGGTAATCGCTATTAACAGTATGGAAGATAATATGCAAGCTATTCTAGACACTGTCTGGGAGGAGATCTGGCCGCTTCTTTAGCGGTGGGGGCATATGCAAGACAGCCTTCTCACGGGAAGGCTCAAGGTGCCGAGAAAGTAGTGAAGGCTACTTTCTCGGCACCTTCTTTTAGTATAATTAGGGAAAAGCTCCCTGTATTTAGCCGATAATTGCTTGAAATGAATGAAAAGAGGGAAATCCTCCCTAAAAATCGGGGGAATATCTATATTCGTCAACGAATTAGTTAAATTACAGGGAGGATTTCCCTAATTATTAGTCTATTGAGCAGAAAGCTCTGAATTATAGGGAGATTTTCCCTAATTATCTATCAGAGCTTCAGTTTACTTACTTTGGCGAGGATGCTCTGCACGCAAAAACAGCCTTCCCGAAGGAAGGCTGTTACTT
>NZ_JBNNSE010000005.1:123299-515537 GCF_050277435.1 Paenibacillus sp. NPDC101420
TACTTGCCCCGAGCGGGATGCAGCCCTTTCGGGCTGACTGCGTAGCTGATCCTATCGATGCTTATGCTCCGACGAACCACCCGGGCTTCTCTTTCCCTGCACGCAAAAACAGCCTTCCCGAAGGAAGGCTGTTACTTGCCCCGAGCGGGATGCAGCCCTTTCGGGCTGACTGCGTAGCTGATCCTATCGATGCTTATGCTCCGACGAACCACCCGGGCTTCTCTTTCTCTGCACGCAAAACAGCCTTCCCGAAGGAAGGCTGTTACTTGTCCCGAACGGGATGCAGCCCTTTCGGGCTGACTGCGAAGCTGATCCTATCGATGCTTATGCTCCGACGAACCACCCGGGCTTCTCTTTCCCTGCACGCAAAAACAGCCCTCCCGAAGGAAGACTGTTACTTGACGTCCCGGAAGGGATTCGAACCCCTGACCGTGCGCTTAGAAGGCGCATGCTCTATCCAGCTGAGCTACCGGGACACATAAGAATTAATGATATGTATTGACGCAACGATATTTATTATACCTTATTCAGCAGAATTTTCAAGATCAAACATTTTGGAAAATAAGTAATCTTAATCCTAATTTGATAATAATGAGGGTATCCTAGCTATTTTCATAGCTTACGGATACCCTCATTTCTACTCATATTACTCCAGATTCCGAAAACGCTCCCCCAGCTGCTTTTTCAAATCACCATAAGTCATTAATTCCCGCTGAAACTTAGAACGCTCATCATCAGGTGTCATAATCATACTGCCTGTAAACGCGCTCGAAGTCACATCTTTAAAAGCATCATGCATATTGTTATCAAACCAATCGGTAGAAGTGTCTGCGTCGTTAGTGAGGATACGGACAATCTCATAGCCTTCTTCGCGCTGATCTTCTACGATATACACCAAAAGCGCAGGATCACTAACAGCACCTGGCAATACACCTACTTCTGCACAAGGCGCACCGTCATACTCCATCATTCTGCGAATTTTGGCATCTTTAATATAATACACCTGTCATCCTTCCCTCCTGGCAAATTCCTCTCTCCCCTAGTGTTCGGATAAGGACATACATTTTATGCCTTCCTTCGGCATATATCTGTATTACTTGGCAAAAAAGTAAGGACAACAATCGCACAAAAAGAGAGGATGAACCATCATGTGCGGAATAACCGGATTTATCCAGTGGCGCGGAGATCTCACGCAGCACTCGCAGTTGCTGGTCAAAATGACTGAAACTTTAGCAAACCGCGGACCCGATGCAGCTGGAACTTGGATTTCAGGTCCTTGCGCATTCGGTCACCGCAGACTTAGCGTTATCGATCCAGAAAACGGCGCGCAGCCTATGATCACCCGCCATGACGAACAGGTATACGCGATTGTGTACAACGGCGAATTATATAACGCACCCGAGCTCAAACAAGAACTTAAGCAGCGGGGTCATCAATTCCGTACCCAATGTGACACCGAGGTTCTGCTGCATGCCTATATCGAATGGGGACCGGATTGTGCAGAGAAGCTCAATGGGATCTTTGCCTTTGCAGTGTGGGACGGACTTCGGGATCAGGTCTTTTTTGCACGTGACCGCTTAGGTGTGAAGCCTCTGTTCTATAGTAAAGTGGATGACGTCTTAGTTTTCGGATCAGAGCCTAAGGCGCTGCTGCAGCACCCCAAGGTACAGCCAATAGTCGGGCCCGAAGGGTTAGCGGAAATTTTTATTATCGGTCCAGCCCGTACGCCGGGACACGGTGTTTATAAGGATATGCAGGAACTTCGTCCGGGGCATGCCATGATCTATAGTCGCGAAGGTCTGCGTAGTTACGCTTATTGGAAGCTGGAAAGCGCAAAACATACTGACAATGAAGCAGAGACAGCCGCTAAAGTACGTGAACTGCTGCAGGATACGCTCGAACGCCAACTGGTCTCAGATGTTCCTGTCTGCTCGCTCTTATCAGGAGGGCTGGACTCCAGTGCGCTGACAGCACTTGCAGTGGATTACTACAACCGAAACGGCCAGGGACGAGTGGATACGTATTCTGTCGATTATGTCGACAACGACAAGCACTTCAAGAGCCATACTTTTCAGCCCGGAGCAGATGGTCCATGGATTAAGCGAATGGTCGATGAATTAAATACGAACCATCACTATATCTCATTTGATACGCCAGAGCTTGTAGAAGCACTTGATAATGCGCTGTACACACGCGATTTACCTGGGATGACCGATGTGGACTCTTCTTTGTATTTATTTTGCCGTGAGATTAAAAAGAATGCTACTGTAGCCATTTCCGGCGAAGCTGCCGATGAGATTTTTGGCGGATATCCTTGGTTCCATCGGGAGGAGATGCTCTCCTCGGGCACTTTTCCTTGGTCAGTTGCTCCTAAAATGCGTGCAAGTCTATTATCCCCTGAAGTTAATGAATGGATTCGGCCGCTGGAATATTTGGGTGACAGATACAGTGATGCAGTAGCCGAAGTCCCAACATTGGATGGGGAGACAGGTAAACAAGCACAAATGCGTGTAATGTCCTATTTAAACATCACCCGCTTCATGCCTACTTTGCTCGACCGTAAGGACCGAATGAGTATGGGCGCCGGACTAGAGGTACGTGTTCCTTATTGTGATCATCGGCTCGTTCAATATGTCTTTAATATTCCTTGGGAAATCAAGAACCTGAACGGTCGTGAAAAGGGGATTTTGCGCAAATCGCTTGAGGGAATTCTTCCAGATGATGTGCTATATCGTAAAAAAAGTCCTTACCCGAAAACCCACAATCCAGCCTATTTAAACGCAGTACGAACACAAGTATTGAACATTCTAGATGACTCTACTTCGCCAATACTTCCTTTAATCGATGCCGCCAAAATCCGTGAGATCGCCGCTTCCCCAGAATCCTCTACCAATCTGCCTTGGTTCGGTCAGCTCATGTCCGGTCCTCAGCTGTTTGCTTACCTAGCTCAAGTAGATCTCTGGCTGCGTAAATATAACGTCTCCATCCAGTAAGCGACAAGCCAAACAGCAAGTCCCCGTATCGGTGGCTTGCTGTTTGGCTTGTATTCGTAATTTTTAGAAATTAAAATTGTCCGGATCCGGACCGAAACGATGGTCTCTGTTCAAATTTTCGATGGCTTTAACATCCTCATCACTAAGCGTGAAGTCAAAGAATCCCGCATTCTCCTTAATTCGATCCGCATGTACCGATTTTGGAATCGTAATTACGCCTTGTTGCAAATCCCAACGAAGTACAATTTGAGCAGGGGTCTTATCATACTTTCCAGCCAGCTCTTTAAGAAGGGGGAGATCTAGGTTTCCTTGCATAAGCGGACTCCACGCTTCAAGCTGGATCCCTTGCTCATTGGCATACTTCAGCAACTCGCGCTGAGTCAATAGCGGATGGAATTCCACCTGGTTTACCACTGGAACTACGCTAGTGTCCTCGATGATATCCTTCAGATGATGAATCTGAAAATTGCTCACACCGATAGATTTGATGAGACCCTCTTTTTGCAGATGAATCAGAGCTTTCCAAGTCTCCCGATACTTTCCTGCCACCGGCCAATGTATGAGATACAAATCTATATAGTCCAGCCCCAGCTTGCGCCGGCTAACTTCGAACGCTTTCAGCGTTGATTCATAGCCTTGATCAGGGTTGCGCACTTTCGTCGTAATAAACAGTTCATCACGGGCCACTCCACATTCACGAATAGCCTGACCTACACCTTCTTCGTTATTGTAACCAGCAGCCGTATCAATACTACGATATCCAAGCTCCACTGCGGTCTTGACCGCGTGAATAACCTCTTCCCCATCTTTAGTCTGATACACGCCAAGGCCTAGCCACGGCATGGTCACTCCATCATTTAAAGTCGGACCTCCCGAGAACGGTGCATTCAATTCACTCATCGCTTAACCCTCCAAGCTTATTGTTATTTCATTAATCTTACTTAACCTAAATTCACGCTTCAGAAGCAAGCGCTACCACAAAAGTATAGCAGACTGCTTCATCATTCCCAAAATCCTCATAAAAAAACGGAGGCATATATAAAGCCCCCGCTCTTCTTTATTTCTCAATCAGTTTGAAATCATCAAAATGGAATTCAGGAGAAACGATACAGGATACCAGTACTGGTTCTGATCCTAACGGACGAGCCGCCTGCCATACCCCTGCTGGAACTACGACCTGCGGCTGTTGACCTGCAGCAATATCGAGACCCAGAATAACTTCCTGCACATTCTCAGGCTTATCTCCATTACCTCCGAGACTAAGCACTATTGGACTACCGGAATGCCAGAACCAAACTTCATCGGACAAAACAGTATGCCAATCAGATTGTTCCCCCTCGTGTAGCAAAAAATAAATCGAAGATGCCGAATGGCGCGATCCGGAATAGTTATCCCCAAGCACTTCCTGCGGAATTTCAAATTCGGAGTTCCAAAGTCTTTTGTACCAACCGCCCTCAACATGGGGCTGTAATCCGAGCAGTTCAACTAACGGTGAGATTTCTTTTTGTGTCACGGTAGCTTCTCTCCTTCAAAGTTTGCATGAGCAACAATAGCTTCGTATGCATAGGGTTGTTTTTGCTTTTTACTTTAACGGAAGAAGCACGAATTGTAAAATCTATTTACTATCCTTGCTCGCTTTGAATACCTCAGCAATCGCCCCAAGACTTCCCAGCGTTTCAACAGCGCTTGTTGGCAAGAATACTTTATTTGCAGGACCTTTGGCGATTTCAGCCAGAGCCTCGAAGGAGCGATATGCGAGCACATGCTCATCCAGACCTGCTGAGCGAATCAGCTCAATGCGTGATTTTTCTGCTTCAGCCACTGCTTGAATTGCTTTCGCCTCACCATGAGCTTCCAGCTCCTGTGCTTGTCTTGAACCCTCTGCTTGGCGGATACGTGCTTCCTTGTCGCCTTCCGCTTTCAGAATCTTGCTCTGCTTATCCCCTTCAGCACGCAGGATCATATCTTGCTTGGCAGCTTCCGCTTCCAAAACAATCGCCCGTTTGCTCCGCTCCGCTTTCATCTGCTTATCCATTGCTTCTTGAATATCGAGCGGCGGCTTGATATCGATGACTTCCACACGCTCGATTCTTACGCCCCACTTCTCTGTAGCCTCATCAAGCGCCAGACGAATATCAGTTGAGATTTTTTCACGCCCAGACAGCGTTTCATCCAATTCCAGCTTACCAATAATTTGCCGCATAGTTGCCGTTGAAATGTTTCTTACCCCATATACATAATCGGAAATGCCATACGTAGCTTCCTCTGGTCCCACTACCTGATAGAAAATAATCGTGTCAATCTGCACCTGCACGTTATCCTTCGTGATCACCGTTTGCGGAGGCACATTCGCTTGTTGAATCCTTAGATCATGGTAAGTACGCACCTGATCAATCACAGGTATCAGAATGTTCAGACCCGGCGTCAGTAGACGATTGAATTTACCCAGACGTTCCACTACACCTACCCGTTGTTGCGGTACGATTTTGATCGTTAATGCCACAAAAACTACGACCACGACAAGAATAATTCCGATAATTGCCCATTCCATTAGTTCATGTCCCCCCATCGTTCTACTTCGATAATGGTCGTGCCTCTCTTCACTACTCTGACTACTTCGTCCTTGCCCAAAGACTGGTCAGAGCTCGCGCTCCACGTATCTCCGCCTACCTTCACTTGCCCATAGCGCCCTTGCTCAATCGGCTCAATGACGACTCCTTGCCTGCCTACGATTTCTGTGCCTGTATCCTTGAACCCACGTGAACTGCGAAATTTAGAAACCAGTGGTTTCGAGAATATAGTCAGACCAAGTGCGACCAGTGATCCGAGGATCACCTGAAACAAAATGGCTTCAGGAACAATCATCGACACCACACCTGCGGCCAACGCACCAATACTAAGCCATAGCAGATAAAAAGTAAGCGTCATCATCTCTACAACAAACAGGACACCGGCTGCGATCAACCAAAACACAACCATCGGTGAACCCACCACCTTCCTTATGATACTACTATAACGAAAAGAAACAGCGATGCGTTGCGTAATTCCGTAAAAATATTGCAGGCATGTATATAATTTATATTCATAACATCGGAGGTTATGTGTTCTGCATGAGTTTCCTTAAAAAGAGGACATACACCTTTTCTATCAAAGTTCACCTAAACAAGTATCCATGAATTAGAAAAATGTCCCCCTATATTACTGAATTTTATCCCTAGCATAATCGCTCTCTATGCTTGAAAATAAGAAATGCCTTCACCCATAAATAAGAAATTAATCCTAATTATTGAACTCCAAACCCACTCTTCTACTCACCCTACACCCCTTCAACAATGTTACATCTACAAGTTTATCAAAAAGGAATCCTTAAAACAGCAGTTTAGAAAGCGCTTACTTATTGTGTGAGCTTTATGTGGACCGCTATTTTTTTGCTGCTAAATCTATGAAATGGGTGTCAGTAGAATGAGAGATATGCAAGGGTGAAGGTACAGGTGAATTTCAAATTATGGGAGGTGAAGGTAGGGTTTCTTGCCGAAAAGAATTTCGAACTACACATTGAACCTTGGAGGTATAAAATCAATGATATTCACGAAAAAAAGTTCACGTAAGACCTTTGCGATCGCGATGATCGCCGCGCTTGTTCTTACACTTTTTTCAGCCCTGGGTAGTAGTGCCAAAACGGCCAACGCCGCACAGGATTATAAACTGGTTGGTTATTACGCTTCTTGGGCCGCTTACGGGCGGGCTTACAATGTATCAGATATCGATCCTACCAAAATGAATGTCATTAACTACGCCTTCGCAGATATTTGTTGGAATGGCATTCACGGCAACCCTGACCCTACCGGCCCTAATCCGGTAACATGGAGCTGTCAAAATGAGCAAGCACAGACCATTAACGTTCCGAACGGCACGATTGTTCTGGGTGACCCGTGGATTGACACCGGAAAGAGCTTCGGAGATGACAAATGGGATGACCCCATCAAAGGTAATCTGAAGCAGCTATGGAAGCTGAAAGAAAAGAACCCGAACCTGAAAACGTTGATCTCCGTTGGGGGCTGGACCTGGTCGAACCGTTTCTCGGATGTGGCGGCTACAGCCGTAACCCGTGAGGTTTTTGCCAACTCAGCGGTAGACTTTATTCGTAAATATAAAATGGACGGGGTCGATCTCGACTGGGAGTACCCAGTCAGCGGTGGGCTCGCAGGTAACAGTTATCGTCCCGAAGATAAGGAAAACTATGTACTTCTATTGCAAAAAATCCGTGAGAAGCTAAATGCTGCCGGTCAGACCGACGGCAAAACCTACCTGCTGACCATTGCTTCCGGTGCAGGACCGACGTACGTCAATAACAATAATCTTGCAGGTATTGCTTCCATTGTTGACTGGATCAATATTATGACCTATGACTTCAACGGGAGCTGGAATAAGACCACCGGTCACAATGCTCCTTTGTACTATGATCCAGCCGCTTCTGCATCAGGCCTGACCGAACCGCAAAATTTCAACGTCGATAAAGCGGTAACCAGCTATTTAGCCAATGGCGTACCGGCAAACAAGTTAGTGCTTGGTATGGGATTCTATGGCCGTGGTTGGGGGGGTGCTCCTGCCGCAGGAAATGGCCAATATCAATTGTCCGCTGGCATTTCGTCCACGGGTACATGGGAAAAGGGGAGTTATGACTTCTATGACCTCGAAGCTAATTACATTAACAAAAACGGCTATACCCGTTATTGGAATGACATTTCTAAAGTGCCTTATCTCTATAATCCAACGAACCAAACTTATATCAGCTATGACGACGTAGAATCTTTTGGCCATAAGATCAGTTATCTCAAATCAAAAGGCCTAGCGGGTGCCATGTTCTGGGAGACAAGTGGTGACCGGAACAAAACTCTGACCAACAAGCTGAACGCCGACCTTGGCGGAGGAGTGGTACAGCCGACACCGACACCAACCGCAACAGCAACTCCCACACCATCGCCTACGGCAACCGCAACTCCAACCGCAACTCCGACTCCTACGGTAACTCCAACACCAACGGCTACTCCAGGACAATGCGCAGCGGCGTGGAACCAGACTGCCGTATATACTGGCGGCCAGCAAGTTTCTTACAACGGTTCAGTCTATGAAGCTAAGTGGTGGACTCAAGGCGATCGTCCCGACCTTAGCGGTGCTGCTGGAGTCTGGAAATTCATCAACGTATGCGGGACAGCAACTCCGACTCCGACGGCAACAGTGGCACCAACCGCAACTCCCACACCAACGGCCACTGTAACACCGACAGCAACAGTAGCACCAACCGCAACAGTAGCACCGACAGCAACTCCGGCTCCAACCGCAACTGTAGCACCGACCCCTGGGAGTTCTAGCTGGATTGCAGGAACCGCTTACAAAACGGGTGATATCGTTATCTACAACGCCAAAACGTATACTTGCCTCCAGCCCCATACTTCACTTCAAGGCTGGGAACCAGCGACCACACCCGCACTTTGGAAGCTGAATTAAGACTCATTATTAACGCGAAAGGATCACCGTTCCTAATCTACTCCCGCAGTTATATTATCCCTTTTGGAGGAATGTTAAATGAACATAAGTACACGTAATAGGCGAAGTAAATCCGCACGCTACATTGCGGCCTTAATGAGCGCCATCATTCTGCTTCCGCTATACACAAGTGCAGGTGGATCGTCGCAAGTAGTCTTAGCAGCAGGGACGACGCCTACTGCTCCAGCTCCGGCTGCAGATCATCCGCGTAAAATTGTAGCTTACTTCCCGGAGTGGGGAGATCAGGAGAACAAAGGATTTTATACTGTCGATAAAATACCGTGGGGCAAAATCACTCACATTAACTATGCGTTCGCCAAGGTAAACCCTCAAACGAACAAGATTGATCTGATGGACCGTACAGCAGCTATCGAAAAAGACTACCCTGACCAATTAACTAATTTGCCGTATAAAGGACATTTTAATCAACTCGTAAAGTATAAGCAGTTATACCCCGATGTCCGCACCCTGATTTCGGTTGGTGGTTGGTCGGGTTCTGGTGGTTTTTATAACATGGCCAATTCGGAAGCTGGCCGCGAGACCTTTGCCAACAGTGTTGTGGATTTTCTACGTACCTACCAATTCAACGGTGTGGACATTGATTGGGAGTACCCATCCGGTACTGGTCAATCAGGTAACCCGAATGACTTCGGTGTGGCTGAGCCGCTGCGCACAGTGAATTACAACAACTATGTTCTCCTCATGAAAAAGCTTCGTGAAAAGCTGGATCAGGCAGGCGCACAGGACAATCAGAAATATGACCTAACCATCGCCGCAACCGCCTCCTCTTGGATTCTGGGCGGAATGAAGCTAGGGGAAGCTAACCAGTATTTGGACTGGGCGAACCTTATGACCTATGATTTCCACGGCGCTTGGAATGGATATGTTGGGCCGCATTCCGCCCTGTACCCGGATTCTCGTGATACTGAAACAGCTGCGCTGGGCACTCCGGTTCTGAATACCGACTGGGCCGTTCGATACTATTTGGGTACGCTTCCTCCAGAAAAAATCGTCATCGGAGTTCCTTATTACTCACGTGGCTGGAAGAATGTAAATGGAGGCATCAACAACACCGGTCTTTATGGTACAGCTCCTACAACCGGAGGTGGAGCCGACGGCGTATACGGAATCTGGAATGATCCTGCACCAGAGCAGCCGGCTGGCGCAAATCCAATCTGGCATGTGCTGAATCTGCTCAAAGATCCAGCGAACAAACGTTATTTCGATCCCGTTACCAAAACTCCATACTTATTTAACGCAGACAAGAAGGTCTTTCTTACGTATGAAGATAAGGAGTCACTGGGCTACAAACTGGATTATATCAAGCAAAAAGGCTTGGGAGGGATGATGTTCTGGGAACTGACCGGCGACTACTCTGAAAAGAGTGATGGCACCTTTACGTACGGCAACTCGTTGACCGATTTTGCCTATGACCAGCTTAAGACAGCCTCTCTGCCAGGTGGAACTCCGAAGCCACAACTACCTGCACCTACGAACTTCAGTCTTAGCTTCAGTGGCGCTTACGATCATCCGAATTATACCTACTCCCTGAAAATAACGAATAACACAGGCGCGGATATCTCCGGTGGCTGGAAGCTGGAATTCGATCTACCGACAACAACAACCTTGACCTCTGCATGGGGAGCCGGTACTGTAGAGCAAATCTCTACGGATTGGGACTTTAATCGCTATCGTATTACCGGGACTGCATCTCAAACGATTGCAAACGGAGCCACACTGGAAGTTCCAGGCATGATGAAGCTGAATTTCTCGGGTGGTCCGCAGCGAATTACGCTGAACGGAAGCTCGTCCCAGCAGGAATACGACAAACTGTATGGAGGCATCACTCCAACGCCTACACCTACACCTACGACAACACCGACACCGACAGCAACACCAACGGCGACGCCAACCGCAACGCCAACACCGAAGCCCACCGTAACACCGACGCCGACTGCAACCATAGCACCTACTCCAACACCAACCGTTGTACCAACACCGACACCAACTATAGCACCTACTCCAACGCCAACCGTTGCACCAACGCCGACACCAACTACAGTACCTACTTCAACACCAACCGTAACACCAACGCCAACTGCAACACCGAGTCCGGGAATATCTGCCTGGGCAGCAGGAGTAGCATACAAAGCGGGTGATAAGGTTAGCTACAACGGGTTAACGTATACATGTCTGCAGCCCCACACTTCACTTCTGGGCTGGGAACCGACAGCAACACCTGCACTCTGGAAGCTGAACTAATCCATTAATATGATAAGTTTCACCTAATAAACCAAAAGAAGCTTGCAAACCAAGATATGTATCTTGGATTTGCAAGCTTCTTTATTTTATCTCTCATGCGACCGCATGGAGCGCTTAGATTAGGAATTCAAGTCGTTAGCAGCAGCTAGCTTCTCAGTCAGCGACCTTAGCGCAGTTCCTCGGTGGCTAATCCGCTGCTTCTCTTCGAGCGTTAGCTCGGCCATTGTCTTTTCATATTCCGCCAAGTAAAACAACGGATCGTAGCCGAAGCCTCCACCACCAGCAGGTTCGGATGTGATCCATCCCTCCACTGCACCTTCAGCGGTTAACTCCCGTCCTGAGCTTGGATCGTATAAGGACAATGTACAGACAAACCGAGCTGTACTTAGCAAAGGCTGTCCGGTATCCTCGCCCTGTTTTAGCTTCTCAAGTTCGCTAAGCAGCTTCAGATTGTTCTCTTCATCTCCTGCATTTTCCCCTGCGTAACGTGCAGAGTACACACCCGGTTGGCCATCCAAAGCGTCTACGCAAAGACCCGAATCATCAGCGAGTACCGGGATTCCAAGGGCGTCACCTACGGCTTTGGATTTTTTAAAGGCGTTCTCGGCAAAAGTGGCTCCGTCTTCCACCACATCGGGCAGATCCGGATAGTCGTACATACTTTTCACTGTCAGCCCTAACGGGGCAAAAGCATGCTCGAATTCGCGTACTTTCCCCTTATTCTTCGTCGCAACAATAAGAATACCGCCGTCAGACTTCATGCTACACCTCTTGGCCCGGCTGGCCGGAAGGGATTTTGAGAGCAATCGCTCCAAGCGCTTCTTTCTGCGCAGCAATCAATTCATAGATTCCCTTCTCACCTAGACCCAGCAAAAGATCCAGCTCTTGACGAGTGAACGGTCTTTCTTCGCCAGTCCCTTGAAGTTCAACAAAGGCACCGCCGCCAGTCATAACTACATTCATATCTACTTTTGCTTTGGAATCTTCTTCATAATTCAAATCGAGCAGCGTTTTATCCCCTACAACACCGACACTGATTGCCCCCAAGAAATCTGTTATAGGAAACACAGGCAACTTGTGCTGAAGTGCAATTTTGTTAATAGCAAATGCCATAGCAACAAAAGCACCTGTAATCGAAGCGGTCCGCGTACCACCATCCGCCTGAATCACATCACAGTCCAGCGTAATACTACGCTCGCCTAACGCATGTAAATTCACTACGGAACGAAGCGCTCGTCCGATCAGCCGTTGGATCTCCATAGTCCGTCCGGTAAGCTTACCACGTGCAGCTTCACGCTGATTACGGGATTGAGTTGCCCGAGGAAGCATCGAATATTCAGCGGTTACCCAGCCTTTTCCTTGTCCTTTAAGAAACGGAGGCACTTTTTCCTCCACAGTAGCCGTACAAATGACTTTGGTATCTCCCATTTCAATGATCACGGAGCCCTCAGCATATTTATTCGTTTGGGTTGTTATTGTCAGCGGCCGTAATTGGTCGTCGTTTCGCCCGTTTGATCTCATCTTTTCTGCCTCCTACATCGTATAGCTAAAAGTTTAGCGTGAGTCCCATTTTCCCGTCATAAATACCGAGTAGCACAATGCTTGGGACGTAACGTCTTTTTGAGCAACTTTTATTCTACCAAAGAGGAGGCACAAAAGCATCTTTTAAACCTTACAGGGTCATTCTATAACGGGATCTCATTCAAATATTCAGGTGCGGAAACAGGTTTGCTGTAGTCCACATTATCTGTATCCGTAATCGATTCCTTGCCGTTCAAGCGAATTTGTACCAGAGAATCATCCGAATTTTGCGCAACCGTCAGTACGACCGATTCCAGCATTTCAGCGGGTACACCTTTACCATCTGTGAACATATCATCCGTCAAGGACACGGTAACTACACCGTTCTGCCCAGCATCAACGGAATCAAGTATCGTCCCCTGTGTCATGACCATTTCCAGACCATTTCCGGATTCAGGACCTGCAATCAATTCGTTCAAAGCAGCAGTCAGCTGTTCTTGTCCGGCGGGTACAAAGCGGGTTACAGGTACATAATATTGAATACCGTCAGGAGATGTTGTGGAAAAATAAACAGTAACCGCACTGGAGTTCATCAGAAGTGGACCTTGCTTCGGCAAGTTTATGCCCATTGTGCGGGTTAATGGACGATCCAGCGGAGTTCCTTGAAGCGGCATCTCTGTGAGCTTTTTACCATCTACCCAGAGCTGTACACTTTTAATGTCATCTTGACCGGTCAGCGTCCAAGTGATAGCTTCGAGGATTTTACGTTCCTCTAAAGGATCATAGTTATTGAATTCTTTATTAAATTCCACGACAGCTAAATTCGACTTCTTATCTACCGTAATATTTTGAACTTCCGTTCCAGCTGGAAGAACGCCTA
Organism: Paenibacillus sp. NPDC101420; assembly: GCF_050277435.1. Lineage (NCBI taxonomy): Bacteria > Bacillati > Bacillota > Bacilli > Caryophanales > Paenibacillaceae > Paenibacillus > Paenibacillus sp. NPDC101420. Next base: position 136,503 of record NZ_JBNNSE010000005.1, read on the forward strand.
GGAAGCCTTCAGGCACTGATGAGGCATATTCTCCCTTGCTCACTAATGCCATTAACGAGTTTTTGAGTGCGCTGGAATCTTTGCTCTTTGGCAAGCTTAGGGATACAGGAGCGAGTAATCCATTACCATCTTCCAAAAATACAGTTGTGCGATCTCCGGAAGCATTGCCCTGTGAAGTTTTGGTGCTGCCTTTAACCGCTGTCTGTGTATCATCCTGTGTCACAGGACCGAATACACCTGAATCCAACGTAGTATTTCCACTAGTCTGTAACATTTGTGCTTCAACCTCTGGTGGCGGAGCATCAATCGATGCCGATTCTGAACCAAACAGCCCACAGCCGGACAGTGCCAGTGGAACTGCGAGTAAGCATACTGCGGAGATTCCGCGGATTTGTTGCATAGGCTTCATCATTTATTACCCCTTTCAAGGTTAGATATCATTTGTACTGCTATGTATACGAGACCTTTGTCCAAAAAATAACAACAGCTTATCCTAAATTGTTGGAAAAGCCTGTGAACTACTTCTTCATCTCAAGTAGGGCCTGGATTTCAGTTCGCTGAAACTTCCCTCGCTGGACAAATACTTCCAGTAAACGTACAATCTGAGGTAACAACAGTCCTTAACATCATACTAACGTTTGCTGTAATGAAATGACTTACTAAACAACGAGGTGACTGAACATGGCTGATGACAAAATCGAAAAAATTCCGTACAGTCTGAACAGCAAGGCCGTCGCAGATGCGACCAAATTCTGGCTGAACAAGCGTGGAGTAACCCTGGAAGAAATCGCGGAACTCGTTATGTTCCTGCAACAGAAATACTATCCGAATTTAACGATGGATGAATGTATCCATAATGTAGAGATGGTGCTTAGCAAGCGAGAAGTACAAAATGCTGTACTAACAGGCATTCAATTAGATGTACTGGCAGAAGAGGGCAAGCTGTTCTCCCCACTTCAAGATATGATCGAAAATGATGAGGGATTGTACGGCGTAGATGAGATTCTTGCCTTCTCTATCGTGAACGTATACGGCAGTATCGGATTTACCAACTATGGCTATGTGGACAAGCTGAAGCCAGGCGTTCTTCAAAGGCTAAATGACAAAAGTACCGGACAAATCCACACCTATCTCGACGACATCGTTGGAGCCGTGGCGGCGGCAGCCAGTAGCCGAATCGCACACCGCAAGCAAGCGGAGCGCGAAATTGAGCTGGATCTGCCTCACACACCAGAGGATCGCGAAGAGGCCGCTAGGAAACTTGCGGAATATGATGAAACTCCGGAGTGAGGAGTTTTAGGTACACTAGAATGATGAGTTTCAGATCGACTATATGAAACTCTGAGGAAAAAGCGATTGTTTCACAGCCCTGCGGGCTGCTGAGACAATCGCTTTTTTGTGGGTAGTTGGAGGGGGGCTATGGAGGGTTCTGCTGTGGGAATTCTACGGTGGGGTTCTACGGTGGCTCGTTGGCTACAGGGAAATCCTCCCTATAAAATAACGATTTTGGCTCAAATATAGAGATTATACGGAATTCTTCCCTATAATCTCTATGAAAATCTCAATTTATAGCCAAATCAGTAGAATTATAAGGAGAAATTCCCTAAAAACAGCTCTAGAATCATTAAACCCAAAATTACAGGGTGAAATTCCCTTTAATAACTACCAACAGTTAGTTACTCTACATAAGAAGCGTTTCGCACACGTTGTCGGACTCAGCAGACGCTATACTCACTAATCACCCTTAATTTGAACACTTTCAGACTCCAGAGACGCTATTCGCTCAAAAATGACCAAAACCACTACTCTGCACTAGTAATAACGCCTTTCCGGTCCGATACTAACCTCAAAAGCCCCAAAATCGACGAATAGCGTCATCTGAGTCCGAATACATACGCTAACGCATGAATATGGAAGCGATCGAAGGATGGAAAGAGGGAAGGAGGAGCAAGGTTACTCAAATACAAAAAGAGCAGTCCCCACAATCAGGACTGCTCTTAAACTTTATACTCATCTACTTCACTTCGATCTTGCAAGATACGCTAGCTAATATGTTCTCCAACACTTTCAGCTGCGGCGAATAAATAACCGCCGTCTGCCTCCAGCATGACTGCCCGTCCCCGGCGCACTAATTCCGCCAAATGCGCCAGGGTCTCACTCATCGCAAAGCGCATCTGATGAACAGTCGTTACTCGGCTGCGAAACAGAAATTCGCACACCGCGAATCCGCTAAGAGGGCCGCTGGTGAGCAGCGCCGCCGCTGTATCCAGCCGCTCCTCATGATGAGCGAGCAGGCTGTTTACCCGGTGCGCGAAGCCAGCGAAGGGCTCGCGATGACCCGGGAACGCCATGCTGACCGGGTAGCTGCCCAGTTCCCGCAGCCCCTGAAGGAACGTCTGCAGCGGCTGTGGATCGCTGCCTGGCAGCAGGCTGACATTGGGCGAGATCTGCGGGAGCACAGCATCCCCACAGATCATAAGCCCGCTGTCAGCATGATACAGGCTCACATGCCCCGGTGCATGTCCGCCGGTAATAATGAGCTGCCATTCACGGCCGCCCATCTTGAAGGGCTCCGCTACATTGAAATAAGAAACGGCAGGCTGCGGCTCCACTTGGGAATTAAAGCTTTCCAAGTGGGCTTTAATCCCGTTCGACCACTGCTCCGTCATCCCATGCCGGATGAAATAATCCGGTAAGATCTCATTTATGCCTACATCATTGTCTACGCCATTTCCCGTATCTTCACCCGTATCTTCACCTGGATCTTCATCCACGTCATTCCCCAGATCTTCAACAGTGCCCAAGCCCCACATCAACCTTGCCTCCGCATGGGCGCGCTCCGTCATCCACACCTTACAACCACTCTGCGACTGCAGCCAGCCGGCTAATCCGTAATGATCGGGATGGTGATGCGTAACGACGATATCCCGTATATCCATCCACGACAAGTCCAGCTCCTGCAAAATCCCGAGCCAGCAATTCTCTGTATCCGGGCTGCGCGGGCCCGGATCGATAATAGTTACTCTACCATCTTCATCCGAGAGGATATAGCTGTTCACTTGACGAAGAGGCGAGTCCATGGGTACCGAGACTTGGAGAATGTTCTTGTCCCATGAAGTAAGCTCTGCCTTAGACATGGAGCGTACACCACCTTTAAATCTTTTTCCGGAAACCATTTAGGGACGTGTTCCACCAAAGATCATCCGCGTGGACCTTTCTGCATCATAAACCTCATCTTCATAGCTGCCATGTACAGCTTCGAGCTGCAAGCCCGCTTTCTCAATCATTTCCTTGAACTCCTCCAGTGAATAAAGCTTCACACGCTCATGATATTGACGAGGCGTAGGGTCATTCTTAGTGGTTAGAATGATGTCTTTCTTCACATAACCATCCTCAATCCGGCGTGACTCATCTATCAAATTCTCTCCGTCCTCACGCGTAGAATGCGGCACCAGATGACGAATCACATGCGCAGGATTCAAAAAATCAATAACGAACTTGCCACCTGGCTTCAGCAGACGATAGATTTCACGCAGAACCTTTACTTGCTCCTCATCTTTTTCAAAATAACCAAAAGAAGTGAACAGATTAACTACGGCATCGAATCCTCCATCTAGTGGTAAATCGCGCATGTCGGAACGGATCCAGGTTACCTTCTCCGCCCCGACTTGAGACCGAGCTTCACGCAGCAAGACCTCCGACAAATCCACTCCGGTAACCTCGTACCCTTCCTTCGCAAGTGCCAGAGAATGACGTCCCATCCCACAACATAAATCCAGCACTTTCGAACCTGGGGGCAGTCTCAGCCAGGCGATCATCTGATCTACTTCTTTACGTGCTCCACCGAAATCCCGGTGCTTATACACGATCAGGTAATCCTCTCCGAAGCTCTTTTCATACCATTCAGTCATGTTGTCTCTCCTCCTACAGGCGTCATCCCGCAACTCCACTTCATGTATGCTAATGTATCGCCATTGTACAGTCTTTTGCTGACAAACTCAAAGAAGAGTCATCATCTTGACCTCTTGGGCTTTAATGACAACTCTTATTGAAACTTCCTTTACACACGCTGCTGCAAATATACCCTTGCTTCATAAGGACGAAGCTTGAAAGAACGAATATCCTGATCTTTTGACTCCGGGTAATTACTGATTAATAACTCCAGCTGATCGGGATCGAACCCCGCTGGCCATTCGAATTCAGGCTCTCTATCAAAAAAATTCAAAATAACCAACAATCGTTGATCCTCTAAAGTTCGGGAATACGCATAAATCTCAGTATGCTCTGCAAGCAGTAGCTCATATGATCCGTACACGATCACCTTGTATTTTTTTCTTAACGCTATCAGCTGTTTATAGTAGTTGTAGATAGAATCCGGATCTTTAACCGCATTGCCAGCGTTAATCTCCATATGGTTGGAATTCACTTCAATCCAGGGTGTTCCTGTTGTAAAGCCACCTGCATGTCCATCGTCCCATTGCATAGGGGTACGGGCATTGTCCCGGCTTTTATGATGAATCGCAGACATAATCTGCTCTTCTGGAACACCGTTTTTTCGCTTTTCTTCATAATAATTAAGTGTCTCCACATCCCGGTATTCATCAATGGAATCGAAACAGACATTCGTCATGCCGATTTCTTCTCCTTGATAAATATAAGGTGTGCCTTCCAGCATATGAATAAAGGTCGCAAGCATTTTTGCAGAAGGAATCCGGTAAAAGAGATCGTTCCCGAACCGAGACACCGAACGCGGCTGATCATGGTTACATAAATAGTTCGCATTCCATCCTCTCTCATGTAAAACTGTCTGCCAGCTACTCATGATCTTTTTCAGTTCAAGTAGACTCCAGGGAACCACATCCCATTTCCCACTACCCGGCGAAGCGGCATCCAGAAACATATGCTCAAACTGAAAAGTCATATTCAGCTCCCGGCGTCCGTCACCTACATAATCCAGCGCCTGCTCTGGTCCGAGTCCCGAAGTCTCTCCTACCGTCATAATATCGTAGAAATATAACACCTTATCGTATAGATTCTGTAGCAAGGTATGCACATCCTCCAGATTGGAGAACATACCGTAGGCCCTTACCGTAGGTGTTCCGTTCGGGTTGTCTGCATCTGGATACCCTTTCGTCTTCACGATATGTGCAATCGCATCAAAACGAAATCCATCCACACCCTTCTTCAGCCACCACTCCACCATTTCATGCAGCTTATCAATGACCACAGGATTCTCCCAGTTCAGATCGGGCTGGTATTTGGAGTAGAGATGTAGATAATATTCATCCGTCCGCGGATCAAGCTCCCATACAGAGCCACTGAAATAAGACTCCCAGTTGTTCGGGGGGCCGCCATTTTTACCTTTTCGCCAAATATAATAGTCCCGTTTAGGATTGTCCTTCGACGACCTGGATTCTACAAACCAAGGATGCTCATGTGACGTGTGGTTCAGAACCAAATCCATCATCAGCTTCATTCCACGTGCGTGCAACTCCCTGAGCAACCGGTCAAAATCATCCATCGTACCGAATTCCTTCATAATGTCACAGTAATCACTGATATCATACCCGTTATCATGGTTAGGTGATTTATAAATAGGACAGACCCAGATCACATCTACACCTAGATCCTGTAAATAATCCAGTCTGGATATAATACCTTGCAAATCTCCGATTCCATCTCCGTTACTGTCCATGAAGCTGATCGGATAAATCTGATACACGACGCTTTCTTTCCACCATTTGGGGTTCATAACTCGGTTACCTCCTATTTAGCTATATGTAGAGTTTAACCACACAGAGCCTAGTAGATAACAAATCCCCCCTACTTCCCTAATCCCTTTTGATATTGTGAAGGTGTAAGTCCAGTCCATTTTTTAAAAGTAGCACTGAAGTGACGCTCTTCACCGTACCCTACCAATTTTGCAACGGCGTACATCTTTAGATTTTGGCGGAGCAGCTTTTTCGCTTCTTCTACCCGGTATTGGTGCAAGTAATCGAGAAAATTCACACCAAGCTCCTGACGGAAAAGTGAGCTTAAATAAGTATTAGAAACATAGGCTTCTTTCGCGACATACTCTAGTGTCAGATTGGTATTGTATTTATTGCGGATGATCTCCATAGCAGTGACTACTGTACGATGGAGTGGACGATGTTTAGAAAAAGCCTCCACCACATTCTGCATGACCTTATTCAAAATCGTAGACAATTCTTCCAACGTCTCTATCTGTGGAGCCTGCTCCATCCAATTGACCAAATGCTGCTTCCATTCGAAGCCAGCGACTTGTTTTTCCTGCGCGAGTCTCTTTAATCGAACTACAAAAGCAGTTGCCCGAATATTCACTTCTTGCTTAAGACATCCAGGATTGCTACGAAAACGATCCAGCCATTTCTCCAGCAGATCGAGCGCGAGCTCATTACTCCCAGCCCCCACCGCCACAAGCATTTCATCCTCCAGCACATTTAATTCAGAATCATCTAAAATCCCGATTTCCTGTGGAGCGCCACCTATTACTCCTGTTCCTTCTGTATAGTAATAGACACCGCCTTTTCCGTTCAAAAATCGCGATTCCATCGCCTGAAGGGCTTCTTTATACGACAGATGCGCTTCAGAAATATCCGAACGACAGGAGCCAACGGCAATACTGATCGACAGTTTGAGATATTTCTCCAAATTACTCTGCAGCTTCTCAATCTGCTCTTTCAATTGGAGGGGCGCTCGGTAAGGCTTGCGAGAATCGGTTCCGGCTAATCCGCTGCCAATCCATAGCAAGTTATTGCCATCATGAAAAGTCTCTATTTTTCCTCTATAGATAGGAGACAAGGTCTCACTGATAATATTTAACGCTGCGTAACGTAGAAGTACAAAATCCTGTCCTGTTCCTGTAGCAGAGGGTGGGTCAAAATCAAAACTGACCAGACCAATTTGTGGTCCTTCAAAGCCAATCGCCATAGATAACTCGCCGATCAGCTCCTGTCGCCGTTCTAGCGGAACCGGGGGATGATAAATCCATTGAGACAGAACCTGGCTTTTGACAAGCGGTGCATTTTTATGCCAAGAACGATCTCTTTTAAGCTGTTCATCCTCCTGATATCGTTGTCTTTCAATAAGTTCCTTGGCCTTCAGTACCGTCTTCAGAATTTCCTCAGGTCGGCATGGCTTCAGCACATAATCAACAACACCCAGGGAGATCGCTTGCTTCGCATAAGAGAACTCGTTATACCCGGATAAAATAATCGACCGGAAGCCGTAACCTCTACGCCGTGCGACTTCAATCAGCTCGAGACCACCCATTTGTGGCATACGAATATCCGTTAACAAAAGATCGGGCTGTTCATTCTCCATCAAAGCCAGCGCTTCACTTCCGTTCCCCGCCTCACCCATGACCTCAATCTGATGTGACTTCCAATCAATCATATTCACAATGCCCTCACGGATCGTATCTTCGTCTTCAGCAATCAGCAGCTTCATCATTTATGGCCCCTCCACAGAGATATGAATAATAATACGTGTGCCTGCCCCTTCCACACTCTCTAGTTGTAAAGAGGCTCCTGTAAAAAATAAGGCCAGTCGTTCCTGCACATTCATGAGCGCAAATCCTGTGCGTCCAACATTGTCTTCCTCAGGTAAAGAATTTCCCCTCGCTAAACGTTGATGTAGCTCTAGAAGCCTATCTGCCGTGATCCCTGCACCATTATCCTGTACCTCAAGCACAATAGTCTTCTCTATACGGTAAGCTCGAACGGATATCAGCCCACTTCCAGACAGCGGCTCAATCCCGTGAATCACTGCGTTCTCGGCTAGTGGCTGCAGCAGCAGCTTTGGTACTGTGAAATCCTTGATACTCTCATCCAGAGAAATTTCGAATTCAAAACGCTCCTTAAAGCGATTTTTCTGCAGGAACAAGTAATTGGTCACCAGCTCTACTTCCTGCTCCAAAGTAAACGTATCCCGTCCATCATTTAAGCTCAGTCGGAACACTTGAGAGAGAGAATACACCATATCGGCAATTTCTTTATCTCCCTTCTTCTCAGCTTCCCAACAGATTGTATTTAACGTGTTATATAAAAAGTGAGGCCTGATTTGGGCTTGAAGCGTTTTCAACTCTGCTTCCTGTTGCTTCATTCTTGAGGCGTATACATCATTGATGAGCGATTTAATCCGCTGCACCATTAGATTATAACCATGCCCGAGTAAGCCGATCTCGTCATTTCCTTCAAAAAATACCCGCTGCGTGAAATCACCTGTTTGTAGTCTGCGCATCGAACGGGAAAGCTTCTTCAGTGGTTTCGTGATAGCGGCAGCTGCCAGCCAGGTAACCATTAGGCTAACTACTAAACACAGAACAGCAATCGTCATCGTGACCTGTAAAATCTGACCGAGCTCTTTAACAAGCTGCCGCTTGGAATGAGCCACCACCACATACCAGCCTGTCGTCTCCGACTGCAGATGTGACACAATCCACTGTTTATGATCCGCTGTAGATTCCAGCCTTTTTTTCACAGTCAGCTTAGGGTCGCTGTCCGCAAAATACGGAAGTTCCAGATCTCTTTTGCCAATCCAGCTCGGATTCGAAGCCGTAATAATCAGCCCATCCCGATCAATTACGAACATATCTACATCATCTTCAGCATTGTCCAGATATTGGCTCCCAATCTTCCCTGCATCCACACCGATCACAGCGAGTCCTGCCGGCTTTAAGGTGTAAATATTCATGATGATTCTGGAAAGCACAATCTTATGATAATGATCGCCTACAAAAATGCCGTCAGTCGGCCTGGAGAGTCCAAAGGTTGGGCTACCTGCTGCTTTAATAGCTTCTTTATAATACGAGGTTTTGATAAAATCTGAGTACTTCATACCTGTCGTCAATCCTGCCTGATTCGCAGCAAAAGGCTCTGCTCCATTGTTATCGTCTAAAGAATACAGAATCAGCGATTGAATTGAATTGCCTGCAACCATAAGATTGGTAACGGTCTTAAATACAGAATTACGTTCCTTTTGTGCTTCAGACGATGCTAAGAGCCGCTGCACACTTTCATCCAGAAAGAGTGTATTCGAAAAAGATATCATGCCTCGCACCATCTCATCGATCTGCTCTGCTGTTTTTTTGGTAAGATGATCCTGCGACTGTTTCATTTTCTCCACCACCTGCTGTGAAGAGATCTGATACGAGTTCCAGCCCATAGCGAATATGGTCACCAGAAGCAGGGGGACGAACCATAACAACAGCTTAAATTGGAGCGGAAGATGGCGATAACGGCTGACTAAGCGAAAGTTTCGATTCATGTGAACCACCTTCTTATATACTAGAAAGATGTGTAAACCAAGTATAACTGAAATCATTACACCCTGAACCGGCTTTTTACATTCGCTAAAAAATGCCTACATCATTCTTAAATATGAACCATGTTTCTATTAGCCAGAAACTCTTAAGATGAGGATGCAAGCAAAAACGCCTTCGACGTCTCTTATAGACGGTCAGCGTTTATGCGAGAAATATAAGGATAATGTATAGCGTGAAACTTATACATTCTTATATTTCAAGAAGAAACGAGGTTGTCGTCTTCCTTGATGGATAACAATCGTTTCTTCAAAATACATCATTCTAAAAAGGTGGGTTTTTGATGAAAAGTAAAGGAATCAAGCTAATGCTTATGAGTCTAATGCTTCCAGCTCTGCTTGCAGGCTGTGGTGGCGGAAATAACAATGCGAAAGCTACAAACGCTCCTGCAAATGACAAAGCCGAAGCTACTGCCGAGGCCACAGCGAACGCACCAGCCGAAAAAATTACACTGAAGTTCTTCACCGCACTTGCGGATCGGGCAAACGGTTCAGGCAAGGTGGAGCAAGACATTATCGATGCTTATATGAAAGAGCACCCTAACGTCAAGATAGAAGTGGAAGCGCTTCAAGATGAACCTTATAAATCAAAAATCAAAGTATATGCTTCCAGCAATCAGATGCCTGATATCATTCAAGCTTGGGGTCAGCCTTCTTTCTTGAGTCCTCTGCTCGATAATGACTTACTGCTTGAGCTGAACAGCGCTGACTTCGAAGGTGATCAGTTTGTTTCTGGTTCCATGGACGGCTTCAGCAAAGATGGCAAACTGTATGGATTGCCACGTAGTGCCGACTATATGGTTATGTTTTATAACAAAAAAATCTTTGCTGACAACGGCATCGAGGTTCCAAAGACTACGGCTGACCTGCTCGCAGCTGTCAAAACATTGCGTGCCAACAAGATTAACCCTATCGCTATGAATGGTATGGATGCATGGACGCTGCCAATCTGGTATGAGTTTGTGGCTCAACGTCAAAATGGTGATTTTAATAAGATGGATGAAGCTGTTGCTCGTAAAATATCCTTTAATGATCCTAGTCTTGTTGCAGCTGCAACTGAAATGCAAGATTTCGCAAATGCTAAAGGTTTTGCCGACGGCTGGCTGACCGCCGATTACGGCGCAGCGCGTAACTTGTTCGGACAAGGACAAGCCGCTATGTTCTTTATGGGCGCTTGGGAGTCTGGCCTAGCTACAGATGTGAACTTCTCTGAAGAATTCCGCAATAATGTAGGCGCATTCGCTTTCCCTGGTTCAGATAAAGGTAAATCAACGGATGATGCTGCTTGGTACGGTGGTGGATATGCCGTAAGTAAAAACTCCAAGCATCCTGAAGCTGCTGTTGATTTCTTGAAATATTTCTTCGCTCCTGAGAACTGGTCCAAGATGTTATGGCAAGCAGGCGCGGGTACACCTGCGCAAAAATTCGATGAATTCTTGACTGGTAATGAAACTCAACTCCAAAAAGAACTAGTCGATGTCTTCAGCTCGATGACCTCTTCTAGCGGAACTCCGCTACAGGATATTGGTAACGACGAGTTCAAGCAAAAGGTAATGGAGGCTCACCAAAGCCTGCTCTCCGGCGCTATGAATACAGCGGAATTCGCCAAAGCGCTTGACGCTGCGTCCGATAAATTGGCTGGTAAATAAGCTCTAACACTACTAAGAACATGAATCTTGACGCTTCTGAATTAGCATCATAAATAGTAGCGTACAAACCCCCGACTCCCCCCAGAGGCCGGGGGTTTGTTGTTCGAGTATAAACGCCTTCGCCGTCAACGAATTTATCATTTCATAATTTAAAAAATGTGTACAATCATCTGAAATATACGGCATGTTCCAGGGTCTGGCTTCCCGTTACGATGGTAGTAGATAGATTACTCTTTCAAAGGACGGAGATTTCCATGCACAGAGTGTTAAGCGACAAAAAAGCGATATTTCTACTCATCGCACCCGGGTTATTCCTGTTTGCTTTTATGATTTGCATCCCTATCTTCATGAGCGCTTATTACGGCTCTACGGACTGGGGCGGGATCGGCAAGTACAATTTTATCGGCTTTGATAACTATCGCGAAATCCTATTTCATGACAAAGTATTCTGGACTTCACTGGGCAATGCCCTGTTACTAACCGCCGCTACTGTATTTTTACAGCATCCCTTTGCAATTCTCATAGGGATATTCCTGACCAATTCCGGTAAATACGAAAAAATATTCCGGACGATCTTTTTCATCCCCGCAGTAATTTCTGTTGTAGTTACAGCCAAGCTGTGGAGCGGGATTTTTCATCCCAATTACGGATTGCTTAACAAGTTGCTTAGCGGCGTTGGGCTGGATTCACTCACACATGATTGGCTTGGAGATCCGAAGACTGCGATCTGGTGCATCATCATTGTTGTAATGTGGCAAGGTTTTGGATACGCACTGCTGCTATATTATTCAGGTCTGCAAGGCATTCCAAGTGATCTAAGCGAAGCCGCAAAGATCGATGGCGCGAACAATTATACCCTCTACACGCGCATCATCATACCGCTTCTTTCGCCTATGATGCGAGTTGCCATTATCATCGCGGTTACAACCTGTCTTAAGCAAATGGAAACCGTGTTCTTAATGACCAACGGTGGTCCGGCGAACAGCACGCAATTCTTAGGGAACTACCTTTATAAAACAGCCTTCTCATCGTCGCTTTACGGCTACGGTAATGCCATATCCATCCTATTTATTGTGTTCTGCCTTGTACTGACCGTAATACTCAACAAGGTTCTGAAGAAAGATATCGGAGAGTTTTAGAATCCCTGTAACCGGAGGAAATCATATGAATAATTCATTAGCACCTGCCGCTTCGCCCCTCAATCTGAAGCTTCATAAACAGAAGCGCAGTAAACCTACAACTGGCAAAATCCTAATGATGGTGTTTCTTTGTCTCATTGCTTTGATTCAGTTATTTCCGCTCATCTGGCTGATCGATTACTCCCTGCTAAAGAGTGGTGATTTTTTCGGAAGCTCTTTTCTGAAATGGCCATCCCCCCCGCAATGGGAGAATTATAGAAACGCTTTTACCTATGGGCGTGTACCACGCTATTTTGCCAACAGTCTTATCATTACAGTAATTACCGTTGCGCTGTCCGCACTAGTGTCACTGATGATGGGGTATGCGTTCACCCGTATGAAATGGAAGCTTAGTGGTATCGTGTTGTCACTTATCATGATGGGCATGATTATTCCCATTCACGCGACACTGCTGCCGAACTTTATCCTGTTTAACAAGCTCGGAATGCTGAACAATATGTACACGCTGATTCTGCCTTATTCGGCTATTGTCATCCCAATGAGTGTGCTCATCATGACTGGATTTCTAGAGACTATCCCTCGTGCGATTGAAGAGTCAGCGGTTATCGATGGCTGCGGCATTTACGGTGTGATCTTCCGCATCATCTTCCCTATTACGAAACCCGCATTAGCTACCATCTGTGTACTCAATTTCATCAGCACATGGAATGAATTTATTATGGCGAACACCTTCCTCACCTCGGAGGATCTCAAAACCATTCCGTTCTCCATTATGAAATTCGCCGGAGAATACTCGTCCAACTACGGTGCTCAGTTTGCTGTTATGACGATCATTGCGATCCCAACCATCCTGATCTATCTGCTCTTCACAGAACAGATGACAAAAGGAATTACCGCTGGAGCGGTTAAGGGCTAACATAAAAAGCGTGGAGAACTCTAGCTTTATTCCTCCAACATTTTATTGACATTAACTTTCAACTCGTATATGATCTCCTTAGGCAAAATCACAACGAATTAAATCAAAAATTTAATATATCCCGTAAAGGGGAGTAGCTGTTAAATAAAGTCGTCAATACGAGAATATGAGGATATTCTCCGGCTTTATTGGCAATTCAACATTGTTAGCGAGACCTTTACCAATCAGGTTAGACCTTTATTCCAAAGGCTAATCTGTTTGGTAAAGGTCTTTTTTATATAAAATTGGTTAAAATGGTAAGGTAAGTATCTTTTAGTAGATATTTGCATAAGAAAAGGGAGGACAACAGTAATGGATTGGGGATTATTATTAGAGTACGGCTGGGTATTACTAGTTCTTGTAGCACTTGAAGGACTACTAGCCGCAGATAACGCACTGGTATTGGCAATTATGGTTAAACACCTTCCTGATGAGGAAAGAAAAAAAGCACTATTCTACGGATTAGCCGGAGCCTTCGTGTTCCGCTTCGGTTCACTATTTGTCATCTCTTACCTGGTTGATATTTGGCAAGTACAAGCCATCGGCGCACTTTATTTACTGTTTATCGCGGGGAACCATATCTTCCGAAAACTATTAATCAAGAAGCCCGTTACGGATGAAGCAGCTGAAAGTGGTACAGACGGCGCAGTCAACAAAAAGAAATCCAGCTTTTGGTTTACTGTCTTTAAAGTAGAAGTTGCTGACATCGCCTTCGCGGTGGATTCCATCCTAGCCGCAGTTGCACTTGCGGTTGCACTACCTGCAAGTGGTCTTCCAAAAATCGGAGGCCTTGACGGTGGACAATTCCTCGTCATCTTTGCCGGCGGATTTATCGGATTGGTCATTATGCGTTTTGCAGCTTCCTTCTTCGTTAAGCTGCTTCACACCCGTCCAGGTCTTGAAATTGCAGCCTTCTTCATCGTAGGCTGGGTCGGCGTTAAGCTCGCAGTCATTACCTTGGCACACCCTTCACTTGGTGTTCTTTCCGAGGATTTCGCGCATAGTACCATTTGGAAGGTTACCTTCTATGTTGTACTCGTGCTCATCGCTGCAATCGGTTGGTTTATGAGCAGCAAGGTAGAAGAGAACGCTAACGAGAATCCAGTTAAAGAAGTAGATAAACAGCTCCATTAATTGTATTTGAATAGCAAAAACAAATATAACCCGAAAGACACACCCCTTCTGTAAAGGTGTTTGTCTTTCGGGTTGTTTTCTTTTATTCCCTATTTTGCTCCTCATACAGAAAAGCCTGCTTCCACCATCAAATGGGAAGCAGGCTCTGCATTATATATTTTTATTGACCTATAATCTGATCAGTCTTACCTTGCAGTTCCACTAGCTTCATAATCACCGTAGCCGCCAGTGCTTTCGTTACCGTCTGCTGCGGATTAAACTTGCCGTTATCATCCTTTAGGATTCCCAATTTCACAACAAGAGCCACTGCACCCTTATTGTTTATAGATGCACTATCACTGAACTGACTTACCGTTACATCTTTATCAAGATAGACTGTGAGTTTGTTGTATTTCAAAAAATTAGCCAGCTGAACAGCAAGCTGTTCCCGGGTTAACTTACTATCAATTTGCAGGCTTTGATCCTTGTTGATCCACTTACGATCTGCTGCATAAGTAACAACATCATAATATGAATTCTCAGGCTTCACACCTGCCACAGTTTTCCGTTCATTATTAGCAATATAACTGCTGAAATTCGGATTAGAAGCCTTGGCAAGATAGGTTAACCAATCGCCAACTGTTATTTCTTGATCTGGGTTTACTTTACCATCGGCATCCGGAGTAATCACATGATATTTTACTAATTCTGATAATGGTTGTTCTGCTGCATGACCTTTGATATCCGTTGCAGATATTTGAGCATCTTGCTGACCGAGGTAATCATAGACCGCAACCCATTTACCAGTGGCTGCATCTAAAACCTGATATAATCCATTAGATTCATCAAAAGTTGTATCATATACCAGCTTCACCTTTGGCGCGGCATAGCTATTATAACTATAGTATCCTCCAACCTGAGTGTATCTTAGCTTAGTCTGATATTTAGGTTTATAACTTTCGAGCGCTTCCTTCTTGGAAATTGTAGCCTTCGGCGATAGTGTAATTTCATCGATACCGTCTATCCGATTCCCCATGTAAGAAATCAGTCTGCCGTAAAGATCCAAGCTTACCGTAAGGTTACTGTCACTCACAGGAATCCCTTGATGATATCTAATAAACTGATATCTAAATCCTGTTCCGTCTGAAGTCACGCTTGAGTTATCTCCATATTCTAAAAGCTTTAGCTTCTGGCTCGCCTGAGGATACAGGCTATTAATTATACTAAGTACTTTAGTCTTAGCTTCAGCCTCACTAAGCTTCTTCCCTCCAGTAGGAGCCGGTTCTTCCTTCTTATTATCCTGAGTAGCACCATATGTTTGAATCTGGTACTGTAATATTTCACCGGTCTTTGCATCGATCTCAGCAGAGGATTGTTCTGGAAAGCCAGCACCAATGTAACGTTCATTTCCACTAGCACTACCCCAATATAACTGCCAGATCTTCCGATTCGTATCCTGATAGTCATTTCTTAAGCTTTGAGAGATCAATTTACGATCTGCTGGAATATATGCAACCTTCTTTACAAGCTGTTCCGCTTCTTTTGCAGTAAGCTCTGTAGTTGAAGTTCTTGCTTGAAAGACATCCTTACCCTTTGCTACATCTGAATACACGACTGGGGTAGATGCGTATTCTTTTCCTTCATAATCTATTCTCTTGCCCGTCAATGCATCGATAGGATATAGAGACTGATCCACTGGACGCCAGCCTAGGATCCAGTTGTTAGGTTTTCCGTTCTTATAAATAGGAGTGAAAAAAAGGCCTACATCAAACTGTTCCGCAAATTGCTTCTGTGCTTGCTCCAAGGTAATCTTGGGCTGTGCAGACGGATACTCAAGCCCTTGAGAAAACTTAGTGAATTGAATTACATTACCGTTGCCATCCACAGCTATGTTAATGTTATCCGATCCAGAAGGAAGACCATTCTTCATGACACTGAAGTAATAGCTGTATTGAACAGGACCGAATAAAGTGTTCGAAAAATAATTATAACCAGCATTCTCATTTAATTGCAGATCACTGCTCTTAACCGATGTGGCTGCCTTAGCCACAAAAGCCTTGGCGATCTCCAGTGCCTGAGGCTGCGATATTTTCGGAGGATAATAGGATTCGTTATTCTCACGTGGGTATGAAATATACGTACTAATGATATCTCCACTAATGGCATCTACCTCACTGCTAAAGCCATATCCCATACTCCCCTCTTGAATCTGCCACTGAATATTCCAGATCATTTGATTGGCTGGAGGGGGGTAGCTTTGGTTAGATCCCAGTTGAACATTGTTTACCGTTGCATCTTTTAGGGATGGGAATAGTTCTCTTAGCTTCGCAATCGCTTGCTCCTGCGTGAATTTCACTTTTGTAAGATCTGCATCAGAGTTCGTTGTAGTCACCGGTGCTTGTGCGCTAACCTGTGTTACCGTAGTGTTACTACTAACAGATGTAGAATCGGCTGCGGCCAAGCCAGGGGGTAATAATAACGCGAGCGCCACTGAAGTAATCAATACCGTTTTAGCTGTCTGATGAACAAAGTGAGTATTATTGCTTTTCAAAAGAATTCATCCTCCTCTAACACGTGATTCATAACATTATACAGATAATTACTTATATTTTCCATATTTAATTAACGACAGGAAATTACAAGGTTTATGTAATGCATCCTATATAAGCTATAATGGTAGGCAGCTACAGCTTAATCATCTATGAAAGGGGGCCATTCACATCACTGATTGGAACCTTCAGCCGCTTATAGACGGTATTACTGGCCTAGAAATTCGCAGTTGTCTAATCGTTCAACATGGAAAACCTATACTGGAGCATTATCGTGAGCCTGAAATCGCTAAAGAGCTAGGTAAAATAAACTCATGCACCAAAAGCGTGCTCGCCGCCTTAGTCAGCATAGCCATAGATAAACAAATCGTTCCGCCACCTGATACACCTATTTCTCTATTTTTCCCTTTATTAAAAGAGGATCAAGATCAACGAAAAAGAGAAATCACTATCAGTCACTTATTAACAATGACAGCAGGCTTTAACTGGACAGAATTTGGGGGGCAAAATTCCTTTCCGACTATGACTAGAACCGCAGACTGGATAAAGTTTGTGCTCGCCCAGCCGCTATCTCATACGCCAGGCACTGAGATGAACTATAACTCCGGCTGCTCCCAGATTTTATCCGCTATCCTGCGTGAATGTTCTGGACAAGACGTTGCAGCATTTGCTGAAGATCAGCTATTTCAGCCGCTTGGCATCGAAAGCTATCGCTGGGACAGTGATCCACAAGGCATACATACTGGTGGGTTTGGCCTTTATATGATGCCTGAGGATATGCTGAAATTTGGTCTCCTTTATTTGCAAGAAGGGCGCTGGAAGGATCAACAGCTCATTCATTCGGGTACTGTTCAGAAGTCCACTCGCCCCTATGTCGCAGCCACGCTACCACAGAAGGGCTTCTACGGATGGCACTGGTGGGTATCATCATTCAATGCAGGTACGGAGCAGCAGCCAAAGGAGATCCCTTATTATTTTGCGCTTGGCTTCATGGGCCAGCATATTATTGTGGTTCCATCCTATGAGCTGGTTGCAGTCATTACTGCGGATAAATACAAGAAAGGCTCACCAGCTAATGTGTTCGGCCGATTTATCGTGCCAGCGCTTCTTGGGCAATAACGACAGGGGGATACCGCACACTCCCATTATGAAAGAAGGAAGCCGGGTTGCAATGACCCGGCTTCCTTCTTCAATTTATTCAGCTTCGATACAACGAAGCTCAAGTCGTTAATTTTGCATACACAGCAAAAAATAACACCATTTCTCCAATAATCAGGTAATTGGGTATAAGGAACAACAAATCTACTGCGAAAAAAACGCCAAGTAGACCTAATAATAACGCTAAATGAAACATCCCTAATCTTTGCTGTAAACGTCTGTATTTATGGAAGACCAACGAGGTAGAGAAGAAGTAGAGCAGGACCGATCCAAAAATAAAACATACCATAAATGTGTAATTTAATTGTTCTAAAAATAGCAATTGGATTGAAGCTGCAATCATGCTTAAGGATACATAAATAAATAAATGCCCATAAATTATGGTTTGCCCGGCAGTCTCTATGGTTTTGTCCACTTTCTTTTCAACATTATCAAAGTATTGCCACCACATAGCTATGATTAATAAAAAAGTTAATAATGCAAATAAAATAGATTGCCACGTCCAGTGGCTAGACTGTAGGACTGCAAGTATACTGACCACTGATTCACCAAGTAGAATGAGGGTAAACAACGAGAAACGCTCTAATAAATGATGAGTATTTATCGGGCTTTTCACCAAGTATTTCCGACCGATTAATGGAAGCAAAATGTCTACAGTAATTCCCGCATACAAAACTACATAACGTATCCAAGAGTCAAAGAAAAGTGATAAAGCAGAGATCACTAATCCAATCCAAAAACGACTTCCCAGATAACGGGCAGTGTCCTTTCTATCAGCTGCTTCATTCTTATTTACCGTAAGATATTGAATGGCAGTCATAGCTCTTAAGCCAACATAACCGATTAGAAATGGCATATAGTATTGATCAAAGTTAACCGATAAGCTGGCCGTCATGATTAATACAAAAAATAATTGTAGAATCAGAAATATTCGGTGTGAAAAGATGTCCTGTCCAAACCGATTTACAAAAAGCGATTGTCCCACCCAGGCCCACCAGATCGGAATGAATATTAAGATAAATTTAGATAAATATTCAAGTGGAATTGTACCCGCCTCTACATGCAACAAGACATGACTCGCTTTTGAAACTGCAGCCACAAAAAGCAGATCATAAAATAGCTCCAGCCAGGTAACTTTCTTCTCAGCAAAGGCTGCTGTGCCGTGCTCAAATCCCGATGTGCGCTTATTCATCGTTTTACTCCCTTAGTTTGGATGGGTATATTTAATACAGTTTATCGATTACTTATCCATCTTAACCGAATTGATATACTAATTTGAAGCCCCTTTGTTTCCACTCTAAAATCACACAAAAAAAGCTCCCCCTTGCCTAAAATCGACAAAGGAAAGCTATAGTTATATCTTCAACTATATTTAATTCCGCCACTTCATAAACTTGTAATCAAGATAATCAACAAGTAAGAAGAGGACAAACCCCACCAAGCTGAACAACATAATTCCCGCATACATCTCCGGATAATCCAGTCTTAACCAAGCATCCATAATGAAGAAGCCCATGCCATGCTCAGTTCCATAAATCTCCGTGAAAAAGAGTACAGATATCGCTGTTCCAAGTGAAATACGAATCGTACTCAGAATGACCGACAGTGCACCCGGCAGTGTCACATGCCAGAATTTCTGCACTGTACTTGCCCCTATACTCGTTAAGACATCATAGGTATTCTCAGGAATAGCCTTCACACCATCCCTAACGGAGATAATAATCTGGAACAAGAGAATCAGCATGATCATTAAGATTTTGGACGTTTCACCAAGTCCGAAGAATAGCATCACAACGGGAAGCAGGGCGATTTTGGGAACAGGATAGGTCAAGTAGACCACAGGGTCAAGCAGCTTATTCCAGGTCAGCGAACGTCCCATCAGAAGACCAATGAGCAGTCCAATGATTAACGCCAGCACTACACCTGCAAAAATTCTGAACAAGCTATACCCTACATTTAAAGCAATCTCCTGACCACCTAAGTGAAACATAGCGTTATATACCGCGAATGGACTCGGCAAAATCGAATGATTCATAAGCAAATAGGCAATATACCAAACCACATTCATACAAAAGAACACAAACAACAGTCTTATTATGTGATGAATCCGATTTTTTCTCACCATATCTCCTGCATTACCTTTCTGATTCGCTTAGTCTGCTCAAAGAAATCTACACTGTCCCGCTTATCCTCATGCTTCATCTGAAACACTAATTGATTATCGATCATTTCCGGAGCTTCTTTTTTATTAGACGGCATAACAATAATTTTCTGCCCCAGCAGAATAGCTTCTTCCACATCATGGGTAACAAATAAGGTAGTCGCCGGATGCGCTAACCAGTTATCCAAAAAGAGAATCTGTAGCGTTTCCCTAGTAATCGCATCCAGTGCGGAGAATGGCTCGTCCAGCAGTAAAATAGTGGGCAAAATGGCGAACGCTCTGGCGATTGCCACTCTTTGCTGCTGTCCTCCACTAAGAGAAAGAGGATAACGATCAGCTAAATCAGAGATTCCCATCGATGACAGCCACTGATTAATCTGATTCTCCCGTTCTTGCTTGGAAGTGCTCGCAGTATGCGAGATTTTCATCGCGATTTGAATATTATCATGTACAGTCTTCCATGGAAGAAGCCCGTAGTTTTGCGGTACCAGGCCGATCAGAGTTTCTTTATCATGCACGGATTTTTCATTAAAAAGAATTTGCCCCATATAGCTTGGCAGCAAGCCCGCAATCGCCCGTAATAAAGTTGATTTTCCGCTGCCAGAGGGTCCGATGATCGTGTAAATCCCATGTTCCGGTAAAGATAGATCCATCTTTCCTAAGGCCAGTTGACCTGTCTTGTACTCTACTTTAAGACCCTTAATGACGAGTCCCTTATTTTTTGAATTGGACATCAGAAATCACATCTTCAGCCGAGATATTTTTGCTAAGCAAACCTTTTTCCCGTGCCCATGCAAATGCGGCTTCTACTTCTTTCACATCCACTTGATTGGCAGGGACATAATCAGGTACCTTGATCTCATCTTTCAACGTTTCTGGATAACCAACTTCTTTGATCACAAGATCGATATATTCGGATTGATCATGAGATTTCATATACGCTACAGCCTCGTCATAAGCAGCATACATGTTGCGAATCGCATCTGCCTTAGCATCAATAGCGGTTTGTGGGAAAGCCAGTACAAATGGATTCACTCCCGCTGTATGCGTGGAGCTAAGCACGCGCAAGCCTGAAGCTTTACCCATAGTTACAAATGGTTCAGGCAAAATAGCTGCATCCGCCTTATTGTTCTTAAGCAATTCTAAACGGGTAGGGATTTGCGGAACCTCAGTTACCGTAATATCATCTTCCGTTAAACCCGCTTGTTTCAGCATCATCGCCACAGTATATTGTGTGGAAGTGTTTTTGGACAAAATCACGGTTTTGCCTTTCAGATCCTTCACATCTTGGATGGCGTCATTCCCAGTCAATAAATCGAATTCACCAAAAGTTGTGCTAGTGATCTTCACATCCAGCCCGGCTTCATTGTAGATAGAAATTGCAACCAAATCAGCACTGATCCCCTCTAACTTGCCTGCTTGAAAGGCGACATCACGGTCTTTTGCACTCTTGAACGTTTGGATATCTAGGTTCACTCCATGCTTCTTATCAAAACCTTGCTCATGAGCAATTACAAAAGGAATCGCATCAATCGAAGGCAGTAAGCCAAGCGACAAAGTAACAGCTTCTTTTGAGGCCTCTGCTGCGTTACCCTCTGTCGATGCTGTATTCGTGTTATTCTTTGAACCACAACCTACTGCAATTACAGCGACGACAACGACCATCATCGACAACATCAACATTCTTTTTAATGCTTTTTTCTTCATAAAACTCTCCTACCTCCATTAATCTTTCTATAGTAGACATGCCCCTATTCTTTGCAATCTGCAAAAGAGCATGCAAAAAGCCCTTAAGCTGTTCCAGAACGCTTCAGGTAGTGTAATTTTACATCAGTCATCACAGCTTGTATATTCATAAATTTAAATAGTTATATTTATCACATACTAAGATGCAAAAAATCCGAATCAGCCCACAGAGAATCTCTCTGTAAGCTGAGCTTTCAGACATATCCTAGTCTAAGGACATATGTTGCTTCAGAATCTTCAGTCCAGTGTCCAGCTCATCCAATGAGGATGACGACGATAAGGCTACACGTACATACTTGTCCGGTGTGCTGGCACCACTAAGAAACCAATCGGAATGGAATATTCGAACGCCTTGTTGTAACAGTTCTGACTCCAGTTCAGCGGCTGTACGGTATCCTGATAAGGGAATCCATTTAAAAAAACTTAAGGGGTGCCCTTCTGCTGCTGTTTGTGGAAAATATGTCGAAAATAGCTTGTTCGCAGCTTGGACCAGTTCTTTTTTATATGCGACAATCTCAGCAGCACTACCCGATACAATAAGCTCAGAAATAATCTCGGCATCTAGGGAGGATGTCTTCACATTAATATTGAAAATAGCCCGCTCAATTCTCTCTTTGAATTTCTCTCCAAATACGATATAAGCGATCCTAAGTCCAGAGCAAATAGATTTTGTCGTACTGCTAATATAGATGGTCTGATCAGGAAGCAATGAGTACATCGGTTGTTTGTATTCTTCTAAATGACCTGCCGTTAAGAACGCATGAATATCATCTTCTATGAGCAGCAAGTTATGTTTCTGGATAACGTTAGCAATATCACGCTTCCGCCCATCAGTCATCATAACGGTTGTAGGATTCGTACAAGAAGGCATCAGGAATATACCACGTATATCCAGCAGCTGGCACTGGTTATCCAGCACTTGCGGTAGCATTCCAGAGGCATCGCCTGGAATCGGAACAAGCTGAATACGATACATTCGGGCAAGCTCAATAAAATTAGAATAGGTGAATACATCAACGGCAATCCGTTGTCCAGGTTCGAAGAGAGCAAATAACGTAATGACCAACGCATTCAGTCCACCGGATGCAATTGCGATGTTATTGATATTTGCCTGTATCCCAAATGCTTGCATCCATGATAGGCCTGCCAGTTTATGATGTGGCATTCCTGTAGGATCATTGTAATTTAATAGTTCCTCTATATTGCCTCTATGCATAACCCTTCTTGCGACCTGAGCTACGATCGAGTTACTCTGCTCAAACGAAGCAACAAGCCCCAGATCAATACAGTCATGAGAAATTTTGTCCTTCGATATTGCTATCGAGCGCGTTGCATTCGTTGCCACAAAGGTACCACTTCCTGTAATAGCATAGATGAGTCCTTTAGCTTCGCATAGCTTATAAGCGCGTGTAATTGTTGTGAAATTAACATCTAAAAAATCCGCTAGCTCACGTTGAGGGGGAAGCTTCGTTCCGGGTACCAAAAGACCGCTAGCTATATCTTGTTCAAGCAATGAGGCTATGGAATGATAGATCGGACGCTTCAGAGTATGTCTGTCAGGTCGCCACGACATCGGGTAATTAACAAAAGAATTGATCGGCATATTGTCCTCCCACAAAATTGTAATCCATACAATTATACCGTTGATTGTATGGATTCGCACTGCTACAATGACATGGACATAAGCTAAGGGGTTGTAAGTAACATGCGTAACAATAACAAACTTTATGTAGCATTCCGCACCGCGGCTCCCGCTACCTTTCCCATTCTTGCCGCTTTTTTATTCTTGGGGATCGCCTACGGAATTTACATGAATGTATCAGGGTTTCATGTGATCTATACCTTTCTAATGAGCTCGCTTATTTATGCTGGATCGGTGGAATTTCTAACGGTTCACTTGTTATTAGGTGCTTATCATCCATTAAATGCATTATTGTTTGCTTTAATGGTTAATGCACGACATCTATTTTATGGCATATCTATGCTGGAGAAGTTTAAAGGTACGGGGCTGAAGAAGCTTTATTTGATTTTTGGTCTCTGTGATGAATCATTCACCATCAATTATTCCGCGAAGATCCCTGAAGGAGTGGATCGCGGTTGGTATATGTTCTTCGTCACGCTGCTAAATCATTGCTACTGGGTCGTAGGCGCTTGTATCGGGGGAGTATTCGGATCGATTTTTCACATGAATATGGAAGGTCTCGAATTTGTGATGACAGCACTATTCGTTGTTATCTTTATTGAGCAATGGAAGAGTGGATCGACCCATAGAAGTGCTCTAGTAGGCGTTGTTATCTCCATACTGTGCCTTATCATATTTGGACGTGACAGCTTCATGATCCCCGCAATGATCCTGATTATTGCAGCACTTACGATCACTCGTAAACAACAGGAACCGGTAGGTGAAACCGCATGACGATGTCTACTTTTCAGCAGATCATTACAATTGCCATGGTTGTGCTAGGCACGATGATGACACGTTTTATTCCGTTCATTATTTTCCCACCTGGACGTCCAACCCCAAAGTACATTCAATACCTAGGTAGAGTTCTTCCATCAGCAACGATTGGACTCCTTGTTATTTATAGCCTAAAGAACACTAACGTATTGTCCGGTAATCACGGATTACCGGAGCTAATATCCGTCGCAATCGTCGCGTTGCTTCATCTCTGGCGAAGAAATATGCTATTATCCATAGCATTCGGTACAATCGCTTATATGGTATTGATTCAGATATAAGAAATTTATGTAGGTCTTATCAACCGCACATATAACTACAATTATAACATTCACTTCCATTATATATCGATCATTCAAGACTACGATAATCCGCAAGAAGCTTGGAGCGGCTACAAAAAACTACACAAGCTTCATCCGACGCGTGAGTTGTATGTATTTCATACGAGCAGAAACGACGTTGAGGTTATAGAAGAATTTTTTTTAGGAGTGCGGCAACCGTCTTTGATACCGATGCATTAGCTGTAATAGGCATCCATATTGTTTTTATTAATGGACGAGCAAAACGAATGTATGGGGTTGGGGGGACTAGCGAAATTTGCTATGAGCAGCAGATTCCTGACATACTCGTTGAACATATTACTTTGACTGATTTACCAATTCAGCTTGGTTCGATACAAGAGCCTTATGGCTTTGATGGAATTGTTGGTATTGATTTTATGATAAGAGCTAAATGCAAGGTTGATTTTGACACCATGAATATCGATCTTAAACACTAAACCAAGCGATGACATCCATCAGTGGACAGCAATCGCTTGGTTTAGTTTTCCTCTACAACAAAAAACCTCTCCAAGCCTAATCAGCTCGACAACCGCTTGTGAACGGCCTTTAACTTTTAATTTCTGCATTATGTTGGAGATGTGATTGCGCATGGTTTTCTTGCTAATGAATCATTGACCCGCGATATCACGAGTCGTTTTAACTACACCTCATAGTTCACTACATAATTCTGCAGCTCTGTATTGTAAAAGCCTACACTATACTCAGTTACCTTGCCCAGCTCATCATAAGAATAACGAGTTCGCATCAGCAAGGGACACTTCTTATCAAGGAGCAATATCTCCTCTACATCAGGCGGAGGAACGGCAACGGAAAATTCATCACGCAGTTTCTCTAAGGAAACGCTCCGCTCTTCAAGCAGTTCATACAAGGACTGGGCATTTAAGTCCAGTAGATCCAAATCATCCATACCATTTACTAAATAATGCGTGTAATGAACGTATGGAATATCATTGAGACTATATATGCGTTCCAAGCGTATACAACGTTCGCCGAATAAACGAAAGGCTTCGCTTTCGACTTCATTATATACTCGCTCCGCCTTCAGCCATTGCTTCCGAATTTGGTGCCCTTCATCCACTAGAATTTCCGTGAATTTTTTCCACTTGGACAGCTTGGATGATGAGGTATTACGGATCACCTTCGTCCCCTTGCCGCTCCCCTTTTCCAGAAATCCTTCTTGGACGAGCTCCTGAATGGCACCGCGTACAGTGATCTTGCTGACATTGAATTCCTGCTCTAGCTGAGGCTCGGAAGGAATATTCAATCCAATAGGATAGACTCCGTGTAGAATCCGATCCTTTATAATATTTGCAATTTGCATATATAAGGGCTTATCTTTTCGGGACAAACTCAAGAGGTTCACTACCTTTCTACATCGCCTACGGATAGAGTCATAGCTCGAAGTATATCCGCTTCTGAAGCCATGGGAGTGTCGCCCTCGACAGTATGGGCTAACATACTAGCGGCAGCGGCAAACCGTACTGTCTGCTCAGGTGTAAATCCTGTTAGCTCGCCATGCACAATTCCGCTCGTATAGGCATCTCCAGCCCCTATTCTATCATAGACGAGAAATCTCAGCGTATCCGAAAAGAAGAAGCTCTGATTCTTATAAAGAAACCCACGCAGTGAATGTGAGTTGTCGCCATGAATACTGCGATGGGTGCCTGCGATCACCGAGATATCGTAATGCTTCGCAACTGCTGGAATCAGTTCGATCAGCTGCTCTTCACGTTCAGCTTGTTCAGTGCTGATCCCCAAGATAAAGATTGCGTCCTTCTCATTCATCATTACGATATCGGCCAGCTGCAGCATCTCCTCGTAATGCGGCTTCGCTTGTGAATAGCCTTCCGGTCCCCACAAGGACGGACGATAGTTGCAATCAAAGATCACAGTCCCACCCTGCTGCTTGACAGCTCTAGCCAAGGATTTCATATGATGACGTACACTATCGTTCATAGCCAGCGTAATGCCGCAGAAATGGATCACATCCAGACTTCGCGCAATCTCTTCATAATTATAAGTTTCCTCAGGAGCCGTATTGAAGCTACTCTCCAGACGATTGCTGTAAGTTACCTTGCTTGGACGTGCACCAAATCCGTTCTCCAAGAAATACAAGCCCAGATATTCTCCTCCTCGTATAACGAGGCTAGAAGAGATGCCCAGCTTCCGCAAATACGCGGCGGCGGCCTCTCCCAAGGAAGTAGTCGGCAAACGGGAAATCAAATAACCTTCATGCCCGAAGCGTGCCAGTGCAGCGCTGACATTAACCCCGGTACCAGAGAATGAATAGTTTAAGCTGTTTCCCTGGGATAGCAGCTGAACTCCCGGCACCTGCAGACGCATCATCACTTCTCCGAATGCCCCGATTCGTTTAGGCATATTTATCTGTCAGCCTCTTCATAATTCCAAGCAAATCACGCACATCCTGGGTCCGGGTCTGGCCCGATTCTTTATCGATAATGGATGAGTAGACATGCGGAATCACTTGTGGCACCCCTGCTTCAAGCGCAATCTCCAGAATAGCCTCGAAATTGTCCATATCAATTCCACCGGTTGGTTCGAGTGCGAACCCTGCCTCAGCACAGGCCTTAGCGACAGAGCGGTATTCCTCTTCACGGCTTAATCCCTCCATCGGGAAATATTTCAGTGCATTACCACCCATATCCCGAACAAGCGCAATTGCCGATGCTATAGGTACAATCGCCGCTTCACTCTGCGCAGCGCTGAAGACTCCTGTAGAAATATTCACATAACCAGCGTGACCAGAAGGGGCGATCATGCTGTTGATCCAACTGTCTTTCCCACCAAGATTAGCGCGTGTAGCTCCAACCACCGGGAATGCCTGGTTAATATGACTACCCGGATAATGCTTAGCAATCTCGGCCACAATTGCCGCTTGGCGATTATCTCCTGCACCTAGGCCAATGGATACCGCATCTTCAATCTCTTGACCATATTGCTTCATGGCTGTTACGGCTTCTTCTACCGACTTATAATCCTTAGAGAGCACACCGACCAGCACATATCCTTCCGCCGCTTCATAAATCTCTTTAGCATTAGCGATATCTTTAGCGAGTACATTTAATGCGGTGCGGCCCTTATAAAAACGTTGTGAAATCGTCATCTTATTGTCCCCCTATTAATTTATGAATGCTGTCTACAATCACGTGCAGATCATCCCCCAGAAGCGGCCGTGGATCAATATCGAAATATCCCTGCTTCACTCCATAATCGCGGGTATAGATCGCAATTTCGCCTTGCTGCAACCCCTCTACCAATTCTTTCGCCGTAATTCCGGCCTGCTGTGGATCAACCTGAACCCGGCCGCGATAGATGGCACGGCCCGCCTCGTCCTGCACAATGGTTACACGAATTCCCGGAAGATCATTCAACACCATCAATCCCTGCAAAGATGCTTTCTCGGTGTCACTCTTGTCTTCCTTGACCATGTATTCCTCTAGTGCTTGCAGCAGACCAAAGGAAGTTTCTTTACCAACCTTCATACTGCGTCCTATTCCATACAATTGGACCTTAACCCATTCCACATAATTACGTTTGCCGGCGATAATACCGGATGTAGGCCCTTCAATAGCTTTAGAACCACTATAAATCGCCAGGTCAGAGTATTTCACATATTTACAGAGGTCTTCTTCCGCTGCGGCATCTACGATTAGTGGAATGCCCCTACGTTTTGCGATCTCCCATGCTTCTTCGACGGATAACATATTCTTCTGCACCGCATGGTGGGACTTCACGTATAGAATGGCAGCCGTCTGCTCACAAATGGCATCCTCTATATGCTCGGCTCGGCCTTCATTCGCATAACCGACCTCAATTAGCTTCCCACCGCCTAGATAGACCATCGTTTCCACAGGAGCTCCGTACTGTACATTATGCCCCTTCAGAATGATGATTTCATTGCGTGGAATGGCTTCTTGGTGCAAACGTTCACTGCGGCGCCGATTGCCTTGGGTCACTAGCGCCGCAACGGACAATGCAATACCGCTGGAGGCTGAGTTAACGATAAGCGCTGCTTCAGCGCCGAGAATTCGTGCCGTGTAATCTCCGGCTTTATCCACCAGATCCGCTATTTCCACATAACTCTGTCCGCCTTGCTTCATCGCGTCCATCACTGTATCAGACGGAGCCGACACCCCCAGGATACTCATTCTGCCGCTTGCATTGATTACGCGTTTAAGCCCGTATTTCGCATTCAATGAATTCCCCACCTATAACCACTCCTTTTGCATGGATTACTTTATCCGTCATTCTTTCTTCTCCTTCAGAATCAACAAGCACTGCAGACTTATGCTGCAGGGTGAAGAGAGTCAAGTTTGAAGGATCTCCCACCTGAATTCGGCCCAACTCCGGCCTGCCCAGCCATTCCGCCGCATTGGAAGTAACCGCTGCCACAATCTCATCCAGAGCATAGCCCAAACATAGAAACTTGGAAAGTACATTAGACATGCTAAAGACAGGTCCCTTCATTCGGTTCACTCGATAGATATCCGTGCTAATCGTATTCAGTCCAATACCATTACGTTTAGCAGCCTCAGCTACCTTAAAAGAGAAGCTTGCTGTTCCATGTCCCACATCGAGATGAACTCCCCGTTCAATGGCCTCAGTCAGTACCTGAAGCGGCTGACCATCCGCAGCAAACAAATTATTCTCTTTTCCGTTGAGATAATGGGTCACGATATCCTTACGCTGCAAAAGGGGCATAACCTCTCTGATATCTGGCGGTGCTGAACCGATATGTACCATTAACGGCAACCCCGTCTCCATTGAAAGGCTTCGTGCGATATGCAGTGGTTCAATCCCGCTGGCACCCACAACGCTTTTGCTGATCCTAGCCTTTAATCCCACGATTATCTCCCCGTAGGTTCGGATGGATTGCAGGATCTTCTCCTTATCAATCCATTCCAAGTTGGACAATTCATCAATTCTTAGCAGTCCGATCCGCGAGATATTTAAGAAAGCCAGCACATTCGTCTTAGCCTGAGACGCGTCCAAAGCCAGATCACCTATCCGATCCGCCCCGCAGCTACCGGCATCGACTAGAGTGGTCACCCCTTGCCGGACACCGATCTCATCGATCTCGTCACCATACGGATCAAATTCGCGAAAGGCATGCACATGCATATCGATCCAGCCACTGGATACGTACGCGCCTGAACCTTCCCACTCCTGCTCCCCATGCGCCTCACCTGCCGGGGTGATCTCAGCGATCTTGCCATTTTCGATTACAATGTCGATCTCTTCTCCGCTTACCCGTTTCACCTGACGGAGCACGTATCTTTCATCCATTGTTCTCACCTTTTTCCATATAACATTATAATGTTTAAAATACCACGAATAGTGCATTAAGTAAATATAACGTTATAATGTTTATATATAAAAACTAAATCACCTTGTCGGATTAATAGGCATTTATTAGTTTGAATTTATAGCTTACGGAGCACTTGTTGTATTTTCCGCAGGGATTTTCAGTGGTTTGGCGAGTAAGAACTCTAGTGTTGGTGGAGGATTTTGCTTAGGTAGAACGTGTTACAGGGAAAACCTCCCTATAAATTAGATCACAGCTGTTATCTGAACAGGTTATACGGAATTTCTCCCTGTATATTTGCCAATTTCAATTAAAAACAGCCGGTTCAGCTGAATTATAGGGAACAATTCCCTATATTCTATCGATATGACCTTATATTATAGAATTACAAGGAGTTTTTCCCTATAATTCTAGTGTTTTGACCCTGATATAGAGAAATAGAAAGCTGCACATCCCTTGGCAGACGATGACCGTGTATTTCCACGAATCCATGAAAGTGATCTTTTTTCATTGTATAATCTCCTATGCAATAAAAAAGATGACTCCTTATGATTTCAGAAGTCATCTGCTTAGATTCTATGAACTTAATAACCCTACATGTATCTTAATAACAGCCTTCTTAATCTTCATGCCCGGTTGACCCATACCAGGTCTGTGTACATCATGCGGGAAAAAGACAGCGAACATCCCCGGCTTCAAAGTTAACAAAATTTCATCGGATGACGGAGGATAAAGTGCATAATCTGCTTCGGCATCGTAAGGCTTAGTAGCCTCGATCCCTTCTTGCAGAGGGGACCAACCGATCGTTTCTTCACCTTCGATCAGATAATGCACATCAATATAAGCCTCATGCTTTTCAGCAACCTGTTCCTCTAGCGACTTCGCCTCAAGCGCCATAATCGAAACGTATATCTCGTTACCGCGGATCTCGATTCGCCCAAGATCAGGTTCGTGTTGTAAGATGACTTTCAATTCCTCAATAGTCTCTACAATGACTGAATTCTCGTATCTGCTATGCTCTTCCCAAGATGACAATGAACCTAAGATCATAATGTCTGATTCTCCCCACATCTCAATTATCTTACAGAGGTTGTTCAAAAAGTCCGCTTTTGATCACGAAGTAGCCCAAGAAGCTTACTCGACATCGAATATTGAATTCAGGCGAAACTTCCGGTGCTCACGTAGCTTCCACTACGCTCCGCTCTTCAGTTTCTACCTTCATCCAATCTTCTCGGTGTTGAAAACCATACTTTTTGAACTCGCACTTATAGGAGCTTCTCACTAACTGCTGCAGCTGTTGTTTCTTTATTGATAATGGACTGCTCACTAGTCTTTTTGAAATATTCCACATATAAAATATCCAGCAGATAGAGTTGTGAGATCTTAGCAGATAATGAACCGCCCTGCAGAGGACCCTCATTAGCACCACAAAGTAAGGTAAGATCCGAATACGACGTTAAAGGTGACTTTTCAAATCTCGTAATGGACACCACCTTAGCGCCTCGTTCCTTCGCCTTTCTTGCAACCTCGATACTATCTTTCGTTGAACCGGAGTAAGAAATGATTACAGCTACATCTCGGTTAGACATTAGCGCCGCAGACATCATCTGAAGATGTGAATCCATCAAACACTCCGTTTTGTTTGTAATGCGCATAAATTTAATTTTGGCTTCCATCGCCGTGATTAATGAAGAGCCTACGCCGAAAAATGATACTCGTTCCGCGTTTATCATATAATCAATAGCTTCATTGATCTTCTGTATATCAATTAAATTATAGGTCTCGTTCAGTGCACTTACATTTGTGGTCAGCACTTTGGAAGCCACAGCTTCAGTAGTGTCGTCCATTAGAATTTGATCCGTAAGCTGCGGGATCTCATTCTCTACAGTGATACTATGAGCGAGTGCAATCTTGAACTCTTGATACCCTTTATAACTTAAAGATTTGCAAAATCGAAAAATACTTGATTCACCTACATCGCACGCATCTGCAAGATCAGTAATCGACATATAGACAACACTTCTCGTGTTCTCCAGGACGTAGTCCGCTACCTTCTTCTCCGTATTCGTCAAATTATTGTACTTGGAATGAATAGAAGAAAAAATACTGATTGTTCGCAAATAAGCCCCTCCTTTACAATAATTTAATGTGCGAATAAAGAGGAAGCGCCAAGCAAGCCTGCCTTATTCCCAAGTGAGGCCTTAACAATTCTTACACCCGCAAAACTCTCCATAATTAAAGACTTCGTCCGTTCCTCTACCCTTTGAACTAAATCTTCTTGCTCCATAACACCGCCCCCAATAATTATAGCGGATGGATTGAAAATATGAATAATTGAGGCTAAACCCGCGGACACCTCAGTTACCCATGAATCCAAGATCTGTTTCAGAGCTTCGTCCCCTTTGTGAATTTTATCAAAAAGGACTTTTCCGTCTGTACATTCGGGATCTGCCTGCTGAGCCATCTTGACTAAAGCAGTGGTTGAAGCATACTTCTCATAAAAAGGCAGTCCCTCCACCGCATCTGACAATGGATGTGTCAGGATATGACCAAATTCGGCCGCCACCCCATCTGCTCCTTTATAGATTTGGCGGTTCAATACAATGGCACCACCAATGCCCGTGCCAAACGTCAAGCATAAGAAATTGTTAAAGTTCTGGGCAGCACCATAATGAGCCTCGCCTAATGCTGCTGAATTCACATCGTTCTCTACCATAACAGGTTTATGAAAATGATTAGTTACAATTTCCTTAATCTTCATCCCTGTATATCTAGGTATATTTTCGTTAGCATAGACTATAATTCCTTCTTCAGCATTGACTTGACCGGCCGTACTTATAGCAATGGCATCAAAATCATCATTTTCTGCAATTTTATCAAGCAATCTTGAGATTACATGCGGCCCTCCCAAGTGGCTCTCAGTTGCATGCTCCTTAAAGTTATGAACATTCCCAAGTTTATCGCATATACACATCTTGGTATTGGTACCGCCAATATCTACAGCGAGAATTCTCATCCTTATCTACCCTCTCCGGCAATCTACTGAATAGCGTCTACAAACCTTTTGGTAATCTCCATTGGTCTTGTAATCGCTGAGCCGACTACTGCTGAAAAAACACCTAGATCAAACATTTTCTTCAGTTCTTCAGGAGTGGAAACACCGCCTTCAGCTATCACAGGCACAGAGAAGTTGCTTACGATTTGTTTAACTAGCTCGAAATCTGGAAGTGACCGCTCTTTGGTGTATTCTGTATATCCGCTTAAGGTAGTTCCCACAAGATCAAACCCCAGCTCAACGGCTTTAGCAGCTTCTTCAAATGTAGAGCAATCTGCCATAAACAGTTGATCTTTATAGGTCTCTCTTATGTGAGGAAATAGTTCTGAGATGGTTGATCCATCCGGACGAGTCCGGTCTGTCGCATCCATAGCAATGATATCTACCCCTTCGCGGTAAAGCTCATCTACTTCCTTCAGGGTTGGTGTAATAAACACTTCAGAACCTTCGTATACCCTTTTGATGATCCCAATGATAGGTAGATCCACTGTTTTCTTAATTTCTTGAATATCCGCTACGCTATTTGCCCGAATGCCTGAAGCACCGCCCAAGTATGCTGCATAAGCCATTCTTCCCATTATAAACGGACTATGCAGCGGTTCTTCGGGTAAGGCTTGACTGGAGACGACTAGTTTATGTTTTATCTTTTTAAGTACATTATTTTCAGTATTCATCAGTAACCCACTCCACATTTTTATTTATTCTTTGACTGCTCCTGCTGTAATTCCATTGGTGAAGAAACGTTGGAATAACATGAACACTAGCAACATCGGAATTGCAGCAATGGTGGCTCCGGCCATTTTATATGCGAAATTAGGATTCAGATCCTGCATTAAGGTTGCAGTACCAACCATTAATGTTTTCATTTTGTTCTCTTGGCCTATAACCAGCTGCCACAAATAATCATTCCAGACTTGCACGAAATTTAGAATAAATAAGGCTCCAATACCAGGTTTAATAATAGGCACCATGATGCGAGTAAAGATTCTCCATTCATTTGCACCATCTATTCTTCCGGCTTCTCTTAAAGCGTTAGGGGTTAAATCGAAGAATCCTTTTAATAGGAAGACTCCAAATGCACCCGCAACGTTCGGCCAAATCATACCGTTATACGAATTCACCATTCCAAATTGCTGTGTAATCCGGAATAAAGGCACGATCATAATTTCCTTAGGAATCATCAAGCTCGATATGAAAATAATGAAGATGATATCTTTACCTTTAAAATTGATCTTTGAGAATGCATAGGCAGCCATAGCGCCTACAATAATAACGATAATCGTAGATACGCCTGAGACATAAATACTATTAAACGTCCATCTCAAAGCCGGTTGGTTCTGAAACACATCCACATAGTTGGAGAATGTAATCGATTTAGGCCACCAGTCTGGAGGCATCTTCACAACATCTGAACTGTTCTTAAGCGAACTAGTGAATAACCAATACAATGGAAAAAGATTAAGGAGCGCGAAGAGGACAATGATCACATTCGATATCACATCAAACTTCTCTCTCTTCTTCTTATTTCTTATTTTCGACATGTTGTATTCCCCCTCACTTCACCTTAATCATGCTTCGTAGCTGAGGCACAGATAATAACAAAGTAATCACGAACATGATAACGCCTACCGCAGAAGCTACGCCGAGTTGGTTGTACTTAAAGGCATTATTATAGAGGTAGTACATCAAAGTTACCGATGAGTTGTTCGGTCCGCCGCCGGTTAATAACTGGATGACTACAAATATTTTTAGAACAGCAATAATATTGATAATCGTAATATAGGTCGTTGTTGGTCCTACAGAAGGAATGAGGATCTTCGAAATTACTTGCCATCTGCTTGCACCGTCGATTTCTGCTGCTTCAAAAAGCTCTTTAGATACACCAATCATCGAAGCAATATACAGAATAATGGCTTGGCCCACGTTAGTCGCGAAGGTCACAAAGATCACCACTGGCAAAACTGTCTTTGGATTTCCTAGAAGATTGATTGTCCCAAGACCCATATCTTTATATATAAAAGAAATAAGTCCATTAGCAGGATTCAGCAGGAAACTCCACACCATACTCATTACAACCATGGATACCATGACCGGGATATAATAGCTCCCTCTTATAAAGGAAACGTACTTAGCGTTCTTATCAAATACAGCCGAGGCTACAAATAATGCAAAGCCCACTGTAAGTAGGACGATAAAGACTACGAATATAATCGTATTGAAGATCGCCTTGAAGAATACCGGATCATTAAACAATGTGGTGTAATTAGCCAGACCCACAAACTTCTCACTATCATAATTAATTTGGTATAAACTCAGGCGCATCCCTTCTAAGATCGGATAGACAAGAAAGGCTAAGAATACTATCATCTGAGGTAAAATAAACAGATAACCTGTAATATTCTCTTTTAGGTAATTACTACGTAGTTTCATATCGTTTACCTTTCTAATTAACAGCCCTTTGAGCCTCTTTAGACTCTAAAGGCTGTTAATCGTTTATTGTTTACCTGTTCTTAGATTATTGGAAAATGACAGAGCTAGCTTTATTCGTATCAATCACTTTATTACCATTGGTTTGATAATCTTGTACAAACTGTTCTGGTGTCTTTGCTCCCATGTAAAGCGCCTGTAGATCAGGGTACAAAACTTCTCTTAATTGGCTATATCCTGGAACGTTGCCCGTGAAGTTGAACAAATATTTTGAATTGGCATCATAAGCAGCAAAGAGAGGATTCTCTGACTTAAGTTGTTCAGCCACGGAGCTTCTCACAGGAATACCATTCTTAGAGGATTTAACTAATTCAGGATCACTTGAAAAGAACTTCACGAAATCTTTAGCGACTTCAGTCTTTTTCGCATCTTTGGACTTGAATACACTTGCACCCACTACATAAGTAAAGGATAGAGGATCTCCGCTTTCGGACGGAATATTAGCAAGACGCATATCAAACTTTGGAGACGTGCCGGATTCCATATTTGCTTTTGTTCCATTGAACAAGATTGGATTGGTAAAACTGATCGCTAGCTGCTGATTCTGGAACATGGCATTGGCATCATTGGAGGATACAGATTCAGCACCCGGATTTGTATATCCACCGTCATATAATTTTTTCAACCATGTAGCAGCTTTAACTCCATTCGCATCATTCAGAACAATGTTCCCTTGGTCATCGAAGAACTTGTTGCCGAACATTCTTAAGTATGCAAGGTTCCACGTATCTCCTTGGTTATTCACAGCGTACAGTGCCATTGGATAGGCATTAGAATATTTGTCCTTCGGAAGATTATTTTTCAGACCATCCAAGAT
The DNA here is from genome assembly GCF_050277435.1 of Paenibacillus sp. NPDC101420. Lineage (NCBI taxonomy): Bacteria > Bacillati > Bacillota > Bacilli > Caryophanales > Paenibacillaceae > Paenibacillus > Paenibacillus sp. NPDC101420. Next base: position 172,799 of record NZ_JBNNSE010000005.1, read on the forward strand.
TTGTTGATATTCATCCAAGTTCCAAGTCTTAATTTCGGACTCTCCACCGACGAACTTTTCTAAACCAGCCGCTTTAAACATGTCTGCGTTGTAGACCAAAGTGCCTGGATTGTGTTGGAATGGGTAGAAGTACACATCTTTTCCGAACGTTACTGCATCCCAGTAATTTTGTGCGATATCACTTTTCGCGTCCTCATCGATGATGTCAGTCAAAGGCTCCAAAGCTCCACGGTGAACATAATCGCCCATTGGGAATACGCTTTCAAAGAAGACATTTGGTGGCGTTCCTCCGCTCAAGTTAACATTGAGGAGTTGGTCGCGCTGATCTCCGGCAATGACTTCTACCTGAATGTCAGCATCATACTTATCATATTGTGCCTTGAATTTCTCAGCTGCAGCCTTAAGGAAGCTATCATAGTCAGCTCCTTGTTCCGTTGCATCCACAACACCCTTCCACTGAGGGGTCAGCCATACTTTAATCGCCACTTTTTCCTTGCCAGATTTAGCCGTATTATCGGATGTATTAGAGCTTGCTGCGTTGTTACCAGAGCATCCTGAAATCAGTGAAATAATTACCATTAATGCAACCATTGTCGAGAGTAAACGTTTCTTCTTCATTTTAAATCCTCCCCTATTCTAGTATCCGTTTGACATGATATTTCACTAAATCAGCCATGTTCCGATGTCCTTGTATATCAAGATGCATGTAATCTATTTCATTCATCGATACATATTCTCTGGAATCAATAAAGTGGATATCTGTCCCCGAAAGCAAAGCTGCAAGATGCTGAGAGAGCTCCAAAGATTTCTCGCTACAATTACTTCCCATTGGCTTACCAATAGGAGTATTCAAATACTCTGCCCCAATGGGAGGAGGAGCGATCACAAGCACTTCTGGAGCTTTTCCGGCTGGACCTGCCCCGCTCCCTCTAGCTTTATGAGCGAGTCTAACAATACCTTGTGCGATGTTATAAGAAGTTAGTGCAAATCTTTCTTTCGTATCATTCGTCCCAAGCATGATCACTACCAAATCAAGTGGTGCATGTGACATGAGGCATGGATAGAGATAAGCTATTCCGGCTAACCCTTCAAATAGCGGATCGTCACTAACACTGGTTCTACCAGGAAGCCCTTCTTCTATGACACGATAAGCGTCGCCCAGTTCTGATTGTAGAAGTCCGGTCCAACGTATTTCATCATTAAACCTTTGGTCCGTCTTTGCGTCGTAGCCCCAAGTATTGGAATCACCAAAGCATACGATGGTTCTCTTCATTGCATTAACCACAATATTTTTCGATCGCTTGATCAATCAATTTCATAATATCTGCGATTGGACCAGCATCTTCAGCGGCTACCCCTTCAAGCGGTGCTCTTACACTACCAATGTTTACGCCTCTTAATCTCAGAACCTCTTTAATTTCCGCATACATAGAACCCTTGAGGGAACAAAGCGCGATGATGATATCGTTGATCTCACTTTGAAGTTGTCCTGCTTCCTCAAACTTGCCGGCAAGTACAAATGTATTAGCTTGCAAGAACAGCTCCGGCATAACTGCATAAGTACCACCAATGCCAGCATCGGCTCCCATGATTCTTCCCGCAACATACTGTTCATCCGGTCCATTAAAGACCACTACATCTTTTCCACCCACTCTTTTGAAGCGTTCAATATCCATAGATGGCATAGAAGAATTCTTAACGCCGATAACTTTTTTATTAGTAAGCAGTTTCTCGAATAAAGCTGGAGTTAGTGTATATCCCGTAGTCTGAGGAATGTTGTAGATAATGAACGGTAGAGGAGTTGCCTCCATAATATCGCTCCAGTATTTAGTTACTGCACTATCAGGTAATTTGAAATATATAGGTGGGATTGCGGATAGTGCATCATATCCTAAGCTCGCCGCATGTTTTGCTAATTCGATACTATCTCTAGTAGAAGGGGCTCCTACATGAGCAATCAGTGTCATTTTACCTTTCAGGTTACTAGCTACATAGCTAAGTACCGCTTTGCGTTCGTCCAGACTCTGGTAGATACATTCTCCAGAACTACCTCCCACATAAACACCTTGAACTCCTTTTTCAAATAAGTAATCACATAAGGCATGTGTCCGGGATTCGGAAATATTTCCTTGATCGTCATAGCAAGCATAGAAGGCAGGTATAATTCCGTGGAACTTGTTGAGTGTCATTGATAATCCCCCTTAAGATGTGAACGGTTTCTTTTCTACATATTCAAGATATCACTTAAATTTGGTTCTGTAAATTATTTTCTCTATTTTTTTAAAAATAAAATTTATTTCCACCAGAATAACAATCATACTAGAAAAATAGTTTCATTTAAGTGAACGCCCATAAAATAAGACCTTATTTTCCAATTAAAAATAGAATATCGAACGATATATGCAGCTCTAGTTATGATCAGAGTAACACTATCTACGACCTTAAAGTCATCTGCCAAATTGGTAATTATTAGAAATCCTTTGCGATTCGCAAGGGCAATAGATTATCCTTTTAAATCTAATAAAAGTGTCTCCTACAAGGAGACACTTTTCTCCATAGGAAGCACAAACCCTAATTAACACACAATGTTCACTTAAAAACTGTGTTTTTCACGTGGACACAGCTTTAAAAAACTAATTTCTATGATATAATGAAAGCGTAACCAGAACAATACAAAATATATTGTTTCTTCGCCAAAGGAGGCTGGAGGAAATGCTAGCAGGTCTTAAAGAACTTAAAAATTGGGTAACGGAAAATTGGAATCCAACGATGAATTCAGGTAATGAGGATTATCAAAAAATGGAATATTCTGTGCAACGCCACTTGCACACTCCAAGATCCCCAAAACCACTCACCTATGAAGAAGAAGCTCGTATCAAGACTGTTAAATTCCATTAATCTCACCACCTTTAGATACAGATTGACCCTATAATAGAATCTTGTCCTAAGGCCGCAGATCCGGAAGTCATTCCAGTAGAGCGGTCTTTTATTATGCCTTGAGATTATGTACCAAAAAAACCTCCCTCTCCATGACGGCATCCCATCACTTCGAAAGAGGCTTCCTAGTATCATTTGATCTTATACAGACATTTCTCCTTTCTTCTGCAAGTCCGAAAGCTTGACTACCTGACCTGCGTTCAATCTCGAATGTTCCGACGCGAATGCGATCAAATGACTCTGCAGGGATGCCGTCGCCGAGGTCAAACCTTGCGATGGATTGCTGTCGAATTGACGCACATTCCGCAGGAATGAGCTTACCATACGGTCATCGCCGCCTCCATGGCCATCGCCTTCCACATTGCAGCCAATCTCAACCTTCTCGCCCGATACATAGCGGTACAGCGTGAAAGATCCTTTGTCCATATCCCCGATGATCTCGCCTTGTGTTCCCATAATTTGAACCCGGCGCGTGCCGCTCTGTGTCAGCCCTGACATGATGAACGATGCATTCGCTCCGTTCTCGAACTCCATGTTGACTACCTGGTGATCCACGACATTATTATCGCAGCGATACACGCAGCGACCCCACGGTCCTTCCTTCAGCGCCTTCAAGATCCCCTCTTGCGACAAATCATTCGTCATATAGCGTGCCCAAGGGTGTTCCGGGGGCTGAATATATATTTTCATCGCCGAGAAGGCGCATTCCTTCTCAACCTCACAGCCGTTGATACAGCGATCCGCAGAGCCTTCCGGAGCGTTCTCCGCCCTGAAATGCAGTAATGATCCGTACGAGCTCACGCTTGTACACGGTTGATTCATAAGCCATGAGATGAGATCCAGATCATGGCATGATTTGGCCAGGATCATGGGACTAGTCTCCTCCGAATTGCGCCAATTCCCGCGGACATAACTGTGTGTCATATGCATGTAGCCCACATTTTCGGTTAATTGAATCGTACCTATCGTTCCGAGTTCACCGTCTTCGATGCATTTTTTGATCCCAGACCAGAACGGGGAATATCGCAGGACATGGGTTACGACGAGCAATCGCTTATACCGAAGCGAAGCTTGCTCCAATTCGATGCATTCTTCCATGGAAGGAGACATCGGCTTCTCTAACATGACATGATAGCCTAGCTCCATCGCTTTCATCGCTGGTATATAATGCATCCGATCGAGCGTAGCAATTATCATCACGTCCGCAATTTGACCCTGATCGAATACTTTCTCCCAAGAATCGTAGACATGTTCTGGGGCAATTCTATGAATCTCTGCAAATCGATTTCTACGTTCATCATCCGGCTCAGCTACGGCAACAATCTTTAATTCATTCGGGAACTTCTCCGCGTAGGGCCCATAAATATATCTTCCTCGACTGCCAGCGCCAAGTAATACAGCTGTTAATGTTCTCAAGACTACTCCTCCTCTTGCGCACCTAGTGTACTTCCATTGTAAGGCGGTAGGAACGGAGGCAAAAGAGATCGTTACTGACATTTCATATACATTTATTGACCTTGATTCTGTATATGAGTCCTTGCCATACGGAAATCTTGCGGAGTTGTTTCATTCTGCTTCTTGAAGAAGCGAATAAATGCAAGTGCTGAGTTGTACCCCAGGGCAGCAGCAATTTCATTCACTTTCATCGATGTGTTGAGCAGCATATCTTTGGCGATCAGGTTACGATAGTCGTTCACATATTTAGATAAACCCATTCCAGTGATTTGCTTATAAAGTCGGGACAAATACGATGGATTCAAGCTCACGTAATCGGCCAGCGCATTTAAGGAAATATCAGTGGAAATATGTTCTTCAATATATCGATGCACCTTATTCACGACCTCTGTCGGCAATTGCGTACCCCGCAGCGCATTCCATTCGAAGAAGCAATCCGCCATTTGCGAGAAGTATTGAATCAGCTCCGACCATGATGCGGAATCTCCATAGCGATATAACTTATCCAGATCCATCAGCGTATTGATGTAATCCCGAATTTCCCGATTCTTATGGATATAGAACAGAAAAATAGCTGAAAGCGAATGATACAGTTCGATCTTCCGCTCATTCGGCGACTCCTCATCATTCCAAATAGACGTTAGTTCGGCATACAGCTTGTTGAATTGCTCCCGATGATTATTCTCGAGACAAGACATCAGCAATTGAACACGGGCGTGATAGAAGGCATCGTGGTAGTTCCCACTCAGATCACCGTTCACTTCTCTTTGAATGTCTTTATCGGTCAATATGACCTCATTAAATAATCCATGTCCTTGTACCAGGCCGTATTTGATCGAGTGAAACCGATCAGATATGTTATCCCATGTCGTTGCTTCACTTCCAAGAAGGAAAGAAACCGATAAACTCAGCAATCTCTTGCAATTTCCCTGCACAGTCTCCAGAATTCCGCTCGTATACCGATGAGCTCTGATCCAATCCTGATCCCCATATTCGATAGACGATCCATCCGGGATTTTCGGTTGAATCATCCAGACGATTTTGGATAACTCGAATACAACGGAATAGCATCTGACCTGCGTGGACAAATACTCATCGCAAATGTTCTGTACGGCGTAAGTCAATAACGCTTTATCCGGCGTCGTGAACATTTCTTTCCATGCGTCTACCCTGCCTATGAGCAAGTAAACCGGCAATGTCGCATCAAGCCGGATATCGATTTCTTTGAACGCCTGCTTTAATTGGCTATCCGATACATGCTTGCCTTGAAAGAGCTCCCACACATACTCTTTTTGCAGGGAGGGCAATGCCAGTCTCATTTTGGATTGCGCTCTAGCGATCATCTGTTCTTGGTTATTTTCTTCTTCAATTTTCTCAATCGCCCGTTCTACGGACTGAATAATTTTCTCATCACTTTCGACCTTCAGAATATAATCGAACCCACCGTACGTAATTGCGCTCTTAGCATAATGAAAATCATTGTATCCTGTTAAGAAAATAACTTTGCAGGCCGGCCACTGGGATTTGATTTCCCGAAGCAGCTCAATCCCTTCCAGTCCAGGCATCTTAATGTCGGAAATCACGATATCAATACGATGATGAGACAGTACCTCCAGTGCTTCTTCACCTGAATATGCCTTCATAACCTCGAGTTGTAAATGATCGGTCTCATTGAATAGCTCCAGAAGACCATCGACAATAATGGGAAGGTCATCGACGATTAGCAGTCGGTACATGCTGATTCCTCCTCTAGTTCGCGCTTAGATTGATTCTTACTTGAAGTCCACCAAGAGCAGAACGTGACACTGTAATGCCATATTCCTCACCGTACCGCAGCTGTATTCTGCGATGCACATTTATGATTCCGGTTGTTTCCTCCATCCGAGTGGTGGATTGACGCAGTCGCTTCTGAAGCTGTTCGATCTCCGCATCGGAGATGCTTCGGCCATTATCTTCGACATAGATGGAGAAGACATCACCCACCCGCTCACAATGAACCCATAGCTCACCCTGCTGAATCATATTGCCCAAGGCATGCTTATAAGCATTTTCGATGATCGGCTGCAGAATCAGCCTCGGCACGAAGAGATCGGGAACATCACCTTCGAACTTGACTTGAATACGGTCTCCGTAACATATGGTTTGCATGTCTACATACGTGCGAGAATGATTGACCTCCAGCCCCAGCGGAATATCATCCTCGTCATCACGAGTAATGAACTGAAAATATTGTCCGATGTACAGGCAGAATTGATAAGCCTTTTCCTTCTGATTCTCGGATTTAATTAACCGGCACAATACAAAAAAACAGTTATATAAAAAATGAGGATTAATTTGCGATTGCAATCGTTTCAGTTCGGAACGCTGGTTCCTGATTTGCTGCTCGTAATTTTCCTCGATTAGTGTTTTCAAGGATCGGATCGTATTATTAAAAGCTTGGTACAAATACCCGAACTCATCTGCTCCACGATCGATCACGATCGGTTCCAGCCTATTCTGCTGAACGCGCCGAAAGGAATGCACAAGTTTCATTAATGGCCGATAGATAAATCGTAATAGAAAGTAGGAGAAGAAAACGACAATACCCACAGCTAGCGCGCAAGCCCACCAGAACAATGTTCGATAGATCTCAAGAGAACCCAAAATCGTCTCTTCGGGAATGCACATAATCGAATAGGAATTCCAGAGACTGGAGTATTTATATACCGTAAGAAACCGCTTACCATTATACATAATCGTTTCGTATCCTTCGTCTTTTTGCAATTCCCGCTTATCCGCAGCGAAGGATTTCATTTGTTCCAGCAGTTCCGGATCCATGTCACTCTCGATCTCCCAACCACGTTCCAGATTGAGCAATACGCTCTGTCCACCACGCGAGCTGCCGATTTGAGATAACGTTTCTCTGATTTTGATAGTCGATAATTCAACCGCTACGATATAAATCGGATTTTTAACGGTATTAATGGGGTATTGCATGGAAATAAATAATCGATCGTTCCAGTAAATGAAAGGTTCTTCGTATAATCTCTTGTTTTGCTGCATAGAAGCATATTCCTGCTTATTCATCGAAGTTTCAAATTTATTGCTAAGAATCGTTCGGTCGATAAGAGGGATATACGCCCTTGCTTCTTGAATAAATGGACTTGAGTTCTTCATCAATTCAAGCCGTCTTTGGATATCTAATATTTTTTGCGCACGATCGTAATAACTCATGTAATTGCCTGTAGTTGCAATTTCCATCAAGTCTTTGTCCATCACATAGTTCGGCAAATAACGGCTGATCCGGTCTGCTTCCTTGTCGAGTGAATCCAGATAGAAGCGAGTCGTATTTAGAATAGACTCGGAAATTTCACTCCGAATATTGTCCGAACCCTTCTCATTAATCAACCAGGTAATCGCCATGAGCGGAAACAAGGCTGCCAGAAAGGCAGCCATTATTTTCTGGAATATAGAGGAATCTTTAATCAAGAATCGGATTTTCATCGTTTGTTCTCCTGCAATGCAATGTCATAGTTTGAGTGCCCTATTTTATTCTTTGACACTCCCCATCACAATTCCTTTAATGAAGAACCGCTGCAAGAACGGATACACGATAAGAATCGGAAATGCTGCTACGAATATTTGAGCTGCCCTGCTCGTACGATCGGACAATTTGATCATTAATTCTGCCCTCTCAGGTTTAATAAAGCGGAAATCCATTTTGATAATGATCGTCTGCAGGAAGGTCTGCAGCGGATAATTCTCGGGATGATTCATGTAAATCATACCATCAAACCAGCTATTCCAATGCCCCACCATAGTGAAAAGACCTGTCGTTGCCAATGCCGGCAACGATAGCGGCACATATATTTTCCATAAGGTAGTAAATTGACCCGCCCCATCGAGCAGCGAAGATTCCTCAAGTTCTTTGGGCAGACTGCGGTAGAAATTCAGCAGCAGAATAACGTTGAACACCGTGACCGCTCCCGGCAGCACCAAAGCCCAGATTGTATCGAGCATCCCAAGGTTCTTCACGGTTAAATAGTTTGGAATAAGCCCGCCACTGAATAAAATCGTGAATACGAAAAACCATGAATAGAAGGTCCGCAGCCGAAATTGGCGAGAATCTTTGGATAATGGATAGGCCGTGATAATCGTCAGGAACATGCTGATTGTCGTTCCCATAAGGACCCGCTGAATCGATACCCAGAATGCGCGTAAATATTCAGGTTTTCCAAATACGTTAGCATAAGCAGCCGTTGTGAATTCAACAGGCCACAGGATGACTTTTCCGGCGGATGCTGCCTGCCCGGAGCTGAACGAGAGCGCCAAAATATGAATAATAGGCATGAGGCATAACAAAGATACGGATGCCAGAAAAATAAAATTACATATCAAAAACAATTTTCTTCCGAATGATCTGTTAGTACGCACGATGTGTCTCCCTTCTGAATTACCGCCGATTGCATTAGAAAATGCGGTAATTCGCTACACGATAGGCTAAGATATAGGACATAGATACGAATATGAAAGAGATGACGGATTTCAGCAGTCCTACGGCCGTAGCGAAACCGAACTGTGCTTGCTCAATCCCCATACGATATACGAAGGTATCGATAATATCCGCGCTTTCATAGACCGGAGGACTATATAGGTTGAAGATTTGATCAAATCCGGCATTCAGTACATTCCCGATACTAAGCGTAAACATGAGAACGATAATAGGAAGCATCCCCGGCAGCGTCACATGTAACGTCTGCTTAAAGCGTCCTGCGCCGTCGATCTCCGCTGCCTCGTACAGTGACGGATTAATACTGGTAAGCGCAGCCAGATAGACAATCGTACCAAATCCGAACTCTTTCCATACATCCGATATGACCATGACATAAGGGAACCATTTGTTGTCACCCAGGAAAAAAACAGGGTCTATACCAAACAAGCCAAGCACTTGATTGAGAATACCGGAAGATGGAGACAATACATCGATTAGAATACCGCTTAACAAGACCCATGATAGAAAATGCGGCAAGTACACGAGCGTCTGGAAGGTCCGTTTGACCCATTCTTTCCGCAGCTCATTCAGAAGTATCGCTATGGTGACCGGAACGATCATACCTGCTACAATTTTCATCACCGCAATGTATACTGTATTGAAGAATATCCGGCCGATATCGGGGTAATCCATCAGTAACTGAAGGTTTTTAAGACCAATAAATGGTGAGCCGAACAACCCTTTATTCGGTACGTATTTCTGAAAGGCCATCATAATGCCGGCCATCGGGATATAACTGAAGATGAGGACCAATACGATCCCAGGAACCAACATCAAGTGAAGCGGCCACTCCCTCTTCCACATACGCGTTAATACATTCATGCCATCCACCTCGCTATAGGACTAAAAATGAAGAACTAGGTTAAAGAAAAGAGAGGTCGTTTGTGTCCAACCCCTCGATTCTCCTGCTATCATTGTTTGTGAGTCGCGTACCATTCATTGACTTCTTTGGTCATTTCGTCGCCGCCAAGCTTTTTCCACTCTTCCACGAATTTATCGAATTCATCCACGGATACTTGATTCATCATAATCTTGAAGTATACTTCATCCCGCTTCTTCTTCAGGATTTCTTGTCGATCTGCCATGGTTGGAGTCGGTGCGCCGTAGAATTTGTTTTGTAGGTACTGTTTATTGTTCTGAATTTCAGGAACAAGTGAATATGCACCTTTTGGACCTGAGATCAGATATTCCCACCACATGTTGATATCGGTACCGTCAACATACTTCATGGCACGCTCGTAACGAGTTTTTTGATCTTTCGTCTCCAAAATGCTCTCGTCTTTGTTCTCGATCGCTTTTGGCAATATTTCACCGTTATTATCCTTTTGTTTACCAACACGAAGCGGGCTTAGAAGCCAGTAGTTGTTGCCTTTCTCCTTCAGGTCTTTACCATACTCATACACTTTCTGTTCTGGCGTCGGATGATTATCCACGACAATCCAATGGTTCAGCAATTTAATAACGCCTTCCGGATGCTTCGCTTGCTTGGAGATAACATAATATTCGTCAACACCCAAACCTATCTGCGATAGTGCAGGTTCGCTATCCACCGATGGAATCGGGAATACGCCCCACTCTTGTACGACTTTACCATCCTTTACTGCGCCTTTAGCGAGCTGAGCCGGTACCCAAGACTGGCCGTATACGATACCTGCGTTGTTGTTATAGAGGAGCTCTGCTGCTTTCTCCACATCTTTAACGACGAACTCAGGATCAATTAATCCTTTCTTGAACATTTCCTGCAGCGCCTTAAGTGCGTCTTTCACTTGAGGCTGAATGTCACTGTTGACCAAATTGCCATTTCCGTCTTCCATCCAAAGATTTTCATAAGCATGGTAACTATTCAAGAATGCTATTAGTCCTGTAACAGCTGTGGACTGGTTGTTAAATGGATCTTTGCTAATTACAATTCCATACGGTTTCCCAGTGCCGCCTGGATCTTTTGTTTTGAACGCTTCGGCGATCGTCAAGAGATCCGCCATCGTCTTCGGTTCCGGCAGGTTCAATTTCTTCAGCCAGTCCGTGCGTACATAGAGGAACTGATACTGGTACGGATTATAAGAACTTGGAATCCCCATGAGTTTACCGTCGAAAGTGGCGGTCTTCAGTTGCATTCCGCCATCCATCGACAAGAATTTCTTAGTCTCATCCGTCGCATTCTTGTCATATACGTCCGTGATATCCATAATCATATCCGCTTCGGTCAGCTCTTTCAGCTGTGTAGCATTAACCTTCATGAAGTCCGGAAGATCATTGGAGGCGATGGACATCTTCACTTTTTCCTTGAATTGAACGTCATCGGCGGACACCCATTTATTCGTGAGCTTCACGCCGATATCTTTCTCATACGCATCATAGACCGAGTTCTTCTCAAAGCTTTCGCCCTCATCGAATTTGAGATACTGATCGCTTGCCGAAACTGTTGAAACTTCAATCACTTCATTTTTTTGTTCCACAGGTGTCTCAGGCTGCTTCTCAGGTTGCTTCTCCCCTTCATTTGTGGTTTTGCCGCATGCCGTGATAGTTAAACTTAGGATCAATGCGACGATCAGAAGTATTCTACTTTTTTTCTTCATATTACCCCTCCACATTGTCTCAAAATAGGTCGTGCATCTACTTCATGCTGCTTCTCTTCCTAGTTCTAGTATAGGAAAGGAAAGGCCCCCCATCTATATACTAGTCTTTACTTTCGTATACACCTCTTGACTACCGTCAGGCTTGTCCCTAGAACGCACAAGAGAGAGGGAGTCTCCCTAGGTTAGGTTGACTCCCCCTTCGTTGAAACGTTACCGTGTATTAACTCGAATATTCAGCTCCCCACGATATTTGACAAGAGATAACGCGCCGCTTCTTGCTTCATTTCCATTTCTTCATTTTTCGATAAACCTAAGCGCACGTTCAGATTGATATTCAGCTAGACCTTTTGCGAATTTTTGATCGGGAAATCCTCTGTGCTGTAGCTTTAAACCCGCTGAAGTTAATGATATATGGTGATGCAATTGATAAAATAACAGCCTATCCGGATCAAGCTTATCGTTCTTAAGATACCGATAGAAATCTCCAAATCGCATCTCCAAAAAACTATGCTCATGCTCAATATCAAAGAACGCTGCTCCTTCGATATCGATCAGAAAGGGCTCCAGCTTATCATTAACCAATACATGGTCAGGACCCAGTTCCCCATGAATAAATCCATACTGCTTTCTAGGCTTAATTCTTGATTCAAGCTCATACAACTTATCGAGCAGTTTACTTTGATTAGACCCAATCTTCTCCATATGCTGAGAGGCGTAAGCTAGCTGTACTTTCGCATTTTCCATTTGTAATGAATGACATTGTTCTGTACTGATCTCGTTAGCATTGGCTTTCCCAAAAATCTGCCTTTCGGTGGTATGCATAGTAGTAAGCATATCCCCCAACTGCTGAAACACTTTATCTTGAACAGCTAATTCGGAATGTTGGAAAAAGGTTTCTGCCTTACGTCCATCTATATATTCAACAAGCGCATAATCAAATGGGTAACGGTCTCTTTCCTTATTCAGATCATAAAGTGCTGGGGTCTGAATTCCATGCTGTGTTAAATACTTGTTGTTTAATTCAAACAAATCACTTCCATAGGACTGTTCATTTATATCTTCATTCGCTTTTTCTTCTTCAAAATAATTCATGGAAAGATCCCACACATACAAAACGCAGGAAAATCCATTACTGCACTCAATCTTGTAGACCACCTTTTGTGCGCCACCATGCATTCGTGAAACACGAGCAACTAAATAACTGGTGCCAAAAATCCGTCCAATATAATCCTGTAAGTCTGCCTGATCGATATGATAGGTTACGTCCATTAACAACACTCCATTTATTAAGTTTTGCCGGCTTCACAATAGTAAATAAAATCCAGCCCAAAGTATAGACTTTTTCTTTCTGATCAATTATGATGTTGAATAAGGTCTTGAAAAAAATAAGCATACAAAAAGCCTTTGGATTTTATTCCAAAAGGCTTTTTTTTGATGAAATTTCTAACGAACCCAGCATATCTTGTGGTTAAACTTGACGTTTAGTATCCATGTCCTTTTTATACATTTTTTCCGCTTCAATAGGACTCTCTTTTGCCGTCATATGGTTTGGAATGACCCGATAAACTTGAACCGGACCGCCGAATACAGCTGATCTATACTTCTCCACATGCTGCTTGGACAAGGGGCGATTATAGTAACCTGGTACATACTTATTCATCATTTCCTGAAGTACATGAGTGGCTTCATCCAAATCTGTGATCGGTTCTGCTTGTCCGAATATCATTACGCTCATATAAGCTGTATCCGTTTTCGCAGGTACCGGATCCGTAATGGTTCCGTATTCCTCACATACCGTAAAACACACCTCTGAATTATCACTCATCACCTGATTACGTCTTCCGTCTCCAGCCCCGTGAAAATAGAGTTTCCCTTCTGTCCATACATAATTAAGTGGCACAACATAGGGGAGATTGCCATCAGCCAACCCAAGATAACCCAATCTCGCTTGCTGAAGGAACCCTTCAATCTTCTCTTGATCCAGGCATTCCCTGCTCTTGTAACGAACCGAATTCATATCGATATCTCTCCTTTATCTCTAACGTGCAGCAACGACCAAATTGCGAATACCAGCGTTGTTACGGTAGTATATCAATGTATGGATTGCATTAAAATATCCAAAAATCACCGTTTAGAGCAATCCATAATTAATATTATTATGATTGGGCTTCTATTTGGAGGTGTGTACGATGATGAAAGTAATTCGTAATGATAAGAGACCGATCTGGCAGCAATTGCTTGATCAAGCAATTCATAATATTACTAGCGGAGTCTGGGCGCCAGGAGAATTACTAATACCTACCCGCGAACTTGCTCACATCGTAGGTGTCTCACGCTCAACTATACAGATCGTCTATGAGGAATTGTTAAGTCGAGGTTATACAGTTACCTCTCGCCGAGGAGGAACGCGAGTTAGTAGATGGAAGCAATTCAATGTGTCAACGAAGGAAATAGAAACAGAGGGTCCCACACCTCCTTCACTCTCCTTGTTAGACTCAGCTGTTGATCATTTACATGACTGGTTCAGAGGTAAAGAACAGCTAGAAGTGGATATTGATTTCAGTCCTCATGAACCCTATTTGGATGAACAATTTCAAAAAAGCTGGCGGCAATCGCTGCTCCACGCATCTGCTGAAATGGATTTATCAAGCTGGGCTTACGGTAATTGCTACGGTTACACACCATTACGTGAGCAAATACAGCGTTATTTATCCCTTGAACGGGGCATACATATCCAAACCAATCAGATTCTGTTGACCTCAGGAGCTCAACATAGTATCGACTTAATCGCACAGTCGCTTTTAGCTGATGGGGACACAGTTTCAGTAGAAGATCCAGGTTTCCCAGCTGCTTGGATGGCGATGAAATATCGACGAATGAATGTGGTACCTGTTCCCGTTGATGAGTATGGTCTAGTGGTAGAGCATATTCACCCTCAATCCAAACTGATCTTTGCCACCCCTTCTCACCAGTGCGCAGTAGGGGTCGTTATGTCGGAGCCTCGTCGGCAACAATTGCTACATAAAGCGGTTCAAGAACGGTTTTGGATCATTGAAGACGATTATGATAGTGAATTCCGGTATCGTGGGGAGCCGCTGCCAACGTTATTTAGTCAGGCATCCAATAATACTTTGTATCTCATGAGTTTCTCTAAAATGATTGCTCCTGGCATTCGTATTTCGGCTATTATAGGTTCATCCGAGGCAATTGCTCAACTAGCGAAGGTACAGGAACTGACTTACCGTCATCTTCCGATTATGGATCAGCTAACACTAACCCATTTTATTAAAAATGGTCATTTTATGCGGCATATGAGAAGAGTCAGAAATGTATATCGAAGAAGGCACGAAGTCATGACAAAAGCTATTATGGCTAGTGGTTTAGGGGAGCGTTTTACACTCAGTGGAGTAGAAACAGGATTGCATATGTTACTTGAGGCTGAGGAATCATACGACGAAGAAACTGTGACAAATTTAGCCCTACAACATGGAATACGTGTTTACCCTCTTGGACCCTATTGTCTGGATAGCAAAAGAAAGGGATGGGTATTGGGGTTTGCAAAAGTAGATGAAGCATCAATTGAGCAGGGGATACATCGCCTTGCGGAGATAATTCTGTAAAATCATTTCCGCAGGATTAGATAAATTAAAAGAAAGTATGGACTTTAAATTACTTGGTCCGATGGTTACAGTTACCGTGAATCCCTTGGTTACGCCCTCATTTTAAGATACTTGGCTTATGCAGATAGCAAATAATACAAGCCTCAATCCCGCCACTCGGAATAGAGGCTTGTATTATTCTTACTCCTTTAATACTCTCCTTTGATTACAAAATACGAGCCACGGATTGTACCGGCTAGTTTAGACTTTTGCCTAGCAAATTTAAACTTCTCTTCTAACTCCTTTGGTATCTCCATCCCCTCAGAAAGCTTAAAACCAACGGCTCGCTTCTTAGGATCATCAACCGTATACATGACATTAACCTCAAGTCCATCTTCATAAAAGACATAAGTGAATTTAATATTTTCCACTTGAAAACGCGATGTTTCTAAAGGTTTTGCCGCAAACTCAATATTACGTTCTTCTTTTAAAATTCGGCTCACATAATCAAGGTTTTCCTGGCTTTCGCTAGCTGGGACAACTGTAAATTCATGCTTGTACTTGTTCATAAAATAACGAGCTTCATTGGCACGTAAACCAGCAAGCGCTTCTGCTACGGGTGAAGACTCTACTCCGACCGTAGACACATTTTTAAAATCAACGATATACGTCATTTCCATCTCTCCTTTTCTCTCATTATTCCCTATCAATAGAATACAATAACTAAAATTTTAACTATATTATATCAAAAATAATCCACTTCACATGTTCAAATCTATGCCCGTAACTTTCTAAAAAAGAGCATCTGCTGCAAGGCGGCCAAGACTTATAGCCTTCATCCTTGCAGCAGATGCTGACGGTCAGCTAAAAACCGTATCATCCATATATTGGTACCAACGAAAACTAACCTTGAAACGGATTCCTACCTGATGCATTCTCTCAACCTTCTGCCGTGATCCAGCCCTTGAATACTATTGTGATCAATCGAGCTCCGCGCGGGAAAAAAGATCCCGGATCAACGTCTCATTTTCACAGGCCTGCTTCAACCGCACCGCGAACTGCTTAATAGCTTCGCTATTCTCCGAATAAGCACAGAACATATCCGCTTCCGGGTCAAAATGAATCGTATCTACCCATTCAGGCATATATTCGTTCACAAACACAGCCGCCAAAGAAGCCCAATCGTACCCGTTGCCTTCAAAT
Organism: Paenibacillus sp. NPDC101420; assembly: GCF_050277435.1. Lineage (NCBI taxonomy): Bacteria > Bacillati > Bacillota > Bacilli > Caryophanales > Paenibacillaceae > Paenibacillus > Paenibacillus sp. NPDC101420. The sequence continues at coordinate 189,100 of NZ_JBNNSE010000005.1, forward strand.
CCTTCGTCTGCCCGGGCCTCGAACACTTCCGAACGGTAGCTACCCACATTTAGAATGACAGACATACCTCCACCTTGCTGATCCACGAGTATAAAAGGGGCAACGTCCTCTTCTGCGGATTCTGCTTCCAGCCGTGCAATGACCTCAGAGCGGGCTTGATCCGTGAAGCAAAGCACCCCGTTTTTCTGAACAATCAGCCCTTCCCGTATTCGCCCATCCAGCCAGTCGCTGATCCAGCCCGGAGCATACCCGCCTTGACCGAACTCGCCGCCAAAAGCGATCATTTCCTCATATACATCCAGATATTGTTGACGGCTCGTATTTGGATAAGAGCTTGTGTACAGCCAGAACTGCACATCGTACATCAGAGTAGAAAGCTCATCCGCATGAAAGGAAAAGTGTCCCTTCTCTTCTACGATTCGGGTACAGACTCTACGGATCTTCTGCTCAAGCTGATCTACCTCAGACACATGGCTGCACAGCTTCGCAAGCAAAGGCGAGAATTGGCCTACGGCTACTTTGCGCAAATCCTCCTCTTTATCTTCTTCAGAGGTGTCGTAGTCCTCATCACTCACCAGACCGCGTATAAACGTCTCGAAGTCTTGGGCCAAGAACGTAATCTCATAATTATCTTCCTGATCCACATGAATTACCTCAGGTTCGCCGTCCCTCCCGCAGTTCCGGTAATCCAGCATCACGACATCATGGCCTGCCGAAGGGCAGTCACAAATTACTACGCCGATGTCAGGATACCCCCACTCCTCAATCATGAACGGGCTGCCGAGATCGCCACAGAGTGAATAGCTTTTCTCGCGTCCGATGCCCATAATGCCCGTAATCGCAATATGATCCTCAGCCCATGAGGTCGCGTCCTCCGTCGGAAAACAAGTATTATAAGGAACTCCCCCATTGTGCTGCTTCATCAGACTGATATAAGAGGCAGGAAGCTTGTAACCCAGTTCTTCTTCTACAGAATCAATCAGCTCATCCGTAGGCGGGGCAGAAACATATTCTTTTAGCGCATAATCGCTATCTTTCCAAAATTCGGAGAGGTCCATCCCTTCAAAAGGAGTTGCAGTCGTCCCCGAATCATTATGTTGCTCTCTGATTGCCTGTCTGGCTGCGGCGTGTTGTTCTTTGCGTAGCTTGCGCTGGCTGAATTTCAGAAACATGGCCGTATTCTCATCATTCGGATCGAGGTCATGGGCAATACTCAGCACTCTCACTGCTTCCTCATATCGATTCAAATAGTAGTAGGAATATCCCACACGAAAATGCCACAGATAGTCATTCTGCCCTTGTTCCGCAATCATCGCGAAGTGTTCAAGGGCTTCTTCATAACGTCCCAAATTGTTATACGCTCTTGCCAGACTGCTGACTACCTCGTAATCTCTGTCCGCTGGAGGAATCTCCATCAGAGTGTCTACAATCTTCTGGTGTTCATCATCTTCATGCCACTGTGTCAGCTGCGCGGTTAGTTCTTTGTCCATGGTCTACCTCCCAAACGTATAATCAAGTTACTAGAATATAGAGAAATATGGTTTTCCCTATTCTACCAGATGGGATGTAGATATTAAAAATCGAAATAGGTCAGCTAAATGTAGCCATGACCCCGGCAGGAAACGGTAACTATACCTACCCTGTAAATAACCTGCAACACGGGGATACCATCGAGTACTCCTTTACCTATAATCCGGGGCTAGGGGCCGTCGATTCCCTGACCTTAACGTATATCCATGGGGGAACCCAAGGAATACCGGAGTAAAATGGATACACCCTAGGCAAAATACATGAACACAAACAGGCGAGGAGGAAGTGCTGGTGCTTCCCTCTCGCCTGTTTTGTTGTTTCAGCCATGCTGGTCTCCTCGGTGGAAGATCGGTTGCCATGCGTGATGCGTGACCTCCTTGACGACAAAGCTCACCTCTTAGAACGTCATCAAACCTTACTATTTACACCAGCCTCTATCTTCTGATCAATAAATTGCTTGAATCTTGTAAAATACTGCTCTGATGCCTCCCAGCGCCTAAGGTCCAAAAAAGACATGTCCTGCTTGCCATATTGATTGGGCGGCTGATAATGCCGGGAAACATAAGTTCCATGATCCACTGTATAAAAATAATACGCCTCATCTGGAGTCTTGATTTCAATCCGAGCATGCAGGTAGTCTCCGTCCTCGTCCGTATGCGCTTTACGGAAGCTGTAATATTTTGAGCCGTCCCAGAACCCGTCATCCTCCTCTTCTTCCGAATATAATTCCTGAATTACAGCGTGTTGCAAAATGTCTTGCACATATTGGACCTCAATGTTTCGTAAATAAAGCTCAGCCATATTAATACAGGTCAGCAACATAGTCCAGCAATCGCTAATCTCCGCTAGCTGTTCCTGAGACTCTTCTGTAATGTGCTTCCACTCAGACCCCTCATCTATAGTTCTCCTCAACAAACCGATGGAATGATCATGCTCCAGCCAAATATAATAGTGATGCCGGTTATCTTTCATATAAACGCTGAGATCCCGCTCATCCCCGTCTGCATCAATATGCTCCAGCTGAACTTTGAAAAATACGCCTTGCTCCTGAAAATTAAAAGAAGGTTTGTCATCCGTCATTAAAATACACTGAGTCAATTTCAATATATTTTCCTCATTGATCGTGTTATGGGTAAAATATAAATGAACAGGTTTCTTTCTCGTGAGGGGTTCATTTACTTTTTTCAATACGGAACGCCCTTCTACAATAACATTCACCAGCGTGCAAAAGGAAAATTCCATGTCCTCCTCATCCATATCCAGAAAAACCTCATCAATCAACACCTCATGAATGTCCACCGGAAGCTCCTGAAATACGCCGTCTCCCTCCCATACATTTACTAAGCATGCAATAGATTTCTGCCCGTCTACTTTAATGCTGTACTCGTCATCCTGAACTAAAACCGCAGCGCTAAGATCACCTATAACAATTGTTTCCCCGTGATTGTAGGTGCCGCACAATATTTCCTCAACCATCAGATTGCCCGAAACATAGATTTCCTGACCGCCTACAGCTATATTTTTCGCATTCAAATTACCGGTTACCATAAGCCCTATGGCACCATCTGTTTCTTTATTATAGAGATTGTCTACAGTAAAATTTCCATCGATAAAAATGATGATAACCTCTTTTTGTTGCGGGAAAGCCTGCTCCCAATCCAGATTAAGAGAAGGCAGCGTCAAATCCCCTTCATAATAAGCGGCTAGCTGCTCGTCACTGAAATCCTGGTAAAACTTCGCCCACCAAGATCCTTCCGGAAATTTATCTGCTAGTTGACTAATAGGAATGAATCGGAAAAGATTGCTCATACATTATTTTCCTTTCATTTTTAAATTTCCATTATTCTCTCATATGTAAAAATAAGGGTCAATCTCAACTTTACAAACCATCCCCCACAACAAAAAAAGGCCATCCTTCTATGGGATGGCCTGACAAATCAGAAGTACAATAGTAATCACCGTTTATTATTTTTTCAAAACCGGTATCCAAATCTCACTTCTGAAGGTCGGTGAAGATATATCCTTACTCTCATTCCATAAAATCTCCGGGCCTCTTGCCAACTCATAATTAGCGGTAGGGAACCATTCAGAATAGATGCGTCCCCAGACATTTTGCAATGTATCGGGAAATGGTCCAACGGCTTCGAATACAGCCCATGTTGCTGCAGGAACATCTAGTTTCGTTAAATTTTCGGGGCATTCCTTGGTTGTAGCAACGCCAACATAATGGTCAAGTTCTCCCTTTTCTTCCATTCTCTCTTCAGAAAAATTCATCGATGCTTGAATCAGTCCCTGAGGTTCGACATTCGAGAGCTTTTTGAGCTGGTCGATGTCATCGCTAGTTAAGCTTTTCCACATAGATGCGATTTCCGGATTTACGCCATTAAATTGGATAGGTACCCTTCTCGTAATGCCTACGATACAGAATGACTCTTTTTCAATGATACGATAGTTCATTGCACTTCCCCCTTGAATGGTTAATTGAAAGGTCAAGCGCGGATAGGCTTTTAATGAAGGGCCATGCAACTTTACCGAAGAGGGCGGAATACCGTGCAAGCCTTGGAAAGCTCTAGAAAATGCGTCTGCTGAGCTATATCCATATTTCACCGCCACATCCATAACTCTTAATTCTCCAGCTTGAAGCTCAAATGCCGCAGATGTCAGGCGTCTCCGACGGATGTATTCTGATAGCGTGATGCCTGCAAGAAATGAGAACATTCTAGAAAAATGATATTCGGAACAACAAGCCAACCTCGCCGCTTCCTTCAGGTCTATATCATCAGCAAGATTCTCTTCAATGTATTGTAGAGCCCCGTTCAGATTTGCAAGCAAATCCATTCGAATGACCTCCCTTCACTAACAATATAGCAAGTGTCGTCGGCATCCATCCGACATCTCATGCACAGTTTTGCTGGGTACCTACGAGAAACTTGCCGCTCCTTATGATACGGTTCACCGCCTATTCAAAAAAGAGGTGCGAAAAGCCGGTTCATCACCGGATGCTTTTCGCACCTTCGCTCTCTTGCCTAAATTAACACGTCGAAGTGGCCCTCCGAGTTCACCGTCGCCGTCCGGGGATCGGTCAGACCGATGCCCTTGAGGCCTCCCTTCCACTCAATCCGCGAGAGGGGGAGGTGATCTTGAAGCGGAGAAGCCGGTACAAAATTTACGGCGGCGCTACTCCCGCTTTTCTGTACGAGTTGGGACTCCAGCAGCCGGATTTGCCGCTGCAGCTGCTCCCGGCGATAAGGAGTCTGCATCTCACTTCCTTGTGCCGCATTCACTTTATCCAGTTCCATCATCAGCCGGTTCCGCTGTTTCTCCAGGGAACTGACATCACTCTGTGTACCGCCGTAGGCCGCAATGGTCTGTACGGAGCTTATGCCTGATACTGTCTGTGCCGCCATGATCTTTCCCTCCGTTTCCATGGCTACAATCCAAATTCAGCCAAATTTGAAAGTTCTAATCATCTTTATTACCCGGCAGGCCCCGTCATGACAACATCACAGCCTCAATATGAGAATAATCGTCGTATAGTCTCAGTCGGCCGCTTGTTTCGACCCTACCAAAGACCCATCGAAGGCTGGCTAAAGTTTCTTCAGAGCTCCCTTACTCGTCCTTCAACCGCCGCTGATACAACATGACAGACACTACTGTTAGCACAACCGTCCATGCCAAATTAATGAGGAGAGGTTTCAATACATCGCCCGTCGTATAACCTGTATTGCTTAGACCCAGCAGATGCACAAGCTGACTGCTTGGCATGTAATCCAGCACTTTGAAGACCGGATAATCCTTCGCTAGAACTTCTCCCCACGGTGCCCCCATAAATATGAACGCCACAGGGAGTATAGATAATGAGGCTTCAAGCAACGTCTTGGAGAATAAACCGCAGATCGTCCCGGCTGCAGTGTACAGAATAATCGAAAGAATGATTACTGCCACAAACGCCCATATATTAGCTGGCTCATAGCTAAATAATAATGTAGAAATAGCGAGAACAACAGCAGACATGACAAAGACCAAACTGCTTTTACCGATTAGTACATCCATGGTCGTAGCCGGTGTCATCATTAATGACCGTAAAGTGTTACGCTCCTTCTCTTCCGCAATCAAGCAGGCTTGTGCGAAACATGTTAGCAATACAAACGAACTATTAAAAAGAAAACCGCTGGCTCCAGGTAAAGACGCACCTGCCCTCTTGAAAATCAGAGCGATAATAATTGGAAAAATCAACATAATGGAGATCGCATAATTGCGAGAAAACTCTTTGTAATCCTTCACAAATATCGCCTGGACACGTTTTAATGAGATACTCATAGTAACTCACTTCCTGTCATTTTAATAAAAATATCACCTAGACTTGGCTCTTTCGTTTCTAACCGGTCAATTAACCCTCGTCTCATCCAATCCGCAATTTGATCAGCCGTTCCCTCATCGATCGGGAGCTCGTAAGCTTCCCCATTGATTAATTCAACACAAACTACGTTCTCCCGGTGCTGTCGTTTAAGATCCTTCGGTGAACCGATGGTTTGGATTTGCCCCTGATACAGAATCGCTACGCGGTTGCATATCAATTCTGCCTCAGCCATGTCATGCGTAGTTAAAAAAATCGTTGTCCCTTTGTCATTTAAGTAGCGTAAGCCTTTATAAATATGTGCTGAGTTTACCGGATCTAAAGCCGAAGTAGGTTCATCTAGAAATAATAATTCGGGCTCATGGATAATCGCGCAGGCCAACATGACACGCTGACGCATCCCTTTCGATAAGAGATTGACTTTCTTTTTGCGCTCTCCGCTTAAGTTTACAAACTGCAGCACCTTATCGACCGCAGATCTGGGAAGATCATATAACTTACGATACAGCTCCAAATTTTCCTCAATCGAAAATCTTTCATATAGACCACTGTTATCCGTCAAAATGCCGAAGCGCATCTTCTGTGCAGACTGCTGCATCATGCCCGCTGGCTCGTTAAATACACTTGCCTGTCCACTTGTCGGATTTAACTGCGCAGTTAAAATCTTGATTAATGTCGTTTTTCCTGAACCGCTCGGACCGAGGAAGCCAAAATTTTCCCCTTTCGGAATTGAAAAAGACACATCTGCCAACGCATCTTTATTTCCAAATCTCTTACGGACACGTTCTACTTGGATAACATCCATTAACACCACTTCCTTAGCGTTGATGCCTTAAGCATATAAAGATTGCATGCTTCCAGCCATCAAAACCCGCCGAAATGTAGCTATTATCGCCTGAATAGTACCACAAAGTACTTGATTGGTTCGACATTACCCAGGAAATTAAATGTTCAGAAGTCCCTTTAATTCAGACAATTTTGAACGGGATAACGGAACCACAGCATCTTTACCTGTATTTAACCGCAAGCTGTAGCTATTCTTCGTCCATGTAATAATCTCTCTTACTTTTTGCAGATTAACGATGTAGGACCGATGACACCTAAAAAAACCGAAGTTTAACAATCTTTGCTCGAGTTCGGTCAACGTCAAAGCACAGTCATAATTTTCCCCATCCACATGAACAAGGATCGAACCCTCTACACTTTCTATAAAATCGATTTCAGGCGGATTAAATAAAATTACTTTGTCATTTCTTTTGGTTGAGATCTTCTGCAAGGTTATATTGGTCTCGTCTTGTTTCTGTAATTCCTGCTTATCCTCTTCGATGTCCCGAATATCCAATGGATGAAATCCGGACTCGTTCAACCGATAAATGGTATCACAGGAAATAAGGGCATCCTCTAAATTCGAAGTTAAAATCAATATCTGCTTTTCTTGCGAAAGTTCGTCCAGAATCCGTTTGAATTGACGACGATCCTGCTCTTCCAAGTAAAAATAAGGTTCCTCCAGTATAAGCGTAGGCTGATGCGCAAAAAAAACACGTAGCAAGGTCACATACATCCTTTTCGATGAGCTTAGATCCTTGATCCTCACCTTCCGTTCTTCTTTTAGAACAAAATAATCCATTAACAAAGCGGCACGCTCATTCCTCTCCGTTACTTGGATAAGAAAAGTAATTAGCTCTTCCACCGTTAAACGCATATACTCGCTTTGCCCAGCCCGAAATAAATAATATTGAGAATGGTCCACTAATTGATTCATTAAAAGCTGCTTTCGCTTCAAGTCCGTTATAATAGCAACCGATTGGTTCAATGTCATATTTAATTCAATCTTCGGTAGAAATAATTCCCCGTCATAATACATTGGTTGAAATTGCATTCCGTCCTCCTGATCAGCGACACTACTTGGATATATAAAACAATTATAAAGTCAGGATACTTTTTTGTCAGTTTCTAACTAAAAACATAACGGCATGTCCTATCTAAACGTTCGTCCAGCCGTTCATGTTCATTCGATTCCTTTCACTTAACAAGTATAAGCGAGGAAAATGGGGGTCACTTTAAGACTATCTGTTATGCAAGAAGGGGCTCAGCATATGACATATGGAGAAATTCTATTTCGTACGGCAACGTCTTTCGTTGCTCTACTCGTTTTGACGCGTCTTCTCGGTAAAAAACAAGTCGGACATCTAACGTTTTTCAATTATGTAACAGGGATCACCTTCGGCTCCACCACTGCGGAAATTATCGTCAACAGACAAATCACGCTGCTGCAAGGAATATCTAGCTTGGTCTTATGGTCGCTCTTGGCGTTCAGCGTTGCATTGATCGGACTGCGCTCTGTCAAAGCACGTGAGATTCTCGACGGCCAACCTACGATTCTCATCAAACAAGGCAAGATTCTGGAAGAAGCATTAGCTAAGCAGCACCTCAACATCGACGATTTAAGCATGTTGCTTCGGAATAAGGATGTCTTCTCACCCGAAGAAGTCGAATTTGCAATTCTGGAACCTGACGGTAAACTTAGCGTGTTGATAAAAGAAGAACTGCTGCCTGCAACAAAAAAAGATATAAAAGTAAATGTTGCACCTATTCACAATATCCCAACTGAGCTTATCGTTGATGGTAAAATCGTAGAAAAGAATCTTAATAAAATAGAGGTCTCCGTTGTCTGGCTCAACCAACAATTAAAGAAAGCCAACATTCATTCTTTAGATCAAGTATTTTACGCAGAGCTCCAATTGGACGGGAGTCTGTATATCGACAAATACCAGGATACGAATCCATAAAAGACCCCAAAGAGAACAGCCCCCAGACTGTTCTCTTTCGCTGTCTGCCTTAGAAGCAGGTGAACGAGCGAATCCGATTCAAATCAATACCGAAGTACCCCCAGAAGAGACCGAACCATCTGAACCCTGCAACAGAATTACGCCCGACGAATACCGGGAAGAACCAGAATTGCTCGCCGTTGTTCAGCCAAATGTATGTGTTGCGGAACAAACAGCCTCTGATCGCACCGGGGTCGATGGCAAATGCGGTGGCCGACATTTGCGGTACGAATTGCGGTGGAGGTGCCGTCGGCGCTTGAACGCCTCCCGGTGCAGCTCCTGGAGGTCCCGGAGTCCCAGGAAATCCACCTGGTCCACCCGGTCCACCCGGTCCTCCTGGTCCACCCGGAAACCCTGGGAATTGGCCGCTTCCCGGCGTTGGAAAAAATCCCATATGTGATCACTCCTTTCAATGAGTAGGCACAATCATCATATGCATTCGCGGAAAGAGTGTTTGGGCGAATGCCAATAAATAATCCGCGCCCAGCCGAAGCTGAACAGTAATGAAATTTAGCCGCCTAAAAGCCTTTTTCACCTGCTCCGGCTCATAAATATGGACGAATATCCACTTATACTGATTCCTAATTTGACTTAGAATTACCGTAGAAGATTGAAAAAGGCTGTGATTCTAATGTTAATCAAAAGAGACAAATGGTTGCAATATCGCATCCTTCGCAAAGGTTCCTCTCTCGCCGGACGGCTGCCAGAGACACAGTTGCTTAAGAAGAACGCATTAACGAATATGCTGCTTCACTATCAAAGCGTCGTATTGAAACCTCGCAACGGGAGTTACGGAAGGGATATCCTGTTCATTAAACGAAACGGTGCAAACGGCTATCGTATTCATAACGAAAAGAAAGCCTTCACCATGACAGACAGCGATAAGTTACTTAAATTGTTCCGTAAAAAAAATAGAGGTCGTGGATATATTGTCCAAAGGCGTCTGCAGCTTGCCCAAATTCAACACAAGCCATTCGACATTCGGATAATGGTTCAGCGACAAAAGAGCACTTCATCCACTTGGAATGTGACAGGTTCATACGCGAAAGTTGCGGCGCAAGGATATCTAGTCACGAATGTGGCTAGCCGCACCATTCCAGTCCTTGAGGCACTCAAATTAGCCCGAATCGGAGATCGGAGCTTGCTTATCAAAGCGGAACAGATCGCATTATTGGCAGCCACACGACTGGGAGAGCGTTACCCCAAGCTTAGACAAGTCGGGTTCGATATAGGCATCGACAGGAACTGCCGGATTTGGATCATTGAAGGCAATTATCAACCGGACTTACGCCCATTCCGACTCTTGAAAGATTCCTCAATGCATCGCAGAATATTATGGTATAAGAAACATTAGAACTAAAAAAAGACGACCAGCCTCTTATCTTTGGCCTGTCGTCTTTTCATGCTTGGTGCCTATCCTTGATAATCCCCCGCTTGCAATTTTACTTGCGTCTTTTGTTACTTACAACACGCGTCACTTGGAACTTATTTACCCCTACCTGTATAATGGCAAACTGGCTGTAAGAAGTGCCGGAAGACGTATAAGGTTCCACTTGAATATTTCCACTCGGCGTTCTAACCGTTGCAGTGATTCTAGTCACCAAACAGACTCCACGGCTAGAAGCTTTCCAAGTCTCGTCACGCTGAACATTATAATTGTCATCACTACATAAGATGGATGCATATTCAACTTTTCCAAATGCATTAAACGATGTGGAGTTAAAGATCTGTACGGGGTCATAACCGCCAGCTTTTCTATTTCCCATCCTCAAAACCTCCCTTATTATCGATATTATTCATTAAATGCAATTCCATCGTTTTGGTAAGGTATAAATGTGGACAAGAAATAAAAGTACGTTTATCCGATGGTCACAACCCCTTCTCTTTTACTTCTATTATCTTTTTACTAAACTGATATTTCACAGTAACATTCTCAATAATCTCAGTATTCTGGTAGGCAAGAGAACCTTCAAATACTAATGTATCATTGTCTTTCCACACCAGGTTATCAGCATAGCTATAATTCTCATGATCGGTGCGAATCCATGTATCTAATTCTTTTTGTGCACCATATTTGACTCTTGCAGATTCTATTAACTCTGGACTTGTCATTCCCTCTTCAATATTGCTAATTTGAACGAAATTACTTTTATTAGAGCATGTTACGATCGCAATTAACTTATGATTTGGAGAAGGGGTAATTTTTGTAATATACATAGATGGTGCAGAAAAACTTAAATATTCTTTAAGCACATTGTCTTTTATTCTCCAAATGACATTTTGACTTCCATAATCCGAATAATTATTAAACAACGTAAATATCATACTTCCATCTGCTAGCTTAACAATATAAGGGCTCCGATAACTTTTCGACAAAATATCTACGGCAAAAGCAGCCGCATCAGCGATTTTTTGATTCTCATTTTTTATAAATGGCTGAAGTTCTTTTAACGCTTTTACTCTCAACGTGGGATCATTAAAGCTTTCTACCAGCCTATTAATAGCAATATATACATATTCATTATTATCACTTTTTAAAGCATGTAGAAATTTTTCCGCATCATATTGAGTAGCAGGCTCTAACTCCATGTCTTCAGCATTTAAATAACGTATGTAAGGCTCTGAATTTTGATTTTTATAATATTCTGTTGCTAATAAAGCTGAAGCAGTTGAACTATATAGGACAAGACAGGCAACCAAAATAACCCACTTTTTAGAAATTCCTTTTTTCCTTTTCTCTGTTCCATTGTGCCCAGCCGCTTCAATTAAGTTTTCATCAATGAGTCCGATCTCCTTAAATAAATCTTCTTTTTTCATAGGTTAACCCCCTCTTTGTCTAGATGAACTCGAAGTTTATTTCTTGTCCTAAATAATATGGATTTCACTTTACTACTACTCATATTAAATCTCATAGAAAGCTCATCTATTGAATAGGAATACCAGTACCTTCCAATAAATATGTTTCTCGCTTGCTCATCTATGCCATATAAAAATTGATTTATTAAGTTTGCGATCTCACCTTCTTCATACTCTGTTTCTACAGTATCAGGCGAAGCTAGACATTCTTCTAGTTCCGTTAGAATGACTTCAAACTCACGATTACGCTTTTTCGCTGTATTATAACCATACTTATCAAGCGCAATATTACGGGTGATCCTCCCTAAAAATACCGAAAAATTCCTAGGCAGATTGGGCGGTATCGCATTCCATGCCGCTAAGTATGTATCGTTCTCACACTCTTCAACATCCGAGAAATTTGAAATAATGTTTCTTGCAATGACTCTGCAGTAAGCCCCGTATTTATTTTTAGTCTCTAAAATGGCTTGCTGTGAACGCTGTAAGTATAGGTGGATTATTCCTTGGTCTTCCATTCGTTTTCTCCTTTTAAACACTCTTATCTATATAGTAGAGAATTCTTAGGATGGGTTGCACTTATATTAAAATTTACACCCATATATAAAGACAACCCCCTCCTAAACAAGGAAGGGGTCTTTGTAATAGATCTGCCTTTTGGTCATCTCTACAATCCAAAATGTTCTCTAACTAACCTAAATTGTTCTTCCACGCTCATACTTGGTATTCTTTCAACGGTTTTGATCCCCATTTTATTACAAGCAGTCTTAATCTCATTAGAGAACTTAACCATAGATTTGTTACCGTGTTTAATCGTTTCTTCTGGATTTATCGTGTAGGCGTTAATACAATCTAAAATCATCTTATGATCTTCTCTAAAGTAATATAATCTCTCTATCTCTTCATCGGACGTATAAAAACAAATCATTCTCTCTTCTGGAATAAACGGTAGTATACGTTCAGGCATTATTCCTAAATCTATTATAATTGGTTTATCATTAGGCATTGTTAACAAATCAATGATAAAGAAGTCCATCATCTCTTCGACGATTTGAAATAGCCATTGGCAGTGCTCATCTACAGGTTTATTGAACCACTTATTCCAATCCAAATCAGAATTAGGAAATTGAAGGGCAGGGTATTCAACAGGACTAGTGAATGGTCTGTATTTTAAGACATCATCCCCCAATGTTTGAAAGCCTAGCTCCTCTACAAATTCCTTGGTCATGGTAGTCTTCCCAGCACAAGGCCCCCCATTAAGCCAGTAAACATGTTTTAATTGTTCCTTCAAATAATTATTATTAATCTTCATCCGGTACACCCCATATGATTTGTGTAATATCTTACTTTAACACGTTGGTTTCAGGGAGGTGACGGATTCTTATCTTCCTATAACAGTGAAAACACATAGAAATTCTCCTTTCTTGACACAAGTAGTTATATTCTATGAGTGGGGTTAAATTCCCTGTCACTTTATCTTTAATACGATCTTTCCTTTTGCCCTGCCCAATTCAGAATACTCCATCGCCTTCTGAGCTTCTTCGAAAGAGAATATTTGATCAATTACAGGCTTTATTTTCCCTGCTTCTATAAGCTCCGAAATGATCTCCAGTTGTCTGCCGCTAGGTTTCATGAACAAGAAGCTGTATTTGACATTATATTGCTTTTCTAATTTCGTTAGCTTACGGGTAACCAATCGAAAAAGACTCGTTTTTATAAAACCAGACCCATATTCAACTCCGAAGCGTGCATTAGGCAGCCCAGAAACCGATACAATTTGTCCGCCTGGTTTGACTATTTTAAAAGCCTTCTCTAATGTCTCTCCACCAATCGTATCGAATACTCCATCATAATTTTGTAAGACCGTATCAAATTGTTCTGTTTTATAATTGATTATTTGATCGGCCCCAAGAGATTTGACCAGATTAGCTCCAGCATCGCTAGTAGTTGTAGCTACATAAACTCCCATCGCTTTAGCAAGCTGGATAGCAAAGGTCCCAACGCCGCCCGAGCCAGCTTGAATCAATACCTTTTGCCCTGCCGATAGCTGTAATATATCATGTAATGCTTGATAGGCTGTAAGCCCGACTAATGGGATTGACGCTGCTTCCTCAAAAGAAAGGTTTTGTGGCTTTAAGGCTATATCGTCCTCATGTATGGATATATATTCTGCGAAGGTTCCAATTCTATTTTTTCTTGGCCGTCCGTATATTGCATCGCCTATTTTAAATTTTGTTACTTTATTTCCTACTTTGGTGACTATACCTGAAAAATCATTTCCTAACACAAGCGGCATATCGTATTTCAACAACATACGAGTTTTGCCATCCCGCACCTTGAAATCGATAGGATTAATACTCGCCACATGGATTTCTGCCAACACATCATAATCACCTACTGAAGGTGTTGAAATGTCTGCCATTAGAAGAGGACTTTTCCCGTATTTTTCAATGATCATCGCTTTCATTAAGAAACCTCCAATTCTAATAATATTGTTCCATAAATTCATCGAGATGGTTTATAAGATTTTTTAACACTCCTAATTTTGTTCTAACGTCCATAAAATAATAATTTTTAGAGCCTTCTTCCCTCACCATTATAATTCCGGCTTCTCTTAAGATTCTTAGATGATGGGAAACAGCAGGTCGTGATAGATGTGTTTTTTCAGTAATCTCACCTACGCGTAACCCGTTCGTACAGGTAGTCTCCATAAGTACAGTAATAATAGATTGTCTTGTCTCATTACCAATAGCTAAAAAGACCTTCTGGCACATCTTGAAATCATCTTTGATGACTTCAACCTGTTGCTGTTTATTAATGATTCTCACCGCTTTCGTTTCGTTCAATCGTTTAACTTAGTGAACCATTTGCTGACGAGTATGTCATAACAAGATATGCTCCGCAACCTTGAGAAAGAAAATCGAGATCACAAGTAAATTTTTTACATCCCCTCGCCTCCAACCCTCAGAGGAGAATTGTCGATAAATCTCAAATCGCCCTTCTTATAAATTGAACCAACGTCCTACCAAGTTAACCTGATAGGTTAATTCGCTTAACCAAGCGGTCATTGTGGATATTTTATACAAAAAGTTATACTGCAATTGACTAGTCGAATTGATACAAATTGGAGGTTATACAAATGAATGTTGAGATAGGAAAAAAAATAAAGACTCTTCGTTTACAAAAAGAAATGACTCAGGAAGAACTAGCAGCAAAACTGAATCTGTCGTCCCAAGCAGTATCTAAGTGGGAAAATAATGTAACCATGCCTGATATTCAAATTCTTCCTGATTTATCCGTGATTTTTGGTGTTACAATTGATGAATTATTTGCATTAACCGATGATACCCATTTAGAACGAATTGGAAATATGATTAGTACTGAACATTTTATATCCGAAGACGATTTTAACTATGCTGAACAATTTTTAAAAGGAAAAATAAATGATGCGCAAAAATCCCCATCCCTCACCTTGCTAGCTCAGTTACACATTCATCGTTCAGATGAGCACCGTGAAATGGCTTCCCATTATGCCAAGGATGCGCTGCAATTAGCTCCGGACAGCAAAAGTAATCATAATGCCTTGCGAGATGCGGAGAATGGAATCATTTTTGATTGGAACTTTTCAAATCACCATAAACTCATTACGTATTATAAGAATTTCGTGCCGAATCACCCGAATTACTGGCAGGCTTATGTTTGGCTTATGAACTACTTAATCGCAGACGGCAGATGTATTGAAGCAAAAGAAATTCTGGAACAATTGAACCAAATCCATCCTGGTCATTTATATCAAAAATATGGAGGGCTGATATGCAAGGAAGAGGGCGACCTTTCTCAGGCGCTGGCTCTCTGGGAGCAAATGACTGATTTGTATCCTGAGGATTGGCTTGCATGGTCCTCCAGAGGAGACTGTATGGCTAAACTTTGCAGGTACGACGAAGCCATAGAATACTATTCCAAAGGTTACGAACTACAGCCAAGTCCAAAGTATACAGATGCATTTGAAGCCATTTCTCATATATATATAATAAAAGGGGAATATGATAAGTCTATTGAAAAGCATCACGAAATAATTGAGCTACGGCCCTTTCCGCCAAAACGGCGGAGGGGGCTTTTGCTTTTAGTAAGCAAAACTGCCCCACCAGATACTACATTATTTTGTGAATCCAGAATGCTTGGAGAATCCCATGTGTGCTGATTTGCCCAAGCGGTGCAGTCCCCAGATATCTTAGGTTTACTTTCGTTGTAACCTTCTAGCTACCTACCCGATCTAATATTTAAGTAACGTTACGAATATCCTAAGACTTTTAGTCAAGAAAGCAGGTAAATCTTTGCATATTAATCCTATTGTCGTCAAAGCCAAAGCTGGGGACTCTGAAGCATTCGTGCAGCTGATGCAAGAGATAGAGTTACCTCTGTATAGAACTGCAAGGTCCATCGTCAACAAAGACGAGGATTGTGCAGATGCCCTGCAAGAGACGATGCTTAAAGCCTTTAGGTCCATCCATACACTCAGAGAGCCCGCTTTTTTCAAAACGTGGATCTTCCGGATTCTGATTAATGAATGCAACAAAATGATCAAAAACAACGCAAGAGCCCTCCCTTATGGAGAGCTTCCCGAAGTCCCTTCCATTTCCAAGGATTATGAGAAAATCGAAATATGGGATGCCGTTCAACATCTTGAGGAGAATCTACGGATTGTCATTCACCTTCATTACCTACAGGACATGCCGATCAGTCAAATTTCCGACATTCTCGAAATTTCTACGGTAGCCGTGAAGACCCGGCTGCATCGCGCCCGCAAAAAGCTAAAGCATTCATCTCAATTCAATCAAGAAATGGAGTTGCGACATGGTAAACACTAAGTTAGAAGAACAATTAAAGAACTGCCAAAGCCTACTTCCCGATCAGTTATCGGATATTGCCCGCTCCAAGTTGAATGAGACTTACCAAATCATCAGGGAAACCGATAATTCCATTTCCCCCGTTCAGAAAAAGAAAAATGTATCTAAAACTTTTAATAAATGGTTGATTTCCACTGCAGCCGCTGCAATTCTTGGAGTTACAGTCCTTGCTTCCGGCTTTGTATCGCCCGCAATGGCTGATGCACTCAAGCAAATTCCGGTTTTGGGACAAATCTATTCATTATGGGGCGAAAAAAACTTAGATCCCGGTGTTCAACAAGCCGAGGATTTCATCACAAACGTAAACCAAAGCGTGACGCATGGCGATGTGACCATGAATATCCCAACGTTGTTATTTGACGGAACCCGAATTCTTATGAACATAACCACTCCTGGAAACCGTCTGGCTTCGGAGCCCAATTCGCCGCCTTCAGATGCCAATAAAGGGGCAGTGGATAAGTTTGAGGTTCTCTATAAAGGCCAACCTCTGCTCTGGAGTTACGAACACATGGATGCTGAGACTGCTTCCAGCATAATGGTTCAGGTTTTGAACACTTATTATGAGCCGAGCACAACAACACAGACTGTCCAGTTCCCTGATCAGTTTGACTTGACTGTAAATGTAACGTTAAAGGGTTACGATATCCCGTTCGAATTCGTTCTGCCTGTTACAAAATCAACGCCCGTTACCGTACTAACTTCAGAGGAGACCATGCATCACGATAACATTAACTTGCAGATCAGTAAGGTGGAAATCACCCCAATCACAACGCAGTTATCCATTGAGTACAAAACCAAACCGGGCCAGAGCGTAGAAGAAATGCTCGCTTCTATCCCTTCGAAATATAAGGGGGCTAACGGGGGCGTCATCGCTCTTCAATTTGACATTGTAGATGAACGCGGCGTTCAACTGAAGCCCATCGGTGCTCACCCCTTAAGCGAATCTTATAATGTTCGTTTTGAACCCTTCAAGACTATACCAAGTACCGTAACCATCAAACCGTACTTAGTCGTTTCCGAAGGTCAAGCCCCAGCTGGGACTAAAGGACTGTGGGAAGACAACAATATGGTCAAGGAATATATCCCTGAGTTGGAGACTGTACTTTCGGTCCAATAGTTCATTTGTAAAAGGTCCTTATTTTCTAGGATGAAAAGGGTATGCAAAATTACAAAAGACGAAGCCATAATAGGCTTCGTCTTTATATTTAGATGGCTTCAGGTAGATTCATCCTTTGTGATAGCCATACGTTTGCCCTCCTAAAAGCGTGAATGACGTTTCCTATGATGTGATGCGGAATCCGACGGATTGCTGCTGCAGCTTCCAGAGACGGTCGTACAATCCACCTCGTAGTAGTAAAGCTTCATGTCGTCCCTGCTCCACAAGTCGGCCATCTTCCAGCACAATAATGTTGTCTGCACCTCGTATGGTTTTCAGCCGATGCGCGATAACAATAACGGTTCTGCCCGTAATCAGCGCATCAATTCCCTTCTGGATTTCGGCTTCATTCTGCGGGTCAAGCGATGCAGTAGCCTCATCCAGCAATACAATAGGAGCGTTCTTAAGAATCGCACGAGCAATGGAGATCCGCTGCTTCTCCCCTCCGGAAAGCGTACTGCCACCCTCGCCTACCGGCGTGTCATAACCTAGCGGTAATTTCATAATGAAATCATGGCAACGGGCCATTTCTGCTGCTTGTTGAATATCCTGCTGCGACGCGCCCGGCCGCCCAAAGGCAATGTTGTTTCCAATGGTATCTTGGAACAGGTACACATCCTGAAACACAACCGACACAGACCCTAGCAAATGTTCTGGATCAATATCTTTAATATTGCGTCCGCCTAGCAGAACACTTCCCTCGTCAGGATCATAGAAACGCGAGATCAAACGCAGCACTGTACTCTTTCCGCTGCCGGAGGGACCCACGATTGCAGTTAATGAGCCTTGCGGCATTTCTATGCTTAATTGTTTCAGAACAGGCTCACCTCCATAGCTGAAAGTAACATTGTCAAAGCGGATCGTACTGCTCTCGGGAAGTGGAGCTGTAGTCCCCGTCATTACCGGCTGGCGAAGCAGGTCTACGATGCGTTCACCCGCTTGTTCGTTGTACCGGAATTCGGCATAGTTGGCGAGCGCCGTCGTCAGTGGATCATAGATGCGTGTGCCGACAATAAGGAATACCGCCAGCTGCAAAATACCGAGCTCCCCGCCTAACAATAGATGCACACCTACGTATACCATTAAGGTCAGACCCGCACGAAGAAGAGCCATAGCCGTTAGAATGACCGGTCCGAATATCCCTTCAAGCTTCACACTTTCCTTCATCAAAGTTCTAAAAGAGCTATCCAGACGGACAAATCGTTCTCCCGTTAGGCTATAGGCCTTCATCACCCGAATACCATTCAAATACTCCTGTAGCCGATTCGCGGCGTTCAATTTCGCTTTCATATGATTCGTCCCTAATCTCCGCCGCAGTCTGCCTGACAGATACATAATCAGGAGGGCAATCGGCAGCGCCACGAACATGGAAAGCGCCATCCGCCAGTCGAGGAACAGTAAACCCGCAAGTGCAAATATCGGCAGTACAAAAGCCCCTGCAAGCTGTGGCAGCAGATGTGAAATCCCTGTCTCAACCAGTGTGAAATCGCCCATCATCATATTGGCCAGATCACCAGGATCCCGGCGCGTCAGGTAGCCTAGCGGAAGCTTACGCAGATGTTCTGCTAATTCCGCCCGTCCCTGTGCCGCAACATTGTAAGCCCCGCGGTATGCAGTGCGGTAAGCGGGGATCTCGCTCAGGAACATCAGTACCATAACAGCAGCTAGTCCCGCGCAAATCCACCAAAGCCGTTCTATCTGAAGCTCTGCACCCACCGTAATATAAGGAGCAAAAATCAACCGTACCGCCTCAATCACAAGCGCAAACGGAAGCACACTGACTATGTTAGCCAGTAAGGAAAAAAACACAGGCTTCAGCAGCTGCTGCGGTTTGCCAGCAGTAATATTGTGCAATACCTTCATAGCTGTTCCCCTCCTTTTTCCAAATGCCAATCCCCAGCGTCACTGTATGCATGCCACATTTGAGTGTAAAGTCCATCGAGATCAATCAAACTATCGTGATCTCCGCGCTCCACGATTTGCCCATCTCGCAGTACCAGAATTTGTGCGGCTTCACGAATAGAGGAGAGTCTGTGAGCAATAACAATAACCGTCTTCCCGCGCATAAGCTCCGTTAGTGCCAGCTGCATGTGATGCTCATTTTCCGGGTCGGCAAAAGCAGTCGCTTCGTCGAGTACAAGTACCGGTGCATTTTTGAGGATTGCCCGGGCTACCGCAATACGCTGCTCTTCACCACCGGAGAGATAGACGCCACCTTCACCAATTAACGTATCGTATCCCTGCGGAAGCCGAGAGATGAACTCGTCGCATTGCGCAGCTCTTGCTGCAGCCTGGACTTCATCCAGCGTGGCTCCCGGTTTGCCGACGGCAATATTCTCATACAAAGTGTCATAGAACAGGAAGGTCTCCTGAAATACAAAAGCAACTGTATTCATCAGTTCATGAATCGCCATATGACGGATATCCACTCCACCGATACGGATCGCACCCTCTTGCGGGTCCCAGAACCGCGGCACCAAGCTGGCCACCGTCGATTTACCTGATCCTGACGGTCCAACCAGCGCTGTAACCTTCCCTTGTACTGCCCGGAAAGAGACCTCGCTAAGCGCAGCCGCAGCCCCCTCTTCTTCACTGTAGGAGAAGGTTACGTCCATAAATTCAACGTCGAAAGCTTGCGGTGATAGCGGCTTTGCTATTTCTGGTACAGGCTGCTGTGCCAAAAGACGATCCATCCGCTCTACGCCTTCGCCGATATCCCGAGTACTCGAAGCCAGCATAAGCAGTTTATAAAGCGGAGATGATACGCCTGGCGCCATAATTAGAAAGAACAGCAGCACAAGCGCAAAGGACATGGAGTCCGGCTTGCCGCTTAGCATAAAAACACCCACCGGTAAAATAAAGGTAAACGAGGAGGCCAGCAATGTTTTGAACAGAACATAACCTGACTGATAACGGTCCGTAAACTCCAGACAATAATCACGGTATCTGGTCATATCACTGTAGAACTTTCGGAAGGAATGCACCGTCTGCCCGAACACCTTCACCGCTGGCATCCCCCGCACATACTGCACCGCCGAAGCATTGATCTGCTCCAAAGAATCATGATACTGCTTCACACTGGTTTTTCCCTTACCGCTCATCATAAGTGCTGACTGCACAACCATTCCTATGAGGATCGGTAGAAGACAGGCAACAGCTAACGGCGGACTCAGCCAGAACATCGCCACAATCATCAGCACCGTAGACGCCAGCGCGCTGACCAGATCAGGGAGCTGATGCGCTACGAAATTTTCCACCTTGTCAACATTCTGTTCCAGCGTCTTCTTCACTGCGCCGGTCGAAGTTCCATTCAGGAAGCCGAGCGGCAATCTGCCTAGATGTTCGGTCATTCGCACACGCAGATTATACTGAATACGAAAAGCCGCAATATGCGAACACATAATACCGCAATATGAGGTCACCAACCCTCCAACCAAGCCGCCGAGTGCAATCCATCCCCAGCGGATCATTGCATCACCGTCAACCTGTCCAGGAGATGCTGCATGCCGCAGTAGCTCGGCCAAGATGAAATAAACTGACAAAAATGGTACCAGCATTAGCACGGCGCTGACAGATGACAATACGCCAGACAGGATCAGCAGGCCCCGCTTCTCTCCGGCAATCTCCAGCAGTCTCGACATGCCAGTTTTGGTTTTACTCACAGCTGTTCCCCCACTCTTTATAATTACGCACAAAAAAAGTGCACTGAGAATGATTCTCTGTGCACTAGTGTATAGGAACGCTCTTCATAGTTGCTACCGTTTCCGGGATTATAATCAACCAAATCAGGAGCATCTGTTTTCGATGCGAGCTTACATCCTTGTTCCTAAAGAACGCTGTCTACCACTGATCAGATACTCTCCAGGACGCACACCGAATTTTTTACGAAAGGCTGCTGAGAAATGGCTGACATTCACGTATCCGACTCTGGATGCTGCTTCACTTACCGTCATATTTCCATGTTCTAGCAGCTGCTGTGCCCTTTGCATCCGTTGTTCGATCACATAGGCATGGACAGTATAACCGAACATTTCCTTAAAGCCCTTCTTCAATTTGAACTCATTAAGGCAAATAATGCGAGAGAGCCCTGCTAGCGTCGGTGGATGTAAATAATCACGTTGCAGAATTTCCTTGGCTAGTCGCAGGCTCTTCATATCATCTCTAGATAGCTTGACTGTGTGGGAAATCCGATCAGCTTCAAATAAAGATTCATTGAGATAGACAGCCATTAGCTCCAGCATTTTCCCCTCCAGATAGAGTTCCCGCATACCCTGACTATAGGAACAATCTACAATTTGAGACAGAATGAGTCGGATAGATGGTGTGATAGCGTTTTTGCCAAAAAATAACCCAGCTCCTCCTCCGGCTTGGAGCCGTGTATCCTCGGTCAGTCCGCTGGTCATTCGCTCAAATTGTGCCGGACTCATATCTATGCTGAGGAATCTGTAGCCCGCTCCGCTAAGGTATATACAATTTTCACTTCTTACTCCGCCGTGAAGCAGCACACTTTCTCCTGTATCTATGGCAAAATAGTCCTGCTTCAGCGAGGTCCCCCATTCAATTCCATGTCCCATGCAAAATATCAGCTCCGTACGAGGTGTTCTAAACTCGCCCTTCGCTTCAATATCCCGATTAAATTGGAGATCAAAATCCGTCATTTGAAGATAACGCTGAGTAAGCAGGCTCCGGCAGCTGCCCTTCCCTAGCTCGACCGGTGGTTTTATCTCAAAGTGGCTTCCGTCCAACTGGTAAGTAATATTAAACCCTTCGCATCTAAGCGTCTTGTGGGCATCAATCGTTTCCGCTTCATTCAGACCATCGCTACGCTTCATGCTCATCCCTACTTCCCCTTACTTTGGATTCATTATATATGTATTGAGAATGATTATCAATTGAATGTTCTTTTAGCAAATATGCATAAACAACAAAAAACCTTCCCACACCTCTAAGGGTGAAGAAGGCTTATATGCGTCACTTCCGAAGACATGGCCAGCTATATTTTCAGCTCCCCAAGCTTGATTAGCTCGACAACCGCTTGTGAACGGTCTTTAACGTTTTATTGTTCACCAATTTAATTTGCTAATTCCTCCAATCGTTCAATTAGCATTGGAATCGCTACTTCAACCCAAAACTCCAGAGAAACATACCCACTGGACATACCACCATGACTGTATTTCTCACAATAGATTTGTTTCTCTAAATCATCTAAGTTACCTCCTGTTAATTCCTCAAACGCGTATTTGAATCTCTGTGCAAACGCCTCACCTGTACATGGATAAGTCACTTCTTGAAAGTAATTCTCTAGCTCATCCCAAAGATATGGATCCCCTCTTAATCCCCAACTTTTTGGCCGCTCATTAAAAATAACTGATACTGTCTTTAGCATTACCAGCACCCGCTTTCGAAGTGGTCAACTATAACTTAACTACTGTATCATTTTTAACCGCCAATTGTTCCAAATCTAAGTATAATATCCCTGACTACAATTAGGTGATTTCACAGCTGGCCAAGACTTAAACTGTTTAAAAATTCAATGAATATAGGGAGAAGATATATATGATTATTTTTTCAGAAAATTCAAAAATACCAGATAAATATGCAGACTTTTTAAAAAAGATTGCAACTTTCTATGGGGAAGAAGAAAATTTCAAGGATATTGTAAACGACACTATGGAAATCTTAAGACTATCGTTTAAAGATGATATTTCCGATTCAGAATTGTTAAAGCGCGCAAGCCTTAACGGTATCATTAATGATCTGGATGTTTTTATGGAAATGGTAAGTGACAATCCTGATAAAACTAAAATAAAAACAGTTTATATGGAAGAACTTAATGCTTTGTATTACACGATAAATGACATTTTCAGAACACTATGAGGAATTTACACCTCTAATTCAATTCAATACAGGAGTTCCGCACCCAACCGGAGAATAACCCGTTAATCCCTTTTCATGTTGACTGGCCAAGCTTTCCTTTACGAGACAGAAAACCGCAGAACAGCTTATAACCATGCAAGAAAGGGATTTGGCAAAGTCCGTAAATACACATCAACAACAAAAAGCCTTCCCCACCTCTAGAGGTGGAGAAGGCTTAAACGCGTCACTTCCGAAGACATGGCCAACTATATTTTCAGCTCCCCAACCTATTGCATTGGGCTTAATCCGTAACCTTCACATTTCCAAACACGGCCTTATTCCTCGAATCATCCCCCGGATTGCTGAGCGCTATGCCAATATACACCTTGCGATTCATCGGGATCTGAACAGTTCCAACCGTCTGCCAGTTATTCCCGTTCGTCGAAATAGCCCCTTTGAAGGTATTTCCGCTTCTGGTCAGCTTTAGCCATCTTGGAGCCGAGGCAGCCGCAGTATGGTCGACCATATTTCCCGCGGTCTCTGCACGATACTGGAAGGTTGCCCCATTCTCGGGGGTAAGCATCATATCTGCGTGCTTCGAATTATGACCCAGCGACTCCCGAATCATAATGCCGGCCTTGGCCCAGCCGTCCAATCGGCTAGTGGACTGCACTTTAACAATAATCTCCGCATTGTCGCTCACGGATTGATATATATAATTCAGTTGATCTCCATTTCCCCAAATATCCGTAGAGCTACTGCTGAGTGTAAATTGCTTATTGGATGAATTGTAGGTAACGTTCCCCGGCATGGAACCGATATTTCGAGCCTTCCATCCTGCTGGTAATTGAGCCGGATAGTCTTGTTCTACCGGAGGCGTCCAGCCTGGCGTCGGCCAGGTTTCACGTTCCTTGATATTGGCCAATTCATCTTCTGGCCAGGCCCCGTAGGCAAAGAACGACAGGCGCTTCACGTCCGGATAATTCTCGCGGATTCCCTTGTAAATCTCCTGATATTGATCATCAGTCCAGTCATTATCCAGTGTGGCTACAATCTCCACGTCACTGCCACTGATCCGGTCGCTCGTATCCTTCAGGATGCCGTAGGAAGTGCTGTATACCCAATCACTATTGAACTCCCAGTCATCAAAGTACGCCATCGGTGCGACAAAGTCGATATCATCTTTGAATTTGGCTACATTCTGTCCAACCTCTGTAAATTCCGGCGGCAAAATATACACACCTAGCTGCACATCCGGATTTGAGGATTCGGAAATATCCTCACGGATATCGCCCATATACTGTCCAATTTGTTCAGTTCTCCATTCATTCCACTGCTCACGCTGAGGCGAATCCGTATCGAAGTCAATGCTGAGCGGGGAATACCCGAACTGCGCCTGATACTTCAGGGCCGTGTAATCACTGACGTCCATGTTGTAATTGTCAAAGCGGATCCAGTCTAGCACAACACCGTCAACAGCATAATTCTCGATCACTTCCTGAATGATGGAACGCTCATACTGCTGCACTTCGTGGTGAATCGGATTGACGAAGTATTCGTTGCCGTTAGAACCTGTGAACGGAGTCTGAACCCCGTTAACCAGCGCTTGCATCTGCCATTCATCGTGAGCAAGGAAGGCTTGCTGATCATGGAACTGGGGAATCCAGGCATGAACCTTGATTCCTGCAGCATGGGCTGCTGTAATGACAGCCTGCAGGGCATCGAAATTCTCGTAGCCTTGCGCGATCGGAGCGATATCACTCTGATAAAATACACTTCCAGACGGAACCTCATCATCTTCATCCTGCTTCACGTTCATGCTGATGACATCGACACCGTAGCTTGTGGACAGCTGGATGAAATTATGGACATCCGCCGTGTTCTTAAACTGGTTTACGGTCCGTACAATAACTTCCGTTTCAAAAGGGGGATTACTCTCCTCATCGGCCTTAGCCGGCACGGAACCACCTACTATTGAAGAAACCAATACGAAGCTTAACATTGCTATGCATCTCGATCTCAGAGCAAATGCCATAATATCGCCTCCACAAGTATAGGATTTATAAAAGTCTTATTTCGTCGCGTTGATTTTCTTGACATTCTCCTGCCATTTTTCGGTTCTGAACTCAAGCAGCTTATCCAGCCCCGCTTTTTGGGTGTTCTTTTTGGCTGTCTCCAGTGCCGACAATACCTCTTCATCCGACTTCGCCTGAACCATTTGTGCGTAAGCAAGGGTATAAATATCCCCGACATTCTGTGCGATGATGCCAATCTCCGTATCCGGAAGCGGATCGGTATTCACAAATTCCGTAATGTCCAGCGCGGTTTTCCAGGTCACCGTGGACTGCGCCACTGTCTCCCATGATTTCTGGTTCGCGGAAAGCAACGCCTCTAAGCTCATTTTCGCCGTATCAATAAAGGTCGTATTTCCCGCCCAGTTAAAGTCCTCGAATTTTCTCATCGTTTCGGTACGCTCGTTAGCAGGAGTCGTCTTGTATTTCTCATTCGGAATTGGTGCTCCGTCTGCGTCCTCCTCATCCCAGTACAAGCCTTTAGGACCGAAGAAAAGCACCTTCTGTCCCTCCGGACCCGTAATCCAGTCAAAGTAAGCGAAGATGGCCTCCGGATCCTTGGCCTTTTTCGTAATGACACTGACGTTCCAACCCAGCGTCTCGAAACCGCTTACAAACACTTGTGTTTTGTCTAGTCCGGCTTTATGAATCGGCCAAATAATTTCATAACCGCTGTCCGGATTGTTCGCAGTCAGTGCACGGTGTCCCTCGGCTCCATACGTAGTGATATTGGATTCGACCATGACCGCTACCCGGCTGGTATTGACCTTTTCTTTGACCGCATCCTGGGTTTGCTGCAGTGCATCCTGCGTAATCAGCCGTTCACGATAGAGCTTATTGATATACAGCACCATCTCCTCGTAAGCGGGATCGTCCAAGATAGATGACAGCTTGTCGCC
The DNA here is from genome assembly GCF_050277435.1 of Paenibacillus sp. NPDC101420. Taxonomy (NCBI): domain Bacteria; kingdom Bacillati; phylum Bacillota; class Bacilli; order Caryophanales; family Paenibacillaceae; genus Paenibacillus; species Paenibacillus sp. NPDC101420. Next base: position 215,558 of record NZ_JBNNSE010000005.1, read on the forward strand.
TTCCGGATGTCCCATGAGTGAAATGAACTTACTGGTGGAGTTCTCCTTAAAACCGCCATACATAATTTCCAGACCTGCCCCCTTCTCGCCAACCTCCAGAGGTACAACATCCGGATACTTCTCTTGCACCAAGCGTAAATATTGATACAAATCATCAAAGGTCTCCAGCGCCGGTCTGCCGAGCTCATTATAAATATCTTTATTCACCATCCATCCGCCGTTGCCGAATTGCCCGGATGTATACCAGTTGGGGATTTGATAGATTTTTCCGTCATCTGAACGGAGCAAATTCAGGGTGGATTCCTTCACATATTTCTTGAAGTTCGGATACTTGTCATAGTAATCATCCAGCGCAACAAGTTGCCCTGCCTGCACCAGCCGTTCCACTGAGGATCCCCGGTCAGTAAAAATGACATCCGGTAAATCACCACCGACGATCATCGTGTTGAGTTTTTCTCCGGCCGCACCTCCCGATTGAATCGGTTCAACATTAACCTTACGGTTCTCCTGAATCCATTTTGTCGCCTCATTATCCCCCCAGGGTGATGTCGTAAGCCAGTCGTAATTTCCATAGAAGCTGAAGGTGACGGGCTTAATCCCGCTGCCGTCATCAGTGGCGACCTCGGTATTCAGATTTTTCTCGCTTGTGTTTGGTGAAGTGTTAGAATTCCCCCCTCCGCTACAGGCAGCGAGAAGAAGCACCAGCGAAGTCAGCAGAAGCGATACCCATTTCATACGATTGCCCATTCTTTTCCCTTCTTTCCACATAATATGGAGACTGCTATTCTTTCAATGAACCGATCATTACGCCCTTAACAAAGTACTTTTGGAGAAAAGGGTACGTCAGGATAATCGGAATAGTAGCGATCATCATCGTAGCCATGGTCAGTGACTTCGTAGTAATCGTCCGATTTCGGTTCATATGATCCAGCGCGATGGCATTCGATGAACCAATTTGGGTCATAATGTTGGAGTTCATAACCTGCCGCAGCAGGGTCTGTATAGGAAGCAGTTCGTCTTTCGTAATATAGATCGCTCCCGTAAACCAGTCGTTCCAGTAACCGACCGCAGTAAATAAAGCAATCGTGGCCAGCACCGGGCCGGAGACGGGAATAACGATTCGGAAGAAAATACCGTAGTTACTGCAACCGTCGATTTTGGCCGATTCCTCCAACCCCTCCGGCAAAGCGTTGAAGAAGGTGCGGATGACAATCATGTTCCAGACGCTGATGATGCCGGGGATAATCAGAACCCAAAAGGTGTCCAGCATACCCAAAGAGCGAACTAGTAAATAACTAGGGATGAGCCCTCCACTGAAGAACATCGTAATCATGAAGAACACCATATATTGTTTTCGAAAAAGCAATGTTTTCTTGGACATTCCGTAAGCTAACAGGGCCGTGAAGAAGACGGACAATGCCGTGCCGCCGAGCGTTCTAAGAATGGTGATCAGAAAAGAATTCAGCAGGCGATGATCCTGAAACACAATATAATAATTTTCCAGGGTAAATGCTCTCGGCAACAAGGTTACACCGCCGAGCGCCGTATCGCTCCCTAGATTAAAGGAAATGACCAGCGCGTTCCAAAATGGGTACAGCATAAGTAGCGCCAGCAGCGTCAAAAGGATATAAATAGTCCGCTGCATGATTTTGTCGCCTAGGCTTAGTCTCATTGTTCACCTCTCCTAAAAGGTTTATGGAGCATTACTTACAGTCGATACATCCCAATAAAACTTGCATCGGAAGCATTCGCTATGAGTAGTAGTACCTACCAGAGACTAACATCTGCCCGGCGCGCGATTTTGTTGGCCATCACCAGCAGAATGACACTGATCACCGCTTTGAAAAGTCCTACCGCTGTCGCATAAGAAAATCTGGCATTTAATATCCCCACACGGTACACATAGGTGTCGATAACATCGGAGTAGGGTCGCAGGATTGGATTGGTTGCCAGCAGCAAAATGTCCTCGAAGCCCGCACTAAGCAGACTGCCGATGGCAAGAATCATAAAGATGATGATAATGGGGGTAATGCTGGGGAGTGTAATCAAGTGAATTTGCTTAAATCGGCTTGCTCCGTCTATGGAAGCGGCTTCATATAAAGTCGGATCAATGCCTGCAATCGCGGCCAGATAGACAATGCTCCCAAATCCGACCTCCTTCCACACATTTACACTTACTAGAATAGACCAGAAGTATTTGGGTAATGCCAGGAAGTTAACTGGCTCCCCTACCAGATTGAATCGCTCCAGCACATAGTTTACCGTTCCGTTGTCAACAGATAACAGCGAAAATACAAAACCGGATACAATAACCCAGGACAGGAAATACGGTAAATAGCTGACGGTCTGGATAACGCGTTTAAAGCCCATATTACCGATCTCATTCAGCATTAGTGCAAGAAGAATCGGTGCTGGAAAAGAGATAATCAATTTAAGCAAACTAATCACAATGGTATTTCGCATCACATTCCAGAACTCCGGTGCCTCGAAGAACATTCTGAAATGCATAAATCCAACCCAGGGGCTCTTCATAATGCCGCCAAAAATATCGTATTGCTGGAACGCCATAACCACGCCATACATCGGAATGTAGCTAAAAATGAATACAAAGATAATTCCCGGCCAAACCATGGACTGTAAATCCAATTGACTGGTGAATTTCTTCCATCTACTTGGTTTCTCGGCCGTGTTCATCCGTTTTTCCTCCTCTGGACGATTCTAGTGAAACAACGGCAAAAACGCTTTGTTCTTCTCCAGCATTTCATCCAGCAGCTGTTCAGCTACGGTGACCGAAGGCACGAGCGGATGATGAACCATAGCCTGCAGGGCTATATCCCGGTCTCCATGTACAGCCGCCTCGATGGTGAGGCTCTCGTATTGCTTGACCGCAGCCAGCAGGCCTTTGACGGACTGCGGAATTTTGCGCAGCGGAATCGGCAGCGGACCTTGTTTAGTTACCAAACAGTTCACCTCAATGGAGGCATCGTCCGGTAAGAAGTCAATCATTCCGTTATTCCTTACATTCAATGTCTGGATATCGCGGGAATCATTATAAATGGAGCGCATCAGCAGCACTGCCGCCTCCGAGTAATAGGCTCCACCACGCTGCTCCAGCTGCTTTGGCTTCTCCTTTAGCTCTACGTTCCGGTACAGCTCAAACAGCTCTTCCTCCACCTTCTTCACTACCTCAGCGCGCGATCCGGTCGTTGCTGCTGCTTCCTTCTGTTCCGCAAGCATCGCGTCCGTCATGTAGTAATAGCTCAGGTAATAAGAAGGGATGGCTTTCAAAGCATTCAGAAACCGGTGGTCCCAGGAATCAAACGGCACATTACTCGCCTTGTAGTTCTGGGGGTAATCAATGAGCTCCTGTAGCTTGCTTTTACCGTCAATTACGATATCGGATACCCAGTGCAGATGGTTGATGCCGACAAACTCCGCATAGATCTTCTCCATAGGAAGTCCGAAGAACTCAGAGAGCCACTTTTGAAAACCGATCGGCGAGTTGCATAGGCCTACGCTTTTTACCGATGAATATTTGTGAACAGCTTCAGTTACCATACCGGCCGGATTCGTAAAATTCAGCAACCAGGCATCCGGAGCTAGCTCCTCGATGTCCTTGCAAATATCCAGAGTTACTGGAATGGTCCGTAGGCCTTTCATCATCCCTCCGGGACCCGTCGTCTCCTGACCGATGACATCGTATTGAAGCGGAATTAATTCGTCCCATTTTCGCGCTTCCAGCATACCTACCCGGATTTGAGTGCAGATAAAGTCTGCTCCGGCGATGGCCTCCCTGCGCTCAAGCGTCTGGGTCACGGTAATCGGCAGTCCGGACTCAGCAATCATACGCTTGCTTAATTCCGCAATCGTATGCAGCTTCTCCCTTCCCGCCTCAATATCCACCAGCCATACTTCGCGGACGGGAAGCTCTTTATGATGCATGATGATGCCTTCAATAAGCTCAGGCGTATACGATGAACCCGCTCCGATGACAACGAGCTTCAAAGTCTCCTTCATAATAATAGCCCCTCCTTACCCAGTGATAGACGATCAAGAACCTCCTGATTCACACGCACACCGCTGCTTTCCATTGCCAAAACGACCGCGCCTACAACCGGTTCCCGGGTTAGAATCCTTAAAGTGCCATTTGGAGCCGAATGCTTCACTCTCTGTTCAATGGCCCGCCGGATGATGCCTGAGCGATCCCCCTTGGTCAATAGGCTGCCTGCAAGTACGATGTCAAAGGAATCCTCCTCCATAGCCAAATGGCGGATTGTCGACACCGCTGCCAAACCCAGCTCATCCCCTTGCTTGGTTAGCAGTAGGGTGGCAACCTGGTCTCCTTCATCTGCCGCTTGAAACAGCAGCTCAGCAATCTGGGGAGGCAAGTCTCTGGAATGATCCAGGTAATCCTCCCTTAACTCCGAAACACTGGAATAGCCCAGCAAATGAATTAAGCGTTCGCTTAAGACAGTCTCTTTCTCTCTTCCATCATCCGCCCGAAGAACGCTACGAAATACCTCAATACTTAGATCATAGCCGCCGCCGTAATCACCGAACCGATAGCCAAATCCACCACATTGGTATGTAACGCCTCGCGGATTTTTACCGGCGCAGTTCACTCCCGAGCCGCAGATCAGCACGATCCCATAATTACTCTCTGTACCTGATCGCAAGGCAATCCAGGTATCGCAGGAAATCTCAGTTCGGGGAAGGCCAAGTCTGCTGATGATTGGTCGTAAAATTCGAAAATCGGATTCTCTGTCCGCTCCAGCCAGACCGAACCAGGAATACTCCATCTGATCCTTTGTCAGCCCCGACGCTATAATCGCTCCCGATACAGCCTGGTGCAAACTGTTCTCTGCCTGTTCACGATTGTTTTGATGATTCCCGTTCCCTCCCTTGCCTACACCAATGACCGTTCCCTGTTCATTTGCAATCATTGCATAAGTTTTGCTGCCCCCTGCATCGACTCCCAAAAAGTACTTCACAGTTCGTTTCACTCCTAATATTTAGGTTAACCTTACAGATGCGGTGGATTCACGCACGAGAAGCTGAGGAGCGAGCTTCGTTACAACAGCTGGCATCACCTCCCCATTGATTAATTTCATCAGCAAATCAACACCAATGCTGCCCATTTGCGCCTCAGGCTGTCTGACTGTCGTCAATCGGGGATAAAATTCACCTACGAACTGCTGATCATCAAAGCCAACCACTGAGATATCCTGAGGTACCAGAATCCCCTCCTCACGCAGGGCTTGAACAACACCTAAAGCAATAAAATCGTCTCCTGAAAAAATGGCTGTCGGCAGCTTATCTTCACGGATCCATCTCTTGGCCACCTCATAACCGCTACTTACCGTAAATCCGCAATATTCTGTGCCGAAAGGCGATAGTCCCGCTTCATCCAGCGCCTGTACATAACCCCGCTTGCGCTCTGCTACACTCAGGAACACCGAAGGGCCACCGATATAGGCGATCTGGGTGTGTCCAAGACCAATCAAGTGCTTGGTAGCTTCATACCCCCCTTGATAGTTATCGACGACGACACTGGGAACATCCTCATGCTGGAGCTGGTTATCCAGCAAGACAAACGGAATATTTTTTCTTTTCAGCTCCTCCACATATTCTTTTTCCTCAAGCGGAGATAACAGGATAATCCCGTCAACGCGGTCCTTCTGAAACAGGAAGTTAACGCCTTCATCCTCATTCTCGGCTATCGACAGGGCCAAGAAGTAACCTTGTTCTGCCAGCTTCCGGTTCACCACGCGAATCACGCGGTCATAGAAAGAGTCGTTAAAGTTGGTAATCGACATACCGATGACTCCCGTCTTGCCACGCACGAGACTCCGCGCCGCTGAATTGGGCTGATAATTTAATTCCTCCATAGCACTCAGCACTTTCCGCCTATTGCCTTCACGTACAGAAGGTGAATTGTTAATAACTCTGGATACGGTCACTACAGAGAGCCCCGACTTTTTGGCTACATCATGAATGTTCATCTAAGCTTCTATGCCTCCAAGTTCAATAGTTTAAACGTTATAACTTTTAGGGAAATAAAAAAGGACTAACTCTTCACGCCACAACTACGTCCTGACTGAGAATCGAACATTCAATGTCAGCTTCACCTTTATCGAAAGTATCAAAATGATTTCAAAAGTTTAAAGGTTTTAACTTTAAGATGATTTTACAACCATTCCCAATATCCGTCAATCCATAAAATGTAGTCAAATTTAATATTCCGGACACTACAAAAAACCTTCCCTCACCCCTAGAGGTGGAGAAGGCTTAAACGCGTCACTTCCGAAGACATGGCCAGCTATATTTTCAGCTCCCCAAGCTTGATCAGCTCGACAACCGCTTGTGAACGGCCTTTAACGTTTAGTTTTTGCATTACATTGGAGATGTGGTTCCGAACTGTTTTTTCGCTGATAAATAATAAACCAGCGATATCACGAGTCGTTTTGTCCTGCACGAGAAGCTCGAAAACTTCGCGCTCACGATGAGTCAACAGAAATTTGCTGTGGTGTTCGTTCCCCTTCAATGGTGTGAACACCATGTATTTGCGCGTATTTTATACTCCTTCACCATCCCCTATAATTCCCTTAAATTAGCGTCAGCAAAGGGTTCGTCCTTGTTTTTATCTTTTGTAGTTTTTTGGTATCCCTTTAAATATTCTAAAGTTTAGCACCAGAATTAGCACCAATTTCTACGGTGTTAATTTTCAAATTTTCTGATTCTGTATGCTCTAAAAATTCTAGCCATTTTGTATACGATTCGTACTTTCCATTTGTAGAGAATAAATCTTCAATTATCCTTTCTTTTCTATCTGGATTCTTCTGAACATCGAGATATGCCCCTAATAACTGAAGAGTATTTATCAAAGCGTGATCTCTTCGTTCTGAATAGCTTAACATTTGATTAGGGAAAGTATCCTCTACTCTTTCATGTAAAGGTAGATTGCAATATGAATTTACAATAAGCATTCCTTTTGGGTTAACCCCAAATTTTTCTATGTATCCACTTACCCACTTTTCTAACTGTGCCGCATGTTTCTCAGCAGCACTTTTGCTTACCCCTTTTACTTCTACAACTGCAACCTTATCGTTATATTTTAGTATTAGATCATCTCTCCCAGGTAAACCTTCAGTAACTTCAAAGCCTAATTCAATAAATACCTTTTTGACGATTTGTTCAAGAGGTTTTCCTGTTCCAGTAAATAATACTTTGTACTCTTCAAGTTTTTTGATCAATTTCGTTTGCTCTTCGCATCGAAAAACCAATAAATCTATTTGCGCTTGAAATTCAGAAATCTTTTGTTTTTCTTCAAGCTCATTTGGTAAAGTATAATACTGACTCCATTCTGGAAGATCGTCAGCTTTAGAATTCTTTTTCAAATCATCATTTAACTTCTTAATAGAATTAATAAATTCCTCCTCGTTAAGAGCACTGTCCTTATTACGCTGAGATCCATATGAATCGATAATATTAGGTATAAATACAACCTTTCCCTGTAAGTAATCAATATAAGTGCCAACAACTAAATCGGTGTCTTTTATGTATAGGAACGGTCTGCCTTCCGGTATATAAACACTGGCGTAATATTTCATATGTTCCTTATTAGATTCGAAGAATGATTTAAATAATTCATCCCCTCTAAATTCCAGATTGTATCCTTCAGCGTGTTCGAATTCTGCCCATACAGGCATAGCATCTACTATATTTAATGGATCTAGAATCTTAGAAGAGGAAGAGGATGGAACAAAGCGCATGTCTGGTTTTGGTACAATTATAAAAATATTTTTTCCTTTCTCAAGCAATAATAGCATTTCCTTTTTTCTTCTCTCAATGTCTCGATAAAGTTTTGCGGAGTAACTATGATCAAGAACAGGATATCCATTATTTGTTGACGCATATTCATCTGTATAATTTGAAAAAAGAATATTTGGGTTCCAGATGACTATTTCGTTTCCTAATAATGAGAGCCCGCTTTCATAGGAATATTCTTTAACCCCATTCCAGTAAAATCCAAACTCAATATCTAACAAACATATTTCCCCCATATAATATACCCACCTATCTTTTAATGATTAACCTAATAATAACATAATTTTCTATATTCCTTTTCACATCAATATAACAAAAAAAAGCAGGTTAATTACCCTGCTTTTCTGCATTATCTCCTAAGAACCAATTAAGGAACGGTTCCTTTGGAATCTTTATTGATCTACCGACTTTGACCACATGAAACTGTCCTGAATTACATAAATCATAAGCTTGATTTCTGCCAATAGTTAAAAACTTCTGTATATCTTCTACCTTGAGAACTGGAGGTAGATCATCTATATTCAGTGTGCTCATATCATCACCTCAATTTATCATACTGTAATAAATGGTTGTCTTATTACTTCTTATTCCCTTCAATATTTCTTGATCCCTTCACTTCCTTAACCACTTGTATATTAAGGTTCAATGCGATCTTGTAGAACGCCTTCCACTTTAGTCTGTAATAGGTCGTTTCTCCAATTGGAGGATCAAAGACGTGATTGAATACCACATAATCAAAATCACAATCTGTATTAAGGTACCTCTCGGTAATCAATAAACGCTCTCTTCTAGGAAGCTTACTGACCGCCCTTTCAATTCTTTCACAATAAGCCTTGCGAGCTGCCGGTTCATCAACATTGTAAATGGCGATGTTTGATGTCTGGTCGCTAGTCGTTCCTGTAAACCCTTTTGGGGAATCTGACCAGGATGCTGTTGTTTGTGCTTCTCGTTCTTCAATCAACGTAGATTTGAATATTCGGTACTTCTCCAATGCCGCCTCTACTGCAGTCTGCGTCCTCTTTCTATCCAATTCCGGTAGTTCGAACGTAATCTGTGTCACTCAATCACCTCTATCTGTAAAGAGAGTTCCCCGACCGAAGCCGGGGCGTGTACCATCTTAGAACGGCAGATCATCGTCACTATCAGGAATTACCGGACCATCGGTATCATCTGGATCTTGTTGTTCCTCTTGTTCTTCGTCCGGATTTTTGTCTTCATGCTGTTCTTCCCGATCGTCATCTTCGTGGCCGTGGTCCTTGCGCTGATCGTCTTCTCTTTCTTTATTCTCATCTTTCTCTTCAGCCATCGCAGCAGCCTCTTCTATCGTCATCTGACCGGAGTCCACATTAACCGATCCATCTTTATCAATCGTTCCGCTAACGCCTTGATGCGTATGGGTTGGAACAAAATCATCCAGATCAGCCTGTGAGCTGCTGAAGCTTACGAATGCAACACCGGTATTTTTAATGTTTCGTAGGATGGACACCTGCTCGTCAGTAATGTTTCCGTCAATCGTTAAGGTGATTACGTCCTCTTTAGCTCCGAACTTAATATCTTTGATCTTTGTAGTTACATTGGTTTTCATTTATAATTGCTCCTCTCAAATTGGGTTTTATGAAAAAATAACGACTGCAGCTATTGCGATAATTGAAGCGACACATATAGCCGCCATGTGCATGCCACGTTGCTTGTTAAGAATGATTCTTTGTCAACTGCTGATATAAAAGATAGGATAGCGATAAATGCAAAGATGATCTTAATCCACATTGGTACGAGCTCATTCATAAAGGGTATCAAATAGGCGTTTGCCTATTCCCATTCAGCCTAGAAAACCATACATTATAAAAAACTTCTTTATGATTGGGAGTGTTAAAATGAAGGGATTCGAAAATTTAATTACTAAATATTCATATAGTTATCCAGAAATCAGAATGTGTCGTCACTGTAGATGGGGAGGGTGTGTCGATTTACCATGTACTAGACAGGTTACAGTAGAGAAAGGAATCTATTTTGGATATAACTACCCCGATAATTTACCTGCAAATGAACAGTTAATAATAAATACTTGTGCAGCTACAGCCTCAGCAGCGCTCTATGGTGAAATAATGGCGTCTATTGCCTTAGGCCCTGCAGGAATTGCTGCAGCAATTGCAACTGCAAACACAGTTCTAAATACATCTTTTAAAGAGTGCATAAACCAAAATGATTCACTTAATTCTGATAGGAAAGAATATATTATTAAGGTTACAAAAATTGGATTCTACCAAAAAGACGAAAGTTATTTTTGGAGCCCAAATTGGATCATTCTTTATCAAAACTATGCAAACACTGCATTATCAACTTAATCAGAGAACCTTTCGCTGTATTGACGTGACGTGTCGTGTCCTTACATTAGGCTCCTGAAAAAGATAGTTCCCTTTTTAAGAACTCTGGAGCTACGGATCATAATGAAAATTTTAGTTGTCCCACCGCCTCCTTGTATCTTTCCAATGCAAGTGACTTTCCAGCGCCTACACACATTTCAGGGAGATTAGCTTTTACCAAAGCTTTAGCAAATGGTGGTGGAACAGCATTTCCACATCGAGCAACCTGAGCACTCTTGGAATAACGTTTTCCATCGGCATCCACATTAATGATGTAGTTGGATGGGAATCCTTGAGCTGCGAACAGTTCATGTGGCTCAAGCATTCTCATGCCGATATCTACTATCTGGTATTCCACACCGTGGATCGTTACTAGCCCAAATCTATCTTTGGTAACTACCGTTTGCAGGGGATCTGATAAATCCTGTCCTACACTAGATCCGTAATAAGCTATCAGAAAAGCTCTAACCTCTCCGATATGCAACCCTCCAGCTGTCACCGTATGAACCGGCTTATCTGTTGCATGTCCTATATTTGTTCCCCGTAACTTGATCATGTGACTTGTAACTAATGCACTCTTTCCGCCTCCGCCAGCTGTCACTGTTCCGATCGGATCATCTATAGCACTACCAACTGACTCTCCGAAATGACGTGCAACGTGAGCTGTAACGATGGCATTATGATCCACCGTTGTGACAGTGGAAAGTGGTTCGTCTACTGCGTTACCTGGTCCTTTATATCCGCCACCATAGTGCTTAATCAAGCAAGCTGCGGCAAGAGCAAACTTATTACCTCCAGCTGTAACAGTTCCGACTGGCTTATCAAGGTCTAGGACTCGGCGCCCTTCTGGATCTCCGTAGCCCATTTGAATCAGCGTAGGGCTAACAAGTAAATGTTCAGCTTTTGTCGTTATCGTAGTTAGTGGGTCTTCCACTTCGTATTGCAGGCGGTCACCACCAAATCCAGTCTGACCAATCCGAGCAATATAAGGAGTTACTACACCCCAGCCATTCTTTGATGTAATGGTTTTAAATGGTTCTTCGATAGAATCGCAATAATGATGATTAGATCCACTATGGTTCACCCGCACTATAAACGGATTAGCATTATTGATTACGAACTTCTGAATACCCCGAGCGATTCGACGTAAAGTGTTATCTGCCAATGGCTTTTTACGTTCAAATATGGATGGGCAAGGAAGAGACCAATCTATGATCTCAGCTGCCGTCCTCCATGGAGTACGCTTGCCATTTAACACTTCCGGACTGTCCGGTGCTCCGTGCGTGGGCTCCGGCCAGACTATCGGGCGACCATCGCGGCGAGCTATTAGAAACAGCCGTTTACGAATTGTTGGGGCTCCATAATCACATGCTCGCAGTTCACGCCACTCAACGTTATATCCTTGACGGCGTAGAGCGTTGACGAAGCAGTTGAACGTCCGTCCCTTTTGATCAGGATCGGGATAACCGTCTTTCATCAGCGGACCCCATGTTTTGAACTCCTCAACATTCTCCAACATGATCACCCGAGGACGGACCGTAGCTGCCCATCTTACTGCGATCCAAGCAAGCCCTCTGATGGTCTTTTCCACAGGTTTTCCACCCTTAGCTTTACTGAAGTGCTTGCAGTCAGGTGATAACCAAACCAATCCCACTGGACGTCCTGCTGCAATCTCTCGGGGATCAACATCCCACACAGATTCACAGTAATGTTCAGTTTCTGGATGATTCGCACGGTGCATGGCTATAGCTGCTGGATCGTGGTTAATCGCTATGTCCACTGATCGTCCAGTTGCAAGCTCAATCCCTGTGGAAGCACCTCCGCCACCTGCGAAGTTATCAACGATGATTTCTCTCATCTTGAATACACCGCCTTGATTTTGTGATTGACCTTGCTCATAGGTCTTTCCCGCCGCCGCTGGATCTCAGCAAGAGCATTGCGTTTATAAATTGGTGCAGCTCCGTCATCGTTATAGGCAATCTCGTAAAGCTGTCCAAGCGTTGCTTTGTTCCAGTTCACCCCTGCACCTCCCTAAAATAAGAACTGTTGTTCTTTCAAATGGGTGTGACTGCCCGCCGCCGCAGGCTTACCTGGGCGTTTGTTCGTTTGTGATTTAGGTTTCTTCTTCTTTGATGGCTTTGCTGATGGGCTGATAATAGCCTGTATGACTTCCTGTTGATAAGGTTTGTATGAGTTCAATTCCTGACCGTTTCTGACCCTGTACACAGCTTCTGCGATCTTCGCCATGATATAGGCATCTGTGACGTTGTCGCTCTTGTGAGAGTATCCAAAGTGACTTAGAACAGCGGCAGCCACATGAGCTTTCTTCTCGGAGCCCTCTAGCCGCCTCTTATTACCAGCCTCGATTATCCACCCAGTAACCCCAACGTATTTTTTAACCGTATTTGGCATTAGGAATACCGGATTTATCTTCCTACGGTGGAGCATGTATCTCAGCAACCCGTGTATCATTCCTGTTGTAATTCCTCTTTGGGTTCCCGGTGCTGCATTCTCCATTACGGCAATATCATCCGGCTGCAGGCGGTTGTATAGGCTGTGTGCGAGGTTTGCTAGTTGCTCCTCAGATATGCCCCCAGGAACTGTCTTTCCTGTTCCTCGTAGGTCTTCTTCAACCAAGACATTGCCATCTTCATCCAGCGCCACAAATCCGGTTGTCGTGGCTGGATCAACTCCAATAAATCTCATGCACTCACTCCCTCCGACTCCAAGGGATCAAAGGTATAATTCCCATGTATTTCTCGCGTTCTTGGTAGCCTATACGTCTTGCGTAGTATTTAGCTGTTTCCTGCCTGATCTCAAGCGAGTGAGCCGCACATATTGGTACAAGAGCCCATGTGAGCGTTCCTGCTTCTTTACAGTCTGGCATTTTGCAAGATTCCATTTACTGATTCTCCTTTCAATCATCCAGCCAAGCCGATAAATTAACTGTCGCCTTTGGCTTCTCATTTTGGGATGCTGTTGGCTTCACTGGCAGCGATTCTATCTCAGGCGGTGTATTTATGACTGGTGTTTCTATTGCCTTCGTATCAGGCTCAGATTCGCTAGTGATCGGTTCGTGCTCTTGAACTGCCCAACCGAGTGTCTTATAAATGTCCCGTAGACCAGGAAACAGTTGAACCAACTCACCGCGTCGATATTCCAGTAATCTATGTTCAACAAAATCATAGGTCCGCTGAAGCTTCGCCTTCTCCTCCGGATCTATAAGAGGATCCTCCAAGATCACCGCTTTCTCTACTAGCCAGCCAAGTGATTTTTGATACCCTGCCTCATCGGTTATTCTTCCGTTGCTGCTCATGTGCTTTCACCTTCTCCGCCAGCTTGTATTTATCGTCAGGCGTTAAATTTACGAATCTACCAATATCCATTAAGAAGGCTATTTCAAAGGTTCCCGTTCCGATATCACGACCCTTGGCAACGATGAATTCCACAATGCCTTTCTTCGGGGTATCTGCGTTGTAATAGTCATCCCGGTAAAGGAAGACCACCACATCAGCATCAGACTCAATGTTTCCTGACTCTCTCAAATCCGACATCATAGGTCGCTTATCCGGTCGCTCTTCACATTTTCGGCCGACTGCTGAAATAGCAACCACACAGACATCAAGTTCCTTGGCGATTCCCTTTAGTTCTTTGGTGATGTACCCAACTTTTTCAGTGTTCTTAGAAAAGTTTTGTTCTGTCTCAATGAACTGAAGGTAATCGATATACACGATGATATTAGGATGTTTTTTCCGCAGCTCCTTGACCTTCCGACGGATATATTCGACTGTAGCCCCATGTTTGTCATCGATGTATAAGCTACGCCCCGTGATGATAGTGATCGCTTTGCTATAGGAATCCCAGTCATTGTCTGACATCATTCCGGACTTAATCCGTTTACTCTTGATCCCTCCGACAGCTGATACAAGTCGCTCTACAACTTTCAAGGAGCTCATTTCAAGGGAAAACATTACAGCGGTCCATCCGTCAGCCGTCACAGCATCAATATCGTTCATGACGTATTGAGTTTTACCAATGCTGGGTCTTGCCCCCCACACCTCTAAATCACCTTTTTGGTGACCTCCGCTAAGCTGGTTGATATCTTCACAGGCCATCCTTGCTCCAGTAATCCCATTGATGCTAGCACGAGAAGCGACTGTATGAGGGTGTCCTTCCAATAAAGAAGACACATGGACAGGACCATCTTCGTCTCCTCCATGTTGCAGCTCTGCAAGCTCAACCATCTTGGCTTGTATGTCTGCTACATCCCCACCACTTGTAGCGATCTGCTTACCAAGCTCCACCAAATCAGCCTGTACCCTATCGACACGTACTGCTTTTTGATAATAGGCAAAGTTCGAAGCGTGGGGAGCAGATTCTCTTAGTTTGACGAAATGAGAAATACCACCGATCTGCTGCAAGTTCTTGCCCCACTTATTTGCAATCAGCACCATGTCGAAAGGGTTCGAAGCTTCTTTAAAATGCTCCTTCGCATACTGCAGGACAGTGAATATCTTTCGGTTATGCTCTTCTTCGCTGAAGTCATCTTTGCTTAAATAACAGTCGTCCATTAACTCTGGATCTTTCAGCAGAGCCCCTAGCACAGCACGCTGGGCTTCAAGGTTCATTGGCATTCACCTTTGTTTTGGAAAATAGTTGTTCAAGGTGCTTTGCAACACGTTCAGGCATTGGTTTCACATTTTCTGTTGCGTGATACTCCATCAACTCTAAAGTGGCCAGCTCTTGCTCCTGACGCTGAATCTCGTAAATGGTCAACGGCTGATGCAGATCCTCTCGGATCACATCTGCTATTCGTGGAGCAAAGCGTGATGTGGCTATATGATCTCTCAAATTGCGCTGTGCTCTTTCATAAGGAATCTCTTGAAGGAATAAGTGCCAGACCTGAATAACTTCATTACTAATAGCGAACTCAGGAAACGCCGTTTTGATTACCGCCAGTAAGCTGGAGGTCTCCTGATTGTTCATGTGGCATCCCTCCTCCTTGACTGAACTGTTTCAGTAACTCCATTTCCTCTAGCTTCTTTTGCTCTTTGGTTTTAAAGGTGGGCTTTTTCTGATCCTTTTTGATCCAGACACGAAGAGTCTTATTATGGTCCTTCTTGTGCTGGCTGGGTTTCTTATTGCTTTGCCATTCATCCAAAGCTTCTATCGTGTCATCTACTGTTGTTTTCCCGAATTCTTCACAGAGCTTTTTATACTGCTCTTGAGTAAGAAATACAGTGTCATGAAATTTGATCTTTTCAGAAGGGATGTCCATATCTTTTATCTCTTCTTTCTTTAAAGTTTTCTTTTTAGTTATCTTGGGTGGAGAACTCTCCCCCACTAATGGGGTACTACTCTCCACCACCATGGGGTATGATTCTCCACCACAAGGTTTCTTTACTATTGGTGGAGAATAGTCCCCCACAATCCATTGATCATAATTTTTGTTAAAGGATAAAGTCCGTGGACGTGCTCCATGTCCTTCTTTTACTACTAACACAACTTTCCACTGGATCAGCTTTGCTAGTTCTACCTTCACACCTTTTATATCAGCTTCAATTGCTTCTGCAATAAAAGAGGCAGCCAATTGATGTGACTTTCTTTTGAATCCGTAAGTGTACCGCCATACAATATCGATTATTGAACGTTGAATGCCATTAAACCGCTGCCTAGCTACCTGCTCTAAAATCTCATGAGCAATACTTGTATAGCCATTTTCAGTTTGCGGACTTGCCATTTACCTCACCTGCTTTAAGATGGTAATCCGACATCTTGGTTAATGATCTGCAAAAGTGCAATGCGCTGACTAATCAACTTCTGATTGTCTTCCTGTAACTGACCAACCTTCCTAGCGAGTGTGGCTATCTCCTGCCCAGCACGCCCTAGATCAGCGAGCATTTGCTGTTCACGTCGTTTATAGTCATCGAGTTGAAGCGTTGCGATTGTTAACTGGTCCAGCAATTTTTTGTTGTGTGAAAATATGACAGTCATTTCAAACAACCTCCAAATGATAATGAGTTCCTTCTATATATCCACGCTTCCGAAGTGCTGCTTTTACAGTCGCTTCTGCCAACGCTGGCATGTTGTTACTGCTTGATAAGTGAGTAAGATAAATGCGTTCACCTTGCCCTTTAATCAGCTTCTGGAGCGCCGTTGCTGTCTGCTCGTTGCTCAGGTGTCCCAAATCACTCAGCACACGATCCTGTACACTTAGTGGATAATTAGACTCTCGCACCATGTCCTGATCGTGATTGGCCTCAATGATATAAACACTACCTTCCATCATTTCTAGCATTTCGGAATCTACCTTTCCGGTGTCAAAGACCACACAAGTACGTGGGCCATCATCTGGTTCAATAGCATATCCAACAGGTTCAAATGCATCATGATGGGTTTTAAATGGGTAGAGGTGCATGCCATCCAACTCAATCATTTCATATCGCCCGAAACGTGTTTCTGCGACCCGCTGAAGTCTTTTGTCTACTCCGGATATGCCTTTCCACTCTCCATCAGTAGCCCATACGGGAATGTCATACTTATTAGCGAGTGGTAACCCTTTGATATGGTCTCCGTGAGCGTGGGTAATGAAGATTGCTGCGATGCTGTCAGGGCGTATACCAACTTCTAGCAGGCGCTTTTCTATCTTAGTTTTGGCTACACCTACATCAATTAGGATGGTCTTACCTGAAGATGTTAGTGCGATGCAGTTACCATCAGAACCGGATGCTAGGATATCAATTTTCATTTCGTTCACCTGCTCCCTTTAACTTTCTGAGTTTTCTGACACCGCCCCCGCCTTCCTTTAATCCTCGGAAGCAGTTCCAACAAACGCGTTTAGCTCGATAGTAGTATTCCTGTCCTTTAGCTAGTTCGCCGCCACAGACCTCGCAGTCTGGGCAGCAAACGTATATTTCTACTTGTGGAACATCATTCCGGAAGATCATCGTCTTGGGCTTGAGCCGCTTGCTTTTCGGCAATTTGTAGGTCCATCACCTTCAGGTAACCAGTAAGCTCCTGAAGTGTTGGTACATCACCTTTCATCTTGCAATATTTATTCATGTGCTCTGCCATCTCTGCCTTATCGGTTACACCTAGTTGCGTAAACTTTTTCTTCATATCAGCTCGAGCTTGCTTTAGTCGATCATCATCGTTGGACACATCACCTTGTTGCTTTGAATCCTCTTTCATACCCCCTGGATAAATCACTTCCGGATCAGCAGAAGTCGGCGTTACATCTGTACGTTGCTTAGGGTCAAAACTATTAGCCTGCGGTTGACGCTCAGTATCTTCGTCACCAAATTCAAGACCATACTGCTTTTTCAAGCCGCGAAGCTCCACATGTTTCCCAAACATGTCAGAGGTCCATTTGTTCCAGTTGTCTTTGTTCTGACCGCTAAACATGTGCTGGATCTCTGAACGGTCCATCAGCACAGTCACAGGGCGATATCCATCACGGTAAGTAATGGAGTAAGCACCAATGATCTCTCCCCGTGGGAATCCAATCTCATGCTCAACAATCTCAATTTCTTTGGTTTCAGGATTCTTACGAGCTTTAAATACATCATTGTCACAAACCATTTGTGTGTCTGGCGGTTGGAAGCCATCTTTCTCCCGTGCCTTTGCAAGATAGGCTTCAGCTGCGAATTGAATTCGAGCTTGATTACCATATTTGATAAAGAAGATTTCATTTTTAAATGGGTCCAGCCCATATGATGCGGCCTTATGAGCAAAGAGCAGGAATTCAGCATCATTTGCTGTCGGACAGATAGATGTTCGTATTACCTCCAGTACCTCCGGTTGAAATGCTGCGGCGATTTCTGGTGTATAAGTTGCAAGTTGATTTTTAGCCATTTATATAATCCTCCTATTTGATTTCTAATTTTTGATCTTCTACTGCTTTAACAAGAATCAGCTGACCTTTTGGCTGTTTGATGCGAAACACACTCTCACTGTCATCCACGGCTAACGGTGCTATGATCTCACCCATATCACTGAGGACTGCCGCTAATTCAATGCCAGCATGGGCACGTTCAGAACGGGAGAGTTTACTGTATGGCTTGTTGTCACGCTCGATCTCAAAATTAGGTTGAGGATCACCGCCACCCTTAAGAGTCTTGAATAGGCTGATAGTGAGCGTGGTGAACATCCCTTGAATATTTGCCGCTTGGAGCTCCGCTTCTTTTGCGTCGTAAGCTTTAAGAGCGTCAAGGATAAAGATACTGTCGTTGCGGCTTGTTAGAGTTTCTTCTTCTTCTGATCGCGCTTTGTCCAGGTCTTCCTGTAATGGTCCGCGACGATTAAACCAAGCTATGGTATCAGCGGTTACGTCTCTCTTTTGCTCCAGTGCATTTCTCTCTTGAATCAGCTCAGATACATCAAGCAGTTCTACTGCTACAAGCTTTGCCTCTATTTCCTTTCTCTCTGCTACAGCCTGATCGTGCTCGTTACGAAGTGGCGCTTTACGCTCCTCTTTATTGGCTTTGACAGCTTCGATAGATTCAGGATCAAGCGGTCGTTTGCATGTCGGGCATTCTTCCGAGATAACTTCACCATGAACTTTCAGATATCGTTCCTTAGCTGCTGCTACCTTTTGTTGAGCTGAAGCAAGGGAACTCTCAAGGACCATGCGTTTACGCTTTGGCTCGTCAGCCAGTTCGATCTTTTGCTGCAAGGATTCAATTTGTGAAAGCAGTTCTGCATCCTCTGCCTTCACTGCTTCAATATCCGCTGGCGCTTCAGGTAGTTTTAATAGTTGTCCTTCTAGCGCTTCGACCTTGCCTTGAGCTCGTTTATAGGCTGCGTCCTTGTCAGACTTATTCTTTGTATGGATGTCTTTCAAAGCAGGGCGTTGGTGCTTCTTGGTCAGTTCTTGTAACTTCTCAGCTTGAGGAGTAAGTGCAATGTCTTTCAGCTTTTGCCCTTGGGTGAGCCGGCTCATTTCCGCAAATACTTCTTTGGTTGCTGGTGGTGTTGTAAATCTCATCATCAATTCGCGTTGTTTGCTCCAATGCAGAGTGAAAAAGTAAGTCGGATTGAAAAGGGATAGAAATAACTCACGATCAAACAGAGATTTAACAATTTCTTCGAAATCTCCAGCCTTTGCAGGGACTTCGTTAATGTAGTAAGTAGCCTTATTTTTCTCAATGCCGCGACCCAAAAGGGACTGATTACCGTCCACTTCTAGCAGCAGTTCTGCCTTAACAATGTCGTATTTGTAGTTGGTTGGCGTAGGATCAAGCTTGCTGCCTAGTACATCCGTGCCGTATAATGTCCATGAAATGAGTTCGAGGATTGATGATTTCCCTTGAGCGTTGTCTCCCGTGATCTCTGTTCTCTCGCCAAAGGTAACGATGAGGTCACGGTGAGCTTTGAAATTGTGAGCTGTTGCCGATATGATTTTGATAAGTGTCATGTACTTTTTACCTCTCTTTCATCTATTTTTTTGGTCAAAACCCCGATTTTGGCAAAAAAATAATAGACCTTCGAGATTTCACCTAATTTCAGACCTGCCAATTAAACCTTGTTCACCTCCCTTTACTCCTACTTGATCTCCTATCTTTCGCAAACCTAGAATCACTAGGGTAGCCTATGTTCACCTTCTGAGCAGGTACATGTCCCTCTAGGTTTTTGTTTGCAGCTTGCGGATCGTATCCTATACTTTGCGGCTTTCCGTATTTACCAAACAGTTCCTTGCGTTCCATAGCGTGAGCCGTTCGGCAATGATTGACTGTGATTACATCACCTGTATGACCACAATTGGGATAAGGGCATCTGACTGTACTGCAAATGATTACTGTCATATGCACACCGCCAGTTGTTCCGTAGGAGAAGCCCAGATAGCTAGTACAGCATCACGATGTTTGCGGCGTTCCTTGATTGCAAACTGTTCAGTTTTAACATCCCCATGCCATTGAGCATCTTTCTGAACGCTTAGCCAGTAAGCCATTTCATGGAGGTGAAATCTGAGAGCATCTTTCTTCTCATTCATGCCATTCCCTCCAGTTCTAGTTGCAAGGATTCAACGACTACCAGCATCCCGGCATTGCCGAACCAGTATCGGCGAGCCCTATTGATAAAACCCTGCATTTGCTCCTTAGTGCAGCCTCGCCGCTTGCAATCCTGTAAAACATTTGATAAATCTGTTGATGCGCTCATAAACTTACTCCTTTCTCTAGCTCTTCTAAATCAAAGTAATTGAAGAGGTCTGATTGATCTGCTACTTGATTGATCCGTTCCTGAACTTTCTGAATGAGCTTGTCCGATCCATCACGCCGCTTAACTATGCTGCGCATCTGCTTGTTTAGAACTGCTGGGTCCATACAACTGTTAATGACTTGATAAACCATCCGACGCGGTTCATTGTCAGCAGAATCATCATATGCTGCAACCTGCCGCAATCCTTCACCATCCCTGAAACTTCCTACCACCTGCCGTGCCTTCTCACGCCATGCTTGATCGATCACTTTAGGTATATCGAGTTCAATATGCTCTTGCAGATAAGCCACCACTTCATCCAACGTAAAGGGACCACTCAAAAACTGCTGGATGAAATCAAAACGCTCATCTCTATCGAGTTTGTGCTCACTCACGACCCTTCCCCACTTTCCGAGGCCCCTTTAACGCCTCTTGAATTTTGGACTTTAATTTTTCCAGCTCCTTGATACCACCCTGAAGTTGTCCGATACTAAGTTCTATTTCCATTCGATCCTTGCGGGTGTCAAGCCAATTCTGAATTCGCTCTTCAGTCGCTACTCCGGTCATCTCGACTGCTGATGTGATTAACCCATGAATGATATTTACATCACGGTACTTTGCATCTATCAACTGCTGCTTTTCTTCGTATTTCCGGTCATTGTCAACCAACTTATCCAGCGTGTCCTTGACTACATTCGGCGGTGCATCTCGTAGTTTCTCAGCTCCACTAATTGCCAACTCCACCGGAACCTTCGCCTGTGCCAACTGCGGGAACTCCTCAACTGCCTTCTGATACCGTTCAGCTTTTTCTGGTTCTTTAGCTGTTCGAATGGCTTCCTTCTTCGGTAAAGTCTCAAGTGCCGGAAACTGTTCAACAGCTGCAACATACTGTCGAGCTTCTGAAATTGCCCCAGTAGAAACCCCTAACCTTTCAGCGACCTTCTCACGACTATCCGGCTTTTCAGGCCGTCCGCTAGATGGTTTCGCGTTTCCGTCACTCGGTGACGGTAATACCTCTTCTTTCAGAACATCAGCAGCAGCTTCAGCCAACTCCGCGAGATTCTTAGAAGCCTCCAGTTCTGTCAGCGCCTTACGCTTTGTGTTCTCTTCCAGTTCGATCAACCGTTTTGCCTTCTCGGTCAAATCTGCAATAGTGCGTGTTTCAATCACTTCCCGACCAAGCAACATGTGAGCTTGCAACCGTCGATGTCCAGCTATCAGATTACCTTCTTCATCAACGATAATCGGATGCAGCAAACCGCGAGCTTTGATACTTTCTGCCAGTCCTGCAATGTCTCCCATATCTTCACGGATGCGAATACCAATATTGATTGTGTGTATTGGTGTGAGCAAGTGTGTTCACCTTCCTTTCTGTACATCACATGAAATCAGCGACCAACATTCTCCCATCTTCCCATTTGGAATTGTTGAACAAATTGTTCAAATGTTATTTTGAAGGTACGCCCGATACGATGATCAACAAAGTAATCTCCAAGTTTGTTTAAAAGATCATCACTCATACTCACACCGCCAGTTATTCATCTTTCTCATCCTTTCGAATGTATAATGTGTGTTCTAATCGGCTACACTTATAATGTCTTGTATTTCCGACACAAGGAGCGTGTTTAAATCCATTCCCAGGCACGTAGCTATCTTTGCTAATGTTTCAACACTCGGCATGTATCTTCCAGTTTCAATATCAGAGATGTAGTTCCGAGAAAGCGATGTTTTTTCTGCTAGTTCGTTCTGGCGCATCTTCTTGTCGCGGCGCTTTAATTTAATAGCTGCTCCAATAATTTTTTTATCCATCACAACGTCCCTCCTTCCGCACTCAAATTGTATGGTATTTCCGTCATTTTGGTAAAGGACTAAAATGGAGCAAATTAAAGCATTCAAGCGGATTAACGCCTAAAATACTTGTATTTCCGTCTTTTATCTTAAAAATACTTGTATTTCCGTAGTTTTATTACTTGTATTACCGACATATTAACTGTAAAATGAACTTGCAAGATAAACAAAATTAAAGGAGTTTTTAGAAATGTTGGTTGGAGAGAAGATCAAAGCTGTAAGAAAGCAAAGAAAGCTAACTCAAAATGATCTAGCTATCAAAGCGAATATTTCTAGATCTTACTTAGCTGATGTTGAAGGCGGGAGATACAATCCGAGTCTTGATACTTTAAAATCAATAGCCACAGCTTTAAACACAGAGCTTTCGACTTTGTTGGAGAATGGATCTACCGTTCCCGAATTCGAACTCACACATGAAAAGAAAAACGAAATGCGTAATGTCTTACATGATAGCCTACTTAAAGCTCAAGAGATTTTCGATTTCACAGAAGATGAAAATGGACACTTAACTCAATACATAGATAATCTTAATAAGAGGTACTCCGCTCTCTTTGTTGGAAGTGATTTAGCTATTACCAACCGCTCTTTAAACGATATTTATAGATCCGTTCAATCAATGGATGTACAATCAAATGAATTTTTGATGTTCCAAGCTTTACTCAATGAATTAATTGATCTCAAACTAAGTATCGCAATAAAAAAAGGTCCCCCTGTAGATTCAGAGGAACCAAAAAAAATTGACATCTTTGCCGACTTAAACAGTGGAAAACCAGTTATGTATAATGGTCGTTTATTAACTGAAACTGAGATAGAAAAATACAGACAGCTTGTTAAGATTATGTTTGAGTAAGCAGGCTTTCTAAGAAAAGTCGAATATCAGTTACGTCCTTGTTTAGGGATTTAAGAAATTCTAAATGATCTTCTAAATTAATCACTAAATCAATCTCTGAATCGTCGATAAAGCAACACTCCCAGTTGTAATATATTACCGCTACTATAGTAAAACGAGTATACCACAAAAATACGAACAATTATACGAACACTTTCCATAAATATACCATATGAAAGGAGAACCACATGGCGTTCCTGCTCGGGGAATGCCTGCTACCAGACCGTCTGCAAGAGAAAGGGATATCACCTGCTGATTTCGCACGACATATGAAATGTTCACGTTCATTTGTAAGCCAAGTTATTAGCGGTGACTCGCGCATGTCCCTTGAATTTGCGATCAATGCAGCTCATTTTCTCAATTGTCGGGTGACTGATTTGTATGTACTGAATTGGTCTGGTAGCAGGTCAGAGTAGATTTCTACTCTCCCTCGAACAGATTGTTAAGTAATACTTAACAACACGTAACATTGTAGATCCTTCCTTTCGATTTTGTTGTCATCAATTGTCGAACATACTATTTATAAAAAATTACATCACCACCTTAAAAGAATAAAAAATGAGAACGCAAAAAGGCCGCTGCAATCAGTTTGATAGATTAGTCAATCACAAAAGATTTTATAAGAACGTATCCTAAGGATACGATACGCAAAAAATCTTTTTTTTAAAAAGTGATTGAACATTCTTCTACTGATTACAGCGGCCAGGACTTATAATACGAACTACTACCGCTTTTTTATGAGCTTCGCTCGTCTGCCGAAATTATAACGGTGACGAAAATTTAAAATAAATCATAATCAAATTATGCATAAGCATTTTAAGTTCCTATAGACGCATGTCAAGGAAGTGGAATTTAAATTATTATTCTTATGAGCTCATAATATATACTGTTCTAAAGAAATGCAATAGAATTATTGAAATTTAGTAAAAAATACCTAAAGCCATTCACTTTAGTTTCTCTTTTGCTGTAGTCCCAACATCCCATGCAGGTCAGTCTGAAACTCCCTAAATGATATCATACCAATTGCGTTGCGTACTTCCCCACGCCAGATATCCTAAGATAGGAACTCAAATACTATCTTCTCAAACTTGGGATTCATCGAATATCTATGAATTGTCCTCCATTTTAATTTTCACTAAGTAGGGTTTTCGTAATAGATTAAATCGGTAATCCATAAAATATGTTTTTTCCTCTTCTAAAAAAGGCCACACAATCGAAGGTACACTGATATTTCTAAGCGTACCATCTTCGAACTTCACCTCAATATAAAAATGGTTATCAATCGACACTTTTCTTTCTATTTTCCCGAATGATGCAGTACTAGCACTTAAAAAATAATAATAGATTAAGAGGGCCACAAGAATAAGAGTTACTGAAATTATTAAGTGTTTTTTCTTCATAACCATCCTCCTTCAACTGTTATTAAAAGGGTTTATTTACATTTACTTTCTTTACATACCATGATTTGTTAGTTACACTATCTGGGTATCGATACAATATTTTGGTAAAGAAGGTGTTAAAGAAAATATTATATCATAGATTTCCAAAAAATCTGTTTATAGGAGTGAATCATTATTAAACTTATAAAAACATTAACTATTACCCTTTTTTCTTTAATATTAATTGCACCTGTTGCTAATGCTAGTAATATTGAATTGGATGAAAATCAAGTTGAGAAAGCAATAAAAATAGATTCTAATCTTACAATTCATAAGAGAATAGATGGAACTGTAGTTCCTGTCGAAAATTCAAAAAACTTAAATGATGCACAGTTAGATAGTATTTTACTACAGATGAACGTTAAAGAAGAGCGCATCAAAGATATGCCTCAAAGTCAAAAGGAATTTCTCGCCTCTCAGGGTGGGATTGCCGCTGAAGTAGAAACATCAAACATTAAGAGATACTTTAATTCTTCGGATGGAAAACAATATTTAGTTACTGATGAGAATAAGGAAGAAATTGAGAAATTAAGACAATCAGAAATGAAAAAACTCAATTTGGAATCAGATAAAAATATCAATATTACACCATTTGGCATGGGGTCAGATGCAAGTGGTTCTTTCAAAGCATACGGTTCTTTAATGTATTTAGGAAAATCACCAAATGCAACAGAATTCAGCTACGCATATGAAGATAATTTCTCCTTCAATTCAAATGTTACCCAAAAATTCACTGATAAAATAGCACATGCATGGCAGTCACACACAACCAGTATAGATGTTCGAGGAGATTACAGTTGGTATGTGTTAAATTCTTGGGGATCTAAAAACTTACAATTTGATAGTGGTGGTAGTACTTTTGGGAGAATCGGCTCTTTTACACAACCATCAGGTATTTTCAGCGAATCTAAGGGATACTTAACAGACATAGTAAGAATACCAGTCACTAATAAAAATACTACTGGGAGATGGACATCGAAATATACCCATCCATGGACTCTAGTAACCCCCTCAATTAACATTGGACTTGTAAGTGTCACTATTGGTACTTTTGTTGGTGATACTTGGGTATGGGATAATACTTTTAATATTCAGGCTTATTAGTTCATAGCAACATTACAATGATGTGAAAAAGAGCAGTGACATTAACGTCCACTGCTCTTTCTTATGTCTACATTAAATTCTATTTAACATTAATCTGCAGACACACACTTAGCCCCGAAGCCTGTGGTTTCGTATCTGCGTGTATATGTATCTCGTATTGCTTTGTCAATATAACCCGCTGTTTGTATAAATTTTCATAGATTTGTCCATCCTAACTTTAAAGGGTGGAGTATATGGGAGTATTTGATTTCAAGAAAAGAACTAAATTAGGTAAGTGGATGGATCGGAATAGGTTAGTCAAGAATGGATGATAAAAAATATCCCGTTAAACAGGAAAACCGTATATAACCTATGTAATGATATCGAACACGAACCTATAGAAACCACACAATTGAAAATCATTAGTAAACTTAGAAGAGTAGGATATGACGTTAAAGTTGATGATTTTTGGGATTAAGTAAGCATCCAAATACAGCGCGATAGATAATTTAGAATAAATTTAAATAACAAAAGAATCCCGCCGACCAATTATGGTTGACGGGGTATTTCTACTGCTCGGACTTAGTCAGATGTATCCTAAATTCATGTGCTGCGCGTTTGTAGTATGTATCAGCAATCTTCACAATTTCCAGCGTATACTTTTGGATTGCTCCACCATAATCCACAATAATATCTGGACCATCCTCCCCGATCTGTACAACATAAACTCTCACTTGAGTTAGTGCCGCTGTCAGGAATTCAGCATCGCTCTCTAAGACTTTGTATGTAGCGCTCAAGTAATAAACTCCTTAAACAACAAAATAGCCCGCCGTCTGGGCAGGGTTTCGGCGCTTCTGAACTCAATAAATTAAATATATTTCATTTGGAACTTTATTTAAACAAGCTTCATGTCAAACCATATGATAATTCCACGAAAAATAATCTAATTAATTGTTATATCTTCCAAAAAAGTATTCAATAATCTATTAATCTACTAAATATGTTTACATTTGTATTTATATACTACATAATTGGATTGTATTCCAAATATAGGAAGGAAGGTTGAATTATGAAAAAGAAAATCTTAGCTGGCCTTTTAACTGTCTCTGCATGCTTCACTTTAGGATCTACATCATTCGCAGCCAGTGCTCCAACTACCACTCCTGACTCTACACCAGTAGCAAATGTAGCAACTTCCCAGGAAATTTCTACTAAAGGTACTTTTGATCAAATTATAGTTCACATGGACTCCGGTACTTGGAGATATATCCCAGGTTTTCTGGAATTAATATTTAATGATGGGGCTATTGAATTGTATGAAGACGGATGGGTTCGTGCCGTTCAATATGGTGCCTCAACGATATTTTCTTATGATCAATATGGAAACATAGTGGCATATACAATTCTCGTAGATAGAAATTAACATCTTCAAAATGAGACCCTGTTGTAATTAGCAGGGTCTCATTTTATTTATGTTCAAAGTTCAAACTCATCAAAAATCTATCAATTAATCTCTCTCAAAACAAAATAGCCACCATTATTAGCAAGGGATTTCGGGGTATTTTGTAAACGAAGATATTCTTGGCTAAAAATGATGGATGATCATGGTATATCTCTAACATTCTTCTCGTAAAAAAGCCCCCAGGGATAATAAGGAACCTCTTCAGTTAATATCAGTTTTTGAGATTATGTGCTGCTATCTCTTCAAGTACAATTCGTCGGATTATTTCCTCATCCATTTCTAATCCCTCCCTAAAACTATTGGCAGATTATGCCGTATAATATGGTAATATGAAATTAAAGGAGCTGAGTATCTTGAAGAAAGCAATCATCGGATTAGTGGCCGGTATGTTAATCGGTTCGGCAGGAATGGCCGCAGCTGCGACCACTCAGACTGTTCAGGCTGCCCTTGCAAAATTTACGTTTTCAGTCGATGGTCAAAAGCAAACACTTAAGAATGATCCACTTGTATATAAAGGCACTACATATCTACCAGTACGTGAAGTAGCTGAAATGACAGGCTACGGACTGGAGTATGACAACACGAAGAAGTCCATTGATCTTAAATCGAAAGGAGGTAGTACAGTGAAAGACACTGAAAACTGGATTACTCTAGCTGAGCTCAAAAATCACAATATTACAATTACGGGTAACTTGACCGATACAATGGTTTTAAAGACTGATTTGAAGTCGTTAGAAATACCCTTGCCAGTAGAAAAGAAAGGGCTATATAAGGCTACAACTGGATCTGGTGAAGTTGAACTAAACTTTGGTGATAATGGGACACAAATAAATTTAGATAGTTTGATTTCTGCAGGCCTAATTCAATAATTCCCTCCCCCTCGGCTTTGAACAAACAATTGTGTCACTACATTTGCTACAATGCGCCCAAGACTATTGGGCGTTATTTTTATTTCATGGAATTGCCCTCGGTTGACCCTTCCACTACTATCCTTGCTCAAATAAGGGATGATGTCTAGATCGGTACCACTTACCTCAGTGAAGGGAACAAGGTTTCCGTCGACCTCTATTTTGAGAGCGGTAGGTGTTGGCCCCGAGTATATCCCATATTCGATACCATGAGTATGAGCTGGGATCTGGTGAGTATGCTCCATATTATGGGTGTGCTCCATATTGTGAGTATGGCTCATATCATGCGTATGGTCCATATCGTGTGTATGCTCCATGCTATGCGTATGACTAGGTATATCAAAAACATGTCTATGCGATACAAGACCATGTGCATGATTTTCCATACCCACAAAAGTAACAAACCCCCCTCCTTGTATTGATAATTTAGTTCCTGGTGTGATTCCGTGATTGTGTGCTCCAGTTGCTTGAGAAACATCTGGAATACCGTAATTATAATCTAGGTCCCATAGTTGTTGCCCTGTATCAGTATTAATTCTCTGTCCTCCAGCGGCTGTCGTCTCCCTTGTACTTGGGCCTGCAGTGTCTCTTGTGCTCGGGCCTGAAGTTTCTCTCGTGCTTGGTCCAGCTGTCTCACGACTACTCGGTCCAGAAGTATTCTTTGAACTTGAACCAGAAGTAACTGCAGGCGCTGATTCTATCGCCTTGCTGTAAGCTCTAAACGCTTCTACCTGAAACGACAACATAACCTTATTGATCCGTGCCGTCTCCTCAGGTACATAGAACTTTAGAATAGCTGGGTGTGTGGGATCTGCATTATCTGCAAAGTCCCGTGTATCCAAGTTTGTAGCACCTTGAGCATAAGAATCGTTAATGTGCTGCCTGTTCTGTAAATCTGCTATACTCCCTGCTATATCCTCTGTTCGATTGGCGATCTCGATCTGAACATCACCGGGAGCTCCGATCATATCCCCTTTATCAACATTAACAACCCGAGCAATAAAGTCCTCACCGAGCTCGTCATCCTTCACCCTGATTCTCGCACCAGTCTTAAACTTATATATTTGCTGTCCTGTCAGTCGGTGGATTTCAGAAGCACCAACACTATAGGAGATACGCGGAACCTTGAGCTCATTAAGCAGCGTCTGACAGCGTGCAAGCAGTGTCTCCGCATAT
Source organism: Paenibacillus sp. NPDC101420 (assembly GCF_050277435.1). NCBI lineage: Bacteria > Bacillati > Bacillota > Bacilli > Caryophanales > Paenibacillaceae > Paenibacillus > Paenibacillus sp. NPDC101420. Next base: position 244,750 of record NZ_JBNNSE010000005.1, read on the forward strand.
TCAAAGCGTCGATCTACAAAGATGGATGAAAGTATACCGTGTTCAGCCTGCGCTGCTGCATCTTCGATGTATGGCAATCCGCCGTTGATATCTGCAAATGTCAATTGATTAACGCCCTCGCCGAAACCGAGCCCATATAGCCGAGTACATAGGTTAGTTGGATCAACTACCTTTTCAATCTCAGTCATGTTTACACCGTACCGGATGTAAGCCGTAACCTCTTCGTTTGGCTCCACAAGGTTCAGTGTCCACGGAAATGATGTAGTATCCCAAGTCCACTGGTACTCTGAATCAAATGGTTTCGGTATACTGAACACTGCTCCTAGCAGCGTGTCATTTTCCCAGTTATATTCGAACTGTCTTCTGAATGCAACAGTTCCAAGTTTCCAGCGTGACACAACTTGCTTCGAAAGAATGTATTGAATAACTTGGTCCGTATATACGCCAAGATTACCAATTGTATGAGATTGAAATAATACATCATTCAGTAAGGTAGCAAGCACATGCTCACACTCATATTTAATGACTGGACCACTCTGGTTCCGATTCATGGTATTTGGAACGATGCGGAATAACTCAACCCGCTCATTATTGTCATATAGCTCTACGAAATAAAATGGCTTACACTCGACGTTCTTGGGATCATCTCCCGGCAAGCTGAAGGCTGCTGTCCATAACGAGTTAAGTGGCATGCTGTATTCGATGTTAAATGCGTTCTCTAGCCAAGCCACACGCCGCATTTGAGCATCGTAAATTGTTACTGGTGCTTTAGGCATCTATATTCCCCCTATATAAATTTATCCCGGTGTGTAATCCGGATTAATATCTCACGGCCAGTAGCCGGATCGGTGTAGACGATGTTGTTATTACCAAGGTTAAGGTCGAAGAAATCTCCATCCATCATGTGCAAAGCGTTCTGGCCGTTCTTGGTGAAAGTAAGGTTTTTGGAATCGATAACTATGCGATCACCAGGAGCAAATGATCCGGTGAATACTATTTCATCCATGTGGTACCGGCTCCCGTTTGCAGTAAGAGTTCCGATACCATGCATAATTGCTTGGTGTAGTCGTTCGCGTATAAATGTAGCCTTCATGCCGCCCTCTCCGGTCATCTTCGCGGCAAAACTGATCTCCCGTACAAATGTCGCTTTCATGTTTCCTTCGCCTTTAAGGAGCGCTGAGCCCGTTGCAACAACGTTAGCTCCAGCTTTCAAATTACCATCACCACGCAAGACAGCACTGCCGAACACAAACACCGAAAACTCACGGTTAAAGGCGATGCGATTAAATGATCCTCGATTAAACATAGACACGCCTCCTTTCCCTGAAAGTAAAATAAGCCCCTGCGTATACAGGGGCGAGCGCTAAATGAACAGGAATTATTCCAATTTTTATTCCTTCGTGGTGCCGTCTCGTTTACTGAATGCCAGCTCAAACAATCCCGTAGCTGACAACCCAGCCAGACCTCCAGCCCACAACCGAAGCACAAGTTCTAGCTCCGTAAACGGATAAGCAGCAGCGCCAACCAGTAAGCCGATAACCAAACCAATCAGCGGCAATATGTTTTTAGGTACGTTAACTGTTGTCTTCACGAACTGTACTCCTGCCAACACAAAAACGGCGATCACCGAGGCGAACGCCAATACATTAGTTAGGTTTTGATTGTCCATTCTTTACTTATCCCCCTTCTGTTGTGCTGCCAGCCCGAGCCGATACAGAATTGTTATTAACCGCGCTTCCGAATATGACGCTGATTCTGGTGTATCAATCACTGGCTTGCCATTAAGGACTGACGGTGTGCACGCAAACGCCTGTAAAGCCTCCTGCGACCATACCGGAGGGGTGGTATTCGTCAGCTCCAGCAGTATAGCGCTCATTTCCTTAATCTCCACAGCCTGCTTGAGAGACTGTTCTTTAAGCACATCTTTGCTATTGATAAGCCCTGACACAATATCAGACAAAGCCTTAACCTCCGACCTCAGTGCAGTCAGTTCCTTCTTATCTTCTGCTGACAATTCGTCCGCCTCCTCAAGTTTAATAGGCGGTGTCTTCCCCGCCAGTAGATCCTTTACAGTTAATCCGAAAGTCATTTCTAAATGAGGTGGATCATAAATAGATTGAAACTCCGCACCCCAAAAGAAACCCAAGCACTTTGCAATGGCTGCTGCTCTCTTCCAATCGGGATTAACCGTCCAGTTGTCCTTGCCCTTTTCATCCAGCAAGCAGTAATCAAGAGCTAATCTGTATTGATGCATACTAGTTCCTGGCTTGGCGTTAGTGACTATAGCAACGTTCGGCTGCGCCTTGATATGTGAGTATCCCAAAGCATTCAGTGTGGCCTGTGAGCGCCCTTTTCCATATTCCACAGCCTGTTGATCCCATGACCGATACCCACATACTACATATACTCGAAGTCCTTCCGCCCAGCATAGGTCATACCATTCCCGAGCTTTTGCGGCGACAATGGGGCTTAATTCTCCGATCCGTTGAAGACTGGTTTCTTTATGTCCCAATTACAAGCCCCCCTTGAACAAAAATGCGATGATTGCAAACACCGTACCTGCCAGTACATATTTAAGTAGATCAATAAATACTTTTCGTTCAGATTTACTATCTGTCTGCGACTGCTGTAATAGTTGAAACATACGTGCATCCAAAGTATCCCACCGCCGCATAATCTCGTTAAATTGGATTTTCATTTCAATAGTAGATTCCTTTATCTGCTTTACATCTTCTTCGTGCCGGGACTGTTTTTCTTTCAGCAAACGCAACTCCGTGGAAAAGTTAAGATGTTCTGCACCAAAGCGCATAAGCTCATCCTGCATGCCTGTAAGCCTGTTCTCGACATCCTCCAACCGATGGAGCGGCATTACATCATCAGCCCCTCCTCCTTGGTTAGCTCCCCCATTGGACATAAAACAACTCCCCTCTCTCTTTCTATTGATCAATATAAATAGCCCCCGGATATGTTCCGAGGGCAAAATAAAAACGACTCTATGGGTAAAAAAAGATTTTATACAAATTTACTGAAGCAATCCATAAAAAAAAGAAAAGCGCCTCCTAATAAGGGGCGCTTTTATATAATTATATTTCGTAAGCACCAAAATTAAGATGATATGAAGGAATTGTCGTAAAGTTCGGTGCATCTACAACCACATAAACAGTTGTACCTGGTTTTACTATAAGGCTATAAAAACTCTGTGTCTCCGAAGTATTGGCTTTACCTGTATATAGAATTCCACTTTCCAGCCCGTTATTTGGACTAATTAATACACCTGCTCTTGTAGGGCCATTATCTTTATATCCTCCAACAGTTAAACTAAAACTCTTATAAGTGCTCGTAGTATTAGTCCACTTAAACCAATCTTGATCGGTAGCACTCTGTATAAAGAGATCATAAATTACTGTGCCAACTACCCCACCTGCACCATTAAGAACTAAGCTTATTGCAGTAGCTTGGCTATCCCCTAAACCTACAGCTCGCGAACTAATTTCAGTAGCAGCAGTTTCAGTTTCTTCGGCAAATGCGGAAGCCGATGGAATCAAAATTACGGCTGCAACAAGAAGTACTGATAGGATTTTTTTTATTTTCATTATGCTTCCATCCTTCAATTAGAAAGTTAATCGGCCGATTACATATTAATAATATCATCCGACACTATACATACACATAGTTCAAAAGTTTCCATTATTTTGTAAAATAGACGCAGATATTGTCCTTTAATGTAAATCAAAAGCGAAAACCGTCTGATGCTGTTATTCGACACCTAGATATACACAAAAATGAAGGAACTTGTATCCACAGTGGTCCTAATCGCAAAATAAAAACGCCTACTATATGGCGCTATCTAATAATTCTTGTACTGTGCTTTTCCAGCGCAACGGTACATCATCAATTGTCTTCAAGTCTTTCTGTATCAAATCAAAATAAACTCTCGCCACATTACTCACCTCCAATCAATCCTGCGATTTCAGCGAGTGCTAGTTGTACTTCAGTCTTATCAGCTTCTTGAGCTTCTGCGAGTTCTGTTAGAGCTAGCTTGAGTTCTGTATTTTCTGCGCGAAGTTGTTCGAGTTCGGTCGGCTTCGCTAGGTGCACTGCTTGATATTGTGCCCACAGCGCTGCCAGCTCTGTATCATCTCGCTCAAGTATCTCGTCCCCAGTTACATACCATCGAGGTATCACTCCGTTATACCAGAGGCTCAGGTTAAAGTGCCTTCCGCCTTCACCTGTGACCAGAATGTCGTCTAATTCTGCCTGCTCGAAAGCATCAGAAAAAGCGTGGATAACGTTTCCGTCAGTATCCACGCGGATATAGTGTTTATAATTAATCATGTCGCCCTCCTTTAGATTTCGGCATCTGCTATCCAGTCAACGCTGAGTCTGAGCGGAAGCGACCTTTGCCCCACACGCGGAAAGGTAACAGCTATTATTTCTCTTGACGCTTCTGAGTCACCGCCGTAATTGGCTCCTTCGTTTGTTGAACTTGAACCCTCATTGATTGACTTGTTTAAAAACGACATCGTAGGCAAAGTGCGTTTGGACACCTTAAAGGATGTCGATGCCTGGGCGCGTGTAAAGCCTCCGTCAAAGTGACCACCCGAGGCATAAATAGACCCAACCTCATAGTATCGCTGGCAAAGTGCCAACTCCTCCGCAGCACTCCGAGGATTAAAGGGAAGAGCAACCCCACCCGCGCTGACCACAACCCGTGTAAAATCAATCGTCCCTGCAACCGTGGGGTATTCTGCGGTGGCTCCTCCGTATTGGGTGCCATTGGCCCAATACAACCCAAACACTAAACTAAGATAATCATCACCGTTGGTCCCGAAAGTTTTACCTACATTAGTCGGCATATCAAACGTATGTGTGTAATGGGCCCATGTTGAGGTGAGCGTGAATGACTTGCCTGCAATCACTTCCGCAGTACTAGGAGAGCCGCCATTTCCGAAATATCGATGCAGAGACAAACCGATTTTTTTTCCTGAAATCGAACTCTTCGCCCAAAATCCCACCGTCACTTTACGGCCAGCACCGCATAAATATCGCGTCCCGTTTTCAATCGCTTGAAACTCGTAAGCCTCGACACTTGCGTTTGCGGCACCCCCAGCAGCTACCGTCCAGCGCAAAGCGCTCATAGAACTCGGCAACTCTGTGGCACTTAGGGCTAATCGTGATCTAGTGACGGCAGGCATCCATGAGCCAGTTGTCCAATAAGCTCTCCAGCGGTCCGCAACATACCCCTCATGTGGTACTGATGTTCCCCGTTGCCACACATCAAAGTTACCATTTATAATTGCCTGTCGGTATAGGTTATAAGGGATGTTGTCCGCCGCCAGAAAAAGCGTATCTCCGCCAGAATCATTGCCAATATACAGGTCTTTAGTGTCCGTGCAGTAACCAGGCTCCGCGAGATTCAAACCACCTTTTGTAGTCAGTTGCGCCTTGGTGCCGCGCATGAGTTGTATCTTATTAGCCATAGTGATCCTCCTTTAAAATGTACCGCCGTCAATGGTGTCAGATGAAGTTAGATAACCTTGTGACTTCACAAATGCCGTGGATGCTGCCTTTGTACTATTATCCGCAGTAGCTTGTGTAGTCACTGTTGGATTGCCAGTAAAGTTAGGACTTGTGAACATTGTAGCCTTACTCTCATTGGTTACGTTGCCTAGCCCTACGTCCGCAGCAGCTAGCACTACAGCTCCTGTCTTACCTGCCACACTGGACACCGCTGCTGTCGGAGTTAAAATTTCCAGCCAATTTGCTAGTGTGGAGGCAGGGGAAGCCTTTAGTACAAAAGTTTTATTGAGGTCAGAACGTATGGCAATATCCCCAGTTTGAGCGTCCAAAGCCAACATTGCCGCTTGTGAAGCCACCGCAAATGGTTCTGTAATGGATAGTGCAGGTAGTACGCTCGTATCAAGCTTGCCACCACCGTCCAATACTGGGACATTCCCCGCAGCTGTTCCGGTATTTTTACTAGCAGCCGTGCCTGCATCTGTAATTTTTGTAAGCGTCAAGTTTGGGATGTCCGCTGCCGTGAGTTGTACCGCAGATGTGATACGTCCCTTGGCATCAACAGTTAATTTAGTGTAAGTTCCTGCAGCAACTCCAGTATTGGCAAGTACTAGTGTAATAGAGGCATTCGCCGATCCATCAAAACCACCGCTCGTGCCGGTACCGTCTCCTGTGATGCTAATCGTACGAGGTGTCTGCAGTTTAGTCGCTGTTGTTGCATTTGCTTGATCTGGGTTTACCATAACTTTGTCTGATCCGTTACCGATATACACTTTCCCTGTATCCGTTGCAAGCGCGAGTTCCCCGGCTTCCAAGGTTAAGCTTGGTATATTTGCTGATAATCCGCGTTTAATTTTAATTATTGGCATTTAGAATTCCCCCTTTAATATATTCCACCATCTATAACGGGCCCAGTTGGATCGTTGCCATCAAATGTGCCGCCGTTAATCGGCATGTATCCCAAAAAATCAATCAGATCAAGAATGTTAGCTCGTACAGCATTATGGTCATACGCAGTAAAATATCGAGCCACCTTAGAGCCGATCACCCACGCCTTTGCGGTTGTGCCATCAAATCCCCTCGTACATCCAGTCAGATTATTTCCGGTTTTACCTGTATAAAAGACCGTCTCCGCACTCTCGTCAGATCCGATTGTTAGGAGATTTGGAGCCGCTGGCAACTTTGTTGCATCTACCACATCTATAGTTGTTGCCGCTGTCGTGAGTGACGCTGATAGCTCAGTTCCCGGCGAATTGGCTATCGCTGGATACATAGTTTGTTGTGCCAATAGATTCGCCCTCCTTTAGCTCAGGTCCATAACAAGTTGACCGATGACATACTTAAAAATGTCACCCCTTAAGATGGTTCGTGGATCATCCAAAGGACCGAAGTATAACAAATTTCCGCCTGTGGTCGCATCACGAACCCCTACGTGAGTGAGTAGTCCCCAGTCTGCAGTAGCTACAGGCCATACTAGGTCAGCCAAATTTTTAATTGTCTGCTTACCGTTGACTGGTGTTGGCGGGCCGAACGTAACAACCTGTCTAACATAACCTCCACCACTGACCTCTTGTCCAGTGTCAGCCCCGGTTGGATTGCTAGTATAAAGAGCTACGTGTAATATTGTCGGACGGGTGTAGGCTGTATTGCGGAATACTTGATTAAGCAGTGATGTAGCCAAATAATTTGATACGCTCAATGATGTCGCCTCCTATTCGAGTTTGTATTCATTTGTGATTCTGAAATTAGATAAAGTATTGAGCCCATTATTGGTCAAGATAATAACTGCTTCTGAACGGATATTACCGCCTGATTGAATGTTTAGCGTTGTAGGGGAACTGGTGATCACTTGCTCGGTGATATGCTCTTGAACCGAATAAGCAAACGGGTCGAAGGCCACTAACTCCAGCTCAAACATCCCTATGCTGTTATAGATCAACCTTTCCAGAGAAGCCGATCCGGCATATCGGACTTTGTAGAACTTATCCGGTTCAAAGGCACGTATTAACTCCAGAGTCCGAGGGCGCCCAGTCGCGTCTGTTAAATGTCTGGCTAAAGTACGTACACGCTGTTGCAGACCCGCTGCGCTAGGAGTATCGTAATTAGTCCCATCCGCTACAAATGCACAAGAAAAAGAAAAGACGCGTTCCGTGAGGTCCGCGCCAAAGTCATATTGTCCGTGTTTACCAGCTATTGTTACATTCATATCTCGAGTGCTAGGGAGTAAAGGATCTTTGGTCTCTTCAAGCACACGAAACCCTAAATCTACGTCCCGAATACCTCCGAGAGTGATACTGCTAGTCATGTTAATCCAAGCCCCCTTGTTGCCCGAGTGAGTGAGTTCATTTGACGGCGGGATACATTTGTCTCTATCTGCTTGCCATCAAGATAGATGTTATTGTGTAAGACCATATCCCGGTCACCTAGCAACCCGCCCTGCGTTTCACTGGAAGCCCTAGCGTCATTAGCTAACGGCTGGATCCGACTGTCAATTGTGCTCAAGCTTGGCGAGCTTAGATCCATAGCTGCGGCATCTGCCATGTCCTGCGCTGCGTCTTCAACAGCAGACATTTGGCGTTCCATCCCTAGAGCCAAGCCCTTTCCAATAAACTCCCCTATCGCAATCATCACTCGGCTTGGAGATTTGATCTTTAACGTGTCCTTTATGCCATCTGTTGCCGCTTGAGCTGTTGCAGACGCAGCGTTGTTAATTGCAGTAGTGCCTGACTGCATACCTTTGATCACGCCATTGACGATTTGTAGACCGTACTCTTTGGCTTGAGCTTCCGCCCATTTCTTTTGTGCGGCGGTGCCATTAGCAAGCAGGCTATTCAGATAGCCAATCTCATTAGACATATCCGGAGATGTGGTTGCCGCTTTGGCTGTTTTACCTACCATAGCGAGGATATCATCCACTGCTGCCTTGATGCTGTTCTTGGTACTGTTAAGACCACTAAGCAACGCTTCCCCAAATGATTGCCCTGCGTCCTGCCATCTAGGGTTGTACTCGGTAAGTAGGTCTATTAGCTCTTTGTTATTACTGTCAAGCATAAGACGTCTTACCTCAGCTTGTAGAGCCTCCTCAGAGTTCAGTGTAGTAAAATGGGTCTTAGTAGCATCCATTTCCTTAGTTAGTCCGTCGATAGTCGCCTGATTCTTCTTCTCTTCGTTGCTCTTCTTGGTTTCGTATTCTTGCTTTAAGATTTCAGCCTTCTGTTCGGCTTGAGTCTTGATACGGCTCATTTCACTTTTGAGATCATCGATTTGTGCTTGTCGTTGCTCAAGCAGGTGTTTCCGCTCCCGCTCGGCAAGCATGTCGTTAAGTTCTTCTTGTATCTTCGCTCTTGATTCAGCAGTGTCGGCGTCAGCCAATTCCTTTTGTTTATCAGCTAGTTTTTTCTGATATGCTGCCTCTTCAGCTGCTTTGTCCTCGGCTTTAGTCAAGCCCTCGATGCTGTCGATTTGATCTTGCAAGCCTAGCAACTGTGCCTGAGTCTGAGCATCAAGCGTCTTGATCATTGCTTGGTACTCAGCGTCATATCCAGCGATAATAGCATCTGATGCCGCCTTGTGCTGGTCAACACGCTTTTGCAAAGCGTCTGTAGCGACCTTCTCCTCTTTCGCGTAACGAGCTTTTAGTGCAGATACAGCAGCAGTATTGAGCGTTTCAATTGATTTAACTTGCTCGTCATACAGCTTCTTTGCTTCAGCCGCTGCTTCTTTGGCAAGATCAGTCCGGATCTTATTGACCTGCTTATCAATAGCAATACGCTCAGTGGTACCGACCTTATAGCGAGTTTGAAGTTTCTCCCATGCCACGAGTTCCTGCTGAAGAGATATCTCATTAGCCTGTTTCTTAGCCTCGATGTACGTCTTTGAGGCTTCAAACTGCTTTTTAGCCTCAGCAGCAGCATCCTTGGAAATCTGTTCATTGGCTTTTTTGATTTCCAGATTGATCGTCTGAATTTGGGCGCTAGTTTTGGCGTATGCAGCCTTAACCTTTTCGAGTGACGCAATATAAGCCGCTTCATCAATCTCGCCCATCTTGAATTTATACTGGGCCGTATCTAAGGCGGCATTGAATGCTTTGTTTGCTTCCGTCGCTGCTTTAGTCGCGGCCGCAGCTGCTGCTTTCTGAGCTTTCGTTGCAGCTGCAGCAGCAGCCTTTTGTGCTTTTTCAGAAGCTTTCTCCGCACCTTTGGCAGCAGCTGCTCCAGCTTCTCCAGTCAACTGTTCAATCGCAGATTTTGCCTTGCCTTTAGAGTTATTTATACCTACGGCTAGTCCCTCGGATATGTTTTCCCCGTAGCCGGTTGTCAGACGGGAAGGCGAATGAATACCAAAGAAATTCTTGATCGAATCACTGATCTTAGAGGCTACTTCTTTGGTTTTATCAACCGCAGCACTCGCCATACTTCCAATACCATTTACGAGTCCCTGCATGATCTGTTTACCGATTTTCGAGAGGTCTATACCTTTGAAGAAAGACATGACCTTGCCCCATATACTCTCAATGGATCCTTGAATCGTGCCGAAGATATTTTTAACACTACTGAGCATTCCTTGAAAGTTGGTAGTTATGCTATTCCATATACCCTTTGCTACTCCAACGACCGATTGGGATAATGACTCCCAAATAGATGCACCCAGCGTCCGGAGTCTAGTAAAAATCCCAATACCTTCAGTGAACATATTCTTGAAGAAATTGATAACACCGCTGACCATTTTAGATATTAGACCAGTTGCAGATGACTGTAATCCCTTGAACGCATTCACTATACCTTCGCCCATGCTTTTCATTAAACCGACACCGGACTTTAACAGGTTAGTAAACAGTGTTTTCAGACCACCGAGGAAGTTTAACGTCATCAAGCCCATAACGAAATCAATCGCACCACCGAGCAGTTGCTTAATGCCTTCCCACATCTTGCTCCAGTCTCCTGTAAAGAGCCCTGTAAAGATTTTAATAAGACCCATGATCATGTCTAAAGCGCCGCTGATAATGTTCTTAATGGCTGTCCATACCATGTCGATGATGAACTTGATAGCTGGCATGATAAATTCTATAACTTTCTTTATTCCATTAAATGCGTTTGTCACTGCCTGTAAAATCTGCGTACCGTTCTCTTCCCAGAATTTTTTTATCTTATCTACTTGACCCATGATGAATTCACTAATTACTCCCCATACAGAAAGGGCTACACTTTTTATAGACTCCCATGCAGAATTTATAGCATTTCGCACGGTTTCGTTTGTATTGTATAGATATGTGAGCCCGGCTACCAAACCTGCGACCCCTGCGATTATGAGCCCAACAGGACCTGTTAGTGCTGCGAATACTGGCATTAGTGCGGATACCGAACTAACAACATGTCCTAAGATAACAAGCAAAGGACCGATTGCAGCAGCAATTCCTGCTATCGTGATAATCATTTTCTGAGATGATGGACTGAGTGACCCGAATTTCTCTGCAACGTTTGTGATTTTATCAATCAATGGTTGCATAGAGTTAACTGCATCTAAGACGACAGGCATAATGGCATCACCAATCGTTATAGCAATATCGTTCAGTTTGTTTTTAAGTATCGTCATTTGGCTGGCAAAAGTCTTATAGCGCTCAGTGGCTTCATTTGTTAGTGCGGTATTGTCATCCCAAGCTTTGTTCGAAACATCAATAGCCCCTGCGAACAACTCACTGGCATTACCTGCACGTAGTAAGCTGTCCCGCAGTCTGATTTCTGATATTCCCATTTCCTCCAGCATATTTATAGCTGAGGTTCCAGACGCTTCAGCGTTGCCAAGACCGTCAATAAAAGCTCCCAAAGCCCCAACCGCATCATCTTGGAATGCCTGTTTAAACTGTTCTGATGTCATTCCGGCAATCTTTGAAAAATTTTGTAAATCAACTCCAGCGTCAACGATGTTCTTCATTTCTCCCTGCGTCATACCGAGAGCATCAGCTAGAGCCTTAAAGTCCTTCCCGTTGTTTGCTGCCAATAACTGCAACTCACGCAGTGACATTCCGGTTTGTTCAGACAGCTTTTGTACCTTCCCCATACCAGAAGATGCAGCAACTTGCATATTGACCATAACACGAGAGATTGCAGAACCCCCCATCTCCGCTTCGATACCTACGGATGATAGAGCGGCCGCTAAACCTAAAATATCAGCCTCAGACATGCCGACTTGTGAGCCAGCCCCAGCAAGCCGTAAAGCCATATCCGTGATCTCAGATTCTGTAGTAGCAAAGTTATTGCCTAGCGCAACAATTGAGCTGCCCAGTCGGTCAAATTGGTCTTGCGGCATCTTAGTGATGTTCGCCAGTCGTGCCAAAGCACTAGCGGCCTCATCGCTCGTCATATTAGTGGCAACGCCTAAGTCAACCATCGTCTTAGTAAAGCCTAGGATCGAGCTAGTTTTGATACCCAACTGTCCAGCTGCTTCGGCTACTCTAGCTATGTCAGATGCAGACTGCGGCATCTCTTTCGCCATGTTCCTGATTCCATCACGCAATTGAGTGAACTGAGCCTCGGTAGCATCAACAGTCTTTCTCACACCAGCAAAGGCGGATTCGAAATCAGAAGCCACTTTAAGTGAGGCACCACCGACCGCGACGAGGGGAACCGTCACGAGTGACGTCAAAGACTTACCTACATCAGCCATGCCCTTTCCAAACTTATCAACAGACTTCTGTGCCTGCTTCATCGCATCATCCAAGCCAGTGTTATTCCCCAAGATGTTAATGACTAGATTGCCAAGTAAACTCATGTATAGTCTCCTTTCTGCAACAAAAAACACCAGTTTCAGGGTGTTTTTTGTGCGTTATTGTGTTAGTACGAAAAAAAGCACCCTTTAGAGGAGTGCTAGTTCTTGAAATCTATTTGGTTGATTCAAACAACTAAGGATCAAAATTTCTCTTTCCTTACTATAGAATGTTTGATCCTGGTACCATTCGAAAAAATCTTTACTCCCCTTTGAACTGTTACATATTCCGCATGCAGGTATAATATTATTTCTTGTGTATTCCCCACCTTTAGAGAGGGGAATAAAATGATCTTGGGTTAATGGACTTTTCTGTCCGCAATAGCAGCATTTATAATCAAAATATTCTAGGGCACTTCTCCATTGTTTAATGTTCAGTGTGGCCGGAAGTTGTCTTTTCAAGGATTTTCTGCGCTGTCTTTGTCTGACGATTACATCCTTATTTTTTGACTTGTATTCCTTACAATAGAGTCTTGATCTCACTAAAATAGATGCTGAATTCTCTTTGTAATATAGTTTACTTTTCTCTATAATTCTCGATTTGTTCGCAACGTAGTACTTACCTTTGCGTTCCGAAATAACCACAGAATTATTTTTCCGATAATTCTTCCTCTGCTCAAAAATATCATTTTTATTTTCAGTTCGGTATTTCCTATTGTATAACCGTTGACATTCCTTGCATTGGCTAGTTATATACTCTTTGAGCTTCGCCTTTTTTATAACGAAGTGTTCTTTGTTGTCCGGCTTCTCTACTCCACATTTCTTGCACTTCTTCATTTCTTGCATATAAACACCCGCCTCCCAGTGTTTACCTTGAGTTTGTTTGTGAAGGGAAGAACACTAAGGCAAGCATTCTTTTCAGTTAAGATGATCAGTCCTAACCTATCCCCCTCAATAATTATACAACAAACATCAGTTGACCTAGGTGTCTCTAGTAGTTTTTATTTTATCGCCGTATTGCTTGTAAAACGCCTCTTTATCAGGCGTTACACCGTCATCTCTGACCTTCTTTTTCTTAGGCTCTTTCGCTCCCATTAATCCTATTGCAATGCGGCCGACCAAGATGTTCGATTTATTCTCTTCATGTTCCATTCCATAATCGTAGTACATCATGATCTGGGGAAAGGACATGTGATCCAGCATATATTCAGGTGTTGCCCAGGAGTACATTGCGCCCATTCGCGCAAAAATACGCCCCAGCTCTATAGGCTGGGGCTCCCCTCGTTTTTTCCCGGTTCAGCGCCTGCTCTCTCTTTCAGTGGAGCTAAGACGAACTCTATCAATTGCATTAATTGCTCAAAATCTGTATTGTCAGCAATCCATTCCTCTGTAATTTCGGGGAAAGATGGCTTACAGATACAAATGATTTGTTTGAGAACGGCGGAAAAGCTATCGTCCCCGCCATTCTTTAGTTTGTCTTGATCTTTTGCGATATCCAGAGTTACTCGGGAAGGAATACGAGATACGTCAATCTTTTTCCCACTCAGAATAACGATGCGTTCAGCAGGGACGACTTTATCCAGATCGAGAATCGTTGGTTGTTTTGACATTTCTATTACACTCCCTGTTCATCGTAGATTTCGAAAAGTTGTTCGCCAACAGCGCGGTTCGCATCTAAGGTACCGTTCATGCGGATTGTTGTCATCGCAGGATCCTCAGCATCTGCTTCAGGGAATGTGATATTCAAACCACTTTCTGGTGTCGCTTTGTAAATGGTAATTTGAAATCTTTTTCCTGCGTCATCATAGTTGGTAATCCGAGCAACACGCGGCTTGAAGGTACCAATGCCTCCAGAAAGAAATCGTTTTGCTGATAGAGGAGTATAGGTATAGTTAACTGTCACGGCATCTCCAGAGGCAATACCGCCACCCTCAACCCTAGCAATGACAGTGAAGCCCGCGCTATCTACGGCTAAGATATAGTCTGTTCCGGCTACCAATGTGGTTGCACCCTTCTTTACAGTGACTGCCGTAACAACTGTCCCAGCTCCATTCTTATTCAAGAGGCGCTTCTGTGTTTGTCCCAATAGGGTCACTGCTTCATTGGTTATAGTTTTCGGTGTACCGGCAATGTCCTCAATCTTATCGATACCGCCACGGATTGTAGCCAGAGTAGCAAGATTGATTTCCATCAAATCCCCCTCAATGCCAGCGACGTGATTGCTCATTCCTGTTTTGATTACCCCGGCATTATCACTAGTCACAGTCATTTCATCCCATGTTTCCTCGAAAACGATACTGTTCATCGCTCCGAGGTCAATAAGACTGTTAATGTCAGGTCCAACCTCGAATTTTGCAGAGCCAAACCGGATAGTATTCCCTGCTTGCACTGTCGTCATATTACGTCCCATATTTGTTATTCCTCCCTGTAAATGATTTTGAAATCTGTTGCGATATGATATAGCTTAGTGTCACTCTCGTACATGTCCCTGCTGCCTTCCCATACGCCTTGCAAGACTCGAATACCGCCCATGTCTCCCTTATAACGCTGTAGGGCTCCACGTATCTCCTCTGCCAGTTCCTTTGCCTCACCATATTTAGTTGAGAACACAGAGAACTGAAATCGAGGGTAGGCAACAGCAATGTTATGATGAGCCACCCCTGATATTTGCAGATAAGCTATGGCCGGATAAGTCGGTTTCTCAGGCAGCCAACCAGGATGAATTCGATTGCCTACAACCGACTGAATCTCTTTAATGGACAGCAAGTAATCTCTCAATTTTGTTTCTATCGCCATTAGGCACCTACTCTCTCAACCACAGCCTTAACGCCCTCTATTAGGAGCTTTCGGACCCTAGCACGACTCTTGTCCATTGCCGGACGCATGAATGGACGTGGAGGCTGATGGGACGATCCGTATTCGTAAAAGGTAACGTAAAAAGGGGCTGACGCTGAGATATCTCCATTGCGTGCCCCTACAGATACATTTGCGTAATAGTTACCTTTTTTCGAAATCCCGATATTCATTTCAAGCGAGAAACGAGTCTTTCCAGTCTTCCCGATAGGCGCTCTCGCATCTGCCTCTCGAAAGACAATTTCAGCAGCCTTTGATATAAGGTCCCGAATTTCTTTTGTGATTTCAGCATTAGCTCGCTTAAGTTGCCGGATTATTTCATCCGCACCATCCACCCGAATATTGGACCTTGAATTCCTGCGTGCCATTATTGACGCTCCTTACACATCAGTTGTAACTCACGCCGATTGAACTCGGGATAGATAATATACAGGATCTCAAACTCTAAATCTTTGTATTTAACGATCATCGTGCGGTCAACTCCTTGACGGTATCGGATGCGAATGCGCGTGGTTACTTCTGAGGTAACCTGAGCTGCCGTAGCGCGATCTTGACCTCTTAATGGCTGTATGCCAGCCCACGCCTTACAAACCTCCGGCCAATCGTCCAGAGGCTGTCCATAATCGTCTGTTTCATCTTCATTTGGCGGACGTAGAATGGAGACACGTTTATTCAACTTACCAGCTTCCATATCACCACGTCCTATCCATTTCCAGTAGAGCATCCACTGCAAAAGGCGGCTTCTCCCGCTTCTTCTCAGTCGTTGCTTCCCGGGTTTCGTACCAATGCCCGATTAATAATTTAATTGCACGTTTTGTCTTCCTTGGCACTTCAAGAGGCAGCATCCCAGAGCTAAATTCTATCTGCACAGGATATCTGTTATCAGAATTTAGAGAAGGATACTTATAGGAATTGCCCAACACTAAAACGGCTTTAAAATCATCAGAGTAAAGGTGATAATTACCTTCATCAATCGCTTTTGCTTGACCGTCCTTATCGGTTACAACAACTGAAATAATCTTTTTGCAAGGCGGAGGAAGAATAAACGATCTTTCTGCTGCAGCCGTAAGTGCAAAGCTTCTGACGGCCAGCTTTTTCCTCTGTCTTCCTTCTGCGTATTCCCGAGCATCTGCAATCAGGTCCAAAATGTCGCTATCCTCGTCGGTCTCATCTACTT
Organism: Paenibacillus sp. NPDC101420; assembly: GCF_050277435.1. NCBI lineage: Bacteria > Bacillati > Bacillota > Bacilli > Caryophanales > Paenibacillaceae > Paenibacillus > Paenibacillus sp. NPDC101420. Next base: position 260,999 of record NZ_JBNNSE010000005.1, read on the forward strand.
CAAGCCTTAGATGCCTCTTTGTCTCAGCCAGCGTCACCGGTTCCTCCATCGGCTCCGTTATCTGCCTTAGCATCTGCATCCCTCGCCTTCTTGGCGGCATCAATCTGCGCTTTTGTTGCCTCCTTGCCGATTACTTTTGCAGTTCGGAGTGCCGCTTCCCTATCCTCAGCAGCCTCTATGAGAGACCCGATTTGAACTTCCTCGCCAGTCTCGATATCCATAAAGTTCGCTATTACCTGAAATGTTTTATTTGCCACTAGTTTTCATCTCCCTTCAATATGGAATGAGCCCCGAAGGGCTCATATTAGGCTGTAGGGACATCCAGTAAGACATAAGGACTGACCTTAGTAACTCCATCTTCCAGAGTCAACGGAGAAATTACCCAAGGCTTACCGTCAACGTTCCAGAATGCTTTGATTACCGTTTTGTTTGAACGGAAAAGGACATGCTCAGAAGCGTCGATAAATGGACCAGACCCATCTTTGATTAGGTAGTAGTAGAAATCAACCAATTGCAGATCGCCTTTAGTACCGAGTGGCTTGGTGCGTCCAGTGAATCGGATAGGAATGCCCGCCAATGTTGATGGAATACCTTTTGTTGCATCTCCTTGAATGAAGATGTAGCGACCGGAAGGGTCAGTCATAGTCATGAGTTGGACCAGAGTGGATTGATGGGCCACAAACACCGCACTACCTACAGATTCAGGTAACAAACTGGCGAGCATGCTAACTACATCAAAATAGGTAATTTCATTAGCTGTCTTGCGTTTTACTGTCAAGGCTCCAGTAGCGTTCAGTACACCCAATGGCTTACCTGTACCGTTACCAGTTAGGAAGGCCACATCCTCAGCAGCCAACATAGCCCGGGAAAGCAGATTCCGAATAAAGGTGTCAGCAGCTTTCCAGTTACGCAACAACTTATCAGTCACAACGGTAGTAGCTGCAACCTCATGCGGTTCAAGGGAGATTTCTTTCATCTTCGCGTCAGTTTCGGGCTTTGCGCTACCTTCCTCAATCCAGTCAACTTCAACTCCGGCATAAACACCGTTCGATCCTTGATCCAGCGCCGGAATAGTGATCTTGGAATCAGGCGGATCGCCTGCAGGAATAACCGTGGCACGAGGGCGAACAATTGCGGCCTGTGGATTCAGTTGTAGGATGTTATCCGGCATAAATTGGGTAGGGAGGAACTGGTTCGCACCACCCGCTCCACCAAGAGTCCATTCGTTTCTAAATCCAAGGAGTTGTGATGCAAAAGCTTCAGGAACTGCACGACCACCGCCTTGTCCCTCATTTGTTGCAAGAGCTAGGTGACGGTTTTTCTGGTCGCCGAAACGAATTGAGCTTACGAACTCTCCGAAATTGGTGAATCCACCATCATCCTTCTTTTCTTTCTGAACTGGGTTACCACCCAATGCAGCCGCTGATGGACGATATGGCGCGACTGCCTCATCGAGTTGACTCTCACGGGCAGCCACCGCTTCCTCACGCACAACTTGATTATCCAGAGCAACAATTTTTGCCTCAAAGCCATTAAATTCAGCTTCTTCTGTCTCGGTAAAGTCGCGTTTCTCTGTTTTGGCTTTATCAAGCAATGCACGTTGTTGCGTGATTAATCCTGCACGTTCTTGCAGCATTTCCTGTAATGTTGGCGCTCCTGCTTCAGCAAAAAGTTGCAAGTTCATCGATAATTTATTGTTCTTATTTTTCATAGAGTTAAAGCCTCCTATTTTCATGTGATTTAGTCATTCGTTCATATAAAGCCAGCGGTGTCCGAGGCGTTTTCTCGCCTTTTCCATTTGCTGGTGGTACTGTTTCTGATTCTTCCGTCTCCTCAACAACTTCTAGTGTGATGCTTGGCTCCGGTGCGGTAACGGCGACCAGCTTAGGGGCGTTCTTGTACTGCTTCAGATCCATTATCTGTCCGTTGATAGTTAAAGCCCCGTTGCGGACAGCTGCGGCAATTTGCTTTGTCTGCTCAATCTCATCAGCAAAACCAAGTTCGATAGCACGCTCGGCGGAAAGCCACGTCTCAGCTTCAAGAAGCGCGACCAACTCGTCCCGTTCTACACCCGATTTGTCTTGATAAGCAGCTATCATACTTTCTCTAGCAGCATCCAAATCATCGGCCATCTTCCGGAAATCTGTTGCATTCCCCATTGCGATGGTCCATGGGCTATGAATCATCATCATGGAGTTTCGAGGCATATACACTGTGTCCCCGGCCATAGCGATCACTGAGGCGATACTGGCGGCAATGCCGTCGATATACACATTCACATGGGCCTTGTGTCGCTTCAGCATGCTATGAATGGCTTGGCCCGCGAATACATCGCCTCCATCGCTGTTGATATAAACGTTCAGCTCTGAAATATCGCCAAGGGAATCCATCTCGCTCTTAAAAGTTTGTGGCGTAATCTCGTCACCCCACCAGGTTTCCGACTCGATTATCCCGTAAAGCTGTAGCTCCCCTTTTCCCTGTCCAGCAGCACGAAAAGACCAAAACTTATTCCGCTCCTTGGCGGTCGTTTTGGTCTCAGCTCTTATATATTTGGTTATCGTCATTTTGTTGTATCACCCCCTTCCGGTGATGATTGAGCATTTGCCGCCCTAGAAACTGTAATCATATTGCCGTTAACTAGATAAGGTTGCCCACTACCGTCCGGTGCCGGGTTACGGTCTTCAATTTCATTCCAAGCGTCTCCATTAATGATTCCGTTTTGCCGCTGGATTGCCAGACCTTCTTGACGGCTCTTGTAATCGCCTCTCAGGAGCCCGTCCACGTTGAATTTCACGTAATATCCTGCCGCCCGTTCCGAAGGTGTGAATAGTTTCCAGTTGGCTGTCTGCTCAATCCGTGTCAGGTACGGCATGAGTGTGTGCATAACGAATTCGATACCCTGATGCTCTATGTTGTTGTTCGTGGAGCGCTCCAGGTTGGCGATCATGTGCGGCGGAACTCGGAATAAACCGCATATCTCATCACGGTTAAGTTTACGAGTCTCTATGAACTGAGCATCTACAAACGGCATCGGTATACGCGAGAACTTCATTCCTTCCTCCAAAATTAGAGGCTTCCATGAGTTACCTAGTCCAACGCCTTTCTCAGTAATCCACTCCTGCAGTCGGCCATAAGCCAACTCACTCAATGCCTGCGGATGCTCCAGAACTCCACCGACATTCATTCCGTTTTTATAAAAGTGGGAATTGAACTCTGATGCCGCCATACCCATGCCGATTGCTTCTGCAGCCATGCGGATTGGTGAATATCCCACTATTCCATCGAAACCGAATCCCGGTACGTGAAAGATGCGCTCTGTTGGATAAATACCATCGCCTGCAACCTGATACTCAATTTCTTTGGTGATAAGATTGCGCTGTGGGTAGCACTCATTCCATGGAATCGGATAGATGTCTGCTATCTGACCGCGCCGATTTACTGACAGAGCTGAATAACAATTCCCAGCTGTAGCTAGCTGCCCTACCTGCGCTTCTCGCCAGCTTTGTGAGGTCATTTCGCTATTTGGGCGATCATGGAGCAATCCAAACACCGGATGATCGTCTGCTTTGTCCTTTCCGCCTTCAAGACGCTTCTTATAGACGAATAACGGCAGTGTCCCAACACCTTCAGCGAGAACTCTCACACAGCTGAATACCGTAATAAACTTCATCGCCTGTGCTTCAGAAACACTCTCTCCTGAAGTTGATTGTCCGCCATAAAGCCTCTTGCGAATGTCGTTTGTAAAGTCCTCAATAGAGTACCCTTTTTCAGCGAGTATATTTGTAAGAAACCCCATCAGCTACCCCTCCCTTGCTTTTTCGAAGGGTATCCAGCCCATATCAGAAGCGATCCGCCTATGATGAGTGCAGCTGGTGGAAAGACCATCCATATGCCAGCACAGCATGACAAAAATCCCGTGATCAAGCAAGCCTCCTGGACAGTATCCTCTCGAATTTTTGGTTTTTTCACAGTGAGCGTGGCCCCCTTTTCTCGTAAACTGATTTCTTATCAACCTCATTTATCATTGCCCGAACATGGGCGTCAATGGCCGCAGCAGCCGGATCGATGCGTTCAGTAGATTTATCTTTATCGAGCATTATGTTTTCATTATGATCCTGCCGGATTACAGCATTTGATAAAGCCCACCGCAATACCGGATCATTTTCATGAATGATTTTACGGGCGACTACGTTATCCCGGAAGTCCTTTGTAGGCCCGGACAACGTTTGAACCCCTTGCCTGATCTCAATACAGGTATAGCCCTCTTCGCCTAGATCCACTGCAAATTGAGTAGAGTTATATGGGTCGAAACATACCTCTTTGATGATCCACCCCATATCGGCAGCTCGTTTAAGGATATAAGCCTGAACGAACTTGTAATCTGTCACTCCGCCAGTGGTAACAGTAATCCACCCTTGATCCACCCATAAGTCATATGGAACTTTATCTGTCTGACGTTTTGCATCCAGTGTTTCCTGCGGTAAGAACGAGTGAGAATAAAGCACATAACGACCATCAGGCAGCTTGATTTCAAATGCGAGGCTGGTTAAGTCGATCTTCTTGGATAAATCGACGCCTACAAAGACCTCCATTCCGCGAGTATCCGGCATAGGGTTCTTTTCTGAAACGCCACATTCTCCCCAGCGCTCCATTGAAATAAATCCGTTATCCTTTTGGTCATACCAGATATTAAAGTTCTTCGTAAAAACTCCCCGACGCTTCTCCGGCACCTCCTGAGCAATCTTCAACTCTCCCCTTAAAAATTTAATGCCCGCCTCTGTTTGGGCGAGCAAGGGGTTAACCTTTATCCAGTTTGATTCATCGTTGATGTCATCGCCCTTGTCCATCTCAGCGATATAAACGAAATACTCATCGTTCTCAAACTCCCCATCCAGTATCTTTTTACAGTACAAATACTCGGCATAGCAGGGACCAGCTAAGTTAAACCCAGCTGTAGAGATGATAAACATCAGCGGTTGATTCCGCATCGCCATACCGGACATCAGGACATCATACATGTCGCTGGTAGGATGAGCGTGATACTCATCGACAATCCCACAGCTCGGGTTGAATCCATCCATTTTCTTGGTTTCTCGGGAGAGTGGAAGCATTTTTCCACCATTTGTTTTATGAAACATAGTGTTCCTGCGAACTTTGAGTTTACCCTTAAGCGTCTTGCTTTGATCAACCATAGCTACAGAAGCATCATAAACAATCTTCGCCTGGTCTCGCATAGTTCCCGCAGTGTACACCTGAGGGCCGCCTTCTCCGTCAGCAGCCAACATATATAAGCCCACAACCGATAATGTAGTGGACTTTGAGTTTTTTACGACCAACTTGTTCATAAGCTTTGCGGAATCGCCTATAGCCGGTATCTTTATGCACCCAACCGAACACACTGCCGATAATAAATTGCAGGAATGGATCTAATGTTATAGGATCGCCTTTCTTAACCGTGTGACCATCCTCAATGTGCTTACAATATTTCTCCGCAAAATTGAATACTTTGTTCGCTTTGTTCTCATCAAATACGTATGGAAAATCAGCTGAACCAACACGATTAAGGTCATTCATATGTCGTTTAGAAGCCAGTTTTACATACTTACCTGCAATGATTTTTTCGCTTACCACATCCAGCGCATAAAGGGTTGTCGGGTGGATCGTATTAATCGAGATCGTCATCCTCGTCATCCTCTATATCGTCTTTCGGTTTGGATAATCGTGCGCGGGCTGCAGGTGATAAGCCGAACTCGGAACAAAAAGATTTAAACTGATTAGCATACTTTTGGGCAATAGCCACGTTAGGATTAGCAACCTTATTAACTGCTCCGATAGAGTTTTTATACTCCAATACAAGACCATCTTTTTTGATACTCTTTGAGGCTTTGACATATTTACTATAAGCATCACAGGCGATAGCCAGTGCATAAACATCGACGTTTGTAATTAGCCCAGTCACTGTTAACTCTTTATTTATGTCTTCCCACATTTTTCGTCCAATCGGGTCCAACCAAGTCGGACGCACGATGTTATCACTGGCGGGTTTAATCGCATCTTCCGCCGCTTGGCGTGCTTCGAGTTCCGCCTTAGAGAGCATCGACTTATTCCCGCTGGCAATGTGCGCAGCAGCTGGCATACTATTTCTCCCCGCCATCTCTATCACCACCTTCCATTTACTCCAAGGGCCTAAGCCAAAGGCCCAGATTCAAAAAACCTAAATTTCAAACACAAGACTGGCGCACGGTCTCCAATTCAAAATGTCCAAAGGATTTTGACCCCCCTACCTACTTTTAGTTAGCGTCATATTAATACCGCCTATTTTCAGATGATTCAATTCATTCTATTTCCATAACGCCTCTCCTAATCGATTTAAAGGACGTTTATAGCGCATTAACTACCAAACCTCTACTAGTATCAACTTTCATATATAAGTTGTCTGTGAGGCGTTCAGGTATGTCTATGGCGGCGTTTCCACTATCACTATCATTTGTTCCTGTATCCATCTATTAATTTCAGTTACCAAACCCTCCATCCTCCTTCGCTGTTTTGGTACCATGGCATGATGCACACAGTGGCTGCCAGTTCTTTATATCCCAGAACAGCCTCATATCTCCCTTATGCGGAATGATGTGATCGACTACTGTAGCTGCTGTATCCTCACCCTGCTCTTCGCAGTGAACACACGTTGGGTTATGTCGAAGATATCTAATGCGAGCGAGTCTCCACTTATGATCATAACCACGCTGGTATGATGTGCCTCTCTGCTGCTCTCTGAGCTTCGTATGCTTGGTGCAGTAAGTGCCAGACTCTATCAGTTCAGGGCAGCGTGGATAGGAGCAGGGTCGCTTAAGTTTGCGGGGCACATTATCACCCTCCCTCAACCTTTGCTCTCACCTTGTCCATTCCTGCCTTGATCTGGGCTTGAATATCTTTGACCTGCTTTAGTGTTGTAGCTTGATCAACTCTTGGGTTCTGAAGCTTAGTCTGTACCCGTCTGATCTTTGCCTGTAGCTCTCTTACTTCCAAGTCAGTATAGTAAGCAACGTACTCATGCTTGCAATGTGGGCAGATGAAGTACGTCTTCTCTATGGCTCCTGGTAGTCTTGCTGTCTGGAAGCCTTTCACCTCGAACTGTTTATTACAACCTTCGTTACAAATGGCTGGCATTGCCTTATTATTTCTCTCAGCACTCATTGATCTCACCCTTTCTTTGAAATACAAAAAGGCCACTCTTTTATGAGCAGCCTTTATACATGTTTTTATGAGGTTGTATATCCATAAGAATATGTGTCTCTTATATATCTTTATATATTACTTTCTTTAATGTTTCTTTTAGTTATCTTAGGGGGAGAACTCTCCCCCACTAATGGTGGAGAATCATACCCCACGGTGGTGGAGAACTCTCCACCAAGGATGTATATGCTTAGTGGTGGACAACTCTCCCCCAAGAGCATTCATGATGTATGTATATTGTGTATATGTATTTATAGGTGCAGGCATAGAAAAAGCACCGACTAGGGTGCTTATATATTTCCTTTAGAGAAGTCTTCTTGAACATCAACTTTTGAGGTCACCTTAATGTACACGTCTTCCTCGTCATCGCCATAAGCATTTTCACAGAAAGCTCCATTTGTTGCAGTTGCTTCCCATGTTCCTCGAACGCGTTTATATTGGATATTCCAACCACGATATGTTTTCTCTGCTGCCAAAACACTCACCTCCCAGCATCAAATTTCGACACTAGGTGACTGATTCCTTTATTTGTAACTCAACTAAAAGAAAAGCACCTGTTAGGATGCCTTATCTTTGTAGCATTATGCTGATTTCCTCATTAATATTTTCCAGCATTATTTGGCGCTGCCATTGCTCTTTTTGAATTCTTGAAAGTTCTGCATTCTTTTCATTGAATGCTCGTTGTATCGGTTGTACAAATGATTCCATGAAATCAGAATGTTCAGGTGTTCCGATCAGTCTCATTTCCACTCTGCTAACGACCTGGAGACGGGTGAACAGTTTATTGATTTCTTCTTGCAGGGCATCAATCTCAGTCGAGTCCGCTAATTCAGCCTCAATTTCTTTTTTCCATTTTAAAAGTTCGTCATTGTTTAACTGTGCCATAAAGCACCTCCTACCGCCATAATTCGACGTTTGGAAGATAAATCCTTCTATATGCAAAAGAGACCTATTTATGTGACTCATACCCATATACCTTACTTCACCGTCAACTCTGCAGCTTTTTGGGTTTAGATTATGTGCAAACTTGTATCCTTTCCTATCTGGACATAGAAAAAGCCGCCCAGCTTATGGATGGCCTTATGTAATTCTATGAACTTCCAAAGACTCTACAAAATTATTTAGTGTAGATAATTATCGCAGAGAACAATCTACTGCCTGCAGATTCACTAATCGCATATTTTATATCGATCAGGTGTTCACCAGGGATACTGGATAGTTCCGCATTAATTTTACTCTCTACTTCGTGCGCATTACTCGTAAACACTACCTTTGTGTGTACTTTGCTCATAATCATCACCTCCTAGCATCAAACTTCGACATTAGGCGACTGATTCCTTTATTTGTAATTCAACTTAAAAAAGCACCGATTAGAGTACTAAGCTCTTATTGCTCTTACTATTTCAAATTCTCCTGCACCTAGATTTAATTGTTCCATAAGCTCAATTTGTATCATTCGATCGCTACTGATTCCGTAACTGGTATCAATGAACACGTCTTTCTCTTTCTCTATAGCTTCACCTTTTACTATAAATGACACATGATATTTCCTCATTAACGTCACCCCTTTCGAATGCACAGAGCTTACATGAAACAAAGACAAATGACAATATATTTGCACAGTTGTCTACGTACTTCCGAAGCCCGGTGAGTGGCCTGATTTCCTTTTATAACAATAAAAAAGCCACCTGATGGTGACATCTTAGATTCATTCATTTAATAAGCTGATGTAACGCCTCTTCATTTATCAAAGCTCGCACATTGCTTTCGCCTATCACTAGCTCTGGTCCTCTGCGTTGTGCGATGTTTATCAATACATTGAGCACATCTACCATTCTGTTCTCGGTAGCATTTGCATACTCATTGGCTCGTTCCTCAACAATGCTGTAACTATCGCCAAAGAGTTCCTGTGCCTTATTTATTATTTCGAGGTCCATCTCTCCAACCTCCCATATCATTTTTAAATCAATGATACTACATATAATATAGGAAGCAAAAAGAACAGCTGTCCCGCAAATGATACCCATGCGACTCTCTGTAGGCTTTACGCTATGGCCACCTACCGCCGTCAAACAGGTACTGATTTGTGTCGGGTGCTGCTCTTTCTTGATTTCCTATGCTACTAATATAACACGTCTAAAACCTAATGCTCATTCCTAATCCTTTGTTTTTCCTTCTATTATTCTTTACTCTCTGCTGTTACTTTATGGTGGTTAAAACATCTCTTTGGAGTTGATCTAAACTTTCAGCTGCATCTGACTGCATGTTTGGCATCAAATGCCCATATGTGTCCAGTGTGAAAGCAACGGATGTATGACCTAATCTTTCTGAAATAACCTTTGTGTGAGTGTTACGTTGAATCAGGAAGGCAACGTGCGTGTGTCTTAGATCATAAAAGGTAATATGTGGTGCTTGGTATTTCTTTAATTGCCGATCCCACATGCGTTGAATGCTCCTACTGGTTACTGGACCACCAAAAGAAGTACACACTACCAGATCATTATTTTGATATTCCGAACCTAACAATAACCTCTCTTGAAGAATAAACGCCCTTTGCTCTTTCAACACTTCTATAGTGCCTGAGGAAAGAGCAACATTCCTAACGCTTGAAGTAGTTTTTGCACCTTCTTTAATACGGCGCTTTTTGGTTACCGTTTGTTTTATAGTTAGTGTTTTATTATTAAAATCTATATCAGACCAACGTAATCCGAAAATTTCACCTGGTCGCATTCCCGTCATCATAGCCATGTATGTGGCAATCCAATAACGACTTTGCCCTTTAGTTTTCTCTATAAATTCAAATGCAAATTCAGGAGTCCAAATTGGTCTAATTTTTTTACTTACCTTTGGCTTGTCGACAACTTTACATGGATTATGTTTAATGATTTTCTTCTTCACAGCATCGTTTAGACAAGTGTTTACATTGGAGAATGCCCGTTTAACGGTTTCTTCACCAAGCTCCTTTTTTTCAATCATGAATGTTATAAAGTTATCAATATGTTGTGAATTTAACTTAGATAAAGGAATGTCACCTATAGCCGGTTTAATGTAGAGTCGTATATTGTTCTGATACATCTCCCTTGTCTCAGGTGAAATGTTTCTTTTTGTCTTGCACCATTCAGTAATGAAGTCTCCAAAGGTAGCTTTTTGGGGTTCAAAATAATTGCCATTCTTCAGCTGAGTTTTATGTTCTGCTTCTGCGGATTCTGCTTCCTTCTTCGTCCTAAACCCCCGTGTTTTCTCGCGATCCCTCACACCATTAGTGATTGTTCCTGTATAAAATGAGTAGTACCAAGGATTCTTTTTAACGTTCTTGTCTTTATACGCTCCCATTAGGTAGCCTCCGATCATTTAGAAACTCATTAACACCAAATTAGCACCAATTCGTAAAAAAAGCAAATTACAGTCTAATAAAACCCTTATATATCAACGTTTTTAAAGATTGGTAGCACACCCTTCAATGGTGTCACCCCTCCTTGCCCTGGGTTTGTTTGGTATAACAAGGTAAAGGGATACAGTCAAAACATATTATGTATTGATGAAGTTAATGGTGCTGTCATAACTACAAAATGGGCTTAACCATCCGAAGCTTATTACACCGCTTTAGTGAGGACATTCACCCGCAAAACTTGAAATCTCTTGGATAGAATCATCTCCTTACAGGGCAAACTACAACTTGTTGTTTCTTATTAAAAGGAGGTGTAAGTATGAGCAACTCGAAAAATAATCAACCTACTAAGGCAGAGGTACAAACTACGAAATTAAACAAATTGCCACTAGTTGGTAAATTCGAACCGGAATTTTCTGCTGAGGAAGCCGCAGAAGTATTCAAAAATCATCCCACTACGGAACATGAATCCCATAATGAACAATAAAATAAAGACGACACAGAATGAGGCTGTCGAATAAGTAGCTTTTTCCTATAAATGAGACAGCTCGGTTAATTATAAAAACTGTATGCAGCACATAGCAGCGATTCATCCATTATTGGAGAATCGCTGTTTTGTGTTGTTGGTCGTTGACTGCCCGCTTCAACAGTGTATTCATCATCTCCTTAAGAGGGTTACGGTCCCAGATGACGTTATCAGTAAATTTTTCGCATTTTAAGTAGAGTTTCGGACCCCAAAATTAGATATATTTCTACAAACTCAACTCCCAGTCCCGGGAGTTTTTTTATCTTGCAAAATATAACTATGAAATACATCACAATTTTATATTGACAGTAAATGTATACGGACTTATGATAAGTCCAGCATAAATGATAACGATTATCATTCACATATAAAAAAAGGGGTGCTTCATTCAATGAAATTCACATATGCCGTGCCTGCAGGTCTACTTGCAGCCTCCATACTATTTACCGGGTGTGCCAGTAACAACAATAACAATAACAGTAATAGCAATACTAGCAATAATAACTCTGCAAATGCTGCTAACAGTACCAAGGCAACAAATACATCTGATACTACTACAGCAACTACTGCCGACTTTACATCAGCGGTTGAACAATATCGTACATATGTCATCGAGCAATGTGATGAATTTGTAAAGCAAACGGAAAATTTCACGAATGCAGTTAAAGAAGCAAAGATTGAGGATGCAAAGGCACTTTATGCACCAGCCCGCATGTATTACGAGCGAATTGAGCCGATTGCAGAAGCGCTTGGTGATTTGGATCCGAATATTGATGCCCGTGAGAATGACGTAGATGCTGCTGAATGGCGCGGCTTCCATAAGCTTGAAAAGGCACTTTGGCAGGATAACACTACCAAAGATATGACCGAAGTTGCTGACCAATTATTGAAAGATGCCCAGCTTCTACGTGCGAAAGTAGAGACCGTAGAGATCGATGCCAATCTGCTCGTTACTGGTGCTGTAGAACTGCTTAATGAGGTTTCTTCTTCTAAAGTAACAGGTGAGGAAGAACGTTACTCCCACACAGATCTGTACGATTTCGTCGCTAATGTTGAAGGTGCCCAAAAGATATACGAGCTGTTAAAGCCAGAACTGGCGAAAAAAGATGCTGAGCTGGAAAAAACGATTGGTGAACGGTTTGCAGCCTTGCAAGCTGAGCTTGCTCCTTTCAAATCGGGAGATGGATATGTTTCCTATGAAGAGCTGAAGGAAGAAGATGTGCGTAAGTTGAGTCAGAATTTGGATGCCTTGGCTGAGCCATTGTCCAACATGGGAACTATTCTAGGAGTGTGATCATCATGAATAAGCAAAATAGATCTACCGGTGTACCAGTGAATGCAGAGGGTGCCCCTCTCAATGGAGAAACCAAGAGCAATCTTATATTAGATAAAAAACTAAGCCGCCGCGATATGCTGCGGCTTACTGGCGCCACTAGCCTTGGTCTATTATTAGGTGGTGGAGGTGTTGGTGGAATTATGGCTGCGCGTAATGCCGTAGCTGAGCCAACAGCAGCCTCCGATGCTGATTCCATTCCTTTTTACGGGAGTCATCAGGCCGGCATTCTAACCCCTGCGCAAAATTTTATTTACTTCGCAGCCTTTGATCTGACCACAACGAAGCTATCCGATGTAAAAAAGCTAATGCAAGCATGGACAACTGCCGCAGCTTCTCTTACTACTGGCAGCCTCATTGGCAACGTCAATGACAACCCTAATCTCCCACCTTCCGATACAGGTGAAGTGGATGGTTTAAACCCTTCACGCTGTACGCTTACCTTTGGTGTCGGCCCTTCTTTTTTTGACAACAGATTCGGTTTATCTTCCAAGCGTCCAACCCTATTAGCCGACCTTCCAGCATTTACGGGAGACAAACTGGATCCTAAGTGGTGTGGTGGAGATATTTGTGTCCAAGCATGTGCTGATGATCTGCAGGTGGCCTTCCATGCCATCCGAAATCTGGCACGTATCGCCCGTGGTACAGCCGTACTCCGCTGGACACAGGAGGGCTTCCAGCGCACAGGAACAGCAGATCCTAAGGGAGCGACGCCGCGTAATCTTCTAGGTTTTAAAGACGGCACAGGAAATCCAAATACTACGAACGAAGCAGAAATGAACGAAGTGGTCTGGAACAGCAGCAGTGACGGTCCTTCATGGATGAGCGGCGGCACTTATATGGCAGTTCGCCGTGTACGTTTCCGAATTGAGGTCTGGGACCGTTCCTCTCTGAGCGATCAAGAAGCCACCTTCGGCCGTTATCGTCATAACGGAGCACCTATCGGTGCAAAGGATGAATTCGATGATCTGAATCTGAAAGCGGCTGATGCTTCCGGGAAGCCCGTCATTCCGCCGGATTCACATTCTGCCTTAGCGCATGGTGACGGCACCGTCAAAATGCTGCGCCGCTCCTACTCCATTTCCAGCGGATTAGATATCGCAACAGGTCAACTCGATGCAGGATTATTATTCATCAGCTTTCAACGGGATTTAATGAAGCAATTTGTTGCGATCCAGCAGCGCCTCTCGAAAAGTGATCGGCTAAACGAATATATGACGCATACAGGCAGTGCGGTATTTGCCTGCTTCCCAGGTATTCGCCAAGGCGGCTACATCGGGGAAGCACTTTTAGGCTAAGCCAGCTCTAATTTTCCAATCGAATGTTCCTGTCCATTATTGAAAGGGGATTATCCCGATGTACTCTCTTAATAAACGGCTGCTATCGAAGGCAGCCGTAATGATTCTGTTTAGCATCATATGTATACTGATGCTATCTAACCCGGCGGGGGCGAAGGGTGATGGCTCGGTCGACGAGCTGCTGCCGCCTGTCGGCAGCGCGCTCGTCGAAGCCGGCCAGAGCCGCTGGGACGCGGCCGCCGCCGATGTAGAAGCGTTCGCTGCGCTGTGGCGCACCGCGAACGCGAACACGCCGGACCCGGCACTTGCCGGTCCGGCTGCCGCCGTTGACGCCGCGCTTGCAGACGCGGCGGCGGCCCTTGCGGCGGGCGAAGGTGCGCCCGCCAAAACGGCACTGTCCACGCTCGCAAGAAGCGTGGACGCGTATGTCACCGCCGCCTCCGGCACGGACGGCGGTGACACAGGAGCCGCCGGTCAGGAGACGGCGGCGAAGCTGTTGCCCGCGGCGGAGCGCACGCGGGATGCGGTGCGCAGCGCCGACTGGAGCGCGGCAGCGGCAGCGTACCGCGACATCGTCAGCGGATGGAAGCCGGCAGAGCGCAACATCCGGGCCGACAATTCCGCCGTCTACAGCTTGCTGGAGACGAAGATCAGCCTGTTGCGCATCGCGCTGCAGGCAGAACCGCTCCGCGAGGAGTCGGCGAAATCAGAAGCAGAAGCCTTATATCAGCTGCTTGCTGATTACAGTGAAGGCAAAGCAATAGATGCTGGGGATACTTCCGGTAAACCAGCATCTATTGAAGGACTGATCAGCCATCTCAACAAAGCTTCTTCCACCGCCAAAGCAGGCAACAGCGCAGAAGCAGCTAATATCATGGAGCAATTCATCGTAGATTGGCCCTCTGCTGAAGGACAAGTACAGATCGCATCTCCAGCGGTATATACCAATATTGAGAACGAAAGTGCAGCAGTCACTGGCTATCTGCTCTCTAATCCACCTAAGCTAGATCAAGCCTTAAAGATCATGGATAATATGGTCACTGAGCTGACTCCTTTGGCTGGAGAGACAACCTATAATGCTTGGGATGCTGCGCTAATTCTTCTGCGTGAAGGACTGGAGGCGATTCTCGTATTGTCTGCCCTTCTTGCCTACCTGAAACGTGATGGGAACACAAAAGCACAGAAATGGATTTGGTCTGGCGCAGCTGTAGGACTTGTAGCGAGTATCGGATTAGCCGTTCTACTCACCTATACCATTTCCCGCGCGGCATCTGGTGGAGCGCGCGAGATGATTGAAGGCATCACAGGTCTTGTAGCCGTCATTATGATGCTTACCATTGGACGCTGGCTGCATAGTAAATCAAATACCGCAAATTGGAACAACTATGTTGGACGGCAAGTGGATGGAGCATTAGCCAAGGGCAATCTCTGGTCTTTATCCTCCGTAGCAGCGCTTGCGATTTTACGTGAAGGAGCAGAAACCACCATTTTTTATGTAGGGATGGCCCCTTCCATTAAAGTGTCTCAATTGCTGCTAGGGATCGGTAGTGCTCTAGCCATTCTAGCAATTGTAGGTTACGCAATTATTGCCTTAAGTGCGAAATTGCCGATTGCTGCCTTCTTCCGTACAGCTACACTTCTTATTTACTATTTAGTATTTCGCTTTCTTGGAGAGAGCATTCACTCCCTTCAAGTCGCAGGGAAACTACCCGCACATGTACAGGATGGATTACCTTCTATTAGCTGGCTCGGGATGTATCCAACTTGGGAAACTTTAGTGCCTCAGATGCTTGTCCTTGCGTTTATTGTGTGGGAGATGCTACGCAATAGAGCACCAAAAGCGTCACAAACTGTATAGCTACAAAGAAAAAAACGGTTGTCATCTTTTAACGATGACAGCCGTTTTTTGTAGATTTTAAATGAAGCCGATCCTCGGACCTTTACATTAGAAATGAAACTAGATGTACCGGTCCGTCACGCCCGTTAGGTTACGCCGGTTTAGTCCGGTAATCCCTTGCAACTACAGTCTAATTTATGAAATGGATTCCATAGCAAGCTTTTTATTTGCAAAGTAATTTACGGACGATATGATAGAATAAAAAGACTAGACACTACACACAAACACCAAAGGGAGGCTGTTGTTCTCGAATGGCTAATATAAAAGAAATCGCCCGTATGGCTGGTGTTTCCGTGACAACGGTCTCGCGAGTACTCAATAATCATCCTTATGTAAGTGAAACCAAACGAACCGCTGTTTTAAATACGATTGAAAAGTTAAACTACACGCGTAATATGAATGCCGTGCATCTAATTACCGGCCGTACCCACGCCATTGCCGTTATTATCCCTAATATCAACATTTTTTATTTTTCTGTAATTATTGAAGGCTTAGCCCAAGAAGCGTTGCTAGCGCAATACCGCTTGATTCTGTGCCAGACCGATTACCGCCATGAAGAAGAACTCAAGGTACTGGAGATGCTGCGCAACAAAGAAATTGACGGCGTGGTAATTGTATCTACGAGAATGAGCTCAGAAGTCATTGATGAATATACAGCATATGGCCCGATAGTCATCTGCCAAGATAGAGGTGAACGCCGCTTCTCTTCTGTGTATATCGAACATTATTCCGCTTTTCGCTCCGGCCTGCAGTACTTGCATGATAAGGGGTATGAACAGATAGGTTACTGTGAAGGCAGACAACATGGCAGCAGTAGTTCTATCCGGCAAATTGCCTTTAGTGACTTTCTAGGCGCTACAGGCCAGCCTTTTCAGGAAGAATGGATGATGTATAACTGTATGAATGAAGAGGACGGTGGACGTGTACTGCACCAACTGCTGAAAATGAAGAACCGGCCTAATGCCCTAATTATTTCAGGCGATCATGTGGCAGCCGGTCTAATCATCGAAGCGTGGAAGAACGGTATCCGTATTCCTGAGGATCTGGCCGTCATCGGATTTGACGACCAGCCGATCGGACGACTTTTAGGTCTAACCACCATAGATAACCAGTTACCCGAAATGGGCGTTACAGCTTTTCGGATCATCTATGATCAGATCCAAAATAATGATAGTCATCCTGTACACCGTAAGCTTGAGTATCGCATTATTGAACGTTCTACGGTATAGCACGTTTCAGGTATTGTTCAAAAACGGTCCACCTCGCAGTCTTCTGTGAGTGGGCCGTTTTTATTTAATATAGAAGAGAGACTAATAATTCTCGCATATTATCCTTCTTGTATTCATTTTTACCCCTTGCATCCGAATAGATTTTGTTTTATTCTGAGTATGAAAATAATTTTCTTATTTGAAGAAGTAATTTTAAAAATAATTTTAAAAAGTTACATTAGAAGTCGAGGTGGATTGATGTCCCCAATTTTATATGCACTTGAGCATGAAAAGTCCAAGCTGTCTCAAATGGAGCGCAAGCTGGCGGAACGGATCCTGTCATCACCAGGTGAAATCGTTCATATGGGCATCACAGAACTCGCGGAGCAATGCGGTATTAGTCCTGCTACTATCACACGTTTTTGTAAGGTTCTACATTTTAAAGGCTTCCCAGATTTCAAAGTAAAGCTGGCGGCTGAAATTGCTCATAGCGATGCAGCGCCTCAGGATGGCGGTTCTTCTTATCAGGATATCGTTGCAGGTAACCCGCTTTCCGTAATTGTGGAAGCGATGCAAACGAACCACCTGACATCCATCCGGGATACTACTTCACTCCTAGATCTGGAACGATTACAAGCAGCCGTTAATTTATTGTGCCAAGCACGGCGAGTGGATCTTTACGGGATGGCGACTTCCTCCATTGTCGCACAAGATTTCTATCAGAAGCTGATCCGCATTGGCGTGAATTGCACCGCTTTCGCTGATTCCCATATGCAGATTACATCTGCCTCTTCGCTATCTGAAGGCGATGTCGTATTCGCAGTATCGTATTCCGGAGAAACCCCAGAGACCATTGATGCTTTAACTTGTGCCAAAGCCAGCGGAGCAAGCACCATCGCTCTAACCTCTTACGGCAGCAGCACCTTGGCAACTCTGGCTGATATTCCACTCTTCTCCTCTTCTCTGGAAAAAGGAATGCGCCGAGGAGATATGGCTTCACGTATTGCCCAGCTACACATCATTGATATTTTGTTTACTGGAATGGTCAGCACCCGTTTTGGGGATTTTATTCCTAGACTGGAGCAATCTTATTTGAATGTCCAACATTACCGAAACAAACGAGGAGGTCAATCTTAATGAATATTCTTAAGTTCAATAGTGATGAAGATTTTGTACAAACGGGTGCGAATCTTATCGCCAGCCTGCTTCAAAGCAATCCAAAAGCGGTGCTCGGTCTAGCGACCGGAAGTTCCCCAGTTGGTGTTTATGCCAAATTGGTTGAAATGCACCAAAAAGGACTTGTAAGCTTCTCGAAAGCCACTTCCTTCAATTTGGATGAGTATATCGGATTGCCTGTTGATCACCCGCAGAGCTATCGCAGTTTCATGAACGAGCAATTATTCAATCATATTGATATTGATCCAGGACAGACACATATCCCTAACGGCAATGCAGCAGATATGGAAGCGGAGTGCCTCGCATACGACAAAATGCTGGAAGAGAACGGACCGGTTGACTTGCAGATCCTCGGGATTGGAAGCAACGGTCATATCGGTTTCAATGAACCAGATACCAATCTGAGCAGCAAAACCCATGTCGTTGATTTGCTTGAAGACACACGGGAAGCAAATGCCAGATTCTTCGACTCTTTG
Organism: Paenibacillus sp. NPDC101420; assembly: GCF_050277435.1. NCBI lineage: Bacteria > Bacillati > Bacillota > Bacilli > Caryophanales > Paenibacillaceae > Paenibacillus > Paenibacillus sp. NPDC101420. The sequence continues at coordinate 279,534 of NZ_JBNNSE010000005.1, forward strand.
GACGATGTACCTCGGCAAGCAATAACCATGGGCATCGGAGGCATTCTCAAAGCTCGCCAGATTCTATTGTTAGTACGCGGTGCTGGCAAAGCTGAAGCCATCCGGAATGCCGTTGAAGGTCCGATTACTACCCAATGCCCTGCATCTTTACTGCAGAGCCATCCGAATGTAATCGTCCTTGTAGATGAAGGAGCAGGAAAATGGCTGAAATAAATAAAGAACCAGGAAAATTACTGTTTGGTAAGGTTCTGACTCCCCAAGGATTAATTGAGCATGGCGTGATTGCCGTATCAGGTGAGCAAATTCATTATGCCGGCGAGGCAGCATGGCTTCCAGAGGCTTACGCGCACTGGCCAGCTGATGGTCAAGCTTCGGAAGACCTGCTCATCCCTGGATTTGTAGATGTGCATGTACATGGTGGAGCTGGCCACGACTTTATGTATAGTGATGCTGAATCTTTAAATACCATCACTAAATTTCACAGCTCCCAAGGCACAACTACCATGCTGGCTACGACTATGACTGCCTCTAAGCCAGCCATTGACCAAGTATTTGCTGAAATAAACGCATATCGCGCCACTGAGATGCCATACACACAAATCGCGGGCATGCATTTGGAAGGACCGTTCATCAGCCCGAAATGGTCCGGCGCTCAGAATCCTGAGCATATTGTTCTTGCCAATATTGAGTGGCTGGAACAATGGGAGAATGCTTATCCGGGCATGATCCGGCAAGTCACATTGGCTCCGGAACGCGAAGGTGCACTAGAAGCTATCCTCTGGCTACGTAAGCATGGTATTACCGCTGCTCTCGGTCACACCGATGCTTCCTTTGAAGAGGTTATTGCCGCGGCAGATGCCGGGTTAAATCAAGCCGTGCATATGTTTAATGCAATGACACCGCTACATCACCGCAAGCCTGGAACTGCTGGTGCTGTACTATTCGATAAACGCATACGTGCGGAGATCATCGCCGATGGCATACATGTTCATCCTGCAGCGATTTCTCTAGTGGCTAATCTAAAAAAAGATAACAATTTGTTATTAATTACAGATGCCATGTCTGCAACTGGTCTTAGTGATGGCGAATATACAATCGGTGATTTACCTGTGCTGGTTCAAGATGGCATCGCCACACTTAAAGATAACCCTGCCGCTTTGGCGGGTAGTACACTTACCATGATTCGTGGCTTCCGTTATCTCGTACAAGAAGTAGGGCTCACCTTAGAAGAAGCCTCACGTGCTGCAAGCCTTACTCCGGCGATATCCATTGGAATGGAGCGTTCCATCGGTACCTTGGAAGCCGGAAAACGTGGTGATATCCTGCGTCTTGACGCTGAATTGAATTTGCAAGGCGTATGGATTGGCGGTCGCCCAATTACCATTTAATAAGGTGGTTATATAATAAAAAAGCAACAATTCTCGCCACAAAGGTGAGGACTGTTGCTTTTTTTTGGTTTATAAAATCGAACTATTGATTAATAATTACGTGTTGGGAAAATTCGTTCAACCATCGTTCGGAATTCATCCACAAAACCCTTGATTGGATGACCCGCACGGGCCTCTTCTGCATAAACGTTAACACGCTCAACAAAGTCTGGGTTTGCTGATACATATACATCCTTAATCGTTGCATCATGTTTTTTAACTTCAGCAGCGATTTTCGCTTTAATTTCTTTAGTTACTGTATCTGTTTCTTTCATATTCATAGTGTTATTTGTATTGTTCATGTGAGTCGAATGAGTACTGTTCATGTGAGTCGAATTACTTCTGTAATTCGTACCATGCGTACTATTGGTGTAGTTTGGAGTGGTACTGCGAATACCCATTCCAGTCCCTAAACCATCTGTCATTCCTGTCCCGGTTCCGGTTGCATTTCTGGTTCCCAGGCCCATTCCGTTACCAATACCCATCCCCATATTGACATCACGTTTCGAACCGTTGCTATTCAGCAGAGGTCCATTATTATAAGTATGGGTTCTTGTCCCAGTCGTTCCAGTACCTGTTCCCAAACTTCCCATTCCGGTTGTTCCATTTCTGTGAGTACCCATGCCAAGTGTTGCAGGTCCAGTGCTTGTTGTACCAGGAACTGTATTCACAGTGCCTCTTAAGGTTCCGTTCGTTCCATTCGTTACGGCCCCTGTATCATTCATTCCATCGCGTCCTATTTTCACTCTTCCTGTACCCGACATTACTCCAGTCGGTCCATAATTGTGAGGAACTGTAGACGATTTGGCTCGATAAGATGTAGTACCTTTGGCTCGAAGACCAGTAGTTGTATCATGTAACGTTACAGCGACATACGCATTTTTACCTGCCAGCATTACGTTCGCAGTGCGAACTTCAGGCATAGCAGCAATACGATCAGCAAGCTCCTGACTGACCTCCATTTTTGTAATATTATGCGTACCCATTGTTCCTCCGCGCACGGAGTTTACACCGATACGTCCGTCATTTACCCCCCGGACACTATTAGTTTGCACATTAGTCTTTCCTGCCGTGTTCGTCCCACACCCTGTAATACTCACCAAGCCTAGAAGTAATGCGGCTGAGACTGACATGCTGATCTTGGATCGCATCATGAATTCATCCTCCATCTCTATTGTTGTATGTGTGCAGCGTAACAGTCGTTAGCATGACCTTCCGAAGAACAAGCTATCCTGAAAGGATTTGGAACTATGTCTGTTTACCGTCACCTGCGAATGCACATCGGCGTATCTTATAAACAGTAAGCCGTATTTCAACGAGTCGGTATTGCTCCGCAAAAGTCAGGAGGCACGTGCATGAAAGTTTTATTCACGTTTTATATACCGAGTGGCGGGGTGGAGACTTTAAATAAACTGCGGTGCGAGAGTCTCCAGCGTAATGGGATCGAATGTCATGTTTTATATCTAATGCCTGGTTCAGGAAGCCAGAATAAGGCTAACTTTCCGGTCTTCATTTCCTCTATAGATGAGGAGATTAAAGAAGTACTTGAGACACATAACTATGATGCCATTATTGTTACATCCGATTATTTATTGCTTAAGCGTCTGCGTGAGCTCGGTTATGGCGGTATTTTGATATACGAATCTCAAGGACTTGGAAAACGGAGTCATGCGGAAGATCTAATTAAAGACGCTATTCCTTATTTCCGCTCCTACTGTAATGCTGTCTTAATCCCACCAACGGATCATTTGCTGGAGCTGTTTATTGAAATCTGTCCATGGCTACATCGGTATGTCATTCCCAACATTGTTGATGTTCAGTCCTTCCAGCACATCCCTGCTGAGCCTCCCGCTGATCCGGTCATCGCTTGGGTCGGGCGTCTGGAAAGCAACAAAAATTGGCGCGAATATTTGAGAATTGCCCATCAAATTCGCCTTCACAAACCAAACCTTCATTTATGGATGTTTCATGATCCTGAACTAGCCACAGAGGATCAAAAGCAGCTCTTCCAAGAAGAATTGCAAACCTTAGGTCTAAATGACCGTCTGAGTACCTTTACCAATATTCCAAATCATGTGATGCCGATTTATTATTCCTCGATAGCCAATTCTGGTGGGTTTCTGTTATCCACCTCGGTTACAGAGGGATTTGGATATGCCGTTGCGGAAGCCATTTGCTGCACTTGTCCCGTACTTAGCACGGATTCCGACGGCGTTAGATCTTTTATTGTGCATAATATTTCAGGTAAATTTTATCCTCTTGGCAACATCCAAACGGCCGTCAATGAAGGGCTAGAGCTAATGAACAATATGCCAATGCGAAATGCACTCCGCCAGCAAGGAAGAAATTATATGGTTTCACGTTACGGTACGGAAAAATATGCGCAGTCTTTTCGTGAAATGATGAACTCCTTTGCCATCTTCTAACTGCAAAAGAACCTTCAAACCACTTTTTTTGTGGATTTGAAGGTTCTTTTATAATTTTGGGACATACTAAGATGGATTTCTTGATACAATCTCAAATAACATATTTTGAAATATTCGAGTACTTTTTTCCCAAGTGAAATCCTGTGAAACCTCTTCACCCTTACGAGCCAATCGACGGCGTAAAGACGGGTCTCTGATTAAGGTTATAATGTCATCTGCAAGCCGATTCTCAAACCGGTAGGACATTAAACAGTTATGACCATGTGTACAATATTCCTTATTCCCACCGGCGTAAACCGTAACGAGCGCTGCACCACAACGCATAGCCTCAATCCCTGGTAACGAACCTGTATCATACGTACTCGAACTTACAAAAATGTCGCTCTCACTATAGTGGAAACAAAGTTCTGTATCATTCGCTGGAGTTCTTACTTGGTAACGTTCGTCGTTCACTAGGGCTTGTAGCGTTGCAGATTCCGCTTGTTCTCCGGGAGGAGAAATTAAATATATTTCAACCTCTGGATGGTGGGCTTTAACCTTGTTTAATTGCTGAAGTAAATAATCCTGCTCACGGTGAGCTGAGAATCCGCCCTCTGGTTTGCGCATAATCGCGGAAATTACCAGCCTTTTATTACGATCACGGATTTTCGTATTTTTAAAAACAGGACCTACCCCGATCGGTATGATTCTCCCTTTAATCCCATGGTTCATCTGGACAATTCCTTGTTGCCAGTGTGATAGAACCAGTAGGTTAGGTGCAATATTATACGATGAAAAAGAACGGCTATTGTCAGGTAAAAAGGTAGGCTCATAACAAAGCGCCAATCGAACATGAATGCCTTTCCCCTCTTCACTTGCCCGCTGTGATACTTCGACTGTGGTATAGAAGTTGGAGATAATCACATCTCCTGCAGGAAAATCGCTTGCTGCCAGTTCTCCTTCTTGTGCATAGATCAGTTTACATTTCATCTCGTATTCTACGACACCATCACTGGGTAAGAGGATCGTCACTTCATGACCCATTTCTGTCAGACGATTAGCCAGCTCCGTGAGCATACGCTGCGCCCCGCCCCTAGTTAGAGTTAGAACAGGAAATATTAATTTCATTTCCCTCTCTCCTTTTGCAACAAGCGTGATAGAACCCGGCGATGTCTTGCTTGTACCTGCTCAATCTCCTTTTTCTGCTCCTCTTTGTGAATCACTGAGCCCATTTCGTTATGAACTCGGTAATCAAGCAGCGGTTCCTCTATATAAGACCATGTATAATACGGCAAAATACGCAGCCATAGATCATAATCTTGTGTATACAACAATTTCTCATTAAATTTCCCTACTGTGCGGAAGATATCCATATGGAGAAGAACCGTACTTCCATTCACCGGGCAGCCTAACATCATGATCTCAATAAACTGTGCCCTGCTGTCAAAAATCATACTTATCGTCTCTGAAATCCGCCCACCCTGCTCGTTTACATAATAATAGGCTGTATAATTAAACAAAGTATCTGTGCTCTTGAGCATTTGCATCTGGCGATTGATTTTATTCGGATGAAATAAATCGTCAGCACTTAGCCAGGCAAAATAAGTTCCGGTAGCCACTCCTATACCTTTGTTTAGCGCGGAGGCGGTTCCTCCATTGCTTTTTCGTATATAAATAATCTTATCCTTGAAGGGCTCAAGCTTCTCCATCCAAAGAGTAGATCCATCATCGATTACAATGATCTCTATGTTCGAATAACTTTGTTCCAAGACGCTTTGGATGGCGAGATCCACATATGGACAGTTATAAAAAGGAATGATCACCGACACTTTAGGTTCTTCACTCATGCGCTCACCTCCTTCACCTGAAGCTCGCTCTTTATACTGTTTTGCAAGCCAATAAGGCATCTACCGGAGCATGGCCTTCACCATACGCCTCACGAAACGATGGATTTTGAGCATGATGAAAGCCTTTAAGTACAGTTACAGCATATCCCAGCTCCATAAAGTCCTCGGGCTCCCATCCGCTCCGATGCTTTTGATAATGTTCTCCTTGCAAGTGATAATGGTCCGTTCCCTCCTGCGGAAAAAAACCCCGAGGTGTAAACACGACTACACGATTATAGGCGATTCTCTCGGCCATCCCGAGTAATCTCTGTCCTTCCTTCCTTTCAAAGTGTTCTATGGAATCGATAAAAGTGACTGCCGAGAACGTCTTAGGAAGAAATAATTTATCCATATGACTAGCATCACCATGCACTGGAATAATGTGAGGTGATTTATATTCACGATGCAGTAGGTAAGGTCTGTGAATTTCTAGTCCCAGGACAACTGCGGCTTCATACCGTTCAAGCAGGGTACCGGTGCCACTGCCGATATCCAGTATACTTTCACAGAATTTCAACTGCTCCAATAAGATTGGTAGAAAGTCATTCACTTTAATTTCCCGGTACATAACCTTCTTACCCCCCCATCGAAGAGATCAAGTGTTGGAGCGGACCCTTGTAGCGAGCGTTGGTTGCAGCTGCCTCTGCCATAATGACATCGTAATACTTAAGCGTCCCCATCCCTTCATGATTACGGTAAGCGGTGAGTGACTGATTCAGCATCACAGGTGCATACCCGTTCAGAATTGCGCGGTACCATAAATCATAGTCATGTGTATAGGGAAGTGATTCATCAAAAAGCCCAATCGCTCCAAATACCTCTCGTTTGAACATCACCGTGCAGCCATTAATAGGGTTCCCCTGTAAAAAACAACGTAAATAATCGAGGTGACTAGGAAACAATAACGATGCGTTCATCTGAACTAGTTGAGATTGAGCGTTAATAAAATTGAAGTTGGTATAAGAGATGAAAAGGTTGTTCTGCTCCATGAACAGCACCTGATTATTGATTTTGTCTCGGTAGAATAAGTCATCTGAGCTGAGCCAGGCCACATAGTCTCCGCTTGCATGCAAGATGCCGTGATTCAGTGCGGAGGCAGTCCCTCCGTTACTTTTTCCCAAATAATGAATTCGCGGAAAATACGGTCTAATCAAATCTGTATGAACAGTCGAGCCGTCATCGACGACGATGATCTCGTATGGCTCCCAAGACTGTGAAAGCACACTTTGCAAGGCATGCTCTATATAAGGACAGTTATAAAAAGGAATCACTACCGATACTTTCGGTCTCATAACATCCGTCCTTCCCAGTTCACGCGGCAATAGTCCAAAATATCTGTTAAGGACTGACTAAACTCAATTCCCGGCTTCCAGCCCAGTGAAGATACATTGTCTTCAGGTGTTGCAGAGGCATCTGAAGTTATTAGTTTATCCCCCGCCACTCCGTTAACCGGAATAGAGAGAGCAGCTTGTGCTGGTCCCCAGTCCATCGGAATTGAAGCACTGGAGCGGCTTATCAGTTGCTCCGCAATATCCCCAAGTTGCCGTTGTGTCCCTGAGTCGATTTGATAAATGGTTCCATTAGTACCTTCGCGCAATATAAAGTCATAAGCTCTTACAGCATCGCGTACATCCAAAAAATCACGTAATGCATAGCGAGATGATAGTTTAAAGGGAGGGATTTCTTCGCCTGCATGTACTTCACTACGAACAATATGCTGTGCCAATAAAGAGCAGAAACCAGTAGAAGGACCGGGACCGATTAGGTTGCAGGGCTCAGCCAGCAGAACGGGCTGTTTAAACAGCGTCCCCCAAGCCAGAGACACCAGCTCTTCTATTGTTTTGCTGAGGCTATATGGGTGTGGGGGTCCTGCCACCACACCCGGTTTGAATTTAAGTCGCGAGCCTGCTACAAGAATTCGACTGGTAGGTAGACTTCGCATAGCTTCTAACAAATATAACGTTGCCATCACATTCGTCTCCATAAAGAGCAAAGGGTTACGCCAAGACTCGGGCACCGAGTTGTTTCCTGCCAAATGAAGGACAGCCTCCGGTGTAGTTTCCTTGATCATCTCAGCTACGGCCTTCCGATTGCTTAAATCACAGTAATAAACCTTCACTCCTTCTGGAAATAAAGCGGAAGCCAGGGCACCCGCTGTGGATGGCGGACGCACCACAGCAGTAACCTCAGCGCCTCCTGCCAAGAACAAATGAACGGCATGTCGACCGGTGAATCCGGCAGCCCCGGTAATCAGTAGTTTTTGACCTTTCATGGGGACATCTCTGACTGTTTCATCCAGTCAGCCAGTTCTTGCAGCATCAATGGGTACGAAGGCAACGGCAAATTAACATCCGTTCTTGTATTCACTAATGTTCGATCTTGAACATGTTCATCCTCAGGGATGATTTCCACATCCTCTTTATGAAAAGCAGCCTGAATATGCTGAAGCAGCTCATACTTACTTACCGGCTTCGGATGCGCTAAATGGATCAGCCCCGATACCGTGGAATCCAGCAGCGTATCCATTGCCTTAGCTAATTGGAGTGTAGTGACTCCGTTCCACATTACCCGGCGGTATCCTGACACTTGACCACGCTGTGCCAGAAACCAATCCATCAAACCAATGCCGTCTGGGCGGATTTCCGGACCAATAATCGAAGTCCGGATCGTAAGATGCCCAGGTTGCCGCACCTCGCCAAGACTTTTCGAAATCGCATAGACAGAGGTTCCATCAGGAACATCCTCTTCTGTGTACCCCCCGCGTGTTCCTTCAAACACGCAGTCGGTACTGATATGAATAAGTCTTGCATGAACAGCTTCCGCCATCCGCCACAAGTGGTGAGGAAGAAAGCCATTCACATGGTAAGCCCCTATTTTGTCACGTTCTGCGAATTGATTGAGTACCCCCATCGCATTAATGATGCAATGAGGGGAGACGATATCGACCAGCTTTTCTACTCCGGCTATATCGTTCGCATCTACATACAGCCCGCCAAGATCGCTCTTATCCCGGGTTGTATGGAAGACGTGATGCTTGCCCTGGCGGCGAAAATAATCCGCCAGCATATGCCCCGCCATACCGTTTCCACCAAGGATAAGCAGCTTCATTGCAGGAAACCTCCTCGAATCAAGATGCTTTTGATCTCTTCCTGATCCATTAGATTCGTCTCGGAGCTGAAACTATTAAAAGAGACATGAGGATAAGCGCTATAATGTGCCTTTAACTCTGGCATGTTCAGCGTAGGGAGAATCACTAGATACTGTTCATCGTAGACAACGGTTGTTAAGCTTTCGAAATCGCTCATTAGAATCTCGTGTATTTTCTCCCCCGGACGAATTCCGGTCTCGATAATACTTACATTCGGCTCTCCAGAGGCCTCGATTAACACCTCAGCCAGGTCGATAATCCGGCAAGTAGGCATCGTCATGACAAAGATTTCTCCACCTAAGCTAACCTCAGAAGCTTTAAACAACAACGTAATCGCATCGCGTAGTGTGAAAAAGAAGCGGGTCATTTTCATATCGGTAATACGTACCTGTCCCTTGTCCTTGATCTGCTTCATGAACAAATGTACTACGCTGCCGTTCGTTCCGAGCACATTACCTCCACGTACGGTTACAAAACGGGTGTTTGAGCCAATTAGATTGGCATAGACGAACAATTTTTCCCCAATCGCTTTGGTCATTCCATAGAAGTTCGACGGGTTTGCAGCCTTATCCGTAGAAATGTAAATGGCTTTCTCAACGCCATTCACAATGGCTGCTTCGATTACATTCTGAGTGCCTACAACATTGGTTTTGAGCGCTTCATACGGCTGATCCTCACAGACCGGAACATGTTTGAGCGCCGCCAAATGGAAGATATAATCAACGCCACGGCACGCGGCGATCAGCGCATCCTTGTCGCGGATATCACCAATGATAAAGCTGAGACGTTGATCCTCGAACTCCCGGCTCATCGCCACCTGAGCGGACTCACTGCGGGAGAATACGATGATTTCCTTAGGATTTTGCGGCAGAAGTTGCCTAATCAGCTCATGCCCCCAGGAACCGGTGCCGCCTGTGACCACAATCCGTTTATTATTGAACATGCAGGTTCCCTCCAAGCAAAAATTTAACTACCTTTACCGAAACATCCGGAGTCAAGTAACCTTCCGGAGCCTCCCAATCCCGACGGAGCGCCGCCATCAGCTTGACGCTACGTAGAATACTTTTCTGGTCAACACCTGACACCACGTTACTTCCGCAATCTACCGTTTCGGGACGCTCCGTTGTTCTGCGAATCGTAACGGTTGGTACTTTCATCAAGCAGCATTCCTCCTGTACGGTCCCACTATCGGTGATGGCACACAAGGCGTGCTGTTCCAAAAAAACAAAATCAAAAAATCCGAAGGGCTCATGAAATTCAACGAGAGGGTTCATTGGAAGAGAAAATTGCTCAGTTAGTTTGGAGCGAGTGCGAGGATGAATGCTGCATATTAAACGAATTCTAAAATGCTCAGCCACTGCGTTAAGACCTGACATAATTTGTACAAGGGACTCTGGATCATCTACATTCTCTGCACGATGTGCTGTTACAAGGAAATACTGCCCTGAGATAAGATTCAGCTGCTCCAGAATGCTGCTAGCCTGGATTTTCGATTCATAATGAGTCATGACCTCATGAATCGGATTTCCTGTTAACACAATACGTCTGCTTGGGAAGCCTTCGCTGATTAGATGTCTTTTACTCTGCTGTGTATATGGCATATTAATGGTCGAAACGGCATCTATGACACGGCGGTTTTTCTCTTCGGGCACTTTTAGGTCATAGCAACGGTTGCCTGCCTCCATATGCACCACCGGAATACCCATTCGTTCGGCCAAAATCGCGCATAACGCGCTATTCGTATCCCCCAGAAGTAAGACACGGTCTGGTTGTTCTTTTTGTAAAATGCTCTCTAGCCCTCCGAACATGGCGGCAAGCTGGCCGCCGAGTCCTGCTTGCTTATCCTGCAGCACATAATCCGGCGCCCGCAGTCCCAGCTCTGCAAAGAAAATGCCGCTGAGACTGGCGGTGAAGTTCTGGCCGGTATGCACTAGGATATGCCGCTCAGCATGTTCGTCGAGAAGCGGAATGATAACACTGAGGCGGATGATTTCAGGCCTCGTGCCTAAAATCGTCATGATCTTCATGAGTTCACTCCCCTGCCTGTTTGATGATGGTCTGACTTGACTCAGTCGGGTGGACTGAGACTGCTAAAAGCGCGGGTTGGGCTTTTAGCAGGATTGGTAGAATAGCAGATTGAGACAATCTGCGGGATTTATACCGCTCATTTGGCGGGTCCGGCTTGAATCGCGGCACTTTGCGGGATTTATACCGCACATTTGGCGGTTTCAGCTGGAATCGCAGCAATTTGCGGGATTTATACCGCTCATTTGGCGGTTCCGGCACGAATCGCGACAATCTGCGGGATTTATACCGCTCATTTGGCGGGTCCGGCTCGAATCGCGGCAATTTACGGGATTTATACCGTTCATTTGGTGGTTCCGGCTCGAATCGCGACAATTTGCGGGATTTATACCGCTTATTTGGCGGTTCCGGCTCGAATCGCGGCAATCTGCGGGATTTATACCGCTCTTTTCGCTCTTTTAGCCGAATTCGCGGCAATCTGGGGCATTTATACCCTTCTTTTCGCTCTTTTAGCCGGATTCGCGATAATCTGGGGCATTTATACCCCTCTTTTTGCACGTTTAACCGGATTCGCGACAATTTGGGGCATTTATACCCTTCTTTTCGCTCTTTTAGCCGAATTCGCGGCAATCTGGGGCATTTATACCCTTCTTTTCGCTCAGCTTGCCACCTTCGCGGCAAGCGAGGCACTTACGCAGCGCGCCGCCGCCCACCCCGGCGGGCTCGGCGGCGCTTGCCCCCGGCGGTGCTCCGCCGCCGGGCAGAACCCTTACGCCGCTTGCGAGCTGCGCGGCGCAAAACCAACGGGCGTCCGCTTCGCCGGCGCGCCCGGGCTTTGCCGCGTCGCTTGCGGGCGACGCGGCTCGGCAGGCCCTTGCTTCGCGGCAAAGCCGGCGACGCAGCGGGCAATTCAGGCAGGACAGCGGGTGGTTCCACCACGCTGTCAGCCTCGCGCACCGGCGGTGCGCTGCAATAGCGGAGGCTCCACATCTCCGCAAGACCCTGCAGGCGGCTCCGATAAGCCGCCGGACCATAAACGGCGTCGACTCGCTCCCGCGCTTGGGCGCCTATGGTTATCGCCAGTCCCGGCTGCGCCAGCATAACGTTGACTCTTTCGGCCAGCGCGGAAATGTCCGACGCGGGCACGAGATTTTCGCCGCAGCCTGCTGAGTGCAGGATTTCCCGCAAGCCCCCGGAGTCGTAAGCGACCACAGGCTTTCCAAAAGCCATTCCTTCCAAAGCGGTCATTCCAAAGCCTTCGCGGATCAGGCTGGGAACAACCAGCACATCCATAGCGCAATAAGCAGATGGAAGGCATTCAGCATAACCAACAAATTTAAATCGGGTATACAGACCCTCGAGCTTTACCTTGCGGACACAGCGATCATAGTAGCTTTTGTCACCAGCTGAACCTATGACAACAAATTTCGCACTAGGATGGACCGCGTACACTAGCACAGCCATTTTCACAAAATGTTCCAATCCTTTTTCCTTATTAATAAAGGAAGAAATATAACCGACCAGCTGCTCCTGCGGTTTAATCTTTAGCTCTCGCCGTCGTTCGCCCCGAAGCTTGCTCCAAGCCTCAATCATCATCTCTTTGTCATTCCAAGAAGGGGGAAGCTGAATCACTTTCTCCGCTCTTACTTCCTCTGGAAAGCAAGCTGCTGCCGTTTGTGAAATAGCCAGAATCTCATCACTATTCCGATGAATCAGTTCTACACTAATGGGTGTATATTCATTGTCTGTTATCGTCTCTGATATTTTCCATACCACCGGAATGCCCAGTGACTTGGCAGCCATTGCTGGCAAAGCATGCACACAGGTACTTGTAATAATAAACGCCGGGCGCAGTGAGGTCAGCCAGTCTGTTAACTCGTGATACTCCCTGCTTTCCTGGAATTTACGAGCATCTGCCTCGAGCCCTGCATAAGGAGTGTACATTCCATATAAAAGAGGAATCGAGAGCAACTGTACACTTATTCCGAAGCTTCGAGCCTGAGCAGTCAGCTTGCCGTCCTGTGGTGCAACGAGAATACAATTAAAGTACGGAGAAAGCTCCTGAGCGAAAAACAACAACAGCTTCTCCGCTCCGGTAATACTGCGTGTATTAGATACATGTGAAAAGAGGACGATTGTAGCTTTATCAGCCATGGCGTTTCGGCGCTCCCTAACGAGGGCCTGGAGCAGCCATTCACCTCCCTTAAAGTTTTACTAAGCGTTGCTCAAGTTTCTTACTTCGCAGTAAAACTCGCTTCGAAAGCATCCGCTTAGTTTTACGAAGCGTTGCTCAAGTTTCTTACTCCGTAGTAAAACTCGCTTCGGAAGCATTCGCTTAGCCTGAGCCTCGCCCTCTCAGCCCATAACCCACCTTCGCCTCCGCTCAGCTATCCAAGCCGCTCCATCAGCTTCTTTTCATCAGGTTACAGGCATACGCTGAGGTCCGGTTCTACAGTATATCGAGGAAAAACAGATGCCGGCACGACACCTGTCCCCTGCTAAGCGCACATTTCCATATCCAGTTTGGGCCAAAGTCTAGCCGTAGATTACTGTTAGCATCTGGTGAATACGTTTTGCGTAAGTGTGATCCTTGAGCGTCCGTTCAAAAGCGCGCAGCGCGATTGCCCGGCGTTCCTCCTCATGGGTTAAGTAATAACGGATCTTATCCATCATTTCCTGAGGACTCGCAAAGGTCACAATTTCTTCATCCGGTTTGTAGAAAGATCCCATATCATCTCTAGCATCTACTAATTGCAACGTGCCCGTTGCTGCAATTTCAAAGGTACGCGGATTAGGAGAAACGGCAGGAATCGAAAGCGTATTGTTATTAACCACTTCATCAATGTGCGAGCGGTGGAGGTTAATGACGATTTTGGAGCCGCTGTAAGCTACTGACGTCTCTTGTGGGGACATCCATTTGCCAATTTCAATACGGTCACCGTAGAGCGGGGCCTCAGGCAGACGATCCCACCAGATTCCGTTAATCACTGTGTTATAGTTCATTAAATCAGGAAGAATCTCACGGAAGAAGTTCACCCGGTTCCAATAGGCGGAGCCAATAAAGCTAACTTCCCGATTCACTGACGAACGTGTTGTAGTAGGACGGTAATGCTCCAGGTGAGCAGCAAAAGGAAGATAATGGACCTCAGGGCAACCAAGTCCCCGATAGAAATCAATACAATTACGTTCAAGTGTGAATACAAAATCGTAGTGAGCCACAATCTTGACCGTAAAGTCAGTGTAATAAGGATCATCAGTAAGCCAAATAGCTGTCCGAATGCCACTAGTGCGTAGAGCATCGATCTGCTCAAGAGGTAAATCCATACCGTCTAGCACCAATACCAGATCCGGTCTTTGCGCTGCAGCCAGCTCTACTAGATTTTGACGCACATCCGTAATTGTGACTTGAGCTGTTAATTTTTGTAGTGCGCAAAGAACCGCATCATCTAAAGGAGAATAAGGGTAGCCTTTGCCAGAAGCGACATACATGACATGAATATTCCGCACAGGAAATACTTCTTCAGATCGACCATTCAGGATCGCAAGGCGCCCCCGTAAATAGCCCTCATCATACCCCCCCTTAAAACCACTCAGACGACCACGCAGCTTTTCTTCCTCCGGAGGTGTAAGAGGTAATGGGGGGGTAGGCATAATAAATTCATTATTGTTCATAATCCTCGCTCCTTTATCCCGTTATAGATTTCATACACGTGAAGCAATTACATTCAGCAAATGAGGCAAACGCGCAGTGAATGTATGGTTTCGCATGGTAGTCCGTAATCCCCGTAAAGCATAGATTCGCCGCTCTTTTTCATGCTTCAAATAGTACTCAATCTTCTGCTGCAGTTCCTTAGCCGAGCCAAAAGTATCCAGATCATAACCAGGCCGATAATAATTTCCCAAATCCTCACGAACATCCGTAAGCTGCATAGTACCGCAGGCGCTGATCTCATAGGTGCGCGGATTAATGGAGCGTGAAGGAAGGCGGTAGCTATTCCGGTTATCCTGACCCTCTTCCCACGGGCGGTGAATATTAATGACTATTTTTGCGCCACTGTAGTAGTTGGCTGTCTCCTCAGGCGGGATAAAGCCATTACTGATAAAAGGTGTAAGTTGATCATAGGTTGCGAGGCGTTCCCAGAACCCCCCAGCGATAAGCACTTTTTTTCCCTTAAGATAAGGTGCCAGTTCGTCAAACAGCTCTGTCCGATTACGAAATGCATTACCAATAAATACAATGTCATACTGATATTGCGGGCCGGTACGCCGTGGGTAGAACATCTTTGGATTGACACACAGTGGCAAATAATGAACCGATGACACCCCAAGGGATTGATAAAACTCTACGCAACCCAGCTCATGTGTAAATACGTGATCATAATGCTTGCAAATGACTGAAGTGTCCTCTGTAAAATAAGGATCATCCACAAACCAAATGGCGGTTGGGATGCCTAGCTTTCTTATCTCCGAAATCTGTTCTAAATGATTTTCCGGGAATACATGAAGCCCATTCATCACTAGCACTGCCCCAGGCATTTCCCGTGCCGCGGTTTCCAGCATCGTTTCAGGAGTACTTATTACAAGCTCACTTACAAGCTGCTGCAGCGCCTCCGTTACGCCAGTGTCGATCGCCTGAAATCCTTGAGGAACATACATTAACTTAAATGGTCGGCAAGCTTCGACCCCTGGAGTATTCAGACGCTGCACAGCCTCACACATGCCAAGACGATATCCTTCGTGATAACCGTCGCGATATTCTCGCGGATGCTTGTGTTTTTTTCTCTTTCTCGCTTTCACGGCCTTCACCCTGCCCCGTCGTATTCTCAAGACAGTATAACTATATGCGGAGTCAGCACTCGCCTCATGGACATCTGTCTTTACTAGAACTAAATTGGCAGATGTCCCCTGTCTTTTGCCCGGCTTGCCCGAACCTTAGAAGATTTCATACACTTACAGGATGCTGGTATACTATAAGAGGTTGTTCAAAAAGTCCGCTTTTGATCACGAAGTAGCCCAAGAAGCTTACTCGACATCGAATATTGAATTCAGGCGAAACTTCCGGTGCTCACGTAGCTTTCACTACGCTCCGCTCCTCAGTTTCTACCTTCTTTCAATCTTCTCGGTGCTGAAAACCGTACTTTTAGAACACACACTATAAAGGTCTAGCTTGAGACTTACATCTCGTCATATCTGAGCGGAAATGATTATTTATGGCATTCACAAGGGGGACACTATGAATAACACCACGTTGTACTTGCGCCATGCAGAACTGCTTCGTGATCAGGTTCCATCATTCCAAACCTATCCATTTCATCTGCCAGCCGTAAGAACACTGGATCGGCTTATTTTTCAAAAGCCAGTAACCTTTCTTGTCGGGGAGAATGGCACAGGGAAATCTACATTGCTAGAGGGAATTGCTGCTGCGTGGGGCTTTAACCCTGAAGGTGGAACACTTAACTTCTCTTTTAACACTCGTTCCTCACATTCGAGTCTCTATGAGTATTTTAGAATTGCTAGAGGGGTTAGACGTCCGAAGGACGGCTTTTTTCTACGCGCGGAGAGCTATTATAATGTGGCTTCCTACATTGATGAATTAGATGAACAGCCTAGTTTTGGTCCACCAATCAAGAACTCCTATGGAGGCAAGTCTCTGCACGAGCAGTCTCACGGAGAGTCTTTTTTCGCAGCGTTCGTTCATCGTTTCGGAGGACGTGGTCTTTATATTCTCGATGAACCTGAAGCCGCTCTATCTCCTCTACGGCAAATGTCTCTGCTGGTGCGTATGCATGAGCTAGTGCAACAGGATTCACAGTTTATTATCGCGACCCATTCTCCCATTCTAATGTCCTATCCGGGAGCTGAGATTTTTCTTCTAGAAGGTGAGGGCATAAGGTCTGTCGCCTTGGAGGAAACAGAGCACTACACCGTGACCAAAGCATTTATGAATGACCGCCAGGGTATGCTGCGTGAGCTATTAGAGGATGAACAAGCATAAACACCTTCGACGTCCCTATAAGGACGGTAAGCATTTAAGCGAGAAGTATAAGGATAATTTACAACATGGAACATATAAATTCTTATATTTTAATAAAAACAGCAAGTCTCCATAATCGGAAACTTGCTGTTTGATTTGTTCCATAAATTAACGTCTTACAATTCCCACTACCTTGTGTACAACCCATCCGAACATGACTACAACCATCATATCGAAGCACACATTAAACAAGAATAAATGCTTACCGATGTCAGCCCTTCCGTCCCCAAGAATCGGAACCAGGAAGGAGAAAATCCCTATCAGTCCTAATAACATCAGCAGTTCACCAGCAACTCTTCCCCGAACATCCCGACTACGGAAATATTGGAACACCGCCCCGGCAAAATACACCAGATAGAATATAGTGAGAAATCCGAGCGTATGGGGAATATGCTTGTTCTTGAATTCGCTCCACCCGCTGTAAGTGTACGATAATGCACCTGCTGGCTTATTTTCACTCTTCTCATAGTTCCCTAGATAATAAGGACGAATCGCCATACTGTTACTAGCAGCATATTCCATATTATCTATTAACCGTCCTGGATGTTTTAAGTAGAAGAACAATACATCCTTATGGGATACCCGGTCGTAGAAATCCGGTACCAGCGAAGGATCATCCTGTTTGATCACTGTATCGGTCTGAAAATAATTCGTGCCCGCAAGTACCTCCAACCGCTCCGGCAATCCGAGATCCTGCAAATCTCCCTTCACATCTGGTGATTCGTTTAATATCCCAAAAAACACAGTCTGATACAGGTTAATATGCTTCAGCTCTTTTGGCGCCGTCACGTACATAACGATGGATACCAGAAATATCGCAATCGAAAAGCGTAAGGCCAGCTTTCTCCATTTTCGCTCACCATCAAGCGTCATAAACCGCAGGAAGATCAATGCAAAGGCAATCCCAATCGGCGCATTCTGAATTTTGGAGGTGACCAGAAACAGTATCGCAATAAAAAATAAGGTTAACCCCTTAGTCGTAGGCTTTTCTTGGCTAGTGAGTCTTAACCCCAGTGCAAAGGTCAACAGCATAAACACCATCGATACCGGTTCTCCAAACAAGGAGTTAAAGTATGCCAAATACCCAATATCATAGAATACAAACAAAATAGCTGCACCTAGCAGCAGCCCCGTAACATAAGAGCCGCGAGCATTGTACTTCACCAGCAGCCAGGTCGCCACCAGTAAAAGAAGACCGTAAACTGCACCGAGCAATCTAACATCAAAAAAGCTGCCATGGATGAGCCCGCCGATCAACCTCGGTACAAGCACAATCAAAATCTGTGAAGAAGGATAGAAGCCCCTAAACAAATTCTCATACGCAAAACGAGAATGGCTAAAATTAAAAAACTGGTCGGTATACGATGCTGCAGTATCATAGTAGTTCAGACCGATGGTATTCATCATACGCAGGAAATCTCCATTATCAGCAACCCCAATAAAAGGTCCTACGAATAGCAGATAAATAATGAGACCGCAGCCGGCAAGGCTTACGAGATACTCCGGTTTCCAGAACTTTTTCATGATTCCCCCTATCTCTGTGGTAACAGCTTCACATATTCGTCGGACAAATTCATTAGCTTCAATACATACTCATAATCGCTCTGATATTTCGAGAAGTCCGTTACCGGCTTGAGCGTATCCAGCGACACAGCTTCACCATCTACAAATCCTTTTCCAGGGACATAGAGAATGTCATCATTAAAGAAGGAGCCGGAAGGCAAATAATACCTCATCCCTAACACATTACGATCAATGTTGAGCAGGTCATGACCAAAGGCTGTATAACCTTCTTGTTGTAGTGAAACACCCATTAAATTAGCTATCGTAGGAAGGATATCTAGTTGTCCCCCCGTACGCTCTACTACCTTCCCTTGCTCCATTCCCGGCACACGCACAATGAGTGGAATATTAAAGCGGCTGATCCGGGAATCATATGGAACACCAAGTGCACTTTCCACTTGCTCTGGCGGAACATCCTGAGGCTGCAGGCCAAAGTGGTCGCCATACATGACCAGAACAGTGTTATCCCACAATCCATTTTCTTTCAAACCTTCTATTAAAGTACCTATGGCATAATCAGTATAGTTTATAGCAGTCAAATAATCACCAAGCATCGTATCCTTCAAATTATCAGGCACAGTGATTTTCTTAAAGGAATCTGGGATTTTGAAAGGATGATGACTGGATGCTGTCACCATCTGTGCGTAGAAGGGAGTTCCCTTCTTCTTCAGCTCTGTCAATTTCTCGACACCCGTAATATACAGCTGTTCATCGGAAGCACCAAACGCATTAAAATGATCATTCGTAAAATAATCTTTGTCATAATAACCATTAAACCCAAGCGCCGGATATAGCTCATTCCGATTCCAAAACCCTACTTTATTCACATGAAAGGTGTATGCCTCATACCCTTTATCCCTTAGCAGTCGTGGTAAGCTTGGCAATTCTCTGTCCCCGAATCCGGTAGACATGGCTAAAGTACCAATCGGATAAATAGACGTATTGCTCATGAATTCAGCGTCAGATGTATTCCCTGGACCAATCTGCTGGTAAACATGAGGAAAATAAAAGCCCTCATCCGCTAACTTATTCATGACTGGCGTCAATTCTTGACCATCCAAGGATTGATGTAGTGGGAAATTCTGAAAAGCTTCTAATTGTAGCACAATTACATTTTTACCCTTTTGTGAGCCAAAATAATCAGGAGTCGTACCCGCTGGCTTGTCACTATAAGGATAGGAAGATTGCAGGGCGTCAACCTTCGCAATCGTATCCTTAATATCACCCGTTCCAATGAGATTGTTATCTTCATTAATCTTAATCGCAGCAACGACTTCATAATTTAGAAATCCGGCAGTTTCCGCCTGTACAAGCTCATTTGTAATCCCCCGTGCAGAGTGGACAGAATATGCCGATAAAGAAAAGCCTCCAATAATGGATACCAGAATCACCACCACATGCACGAATCCTGTCTTCCGGGAACTAAAGCGTTCACGCGGGTAGGTCTTTCCTTGTTTCCATCTGCGAATCAAACCATAGATAGCGAAGATGACAAAATCCACGAAGAATAAGTAATCAATACTCTTTATGGTAGATTCTACACTTGCCTTCACTTGAAATACCTGATTGATTTCAGATAAGGCCAGGTAGGTTGGAACAGAACCAAAGTGATTAAAATATACAGTGGCTGCGAACAGCAACAGCGATAAAAAGCCGTTAAATATCCAATAGACGGTTGTTCTCACCCTAGATGGCGTAATCACCGTTAAAATCCCCATAATAAAAAGGACTGGCGCTACATCCGCTGCAATCCATTCCCAAGCAATTCTATCAAAGAACAACACTCTCAGAAACAACAGCTTTAACCATAACAATATAACAACGATAAAAAAATGGGCGCGATCCGGCCCTTGCTTTTTCACTTTTAATCCCCTCTTACATGTTCATTTGTTCGAAATATCAAATCTATTCTAGTAATTTGTAAAATATCAGGTTGTTCTAGTATAACAATACTTACTTTTTTTATCAAAATGGTAGAATTATCTTCCACTCAAAAAAAGAGATGCCCCGCTGCCCTTTCGGCATTGGAACATCCCTGTTAACTATGAGTTGATCAATCTTCAGACGATTGAAGTATACTTAAGCAATCTTTTAATAGAACGGTTCGCTTCATTTAACACAACTTCCTTATCTACAGTCTTCAGCAGACCTCTTTCCATCACGATCTCCCCGTCGATAATCGTAGTTTCCACATCTGCCCGGGTAGCAGAATATACAATTCTAGAGATGGGATCAACGTCGTAGGAGGGGAAGGTATGGAAATTGAAGAGATTCAGGAGCACTAGGTCTGCTTTTTTACCCACCTCGATACTGCCGATCTTATCTTCCATCCCTACCGCTTTTGCCCCACCTATAGTTGCCATACGAAATACACTGCGGGCATCCATCGTCGTAGGTCCATGTTGAGGCTTCTGAATAATTGCTGCGAGCCGCATTTCATTAAACATATCCAGATTGTTATTACACGGTGCACCGTCAGCACCCAGACTTAGTGACACATGATCATGGAGCATCCCCGGTGTATCAGCAATTCCAGACGCTAGTTTCAGATTTGAGCCAGGGCAATGACTTACATGAACTCCACGATCCCGCAATATGCGCCGCTCCTCAACATCCAGCCATACACAATGCGCCAGTATTAAGCGCTCATTAGCTAATCCTAGATGGTCCAGATAGACGATGTTACGCATCCCGGTCATCGCCTGTACAATCTCAATCTCCCCTAAATTCTCAGAAGCATGGGTGTGCACCTTCACATCATACCTTGCGGAGAGATCTCGTACCTCGGTTAACAAGGGTTCGGTGCAGGATATTACAAAACGCGGAGAGAACGCATATTGAATCCTTCCATTGCCATAGCCATTCCATTTTTCAAGCAAATCCACACTTTCCTGTAAAGAAGAAGCGGTATCCTCCTGCAGTGCTTCAGGCACATCTCCTCCTTTTTGATCCATCATCACCTTACCGGACAAAGCACGTATTCCACTTTTTGCAATGGCCTGAAAAGCATAGTCCGTATGGTGAACAGTCTCCATATCAACAATCGTAGTAGTTCCGCTGGAAATCAGTTCTCCAATACCGAGCATCGCCGAATAATAAAGGGATTCCTCATCATGCGCTGCCTCTAACGGCCAAATCCGTTTACGCAGCCAGTCCATAAGCTCCAGATCATCTCCCTTCCCACGGAATAACGTCTGGCATAAATGAATATGCGTCTGAACAAAACCGGGAATTAACGTACGGTTCGTGGCATCGATGACCTTTTCGTCTCCCTGCGGGATCAGACCAATGCCGATTTCTACGATGATATCATCCTTAATTCGAACATCCCCGACAATAATTTCCTCCTGTTTGTTCATTGTAATGATCTCAGCATCTTTGATCAGAATGTTCCCCATTGTCCTTATCCCCCTCATTGTTCATTCGTTTGCCGTTTCACGGTGTAACACAAAAAGACCACAAAAATATGCCGTAGCATATTTTCGTAGCCAGAAATTTACGGTTTCCGGTAGAGACCCTTAAACCAATTATTAAGGATATACGAAAAGAGAAGCTATTCTATTCCAAATTTGAATAAATCAATCATAAGACAAAGACAGGTTTAATGTCAACAAAAGTTATTTAAACTAACACAAATTTCTTGATTAGATCTATTCACAATTAAAAACAATGATTTTCTCTATTCATATGTAAAAAAACCTAACTTAAATTATGATTTTCCACACTACTTATCAATGTTTCTTAAGTTCCGCTTTTATACTCGTCCTATCACCCGAACCGATAGCTTCGCTTTTAATAAAGTAATAGTGAGGAGGAGATCAAATGCCAACAATTTCTCAAACCCCAAATGAGTTGCAAGCATTCATCGCCGCTGCTGAAAAAGTATGGTTCGAGGTCTACGATTCTGCCGATTCTCGTAGAGTGATCCGCGTTGATGGCGCCGATTATTATCGTCTGCCGGTTAGATTCAGTACCAGAGCTAAGGTTATTTCGTATTTTCGAAAGTACTGGGGCATTACAATGAGCAACACCATGTTCTGTAATTTAAAAACCGTTTCTAGAAACAACAGGCTTTATGTAATATCGGGAGATACAGGAACCATTGCTTTTATCCCAAGAAGACTCACCGTTACGGGTCGCACATCAACAAGAATACGCCTTACAGCAGTTCTGTCCATTGATGATATGAGCGATGAAGATATCGTTAACGTTCGTTACCTGATCGGCGTATCCGGTAGAAGGCTTCTTATCCTTAACCGGGATCAAAAAAAAACCGATACTCGATATCAGACATGCCGTTAAGGGAATTAAGAAAAAAGGTCCAGAGGTTAACCCTCTGAACCTTTTTTTATGTTAAAGCTTCCTAACTATGTTCCGGTTTCAGCACCTTCTCGAATACTGGAAAGTTCGCCGTGCGGTTCGGAAAACCCACTTCACCTCTATGGTCATAACCAAGGCGAGGATAGATTTCCAATGCTCTAGTATTCTTCGCATAAGTATCCAGCCGAATACTTGTGTAACCATTACGCGCTGCGTAATCCTCCGCGAAAGCAATTAGCCTAGTCGCAATCCCTTTTCCCTGAATATGTGGATGAACTGCTAAACGATGCATAATCAGATGTGGCCCTTGATTTTGCTTCCACTCGATCTTCTTATATTCCTCAGAAGCATTCTCATCCAGTACAAGAATACCCGCGATAGCTTGATCTTCTTCACATACATATAAGGTACCCTGTGCGATATCCAGTTCGATAATCTCTTTATTCGGATAGCTCTCATCCCACTGGTCGCTTCCAGCGGCCTGCATAACTTGTACACATTTTGAGATCAATTCCATGATCTCTTCGATCTCATCCTGTCTAGCTTTTCTGATTCCATTTCCTACTTGCATCCTGCTATCCCCTCTTTCTTATCGACATCTGAAAACCTCTGAATAGATTCTCGTTTTAGAAGTCTATCATATTCGGAGACAAATTCCGATAGTAGGATGATTCCAGAGAGGATGCAATCCCTCTAAGCTGAGGGACACGAAAGATCAGAATAACACGTCATAGATTAGATCTCCGGGTCCCTTCCTCTTAACTTACCTGCCGCTGCTCAATTAAACTCCAGCTTATGCCCGTCCTCGAAACCCTTGGCGAAACCGGCGTCGAACCCCACGTTGTATGCTTCTGTGTACCCCTGCTGAAAGGCGTCTGCCGGTGGCGTTTCCGGCGAAACGCCAAGGTCCGGGGGGAGCGGAATGACCTGCGGGGCAGGTGGAGCCTCGATAACCGGCACTACATGAACTGGTGCTTGTATAACCCTCACCTTTCGAACAAGCTTGCGGCGGAGTCTTCTTTTCTTTCGTACCAAAAGCCCCTTCTTCGTCTTTCCATAACGAACGACTTTCCGAGAAAGTCCTCTGCGGGGTTTGCGGGCTAGACCTCTACGCACTTTCGTTTTCCGCGAGAGCAACAGTGTGCGTCTGCGGGTTCTGCCTGAACGTAATGTTCTAAGGCTCTTTTTCTTCATGCTTCTATTCCTCCTGTGCTCCATGATCTCTGGAGGTTCCTACGGCGTATGCCTTGCTCAGCCATGGCGCAGCAGGAATTCCCCGTTTCGGTTGATGTAGTGAAATCCCGGACATCATCCGGCACATCGCGCTCTGATACCCACTTAAGATTCTAATATTGTCGCTCAATTTGCGGGCCGTCAGCTCAGATTGCCCCGTCAATTCGGCGATGCTCTCCAAGATGGCCGCCAAAGCAGCCTGACTGCGCGAAATGGAGCGGATCATCTCCAGCTTGACGGCATGTTCAGAGAGACGGCCCCCGCTCATTTGCTGTCTTCTCCAAAACTGAACCCATCACCTGACATGTCTCCAAAACCTTCCCCGCCACCATCATCTTCACCACTGCCCAGCACTGCTTTTAAATTGCTGTAGAGTCCATTCTCCAGTTTAGTCAGCCCTTCGACCATTTCCACGATAACTTCGTGAATGGAGAGGGATTCCTTCAGCTGCTCTTCATGAGATTCGAAAGCTCTAGCGTGGATATGATGTTGTGCCCACTGTTTTACCTTTTCAGCTTCAACCGCCTTAGCTTCCAGAATCATTGCAATGTTCCACTGGATAGTGGCGGTCGACTCCAGCATTTGCAGATAAGCCTTTTCTCTGCTCATCATCCGCCTCCTGCTCCTATAGCGTTACTCTTCTTCTTGGCCGTTCAATTCCTTAATTACTCTGCCTACCCCTTCAGCCATCGCTTCTTCCAGATCTGCAAGTGCATTCAAGTAAGCAATAATATTCTTGTTTACTTGAGTTGAGCTTTCGATCATCCCGCTGATACCGTCAAAACCGGGATCTGCATCTGGCAGATCGTGGACAATTTGCGACATACGGACAGCCACGTGGCGCTCGGCATCTAGTATCCGCGCCATCTGTTCGTGCGTATGGGCCATGTGCTGCAGGACTTTTGTTATTTTACTCTGCACCTTCATGTCTCCTTTGCTCAAACGCCCTGCTACAGCATATGCGGCAGAAGCCGGGACGGTGCCGAGGATATAAAGGCAAGTTACGTCTCTAAACAAGTGGATTGGCGAACTCAGGATACTTTAGAAAATTGCAACAGGCCGTGTAAATGGAAAATAAAAGGCCAACAGCCCGGTCCATTTGGAACGGGCTGTTGGCCTTTTGGATTAATAATATTTATTGATGATTCTGTAAATGAGAACCGCCGTTTCGGCGCGGGTTGCAGCTTCCGTTGGATGGAGCAATTTCCCGTCACCAAGGGCAATGCCCTCCCTGACCAGTACGGCTGCTGCCTTTACGGCATAATCAGCCACTTTAGAGGCATCCGCAAATTTGCCAAGGTCGGAGATGGAACCGGTCTCCGCTAATTTTCCTGACTTCTGCAATGCTCTTACGATGAATACCATCATATCCTGCCGGGAAATCTCTGCTCCCGGATTGAACCTGTTGCCGCCAACTCCGCTGGCAATGCCCAATTGTTTGGCTATTCCCAGCGCTTCATAATAGTATGCGTCCTGATCGGCATCCGCAAAGCTCACTTCAAACCCAGCCTTTAAATCAAACGCTCTGACCAGAAGCAATATAAAGTCCGCTCTTTTCATCTTGGCGCCCGGTTCAAAGAAAGTACTCGACGTCCCCTGAACGATTCCTTTAGCCGCCAGAGCTTCAATAGCCTCTTTGGCCCACAAATGACTACCGATATCACTGAAAACAGATTTCTTTGGCTGCAGTTCCGGTGTTGGTGCCGGTGTTGTCGACGGACCTTCACTTGGCTTCGGAGCTGCCGGCGTTGGCGTTGGAGTCGGGTTACCACCTCCACCGCTGCCCGAGCCACCGTCCCCGCTGGCCTTTAATGTAGATACGATTCTCACATTGCTTATCTTGGACGTATTTCCTGCTGCATCAACAGCTATAATATAGTATTTGTACTGGGTATCCGCAGATAAACCGCTATCTCTGTATTCTGTTGCCTCCAGGGTCTTGATTTCAACGTCATTGCGGTAAATCCTGTATCCCGTTACTCCCAATTTATCCGTGGAAGGTGTCCATTTTAGATCAATGGCAGAGCTGGATACCGCTTCCGCTCTCTCTATTGTTGGTTCCATGGGAGCCTCAGTATCAACGATGGTTGGTGTCCACCAGTTGCCGGATGCCACAATCATGCTGAGCAGACGCAGATTATTGCCAAAATATAAATCGTCTTCGGTGGAAACAGCCGCATTATAATCCCATAATTTATTCAGCCACTCCTGATTGGATGAATCGATCATGGCGCTGACCATCATCGGTGCGGAGAAGGATGTGTCTGCATAATCATTGATTGCTTCCGTGCCGTCCAGCTTATATCCCGCAAGGATCTTGGCCGGATCATTATCCGCCTTGGCCCGAATCCAGCGGTTCAGCGTGCTGAGCTGCTCTTTAGCCCGGTTATCACCTGTCAGGAGATAATCCGTACTGATCCGCCAGGGAATACGGGAAGAGTTGTAGTTGTAATCCCCGTCATTTTCCGATTCCAGGAAGTATCCATCCGGGGTATCCCATATTTTCTGGCTTACCGGTTTGTATTGCCCATCCGTATCATCCTTGAATACAAAATCCGGCAACAAACCGGCTTTGGGACTGTAATTTTCATACAGACTATTAATGATGTTGTAGGTCTTATCGGTAACACGATCCCAATTGGGGTCTCCGGATACATTTTTAAAATCTTTCAGATGCTGCAGCATAAAATCGGAAGGACGTGTAGCATTGCCGAACATGGAATCATTGTCACTGACCCAATCCGCCAATTTCAATGTCCACTCGGAATGGTTGACATCGCTTTTCATAATAGCGTTGATTACCTTTTTGGCCTGGGACAAGTAGTTAATTTCCCCGCTGCTGCCCCATTGGCTGTCGGCAAGCAGAAGAGCGTAAGCAATATCCATATCGCCGTCGGTTGCCGAATCCACTCCATTGATATCAATAATTTCGGTGCCGGTATCCGCTTGCTGCCATGCCATTAAATCGGGATTGATTTCACTTGGATGTGCTCTGAAATAGCGATACATCCCGTCAAAATACTTCTTAGCCTCCGGATCATGACCCGCGAGCAAAGCGGTAATCAGCATTCCGTAGCCATGCGCTTCTGAAACTGTAATCTCGTTATTCTCAAACCAATCTCCGTCGCTATACCACACGTAATACTGGTCTGACTGATATGGATTTTGTTTCAGATATTTTGTTTTCCACTCGTTATATAATCTGCCCACCGTAGCGTCCAGTTGGGCCTGAGTCAAGTGATTCGGCTTAATGGAGCCGGCCACATAAGGCGTATGCTGCGGAAATGCCTTATGGACACCCTCTCCAGTGGATGAAGGTTTGGTCTTTACTTGAACGGTATTGCTCGCCAGCGATTCCTTCTCTTCTGCATTATAGGCCTTCACAGTATAACTATAGGCCGTATCCGGAGTTAACCCGGTATCGCCGTAGGATATTTCCTTCGTCGTGCCGACCTTGCTGCCGTTGCGGTATACGTTGTAGCCCGCTGCCTGAATATTGCCGGCCGATGCCGTCCATTTCAAGTTGATTTGGTAAGGAGAAACAGCAGTTCCTTTTAAATCTGAAGGTGCTGAAGGCGGCTCCGACTCGCTTGGACCTTCGATTGTACTGACTTCGACCGGATCTGAATTGATTCTTGTGCCGACCGCTTTGACAATAAATTCATATTTTTTCGCAGGATTGATATCATCTACCGTGTAGGTGTATTCCGTTTGACCTTCCGCTGCTGGCACATATATGCTCCAGTGTGTCTTCACCTTGTCATTCTTCTCATAAATCCGGAATCCTCTTACAGGTTCTGTACTTGCGGAAGGTGCACTCCAGGTCAGAGCCGCCTTGCTGCCGTTCAATTTCACCTTCACCGCTTCCGCCGGGTCCGGCTTGGTGTCCGTTCGCTTGATCCCATACTTGTCATATGCTTTTAGGCCGTCGCCAACGGTGTCCGGCTGATTCTCATCCGCTACGGCTGCGGTATACGCTGTAAAGGAAAGCACCCGGTCAGTGATGGAAACATCCGTAAACATCTTCTTCTCCGGCTGTTCGTCGATAGCTGCAAAGTAATCATCATAAGGAACCGGATTCCCGTTTTCGTCCTGAATCTCGCGGGGTTCTCCATTCTCATCCAGTACATATTGATTGTTCTTATAATAGAATTTATTTCCGAATGCATTAGACATGAGATAGACCGTGCCTTTGGGGTTGAGCGCATTGCCCTCTCCATCAAATGTCAGTTTTTCCCTGGGAATAACTTCATCATTGTACATTTGGAAGGATCTCATATACATATGATCATGGGCCTCGAACACCATATCGATGCCCATCTCGTCAAAGGCAGGAATCAGGTATTTCTTGTAAAACTGGACGCGATCGTCTTCCCATTGTGCAGAGTTGTCGCCTGCTGCATAGGGGCTTTTGTGAAAAGTAACAAACTTCCACTTCTTGTCGCTGCGGGCGACCGTACTCTTCATCCAGGCCACTTGGTCCCAGAATTGGTCATCTGCCCATTCCACTTCTTTCCCATTCTCTGCAAGTGCCCCCGAATACTGCGAATTGAAGACAAGATAGAGTGCATCACCGTATTCAAAAGAATACACAGAGCCTTCATGAGTATCCGCAACAACCTGTTTCGGCAAGTTGAAATGGTTGTAGAAGTTGTTATTCGGTGTCGTCTCGTCTCCGTCATAATCCATGACCTCATGACCGCCAAGTACAGGCACATATGGTACTTGCAGTAATTGATTCTGGGCTGCTCCGAGCATCCATTGCCACTGCTCCTCCAAATCACCGTTATCCACCAGATCTCCGGCGCTGATCAGGAATTTAGGGTCGCCTATATAATCAACTGCTTTCCGGAAGGTATCACCCCAAGGCTCAAAGTCAGACTTGCTGGAAGCCTGTGAATCGGAACCG
This sequence comes from Paenibacillus sp. NPDC101420, assembly GCF_050277435.1. Lineage (NCBI taxonomy): Bacteria > Bacillati > Bacillota > Bacilli > Caryophanales > Paenibacillaceae > Paenibacillus > Paenibacillus sp. NPDC101420. Next base: position 308,484 of record NZ_JBNNSE010000005.1, read on the forward strand.
GCGATAAAACGGAAAGGCTGGTGGCCGGCAGCATCGGTAGTGAACGAGCCGATAGAGCTCCAATCACCTGATTTGCCGTTACCTGCCCGAAATTTGTAAGCTGTTCCCGGTTGAAGCTGGTCTGCAATGACTTTATGACTAATAAATTTCGTTTTATGGTTCGTACTTCTGTCGCTTTTACTCATAAAGGTCTCAATTTCTTCGGCCTCTCCCTGATAAGTCAAAGCCCCGTTCTCCGGGAAAATGTTCCCCATAACCTTTGAGGCTTCTATAACCTGTACCACGGTATCCGTCATTGCATCCGTGTACCAGGCCAAAGCAATGCTCGTCTTTGGATCTCCGTTAAATGTCATATTGATGGATTTTGGAGCAAGAGGCGAATCCTGAACGCCAAAACTCCAGGAAACTTCCCGAACTAGCGGCACAAGATCTGCCCCCTTGATAAGCTCCTTGGGTATAGTTACTGTGTAAGACTTCCCATAAGTCAACGGAGGATGGTTTATCCGCAAAGTATCTCTGTTTAAGACTTCAAGTGTAACCCCATCAACCGGTTGATCGTTCTCATCGGAAAATCGGACAGCATAACCCGGATCAAGGGCAATGGCCTTGTTGAATTTGATTTCAACGGGAGCTTCGGGAGACACATTTCCAGAACCGTCTACAGGCTGCTGGACAAGATCTACGGTAGGAATGACAGGTTCTTTCCCCGGGATCGGCTCGCCGGACACCTTGATATTTCGGATTCTACTGGAACCTGAACCCCCTATGCCCTCATCATTCCCCCTGGTGTTGCTATCGGAGCTGACGATCCAGCGAATATATAATATTTCCCGATCATTGCTGTTCGGAAGGGGAGTATTCACCAATCTGCAGGTATCGCCCGGGCAATCAAAACTGGAGACGGCCATTTTAAGATTCGTATTCGGCACATCCTCCCACGTTTGTCGGTCTACACTCGTCTGCACTTTAAAATCACGCGGACCTGACCCGGATGAATTTTGCTCAGAGGATAAGGTGATCTTCTCAAACCCGGTTGTAGACACGGTAGCAAGCCAATACTTTTTCCCGTTTCCATTGTCCCAGCCCTGATAGCTGATCGCTTTCTTGCTTACATCCACATCCTCGAACACACCGCCTACATTGCGAAAAGTAGACGCTGTCTCATAGATGCCGTATGTAGCCGAGATTACCCCCACATTTTCAGCGGCCTCATCAAACACCCATTCGGCAATCGTCTTTACACCGGTTATTGAATCTGAACCGACAGCATCTGGTGCAGGTGCAGCATTTGCAATCTGGAATGGCAGCAGTATAAGCACGAGCAACAAAGAAATGGATTGGTGCAGCCTTCTTTTCAAATGACCCTTCTTTTGCACTCTCGTTCCCTCTTTTCGCAGATAATAGTTTAAGCGCTTTAACTTTCACTTGCAGCGGACCCTGATTTTCTTTTCCCCTCCTTAAATACGATTTATATGTAAATATAGCGCATTCATTTCTATTCAATCTCTGCATATTTTGTTATTGTTAATGATTTTCTACTTTTACCGCTATTTAATTTCTATCCTGTTCAACAGGTCAATGAACGTGATACGATTGATTCAGGTATGGATCATGTTTCTGCGAGGATCATTCCCGCCGGATTGGAGATGACACCCCTGGAAATCAACTTCTATAAGTCTGATCCCTTTCACATTAGCCGAGAGAAAAAAAATGTCTCAAGTATGCCTTCAAATCATTATCACGATGCTTATGAAATTCTCTACTTAGTGTCTGGAGAGCTGTACTATTTTATAGAAGACCGAACCTTTCAAATCGTCAGCGGGGTTTTATTGTTCATTAACGCTAATGACCTGCACAGACTGATTAATGTAAATGGTACGATGTACGAAAGAGTTACTTTATTGTTTAAAAGGGAGTTCCTTCGCGACTTTTTTGCGGACAGCCCTCTTCCATGCGACCTCTTCTCCTGCTTTCACTCCAGATCAAATGCGATCAAGTTAAGCGGCAACGACCAGATCTTTGTCGAGAATCTTTTTAGCAAATTGATTCATGAAGACACCAAGAGACCTCCAAATTTCGACTACTATCGGAAAATCCTGTTGATGGAGCTGCTGATCTTCATCCAACGAAAAAAGCTTCCGGATCAAAACGAGCATTTTGTAGAAACGAACCGGACCCATAAGAAAATTTCCCAAATCATCCATTTCATCAACGGTAACTTCGCTGAGCCTCTGTCTCTGGAATACATATCGGACAGGTTCTCCATAAGCACCTCCCATTTAAGCCGAACGTTCAAGGACACAACCGGTTTTACTTTCAGCGAATATGTAAATAACACCCGCCTCAAAGAAGCCCGCTCTCTGCTGCAGGACTCCAAATTAACCGTTTCGGAAATCGCTGAGCGTGCAGGATTTGGTAACCTGACCCATTTTGGAAGAGTATTTAAAACCATGACCGGAACCTCACCGCTCAAATACCGCAAACAGAACCGGGTTGATGAAGATAATATCTCTACGCAAGCTTGAGATCAGCTCCTTCGTCCGGACTGCTGCGCTAATCAAGAAAAAACGGGAGCCGTCCATAAGGACGACCCCCGTTTCTCGTAGAATATAAGCAAAGTATGGTGAAGGATATACTTTCTTATAGTTTATAAAAAAGGAGTGCCCGACCCAAGGCCGGCCACTCCACGTTACCGCTGCCACTTATGGCAGTGCATCCTTCAGCTTCTCTCCCGCCTCCCGCAGAGACTGGAACGTCCCCGCATCGCTCCACCAATCCTTGAGAACATCATAGCTGAGCCTGCGGTTAGCAGCATATATATTATTTACATCGGTAATCTCCAGTTCCCCCCTCTTGGAAGGGGATACTTGGCGGATGATGTCAAACACAGCTTCATCGTACATATAAATACCTGTTACGCAAAATTTGGTCTTGGGATGCTCAGGTTTCTCTTCGATATAAGCAATCCATGCGGAATCTTGACTATCGAACACGGGAACACCGTATCTACGTGCGTCGTCCACCGGCTTCAGCAATACCTTGGCTGTACCTTCAGGCTGCCGGAGATAGCTCTCCACGTAAGGTGTCAGATCATCCATAAACAGATTATCACCAAGCAATACGACAAACCGTTCCCCAGGGAAAATGAATCCTTCTGCTAAATCGAGAGCCTCTGCAATGCCTCCAGCAGCTTCCTGAATCTTATAAGTCAGAGATACACCAAATGCTGCACCGCTGCCTAAAAAATCCGTATACAGACCAGCAGATTGCTTGCTGATGACCAGAAGAATGTCGGTAATCCCTCCCCGGCGAAGCCGATCTATGCCGTAACAGACCATAGGATATTTGCCGACCGGAAGCAAATGTTTGTTCATAAGCCGGGTCAGCGGTTGAAGTCTGGATCCTGTTCCGCCCGCCAGTATGACTCCTTTCACTTACTTTCCTCCTCTTTATCTAAGTCCTTTGCCTTCGGATCTGCACTTTATATGAAACTCGTTGGATCCACATTCCATTTGTTCATAAAGAGCTTACGATTTCGTTCCACCAGCTCCTGTAGCCCGGTGTGGTATACCTGCTTGAAGCTCGCACTTCCTTCATGGTGTACAAGGCAATCCCCTGCGATGAGCAATCGGTATCCCTTTAGCCTGGCGCGATAACAATAGTCATCATCCTCGTAATGTCCAGGTGAGTATCTCTCATCCAACAGACCTACGGAAGTAAGTAGCTCTCTTTTGAATAAAAAACATAATCCTACCAAACGTTTAGTCTCCAACCATTTTTGAGGATTGGAACGGTTAGTTATCTCTGCAGCCTTATGAAAATCTAACAGACTTTCATAATCAGTCTTCACCTGTTGACGTCCACTCGCATAGTTTGTCACTGGCCCAACAATACCAACTTCAGGAGCACTATATAGCGATCTCTTCAGATTAGTTAACCATCTATGGGAAACCACCACATCATTATTCAGCAGTAACAATTCATCCCCTGATGCTAGCAGTAGACCCAAATTGCAGGCGGATGGAAAGCCTCGATTCTCAGGCAATGAAATAAACGTTATACGATTCGCGCGGCAATAGGCATCCGTTCCATCTGATGAAGCATTATCTACAACGATGATCTCGTAAGGCAGTGGAGTATACGCACGTATCGATTCCACACAGGACCGCAGCAGTGGTAACGCGTTGTAGGTCGGAATAATAATACTAGTCATCGTCATATCCGGTTCCTCCAAGCGGCTACTTGTCTGCGGTATTCACGCTGCGTTTCGCTATTAAGTAGGCCCCCATCATCTCGACGGGAAAGCACCTCAAGGAGAGCCTCTGCGTGATCCCCTATGATCAATTTCTCCACAGCATTTCCAGCGCCTATGTTCGCTTGACGCAGCCGATTATGCTTAATCACATTCACCGTTCCAACTTTCTCCACCCTTAGCTTCTCTAATACAGAACGAGCTTGGGCTTTAGGAGGAACTATTAATTCACGGTAGCCTATAGTCTCAAGTGCTCTCCGGGAAAGCGCGTGAGGGACAGCCGTCATAGAGCTAACTCCGAGATCGTACCGTCCAAGAGCATAATTCAGAAACAGCTTGCTGCGAGTAACATCATCGCATAATCCAAAAGAAGGCATCAGTGGATCCAAATCATTAAGAGCCACGTCAATTCCACCATCTACAGCAGCTGTGAATAATCCGAGCTGAGATGCAGGGATAACCATATCTCCGTCCAGGAAGAGCAGAGTATCTCCTCGACTCAGCTTCGCACCAATAGCCCGCCCTACATCATGTCCAACTGACTCCGGACAATGCACAACTATAGCTTGACGATGTTGTCTGGAAATGGGAAAGCTGCTATCGCTGCAACCGTTAAGCACGACGATAATTTCAGTAGGTCCCAAGAGCGATACCTGTTGCAGCAGACGTCCCAAGGTCTGCTCCTCGTTACGCGCGGAGATAATAACTGACAAGGTCCCACGTAAGCTCGGTAAATTCAGCAATTCGCGACCTACCTTTGATTGCCGAGACAGAATCGGTGGCCGAGCGGTAGGGATGCCTCTTTTTACCGAACGATTCGCTACCCTTTGGCGGGGTGCCAGTGTTGTTTTGGCCTGACTAGATGCTGAACGTTTCTTTACCGTACGAGTTGCTGTTCCTCGTCGAACGGCAGAGCTACCAGATACTTGTAACAGAGCAACCATCATCTCACCATCTCTCTGCGCCGGGTTCCGTCGCTGAACCCCGCCCTGATTCCCCGGTGTTCAAGCAAGAGGGATACAGCCTCCATATGATCTGCTGTAATCAACTGCTGCAAAGGATCTGTGCCATCTTCCTTACGTCTGACCGCATTCAGTTTCCCTACATGCACTTTGTGAGCAGCTACCACACGTAAACCACTCAGAACTGCCTGAGCATGTGCCAGAGGGGGACGAGATAATGATTGACTCCCTAAGATTTCAAGCGCTCTTCGGCTGATTGCGTGCGGAACCGCCGTCATCGAACATCCTTTTAGATCCGGACGGCCAAGCAAAATATTAAGTGCATGTTTGGAAAGCACCACCGGATGGGGCGAAAGTCTCCTTACCGGTCCGGAATAATCATTAAGCGCTATGTCTGCGCCACCACTAATGGCGGTGACGAAAGGACGTAGCCCCGAGGCAGGAATCACTAAATCTCCATCGGTAAACAAGAGAACCTCTCCCTTAGCTACCTCTGCTCCGACACTGCGACCAGCGTCGTGTCCCAGCGGCAACTCATAGGAAATAACATGCGCACCAAGCGAAAGGGCAATTTCTGCCGTTTGATCGGCTGATCCGTTGACGATTACAATAACCTCGCAGCGCGGATGGACCCTTCTAGCTCCGGATATCACTCCCGCAATGGTCTTCGCTTCGTTCATGGCAGGAATAATAACCGAAACATAGGGATTTGGATGGTTAACGATAGGGATTGCGGCGACTTGCCGCACTGGGCGTGAAGTCCGCCGTTTGATCCGAGAGACCCGCCGTCCCGTGCGGCGGGCAGAAGTACGTTTGGGCTTCATGCTCATCCACCTTCCTTACAGAGCCTATTCGTCAGGCTGAGGGTTACATCACAGTTTATGTACTACGCCGAACAGGGTAACGGCCTTTGTCTCCTGTCATGTGGAAAACAGGACAAATGTACTCACCCTCTTAATTGCTAGGAGGACAACACAACAAAAAGCGCAGCCATCGGCTGCGCTTAGCATTTTGTACATCATCATTGCGAATTAATCAAACACACGATCATCCACTACCGGTTTGGCTAACGGAGCGCCGATAGCAATCCAAGAGATGACCCCATAGAAATGCGGAGTTTCGCGCAAGCGCACCACTTGTATCACTGCATCTCCGTTGGCTCTGCTCTTCAAGGAAGCATAGAAATATGGTTGATTCGTCATGGCGACGAGCACATAACCGGTATGACCAAAGTTCTCATCGAACGATACGGTCACTTCCACACTCTCAGCATCCCCATTGAACATGAATGCTGTCATTCCAAACTGCTGAAGCGCTTCTCGCTTACCTGCAGTCTGAATCGGACTGAAGGATAGATGTTCAGCATTTACAGAATTCACTGCCAAATGAGCACCGTTTACTGCACCAGGAGCAATATGATAATCCTGAACGCTTTCTTCCTCTAGATGACGGGCTTGAATAGCGAAGGAAGAGATTTTGGAAGCCACCACCGATTCATCTTGAAGCTCTGTCGTCCCTACCGAACCATCAGCCAGATGAGAGGACTCAATACTTCCTGCCTTCAGCTTTACTCCATCGATGCTAGCATCAGGAAGCAACGCAGAGCTGCGTGTTTCATCCGCAAGATGCTCCAGTTTGATGATACCGGGCTGCAAATGCCGATCTGCCACGATCTGGTCAGCAAGATGCTCTCCGTACACACTCCATGGCTGTAAATGTGAAGCATTCACTGAACCTTCGGCCAGTTTTTCTTCGGTAATGCTACCTTCCGGCAACAGTTCGGAGCTACGAACCTCCTCTGCCAGATGCTTTAGGGTAATGCTGTTAGATCTAATGTGGCGACTATCTACCGTATCCCCTGCCAAATGACCGCCATAGACGCTACCAGGAGCCAGGTGGAATGATTGGATAGATCCACCCTCCAATTTCTCACCTGTGATACTGCCATCCGGCAAAAGATCTGCGCTAAAGACCTCTTCCGCCAGATGATTCAGGTTAATACTTCCTTGCCGGATATGGCGGCTATCTATCGTACCACCCGCTAAATGCCCCCCATACACGCTACCTGGAGCCAAGTGGAAAGCAGAGATGGATCCACCCTCAAGCTTTTTACCGGGAATGCTGCCGTCTGCCAGGAAATCCGAGCTACGTGTCTCTGATGCTAGATGAGCTAGTGTGATCTCACCGTAACGGATATGGCGGCCTTCTACTGCACCGAGGCTCAAATGACTGCCATCTACGCTTCCTGGTGCCAGATGGTTTGAATCTACAGATTCTTCTGCCAGCTTCTCACCGGTAATGCTACCATCTGGCAGAAATTCGGAGCTACGTGTCTCTGATGCTAGATGAGCTAGGGTAATCTCACCGTAACGGATATGGCGTCCTTCTACTGCACCGAGGCTCAAATGACTGCCATCTACACTTCCTGGTGCCAGATGGTTTGAATCTACGGATTCTTCTGCCAGCTTCTCACCGGTAATGCTACCATCTGGCAGCAATTCGGAGCTACGTGTCTCTGATGCTAGATGAGCCAGGGTAATCTCACCGTACCCGATATGACGTCGTTCTACTGCACCTGAGCTCAAATGACTGCCATCTACACTTCCTGGTGCCAGATGGTTTGAATCTACGGATTCTTCTGCTAGCTTCTCACCGGTAATGCTACCATCCGGCAGGAAATCGGAGCTGCGTGTTTCTGGTGCTAGATGAGCCAGGGTAATCTCACCATACCCGATATGACGTCGTTCTACTGCACCTGAGCTCAAATGACTGCCATCTACACTTCCTGGTGCCAGATGGTTTGAATCTACGGATTCTTCTGCCAGCTTCTCACCGGTAATGCTGCCGTCCGGCAGTAATTCTGAGCTGCGTGTCTCTGGTGCTAGATGAGCCATTGTAATCTCACCATACCCGATATGATGGCCTTCTACTGCACCCCAACTCAGATGACTACTCCCTACACTTCCAGGTTCAAGATGAATAGAACTAACGGATTCTTCTGCCAGCTTCTCACCGGTAATGCTACCGTCCGGCAGCAATTCAGAGCTACGTGTTTCTTTTGCCAAATGAGCTAACGTAATCTCACCATTTCGGATATGACGGCCTTCCACTGCGTCTGGACTCAAATGACTGCCATCTACACTTCCTGGTACTAGATGATTTGAATCTACGGATTCTTCTGCCAGCTTCTCACCGGTAATGCTACCGTCCGGCAGCAATTCTGAGCTGCGCGTTTCTTCTGCCAAATGAGCCAGCGTAATCTCACCATTTCGGATATGACGGCCTTCAACTGCACCTGGGCTCAAATGACTGCCATCTACACTTCTTGGTACTAGATGATTTGAATCTACGGATTCTACGGCCAGCTTCTCACTGGTGATACTACCGTCTGGTAATAATTCAGAGCTGCGTGTTTCTTTTGCCAAATGAGCTAAGGTGATTTCACCATTTCGGATATGACGGCCTTCCACTGCGTCCGGACTCAGATGACTGCCATCCACACTTCCAGGTATTAGGTGATTTGAATTCACAGATTCGTCCGCCAGCTTTTCTCGGGTAATGCTACCGTCTGGAAGCAAGTCTGCGCTACGTGCATCTTTGGCTAGATGAGCCAGCGTAATCTCACTGTACCCGATATGACGTCCTTCTATTGTATCTGGAGCCAGATGACTGCCATTCACACTTCCAGGTATTAAATGACTTGAATTCACAGATTCGTCCGCCAGCTTTTCTCTAGTAATACTGCCATCTGGGAGCAAGTCTGCACTACGTGCATCTTTGGCTAGATGAGCTAAGGTGATTTCACCGTGCCCAATATGACGTCCCTTCACTATATCCGAGCTCAGATGACTGCCATCTACGCTTCCGGCCATGAGATGAATAGAACCTACGGATTCCTCAGCGAGCTTCTCGCCGGTAATACTACCGTTAGGCAGTAGCTCAGAGCTAAACGTTTCTTCTGCCAAATGAACTAGTGTGATCTCACCATGCTGAATGTGACGACCTTCTACTGCACCCAGTCTCAGATGAGTTCCGTCTACACTTGCAGGTACAAGATGAATAGAATCTACGGATTCTTCCGCCAGCTTCTCCCCGGTAATACTGCCCTCTGGCAGCAAGTCGGAGCTACGTGCATCTTCAGCTAGATGAGCCAGCTTGATCTCACCATGCCCGATATGACGTCCTTCAATCGTATCCATGCATAGATGGCTTCCGTCTACACTGCCCGGTGAAAGATGCTGGGAATCCACAGCCCCTTTGGCCAGCTTAGACCCGCTAATGCTGCCCTCCTGTATTTGAATCGAAGAGATGGAATTAGGAATGATATGACCATTTCCGATGGACAACGGCCGGATATGCGCCCCGCCGATACTTCCCGGATTCATATGTCTGCTCTGAACCGCACTATCGCTAATGGATTTTGAATGAACTGCATTCACAGATAAATGCTCTGCCTGAACTGCCGACACTGCTAATTTACTGGAATCCACACTTCCATCAGCAAGCTTAGCCGATGTGACCGATAAATCACTAATCTTATCCGTCGATACACTTTCCGGGGACAGCTTTAACGATGTCACCACATGATCTGCCAGATGATGTGGCTGCACTGCCCCAGCGGCCAAATGAATCTCTCTCACCGCAGCAGAAGCCAGCTTATCTCCCGAAACCGAGCCGGACTGAATCGCAGCAGTAGTCACACTATTTTCTCCGAGATGTCTCCGTTCCACAGCTCCAGTGGCAAGATGATCTTTATCCACTACAGCATCCTGCAAGGCACGACCGCTCACGCTGGCATCTGCTAGATGTTTCTCCTCCACTGCACAAAAAGCAATATGCTCACCACTTACCACTTCACGAGCAATCGTGCTTCCAATGACCGATCCTGCTGCTAGTTTAGCCGAGCTCACCACTCCGTCCGCTAACTTGGCGGAAGTTACGCTCTGTGAACGCAGGTGCTCCGCACCCACAGACTCTGAGGCCAGCTTTTCTCCAGTGACAGCACCAGAGGACAGATGATCCGTATGAACAGCCTCATCCATAAGCTGCTCCGAGCCCACCGCTTCCGAAGCTATATGGGAGTGGTTCACAGCTTCACGTTCCAGATGATTAGAGGAAACAGCTTGCATAGCGATTTGCGGTCCGCGTATGGCGGATTTGGCAATATGTCTGGTGGTTACAGCTTCATCTGCTAGCTTATGTGCGAGTATGCTTTGATCAGCGATTTTCGATGAGGTGACCGCTTGCTCAACCAGCTGTGCAGTACCTACCGCACCCTCTGTTAGCTTTAAAAAGGAGATACTTCGGTCAGCTAGATGGCGACTCGTTATTTCCCCGTCGCTGATATGGGAACCGTGTACGCTTTCTGCACTTAGATGGATGCTTCTCACTACTTCTGCACCTAACTGCTTGGAACCAATAGCACCATCCGCTACATGTGCGCCTTCGATTACACCCGACTGGAGCTGCTCCTTGCCGATCAGCTTGCTGGCAAGCTGCCCTGGTCCGATCGCTCCCGGAGCCAAATGTCTAGCGGTTATCAAAGCATCGCTAAGATGGCGACCCTCAATCACAGCATCAGCCAGTTTGGAGCTGCTGATTTCACCATCGGCTATTATATCGCCAGATACCGCTGCATCAGCTAGCTTGGAACGGTCTATACTCCCGTTTGCGATGTGGCGGCCTGTGATGCTGCTGCTTCCTATTTTCTCACCAGTAACCGCTCCATCTTCCAGTAGATCAGCCGTAATAATCAGATCGCTCAAATGACGGCTCTCAATTGATTTATCCGCAATTTGACCGCCGCCGATAATCCGATCAGCCAGCTTCTCTGGACTAATACTACCGTTCTTCAGCTTCTCTCCACTGATGGAATGATCCAGCAGTTTACCGCCACTTACGCTTCCTTCAGCTAAATGTTCACCCACAATGGATTCAGGCGCGATTTTCGAAGAAGTAACTGCCTTGTCCGCGATATTGATGCTCTGTACAGCGTAATCTTGCAACCATGGTGTACCAATAATGCCGAACTTCAGCTTAGAACCGTCAATGGTACGTGGAGCGATTTTAGCTCCTGTAACTGCTGCATCCGATAGATCATCTGTATAAACGGGCTGGAACCGCTCTTTTTCAGGAGCGAACCAAATCGTCTCAGGAAGATTATCCGCCTGTTTCTGAAGCTGCTCTTCCACTATAGGCTCTGGCTCTGGCTCTGGCTCTGGTTGCAGAACTGGTACGAAAATTGATTCCTCTTGAACGACTTCAGCGATTGCTCCTCCACTTACCTGAACATCAGCGAGCTCTGCTTTACTGACTCCGTCATTGCTGCTCCCCGAATCCTTAGAACTGCCTTTGCTTTCCAGCATGCTCAGTTCCTTTATATTGGGATTATCTACATAGTAGAGTCGTTTTTGTGGACTGCGCGGCTGCTTTTTTTTGGAACCCCTCACAAGCAGTCTCCTCCTTCCATCTATTGTTTCTCCTAGGCATCATATGCAGCGGTATAGGCTGATGACACCCTTTTGCGATAAGCCCTTAATAAGATTCTGATGAAATTTATACTTTCTTATATTTAAAAAAAGGCTTCTGCCGCCGCGCATTCGTCCACCCTGACATGCGGGTACAAACATACAATGACAAGAGTAGTAAAAGCGGGAATCACGTGACCGAAGAAACAGGAGGAACAAACATGGGGCATAAGCTCGTTGGAATACTACTAAATGCCGATATGCACCGGGGCGTTCCCCGGCTAAAAACAGGACAGGAGTCTCTATCCAACTATGAAGAGGCGGCCGCTGCATACGGCCTAGTTCCCTGCTTTCTGAAGCTCGCGGACATCGATACAGACTCAGGCTTCAGCGCCGCCTATATAAAGGGATCTCATGGATATAAAAGCGTAGTAGTTCCTACGCCAACTGTCATCCATAACCGAGCCATATACAGCCAGAATAGCCCAGGAATGCAACGTCTGCTGCGGCACCATCCTTTGGTGTACAATACTTGCAATCGATACGGCAAGGATGAGATCCATGAACTGCTTGAGCAGCATGAAGAGCTGCGTGAGGTTTTGCCAGCAACAACTGGCGTATCTGGACTCAAACAAATGATGAATCGTTACCCCGATCTTATTCTTAAACCTTGCCGTGGAAGCATTGGGAATGGGGTCATGCGACTGGTTCGTAAAGGGCCTCAGCACTGGAGCTTAAATTATCTCTCCCCCTCCATGCGGCGCTGGATAAGCACTCCCGTATATCAGGGGGCGCTGCCAAAAATGCTCCGGGCACGCCTTGCCTCTGTCCCTTATCTCGTGCAGGAGCGTATTCCCCTTGCTGAGATTGGAGGACGTCCCTTTGATTTACGCGTCACCGTTCAACGCGGCTGGGGAGGCGATTGGCAGGTTACCGGTCTCTTTGCTAAACTAGCACCCCCTGGGGGGTTTGTCTCTAATATAGCCCGTGGAGGAGAAGCGTTAAGCTCTTCCTTTGCGCTGGAAAAAGCCTTCTCTAGAGGAATAGCGGCCCATATCCGTATAGCTGTCGAAACACTTAGCCTTGTTATAGCTCGTTGTCTCGAGCAAGACCTTCCAGGGCTGGCCGATATCGGACTGGATATAGGCATTACAAATGATGGTCGCATCTTCTTCATAGAATGCAATGGCCGCGACCAACGCTATGGATTTCACAAAGCCGGCCTTACGGAGATTTGGAAGGAGAGTTACCGAAGACCTATGGGATACGCACGTTTTTTACTAGAAAAGAACAGCCTCATATATAACAGTTATTGATTTGTCTCCTATTCTATGTCAATATAATGCAGAGCAGATGGCGGCCACATACGACCGTACTGCTGTATTATGGAAGGGAGATGGGCATGGTAAAACAATTGCTGCGGCTAATGACCGAGCTATCCTCGCACCGATGGCTTTCACGGTTAATGGGGTCTTTTTCTCATAGTAGACTCAGCCGTTTTCTAATCCCGGTATTTATTAAGACTTATCAAATCCCCTCCGCCCAAGCGGAGAAGAATCCTGGAGAATATCTCACTCTTAATGAGTTTTTCAGCCGCCGGCTGAAGCCTGGCATGCGGCCTATTGCAACCGATGCTGACGCTTTAGTTAGTCCCGTAGATGCAATGATTACTGCTATGGGTGACATTTCCTCTGGTACGATTATGAATGTAAAAGGGCAGGATTATAAGATCGAGGATCTACTAAATCATTCTCCGCATCTGGAGCTATACAAGAGAGGTTTTTTCTTCGTCCTTTATCTAAGTCCTACGGATTATCACCGGATTCACTCTCCCCTTACTGGACATAAGGTTGAGAGTGATCATATTCGTGGACGAGCCTATCCTGTCAACGATTTCGGCATGCGACATATGAAGGGCGTACTGAATCGCAATGAACGTCTTATCACGTATATCGCCGGAGACTACGGAGAAACCGCAGTAGTAAAGGTAGGCGCGATGAACGTCAGCAGCATCGGGTATACGGATGCTAACGCTACCGAGTGGCAAATCGGCGATGATCTAGCCTATTTCGAGTTCGGCTCCACTGTAGTACTGCTTATGGAGAGCGGTACTTTTACCCCGAGACCCAAGCTTGAGGTCAACACGAAGGTAAAGATGGGGGAATTGCTGGGGACGCTACATCGGCCGCTTTAGTAAAGCTACGAAATAACAAAATAAGGGTATCCCTAACCGATTGAAAATCGGCGCCGGGATACCCTTGTTTTGTTTATTTCACTTTAGAGCTTGTTACGCTAGCATAGTAATCCAGTACATTGTTGATGATCACAGCTGCTTCAGCTCTTGAGGCCGAAGCTGTCGGATCCATTTCTCCACCGCTGCCTCCATTTACAATACCAAGATCTTTGAAGACATAGACCGCTTCTTTAGCATAACCCGCAATAGAAGCATCATCTGGGAAGTCATGGTTAGTCGCTTGCGGCAATTCAACATTCAGTTTCTTCAATGCATTAAATAGAATTACACACAGGTCCTGACGGCTAATGCTGCTATTAGGAGCAAACATACCATTACCGATACCATTGATCAGTTGATTAGAAGTCCCAATCTCAACATAGTTTTGATACCAAGCATCTTTCAGAACGTCAGTAAACTGCTTTTGATTCTCGCCCATGCTAAAGTTGAAGCTTTTTACTACCATGGCAACAAACTCGGCACGGTTTACCTTCCCACTTGGATCAAAGCTTCCGTCTGTGCGTCCGCCGATAATATTTCTCTCCACCAGCGCTGCAATCGCAGATTCTGCCCAGCTAGGAATTAGAGTAGCATCTTTAAACTTATTCTTAAGCTCTTGTCTGATTAGCTCCGGTGTCTTCGTTTTTCCATCTGTTTTTGGAGGCTGAGGCTGCTGTTCTCCAGGTTTTACGACTTCTCCAGGAATCGATGGTACTGAAGGTACCGCTGGGGTAGTCGGTGTTGGTGTACTTGGTTGACCACCAGCTCCACCGCTGTAAGGTTTAACGATCACAGAGATCTGTACCTTCAGGCCAAGTGGATTAGCTATACCCTCAGGGAAGATCAGATCCCCCTTGATGGTGTACGTTCCTTCCGTATTACCGTTATAGCCTTCCTTGTTCCACTGAACAGATACGACCTTATTCATCCCGGTATTCAAAGTTACTGATACTGAAGCAGGTAGCTCCAGTGCGTCAAAGCTGGTACCATAAGCAACGCTTTTACTTGCTAGTGCTTGCACTGCCGTGATTTCCGGTATCGTAATGACCTCCGCCAGTACTTCGATCGTAATGGATGCCTTCAGGTCTTTGGGATTGCTGACGCCTTCCAGAGGTACTAGCGTTCCTTTCAGCATATAAGCTCCTTGCTTATCGCTATTGTAACCTTCACTATTCCAATCGATGGATATCGCCTTTGTCTCACCGTTGTTCAAAGTAGCTATGACCGATGATGGTAGCTTCAATCCATTAAATGGAGTGCCGAATGGAACGCTCTTACTTTCCAAATCCTGCACTGTGACAATCTCAGCGACACGAATCACTTCCGGCATTACCTGAATGGTGATGGAAGCTTTCAGATCATTAGGGTTGATCATTCCTTCTTCTAATACCATAGTACCGCTCAGCACGTATGATCCTTCCACATTGCCGTTATAACCAGCAGGGCTCCATTTAACAACAAGTTCCTTCTGCTCATACGTATCAAGCGTTACTGTAGCTGAAGACGGCAATTCCAACTTATCAAAAGCGGTGCCAAATTCAACATTTTTGCCCTCCAGCTTCTCAACTTTAGTAATCTGGATAGGTTTAGTGCCTTCTGGCAGTACAACCACTGTAATAGAAACAGTTTGATGGGTACTATTCAATACCCCCTCAGGAAGCTCAAAGCTACCTGCCAGCGTATAACTCCCCGCTTTTCCACCGTTGAAATCTTTACTATCCCATTGTACAGGCAAGTGAATTACCCTTTTGTTGCCCAATGTAGCTTCCACTGTAGCTGGTAAATTCAATTCTCCTGCAGCAGTTCCGAACGGCACACTCAGCAGTTGCGGCTGAACAATCGATATAATTTCTTTAGCATGGGGATCTTCTGTCCATTTGGCATAATACACCGTGCTTATGTTCATTACCGTTTCTACGGTTAATGCATTACCAGTCCCTTCTTTATTATCAAACCAGCCAGCAAAAATGTAGCCTTCACGTTCCGGTACCCGAGGTAAGGTGCTTAATGCTTCACCTTTAAATGCGGTTACTTTGATAGGAGCCGGTGAGTCCAGATAATTCTGATCGAAGGTGACTTCAATCGGATCAGCATAAATGAGTTCAACATATTGTAAATTTGCATTTAATCCGTTAAAAATCATATACACATTTTGTTTTCCAGTCACTTTGGTTCTGTCTAGGAAGGTTTCCGCTGTCAAATAATGATCAATGTAAGAATTTCCAGGCGTTTGTTTAGTGCTTGCCATTCCATAATTCCCCCAAGCAGCGCCTGCTTTCTGAGCAAAACTAATGCTTGCAAATTCATTACCAAGTTCAAAAGAACCTCCGCCGCTGTAAGCATCAGCGTATGCTCTTCCTTGTGTAACAGCTCTTTTAACTGGTTTACCCGTATTGTCAGCCTCTGTATAGAATTTAAAAGATGGAGACGATCCGCCTTCACGGGCATACTGCACTCTTACTTCCACAAGATTAGTCAAGTCAACCTGACCGAAATAAACAAGGTCATTAGAATTGACATAACTCATGGCGTCCGTACCACTTTCGAATCTGAACTGGGTATTCGTTGCATAAATCCATGGTGCATTATAAGGATAGATTCTAATACCGCTCTCTACTTTCAGCGTTTCTCTCGGAGCAATATTGATTGGCATAGACGATATGCTCAAATCTGTTATAGCCGCTTTCAAGGAAGCTATGGCTTCTGCAACAACCTCGTCGTTAATCGGCTCAGCAAGAACAGCCTTAACCTCATCCAGCACAGCGTTGAATTTGAGCTTTTTGTAAGCTGTGTATGCATTCATATCGATATTTTGAGCAGCCTTGATATCCGCTTCTAACGCCGATGTGTCTACATTGTCCTGCTTCAGCTGGAAGGTTAACCAGTTCAGGTCAATACCAGCACTCTCAAATACAATTCTAAGGGTATGCTCACCCGCCGACAGCTGAATATCAGGGATTCTGAAGGTTTTCCATACCCCTTTAGTCGTGGTGAGGTCGAAGGTACCCAGTAGCTTATCGCCATCATAGATGCCAAAGGACATTTGGGCGACATCCGATTGGCTAGAGCGAATTCGTGATGTGACTTTGTACATGCCTTCTTTCTCTACATTTACCTTATAGGAGATGGCTTCTCCCTTACTTGTGTTGGTGTAGCATAATCCGCCGTCTACATCATTACTGCTTACTGGCGTGATTATCGGAGTAATGGAGGCAAATTCCGTCTCAGCTACCTTCAATTTAGTATTTTTCCCAATCTTCTTTACTGCCAAAGCTACATCACTGTTGATTCTGACATAATCAAAATCAACAATAAATGGATCTGTGAGATTCTGACTTCCATTAGATGCAAGTAATCCAAACTTCGGATTGGCATAATTCGCAGTTGTACTGCCAAGTGAAATATATTCCTTGCCGTCAGCGCTGACATAACCGGAATAGCTGTTGCCTATTTTTTTCAAACGTAAATATAGCTCTTTCTTTTCTCCAAAAATACTGGTGAGCTGGCTGGCAGACAGTTGTCCGATGGTAACAGGCTCCGTACCTCCGGTTTCTTTGGTCATACCGATGATCTTGCCGCTACTGTATTCATACTTCACCCAGATATAGTTATTGTTATCCTGTGAAGCCGTGATGCCGACGCCGTTATAATTTTGATTTGGTGCTTTGCTCATATTAATTTTCACTGTTGCTTCCCAGTTGCCGAAGGCCTCCTGCTGGAAATAGTTCTTCAAATCTGCATGATCACTCCAGAAGTCGCCTCTTTCAGCGATGATTCTCAAATTGCCGAGAGCAGTGTTCAAAGACCAATTTTTGTTGTTTTCTGTATTGGTAGCAGTCTCTTTATTAATCGTCCAGAAGTTGCTTAGATTTGTACTATCGAACTCATCGCTCTGTGGTGTCGTACCAAACTGTATCACATAAGAATTCGCCTGATCGGAGCTGATACATTTGATCGTCACTCTTTTATTGATGAGATCTACGTTGGCCGTTGCTTTTACACCATCATTCGTTTCAAACGTAACTTCAGGTAAAGTAGCCCCGTTACTGAGACCTACATCATAACTGAACCTAGTCTGTGCAAACCCCTCAAGCGGCTTACCATCAATCGAGATATTCTTTAAATAAGCATAGGTCGGATTCTCAAAAATCGGTTCCAAGCCTTCCTCCGAAGAGAAAATAACCTTGTAGATCCGTTTCTCTCCTCCGGCCGAAGCAGTAATTACAGCAGCCGGTCTATCTTTATCGGCTTGTCGTATACTTACGTCTACACCAGCTATCGCCGTAGCTTTGACTTCAGGATAGCTGCTAGTTTCAGTCGTTTCACCAAAGGCTTTATAGTCGAGTTTCAATGGATTAAATATTTTGATCTTTTTGCCGCCAACCGTAATATCAGAGAGCTGTGGATCTCCTGATTTGTCCGTATTCACCCGGAACCAATCTCTTCCCGGCGTATAATTGACTACATAATCAATCTTTGCCATTCTTGCAAAGGCTGGAGATTTCATCAAAAAGCTCGTGATATTCTTGGCAGAACGCTGCAATTCTCCCAGGGTCAGACTGCCGTTAGCAAGCGATGTCATCGTATTAAAGGTACTGTTATTCCGATTCTTATGCGTTTCTGCATAATCGTTCGGAATTACCATGTAAAGGTCATTTTGGGCACGGACCATGGCTTTGCCGTTGGTTTCATCATAACGATTGGTAGTGGCATAGAAGCCCTGATCCTCACTCATCTTCGCCCACCAGTCTGTCATGACAATCCCGTCAAAGCCCCATTCTCCGCGGAGGATGGTCGTATTCAGATCATAGTTACTGGAAGCCCAAGTTCCGTTTACCGGACCATAGGACGTCATCACTGAACGCGCCTTTCCACTCTTCACTGCCATTTCATAACCTTTCAAATAAATCTCGCGAAGCGCTCTTTCAGAGACAAGTGCATTCACAAGATGTCTATCCGTTTCCTGATTGTTCGCTGCGAAATGCTTAATAGTAGGCGATGTACCGTTCTTCTGAAGACCTCTTGTCTGCGCAGCAGCCATGATGCCTGTCAGTAACGGATCCTCTGAAAAATACTCAAAGTTTCTTCCGTTCAGGGGACTTCTGTGGATATTGATTCCCGGTCCAAGCAGCGTATCGATATTGTTAATCAGCATTTCTTTACCGAGAAGATCAAACAATCTTTCATTCAGCTCGGTGTTCCACGTACAGGCAAGCATCGTCCCGTTCGGGATACTGGTCGCCTTCTCTGCATTGGTCTCCATCCGGATTCCTGAAGGACCGTCGGCAGCACTGTCGATAGGGAGTCCGAATTTCAGCAGATTTTTAGTGACACCACCAAAAGCCGCAGCGGTACCGGCAGTAACTTTAGGGCTGGACATTCCTTCCCCTAAAATAATGGCCCCCAAATCGTTATTGGACAATTGTGCAATGAACTGATCCATAGTCACTTTTTGATTGTATACATCCAATAAGGTATAACCCTTGTCCCCAGTTTGTGCAATGGACGCAGGGAGATTTTGCTTGATTCTTTCATCCAAGTCGGTAGTCCGTGTCGGTACCTTTTCAGTGACGGTCGTAAAAGTACCATTTTCATTCGGTTGTCCTGGTTTGATACGATCAAATTCCTTAGTTGGTGCGAGCGCTTCCTGCAGGGTTTCTACAACCTTCAAAGCATTAAGGCTGTATACTCCTTGCTTTTCGCTGTCACTTACACTGTTGCCTACGTAAATATTATAGTCACCAGCTTCTAGGACATAAGATGAATCATGACCTGTAATTCCACTATCATCATATGAGGCCATATCTTTGGTGTCATACGTGATGGTGATCGACTGTGATTCCCCAGGCTGTAACAGCCGGGTCTTAGCAAAAGCAGCAAGCTCCTTGGCCGGCTTGCCAAGTTTACCTTGTGGTGCACCGTAATAAATCTGTACAACTTCTTTGCCTTCCACCTTACCTGTATTCTGAACAGTTACAGTCACTGCAACCTCATTCTCACCAGCGTTGACATTATCAGTCGTGATCTTAAAATTGGTATATGACAGTCCGTACCCAAATGGATAGAGCACCTTATCCGGAGCAAAGGTCTCAAAATAGCGGTAGCCTACATAAATATCCTCACTATAAGAATTCTCAGTTTTGCTGCCAAAATGTGCAGTAGAAGGATAGTCAGCAAGTGTAGCTGCAATCGTATCGCTCAATTTTCCGCTTGGCGTAACATCTCCGGTCAGTACGTCGGCTACTGCGCTACCGCCTTCCATCCCCCCTTGCCATGTGTACAAAATAGCAGCTTTGGGATAGTTTTTAGCCCATGACATATCGATAACGTTGGCTACGTTCAATACGATGGCCACTCGGTCGAATTTGGCATAGACCCGGTTAAGCATGTCTACTTCAAGGTCTGTCAGCTTATAGGCACCCTTGACGTCCGTATTATCCTTATCTTCACCGGCTGTTCTGCCGATGATGACCACAGCTGTATCCGTTTTTGCTTTTGCTGCATCCACAATTTCATCGGTTAAAGGCATTTCTGCCTGTGACCATGGCTCTGCTGCCCAGCCACCACCGCCATTGTTGAAAGGATTCTTTTTGATCCAGTCGGCATAAACCTTCGCCAGATCTTCATTTAACTTGAGACTGGGATTATTCCGAAGACCTTCCAGAATCCCATTCACATAATCTACTCTTACCGCACCGCCAGATCCTGTGCCTGACTTGTAATAATGCGCTTGTATGCGGCCAAATACCGATACATTTTCACTCATCTTGATAGGGAGCACTTGTTCATTCTCATTTACTTGTGATCCTGCTGGTTTATACTCCGGATTTTGCAGCAGCACAATACCTTCAGCGGCCACTTCTCTGGACACATCCGCTAATCCCGGGAGAACCTTAGCCAAAACGGGAGAACTGGTACTAGGCGTTATGATTGAGGTTATTAGAATGCAGCAAAACAATATTTTAAGTAAGCGATTACAATTTTTCCTCATACTTATCACCATTCCTTTCGATTAAGGTACAGCTTAGGATAATGGGTCATCGTAAAGAGCGAGTTTTCAATTAAAAATTTCTAATGCATAAACGTTTGCTTCATAAACCGATAGGATGATTTTACTTTCAGGAAGGAGTTATTCTCTAAGAGCGCTAGCCGCTGTGGAGTAAGGCTTATTCAAGCATCAAGTGTGTTACTGATTAAATCTAAACCGGTTTAGATTTTTCGCATAATTCTCCTAACTCATACTTACAAATTAAAACGTGCGAAAATGTTCATTAATTCCTCCTTTACTTTTTAAACTTACATTGAATACTATCATCAGAAATATCATCCTAACATAGAAAATCCTCATAGATTTATTGAATATACTCATGTATCACAGAATTCAAGTTTTTCAAAATAACTAAAAAGACTCACTCGGCCGATAGCTAAACTTATAAACCGAAGTTAAGATGGGCCCATTATAAAACAGTTACATTAAAAATAGCAGGGAGAATCAGCATCGCTCAATGCCGATTCTCCCTGCTATAAAAACCAAATGCAAGCTCGTGGACTTTCGTTGAAGTAGAATTATTTTGCAGATAAAAGACTCTCAGTAATGTAATTTAACTGCGCTTCAAGCGTAACGGGATCACTATATGTATCAGCGGTTGGGTCCAGTTGGAATACGTTGCCTGTTTTTACGGCAGGAAGATGCTTCCATAAGGGGTTGTCATAGACGATTTTCGGATCACTCGTATCGCCAGCCCATGGGCATGTGAATACAATATCTCCAGCAAATTGAGGCAGCTTCTCAAGGGAGATTGTTGCCCAACCAGTGCCGCTGTCTATAGCTTCTTTCTGCGCTTCAGGAGGTGCTTTCAGACCAAATTCATTATAAATAATTTCTCCACCGCGCCCGTAGCTGTGACCGAATACGAATAGACCACCGGAAAACGGATTTAGGATAGAAACGGTTTTGTCACCTACAGCTGCTAACACCTGAGGCTTCAATTCTTTGATTTTTTTGTTCCATTGTTCCACCCAAGCTTTAGCTTCGGCTTCTTTCCCCGTTAATGTACCGAAATCAAGCATTTGTTCTCTGATAGTTTTTGCACCGTATTGAATGGCTACTACTGGCGCTATTTCGGCCAGCTTGTCGAGTCCTTCCATTCCGGAGAATACAACAATAAGATCAGGGTTCAGCTCTAAAATGTGTTCAAGAGATGGTTCATCTCCAAGGCCTTGAACGCCTTCCAGCATTCCTTCAAAGTAGGGACTGTTTAAGACACCATTCATAACACCAACCGGTTTGATACCTAACGCCAAGAAGTATCCAGTGTCGAAGGAGGTTAAATCGACAATCCGCTTCGGATGTCTGGGTACTTGAATATCTCCGTTACTTGCTTGATATGTAACCATGTCCACTTCGCTGGATGAGTCATTGCTGTTTGATGAAGATACGGCACTCTCTGTCCCGTCTACTGAGGAGGTAGTATGCTCAACTGCTTGTCCGCAAGCTGCTAGCAGTAACGTTATAACCAAAGTAAACACAAGCAATAGATAAGTTTTTGGAGATTTAAACAAAATAAATTCACTCCAATCGACATATTATATAGTTACATTGATATTGATAATCATTATCAATGTAACTATATAATATTATTCTAATCTTGGCAATGGAGAATGCATTAACATCTACTACACACTAAAAATAAAAGGACAGCCCCATGGCTGTCCCTTAATCTTTTCAAGTCATTATATGCTCTCTTTACATCTGTTACGCCTATTACACATGTCCTTGCTTAGCAACATCACGCGCCTTGGCCGCAACCTGTTCCGGATCTCCTAAATAAAAGCGGCTGATTGGATTAATGTCCTCATCCAGTTTGTACACGAGTGGTACTCCTGTAGGAATATTGAGCTCCAGCAGTGCTGCCTCATCAATATCCTCCATAAATTTGATCAACGCTCGAAGTGTATTGCCATGGGCTGAAATGAGCACCCGTTCCTTTTTACGTACAAGGGGAACGATGCGGTTTCTCCAGAAATCACCTACACGATGAACAGTATCTTCCAGACTCTCGCCTCGCGGAATATCCTCCGGACGAATACTGCTATAACGAATATCATTTCTGGCATACCGAGGATCATTAAGCTCAAGCAGTGGAGGCCGAACCGATAAACTCCGTCGCCAGAGATGCAATTGTTCTTCACCGTATTTTATCGCCGTTTCACTTTTACTAAGTCCCTGAAGTGCACCATAATGCCGTTCATTCAGCTTCCAGGACTTTTGCACAGGAATCCACAGCAGATCCATTTCATCGAGAACATAGTTGAGTGTTTTGATCGATCGTTTGAGTACTGATGCAAAAGCAAGATCAAATGTATACCCTTCATCCTTCAAAAGCTTGCCAGCAGCCTTAGCCTCTTGAATACCCTTCTCGGTTAAATCCGGATCACTCCAACCCGTAAACAAATTCTGCACATTGTACTGGCTTTCACCATGACGTATCAGTACGATTTCGTACATTTTATCTCTCCTCCCACCTATATGCTCTGGAACTCTGTTACATCATGCAATAGATCACCGTGATAATCTCTAGTATGGGCGTTTTTTGGGCAATTGAATGTAAGATATGCAACAGAATGCAAAATTACCCTCACAGGAGATTTATTCTATTGTATCAAATACAACGAGAGGAACGATAAATCCTTCAGTTTGCCAAGCATAAATGCCTAGCGGCATCCTTATAAGGACGGTATGCGTTTATGTCTTATATTTCAAAAAAACCGGAAGCCTGTTGGCCCCGGTTATTTAAAGTCTTTGGTCATATCCAGCGATTGTATACCTGCTCAGTTTAGAACCAGCTATCTATGGCAAAAGCACTCGATTGTTTTAATCTTCTCAAACGGTTTCTAAAAAGCCCTGCGCCTCCACTTTTACAATCGGTGTTGCAGATTCGGCGTCTGATCATCATCCCTTGCGTCTCCCCTTCCAAGAAGTTATGTAAATTCTCTGTAAACTAAACTGCAAAGTATTTACCCTTGGATGAAATAACTGAAACAACGAATGCAAATCAGCGGATCTCAGATGGACTTTTTCCGGTATACTGCTTGAACTGGCGGCTGAAAAAGAAAATGTCACGGTATCCAAGTGCATCCGCTACCTCAGTAACATTCATTCCAGCGTAGAGCAGCAAATGCTGAGCACGCTCAATCCGAGCTCGAATGACATAAGATTGAACGGAAGAGCCAGTAAGCTCCTTAAACTTAATTGAAAAATACCGCGGCGACAGCCCTGCACGTGCAGCAAGATCCTCTACGCGATGCGAAATCCCGGGATGTTGGCTCACATAGTTCGCTATTTCATGAATAATCTCTGTTAAATGGTTGCTAGCATAACGTTCTACAGGCTTCACTCGGTCCTCCCTAAGCAGATGAATCATTAGTTGCTTTAGAACAAGCTGCCCTTCTTCCTCAGCCGCGTACGTATCCACTAGGAACAGCCGGACGTAACGAGCAAGCAGATGCTCAAATTCAACGGTTTCTGCAAGTACGCGATAGGGCAGTGGAACATCCGTCACCTCTCCGGTGACATCAAAATGAATATATGTAAGGACAAGTGGTCTTTGCGGATTATGAGTAGCGCTTGTATGATCACCCGGACGGAACAAGAAGCAGCTCCCCTTGCCCACTTGGAAGGGTTCCCCGTTACGAATAACCGTCCCTTCCCCGCTCCATACATAGAATAAATCATAATTTTGCAGCGACTTCTCTCTTTTTTGCCATTTCCAGCTTGGTTCGCACACAATCTTCGCCAAGGCAGGTAATATAACAAAAGAGGATGGCGATGCGTGCAGCATAACGTTCCCTCCTAAAAGTTTTGTTAGCATAATCTACTTGAGTTACTCCGCAAAACTTGCTTCGTAAGCATTCACATAGTTTTGTTAGCATAATCTGCTTGAGTTACTCCGCAAAACTTGCATCGTTAGCATTCACTTCGTTTTGCTTCCCATCCCCACCATCATACCTTGTCATGTTGCAGTTTGTACATCTTCCCACGCCAAAAGCAGGCGCTTTATTCCTTCCTCCAGCTCCACAGCATTCAGATGGGCAAAAGCAAAACATGCGGCTGGCTCCCCCGGCGAAACTTGATATAACGCCACATCTCTGAAATCCGTGCCGCGCCTGTGCGCTGCCGCCCGGAATGCCACGAACTCTTCTCTACTGCGTAGCCACCGCCCATATACTTGCAGCCCCGCATCGCCAGGCAGCAGCTCAAACAGCTCATTAAACTGTTCCGACAGCATCGCCCTAAGGATGCGACCGCGTTCACCATAAATGCGGGTCATCCGACGCAGATGACGGCCATAGCCGCCAGTATTCATAAACCGTGCCAATGCCCGCTGTTCCAGCAGTCCGACTGGTAAAGGCTCATATAGCGCCTTAGCGGCGATCGTCGGTTTTACCAGAGAAGGTGGAAGCACTGCAAAGCCAAGCCGAAGGCCAGAGAACATCGTGTTTGAGAAGGAGCCAATATACACGACCCGTTCTCCGCGATCTAGCGCTTTTAATGGCTCGATTGGACGTCCTGACCACCGAAACTCACTGTCATAATCATCTTCAATGATTACCGCTTCATGTCGCTGCGCCCATTCCAGCAAGATACGCCTCCGTTCCAAAGGGAGCACCACACCTGTAGGAAATTGGCGACTTGGTGTAACAAACAACAGACGCGCATCCCAATCCTCCGGAATTAGACCGCTATCATCCAGCTTTCCTACCAGCAATCGTCCCCCATTGATCTCTACCGCTCGGCGAATCCCATGGAAACCCGGATCCTCGACAACCGCTTCGCCCCCTGCATCCAGCAGCAGCTGGGTCAAAATAACGATGCCTTGCATCGAACCGCTAAACAATACGATATGCTCTACATCCGCACGAATCCCGCGGGTAATCCGCAGATGCGCAGCGATAGCTTTGCGAAGCCCTTCATCTCCTTCGGGAGGACAAGTGCTTTGCAGCATACCGCCTTCTTTCCCTCCAGCATACGTTAGCGCACTGCGCCATTCGGCGTAAGGAAAGTGCTCCATCCGCATACCGCCGCTAAGGAAGCTTACAACATTCTTGCTACGCTGCTCATACAAGGGTGTCGGGCGCGTGAGCAGTCGTTCTCCCCATGCCGAAAGTGGGATCGTTCTCTCAGATGCAGAGCCTCCCCCAGCAGCATCTGCCACCT
The DNA here is from genome assembly GCF_050277435.1 of Paenibacillus sp. NPDC101420. Lineage (NCBI taxonomy): Bacteria > Bacillati > Bacillota > Bacilli > Caryophanales > Paenibacillaceae > Paenibacillus > Paenibacillus sp. NPDC101420. Next base: position 334,615 of record NZ_JBNNSE010000005.1, read on the forward strand.
CACCCGAAGTCACATTTTCACGCTTATTATCTCCAGAAGCTGAAACAAAGCTATCTTTTGATACGAATGTCCCCCGTCCAGTCACCGTCCTTACATAACCATCAGCGAGCAACATTTCATACACCTGCGAGACCGATCCGCGCGACAAGTCATAGTGCATAGCCAGACTTCGTGTAGACGGCAGCTGAGTGCCACCCGGGAGAGTTCCCTCCAATATTCCAGCGCGAAGTGCATGATATAACGCTAAATATTTGTAGCGGTGTATCGCCAGATATTGATCGAATGCCAGCGTAATATTCATTGTTTCCCTCCTTGGCCAGCAAGTGGTCCATTAAAAACTATCTTAATTGGTCCTTTTTAATTGTCAACTACTCTACTATTCTTGAAAGAACATCTACATCGGAGCAAATGCTCTACACTATTAAGAATAAGGACGTGAACCCTATGCGCAGAAAAGAATTTCAAGTAGATCAGGAGGAAGAATTGATCTCTTTTCTAGACGGAATGAGCTTCGGTTTTCTCGGTACAAGCGATGAACAGGGGCTACCGCGGGTGACACCGCTGAATTTTGTATATACAGATGGTTGTTTCTATTTCCACGGTAGTCATGCTGGCGGCAAAATGAAGGCGATCCGCAATCAGCAGAAGGTCTGCTTTACCGTAGCGGATGAGTATGCACTGATTCCGTCTTATTTTAGCGATCCAGAGATGGCCTGCCCAGCAACCGCATATTTTAAAAGTGTTACCGCCTACGGCATAGCCGAGCCCGTCGAAGACATTAGCGAAAAAGCCATCGTACTCTCCTTATTTATGAAAAAACTCCAGCCCGAGGGCGGCTATAATCAGATAGATGCAGAGGACCCTAAATACCGTCCCCGTCTAAAGGGCGTCGCGGTAGTGCGCATTACCCCAGATGAGATAACGGCGAAGTTTAAGTTTGGGCAAAATCTAAAAGAAGAAGGACGTTCTGGGGTCATTTCCGGCCTATCTGAAAGAAATCATCCACGTGATGAAGAAACCATTGAAATGATGAAAAAATACTGCCCCTATCACTCCGAATAATAGATACGGATAAACCAGTTTCTCGTTCAAAATAAGCGCTACGTATAGTGTAAAACTTAAACTTCCTTAAATTTTAAAAAAACGTATCTTTCCAAGTGACGGTTGCAAGTGGCGGTGATATAATGTTAGGCAATGTTAACAGTATGTATCCCCAAAGAACCCTGGAAGGATGAAACTGATGAATCCACTAGCTGGACAATTAAACGAAAGTATCAAAGCAGGAAATGAACATGTATATGATATGCTCTCTACGCTTGGCAAAGAAATTTACTTCCCTAAGGAGGGTATCCTGAGTCAATCTGCTGAAGCAGGAGCTCACGCCAAGAAATACAACGCAACCATCGGCATTGCTACCGAAGGCGGTGTACCTATGCACCTCGGTGTCATTCAGGATAAGCTTTCCGCTTACAGCCCTAAGGATCTGTATAGCTACGCTCCTCCAGCAGGTAAACCAGAGCTGCGTACTGTATGGCGTGAAAAGATGCTGCGCGAAAATCCATCGCTAGAAGGTAAAACCATCAGCAATCCTGTTGTAACCAACGCCCTGACTCATGGGCTTAGCATTGTCGCTGACCTCTTCGCTGAGCCAGGTGACGCTATCATCTACCCAGATAAGAATTGGGAGAACTATGAACTAACTTTCGGAATTCGCCGCCATGGGAAGACCGTTAACTATCCGCTTTTTACAGAAGAAATGACCTTTAACAGTACGGGTCTTGAAGAAGCGCTACTGGCTCAAAAAGAACGCGGAAAAGCGATCGTTCTGCTGAACTTCCCTAACAATCCTACAGGATATACTCCAGGGATTAAGGAAGGCGATGAAATCGTCGCAGCTATCCTTCGTGCGGCTGAGGAAGGTATTAACGTGGTTGTCGTAAGTGATGATGCTTACTTCGGACTGTTCTTTGAAGACTCACTAAAGGAATCATTATTCGGTAAGCTTGCTCATCTGCACCCACGTGTGCTTCCAATCAAAATTGACGGTGCAACTAAAGAAGAATTCGTCTGGGGCTTCCGTGTTGGCTTCATCACTTATGCCTCGGAAGACAAGGATTTGCTGGCTGCATTGGAGCAAAAAACATTAGGCATCATTCGCGCCACTATTTCCAGTGGTGCACACCCATCACAGACCTTCGTATTGGATGCATTGAAATCTCCACAATTCGAAGAACAGAAGGAAGAGAAGTTCCAAATCATGAAGGGCCGTGCGAATAAAGTAAAAACGCTGCTCGATAGCGGCAAATACGGCGATGATGTATGGACGTATTATCCTTTTAACTCCGGCTATTTCATGTGTCTGAAGCTGCATACTGTTTCGGCTGAAGCTCTTCGGCTTCACCTGATTCATAATTACGGACTGGGCACTATCGCTCTGGGTGAAACAGATCTGCGGATTGCTTTCTCTTGTATCGAAGAAGAACAGCTCGAAGATCTGTTTGATCTTGTATACGCAGGCGTTCGTGATCTGGAAAAAGCTTAACAAATCTTTCATATTCCTTCCAATCAGCTCCGTTTCTACGGGGCTGATTTTTTTCTGGACTCCTCCGGCATTGGCCTATACATGCTTCTCTCTCCGCACATACAATACGATGTACTCAAGTACAACACACACCGAAAGGGGAATGAACATGAGCGAAGAAGTAAGAGGCGGATTTAACGGTTGTTGTGGCGGTGGATTCACAAGCACTGGCGCCATTCTGGTTCTCTTTATCCTGCTGGTAATCATCAGCCGTTCACTCTTTGTCTAACTAGAGATGACAGTCCCGGGAGAGAGCTTTGAGCTCTTTCCCTTTTCCAGTGGTACACCTCATTCCCCACGCAAAAAAAGGCTCCCTCATCCGTAGAATCCTCTACTTTTGAGAAAGCCTTTTTTTATTTTGAAGTAACTCCCTACAAATCCTCGTCAGCCATCTTTGCCGCTTTGCGGGACAAGTATCCCTTAAACAGAAAGGATACCAGAACCCCTGCTACAAATGTACCAATCACTGGTAGTAGACGGTCGCCTATAGAGGCTAAGAAAGGTAAACCAAGAATCAGTGCCACTACCAGATGCGCGCGGAATACGAATTGCGTTGTGTTATCCGCCTTACTGCCTTCAGGAAAAGGATATACTGTCAGCCAAAAAGACTCACTATGCAATTTGCGGAGTGCCGACAATTGTACACCAATAATGAACAGGAAGAACAAATAGATGGCTGTACCGAAGTAACTGTCATGGTTCAACCAATTCAGCAGCAAAGCCAGTACCGAAATCCGCATAATGATTCCGAAGATATCTCCTCGGGCGAAGCTTTTGGTCAGCAGATAGCGGTAAGCCGTATCCTTACGCCAAGGCAGCCGAGCCCCCCATTTGGAAAGATAACGACGAGGATATACCCGTTGCTCACGGCCCGGTACATCCACGAACCAACCCAGAACCATCAGGGCGCGTCCACCTTGATTTTTTTCCATGGCGATTAGTCTTTCCCAAGGTACGGCGTGGCGTCCAGGTACGGATAGTGCAACAAGATAGGCTGCTGCTAATAGCGCCATAAATATCAGGCTTCTACCGGCAGGCTGCCACAACCAAGCGGCAATAATTAATCCTCCTACTGCCCAGCGTAAGAAAGTGAATATGCCTGCCATCGGACGCGACAGCATAGCTATCTCTTTCCATAAGCCGTAACTCGCGATTAGCTTCACAGCAATCAGAATCAATATTGTAAATAACAGCCGCTTAGGCGAGTCATCTGTACGTATGTACAACGGCCAAAGGGTAATGAGTACAAATAACAATCGAACAATCTTCCATACGTTCCCACTCACCCACGAAGGTGCGAAATATTCCTTCATTCGATGTCCTTGAGGCAATAGAAAGATCGTATCCGGAGTCTGCAAATAGGTGCGGAAGCTGCTATTTACTGCTGCAGGCAGCAGTATTGCAAGCATAATCCAGCGGATGGGAATACCTTCAGGCACATTCTGTAACAACGATGTATACCAAGCAGAGAAGACAATCAACACAAAGAGGAAGACCATAGCTACGCCGCTTTGAATGATATATCCCACATAAGGAAGCATACTTCCCATGAATCGACCTCGCCGCGTGCGCCGCAGCTCTTTCAAATCCATATTATTTCCCTCCCTGAACCAGCTCGTAGAACAGCTGCTCCAAAGTCAGCCCCTGTAGTCCAGTGCTTGCCGCAATTTCTGCCAGCGTTCCCTGAGCAATCACCTTACCTCTATGCAGCACAATAAAGCGGTCGCAATAATTCTCAATGGTAGAAAGAATATGAGAGCTAAGCAGAATAGAGGAGCCTGATTTTTTCAGATCCATCATGAAATCAAGCAGAGAGCGAATCCCGAGCGGATCCAGTCCTAAAAAGGGCTCATCGATCACATATAACGCAGGGCGTGCCACGAAAGCGCACATGATCATGACCTTCTGCTTCATCCCTTTGGATAGATGAGTCGACAACGTGTCCATCTTATCTTCCATATGGAACAGCTTGGCTAGATGTAAGGTGCGAGTTTCGTAGTCACTTTGTTCTACCCCATATGCTCTTGCTGTAAATTCAACATGCTCACGTACTGTCATTTCATCATACAGAAGAGGCGATTCAGGTACAAAACTCAAAGCATTGTGATATCCGATGGGATCTTCAGCACGAGTCTTACCCTTTACTGTGATATCGCCCTTATGGGGCGACATCAATCCTAGAATATGCTTCATGGTCGTACTTTTTCCTGCTCCATTTAAACCAATTAAACCAACCATCTCGCCAGGCTGTACCTGAAGTGCAATATCATGCAGCACCGGCTTATTCAGGCTGTATCCACCACTGAGGCCCGTAATTTGCAATACGGGAGAATTATTCATTGACCGTCACCTCTCGGAGTTTTGTCTTTCAACCACTTTGGTGCTCCTTTATTCTTACGGTTCTTCTCACGCTCCGCATTGCTGCTGCGTTTGCTTCGTGCAGGAGTAGCACCTCCACGCGCGCCTGCAGAAGGGTTCACACTGCGCTGAGAATCGCGCTGTGGTTCTACACTTGCCTCACTTGTCTGGATCGTAGCCAGTCTTTTAACAGGTTGCTGCTCTGTGCTGGTTGTAGACGGCTGAGTTCCTGCATTCCCAGATGTTCGCGCCTGTGGCTTACTGCTGCGCGGAGAAGAAGCATCGCGGCGTTGTCCGCTGCTCTCATTTCGTCCCCGTCCACTATTCAAAGCGTTGCGCGCTTCATCTGCTGCTAGCACCTTGCCACCGACCATTTCCCGCTCTTCAAGGGCAATATCCAGTTCACGCGCAAATTTACGCATAATAAAGGTCTGCTGCTCTGTCACAATCGTTACGGATAATCCGCGTTTTCCCATCCGACCCGTACGACCCGCACGATGTACATAATGCTCGGAATCAAAGGCAGGATCGAAGCTTACTACCAGTGACAAATTCTCAATATCCAGTCCTCTGGCAGCTACATCACTGGCAACAAGCACACGGAATTTCCCTTCGCGGAAACGTGACAGTACATTACTGCGCGTTACTTTATCAGCATCACCGTAAAGTGCGGCTGCGGTCAGTCCAAGATGGTTTAGCTTAGCCTCTACCTCTGCAATATCATCAGTCGCATTCACGAACACAATCGCCTTTTCTGGATTGTAATGACGGATGACCCGACGCAGCATGTCTATTTTGTTGCGTTCTTCCGTTACAACGTAATGATGCTCTAGACTCTCTGCTGTCATGACACCAGGAGCAATTCCAACCTCTGCCGGGTTCTTCATTTCACGATTTGCCAAGGCTTTCGTCTCCGGACCAATGGTTGCAGACAGCATAACGAGCTGGCGTGAACGCAGTGCGCTGCTAACAATTTTCGTTACCTCTCCGGCCCCGCTTAGCTGAAACATTTGGTCCGCTTCATCTAGAACAATCGTGCTGACTTCATGCATCTTTAACTTGCGAAGACCAATCAATTCGCGAATCCGGCCAGGGGTTCCCACAACAAGCTGTGGATGCTCACGCAGTTTATCAATCTGGCGTTTGATGGCTGCCCCGCCAATAAGACCCATTACTCGAATCCCACGGTGTTCGCCATAACGTTCCGCCTCACGTAAGATTTGCATCGCCAGCTCCTGTGTAGGGGCGAGCACCAGCTTTTGGACCACCTTCTGCTCCGGATTGATCGTTTGAAGCAGAGGCAACAGATAGGCCAAGGTCTTACCCGTTCCAGTCTGGGAAGCAGCAATAACATCTCTTCCCTCCAGCAGAAGTGGAATCGTCTGCTCTTGTACCGGGGATGGAGCGTTAATACCGAATTCCGACAATCGGGCAACTAGGTCTTCCTGAATGCCGATAGCCGCAAAAGAAGCTTTATTCATAAGTGTAATTCATCCTTTTCGCTTGAGATAATATCTTCATTATATGCCAAAAAGGCCTCTCCACCAAATGGAAGGCCAATAATGCTGACGGCAGGCTCTATTTTCTGTTCATCGCATTATAAGTAAGCTTGTCCGCCAGGCGAGGAAACAGACCATAAAGCCGAATACCAAACCCTGCCAGACCCGGAAGATCAATCTCTTCTTTGCCAGTTTCCATGACTTTTACGATCTTGGAAGAGACATGTTCTGGTGTCATCATCATCCGAGCTACACTCTTTTCATAATTGCCGGAAGGGTCAGCCGTTTTGAAAAAATCAGTGGCAATGGGACCAGGGTTCACAGCCGAGACGATGATTCCGCTCTTCCGCAGCTCCTGACGAAGTGCATTCGTGAATCCGAGAACAGCATGCTTGGTGGCTGTATAGGCTACCGATTTGGCTGTACCGATCTTCCCTGCCATAGAAGCCACATTTACGATCTGGCCACTTCCCCGCTCTAACATATGTGGAACAACAGCCTTCGTACAGCGAACAATCCCCATATAGTTAACATCCATCATATCATCAAACTCATGAGGCTCCATCTCTGTAAAAGCGGCGAATTTACCGTACCCAGCATTATTTAGCAAAATATCAATTCTGCCGTAAGTCGCCAAAATTTGAGCAAAGGTCTCTTGTACACCGTCGGCATCTGTTACATCGCATGTATACAGTCCAAAAACGCCCGGAATACCGGCCGCCGTTTCTTTCAACTTCGCTTCGGAACGTGCCAAAAGGATCGGAATCGCACCTTGCTTACTAAGCATTTGTGCGGTTAATGCACCAATACCGCTGGATGCTCCTGTAATCACAACAACCTTATCTTTAAGTACCATAAAAAGTATTTCAGCTCCTAACTCTTGCCTAAGAGATCATCACCTGAATATCCATCTCTCCAACCCCATCCATCAACAATGGAATACTAAGTGCTCTGCGAGGCAAAAAGGACATGCTCTCAAGCTTCATAATTTGGGGAGGACTTATATCCACTGAAACCCCCTGATTATATAGAATCGTACTAGCATTTCCACTGATCATATTGCCCAGCTCTGAAATTGCACTCTGACCCATCTCATCCATCTCCGTAATCACATAGCCGCCCATCATAATCGATACCATTCGCAAGGCTACCTGCTCTGCGATACCAAATATAATATTTCCGCTCAGCTGGCCTGTCATTCCCACTTGAATCCATATATGATTATCGATCAGTTCAATTTCTTTGATGCCTAAATTCCCAGTGGAAGGCGAGACCTGAATCACTTGTTCTATAACTGTCCGTGCAGATTCTAAAAACGGATTAATTACTTCTGCTTTCATGAAAGTCCTGTCTCCCCCTTTATCGTGCTTTAGTCATATACCAAAAGTCCCAAGTAATATGGATTTATTATACTTTATATATCGGCACAATTCAGCAAAAATTAATGTACATGTCGAATTCGTACCCAAGTTTGTTTATGTTGCAACATTGCTCTGTCGGGTATTATCTCCTATAATTTAAATCAAATGCCAACATGGAACGTATATTTCACCCCATCACTTTCATATTTGCTTGTCCAAAGGAGGTATTCCATGAACATCAGCCAGCTGGAGACACTAATAACGATCTCCAAAACGATGAGCTTTCGCAAGGCCGGAGAACTGCTTAACTTGACCCAACCAGCGGTTTCAGCACAAATCAAGAGCCTTGAAGAAGAGTTCAAAACACAGCTGGTTGACCGGAACCAGCCTGTTACGTTAACCGATCGAGGAACTGTATTTCTGGAGCATGCGGAACAAATTGTGACGATTGTGGAGGAGCTTAAACAGAGACTTGCGGACCTTGAAGATAATCCCCAAGGACATATTATTCTCGGCACTACTACCTCTATCGCCATTCAAATTTTACCGCGTATTTTGTCCTATTTTAAAGACCAGTTCCCTCATATCAAAACATCTATTTCCTCTATGTCCTCGTCTCAAATTTATCAACATGTCGAGAATGGCATTGTCGATGTCGGCATTGGCTATTTGATCGGACGTAGTCCGAGTATGACTACTTCCATTCTTTATTATGATACATTCGAGTTGGTGGTCTCACCTAGACACCCCCTGGCTCAAGTTAAGACTGCAGGTATAGAAGCCCTAAACAAAACCCCGCTAATTCTGCTCTCACCGGATACAGTGGGCCGTAAATTTGCCGACGAGGTATTCTCCAAGCATGGCATAGAGCCACAGGTAATTATGGAACTGACCAGCAGCGAGGAAGTGAAACGGATGGTAGAACTCGATTTAGGTGCAGCCATTATTTCCAAGCAGTCAGTGACCGCTGAGGTGCGAGCCGGTTCCCTCAAAATTGTGCCTATTATTGAATTGGAAGTCACGCATCCTGTTGGCGTCATAACGAAGTCTGGAAAATACGTGAACTCAGCCATGAGACAGTTTCTCAGCGATCTCAAAGGTATGCCGGAGACACAATTTATTGGGTCTGAATAAAAAACACCCAATAGTGGAATCGATACTTCTGAGCTAATTGCATAACCTTGTTTAAAGGAGTTGATCTTGATGAAATTTGACCTGCATACACATCATTTTCGCTGTGGCCATGCTGATGGAACGATTAGAGATTATATCGAAGCCGGAATTTCAGCAGGTTTAGGGGTAATAGGCATTTCTGATCACACCCCATATTTCGGAAGCCCTTCCGAGCAAGCTTTTCCTCTTATTGCTATGGGTAAGTCCGAATTCTCAAACTATGTTGAGGAAGTCCTCTCCCTCAAAAAAGAATACGAAGGTGTAATCGACGTTCTGCTAGGTATTGAATCAGACTACTTCCCTGAGCATGCCGAGCTTTACCGCAAAACATTATCCGCCTACCCTTTTGATTATGTGATTGGATCGGTACATAGTGTTGGTGGCGTCAGTATCTTTAACAAGGGTCGCTGGAAAGGGCTTAGCAAAAATGAACAGATTCGTGTGAAGTCTGATTATTATCGATTGATTGCTGATTCCGCCCGCAGTGGCATGTTTCAAATTCTCGGACACATTGATGCGATGAAGGGAAATTATCCTGCTTTTTCAGAAATCCCTGCTCCAAAGCCAATTGATGACTGTCTGCAAGTAATTAGTGAATGCGGCGTGGCGATCGAAATTAATACCTCAGGCGGAACCAAGCTGGTTGGCGGTTGGTATCCATCAGAAGATATACTGGAGCGCGCACATCATTTTGGCGTTGAGGTTACTTTCGGTTCGGATGCGCATAAGCCGTCCCGAGTCGCAGAAGACCGAGATGCGGTAGCTGCACAGCTAAAAGCAATAGGTTTTACACATTGGGTTTATTACAAGCAGCGCGAGAAAATTAAAGTTTCACTGTAAAGATTTCTTATATTTCGAATAAATGCACCAAGCGTTATTGGTTTAGGGGTGGGGTTACCCTCCGTTAAACCAATCTCCGCTTGGTGCATTGTCGTTTATTTATAGGTTGTCGCAGGTAAACCCTTGCTGCTTCAGGGTGCGCTTCGCATCCCCATATTCCGGGTTGATATCGTAAAAATGAGCAATCGTGCTCGTCCAATCTCTCTCCGTTAATCCCTGCTGCTGCATATATTCACGGTGGGTTTGATTATAAGCCTCCAGGAGACCTTCCACATCCGGATTGTATTGTTCCTCATGAAACACCGCTTCCAGCGGCAGCCGCGGCTTCTGTGCGGTCTCTTCGGCTGGATATCCGACACAAAGCCCGACGATAGGGAATACGTACTCCGGCAGCTTCAACAAATCAATAACGCCTGCTGTATTGCGCCGGACACCCCCAATAGGGATGATCCCGAGTCCCATGGATTCTGCCGCTGCAATCGCGTTAGCCACTGAGATACCAACATCTGTAGCTCCAACGAGCAGAGCATCTACATCTTTTACCGCTTCAAAAGACTTGCCTTCCACTTTACTTGCTAATTTCGCTCTATAGAAGTCCATGCAGAACACCAGAAAGACGGGGGCTGCTGCTTACGTGCAGGATCCTTGATAGCTATAATGGAGACCTGCTGTCCATGAACCCATGAGGGCGCTGCTTGGGCGGATTCGATCATTATCTTTAGCTTATCCGGCTCCACTTGTAGATCAGAATACTGCCGGAAAGAACGGTGATTCATTAACGTCTGTATTACATCATTCAAGATGTTACGCCTCCTTCTCAATTCATTCGACTGTTTGTTAATCATAAACGATCGGATTAGGTCCTGACAAAAAAAATGGACCCGAATCATCGGGTCCCAAAGCAGTATATTTTTAAAAGGGGGTCATGTACTTAGTTTAACCGGACACTGTTAGAGTTTCATAACGGCATTATTTCATTTGTGTAACAATGTGAATACTTTCATTACATCGTCCAAGGAGCCTACTCTGGGCATCACTCGCTCCAGCATCATACCGTTCTTAAGCATCACACGTTCGGATCTAATATTATCTCCTCGGCAGCGCCCTTCGATCCGTGTGATTCCAAGCGTATGAACACTGTAATTTAAAAATAAGCCAACCGCCTCTGTCGCCAATCCGCCTCCCCAGTACGCCGGGTCTAGCATATATCCTAAAGTGGCCTTGCCCTCACGGCGGTTCCAATGCTGTAAAGCAACAATACCGATTAACTTCTGCTGCTCCTTCAAATAGATACCCGCATGTAATGCGCAAGGATCGAATGCGAATAACATCCGGTTCACCAGCTTCTCCACCTGAGCAAGTTCTGATCCAGCTCCGGTGCGTATTTGAATATGAGCCTGCACTTCTGGGTGGGAGAGCAGTTGCTGCAAATGACAGGCATCCTCGGACGGAATCATCCTAAGGTCAACCGCCACACCTTGTTGCGTCTGGAACGATACTGCCTCATAAGTGCTCATACTCTCTCCTCCATGCAGCTAAGATATCAGCCTATTCATCCGATGAACGGTGCAATGTCAGCACCGTTAATTCAGGCCTACATAGAAAACGAAAAGGCATGACTGTTTCGCCAAAACCTCTATTCACATACACTGGCATGCGCTTGGTATCTGTATAATACAATCCATTTATGTACTTTTGAGACCCATAAGGGGTGAATGGCGCACCTACAAACGGCAGGCGAATCTGTCCTCCATGGCTGTGCCCGGATAGCTGTAGGTGAAAGGAATGAGCCTGTGCTATATCAGCATAATCCGGTTCATGCATCATCAGAACGGTAAAGGTTCCTGCAGGCACACCCTTGAGTGCCTTCACAGGGTCAGGCTCGCCATGCAGCAGATCGTCCAGTCCGGTCACAGCCATAACTGCCCCGCCTCTTTTTAGAAGATAAGATTCATTCCTTAGCACCCGGAAACCAGCAGATGTAAATAACTCGATAATCCGCTTCGTATTCTTGAAATCATGGTTGCCTAGCACCGCATATTTTCCTAGTGGAGCATTCAGCTCTGCCAATACAGGTATGGCATCTACAAGATCCTCAGGGTTGCTGTCTACGATGTCGCCTGTAAAGCATATAAGATCCGGTTCCTCCTTAGCGATACGCTCTGCAAGTCGAGCCAGATCACGGGCATCCTTATTAAACCCAAGGTGAGTATCACTGAAATGGACAACCTTCATGCCTGAAAAAGCAGAGGGAATATCTTTGAAGGACAACTTCAGCTTAGTAACCTGAATCCAGTTGGGCTCCCCTTGCCAAGCGTAACCACTTGTGAGCAAGCCTGCGCCGATTACAGTAGCCGCACCTCGAACCAGGAATTGCCGGCGGGTCATAGTTGTCTTGCCCTTAGATCGACGTCCAGAGGCGCTAGAGTGGGTGTCTTTACCTGAATGATTATTTTTCTTATTGGGAGAAGCCCCAGACGATTGTATCTTCATACGGAGTTTCTCCTTCCCTTCAGCTTTCGTTTAGAGCCGTCAGTACAATTCTACATTCTTCCTCTGGCGTATCACGGTATGCGGGTGCGATGCCTCTCTTAGCAATTTCTGATTGTTGGACTCGTTTCAGCATAAAGGCTACTTCCACCGTCTTCTGAAAGGGAAAAGGATCCAGCACTAACGTTGACTTATCTTTCCACTCCACGGTTATCGTACGACCTGACGTAAAACTGAAATCTTCACTGCCAGAGAATCCTTCACGCCACCATGGATGCTCCTCAGATTTCGGGCTACCTGGTTCATTTAAAGCCAAATATAGAGATAAGTCATCGCAGAATTCCAAAAGACGGGCATCATAATACAGCTCATCTTCACCAATCGGTTTAGATACTTCCAGTTCTCGGTGAATACGGGATCTACGTTCCTCTTCATGCTCTTGATATAACGTCAGTTCTGGATAATCCAGTCCCGAAATCTTAATGAGTCGTTCAAAATGCAAGCTGCACAAAAGCGCTCCGTAAGGTGTCCGCGCCTCGATCTCATCAAGTCCTCGCTTATAAAAGGTCAGCTTCGGCACTACAGGAAAATCAATAAAGCTGTAAGGCGCGTGTTCCGCATCGTTCCAAAAGGGCGTCTCATCCAGATCAATCCAGCCCCGGTCATGTTCAGCTACCGCCCAAAGCACCTCATCCCGGCGTCCTTCTTCTGGCACATGCTCTTCCTTAAACCAAATGGCAAGCTCTCCAGCTAACTTCCCGTGATCATGCTGTTTAACCATTACAATTGCTCCATCATGCTCCCGACAAATCACGATTATTCCTCCCTGTTGTTCCACACCTAACGTACGTTAACAATGGATATTATAGCATATGCTATTCATTCTTCTGAGCTAGACTAATTTCCTAATCTCTACCAATTATAAACAAAAAAGCTATCCTCAGCGAATATAAATCCACCATTGAGGATAGCTCAATATTAAAGATCCGGCGGTACTACTTATTACACACCTAACCAGCGTTTGAACATATGTTTTGTCGTCTGCTTATTAATTTCTGCAATGGAGGTGGTAAGAGGAATACCTTTTGGACAAGCGCGCACACAGTTCTGTGAGTTACCACAACCGTCAATACCGCCATCTTCCATCAATGCGTCCAATCTTTCTTCCGCATTCATTTCACCCGTAGGATGAGCATTGAACAGGCGTACTTGAGAGATGGCTGCGGGTCCGATAAAATCCGTCTTCTCGTTGACATTCGGACAAGCTTCCAAGCATACGCCGCAAGTCATACACTTAGATAATTCATAAGCCCACTGCCGTTTCTTCTCCGGCATACGTGGTCCCGGCCCAAGGTCATACGTACCATCGATTGGAATCCAGGCCTTTACTCGTTTAAGTGCGTTGAACATCCGGGTACGGTCAATCACTAAGTCACGCACCACCGGAAATGTCTTCATTGGCTCAATGCGTACAGGTTGTTCCAGATTGTCTATAAGCGCTGCGCAGGCTTGGCGAGGTTTGCCGTTGATCACCATCGAGCAAGCTCCGCATACTTCTTCTAGACAGTTGGAATCCCAGCATACCGGAACGGTGCTGTCACCTTTGGCATTCACAGGGTTACGCTGAATTTCCATCAAAGCACTGATTACATTCATACCCGGACGATAAGGGAGCTCAAATTCCTCAACATAAGATGAGCTTTGTGGATCGTCCTGGCGGGTGATGATAAACTTTACGTTTTTGGGAGCTGTAGCAGTTTCCGCCATAATGGTTCCCTCCTCAAATTGCCTAATTTTATTTCATTAAGCTTGCCTCGCAAGCTGTTTCACTGCTGGGAAAGATTAATCCTTCGAATAATCACGGACCCGTGGAGGGATCAGTGAGACATCGACTTCGTCGTAAGAGATTTGCGGACCGTCTGCAGTCCAAGCTGCTTTCGTGGTCTTCAAGAATTCCTCATCATTACGATCCGGGAATTCCGGCTTGTAATGAGCGCCGCGGCTCTCATTGCGCATAAGCGCTCCCAGTGTCATCGCTTCGGACAGCTCCAGCATGTTCCATAGCTGACGGGTGAAAGCTACACCTTGGTTATTCCAGCGTGACGTATCGTTCATATTGATATTGCGATAGCGTTCTTTAAGCTCTTTGATTTTGCCAATGGTCGCTTCCAGCTTCGGATTGTGCCGTACAACCGTCATATTGGCGGTCATCCATTCGCCCAGTTCCTTGTGAATCACATAAGCATTCTCTGTACCTGACATCGCTAGCAGAGACTCATATTTGTCCGTCTGCTTTTTGTGGAAGCTATCATAGACAGAAGAAGAGATATCTTGTGACGATTTCTTCAGACCTTTGATGTATTCAACAGCCTTTGGTCCAGCAACCATACCGCCGTAAATGGCAGATACCAGAGAGTTAGCGCCTAGACGATTCGCTCCATGATATTGATATTCACATTCGCCTGCCGCAAACAGACCAGGAATGTTTGTCATTTGGTTGTAATCAACCCACATACCGCCCATGGAATAGTGCACAGCCGGGAAGATTTTCATCGGTATTTTACGAGGGTCATCCCCCATGAACTTTTCGTAAATTTCAATAATCCCGCCAAGCTTCACGTCCAGCTCTTTCGGGTCCTTGTGAGAGAGGTCCAAATACACCATGTTCTCACCGTTAATACCCAGCCCTTGATCCACACACACATTAAAAATCTCACGTGTAGCAATATCGCGCGGCACCAAGTTACCGTAGGCTGGATATTTCTCTTCAAGGAAATACCACGGCTTTCCATCTTTATAAGTCCAGATGCGGCCGCCTTCACCACGTGCTGATTCCGACATTAAGCGGAGCTTGTCATCTCCCGGAATAGCCGTTGGGTGAATCTGGATAAATTCTCCGTTGGCATAATGTACGCCCTGTTGGTACACTGCACTTGCTGCTGTACCCGTATTAATTACGGAGTTCGTTGTTTTACCAAAAATAATACCCGGCCCGCCGCTAGCCAAAATAACAGCGTCTGCAGGAAAAGTCTCAATCTCCATCGTCTTGAGATTCTGGGCACTTATGCCGCGGCATACCCCTTCGTCGTCAACGATGGCCGAGAGGAACTCCCAGTTCTCACGTTTCGTTACAAGACCTTCGGACTCCCAGCGGCGCACCTGCTCATCCAACGCATACAAAAGCTGTTGACCTGTCGTTGCGCCAGCAAATGCAGTGCGGTGACGCTTCGTTCCGCCGAAACGACGGAAGTCGAGTAATCCCTCAGGAGTGCGGTTGAACATTACGCCCATCCGGTCCATAAGGTGGATGATACCCGGTGCTGCTTCACACATCGCCTTGACCGGTGGCTGATTCGCCAGGAAGTCACCGCCGTAAACGGTATCGTCGAAGTGCTCCCAAGGGGAGTCGCCCTCCCCTTTCGTATTTACCGCGCCGTTGATGCCGCCTTGCGCACAAACGGAGTGTGATCTTTTTACAGGCACTAATGAGAATAATTGAACATGTGCACCGGACTCCGCTGCCTTGATGGTAGCCATCAGGCCGGCCAGACCGCCACCCACGATAATGATATTTGCTGTTGCCATGATAGTTCACTCCCTTTATTGAAAATATCAGAAAGGATTCTGGAATCTAGTCCTGAGAGGATAATTACTTAGATGAAAGTCTTTATGGACTGAGCTATGGAAGCTGCGGTTTGAAATTCAGCATCACGGAAAGTGACTAGCGAAATGAGGAACATAAACGTTACAAGAACAAATATACCGAGACAAAGGTAAGAGGATACCCGCTGTGAACGAGGTCCTACCGTGATTCCCCAGCTGATCAAGAAAGACCATAGGCCGTTTGAGAAGTGAAAGCATGCTGCAACGATACCGATAATGTACAGTGTCAACATCAGTGGTTGAGTCACGATATCATGCATCAGACCGCCCAGCTCTTCATGCTCTACACTACCAACTGCCACCTGAACCCGGGTTTGGAACAAATGCCAGACTATAAAGATAAAGGTAATAATTCCTGTAATGCGTTGCAGCGTATAACGCCAGTTTCTTTCAATGTTGAAGCGGTTCAAGTTCGGCTTGGATTGATAGGCAATATACAGTCCGTATACGCCATGGTACAGCAGAGGAAGCCATATACCGAACAATTCCAGGAAGAAGACAAGCGGTAGGCTATTCAGCCATATCACGCTGTCAGTGAAACCGGAAGCGCCACCCTCTACAGCCGCAAAATTCGTCATCATGTGCTCAATGAAGAAAGCTCCAAGCGGGATAACGCCTAGCAAGGAATGAATCTTTCTGGAATAAAATCCTTTCATACAAAGTAACCCCTTTCCGATTAAAACAGCGTTTTCATTATTGTGTATTCACCGCCGGAACTACATTTGACACAGGATAACGTAGACTATGTCATGACAAAACGTCTATATTTACCGCTATCCTTGGTTTCCCGGACTTTGTTTTCTTTTTCACAAAATGTGAATATCTTGTGTCACTTTTCATGTTACTCCTTTTTCCCTTATAAGGGAATTGCAATCTAATTATTAAACGTTATACAATAAACGCATAAGAATAGATTTTATATGATAATAATTCTCATTTAGAGAAACAACATTTTCCGACAAATCTTTTATTTCCTTATGGAGCAAGAAGTATTGTCTTCATGGCTATGAATTTCGTCACTACTGTTTATAGATTGCACTACGAGAGGAACATAAATATGTTTGACGATTTAGATGTTTTTGCAGCGGTTGTGGAGCACTCCAGCTTGAATCGGGCCTCCCGCCAGCTCAATCTGTCCCAACCTGCCCTATCTCGTAAAATATCCAAGCTGGAAGAACGGTTGGGTGTCGCGCTATTTAATCGTTATGGCAAGCGTCTGGAGTTAACCGAGGTTGGGCGTCTTACTTATTCCTACGCACTTGAACAACGGCAGCAGCGCTCTAAATTTCTGGAGGCTTTGTCTAAATACAAAGAAGGCGAGCCTAAGCTCGTCACCTTAGGGGCGTCACTTACCTCACTGCAGACCACTCTGCCTCCACTAGTTAACGCATATATGGAGAAATATCCAACTGCGGAGCTGAAGCTAATCACAGGCCGAACACATGAAATTGTCTCCTCTGTCAGTGAAGGAAAGTCAGATATAGGTCTGATCGCTTCCTCTATTCAAGAACCTGGACTGCGCTGTATTTCTCTGTTTGAGGATCAACTTCGACTGGTTGTTTCTGAATATCATCCTCTGAATCAATCTGCCAAGCTAACCATGGATGATCTGTCCCGACTGCCTATGATCCTGTTCTCCAAAGGCACCTGGTACCGACGTCTAACAGACGATCTGTTCCAGCGCTGTGGAATTGATCCAGACGTTCGGATGGAGATTGACTCCTTCGAAGCCATCGTGCGGCTGCTGCCGACAGTCAATGTGGCAGCGTTACTGCCCAAGTCTTATCTGCGTCCGCAGCTGTTAAACGGTGGTGGGCTGGTCTCTCTGCATATTAAGGAGCTGGAGCAGACTCAGCGAACTACCTGTCTGATTTACCGTGACGATGGAAGCCTGAGCACAGCGGCCCGTAGCCTCGTGCAGGTCACAGAAGAGATGTTTCTGACGGAACGAGAGAAATAGTACATACCTCTGAGTGCAACCTTAATTAAAAAAAGCCCTCCGTCCCATGTAAAGGACGGAGGGCTTATCTATTTAATCTTGGTTTACAACTTCATCCTCAAATCGATCAATACTTTCATTAGAACCAATGAGTACCATAACGTCGCCCTCACTCAAATGATCATGTGCCGTTGGAGCCACTATAATTCCACTTTCCCGGTTCAGGGCAACAATACTGCAGCCATATTTCGCTCTTGTATTTAAATCTGACAAGCTTTTCCCGTTCATGCAAGACGGAACGGTTAGCTCGACGATTTTATAATCCTTGGACAGTTCAATATAATCCAGCAAATTGGGTGTCACGAGCTGATGTGCCACACGAATGCCCATATCCCGCTCCGGAAAAATAACCCGGTCCACGCCCAGCCTGGACAACGCACGACCATGAAGGATCGAGATCGCCTTGGCTACTACTTGCTTGACTCCAATCTCTTTTAACAAAATCGCCGCCAGAATACTTCGTTCCATATTGTCGCCAATCGCAACAATCCCACAGTCAAAGTTCCGTACGCCGAGCGAGCGCATAATTCCTTCATCTGTAGCATCAGCCACTACCGCATGCGTCAGGTGATCGCTCATTTCCTCCACACGCTCCTCATGGTGATCAATGCCGAGCACCTCGTAGCCCATTTCCATCAGCTCAAGTGCAAGGCTTGAGCCAAAGCGGCCTAAACCGATTACTACAAATTGCTGTGCTTTCATTTCGGATTAACTCCTATCCAATAATTATTTTACCTTCTGGGTGCTTATACAATGGTTTACCCTGTTTAGGTCCAAGCGCATACACTAATGTTAATGGACCTAGCCGACCTGCAAACATGGTCAGACAGATCAGAATCTTGCCGAAGATAGACAGTTCAGGTGTCAGCCCCATGGTTAGTCCCACCGTGGCAAAAGCTGAGGTCGTCTCAAATAATATCGCTAAGAAATTACTATCCTCTGTTGTGGACAGTAACATCGACACCGTGAGGACCAATAGCAAAGCGAGTAATGTTAACGTCAACGCTTTATAGATACGCTCCTGCGCCAATCGGTAACGGAACAGTACAACATCTTCACGTCCGCGCAGCATCGCGATTACTGCACCAATCATAATCGTAAAGGTTGTAGTCTTGACCCCGCCACCTGTTGATCCTGGAGATGCACCAATAAACATAAGAATAACCATAAAGAACTGTGAGGCTTGCCGCAGTCCGGCAATATCCACCGTATTGGCGCCAGCGGTTCGGGGCGATACGGACTGAAAGAATGCCGATAATATTTTGCCGCCGAAATTTAAATTCCCCAGTGTGCGCTGATTCGTAAATTCAAATATAAAAATAACTAAAGCGCCGATAAGAATAAGCCCTGCAGTGGTGGAGAGTACAACTTTGCTATGCAAAGATAATTTACGTTTGACACGAAACTCCACCAGATCCGACATGACAATAAAACCAATACCGCCAGAGACAATCAGAAACATCACCACGATGTTCACTAGCGGGTCATATACATAATCGGTTAAACTCCGGAAATCCCCGAAAATATCAAATCCAGCATTATTAAACATAGACACCGCATGAAATATTCCAAAATAAATGGCCTTTCCCAGTGGCATATCAAACGCCCAGCGTAAGGACAGAAGCACCGCTGCACAGCCTTCGATGACCAAGGAATAAATAAGTACTCTCCGGATCAGTCGAACAATCCCCTCCATTGAGCCTTGGTTCATTGCTTCCTGAAGGATCAGTCTGTCCCGCAAGGAAATTTTGCGTTTCATCATCATGGCAAATAAGGTCGCCATTGTCATAAACCCTAAGCCGCCCACCTGGATAAGCACCATAATTACGGTTTTCCCAAAAATGGTGAATGTCGTCCCGGTGTCCAGCACCACAAGTCCCGTCACACAGGTGGCCGATGTTGCAGTAAACAACGCATCAATAAAACTAACAGCATTCCCGCTGGTACTCGAAATGGGAAGCATTAGCAGCAAGGCTCCAATCAGAATGATCGATGCAAAACCAAGCACCATAATCTGAGGCGGAGAGAGCTTCAGGAACTTTGATTCAGAAACCCTGCGAAACTGTGAAGCCACTACGCTCACCCTCTTATCAAAATTTAAAGAATTCCAACAAAAAAAGCACTGGAAAACCAATGCTACCCTTGGTTCCTGCAGTAAATTAGCCTACGAGGTTAGCTGACGGATTCGGACTGTGCAGGCTGCCCTATTCGTTCCTAGAACGAAATTCACCCCTGATGAATAAAGACAACGCCTATGGCGTATACTCATCTTTTCATTACTTCTTATGGTTCCCCCGTTTTCACCTGAAATTCGGCTATATACAATTGCATACAAATTATATATGTTATTTCGATAAATCACAAAGACACTATTAATGGTGATTCATATGAAAAATGCGGTTTGGAGAGGATGTACCACTAAGAGTGCCTTTTCTCATCACTTTTCCGTGTTTTCCCTGCAATTGCATCGATTTTCATGAAAAATGAAGAAAGAATCACCTTAAATTCATGGTATATATTCAGTTACCTATTCTATAATATCTCTATTACCCATAAAAAGAATATACGATGATTTTTGTAACTATCATGGCACTAATACTATAATGGAACATAACATTGTCAGTTTACAAGGAGGCGTTACATGAATCCCGTTGGCCAGCCCTTACAGCAACGTGCCCTCTCCAAGAGGCTCATCATCTCGGGCATTATCGGTCTTATTCTATTTATTATGTTTCAAATTGCTCCCTCGGTGCTAAATAGCCCTGCCGGGGAAGATACTACTGTCATCAGTAAGGCGGAAGCCCGCGACAAAGCCATATCATTCGCAGAACAAAAGCTGAACTACACCAAAGCACCAACCGATCAGTGGAATGTACTGTACGATACGGACTCTTCCTTTTATGGTTATATGTCCCGCGAGAAGCTTTTGGAGGACTATACAAAAAAGAAATTGGATCAACGATATCCTTTTGACATTTTCCGTGTAACACTTAGTCCTTCAGCGGAACAAGAGCCACTAATCTCCGTTGACCTCAATATGTATACTGGTGCAGTTGTCGCTTTCACACAAGGAGCAGAAGGATCAGGTACCGGATTACCAAACAATGTATCCACCAGTGCAAAAGAAGAGGACAAGGGTACTACCTTATCACTTGCACAAAAAGAAAATCTTGCCCGTCCCTGGCTTCAGGAATGGGATGTAAATCCCGCCAAGCTGCAAATTGAATCGAATACGGGAAACTACGGGCTCGTGTATACAGATCGTTCCGTTCAGATCGGCGAATCCTTATTACACTATTATTTCGATTTCACTGGCGAACAGGTATCCAGCTTTAAAGCAGGATTCACCGCTCCAGCCTGGCATACCTCCTATGTAAAGGACCAGACCTCTCTCGCGGAAAAGTTTACTTTATTCGGCTATGGTTTGCCTACTTTAGCTTTAGGAATTCTGGCACTCATCTACAGCATACTTAGAAGAGAACATACCTCCTTTAAGCGTGGAATATTCCTAAGCTCAGCTTATTTTGTAATCATGATGATCAGCACCTATAATATGCTCCCAGAATCCTCAGGCGAAGGACTCGAGGCTCAGATAACTTCCGTCATAATGTTCATCATTTATGCCTTATATAGCCTCCTAATGTCCTCCCTGCTCTATTTTTCTTTAGTTGGAGGGGACGGCCTATGGAAAAAAGAAGAGGGGATGAACCCATGGCCTCGTGCTAAAGAGCCTGGCTATGGAAAATATGTTCTGGACAGTATCCGGGCTGGATACGTCTGGGCATTCGTGCTGCTAGGGGTGCAGACCCTTATGTTCATCGTATTATCATTTACCTTGCAGAACTGGTCCACTACTGACGCTACTCAATCTCCTTACAACATGAGATATGCTTGGCTGCTGCCCATCGTTGCATGGCTCGCTGGTTTATCCGAGGAAGCTATTTATCGTTTTTTCGGAATTCCTATGTTGAAAAAAGTATTCCGTAGCACGTTCATTGCTTGCCTGATCACCACGCTGGTTTGGGCGTTTGGCCATACGCTGTATCCGATCTATCCCATCAGTTCCCGTCCTATTGAGCTGACCGTGATCGGTTTGCTCTTTAGCTATATTTTCCTTCGTTACGGCTTTATTGCCGTCATGTTCAGTCACGTCGTGTTTGACAGCATTCTGATGGGCGCTACGCTGATCTTTATGAAGGAAAGCGTGAATGTAGGGGCCGGTATCTTCGCGATTATCATGCCGTTCATAGTCGCCTACATCGTCTATCGGTTTAATCCACCGCAAAAATCAGAACCTAAGCCGGTTGAACCTACATCTGTAATTTAAAGAAGCAACGGGTGGATAACCTATAATAAAAAAAGGTGTCACAGCAGAAAACTGCTGTGACACCTTTTTTATATTTACGTATACATCATTCCAGTATTTCGAATGCCTATGTCGCTGGCTCTTCATCCTTGAGCGCCTCAAGAATTTGACTAGCCAGCTTTTCGCCAATAGAAAGTGATTTAAAATCCTCTATGGAGGCTTCTTTAATTTTCTTTAGCGATCCGAAATGCTTAAGCAGCGCCTTGCGCCGCTTCTCGCCTATACCTGGTATGGAGTCCAGTTTAGAAGTAACCATGGACTTCCCACGTTGTTCACGGTGGAAGGTGATGGCGAATCTATGCACCTCATCCTGAATCCGTTGCAACAGATAAAATTCCTGACTATCCCGAGCCAAAGCGACAGGTTCAGGCGGATCTCCAACCAAAAGCTGAGCCGTCTTATGCTTATCATCCTTAACGAGACCACAGACCGGAATGAATAACCCCAGCTCGTTCTCCAGAATATCAATAGCTGAGGATATCTGCCCTTTACCACCATCGACTACGATAAGATCTGGTATCGGCAGGTTCTCTTTCAGCACCCGTTCATACCGCCGCCGGATGACCTCGCGCATCGTTCCATAATCATCCGCACCCACCACCGTACGAACCTTATATTTACGATATTCTTTTCGTGCGGGCTTGCCATCAATGAAGACAACCATCGCAGAAACCGGATTAGTCCCTTGAATATTCGAGTTATCGAACGCCTCGATCCGGCTTAAGCGTTCGAGCCCCAAGCTCTCGCCTAAGCTCATTGCAGCACCAGAGGTACGTACTTCATCTCGTTCAATAAGCCGGAACTTCTCGTCGATTGCGACTGTAGCATTTTGGCAGGCCATACCGACCATCTGCTTCTTGAGGCCACGCTGTGGCACTAGCACTTTGGTGCCGAGCCACTCCTGTAGAATAGAGGCGCCACCTGCAGCATCAACGACACCTGCTGCTGATGCTTCCGCAGCGGCCATTTCACGGGCCTCAACTTCTTCAGGTGATTCGGGGGTATCTTCTCCCTTTTGTAGATCTTCTTCGGCTGGAGCAGCAATGATAATCGACGGTTTAGCTTCTTTATCAACCACTGCTTCCTCGTCAAGCACATCCGGCAGAAGAATCTCCTGCGGCAGAGCAGGATTATCACTGTAATACTGCGTCACATAAGACATAAAGTCACTGTAGGCTTCCCCATAGAACGGAAAGACAGAGGAGTGGCGCTGAATCATCTTCCCTTGTCTCATGTACAGTATCTGTACACACATCCATCCCTTGTCTACCGCATAACCAAATACGTCACGATCCTTAGTATCTGTGGTGTTAATCTTTTGTTTCTCCATCAATGCATCAATATGGATAATCTGATCCCGCAGTTCCTTCGCCCGTTCAAAATATAATTCCTCAGCAGCTTCCTGCATCTTCTGCTGTAGATCCTTCTTAACCGCATCATGACCTCCGCTCAGAAAAGCAGCGATATCTTGCGTAATCTGCTCATACTCGGATTTCTGCACTTCCTTCTCACACGGCGCCAAGCATTGGCCCATGTGATAGTAAAGACAGACTTCCTTTGGCATTACGCCACATTTACGGAGCGGATACATACGATCGAGGAGCTTTTTCGTTTGCTGTGCAGCATAACCATTAGGATAAGGGCCGAAATATTTTGCTTTATCTTTAATCACCCGGCGTGTGACTTCAAGCCGAGGGTGAGTTTCATTCGTTATTTTGATATAAGGAAATGTCTTATCGTCCTTCAGAAGTACGTTATAACGCGGCATATGCTTCTTAATCAGATTGCACTCAAGAATGAGCGCTTCCATGTTACTGGACGTAACAATATATTCGAAATCAGCAATGTTAGCGACAAGTCGCTGAGTTTTACCATTATGACTGCCTGTAAAATAAGAGCGAACCCGGTTCTTAAGCACCTTCGCCTTACCCACATAAATAATGGTGCCTTCTTCATTCTTCATCAGATAGCACCCGGGCAGGTCGGGTAATAGAGCCAGTTTGTTGCGGATATTGTCCAAAATGATCCCCTCCAGCTAAATTGGACCCATAATTAATTGGCATTCAGCACACAAAACGCCTCCGGAATGAACCGAAGGCGCTGAGCGGCAGGGCCGAGGCCCGAACAGTAGCATTTAACAATTATTGATGTTTAGCTACGATATTTTTCAGGGATTCTTTGGAGTTCAATCCCACAACTTTATCTACCGGTTGACCGTCTTTGAAGAAGATCAGGGTTGGGATACTCATCACGCCAAAACGGGAAGCCGTTTCCGGATTCTCATCCACATTCAATTTTGCAATCTTCACGCTGTCTCCCAGTTCTGCGGACAATTCGTCCAAGATTGGAGCAATCATCTTACAAGGACCACACCAAGGAGCCCAGAAGTCTACTACTACAGTACCTTGACCTTCCACTTCGTTACTGAAGGTTTGGTCAGACACGTTCACGATAGCCATGATATTGTTCCTCCTCTAAAGTTTTACGAAACATTAATCCACTCTAAACCAAAGCTTAGTTTATGGAAGCTGCTCCGAAAATATAAGTTAATAAATTGTTTCATGTAATATGATAACCAAATTACCACTTACCGACACAATTCCAGTATAACATATCTTTAAGGGATATGTTATATATCACATACAATTATATTGCCCTCAAACTAATTTTATTTACGTTACTCTTTTCTTTACAATCTCCCCAGCCTTTCGGTATACTCTAAGAAAGCGCATTAAACGTCAATGACTTATTTCATAATGGTCAACTCAATTTGCATCTTAACAATACAGGCATAGTCCCTGTAAGGAGGCAGAAGCTATGGATGTCAACGCGCAAGCACGGGACCCACGAGAACATATCAACGAAGAACCCCGCAATGATCTAGGCGATTTAATGAATGGATTTTTCGGAATGACTGCATTTATGACCGTTGTCTTTTTCGGCATGGTTATCATTAAGTTCATTTCGGAGTAAGGGAATCATCGCAATATAAACAGAAGCCGTCTCAAAAGTAGTGAATGCTACTTAGGGGGCGGCTTCTTTTTTTGAGAGTAAATAAGAAAAAAACAGAGAGCAACGATCCTCCAATAAAAGGAGAATCGCTGCTCTTTTGAATGTTACGGTTATGAATATTTCGAGTTTATCTAATCGTCCCCCGTTGATTCTCCCCATGCAGTGGAATGACATCCACAAAAGGAGCAATACGATCCATCAAACGTTGGCCTTTATAAATCTCCTCGCCATCCTTGCTTGTAAAGCTAAGATGTTTCTCCAATCCATCGAGCGGATAATTCGAGGTATAGAAGGTTGGCTTACGGTTCATCCGATAATTCAAAATCGCACCAAGCACATGATCACGCGCCCATGGATTCAAGTTCTCCGCACCAATATCATCAAAAATAAGTAAATCGCAGTTTTTCAACGTATCTACGGTTTCCTTCATCTTCTGGCCGTCCATCATGATCGACTTCAAATCCTCGATAAAATCTGGCATATATACGATAACTCCAGTATAGCCGGCAACAGCAAGCTCATGAAGCAAGTAACACATCAGAAATGTTTTGCCTGTTCCGAAAGTTCCATGTAAATAAATCCCGCGCGAGGTTAGACCCTCTTCTTTAACGCTCGTGATATAATCAAATATTTTATTAACCGCTGAGACCCGGCGTGGATCCTTGCCCATGATATCTATTTCATCATAACCGCCATTGAGCACACGCTCGTCCACATAAAAGCTACGGATACGTTTGCGGATGCTATCCTGATTATCCTGTGCCACTTTAAGCCGGCATGCCGTCTTACGTTCATATAAGTCCGCCGAACCATTCACGCTCTCTACCGTAAGTTTGCTAAAGTGACCAGGGAAATCATTCGGACATTTCTCTAGACCCGGACAGTTCGCACAGTGGCGGCTTTCCTCTACATATTGATACAGGCGGCTCATATGAAGCCGCAGTCGCGAATCATCTAACTCAGGATGTTCAGACTGTAATGCCTTCACAAGCGGATGATTGAATAACTCCTGTTCAAGATCGCGTTGACGCTGCCGTAGAGTTGGATTGTTGATCGAACGAAGCACATCGCCCATAGACTCCATAGTTCCACCTCTCTTTCATTACGGCGCTTGGGAAACGCCTTTTTTCTTGTTGGCTTTAATTTCTGCCGCTTTCTTCATCATCGCCGCGAATTCCTCTTCCGATACCGTTCCGGCACTTCCATCGTCCAGCACAATCGGAATTTCCGGTTTAGCGGATCGACCTGTATTTTTGGCATATGAACGTGATCGAGATCCTGCCGCCGTGTTAGTTGTAGCTCCCTTGCCTTTCACTTTGGACTGATCCCTGATATATTTTACAGCCTTTTCGTAGGTGTTCACCTGTTTAACCAGCATATTGGAAGCGATAGCCTCCACAAAATTGCGGTTCATTCGCTGTTCTCCACCTGAGGCTACCATAGTCATTAAATAATGAATAAGTACATTGATTACTTCACCGCTTAGCTTATAGTTCAAATCTATTTTCTCGAACATATCCATCAAATGACTGGGTACTGCACCTGGGAAAAAAGTTTGAAGCAGCCGCGTATAAGGTTCGTTCCGCAGCATCATATTATATTGGTGGATGTCACATTTGGACAAAAATTGTGGTGGTACTTCTACATAATACTCCATCTCTACAGATTGCTCCGGTGGTGCTATAGAATCATCATTCTCTTCAGAGGCACTGGAACGGATGGAAACAACCTTAGCAGCAGCAACTTCACGCTTTTCTTGTCGTTTCATATCCTGCCTGAAATGCTGGCTCGCTTTATATTGCAGTGCATCCAGAATAACCTCGCCATCCGGTGAGAACACGCCATCTTCATCCAGCAGACGACATAAATCCTGCGGACTGAGTTCGTACTTATGAGCTACATAGTTAATAACACCCATTTGAGTATGGTCAAAACGCAGTTTTTCTACATGAGCCCGGTTCACGGACTCCCTTGGAAAACGCAAAATAATATCACTATATCCAATCGCTTGTTCTCCAGATTCACGCATACCAGGCTGACGCACAGTGGCTACTTCTGCAAGTGCCTGCTCCAGCTCATAATCAATGACATGTGTATTAAGTTGAAAAATATCATAAAAAGGCACGGAGATATTCTCTTTGCCTATGGATCTGCGACTCCACTCTTCTGGCTCTCGATTCCAGAATTGTTCCCGTAAGGACAGCACAGCAAATTTGCCGATTTTATCGCGTAACAGCAACGTCAAATGCTGAGTGGCAAAAAAGTCAGCTGGCGATAGCGGCGGCATAAGCTCATATTCATATAAGTAATCATCGGTTTCCGGCACATAGATTCGACAGGTCTGTAGCAGACCTACCGCTTCTAACCGGGAAGCCTGATCTATTAAATATTTGCGGCCTTTCTCATTTGGTTCAACGCCTAGCGTCATAAATAATCTGCGCTGTTGCTCCACTCCAGAATAGCCAATGCTATCTGCTGGTACATGTTCAACCAGCAAGCGATAGAAACTGATTGCAAAAGCTCCTACCATAGGCTGATACACAGAGCTAAGCATACGTCCATCTATAACACTAAGACCAAATTCGCGGGAAACGCAGTACCGATGATGTTCGGTGAAATGATGTAAGTTACTCATGCGCATCTACGGATACCCCCTTGTTTTCACGAATTCATACAGGATTCTATTCTATCATAAAAAACGTCGCCGGAAATGTAAATAAACTACCAATTCCGACTCTTTTCGCTATAATCAGCTTTTTCATACGATTATCTACCTCTATTAAACAAGAAGAAACGGCTTCACTGTCCTCTGGAAGAGGAAGGTTCCGTTTCTCGCTGAATTTCAAAATGATTCTTAGCGTAGAACTAAAAGCTTATATGTTCAAAAAAACGACTCTCACATCAGAGCCGCAGGTCTTCCGATTAAATCTTTAAAACATCTTGTAACCGCCAAAGCGCAGTTTTTGAATGGTCCATCCACTCAATATAGCACCTGCAAGACCAGCGACACCAGTTAAGTAATCAACAAAGTGGAAACTGGAGAGATGCTCCCAGAGCGACATCGCGCTTCTATCCCAAATGGAATAGACTACGACGGGTAGAATAATAAGTACGAATAGATAAGCGGGAAACCAGGTTGTCTTCATTAACATGTTAAGAATAAATCCAATACCAAACATCATCACAAAGAATAAAACGGTTAGGATAAACACTGGAATAAACCCCATCTTACCGTCACTACCCCTTTCTATAAAGAAGCGCACATCTTATACGAGCTAGTAGTAAGTTTACTAGAAAAAATGTCACGAAGCAATGAACTTTATTCAAAATCAGGTCTAATTCTCTTACATCGGAATGTCATCATTTGCTCTAAGCAACTTGATTGCGATACAATGCATATAGATTAATAAATCATACATAGTCTATGATGCAGGAGCTTCGTAGCTAGTTTTACGCGACGTTATTTCAAGCGGAGCCTATGCTTCGTAAAACAAAGCGTATGCTTCCGATGTTAGTTTTACGCGATGTTATTTCAAGCGGAGCCTATGCTTCGTAAAACAAAGCGTATGCTTCCGATGCAAGTTTTACGCGACGTTATTCAAGCGGAGCCTATGCTTCGTAAAACTTTTAAGGAGTGAGATCATGAACGAAGCCGCTATGACACTGGAAGGCTGGTATGCATTGCATGACTTCCGCTCACTGAACTGGACCGCATGGACGGCAGCAGATGATGAAGAACGTGCCGTTGCTCTGGAAGAATTACATGCTTTTATGCAAGAATGGAGTCCTGTCGAAGAAGCCAAACAAGGCAGCTCCGCGGTATATTCCATCGTTGGCCAGAAGGCCGATTTCGTAATGATGTTCTTGCGCGAAAGCTTGGAAGATCTGAACCAGCTTGAGACGGCCTTTAACAAAATCGCTTTTGCTCAATATACAACTAAAGCCTATTCCTACGTAAGTATTGTTGAATTAAGCAATTACCTTGCGGGGGGCAGCGATGGTAGTGATCCTATGCAGAATCCGCATGTTATCGCACGTCTAAAACCTGTTTTGCCGCAAGCGAAGCATATTTGCTTCTACCCAATGAACAAGAAACGCGAGCTCGCCGATAACTGGTATATGCTTGATATGGATAAACGTCGGGAGCTGATGGCTTCTCACGGATTAATCGGACGTGGTTATGCGGGTAAGGTGAAACAAATTATTACCGGCTCCGTAGGTTTTGATGATTGGGAATGGGGCGTAACCCTGTTCGCTGAAGATCCGCTGCAATTCAAGAAGCTGGTTTACGAAATGCGCTTTGATGAAGTCAGTGCTCGCTACGGCGAATTCGGACCTTTCTATGTCGGCAACCTGCTGACTGAGGATTCTTTTGAAGAAATGCTTAAATTGTAATTGTTAACAAAAAGGGTGAGTCTCCAGATCTTTATGGAGACTCACCCTTTTTAAATGCTATAACGAAGTTCCTGCTTCCTCATCCTCTTCGCTGTCATCTTCATCATCACGCAGACTTTCCAAATATTCAGCCGTAGCCCTGTCACGCGCTCGCCCTTTTTCCTTTAAGCGTTCAATGCCAGGGAGAATGAGCAGATCAATTTCCTTTTGAACAACATACGCTAGATCGTACTGATTCTGATCCTCAAGATAAGATCCAACCTCAATCAGTCCGTTATATCGGTCCAATTCTTCTCGGGTCAGCAATCCACGCACCTGCACGCTGCAGTGACGCATCTTATAAGAATCTTCCTTTTTTCAGAACCAGCGGAATCCCACCGATAATGAACAAATAGCGCATATCCACAACTTTTTTCAATTGAGCTGCAGTCCAGCCCTTGTAAGTTTTGCTGCCAACTACAGCAATCCCTTGACCTTTACCTAGAGAAGCTACTGTTCCTTTATTGCTGAATGCAAATTTCTTGGGTTGTTGATTACGGATCGCAGCCACCAAATTATGTGCACAGCACTCTCCCTGTTGCATAGCAATTTGTGCCGTTGGCGGATAAGGACGCCCTTCTGGGTTAATCATCAAGGAGCCGTCTCCAATAATGAAGATATTGTCTTGGCCTGGTGCACGTAAATATTCATCTACTTTCACACGTCCACGCATAGCTTCAAATCCTGCAGCTTCAATCAGACGATTCCCTCGAATTCCGCCTGTCCAGACAATCGTAGAAGCCTTAATCTCTTCGCCTGATGCCAGAATTACACCGTTTGGTAGACATTCCTTGATCGCAACGCCCATCTTGAATGTAACACCCTTCTTAGTGAGCAAGTTCATCGCATACTCAACAAGTTCAGGAGCAAATCCAGGCAGAGCTGTTGGAGCAGCTTCTATGTTATATATATTTACCATGCTTGGATCAACGTCAAATTCTTTGCACAACCCAGGGATGCGGTCAGCTAATTCGGCCACAAATTCAATTCCGCTAAAGCCGGCACCACCGACTACGAAATTGATATGCTCCTGTGCATTGTTCTCGTTCTTATATTTGGCAAATTGATACTCAATATGTTCACGAATCAAACGAACGGAGTTGATGCTCCGGATCGTCAGTGCGTATTTATCAAGTCCTGGAATACCGAATGTTTCAGGCTCTCCGCCCAAAGCAATGACGAGATAGTCATACGAAAGAGTACCATCCTCCAAAATAATCTTTTTCTGCTGGGTACGAATTTCCTGAACAGATGACTTAACGAGATCGATCTTGAATTCATCGATTAGTTTAGAAATAGACACCCGAGTGTGTTCAATACTATCTGTACCCGCGGCAGGCATATGTAGATGGGTAGTAAAATAGTGGTACTCGTGACGGTTTACGAGCGTGACATCCGCTTCATTATAGTTCAAAGCCTTCTGTAAGCGCTGTGCGGTCAAAATACCCCCATAGCCCGCGCCTAAGATTACGATTTTGGGAATACTACTCATGTTCCGGCTCCTTCCAAGAGGTAAATCTGTCTTTGTATTTTTTATTGAAACAATGTACGGTCCTTTTTGTGAATTTATACACTTATATTTAGAAGAAATTCCAATCAAACTTAAAGGATTTCTAAATTGACCATATCCATTGTAAACCTTAGTGTACTATTAATCAAACATTAAAATACTAAAAAACGTCACATTCTTATTGTGTTCTAAAGTCTTTCTTTGCAGGTATGTGTCACAATGTTTATAATAAGAAAGAATACAAGTATGGCAAAATGAATATATCAACTCGGAGGTGTAATATCCCGTGACACAAGAGCAATCCGGCGTTCCTATGAGCGACCTTTTAATCATAGGTGGCGGTCCAGCTGGCATGTTTGCCGCATTTTACGGTGGGATGCGTCAGGCATCCGTAACACTTATTGAAAGTATGCCCCAATTGGGAGGACAACTTGCTGCACTTTATCCTGAAAAATACATTTATGATGTAGCAGGTTTTCCAAAAGTAACTGCACAAGAATTGGTTGACAACCTGACACGGCAAATGGATATGTTCCAATCGAATATCCGGCTGGAGGAGAAAGTAATTTCTGTTCAGAAACGGGACGAACGCCATTTTGTAGTTACAACTGATGTAGCAGAATATCACAGTAAAGCTATTATCATTACAGCTGGCGTAGGCGCTTTTGAACCTCGTCGTTTAGAACTGCCAGACGCAGGACGGTTTGAAAAAGCCAACCTTCATTATTTTGTAAATGATTTAAATGCCTTTAAAGATAAAAAAGTTCTGATTAGCGGTGGTGGAGATTCCGCAGTAGACTGGGCACTAATGCTGGAACCGATCGCGGAGCAAGTAACCCTGATTCACCGCCGGGATAAATTCCGTGCGCATGAGCACAGCGTAGAGAATCTGATGGCTTCCAAAGTTAACGTAATTACACCTACTGAAATTACAGAACTGCATGGTGACGAGTTTATTACTAAGGTTACCTTATCTCATATCAAGACCAAGGAAACACAAGAAATCGAAGTCGACAGTGTAATCGTCAATTTCGGATTTGTTTCCTCTCTGGGACCCATTGCAGAGTGGGGCATCGATATTGAAGGGAACTCCATTGTTGTTGACTCACGTATGGAAACGAGTATTCCGGGAATCTTTGCAGCTGGCGATATTACCACATATCCAGGTAAGCTGAAGCTAATTGCTGTAGGATTCGGCGAAGCCCCAACGGCTGTGAATAATGCAAAAGTCTACATCGATCCGGAAGCCAAGCTTTCACCAGGACACAGTAGTAATATGAAACTCTAATTCTATCTACCACAATAAAAAAGGGTATTCTGACAGGCCTATCAATACTAGCCTATCAGGATACCCTTTTATGTTTGTGACTCGCGGTTTATTTATATGTAGCCAGCTACAAAGGTATACTTTGCGCTCTTTTAATGAAGAACCGCATGAACTGGAGAGTGTAAGTTTCGTTTGCGAATCTCAACGAGTAGAAGAGCGATGAAATCATGCTCAAGTTGCAGTTCTATCGCTCTATGGTAAGAGTCTAGAAGCATCTCATCGGACAATTCAACCATAACGTTCATCTACCTTTCCTGTATTTGGATCTGAATCTATCATATCAAACTATCATTTTTCGAACAAGCGTTCGTGTTATCCACAAGTACATGTGGAAATCCTGTGTATAATATGTGCGTAAGCGTTACAAAGGTGATACCTGCACAGTGGAATATGGGGATAATAGTTATACACAGGACTGAACCACTTGTATACAGCTAAAAATATATTTTTATTGTAAATAAATTACAATATAATTTACCCCAAAAGAACGCAACTAAACGCAATTTTATCTTACTACTCTATTATCGTCAATTCTAAAATTTTTGTTAATTTACTGAGGTCTTGTATTAACCTCCAGAATCCATATTTTACCTGAATAATCCACGGCGTAATCAAAACCCAGTTCCCCTATTCCAGGGAAATGCCGCTCCATCAGTTCGATACATACGAGCGTTAGCCTGCGCATTTCTGCTTTCTTCGCTGAGGCTTTAATTCGAGGCAAGGATCTGCGAAGTCCTTCTCGACAAGAAAGCATCGTGCCACCTTTACATAAATTAGTTACGAACAGGCCAGGCCGGGCCAATCTTCCCACCATAGAGCGAAACTCCCAAACACCACCATTTCTCACTACTTTGACCCGATAATCAATAGGACGCCCACCAATTCTGGCGAGAGAAATCCCCTGTTGAATCAAATATTTACGTCTAACCTTGACGAAATGAAGCGCTCGTCTCATGGATCTAAAGTCCTTGTAAATTCGAGTTCTGTCCATATAAGTAAATCCATAACCTCGACTATCCCGAAACACTTTAATTACACCGTAGCCTCCACCGCCAACTATTGGTTTAATAACAACATTTCCGTATCTCCGGAGCATAGCTAACAGTGAGTCAGCCGAATACACCCTCGTCATTGGTATATAATGAGAAACCCTCGCGTCACTGAGCAATGCTTCTGTCTTCAACCATTTGCTAGCCAATTGTCTTCCCGACATCGTCCTTTCCCTCCTTTCACATTCCAGCCTACCCTATACATTACTCAGAAAAGGCCCCACCCTCTTGTATGATTGTCCGTGTAGGAGGAAGCTCTTAGCAAAAAGGGCTTAGAGCTTGTATCGACAACATTCTCAACCTCGCAGGTTAGATTGCAGATTTTGTAGAACCTCATTTCTGAACATTCGACATCTAAATCGCAATGGATGAGTTCACTATAACTAGAATAATCTTCAAAATCGTTGTATTATTAATAGCGGTTACATTTTCAATTCCTACTATATAATAATGAATTAGAGGCTCGCTAAAAAACAGCGCGGGGAGGGCTCGGAATGGCTCAGTTTTTCGAGGTATTATATTGGGTGGCCATGCTTGGGATGTCCATCGTATTGGCTGGAACGACTATACTGATCTGCGCTATTGGCTTTAAATTCATTAAAGACAGGCGCAGAGCACTGGGTGCTGGCTGTATTGCCTTTTCCCTTGGAGCCGCAGGGCTCATCGTGTTTATGATTAATTACAAGTTTATTATTCCAGCCTAATTGTACGCAGGAACAAACAAAAGCCCTCTCGAGGAATTCCATCGGAGGGCTTTTGTTTGTATGTCACTCATATATCTAGCGTAAGACGGATCATATCCACTACCTTGATCCCATTTTCAACAATCTCTTCACTGTAATGTCTGATAAAAAAATCTCTATCGATTCCGG
Source organism: Paenibacillus sp. NPDC101420 (assembly GCF_050277435.1). NCBI lineage: Bacteria > Bacillati > Bacillota > Bacilli > Caryophanales > Paenibacillaceae > Paenibacillus > Paenibacillus sp. NPDC101420. Next base: position 369,149 of record NZ_JBNNSE010000005.1, read on the forward strand.
TAATTCTAAATCCACATTTCTGATAAAGAGCCAGTTGTCCTACACTAGAATTCCCCGTACCCACTTCAATCGTCTTCGCACCAAGTAATCTCGCATTCTGAATCGCATGATAGACCAACTGCTTTCCTATCCCTTTACTTTGCTGATTCTCATCAACGGCTATATTTACTAGCTCCACTGTCTCAGGTCTCGTTTGTAGCAAAACATAGACACCTATAATGCAATTCTCCACTTCAGCTACAAAACATTGCCCTCTTTTTAAATACGCTTCAACAAGACTTAGGGAAGGATCGGCTAATAACAACAAATGTAAGGGTGGTTGTTCTTCTGCGTTTAATTTCCTAATTAGCATGCTTAGAGCTCCTTGTGATGACTTTTGTCATTGAGAATAAAAAAAGCCTCCAAGCTCGTGTTGTAGAACTCAACATGGGGCTTGAAGGCGTAACGTCGCGATTAGCAAGGCTCTTCGTTCGGTTTTCCTGCATCCGTAGCTGTACGGAAGCTTGAGCCACAGCCACAGGTTGCAGTAGCGTTCGGGTTATTAATGGTGAAGCGACGTTAGGCTAACGGTCGGCTTAAAACCGCGTCAGATCAACGTTTTAATTCGGTGTCGGGGATTGTTAATCCGCACAACCACTTGTTAATTACGCGCCTCTACAACGCCTAATCTCGCTAACTGTATCTTACCCTAATAACACATGTTTTGTAAACAACTGTTCCTCAATATATGGTAATATAGATAGTAATTACTTGTACTGGGGAAAAACTTCTATGATAACAGAATCAATGATGTCCACCTTAGAAGACCTAATCACCACGGGGCCACTAATAAAGGAAAAGGGTACACAAGAACAGAGTTCGGTGGATACATAACCGGTGAAGATTATCAATTCTGGATTTCTCAGAGTTTAGTTTTTATGAATAAGTATTTTAAAGATAGCCCTCTTAATGAAAAATTCCAAAAAGCTGCTGAGGTAGCTTATAACCGCGGTGAGACACATTATGAAAATATGATGGGCGTTTTAAGAGCTCTACAAAAGTTACCTATTGATGCATCCTCAAACGATATCAGTCAAGCTTTTGAAGGACAAACATATGAAAAAATATTTATAAGTCACTCTTCCTCTTACGTTGAGTATGTTGAGCAAATCATTCAGCTTCTCAATGACATTGGAATTCCAAAAAACAAAGAGAGTATTTTCTGTAGTTCCTTTGAAGGCTACGGAATACCACTCGGTGAAAAAATTTACGATTACCTAAAAGACCAATTCAATCAGAACATTCTTGTATTATCTATACTTTCTCTGACAATTACTACTCCAGTACCCCATACTTAAATGAGATGGGAGCAACATGGGCAACTGCTAGGGATTATCACTCCATACTTCTCCCTGGTTTTGAGTTTTCTCATATAAACGGAGCTATAGACCCAACTAAGATTTGCTTCAGAATAGATGACTTTCAAAAGCTAAATTCATTTAAAGACAAAATTCTTGATAAATTTAATCTTCCAGACATTTATGGGATTATACAGGAAAGAGACCGTAATAAATTTGTTGCTACTATTCAACAAATCGCTCTCCATAAGAAGCCTACGGTGCAACAGGCATTTGTAGATTTAGTAAAAGTAAAAAAATATAAAGAAAAGAAAAGATAATAAAACTAGAATTCCGTTTTATCAACAGAATTTCAAGATGTAACTATTAGCTTAGTTGGTGATAATAATTTTGAATTCGAATTATACCTCCCCTCTACCCACCTAGACGGAAAATTAATCTATGGGTATGAGAATAGAAGAGAGGTAATCGAACTGGAACTTCCAGATACTCAGGTTACAACTAAATTTTTCAGATAAATAAAATATCGAGCACCTTTGAAACAGCATTCTAGAGTAATTCTAAATAAAAAAAGGCGCAGTCCCTACGGTATCCAACCCATAAGAACTGGCCTTTTTAAATCGTTATTGCTCATCGTATTATTTCGCCTCCTTTACGAACATTCCTGCGCGATCTAGCAACGTCACGAACCGGTAGAAATCGTAGCTACCGTCCGCCGTCGTATCAACAAAGCCCGCCAGCTTAGCGTTAACACACGCCTGTGTTGCCCATACCGGAATTGCGCTCAACTTCGCCTTGCCTTCGAGCGATTCAATCCGTTTAGCTTGTGCCTGTACAACCGCAGCCTGTTCCTCCACCGTTTTCTGTAACGCGCTAAACTGCTCCGCAATCATTGAGTCATCTCCTTCGATTAATTTCAGTATCGCGTTTATCTGCGCCTGTGTCGGACATTTACCCGCGCGGTACTGTGCGGTGGATAATCCGAACGTCATTTCGAAATGCGGCAGGTCAAGGAACGTTTTCCAATCGCCTCCCCACGTTCAGCCGAGCGCCTTTGCCAGCGTACCTACTTCGTTCCAATCTGCTTTACCGTTCCGATTTACCGTCTAGCTTCGTATCCCAAGATACGGATTTCCCATCGTTCGTAAGTAACGCGAAATCAATCGCCACGCCGAAGTTATGATTCGAATATCCTCCGCGCGGATTCGTTACGATACTTCCCGGCTTCGTGCGTCCCTGTTCGTATAGCGCGTTCTGCTCCGCAAACGTATGTAACCCTTGCGTAAAGACGATCGGAATACCTAGCGTATATGACCGATCGATAAGCGCTTCGGCTGCCGCTTTGACACACGGAATAAGCCCGACCAACTTAACGGCGGATTTCGCACGCACCTGTTCAATTGTTACGCCTAGTGGCGTATTGTTGCCTATATTTACGCAGCATCCTTTCCGTGTACTATCGTTTTAATATCGCGGACATCGAGCGCCAGGTTCTCGTATTGACCGGCCAGCGCTTCGAATCGATCCGTCAGTCCTTCCGCCAGCTTCATCAAGCGATCCTCACGCGCAATTGCTTCGCTGTGCATCCGCTCGCGTTCCGACTTGGCTTCCGTACTTATGCGTTCTTCACGCGCGCGAGCTTCGTCGGACATTCGGCGCATCTCTATCCATAATGTCCACGCGATAACTGCGGCTGCTACCGCAAATATTACGTTCTTGGCGACCTCCGCCCATAGTGTTCCGTCCATAACGAAGCCGCCTCCGTTTCAGGCGCAAGATAATCCGCTAATGCGCGGACAGATTTCGTCGTCGAGCGTTTGGAGTACAGATAGGCGGGATTCAGCGTTAGGTAGTGCGGCTAGGACTGCGCTAATAGTTGCGGCGAGCTCTGGCGCTGGGTTAGCAGTATCTATCGTACATTCGAGTAATGCGCGTACTTTCATATAACATCTCCTCTACGTAAAAAGAGCCCCGCAATGGATGCGAGACTCTTCGTTATTTTGCGTATATTATTCGCCGAGCTGCGCAATCTTAGCGTCGATCTCAGTTAATTGCGCTTGAAGTTCGGTAAGCTTTACTTTGTCCTCCCTCACTTGTTGTTTATAAGCGTCCGCTGCTTCTTGATTCTGTGCGCCTAAGGTACCGTTATTAACTAGCTCTTTAGAAAGGTTTTCATGAAAGGGAATATTGTTTTCTTCATTACCTTTAATACTAGCTTCAAGTTTCGCGCTACTAGTAACGAGAGTCTCCCGCTTGCTCGTTAGTTCTGATAGAGACTTTTCGTTTATGACTCCCTTAGTCGCTTCGCCCATTATGATTTCCTTCCCTTCGACGGTTAATTTAGCGCCCGATGCTTCCGCAACCGAACGAACAGGCGCATAGGCAGTGCCGTTGATGATGATAGCGTCATCAACTTTCTTGCCATTCTTCTCTATAGTAAATAATCCTTAAACTTTTTGACCAATAAGACTTGCCGAATCTGCAAAGACAGTTACACCCGAAAATAGCAACGCGCCAACTATGACGCCGGAAATAAACTTTTTCACCTGATAACCTCCGTAATAGCATTTACCTAATAGTACCATTACGAAGCAGATGTCGTAAACGTTCCGCCGCCACTTGTTGCATTAGCTGGATTTCCGTGGTTATGATTCGGGATAGATACAGTATGTGAGTGGTTTCGGTCTGCTTTATTGGAAAGGGCGTTCCATAATGCGTCAAGCTCACTTTGCAGAGTTCCTAGAGACGAATTACTGAAAAACTTAGACTAAGAAGGGACTCGCACATATCCGCTCGACGGCATCAAATCAACCTCTCCGCCTGATAATCCTACTCTTGAGTATCCAGATACGATGAATCCGGAGGAGGGCGAATTGAATATCGTAGACTGATTACCGTTTGCGTTAAATATAATCTTACTCATGCCGCCATCAAACGCTGGTATCTGAATCCCGTTATTTGGGTCCGCATATACGCCGAACGCCACGCTTGTCGGATCGATCACTACGCGCGGATAAACGGAGGCAGACGTCTGTATCTTAGCACCCGTTATCGTGCCGCCCGTAATAGTCGTACCGGTAATGGAGGATGCGCTAATGAATCCGCTAAAGTCACCGCTCGTCGCTCGCATATTACCGGCGGTGTCTACCGTGAATACCCCGTTACCAACGTTAATTGACGAACCGACAATCGCGCCATTCGTAAAGTTGGACGATAGAATATTCGCAGAGTTAGCGGTCAGCTTATTGAGCACGACGTTGCCCGCCATATCTAAACGGAAAGGCGCGGAGCTAAAATCGTCATGCCCTGCGCTGATACCGTTCGTATTAATCTTGACTACGTTATTACCGCTGCCGATAACCATCGATACGAAACTACCGAGTTGCCCCGCGATTACCTCCGCTGCTATGCCGGTCGCCGTCATCGCTATCCGTGCTGTAGCTCCGGCATCCGTCGTTAAGATAAGTCCGTTTGACGTCAGTATAACTTGATCGGATGGGTCCGTTTTCGACTGCAGAACGATTCCGCGCTCATCGTATTTAATCTCCGTTTTACTCGCGTTGATCTCGTTAACCGCAAGCCGCGCAAACTCTTCGAATACTTCCGCTCTGATTCTTCCGCCGCTAAATACGTTCTCTATAGCGCACCGTCCTGCCTCCAAGTCCGCAAGTATACGTGTATAGTCACGTTTCATTACATTCGCGACCGTTAATTGTGTATGTTTATCGGGCGCATACGGATACTCCGTCATTTCCGTAATTCGCGCTGTGATGCCCGTTAAGCCGAGCGTTGGATCTACGAGCATCACTGTATCGCCGAGGCCGGGACGCGCTTCTTGCTTGTCGATCTTAAATAAATCTGCAGCGCTAACGGATACCTCAAGCGCCGGTACTTCGCGTTCGTATAAGCGTAATCTCGCGGCAGCTACGAGCTTAAGCGAATCGGTTACGTCTTGCTCCGTTAACAAGTCGTCGTAAAACGGAACGCTATCCGAAGCCCACACATCCGCATACGGAGATACGAGATAGTTAACGCGGAAGATTCCGTCAGTAATTGCACCAGGTATCACGCTAAGTCGCGCTTGTTCATCCGCGGTTAATATCGACGCAGGCTGACCGATCAATGTCCGCGAATCTTTCATTTCCGCATAAAGCCGCGTACATAATGACGATGCGCTATCCGTAAAAGATGCTGCGATCAAATTCCGTGTTACTTGAATCCGATAGTCTGACGCGGGATTGCCGATCTTTTTACGCAAGTGAAGCGCAAAGTTATCCGGCCCAACTTCCGCCATATAGGTTAATGACCGCGTTGAGCGCCTCGAGACAGTTGCCGCCGCCGAACGCTTTAACGTCAGCGAGATCAAACGTATCATCGACGGAAATAGAAAAACGCCCACCGGTTGCCGCCGAGATGAGCGCTGTTAATTGCGTAATATGATTTCCGTAGCCTTCCTTTATGTACGAAGCGTACGGAAATTTATAGTTCGCGATTTTAAATATAACGTGTGAACACGATATCTTTATGATAAGCTTGCGATCTTCGCGCGATCGTTCACGCTTATTAATTACGTAATATTGACCGCGCTCATCCATTACATGACCCTTTAGCGGCAACTTATCGCGGAAATCATCGGACGTCATCGGGACGGTAAAAGTCAGCGTATAATCTGTGTTAATCCGCCGCGTTCGTGTGATGTCGTAAGCGTCGCGTAGGATGCCGATGCGCTTGCGGAAACGGTCGTACGATTGCAAAGCTTTAATCAAATGCGCGTTAGGATTTCGCGAGCTGCTTCGTTGTCTGTGTAGGTGACTTCGTTCAGTTCGAGGCCGAGTTCGAAGAAATCTCCGTCTAGCAAGTGAATCGCGTTGACTCCGTTTAGCATAATCGTCTGCTTCTTAACGTCATGACGAGTTTATCGCCGGGACTGAAGCCGCCAGTAAACGCGAGCTTGTCGACATGCATATAGCGGACTTATGCGTTAAATTGCGTAGCTGACCGGATGCCCGCCGTGTGCAGGCGTTCGCGGATCATTGACGTGAGTAACTCCGTAGCCGATTCGAATACTGCTGCGGATGCGATATCGCGCGTTGGAGCTCCGTTAAATTCCGTCACGGTGTCAAATACGATGCCGACCGCGAAGTCCGCGTTTAAACGTGCAGATACGTCCGTTTCGGATGCGATCGTAACGTTAGAGAACGTTTGGATAACGTAAGGGCGATTAAAGGGTGCGCGATTAAATGCGCCGAGAAACGACATAGGCGTGCGTCTCCTTTCGTGTGGAATAACGCAAAAACCTCCGTGTGTGATTCTTACGGAGGCTTGCGTAATGGTGCCCAGTTTGGTCCTAAAACGTAATTTAATATTAATTAATTCAAGTCAATAGAAGTATTTGAATTTCTATTTATATGTCTCAACCTCATCCTAATTTTTCTATATACTATAATCATAATTGATGACAGTAATATCATAGAAAAGAAGAGTATACATATTTTATTAAATACAGTAAGTTGGAACTTTATTTTATTAATTAACGGTATTACTATCGTCCCCATTTGGATATGGAAATAATATATCCCTAAACTTTCTTTATCTAGAAAGGAAATCACCTTGCTTCTCTCAAAGAAAGTTTTAAATATGTGCTCAATGGAAACTGCGACAGCGTATAGAAATAAAATTGTTATCGTCGAAACAACAAAATATGCCTTTAGATGGGATATGATGAACCAAGCCCCGACATAAGTATCGAAATTAGCAAGTATATATAGTTGACTATTCCACACCAATAACCCCAAAATAAATACAGTAAGCAATGGATTTCCCCGAATAGTCACGTCAATCTTCTCCCGATATTCACAAAGTACAGCCCCCATATAAAAGTAAAATAAATACTTTGACACTTGGGAAATAGAGTAGAAATTAGGTAACGTATACAGGCTGGTATTTACAAATATCCATGCCAACACAATTCCAATTAAGGGTATTGCGAAAGGTGCGTATTTGCTTTTAAAAAATAAACTTAATGGGTAAAAAATAATTGTTGTCCAAAATAGCATTAATAGAAACCATAGATGTTCAACATTGCCTGACAATATGTCTATAATTTTTACCCAAATCTCGGAAAATGAACTACCCAAATCTCTGGTTATAAAAATATGAGAAGGGATGATCCAAAGTAGAGCAACTATAAAACAAGGTATTATTAAGCGTTTAAATCTATTTATAAATATCGACACAAATTCTTTTTGTATCCTCGTTTGAGAATCTATAAAAAGATACCCAGACACAAATACAAACAGAGGAATGTGAAAAGAATAAATTATTTTATAGACACCAAGCATAACCGGGCTATCATACATTAATGTGTGTCCTAAAACCACCATAATTAGTGCGAACACTCTAAGCAAAGATATATTATAGCGAAAAGTCTTAGACATTAGTTATCCCCATCCTGTTAATTTTATACCTTACTTACCCGGTATTAACGTTATTATCATACTCGAATCTATCAATTATTGGTAGTGATTGTAGGCCTTTGCTTCATAATAAAAAATTAAATTATTTGTCCCTACAATTGGAAAAGAAGCCAACGTTATAATAATATTAGTTGCTTCTCTTTCAACTTTTAATATTCTAGTATTCCCAATATCCTCAGATCCACTAGCCACATTAATATAGTTTGGAGTAGAGGATAAACCATGAGCTATATAATATGTTTTTGTTGTTTTAGCACTTTGGACGCTCAGTTCATGTTTTTCCGTTAAATAAACGTTAGGTATATTAATCCTTGTTATATTTGGAGAGTACGCGTTACCTGGTAAATCAATAGGTTTAACGTTAGTGCCTACTCGCCCACCGAAGATGCTTATCCGTTTAATGTATGCTGGTTCGAGGTACGGCAAATAAATAAAGGGTAATCCCCCATGGAATACAGGATTCGAAACGTCGAACGAAACGCTTGTACAAGTTGCTTCCACTAGCAATGGCGCATTGGTAACTTGAAATTCGCAATTATTAAAAGCAATCCTATCCGCTTGATAACCAGAAGAAAAGGCACTCGTTAGCTGATCCATAACGACGCCTCCTTTTGTTTGGTTGTATATAAACGAGTATGCCACGTAAGGTAGCCGACACTATTAGTGTGCGCAGAGGAGAGCGAGAAGTAAGAGACGATTAGGACGAGGGGTGTTCGCAGATTTGCGGATGCCCTTTTTCTATAAACGGAGGAGGAATACGGATGGACTTTCGCCAAGCAGTAGCCGCGTATCAAACGGGTGGCGACCGTACAATTATCCAGCAAATACTCTCCTACATGCGCGATCGTTCGGAATCTCGCGTAGTCCTTCCAGGGGATGACGCCTCGATCTACGTCGCATTACGTGCTATTTCCGTTACATATCACGAACGGAAGGCGCTTGAATACGAACCGGCTGCGTTGTTTGATTACCGCGAATCTATCTACGAGTTTCTCGGCGTGGATATACCTCTCCTTACTCCCCTTTCCGAAAACTTTAATGACGCGCTCCTGCCAGTATATGTCCTCAACACCAAACGATAACGCTTCTTCTAAACGTATCCCGGTATTAAGGATTAAGAGTAAAAACACGTAATTGCGATAACCTGCTGGCGTTGAACGGTTAGGTTCATCAAGTAACGCCGTCACCTGATCGCGGCTCAGTGTCCGGAGTACTCGTTTTTCTTCCGCGAGCTTATCCACAGATTCGATAGGATTCTCCGTTAAGTAACCGTTGCTGCAAAGGAAATTAAAGAACGCCCGCAAACTCCGTATGTACTTATTTATCGTCGGCGCGCTGTTACCGTCGTCCATTCTCGTTTGAATGAACCCTTGAATGTCCTCAACGATTATCTCGTTTATTTTTTAGATGCCATTCTCGTCTAAAAATTCGTGGAACATAGTGAGCGACTGCTTATACGAGGCTATCGTATTCTCTGACAAATTCTTTAGCTTGCGTGATTTAATGAAGATAGTCGATGCGGAGTGCATGTCCGGCATCTCTTTTGCCTCCCGTGCCTCAAGCATTAATTTTCTTTTTTCCTTGTAATCCATATATGTAACCTCCTCGTTGTGTCCTCGAAAGGCTACCACATAACTGCAAACAGAGAAAGCGCACGACCCCGATATAATCCGGAGTCGGGCGCTTTTTTTATTTCCGTCTCTTAATGAACCTGTCTGCTGGCGAATATTCATCGTGACTCTTCCGCATATCATCAATATCCATTTGAATATAGCGACGCATCGTACGAATATCGGACCATCCACCCATTTTTTGAAGGGTACAGGGGTCAGCCCCGTTTAATATCATAGCACGCGCCCACGTATGCCGGTAGACGTGCGCTGTCATTTTCTTACCGGTGACTCCCGCTTTCTCACCGTAATACTTTAGCCGCTTATTGAAGTGCGTAGCGGTTACAGGCTCACCAAACGATGACATGAATATGCGATTTGTCGTAAAAAATTGACGATTCTCTTCTACTAGTTGCAGTAGTAATTTCGCAGTGTGTGCCGATATTGAAACCATTCTCGGCTTTCTATTTTTGTTCATCTCGCCAGGTAGAACGATAAATCGCGTTTGAAAGTCGATATCCGTGACGCTTATTTTTAGTAATTCTGAAATTCTAAGTCCGCTATCTAAAATCGTGACAATCGCCACATAATCCCCAAAACCTACGAAATCCCGCTGATTTGACTGCGCTAGTATCGCCTTAACTTCATCATCCGTAAGGCAATTCGTTAAGTCCACGTCCTGGCGTATGAGCTTAACCTTCGTAAACGGATTGATTTCAAGTAGTTCGTCGCGATCAAGCTGATTAAATATCGCCTTAAGCGTACGAAGTCGGATATTAACCGTCGTATCTGACAGGCCTATGCGCTGATTTTCTTCCCATATATACTTGTGTCCCTCATAGCGCACCTGATCGTACTTCATAAACGCGATATGATCCCGCACCATCGAAGTCGTTATATCCCCCGCGTATTCTACCTCCGGATACTTATCGTTCAACCACTTTATAAAGTAACCGTAATGCTTTCCGCAATCTAGTAACGTGCGATCGCGCAGCCCCTCCGCTCGTTTTGCATTAATAGCGAAGTCTAACGCGCTTGATCTAGAGTTATCTTCGAAAACTCTCTTAGCGTGCGGGCTCCGTTTGGAACGCGCCGTGTACGTTTATTTAACGACATAAAAACGACCTCCAATACGCATTAGTCGCGGACTAAATACGTCGTAGAGGTCGTAATCCACAACCCACAAACGTCTATTTCCGGGTTGTTAACTCCGGGTCTTCGGGGCTGTTAACGTTCATTTTCACCGGTACAATCCGCAGTTCCAAACGCATGTTCGCGAGAGGCTACCGTTCAGATCAACGGAGTAAAAACGTTGATATAGCGCGATTAGCAAGGCTCTTCGTTCGGTTTACCTGCATCCGTAGCTGTACGGAAGCTTGAGCCACAGCCACAGGTTGCAGTAGCGTTCGGGTTATTAATGGTGAAGCCACCTGTCATGCCGGATTCTTCAAAATCAATTTCGAGACCATCAAGGTAACGAAGATTTTCTTTCTCCACGACAACCTTCATTTCTTGGATGTCCATATATACGTCCTGATCGGTTTCATTATCATCAAAGCCCATAGCGTAAGAGAATCCACTGCAACCACCGGGCGTTACTCCAATACGGAGGAACATGTTCGGCACTTCTTGTTCAGCAAGCATCGCCTTTAATTGTTCTGCTGCCTTTTCGCTAATATTAATCATGATCATATCCTCCTATAAATTAAACTTACTTCAACAGAAAAACTTATGTTTAAGGGACCTTCCGGCCAAAAGTTACTTTCTTAAAAATATTTACTTAATAAACTCAGTATAACCGACTATTTCATTACCCTCAAGTCACAACTGCCTTATGCCTGACCTATCGCACCAAAATAAACCATCCATATCCAGCTGTTGATCCCCTTATAAGAGAGGTTTATAATAAGGAAGGCAAACATAAGTAAAAATTCGGAAATTTGTCACGGAGGATAACCCTCCGCTTTATTTTCATGAATGAACAGCTACCATCTGGGTAAGTCTGGGAATTATCTGCGGGCAATGGACCCCGTAAAACTTTCAGGAGGAATTCATAATATGTCTACTCTTTTCACCCCCCAAACAGACGCCCGAATGATGAACATTATTGAAAAAGTTCGCGGCGGCGAAAGATTGAATTTAGAAGATGGCGTTTATTTATATCAAAGTAACGACCTACTTACGATTGGCCAATTAGCAAATGAAGTCAATCTTGCAAAGAACAACAACAGGGTATATTTTATCGAAAACATGAGTCTATATTTCACCAATGTTTGCGAATCTCACTGTGCATTCTGCAATTTCCGCAAAGATGATGGAGAAGAGGGTGCTTATACCCTTTCCGGTCAGGAAATGGTGCAATATGTCGAACAGCATATTCATCCAGGTGTGCGCGAATTCCATATCGTAGGCGGTCATAATGACAAGGTTCCTTTCCAGTATTACGTGGATTCTTTAAAAGCCTTGAATGAACGTTTCCCTGAGGTAACCTTAAAAGCATACACTGCAGCCGAAATCGATTTTTTCACCCGAATTAGCGGATTGAGTATTCGTGAGGTACTCGAGCAGCTGCGTGCTGCAGGACTTAAGACACTTACTGGTGGCGGCGCAGAAATATTATCCGATCAATACCGTAAAAAAATGCGTGTAGATAAGGCTAATGTGGAAGAATATCTAGAAGTTCACCGAACAGCACATCAGCTTGGCATGAAGACACATACAACTATGCTTTACGGCTCGATTGAATCTCATGAAGATCGTATCCGGCACATGATGCAGATCCGCGATCTACAGGATGAAACCAATGGCTTTATGGTATTCATTCCATTATCTATGCAGCCTAAGAACAAGAATGCAGGAATTATGCGCCGCAACTCCGCTTATGAGGATCTGAAGACGATTGCGATCAGCAGATTGATGCTGGATAATTTCGATCACATCAAAGCGTACTTTATTAATATCGGTCCTCAGCTTACTCAAGTTGCACTGAACTTCGGTGCTTCTGACGTCCATGGTACTATTCTTAAAGAACGCATTAGCCATGCGGCTGGTGCCTTAACACCTGAAGGCCTCACTCGCGATGAATTGATCTGGTTAGTAAAAGGTGCTGGACGAATTCCAGTAGAACGCGACACGTTCTACAATGCGATAAAGGTATACGAATAAAAGACTACCTAGATCCGTTATCCTATATTGGAAAGGAAGTTCGGTCAGCATGAGAACACTACTCGTTCTGGGCGGCGGCTATGGCGGCTTGGCCCTAATTCAAGAATTGCTCAATAATCACCTTCCACAGGATATTGAAATTATCTTAATTGACCGAATGCCTTATCAAGGAATCAAAACGGAATATTATGCGCTTGCCGCAGGTACAGTAACTGACTATCACTTGCGGATCCAGTTTCCGGTTCATCCCCGTCTCACTATCCGTTACGGTGAGGTGAGTTCCATTGATTTGGAGAGTAGAATCGTTACAATGGAGCCTGACGAGACTGTGTCTTATGACATACTTGCCATTGCACTAGGTTGTACCGACAATTACCATAACATCCCTGGAGCTGATCAATATACTTGCAGTATCCAGACCTTTGCAGGAACACGCGAAACTTACCAACGTTTAAACGATGTGAAGCCTTATGGAACAATAAACATTGTAGGCGGAGGACTAAGTGGAGTGGAATTGGCGGCAGAGCTTCGGGAGAGCCGACCAGATCTTAATATTGCTATTCTGGATCGCGGTGAACGTGTCTTATCTGCCTTCCCTGCGAAGCTGTCACAGTACGTGGAGGAATGGTTTCACCACCATCAAGTACAGACACTTGGACGTGTCTCCGTATCCCATGTAGAGAAAGATGCGCTTTTTAACGGTACAGAGGAAATTCTTTCAGATGTTACGGTATGGACCGCAGGGATCCAACCGGTGAAGGTTGTTCAGGAATTATCAGTCCCGAAGGATCGCGGAGGACGAATCATTCTGGATGAATATTATCGTGTACCTGATTATCCAGAAGTGTATGTAATTGGCGACTGTGCCAGCCTACCATTCGCTCCAAGCGCACAAGCCGCAGGAGCGCAGGGTGAGCAGGTTGCTCAGGTTATTCAAGCCATGTGGCGCGGCGAGCCCCCTAAGCTTCATCCTATTCGTCTAAAGGGTACCTTAGGCTCACTAGGCAAGAAAGCTGGATTTGGTCTGATGGGCCAACGCTCAGTCAAAGGACGGGTTCCCCGTATCCTTAAGAGCGGGGTGCTCTGGATGTCAAAACGCACTTTAGGATAAACCTAAGGGCTGCTCTTTTCCGTTATAAATACGAAAAAGAGCAACCCTTTATTTTCCACAAAAAGCATTTAATCAAGGTCCATATTAAACCAATCCTCTAGCTCTTTGATTTTAGTATCAATTTTCTTTTCTAGCTCGTCAACAGTATCTGCTGCAACGATGTCCCCTTCAACCATGGCAAACGGGGTTAAATAACATTCCCCACAATTGTTCAGGCATCCGTATTCGATCACATCGTAATCTGGATTTTCCTCCAGCTTATGCATTAGCTTGTCTGTTCCGTGACCCATGTTACTGGCACAAAATTCAATAATTGGTCTCATGATGATCTCCCTATTCCGCCTAACCATTTTATTTTTTAACTTTTTGTACTATAATGAACTTACGAAAGGAGTGATTGAGAAATGAGTGAGAATGCACAAAGCACCGAAATGTATGATGAAGTATTGGAAGTGCTGGATAAGCTTCGTCCGTTCCTGCAACGCGATGGCGGCGACGTTGAACTGGTCGATGTAGAAGACGGCATCGTTAAGTTGAAACTTATGGGTGCCTGCGGCAGCTGCCCAAGCTCCACGATCACCTTGAAAGCCGGGATTGAACGCGCCCTTCTTGAAGAAGTAGAAGGCGTACAAGAAGTTATGCAAGTATTCTAATCCCATTCAATATCATTCCCGATCCTCCTCTTCAGGAGATCGGGATTTTCTTATTATAGAGGATTTAGCCTTCCCCTACAACATACAGCATAAAACCCGCATGCCATTAGGCAGCGGGTTTTATGCTGTAATTAGAGACTAAGTTAGCTTTCTGTCTTAAAATGCTGGAATGATCGAGCCTTTGTACTGCTCTTCAATAAAAGCTTTAGCTTCTGGAGAATTCAGTGCAGCGGCAAGCTTTTTGATTGCGTCGGAATCTTTATTGTCAGGACGAGCTACCAAGATGTTAGCATAAGGGGAATCCGTTCCCTCGATGAACAATGCATCTTTAGTAGGAACTAGGTTAGCTTCCAAAGCATAGTTAGTGTTAATCAAGGCAAGATCTACTTCATCCAATTGACGACCTAACATTGCTGCATCTAGCTCAATGATTTTAAGATTTTTCTTATTCTCAGTGATATCTGCTTGGGTAGATGTGATGTTGGTATCATCTTTCAATGAAATCAGTCCATTTTTGGCAAGCAGGATCAGTGCACGACCACCGTTTGTAGCATCATTCGGGATAGCTACTTTCGCACCATCAGCCAGCTCGTCGATGGATTTGATTTTTTTGGAATAAGCACCAAAAGGTTCAACGTGAACGGCTGTCACAGAAACTAGATCCGAACCGTTCTTTTGATTCTGGTCATCCAGGTAAGGTTGATGTTGGAAGAAGTTGGCATCCAGAGTCTTCTCTGAAAGCTGAACGTTTGGTTGAACATAGTCAGTGAATTCTTTGATTTCTAATGTAATTCCTTGCGCTTCAAGCAATGGAGCAATAGCTTTTAGGATCTCAGCGTGTGGAACAGGTGAAGCACCAACCACCAATTTTACAGGTTCTGCATCAGTTGCAGCACCATTTTTCGGTGCATTAGTAGCAGCCGAGTTAGAAGTATTATTGTTATTGCCGCAAGCAGCCAGCACCACAACCAGTGTCAGACTAAAAAAAGTAAGTAGTAATTTTTTCATTTTAAATCCCCCTCTTATCCTTGGTATTTGTATGAATAAGGCTATATATGGACGTACCTTATTTCCGTGTGAAATGTCGTACTAGTCGATCACCGGCCATTTGTAGCAGTTGCACCAGTATGACCATCAAGACTACAGAGATAATCATAACTTCCTTCTCATATCGGTAATATCCGTAACGAATCGCTAGATCCCCTAGCCCGCCGCCGCCTACCATCCCGGACATTGCCGTATAGGAGACCAATGTAACCAGTGTGATCGTTACCCCAGAGAGAAGACCTGGACGAGCCTCTGGCAAAAGAACACGCATAACGATCTGATTCGTGGATGCTCCCATCCCTTGCGCCGCTTCGATTACTCCACGATCCACTTCTCTTAATGCCGTTTCCACCAAGCGAGCAAAGAATGGAGCTGCACCAATCACGAGCGGTGGAATCGTACCGAGTACTCCGATGGAAGTTCCAACAACGGCTTTGCTAAATGGAATTAATGCTACCATCAAAATGATAAACGGTACCGAACGTAGGATGTTTACAACGAACGATAAGACCGAGTAAATTACTCTGATTACTATACTATTCGATCTTCCCCATAAATACAATAGAATTCCGAGTGGTAAACCAAGAATAATTGTGAACAATCCAGAGAATATTAACATTTGCAAGGTAGCAACTGTAGCATCCATCATTTCTTGCCAGTTTAAGTCTGCGAAATTCATTACGAAATCACCTCCACTTCAAGGCCTTGAGCGGTTAGTTCGGCTATCGTCACAGCGATCGCTTCAGCTGGACCTTCGAATCGAACAATCATTTGTCCATAAGGTACGTCTTTTATCGTTGAAATGGTACCATGCAGAATGGCGAAGCTAACACCTGTCTCACGTACTACATTGGAAAGTGCAGAGCCGTAGGTCTTCTCTCCGAAAAAAGTAATTTTGACGGCCTGAGAGTTGTCCCCAGCAGCAGCGTCAAGCGCCGTACGAAGGGGCCCCTCATTCTGTGATTCACTGCGAATGAAATCGCGAGTGACCTCATGCTGCGGCTTCAGGAATACCTCCGTGACTTTACCTTGCTCAACGATACCACCACCATGAATGACCGCAACACGGTCGCAGATGCTCTGAATCACGTGCATTTCGTGAGTGATCAGCACAATGGTCAGATGGAATCGTTTATTAATATCGAGCAATAGCTTAAGAATAGAGTCTGTCGTTTGTGGATCAAGCGCAGAGGTTGCTTCGTCACACAGCAGCACATCAGGGTCGCTGGCAAGTGCCCGTGCGATGCCGACCCGCTGCTTTTGTCCGCCTGATAATTGGGAGGGGTATTTATCCCGGTGTTCTTCAAGCCCCACTAAGGCAAGCAAATCTTTCACTTTAGTATCAATATCTGCTCTCGAAGTGCCTGTGAGTCGCAGAGGAAAAGCAATGTTATCGTACACCGTCGCAGAAGATAGCAGATTGAAATGTTGAAAAATCATCCCAATTTTGCGCCGTTGTTCCTGCAGCTGACCTTGAGTAAGCTTGGTTAGTTCAATGCCATCTACCCAAACTTCCCCTTCTGTCGGACGCTCCAACAGATTAATGCAACGGATCAATGTACTTTTCCCCGCTCCAGAATGGCCAATAACTCCGAATATTTCACCTTTTTCGATAGACAAATTCAATCCGGAAAGTGCTGTAGCCGCATGGCTGCCTTTTCCATATACCTTTGTTATTCCTTTTAGATTAATCAACGCTCGTCGCCCCCTTTATAATTCACTTATTCCATACAAAAAAACCTCCGACGATCGATGCAGATCGCAAGAGGCTCTGTGTGTTTATTTAGACAATGCCTTCTCATCTGCCAACGACCACAAACCTTGCGTCATTGTAGGAATTAGCACCATGACATTTGTACAAAACGCTAATCGCGCTGTATACAAATCGGTTGCCGGGCTTCATCGGGCCTATCCCTCCGCCACTCTCGATAAGATATAGAGTATGAAATTTTATGTTTGAATTCGTACAGACTTTAATGCAAGCATAAGTATAGTAAGTTTCTTGTTTTTTGTCAAAAGGAAATATCTTGAACGCTTAGGATTGTACACGCTTTGCCTTGCTTATTTCCTTACGCAGCTGTTCATTGCTGTAGCTGAATGCCGCGATTAATGTTTTACAGTTCATTTCAAGGGACTGCTTTAAATCCTCAAGATGGCTATCTAAATCCTCAAGCTGAATTTTGTCATGCAAGCCTTGATGTCGCTGCCATAAATCATCCTGCATTTCGGAATTCATATAATGAATTTCAGCATTTCTACGCTTGCGTAGATTCTCCAGTGGATCACGATAAGAGTTCTTGATCTGTTCCAGTTGATCCGCTAATGCAGGATGCACATTCAATAACTGAAGTTGACGCAGTACTGTAAAATAAGAAAAGTGCGTTTTTAATTTGGAGGTTTTGAGGTCATAAAAATGATTCAGTACCGTCCCAAGCTTGTCCAGAAGAGAGAACACACGAATAAATCCATCTTTATAAAAATAAACATACCGCGCATAATCGCCTTGTTCCACTGGTGACATATCGTCCATATAACCAGCGATTACCGATTTCCGGTAAAAAGCAGCTGCGAACCAGCTTTGCTCCAATTCATCCAATGAGGAGATCAGTCCACGTGTCCAAATCTCCAGCTTGCGGTATTCATGGTCATTATCCTCATGAGCGTTCATTTCCTTGCGCAGTAAGGCTGCAAATGTGGCCATGTTCTCCATCGCGTCAGCCAATACACCGCTGTTCTTTCGAGGCGGCTCTCCAAGTATAACCCGCAGCATATCCCAGTCCTCCTAAAGTTTTGTCCAGCACCACGATATACCGATTTCCACTTTATTATTCCGCAGGTAAAGCGACTCTATCCACGGTGGGAACTTTCTACCAAGGGTGTTACAACGGTGTCATTGGATTCGTTGGATTTTTTTCAACAACTACATTTCTCGCGCGATTCAGCTGCCAGACTCTTACACTCATATAACATAAGACACCAAACAAACTAGCGATCAACAAAATATGAGCCAAAGCGGCAAATATGTACAATCTTTCATTATCTAGTGTGTAAACAACAGCAGCTCCACTAAATACCTGCATCAAGCACAGCAGAACAGCCGCTACGCCAAGAGCTCTTAGCTCTGGGTAATCCTTATGTTTCCAAAAAGCTAAATGTCCAAGCACCGCAGTAAGAATGAATAAGATCAAAGCCGCAATCCGGTGCGTAAAAACAATACCTACTCCCCCGGAAAGCTCGGGAACCCATTCACCGTTACAGAGCGGCCAGCCAGAACATCCACCGCGCGAATCCGTATGACTAACAAAGGCTCCAATATAAACAACAACATAGGAATAAAAGGCCGTAAAGCAGGTTAAATTGCGGAAAGCCTTACTGACGGGTTGCTTCTGAAGCTCCATCTTAGGATCGTACTCACCTGCTTCATGTCGCCTTTTAGTTCCTAGAGCCAGCATTAGAGAACTTGAAAAAGCGATCAAAGAAAAGCCCATATGTAGTGCCATTACAGCAGCAGATTGGGATTTAATCACTGCAAGCGCTCCCATACCACCTTGAACAATTACAAATAGCAACGTCATGAATGCATATACTAACAAGTCCCGCCGATTTCGAGCATAACGCCAAAAGGCAATCATCGAGGCAAGTGACAATAACCCTGCCAATCCGCTAAACAAGCGATGGGTGTATTCAATCATCGAGCCTACAGTATAGGCCGGAATCAATTTCCCATGACAGAGCGGCCATTCATTTCCACATTCCAATCCCGATCCAGTCTTCGTTACAACCGCTCCCCCTAGTACAGCGAGGAACATGATAAGGCAAGTAAGATAACTAAGCCATTTCAACTGATTTGTCGACAAAAATATCACCCGCAGTTTTTAGTAATGAAGAAGCATCTTAAAAAACCACCGCTTTTGCTCGAACAGGCGAAAGCGGTGGTTTTCCGGAATTACTGTTGAAGGCTTTGATGCACTTGAACCGCTTTATCCAGGAAATTCTCAATTTCCTCGCGGGATTTACGTAATTTATTAACGAATCTAACCAATTCACGTCCATCGGAATACGCGACAAAGCTTGGAATACCCATAATATTTTGTTCCTGACTAACGTCACCCACAGCATCAACGTCAACCTCAACCAGCGTTAGACGATCTGCATAGGCTTGCTCTACCTCAGGAATAAAAGGATCGATAAATTTACAATCCGAGCACCAGTCCGCCTTGAAGATGGCTACAGTTAATCGAGGAGATTGAATGGCTACCTGAAATTCAGCAGGAGAACTAATTTTGTCCATAGCTTGTTCAGTCCTTTCTTCCATATCTGTCAAATTTCTATTCTTTAAGTGAAGCAAAATGTCATGCAGAAGTCAAACTTATTCTCTCATACGAACACGCGCAGGCTGCAATTTCATCAGCGGATGGAGCAATTTCTGCAATGCACGCGGATAACTGGAGATTTCCTGTTTAGTAAGCACACCCAGTACAATTAGCATGACCAGATAAATAACAACAACTGCGGCCCCTACAACAAGACAAGTGATCAGAAATGCCAGACGTGCAGGCATTAGATCTGTTAACAGAATTCCAGCTTGGTTAAGTCCAAAACCAATACCACCGGACACCAGAACCGCAATTGCGAAGCCGCCCCACCGTTTACCCATAATTTCGAAAGGTACAATGGATTTCAGCATCCGTAAGTTAAGAATAGTAATAACTACGAAACAAAGTGCTGTTGCGCCGATAATCCCGTAGATCCCAAATATCTTACTTAGTAAGAAGCTTGCGACTAATTTAACAATAATACCCACTAGCACATAATACATTGAAATGCGTGATTTGCCCATACCGAGCAAGATGGAGTTCGTTGTCATCATGGTGATCTGAAAGATCGTTCCAATCGTAAGCATCGCCACAATTCCGCTTCCGTCCAAGCTGCTGAACAATAACCCGTTTACAGAATAAGCTGCTGCCACAAGTGCCAACACAATTGGCATCCCTGTCAGGATAGAAATCCGCAAAGCAAGTGTAATTTGCTTCTTCAAGTGTCCCTCATCACGACGGGCATAGGCAGCTGAAATGATCGGAATCAGCGAGGTACCTAGCGCAATGGCTAGTACCGGCGGAATTCCGGCCACACTTTGAGCACGCGTGGTTAGTATACCCAAAGCTGCTGTTGCACTCTCTCTGCCCATCTGATCAATAAGCAGTGGAACAGCCAAAGAAGTATCAATCACATTCACTACGGGAATCGTAAGTGAAGAGAGCACGATCGGAATTGATAGTGTAAAAATATCTTTGTAAATTCCCCAAATCGGCAATTTTTGAGTGGTGTTGTAATTTAATCCTTGCTGTTTATCCTCTCGGCGCAGCTTGATTGCAAAATAAATCATGACACCAAATGCTGCAATACTACCAATTACGCTACCGAAGGATGCTCCCGCAGCTATAGTTGTATTGTTATACCCCTGCTGTAATAGAATATAAGCTAGTAAAATAGCGACTAGTACGCGAGCGAACTGCTCTACAATCTGTGAAATACCACCAGCCATCATGTTGTTGCGCCCTTGAAAATATCCACGCATCATGGCAATTGCCGGAAAAAGTAAAAGCGCAGGTGCAATAGCCCTAACTGCCATCGCTGATTCAGGTACATCAGCAATATGTGTCGCATAGAACGGAGCGCCTATGTACAGCAAGGCCGTCATGATTACCCCTGCTGCTACTGAAAACAGCAATGCTGCATGATACACTTGTCTCGCCTCTTCAGGACGATTCAGAGCGTACCGCTCGGAGACCATTTTACTGAGCGTACTTGGAATACCTGCTGTAGCCACGGTGAGCAGCATTAAATAGATATTGTTCGATACCCCAAATGATGCTCTCCCCACATCATCAAAAATATGATCCAGCGGCACCCGCTGAACAAGCCCGAGTACCCTTGCCACCAAAGCTGCAGCAGCAAGGATAAGCGTGCCTTTTACGAAAGACTCTTTCTTGGACAAACCATTTCCCCTTCTTCACTGTTAAAATTAAAACCGGACGACCCATATAAAAAAGAGGACGACCATAATAATTTGTAGCACAATTTTGACAACAGTACTACTAAACAACCCAAGTATTGATCCTACACTTACTTTGGCAGCTTTAGCTGGTGAAGAACCCACGATCAATTCTCCTATAAAGGCACCCAGAAACGGACCAATAATAAGTCCAAAGGCTGGGATTACAAAAGGACCAATGATTAGCCCAATCGTACTCCCGATAATCGATGAACGTGAGCCGCCAAATTTCTTAACGCCCCAAGCCCCTACAACGTAATCAGCAATAAATAAAACTACAACGATCAGCGTTTGAATGATCCAGAACCAGGCACCAAAAGGCTCGAAAGAAAAGAACCAGCCATATACGAAAAAGGCAAGATAAATCGCAAGCGCACCCGGCAGTATAGGGTACACAGCCCCCGCTAGCCCTACGGCAAATAAAGCAATAATAAGAATCCAACCCAGGATCGTCAACACTTAACCTCCTAATAGCAAATATGCTCTATGGATTCACTTCGCAATAGCTTCATTAAAAATATATTTTTGAATGACTTCTGCAATTCCATCATTATTATTAGAAGCCACCACAACGTCAGCCTCTTCTTTAACCGTCTCCTGAGCGTTGCCCATGGCAACCCCAAGCCCTGACTGCTGAATCGCTGCAAGGTCATTGAGGCTGTCACCAACCGCTATAACTTGGGACATGTCTAGTCCTAGCAGCTTACAGACTTCCATGATTCCGGCTGCTTTATTCACTCCTAGAGGGTTAATCTCCAGGTTATGTGGAGAGGAGTTCGTAATCTCCAATCCACCCATATCTTGAAGACGAAGCAGCAGCTTATGACGAAGCTCATCATCTTCGGTGTGATAACCGAATTTAAGCCATTCTTTACCCGTTACATCCCCATCCCAGTTATCCTGTTTGTGGACTTTTTCCGTAGAATAGGCCCAGAACCAGATGTCATCTTCTTTAGCAAGTTCATACATTTGCTGTACCAGCATAGGGTCCATCAATGATCGCCGATAAATTTCATGTGGAGCTCGCCATACCTCACTACCGTTCACAGTAATCATAGGTGTTTCTAGTCCAAGCTGCTCAGCATATGGAAATGCACTTGTAAAAGCCCGGCCTGTCGACAGACAGACATGAACGCCTGCGTCGACCGCCTTTTGAAGCCATTTCACCGTTGTAGGTGTAATAATCTGTTCATCATTCAGTAGGGTTCCATCCATATCCAAAGCAAGCAGGCGGTATTTGGCAGTCATTGCCACCCCTCCATTCTTTTATGCTCTCAATAGAGCAGCTGTTTATTTTTAATCATTATTCCCTTAGAGTCAAAGTTACTGAGTACCTGTAGTCGTTCCTTCATTCGCAGGATCATTCGTATTATTACCTGACTGTAGGCTCTTCTTCGGAACGCCATCAAGTCCATATTCCCAATCATAAGCATCAAAAATTTTACGTGCGACCGGCGCAGCACTCTGGGAACCAAAGCCCCCTTCTGGAATGACTACGGCTACTGCCAGCTTAGGATTATTTCGTGGGGCATAGGCAATAAATACACCATTATCGCGAATTTGACCCTTCGCCACTTGTTGGGATGTTCCCGTCTTACGAGCAAAATCATAAGGGAAATCAGAAAAAGCACTAACTTCACTTCGCATACCCTGTTGAATTTCTTTCCAGTAGGATTTATCGAAGGCTGTTACTTCATCTATTACCTCACGACCGAACTCCTTGACTACTTTTCCGTCAGCATCTGTAATCTTGCTAACTAGCTGAGGTTTGATCCGCTGTCCTTCATTAGCAAGTGTAGCTACGTATTGGGCAAGCTGCAACACCGTATAACTACCTTGTTGGCCGAAAGAAGCATATACAAGTGCCGCTTGGGCACTACCCGCAGCCTCTATATTGGTATAGTTAATCTGTCCTAAGAATTCATTTGGCAGACCACTTCCCGTGGATACACCAAGTCCAAACTCTTTCATATACCTATCCCAGATATCTACGCCTTTGCTTTTGTATTTGTCATACAATCGTTTACCGATCATATCCACCATGAACGCATTCGAGGATTTCTCAATCGCTCTTGCAGGGTCCATAGAACCGTACACATGTCCTCCAGAGTTTCTTACCTTAGTTTCATGACCTGTTTTACCAAAAGTCGCGAAACCTCTATCCGGATAGTAAGTTGAGGTTGTAAAGAGACCTTCATTCAAACCCACGAGTACGCTCAAAGGTTTAATCGTTGAACCTAATAGCAGTACAGACCTAAGTCCATTACCTGACGTCCCTGAAGAAATCGGATTAATGGTACCGTTCTGATAGTTGTCCATAATACTGTTCCAAACATCAGTGGATAAGGATCCCGATGTCCAAATATTCGTATCGTAGTCCGGCATACTCGCCATACTTACGATATTCCCCGTATCGACTTCCATCGCTACAGCGTAACCAGTTAAAGCATTAGGATGCGTTTTACCCTGTACAGTATTGGAATGCAGCCACTTAATCTGATCCATAATCGCCTGCTCTGTCTTCATCTGAATGTTCTTATTAATGGTTGTCCAGACGTCATTGCCTTTCACAGGAGGGACTACACGTTCGACTTTTTCTGCCATGTTCTGTGGATTGACGGAGATTTCCTGATAGCCGTTTTGTCCCCGAAGCTCTCTCTGATACTGCAGCTCCAGGCCGTCAAATCCGACAAATTCATCGTCCTTGTAAGTTAGTCCTGGCTCCGGATTGTTCTTCATAGCATTTAAGATATTCTTATAAATATTAAGGCTGTTTGCTGATTTAAAAGGCTTGATATAACCTATCGTCTGTACGGCAACCGTATCTTTATCGTAATGACGAATGCTTTCCTCGACAATTTCAAGGCCTGGGTATTCTCCCTTATGTTCCATGAAATAGGCTACTTCCTGAGTAGTCAGGTCCGCCTTAATTCGCCGTGCCATAAAGCCAAGTGATTTCCGGAAATATAAATCCAGTGCGTCAATAACATCTTCTTCTGTCATCTTCTCAGCTTTTGGATCACCATATTTATTGAAATCAGTTACCAGCTTGGCTGCCAATGCATCTGACTTGGCTTTAGCTTCTGGAGTTAGGGTAGTTTTACCGGTATTTTTATCTGTTTGCTTAGCGGTATACTCCTTATTGAGCGTAATATACAGCGATTGAACCGGTGTAGAGTACGCTAACTTCTCACCTTCAGCAGCATAAATTACACCTCTCATGGATGCAAGGGGTACATTTTTGGTATCTCTGCTTGTCTCCACTTCAGTTAAAGTTGGTCCTTCCACGAATTGCAACACAGCCAGGCGTATAATAATTACGCAAAATATAACAAACGTGCTAAAGAAAAACACGTTGAGTCGCAGGCCTATGGAACTTTTACTGTTGGTCTCATCTGGAGGTGAGGCCTGCTTACGAAAAAAACTCACAGTTTATTTCTCTCCTTTTTCTCTAATTATTTTTGAACGGGGTCTGACGCAGGAGCAACATTCTTTTTTGGCACACCATCGAGCCCATACTCCCAATCATAGGCGTCAAAAATTTTACGAGCCACCGGAGCAGCGCTTTTGGAGCCAAAGCCCCCTTCTGGTATAACAACCGCTACGGCTAGCTTCGGATTTTCTCGCGGAGCAAATGCAATAAATACCCCATTATCACGGTTTATATTTTTTCTGTCTGTTTTTTCAGAGGTACCTGTCTTACGTGCAAAATCATAAGGAAAATCATCAAAGGCACTAACTTCACTGCTCATCCCCTGTTTGATCTCTTTCCAGTAGGATTTGTCAAACGTTACCGTATTAAGCACTTCTCTTTGAAATTCCTTAACCGCCTTACCTTGCGCATCCGTGATCTTGCTAACGAGTTGAGGCTTAATACGCACTCCTTCATTTGCAAGAGTAGAAGCATACTGGGCAAGCTGCAATGTAGTATAACTGCCCTGTTGGCCAAAAGAAGCATAAATAAGTGCGGCCTGCGAGCTGCCTGCAGCCTTAAGATCAGTATAGTTAATCTGGCCCGCTGATTCACCTGGGAGACCACTTTTCGTAGATACACCCAGCCCGAACTCTTTCATATATCTGTCCCATACCTCAATGCCTTTATCCCCCGGATATTTCTTGTAAAGCTGCTTACCCACCATATCAATCATAAATACATTAGAGGAATTCATAATCGCCTTGGCCGGATCTAGTGAACCATATACGTGACCCGATGAATTTCTTACGGATGATTTATTATCCTTACCGAAATAAGTAATGCCCACATCTGAATAGGTTGTTGAGGTATTAAAGAAACCTTCCTTTAAACCAATTAACACACTTAATGGTTTGATCGTAGATCCCATAAACACAAGTGAACTAAAATCATGACCTGATCTACCAGATGAATTCGAAGTAATCGTACCGTTTAGATGATTATTCATTATTTTATTCCAAACAGGTGTTGGTAAGGAGTCTTTAGTCCATACATTTGAATCGTAATCCGGCATGCTTGCCATGGCGACAATATTTCCAGTCTCCACTTCCATTGCTACGGCGTATCCGGTTAAAGCATCTGGATGCGTCTCACCTTGAACAGCATTGGTATGCAGCCATTTAATCTGATCCAATATGGCCTGTTCTGTCTTCATCTGAATCTTCTTATTAATGGTCATCCAAATATTATTACCTTTTACAGGAGCAACGTTCTGTTCAACCTTCTCAGCCATATTCTGAGGAGTCACCGAAATGACCTGATAACCATTTTCTCCTCGTAGCTCTCGTTGATACTGCATTTCCAGACCATCAAACCCCACATATTCTTCTGCTTTATACATAAGTCCAGGGGGAGAATCTTTTTTCATTTCACTACGGACATTCTTATACATCGCTATATCTTCAGTCGATTTAAACGGCTTTCCAAAGCCGACTGTCTGCACCGCTACCGTATCTTTATCGTAGTGACGAACACTCTCCTCCACGATCGTTAGCCCCGGATAATTGTCTTTATGCTCCATGAAATAGGCTATTTCCTCTGGAATTAATCCAGTCTTGATCCGTCGCGGCACATAACCTAAATACTTTTTGAAATCTAAATCTAATGAATCCAAGATATCTTGCTGCGTCAGCTTCGGTGCATTCGGATCTCCATATTTAGCAAAATCAGCCGCAAGCCTTGCCGCAAGCATATCGGAGTTATTCTTCGCCTTTTCCGTAAGTGAGATCTCACCCGTTACTTTATCTGTCGTTCTAGCTGTGTAATCTTTAGTTAATGTAAGGTAAAGCGACTCCGTAGGTGTTGAATAGGCAATCTGCTCTCCTTCGGCAGCAAAAATAATCCCACGCATCGCTGCGAGCGGAACAATTTTCGTTTCCCGGCTCGTTTCTTCTTCACTCAACAGAGCTCCCTCAGTAAACTGTAAACCTGCAAGACGTACGATAATAATACAAAAAATAAAAAAAGTGCCGAAGAAAAAAATATTCAGTCTCAAACCTACAGAATTTCTTGAAGATACCCCGTCCTTAGGCGGGAGCTGCTTACCAAACAAACTCACCAGCTTTCTCCCCTTCTACAAGCATAAACGCATTGACCGTCCTTATAAGGAAGGTAAGTGTTTAAGCGAGAAATATAAGACATAAAGTATAGAGCTTATACTTTCTTATATTTTAAAAAAATGTCTGACAACCCTTTGCCTGCGACATTACTCTTATGATGAAGGTGAGTTCTTAGCTGCTTATTGTGAGCATGCCCTCGCATTTAATTTAGAACTGACGTTACTTGAGTTTATTGTACCACACCCCAGGAGTTCAACGCCCTCACTCAGAGGGCGTTCTCCCTAATATGCGTTTCATCAAAATCCTTCGGATTGAACCAATCTCCACTGCTAGCCCAAGTCGGATCCAGCGGAATCCAAGCTTGCCGATCACTTATATATACTTCATTCCAAGCATGTGCACCATATCCGCCACGCCCATCATAACCCTGACCTGTTACAACCCGTACCTGCAAGCCCTGTGAACGAGCCATCACAGCGTACAGTCGGGCATAGTCTATACACACCCCTTGCCGAGTGTCGAATGTATCCTGTGGTGTCTGTTCATGCCAGACCCTGTTTTGCAAATAATTGTCAGCCTTAGCATAATCGTAAGTCACGCGTGTACCTACCCAATCATAGAGAAGTCTCGCTTTTTTCTCTTCTTCTTGCGCTTGTCCAACAATGTCTTCTGCTGCTCCTATAATATCCTGAGGAATTTCATGATCGATAACCTCATATTTTCTGCGAAGGATATCATTCATCTCTGCTGCAACGGTCTTCGTCAGAATTGGAAGTTTCTTCTGCACAGTCTCACCAACAATAGGTTCAAATACAGCAGCAGCGCTCTGACTATAGATTGGAGAGGACTCCACATAACGACTAAATCCACTCTCCGGATTTAATCCAACACAGATGAAAAGAGCAAGAACAATTACCAGACTACGCATTAAGCCGATAATTAATCCAACCATTGCTCCTCCCATACGGCTTACCTGCGTAATCTTTCTGTCTTTAAACTTCTTAGTACGCCGCAATTGTGGAAAAGGTAGCAACATGGATAACAGTCCTAAGAGCATACGAATTAACAGATAAGAAATCAGGAGTAACAATAGAAATCGAACCAGCGGTGATTCTGATAACACAGACACCGCCGTATAATAAATTTGCTGCCACTGTGTAAGCTTCGTATCAGGAAGACTAATCCCCGATGCCCAAGTCTCTACATAGGGATTGAGGTAGGCCGCAGCTGGGATAGCTAATACCAAAGATGCTATAGTAAATAATCCTGTTCCCAGCAGCCCAAATAATCTTCCGGTAGCGCTTGAGAAACCTCTGCTCCAGCCTTGCAATAGAGAGAAGACTACAACCAGCAGGAGGGCGATGGAGATGATATTAGCATCACTCACACTAGTCATCCATCCGTTTATCATATCCGCTCTCTCCTTTCAGTCGCGTGCTTGCTCGCTTGTTTATTTTTGAGTCCAAGCCTGTTATTGATGTTTTCGGGCTTCCTCGATAAATGTTTTTGTCGTATCTGTAACACTCCACTTCCCAAGACTCACACCCCGGAAAGTAACCTCTACTTTATCTTCACCCGCTGCGCCCTTCACTTCAATATTCGGCGTTGTAATCGTAAAGGTCCCGTCTCCATTTGAAGTGTACTTCGCATCCTGCGCTTCTTTAAGCATAACCTCTTGCGCTTCCTTCTTTAGCGTGCTTACCGTTCCATCTGCCACCTTATTCACAGCGTTACCAATTTGGTCCATTGTAACACCACTATAGATGAACAAACCTACAACGATCACGATGACAATCGCCCATTTCAGAACGGTTTTAACCAAATTAACAACCGCAAACAGCAGGACAAGCGCAATTACAATAACTAGCCAATTTTCCCTTATAAACTGTGACCATACCTCTGGATCCATCAATCTCACAACACCCCTATCGCCTAGTTTCGTCCCAAGGATTCTCTCTTCCCATAGACATAACGCCAATATTAATTATTATACATGAATACCCATCATAATTCATGGTTCCACCCTCCGTAAAAGGTATACCTACTAGCGGAATTAAAAAAGCGGTATAAGCCCTCTCTGTCCCACGTAAAGTACAAGTAGTGCTTAAGAATTGGTTCTTCATTATTACGCCGTCCTGCATTCACTTGTGCTGTAGGTGGCTCTCGGAGGTGTTTCCCTGTGAAAACTGCGCTGTGGCTATACTTATTTCTCTTTTTGGCGTTCTTCGATTTACATGCTCAGTATCCCGTCCTTACGCCCTTTGCCATCTCTCTTGGTGCGGGACCCACCTTTATTGGCTGGATGATGGGCATGTACTCGTTGACCCACCTTCCCGGCAATCTGCTTGCAGGCGTACTAGTCGATCGTAATGGCTCCCGCCGCTACATCGTCTTCAGCCTTGTCGCAGCGGGAGCTATCCTACTGCTGCAAGCTCATGTACAGCTTCCATGGCATCTGCTGATGCTAAGAGCAGCAAGTGGATTCGTGCTCGCTTTCCTCTCTCCAGCCTGTATGACGTTACTCGCTTCTTTGTCATCGGATGCCACAGAGCAGGGTAAATATATGTCCGGACATGGTATCGTTCATACGTTAGCTTCAGTTGTATCGCCTGCTGCGGGAGCTTTTATCGTAGCAAAAGCCGGCTACTCTGGCACCTTCAC
Organism: Paenibacillus sp. NPDC101420; assembly: GCF_050277435.1. Classification (NCBI taxonomy): domain Bacteria; kingdom Bacillati; phylum Bacillota; class Bacilli; order Caryophanales; family Paenibacillaceae; genus Paenibacillus; species Paenibacillus sp. NPDC101420. Next base: position 398,796 of record NZ_JBNNSE010000005.1, read on the forward strand.
CACACTTGGATGGCTCCTTATCGCAACAGGAATCATGGCTTTTTTTAGTGTACCTGCACCTTCGAGACATATATTAAAGCCGCTAAGCTCAGCGCAATCAGCATTAAAAGTTCCAGATAAACCTTCTATACCAACGAAAGATGATGATCTGGTATCCAAACGGTATTACCTTTTACCTTTTTTCGTTTCCTGTTCACAAGGCGTTCTCTTTTTCGAGCTCCCGCTATCTCAAACAGGGAGCAACAGTATTCTTTCCACTGGTATCCTACTGTCACTCCTCAGTTTAGGTGCTTTGGTAACGCTCAGCATGCTCTTCCTGAACCGTCTTTCTCCGGGGGGAAGAATAGCAGCAGCATTACTGGGAATGGCCATCAGCTTCTTTGCACTCGCCTCATTTCACAGGATTCCGACTGCTGCGATTCTTTTTATGCTCGGCGCAGCCAAAGGAGTGTTGTTTCCTGCAATGGCATCACTCTTTATTAGTCTCGGTGGCCCTGGGCGAATGGGTCGGACTTTCTCCATGCAGTCGATAACCATGTCACTCGGTGCATTCGCTGGGCCCGTGGCTGCTGGACAGCTAAGGTCCTTCGTTTCTCCTTACTTCATAGCCTTTCTACTACTAATGGTAGCATTGCTTCTTCTTCCACCTAAAAACACTGGTAAACTATCGAACCTCACTTCCAAATGGAACGGGCGAGCCGCATGATTCTTTGCTTTTACGACATTTCCCGGGGAATGAAGACTTTCCTGCAGAAACAGTTGTTAAAAATGACGATCCTTCGGTAAACTATAATGAGCCTGAAGCTTGGACCATTCCCGGAGGTGATTGTCAGCTAATGTCCATAACGATTATTGTCGAAGGTAAGAACGATCGCAGCAGATTACGGCGCGTGCTGGTACCGGAAGTAGAAATCCTATGTACCTTTGGTACATTAAATACACTAAAATTAGAATCCCTCCGGCAACAAGTAGGAGATGGAGAAGTATACCTTTATTTGGATAACGATAGCTCTGGCAAAAAAATACGCAGTGTGCTCCGGGATGCCTTCCCTGATGCCGATCATATTTATACTCGTCGCGGATATGCTGGTGTGGAAGGTACGCCTGATGAATACAACATCACTCAGCTCGAAAAAGCCGGATTGGAAGATTTCATCGTCTACCCTGAACCACTTCCATTTTAGCTGAAACAAGTATAAGGATAATGTATAGCATGAAACTTATACTATCGTATATTTAAAAAAACGCCTTTTTCGTTATCCGCTCAATAAAGAGGGATTCGAAAAAGGCGTTTTTAATGTTTATGTTCTATTCCCGAGCCAATTCCGTCAGCTGATCGGCAAGAAATTCAGGAGTTACGTTCTCCGTATCTCCTGCGTCATACAATGCACGAAGTTGATTGTTCCGGTCAACTAACGCTATACGGTTGGCATGTACGAAATTTTCTTTGGAATTCCCTGCGATTAGTACTTTAAAAGAATCCGTCGCTAACTTACGAACTTCTTCCTGATCCCCCCGCAAGAAATACCATCCATCATAATTCGCCTGAAACCGGTCTGCAAAAGTCTTAATAGCTTCCCGAGTATCATTCTTCGGATCAAAAGAGATAGAAACAAACCCCGTATCTTTACCAAAACTGCCATCCTCGACCAGAATCTTCTGTGTCTGAGATAACAAAAACGTAGTTATAGGACATACATCCGGACACTGTGTAAAAAAGAAGTATACCAGCCGTGCTTTACCTTGTGTATCAGCCAGAGTAACCTGGTCTCCATTCACATTTTCAAGAGAAAAGTCCTGCACTTCTCCGATTACTGGCAATTTCTCTTTTCCTAAATTCAAAGAGTTAATTGCCAGATAACCAGCCATAATCAAAGCAAGTATTAGCAGAAGCCAAGTCCATTTATAACGCTTAAAGGTTTGCACGGACACGTATACCCTCCCTCTTCTTAACCGTGAATCGTATTCAATACAAGTACGATCAAACTAACTGTCAGGTAGTTAATGGAGAAGAGGAAATTCTTCTTCGCCCAGACTTCATCATCTTTAGCCTTAAAGCCCATCAAGGTCAATACTAACCAAGCCAAGGACAACGCTGATGAAATGATTAGAAAAAATATGCCTGCGTAATCGTAGGCGTACATTAACACTGGAATAGGCAGCAAAAGGGCTACATAAGGAATCATCTGAAATTTCGTACGTCGCGTCCCTTTAACTACAGGTAACAATGGAAATCCTGCCGCTCTATATTCTTCTTTACGTCTAATGCCCAACGCCCAGAAGTGAGGGGGTTGCCATAGAAACAACATGGCAAAGATCAGCCAAGCGCCTAGATCAACCGTTCCTGAAACCGCAACATAACCAATTACCGGGGGCATTGCTCCAGAAATCGCACCTACGGAGGTGCTCCATGTTGATGTCCGCTTCAACCAAAGCGTGTATACTACTACGTAAACGAACATACCAACAATTCCAAACAGACCGGCAAGCATACCTGAAAAAGCAAACAGCACGATCAAACCTGCAATACCAAGCCCAATGGCGTATAATAACACAGTGTTTGGTTTTAGTCGTCCTGTAGGAAGCCCCCGTTCACGGGTTCTTTCCATCTTCATGTCCAGATCCCGGTCGAAATAGTTATTAAAAACGCAGGCCGAAGCCATAACCAGCATAGTACCGAGCAGAGTCAGAACTAATCTGCCGTAATGAACATCCCAACCCGAGGCCAGCCAATATCCCGCAAAGGCGGCAATAAGGTTAGATCGGATAATACCGGGTTTTGTTACAGCAATGAAATCACGCCAGCTAGCACCTTCCGGTGGAGATTTTGCAGACATGGCTGCAGAGTCGGAAGAAGCTTGAAATGTTATATGATTGTCCACACCTAATGATCCTCCTTCTAAACGAACATGTAACGTTCTAACCGAAGTTTTTTAACTTCGCTGTTAACTTTATCATAACAAACCCGTGAAGACTTTGACAGTCATGGAACAGTAAGTTCATGAATTCGACAATTACGTGACAATATTTATTTTGTATTTATTTCAATCCCCTTAATAACCAGGGCTGTATTTGGGTAATTATTAAATAGAGAACTTCCGAACAACAAAGGAGAACTGACCAATGGATACTGCTACACATTTAGTTATGGGCCTAGGCTTAGCCGGGCTTTCCTTCGTTGATCCCATCGTTGCTTCTGATCCGAAACTGGCCGGGGCTGTTATGCTGGCAACAGTGCTCGCCTCTCAGGCTCCTGATGCCGATACTGCGCTACGACTGAAGGACAATGCAATGTATATTAGAAATCACCGAGGAATCACACATTCCCTACCCTTTCTAATTCTGTGGCCCGCGCTGATTTCCTTCGTGTTAGGCCCCTTATTTGGTTTTACTGATTTACAAGCCCTAAGCCATATTGCGCTCTGGAGCTTCATTGGTGTAGGTGTTCACGTATTTTCTGATCTATTTAATACCTATGGCACTCAGGCTGCACGTCCATTCACGGAGAAATGGATTGCATGGAACATCATCCACATTTTTGATCCATTTATATTTGGTAGCCATATCGCAGCCATCCTTCTCTGGATCACCGGGATCATTCCACCGCAACCTTTATTTATTACACTGTATGCCTGTACTATTCTTTATTATATTTGGAGAACCGTCGTTCACGCACGTCTCACGCGTAATATTAAGCTTAAGGATTTACATCATAGTGCCGGCGAACGTTATATTGTAATCCCTACAATTTCACTAAAGCGCTGGAACGTAGTCAAGGTGAAAAAAGATGGCAGCTATGATGTTGGGCAGTTAGTCAATAACCGACTGGAATGGTTCAAACATGCTGTATGCTCGACTCATCCTGCTGTGGAGATTTCCAAGTCGCACCCTGATATTCAGTCCTTTCTATACTTCACCTCTTATGCAGTAGCCGAAGTCGAGGAACTCCCTTCAGGATATATGGTGCGCTGGGGGGACGTACGTTATTTACATCGCAAACAATACCCGTTTGTGGCTGTATTAGTGATGGACAATCAATATCGACCTTTAAATACTTATGTAGGTTGGCTTAGCAGCGAGAAGCTCGACAAACGATTTTCCATTGACCCTGGTTCTTTACGATGAAACTGTAGACTTACGCAGAGATCTATTCTATAATCACAAAAAATCCCGGAGTATTATTATCATACTCCGGGATTCATTTTAGCAGACATAGAAAGGAAGGCTCTCTTAATGGGTAAAGGACTTTCACTTTGGTTCGCTTGTTCTTCTATTCTTATTCTTACTGCCGCTTCAATCGCGATCAGTTATAGCTTTTGGTTGGCACTTCTGCTCGGGTTTCTCTGTGTCATGAATATTGGCTGGGGATTTATCCTCAAGGCCAAGATCAGACGCAAACAGGAAAGCCTAAGCGCTGATTAGATTAACGAGCTGGCAGAAATCCCATCCGCTCTTTAACTCCATTCAACGTCTCAGTTGCAACAATACGTGCACGACCAGCACCTTCAGCAAGAATATCTGTAATCGCACCCGAGCTACGAATTTCATTATATCTTTGTTGTAAAGGCTCAAGCGTAGATACAACCACTTCAGCAAGATCTTTCTTAAAGCCGCCATACATTTGCCCTTCATAACGATCGGCAATTTGCTGGAGTGTCATTCCAGAACATTCGGAATAAATACTCATCAAATTACTGATCTCTGGCTTATTAGCTGGATCAAAAATTACTTCACGTCCTGAATCAGTCGTTGCACGGCTGATTTTTTTACGGATTACGTCCGGTGAATCTAACAGAGCAATGTAGCTGCCTGCGTTAGGATTGCTCTTGCTCATTTTTTTGGTGCCATCATCCAGAGACATAATACGTGCACCCACCTCTGGAATGTACGGCTCCGGAATGGTAAAGAATTCGCCAAAACGATTATTGAAGCGACCAGCTAAATCACGAGTCAGCTCCAAATGTTGTTTTTGATCTTCTCCAACTGGCACAAGATCCGCATTATAAACAAGAATATCTGCTGCCATCAAGGAAGGATAGACGAATAAACCAGCGCCAACAGAATCTTTACCTGATGATTTATCTTTAAACTGGGTCATACGCTCCAGCTCGCCCATTGCTGTAAGTGTCGTCATGATCCAGCCCAGTTCAGCGTGTTGTGGCACATGCGACTGCATATAGACATTAGAACGTGCAGGATCAATTCCTGCTGCAATAAAGAGGGCCGCTACGGATTCTGACTGTTCACGCAGTGCCGCAGGATCTTGTGCTACAGTGATTGCATGCATATCGACAACCATAAAGAAACATTGATGATCATCTTGCAGCTTCACAAAATTTTTCAGTGCTCCAATGTAGTTCCCCAATGTAAGTGAACCGCTTGGCTGAATGCCTGACATTACTTTTTTCATAATATAGACCTCCGTTTGATGTCATTTCTAAGTTTCCGAGAACGCAAAAAAAGCCTCATCCGCAAGGGACGTGAGACCGTGGTGCCACCCTTATTCGCTGCTTAATCTAGTTTGGACAAGAAAAAAACAGCCTTAGTCTTCCGTTAACGGGGAAGATCCGGCCGGTCTACTAGGGTATCTAGCTCCCGTTCAAGCTCGGCGCTCAGGGGTCCATTCATCAGGTTTGTCCTACCGGTTCGCATCAACCACCGGCTTTCTGAAGGTGCAATGCCTGCCTACTTGTCCCCGTCATCACATTATCATCATGAATTAATGCCTTCATCATAGAACCATAAAGAGAAGTTGTCAAATCACTTAACCACTACCGTATAAATCTGTTATGATAAGGTTATCCATGTTCTATTCGATTACAGTTACGATAAAGGAGCATATCTCATGAAACAGGTGACCAAAGGGCAGTGGGGCGGTTATGATACTTATATTTTGCACAGCCGTGAACTGGAAGTCACGCTTTTGCCGCGACTAGGAAATAACGTGATTTCATTGTTTGATGTCAAGAAACAACGGGAAATTCTACGGCGGCCTGATGAAAGCGATCAAGCTTTCTTTATGCAAAAACCTTACCATTTTGGCATGCCGCTATTAATTCCACCCGGAAGAATTCGTAAGGGCCAATTTCAATTCGAGGGTACAAGTTATCAATTTGACCAGAATACCGCTAATGACAATCATATTCATGGTCTACACCGAACTCAGGCCTGGTGTGTCAGCGATATTGAAGAAGATGAGGATGGTTGCGCGGTCACTACTGAATTCCGAACGGAAGATGATCCACACTGGATGGAGCAATTCCCTATCCCACTTAAATTCGAAATGACGTTTAGGCTTCAGGAAGCCCGATTTACCCAAACTTTAAAGGTTACTAATCTTGGAGATCATCGAATTCCTTTTGGGATCGGTTATCACACCTGGTTTATGATTGATGGAGAACCTGAGCGCTGGAATCTTAAGCTCCCAGTAAATAGTATTTATGAACTGAACGAAGAATTGCTCCCTAGCGGCAATCTGATTCCACTTGGTGATCTGGAAGCCTTGAACACCGGAATGAACATGCAGGGAACTAATTTTGATACTGCTCTACGTATTGGAGAAAAACAGCCTGTAGAAGCCTTATTATTACGTGATGATGGTTATGGCCTTCGTTATACTGCTGACGAGAATCTATTCCGTCACTGGGTGCTATATACCAAAGGACCGGCTGATCAATTTCTGTGTATTGAGCCCTATACCTGGCTCGCGAATGCACCGAATGTATCCGAGGATGCTTCCTTCACAGGTCTTTTAACGGTAGAACCCGGTCAAAGTCAGAATCTATCCACCGTGCTGGAAATGATCTATCCTGAGATTTAAAGCAGATATACATTATATCGGTCTTGCCTTGCGATTACGTAAGGGAAGACCGATTTTTTTGTGTAATCCCTAGTAATAAAGGATTTCTATCCTCACTTTTATTTCACTAATAATTACCATCCTTAAAACCTTTCGAAGTGATGCATGAATTAACCTCTTAGCGCTCATACTATCTTCACAACGGGCGAAGGAGGTGACACACATGGGTCAAGCAGGTCAAGGTCGTAGCAGCCGTTCCAATAACCTGGTCGTTCCTCAAGCAACTGCGGCATTGCAACAGTTGAAATATGAAGCAGCACAGGAGCTTGGAGTAACGATCCCAGCTGACGGTTATTACGGGAACTACACTTCTCGCGAAACTGGTTCTCTGGGCGGTTACATCACTAAACGTCTAGTACAACTGGCAGAACAACAACTGTCTGGTCGTCAGTAACAACGTTATCTTAAGTGTTTTATCCGGCTAGGGCGATATCAAGCATAAAGCCTAAAGCCGAGTAGCTTTTGAGCCCTCTCACACTTCTTTCTGAAGCTGTGGGAGGGTTTTTGATTTTCACAATTATTGAAATTTTATGTAAACAACGCTTAACCAAAAAACTGTTCGGAACTTTCAGCATAGGCATTACGAGGCGATCGAATCATTAGATTCGCCATATTATAATTGGACTCCAACGTAGCATCTACAATCACCATTCCCTGTCTAATGGCGAATTCATAAGAAATCTCACCATGCGTCCAACGCCGCTTGTATTTCAGGCTTTCCAGCGCCATTAGTCGAAAAGAAGACTGTTGTCCATCTGTCATCCCTTCTTTTGCATCAGTGAATACCCCGCTTCGCCCAGAAAGAGGATTATGTCGTATCCCGAATTTTCCGATCATGTTATTTCGTATTTGCACAAAAACCGTACCAGAAGTTAATCCCGATAATTCTTCCTGCAGCTCCTTAAACACCATATCCATCTGTCTCGCTAATGATAGTTGTTCCGTCTTAAGCATTACTTCTCCTCCTAAAAGTTTTGTGAGCATAGCTTGATTTGAGTGCACTTCGCAGAACCGACTTCGTAAGCGCTTGCTTATTTTTGTGAGTTCAGCCAAGTGGTACTCTAGCGTGCCTTATATAAGGCTTAAGACTCATTATAGGTTACTAACAAATGGCAAACAACATTATTCGGCAAAATTGGGTTATTATCCCTATAGATGCGCGAAATCCATAGATTAATCGCATATTTCTTTTTATAAATCGTGATTTTTCGACATTTTATCATTAAAAAAAGCCCCTGTATCAGGGGCTTTTGCGTGTTCATGCTGAAAAATTATTGTTTTTTCTACCGCTAAATTTGTCTTAGTTTAGACTTTTTCAAACTAATTGCTCCGTCATCTCCAAGAACTCATTAATGTCAGCTACAATCAGATCTGTAGCGCCTTGCCAGAAGTCCGGCTTCGTAAGATCCACACCCAGATGCTTAAGTACCAAATCCTCTAAAGTCATCACACCAGTATCTTGCAACAAGCTATCATATTTGTCTGCAAAGGACGCTCCTTCTTGCAGAGCCAGTCGATACAAGCCTGTGCTGAACATGTAGCCAACGGTGTAAGGGAAGTTATAGAACGGCACATCTGTGATATAAAAATGCAGTTTAGAAGCCCAGAAATGAGGATGGTATTCCGAAAGCACCCCACAGAAGGCTTCCTTCTGTGCTTCCACCATCAATTCAGACAGCTCTTCAGCATTTACAAGGCCTTCCTTACGTTTCTCATAAAAACGAGTCTCGAATAAGAACCGAGCGTGAATGTTCATAAAGAAGGCTACGCTGTTTTGAATTTTCGTTTCAAGCAACGCCAGTTTCTCTTCAGCGTTGCTAGCGGCTTTAACCTGAGCGTCAGATACAATGACCTCTGCGAAGGTTGAAGCAGTCTCTGCAACGTTCATAGCGTAGTTCTGATTAAATACAGGTTGATCATCCAGCAAGTAAGAATGATAAGCATGTCCCAGCTCATGTGCCAAGGTTGAAACATTAGAAGTTGTACCGCTATAAGTCATGAAAATCCGCGATTCCTTACTCTCAGGGAAGGATGTACAGAAACCTCCAGGACGTTTTCCCGGACGATCCTCAACCTCAATCCAGTTATTATCAAAAGCACGCTCTGCAAACTCTGCCATCTTCGGACTAAATTTGCGGAACTGGGTAACGATATCTTTAGCGGCCTGATCATATGGGATTTTACCTGAAGATTTACCCACTGGCGCTTCGACATCTACCCAAGAAAGAGCATCCAGTCCAAGCAGCTTAGCTTTACGCTGAAGATAGGTCACGAGTGCAGGCTTGCTATTCGTAATCACGTCCCACATCGCATTCAAAGTATCTTGTGACATGCGATTGATGCTCAGCGGATCTTTCAGAATATCTTCCCAACCTCTTCCTTTATAGAGCTTCAGACGGAAGCCTGCTAAGTGATTCAAGGTATCCGCACAGTTATCTGCTGCTTCGGTCCATGCTTCTTCCCATTTATGGAACATGGATTGACGTACTTTCGGATCTGGATCATCCAGCTTGTTAAAAGCTTGACCTGCGGAGAGGAGCTTTGTTCCTTCTTCATCCTCAAATGGGATCTTAATCGAGCTTACAATCGTATCATAGTGCCCGCTCCATCCATGATATCCGTCAACGGCTAGTTCTAGCGCTAAGCTTTCCAACTCTGGACTCATCTTCTCACGGGCCAAGTCACGGCTCTCGCTCAGCACGAACGTTAATGGAGCAATCTCCGGACGTGCCATCCACTCTGCCCATACCTTGTCTGTAGTCTGACGAAGCACATTACTGAATTGTGAGCTAATGCCTTCGAATCCGGCACGCATACTTGTCACTCGAGCCGCCAGTCTTACCGCACCCTTGTCCATTTGATTCTGAGCGCCCAGACAGTCTGCGAAGGAAGAGACCTCCACAAGTCTTCCTGAACAGCTCTGAAGCAGTTCTATAACCTCGTCCAGCGCCTTTGTAGACTCAACATCCGTTGGAGCTACAGCATTCTTCACCAGACCCTGTAAGGCTGCAATATCTTGTTCAAGATTCTTTAAAAAGCTTTCTAACTCAGTAGAGGACGATCCTCCAGGAAATATGGAATCAAGTTCCCAAGTCAGTGATAATGGTTGTTTCATGTCTTCTCACCATTCCTTTGCTCTCATTTGGTTTTCTTTGTAATTGACTTAACACCATGGTAAAGTGAATAACGATACCGGAACATTCATAGCCGATAAACTTTAGGAGGGCATCCATATGAAGCCACTACAAATTTCACCGGAAACAGCCATAACGTTATCCAAGCAACTAGGCGTTCCACTGGAACACTTAATGCATATGCCCCAACATATTTTGCTACAAAAAATAGCTGAGCTATCCAAAAAGCAGAATTCACCGCAAGCTGAGGATGGAAATGAAGAGTCTCCTTCTGGGAAGGATTCACAATGATTCCTTTTAGTCATACCTGGCCTTATGACATTATTTTAGGCGATATGTATGTGCAGTATTGCCCTTTCTGCAACTCGGAGAATGTTCTTCTCCCTATGAAGCCAAAAGAATTGCAAATCGTTCGTGACGGCAAGAAAAAACTACTTGTCTTCCCATGTTGCAGCGCCAGTCCCACAGTTGTAGATAACGACGGAGATTACCTCCTATTCGATCGGGCAGTCCGATAAATAGAAGGTCATCTAAATCCCAATCTTACCATTTTTATAAAGCGCAGACGAGAGCATTACTCTCTTCTGCGCTTTTTGTTGTTCGTGAAGCTTTAAGAACCTGAAGGCAATCCATCGGCATCAATATCTACAGCTTCGCCGCGCATTTGCTCTCTTAGCACAACCCACTGCTCCCTGGCAGCTCGAATCATCGCAGCATCCATAATCTTCTGATCATTAATCAGGCGGGAAAACCACATTACAGCCACAGAGAACTCTCCGATGCGCCGGTTAAGTTCGCCGATAAGATACATGAGCCGGGCATCATTGCCAGCTATTCCGTCTTTTTCGTATACCTTCACATATTCAGCTAATGAATAGCGCAAAAAGCGTTGTTCCTGTTCCGTATTCCCTTGATACCGATACAACCAGGCAATGTGATGAAGCAGACTTGCAATAATTCGATCCTTATCGTTAATACTTTGAGCGCATAAAAGCGCCAGTTTATAGGTCTCAAGTGCAGTTTCCCAGCTTCGTTTATCCCCAAAGTCACGGCTCTTCCATCGTTTTCCTACCTGTTCATTAAATGCTTTTCGCTGCAGATCCGTCAGCTTGTCCGCTGAATTTTCTGTAGAGGCAAACCCACAACTCGGGCAGACACGTACAACATAATAATCCGGATTCTCGTTTTTGTAATATGCGCAAAAATCAGCATCGCGGCGGATAGCCTTTTTTAGGCTAGGGCGTACGCGAGAGGTTGAAAATTCATGTTCACAATTGCAACATTTGACCTTAATAGAATATAGGGGTATTAACTCTGGCAAGTACTCTCATTCCTTTCAGGATCAACCTGTCCCTTATTATTCCTGGGGCATGTTAACAAAATGATGTGCGGGACCTGCAAGGCGGCTAAGGACGAACGAACGTAGCGGCTCTTCTACGCCGGTCTCCTCAAGCGCCTCTTTCATACACTGCAACCATTCTTCAGCACGTTCTGGAGTAATGGGAATATGCATGTGCCTTGCTCTCATCATGGGATGTCCATGCAGTTCTGAATACAATGGGCCACCGCCAAAAAACTGTGTCAGGAATTGATACTGCTTCTCCAGAACAGGAGAAATGTCTTCAGGAAATAACGGACCCAGCTGCGGATGAAGCTGCACTTTGGCATAGAACACTTCCACCAATCGATGTAGCGCCTCAGCTCCTCCTAGGTTCTCATATATACTCTCATTTGGATTCATTGAGGTTACCAGCTCTCTTCCATATTAATGAAACGTTTCTTACTTTATTATACCAAAAAAAAGCACGGCTCGGATATCCGTCGAAAGTGCCCCTAAACGGCAGAAAAAAGACGCTAAACTATAGTTTAGCGCCTGGAGGTTATTGTCAGTAGGTCCGAAATTCTTCATCACCTGAAGGGACGAGAGAGACCCGGATCACATATACAAAAGCACAAACGAGAACTCCGGCTACAACGCTCATCGCCATCACTCCATCCCATTTATTCTTGTAACAGAGGGTGCATTTCTTATTTACATAATATCATATTTCGAACGAAAAAGCACCGATTTATGTAACCGCTTCCTTTATTTTTTTTGTGCTGTTTGTCCTTCTTTTCGCATACATCTAACCATAGATCAGGAGGCGTTAATTATGACTTTTAAAAAGATTGGCGGCCCACTGCTGGGATTAACATTGGCAGGCTGTATGCTGCTGATGTTGCTTCATCCGGAGGCATCCCTTGGCGCAGCCTTACGAGGCCTGGCCATCTGGTGGGATGTGTTATTCCCCTCCCTATTTCCATTCTTCGTCATATCCGAAATCATGCTAGGCCTAGGGATCGTTCATCTCTTCGGTGCACTGCTCGATCCATTGATGCGCCCTCTTTTTGGTATACCAGGTAGCGGCGGGTTTGTCGCTGCGATGGGATATGTATCAGGATATCCTGTTGGCGCTAAATTAACCGCTAAGCTGCGGGAACAGAATCTGATTAGCAGAGTAGAGGGCGAACGATTAGTCGCTTTCACAACCTCCTCTGACCCAATCTTTCTGTTAGGTGCAGTATCCGTTGGTTTCTTTCGAGACGCATCGTTGGGGCTCATCCTAGCCCTCGCCCACTATGGGAGCGGTTTGATTGTTGGCTTGCTAATGTCGTTCCATGGACGCAAAGAACAGAGCTCCCCCTCCCAAGACCCATCCATAACTAGTTCTACTGCCCCCTCTGTTCCAGCCAAAAAAGGTTTTGGAAGAATCCATGCAGCACTTCTTGCCATGGAAGAGGCTCGGCGCAAAGATGGACGGAGCTTTGGGGAGCTATTAAAGGGAGCAATCCAGTCCTCGCTAAAGCTTATTATTGTCGTAGGCGGTTTGGTTGTATTCTTCAATGTGCTAATGGAACTGCTAGCCCGTGCCGGTATCCTATCCTCCCTCTTTATCATGACAGGACATCTTGTGTCCCTTGTAGGTGGTCCTCCAGAACTAGCTCAGGCTCTCATTAGCGGATTCTTTGAGGTGACGATCGGTGCCCGTTCAGCAGGTGAAGCCGCAGCTTCCATCCCGCTTCAGTTCAAGGTAGCGGCAGCTGCCTTCATTCTCTCTTGGGGCGGATTATCTGTACATGCCCAGGTGGCAAGTATTCTGAATGGTACCGGGCTGCGGTATCTGCCATTTTTGACTGCACGGCTAATTCACGCCATACTCGCATCAGGATTGGTCTTGCTGCTCTGGAACCCTGTGATGAACACAGGACTGTCTACCGCATGGGTATCATTACCAGCCTCTGCTGCCTTTACTCCTTCTGCCTCAGGGATTACGGCAAGCCTCGCCCTGCTGAGCCTATTATTAACTGCTGCAATTCTAGTCTCACTGCTTATCCCTGTATTCATGACAATGATTCGATGGGTACGGCGAAGTTGATTAACATATTGTGTTCCGGGTCAAGATTGATTATGATCGGTGTATGACTGAATTATACAAAAGGAGCCTGTACATCTTGAGATATTATGTTCTGGACCGCGGTGATGAACTATCAATCAAACTTGCCGAGCAGTTTCACAAGCTGGCGGCGGAGCGGGACCTGCAACTGGATGCCGAGTCTCCCGAAATCGTCATCTCTATTGGCGGAGACGGCACAATGCTGCACGCTTTTCATACCTTTATCGATCAAATCCCCAATCTAGCCTTCGTAGGTGTGCACACAGGACACTTAGGCTTCTATGCGGACTGGCAAGCGGAAGAGCTACCCACCTTAATCGACTACATGTGCGGAACCGAGGATTCTGAGCCTCAGAAACCTCGTATCGTGAAATATCCGTTGCTTGAGCTGGAAATTCACAAGAAATCCGGTTCTTCGTCCCACATTGCCCTAAATGAATTTACCCTTAAAGGGGTAGATGGAACTATAATGATTCAAGTTGACATCAATGATGTTACCTTCGAAATGTTCCGGGGTGATGGGCTTTGTATTTCTACTCCTTCTGGTAGCACGGCCTATAACAAAAGCCTTGGGGGAGCCATGGTTCACCCATCTATAGAAGCGCTGCAGATTGCCGAAATCGCCTCAATTAACAACCGCGTATTTCGAACAATGGGGTCGCCATTACTACTGCCGAAGCATCACCATTGCGATATTCTTTCATGTAAGGATCAGCGCTTACTACTCACGATAGATCATAACAATATCCCAGTAGATGATCTGATTTCAGTACGCTGCCAAGTATCGGACAAGAAGGTCAGTTTCGCCAGGTACCGTCCTTTTCCGTTCTGGAACCGTGTACGTGAAGCTTTTTTAGTTTAAGATTAACCTTCGATCCAACGATTTTCAGTGGCTGGAGATATCCATTTCTCCGGCTTTTTTGTGTGACAAAACTAACACCAACTGATAGACTGAGAGAGAAGCCAAATGGTATAATGAGGCTATTTTACAAAGAGTTACATAAAAGGAGAGAGTACTGTTGAAAAGATTTTTATCCCTCTTAAGCATAAGTCTACTGGCCCTCATACTTGCGGTCCCGGCTTTTGCAGCATCGAAACCAATTGATGTTTATATTAACGGAAGTAAGGTTTCCTTCACCGCTGGATCCCCATACTTAGCGAACAATTCTGTACTTGTACCTTTCCGGGTTGTCTTTGAGAAGCTTGGACTTCAAGTTCTCTGGGATGCCAAAACTGGAACGATAACAGGAAAAAGTTCAAATCTTGCGATTACCCTCAAAATTGGCAGTAACCGCGCTACTGTTAACGGAACCGTTAAAAAACTAACCACTGCACCAGTTTCCTCAGCCGGCACTACATACATCCCTTTGCGTTTTATCGCAGAGGCAACCGGGGGCACAGCTGTCTGGAATTCTACCAGTAGAAGTGTACAAATTACTACTCCTGTCTCCAAAGGTAAGGACGAAGCAGCCATTACAGCATTAATCCGTTTGTCTAATCAATATTTCAATGAAGAAAAAGCGACTAGCTTCTACTCCCTTATGGATCCGGAGTACTCTTACACGGAATCAGTGGCCGAACTCAATGAATCTTTTAAAGCTTTTGACATAAAGAATACTATTGATAGCTTGGAAATCCTCGACATTACAGCTGACGAAGCCACTGTGTATACGCTTGAAAGTTCACGCAGAATAGGTGGGACTTATACTCCAGATACAGAGAATGAATACGTATATACCCTGGTCCGCAAGAACGGAAGCTGGAAGATTTCATCCGTGGAATCCCAAAGCTCGACCGTTCTCCTTACTCATGAACAAGGTATAAAACCAGCAGCCAACATCCCTCAAAACGATGCGGATGCCATCAAAGGTACTATTAGCAAGTATTATCAAGCAATGAACGAACAGAATCCTACAGCAGTTCTTTCCACGATGACTTCATATGGAGAAGAATATGATTCCTCTCTCAAGGCAGATTTGGATGATTTCTTTGCTTCGTATGATATTACCTATACTCCAGGCATTTCAAATATTTATTATTACAGTGCCAAAGAAGCTGCTATATATGTAGAAAGCAAAGACAAGGAAGCTAGTGAAGAGGAGACTTATGAGCAAGGCCTTATCTATATTCTATCCAAGTCGGATACTGGTGTATGGACAATCGATGACACATATAGCATCTACAATAAACTTGTGAAATCCTAATAAAAAGGGTGTTTGATTCCATGAAATCAAAAAAAATAATAAGTGCACTGTTAACCAGCTGTCTAGCTTTATCTATTACATTTGCTCCACTGGCTTCCGCTGCAGATGCCGCTAAAGCTTCCACAGACAACAGTGATCTTATTAATGAAGTAATGAAGCTATTGGAGAACTATAATCTTTCAGATGTAGATAAAGATATTTTGATTCGCGGAGCAATTGACGGCATGGTGAACACACTGGATGATCCATACAGCCAATACTTCAATTCCGAGGAAGCGGCGCAATTTGAACATGCGGTTGATCTCGAATACGTTGGCATCGGTGTTAAACTTCAATATACGCCAACAGAGCTCTACATCGAAGAAATCTCTCCAGGTTCTCCTTCTGAAAAGGCAGGCTTGAAACGCGGCGATACGATTCTCAAAATCAACGGAATACCTGTTGACGAAACGGATGATTCGGAACTAAGTGGAGCCGCGGGCACTAAGGTCACCCTGCTGATCCTCAGAAATGGTGTCACAAAATCTTATGTTGTCACCCGAAATGAATTGAACTCGACTTCCGTTTTTGGAACCCTCATTGGTCCGAAGATTGCCTATATTTCGCTAAGTGGTTTCACACAGAATTCTGATGAAGAATTCGCCGCTATGCTGAAGAAGATGCGTACAGCGGGAATGAAATCCATGGTGCTTGATTTACGTGATAACTTGGGTGGCTACATGGATTCGGCATACAACATTGCCTCTAGTTTTATGGATAAAGGCATCATGATGTATACCTCTGATCAAAGTGGCGCGTTAACTCCTGTAACGATTACTAGTGGCAGCAAAATCGGTGTGCCCGTCGTAATTCTAACCAACGAATACACTGCAAGTGCGTCAGAAGCTCTTACGGGCGCCCTGCGCGACAACAAGCTGGCTACTGTTGTAGGCACTCGTTCTTACGGCAAAGCGCGTATTCAAAGCCTACTTCCAGTGTCTAATGGCGACATGCTGAAATTGACCACGCAGAAATATCTAACACCTAAAAAAGAAGACTTTAATCACATCGGTCTCGCACCGGATATTGAGGTAAAAGGGAAAACTGCACAGTTGATTACTGCCCTGCAGATTGCTGGAATGAAGACTTTAGAAGTCACCGGAGATCATCATATCTTAAATATCAACGGGGTTCCTTTTGCTGGTAATGTTGGTCTTGTGAAGCAGGGCGATAAAACTTATGCTTCATCGCTGGTGCTGGCTGCGCTTGTCGAGGGCGAGATCACCTGGGATGCGAAGAACAAGAAGGTCATCGTAAAGAGCGGAACAGGCACATCTACCGGCTTTACGCTTTCCTCCAAAGAGGCGCTATCTCAGAATGGTGAGACCTACATTGAATTAAATGCCTTTAAGAAGAAGTTTCCGGCACTCGTATGGAGTTACAATGCTACACAGAAGCAATTGAAATTATCTATAAAATAAATCCATAAGAAAAGGCAGCAATTCTCCAGAGATGGGGTTTGCTGCCTTTATTATTTGTGCATATCTATTCAAAAGAAAAAAGCTGTCTCATTCGTAGAAGGACTCTACTTATGGTCAGCTTTCATCGTTACGATTGTGGATTTTCTATGTTTTGTGTGTTTTGTGTGTTTTGTGTATTTTGATTATTTTGAGGCTTTTGTGTGTTTTGGGGTTTTTGGGATTGACCTTGTGGTGGTCTGCTTTGAAATTCCTTTTTGGATTTCTTCCCTTGCGAATCTTTACCCCGGTGATTTCGGCTTTGATGTTCTCTCAGAGGTCTATCCTTAGCAGAAGTCATCTCTTTAAATGCAGCAGATGAATTCGAACCTTGCTTAGATGATGTTTCTTTAGAGGAGAGCTCTTTATCTATAGCCGCTCCATCATTATCTTCAGCTTCTAGCTCCGAATCTTCTTCCTCACTCGGCTCTGGTATTTCTTTGATCAGAATATCCTTGAACAAACCTTCTTGTGGTACCTCTTTTAACTTATGCAACACAAAATATGCGCAGCCAAAATTGCAATATTCATTAATATAATCGACCATGCCAGAAATCGCTGTATCCCGATTCACCTTTGGGTGGTTGTCCCGATAAAAACCTTTCAAACGCAGCTGACTGTAACCCCAGTCACCAATAATGTAGTCGTATCTTTCCAGCACTTCGCTATATCTTCCGCGAAACGCCTCCGGATTCCAACCATCCTTATGATCTAACATTAGTTCGTAGCCTTTTCCGCCTATAACGATCAAACCTTTTGTCGCCTGCCTTTCTGTGGGGAGGGTGCGTTGATTATGCCGTCATTTCCGAGAAATATTGGGCTTTCGGTCGCTGTTGTTGATTAATTTCTTTTATTTGAACCGCATTCAGCGATGAAATTAATCAACAGTGTATGCTTACGATGCTAGCTTTCCTTCGGAAAGCTTTCAGGCGAACGCTAACGCTCCTACAGCTCCAACATTTCTCTCCAATGACTCAAATCAACGTTTTTTTATGTGTGTAGCCTAAGCGCGGAGGGCTTCAGATCGCTTTCGCTCCTTCTACCCTCTGCTACCTTGAAAAATAAAAAATTAACTAGAAGAAACCGTGCGCTCCTCACGAGCTTGAGCGGCAGATTTCACCTGCTCATGCGCACGATAAGAGCTGCGAACAAGCGGAGCTGATTCCACATGGCTAAAGCCACGCTTCAATCCCTCTTCCTTAAGCAGCGCAAATTCCTCTGGTGGATAATATTTCTCCACATTCAAATGCTTTGGAGAAGGCTGCAAGTATTGTCCTAAAGTCAATATATCACAATTTACGGCTCGTAAATCATCCATTGCTTGTAAAATCTCATCCCACTCTTCACCGACTCCAAGCATAATGCTTGATTTGGTAGGAATATCCGGCTTCATTTCCTTGGCTCTGCGCAGCAGTTCCATCGAACGGCGATACTTCGCTTTAGCCCGTACACGGTCTGACATCCGTTCCACCGTCTCAATATTATGGTTAAGAATGTCTGGATTACTGTTCATAACAATCTCTAGACTATTCCGTTCTCCCAGGAAATCTGGAATCAATACTTCAACACTACATAACGGAAGGCGTTTACGAATTGCCGCTACCGTCTCAGCAAAAATCTGAGCGCCACCATCCGCAAGATCATCACGGGCCACACTGGTCACCACGCAATGGCGAAGGTTCATTCCCTCTGCAGCTTCTGCTACACGTTCAGGCTCCTGCAGGTCCAGCTCTGTCGGCAACCCTGTATTCACAGCGCAGAAACGGCATGCGCGAGTACATATATCACCAAGAATCATAAAGGTAGCCGTTCGATTTGCCCAGCATTCATAAATATTCGGACACCTAGCTTCTTCACATACGGTATGTAAAGTTTTAGAACGCATCATGCTCTTGATTTCCTGATAGTTATCACCGGTAGTTAGCTTGATTCTAATCCAATCCGGCTTAGGCTGCTTTGCTGTTTTATTCGTCAAAATAATAAACCCCGCTTCCTCCTGAATGTGATGCTGCAGATGAAAGATGCTGCCTCATATTATACCATGTGCGCTTTACAATTGCCTGTTTTTGTGAAATATGCAGGGCATCTCAACTTCGATTCCGGCGAAGAATTTACTGGTACCTTTAGACAAGAACGGATAAAAAGTAGCCTTTTGCTTCAATCTATAATAAAAGCTTTATCCGAAGTGCCTACATTCAATTCTACGCCCGGACAAAAGGAGGCTGTTATCTTGCTGGCCCTATTTAAGAATACTAATAACCGGAGAACTATGTTATGTCTGTCCGCGGCCGCTATCCTTTGGGGTGGTTTAGGCCTTCCCGTTCCAGCAGCTGCAGTACAGGCTACAGTCCAACCGGTGGAAAGCAGCGGCAATTCTGTTAATGCTAGCAAAGAATCCATATGGTCTGCCCGTAGGGGGATTTATGATCAACTGAGTGCAGCCACTGGAATCCCTTGGTTTAGATTCGCAGCCATTGATCAATATGAACGCACCATCGCCAAAAAAGGTTCCTCAGACAAACCCGTCACCAACCGTCTTACTGGAATCATGATTCCAGCACCCGTATGGTCCGGTCCACTCAACCCGGATCAGGAGGATACTTCTCCTGAATCCATCACTTTCTTTAACGGCTTCGGCCGTGATGGCTCAGGAGATGGAATCGCCGATCCAGAGAATGATGCTGATGTTCTATATAGTATGGCTAGACACTTGCAAAAATATGGTGATTCAGCTAATGATTTCAGCATTGGCATTTGGGAGTATTATCACAATGGTCGTGCCTCTCAGCGCATAGCTCAGTTCGCCAAGCTATATGAACATTTTGGTCGGCTTGACCTATCAGGTAATGCTTTTCCACTTCCCTTAAGTAATTCTTATTCTTATCGTAGCACTTGGGGAACCGGCAGAAGCTGGGGTGGGGCACGTATTCACGAAGGGACTGACCTCTTTGCACCGCAAGGTATGCCGGTACGCAGCACCTGCTTTGGCTTAGTGGAAACTAAAGGCTGGAACCGCTACGGTGGCTGGAGAATTGGAATTCGTGATATCGAGAACCGTTACCATTATTACGCCCATTTATCCGGGTATAACAAATCCATTTCTCGTGGAGATATCGTCTCACCAGGTGAAATCATTGGCTGGGTTGGCAGCTCAGGTTACGGAAATCCAGGAACACAAGGGAAATTCCCGCCACATCTACATTTTGGCATCTACCGTGACCGAGGGATTACTGAATGGGCTTTTGACCCTTTTCCGTTGCTAAAACAATGGGAGAATCAGGAGTATAGAGACTTAAAGAACAAAAATAAAAAAAGTGCTACAAACAAGGAAAAACGCCTTTAGCGTCCCTAAAGGACGGTCAGCGTTTATGCGAGAAATATAAGGATAATGTATAGCGTGAAACTTATACTTTCTTATATTTAAAAAAAGAAACGGCTTCGCCATCCTTTGGAGATGACACCCGTTTCTTGATGAATAAGGCCCCTTCTTTTGAAGAGAGGCCTTATACTATTTTAGTACAACATTAAACATCCAAACGGTTTAATGCTCACTATAAGCTTGTTATTATTTTTAAAAGTAGCTCCTGACAGTAAATCGGTAAGCAAATTCTTATCCGAACGATATACATTAAGCTCAAGCTCGTACGCGTTCGGAGAATTATTGATAATTAAACCTATCTTCTCTTGATCCATTCCCCGTGTATAACCGAAGACATTACGGACTTCATCCGTGAACCAAGGACGAAACTTACCTTTTCGTAGAATATCACAGCTTTTTCTTAGGAAAATTAGCTCTTGATACCACTTCAGCAGCGCTGTATTTTGAGCTTGCTCATGCCATACCATAGCTTTTCTACAGTGAGGGTCCGTAGCTCCTTCCATCCCAACCTCATCCCCATAATAGATCATCGGAATACCGATATAAGTCATCTGAAAAAAAACTGCCAACCTCATGCGCTGTATTGCCGTACTCTCGCGGTCCCAGCCACGTCCCCCCTCCTTACACGCTGTAAGAAAACGCAACGTATCATGACTGCCAATCAATTGAAACATAGCCGAATTCGCCTGGTCATTATACAACGCCTCCTGATGGAGTACTTGCTCCATAAAGCGATCTGGCCCTGTTGACTGCTCTGCAAAGAATTCCAGCACGGCATCCCGAAGCACATAATTCATGCCACCATCGAATTGATCCCCTCTAAGCCAAGGCCCAGATGCATGCATTATCTCTCCAATGAGTAAAATTTCAGGAAATTCAGACTTTAGCTCTTGCCGAAACCGGGACCAAAAAGCCGGGTTGACCTCATTCGCTACATCAAGACGCCAGCCGTCTATTTCTGTTTCACGAATCCAATACTTAGCAACCTCTATCATATATTTAGCCGTGTCAGGATGATCCATATTCAGCTTAGGCATATGCGCTTCAGCTTTAGCGAATGTCTCATAATTCGGGGCAGGCGTCTGTGTTACGGGAAAAGAACGAATAAAGAACCAATCTTTATAAGGAGACTGCTCGCCTTGTTCCATGACATCTTTAAAAGCAAAGAATTGATCTCCCGAATGATTAAACACGGCATCCAAAATGACCTTAATTCCATGACGATGTGCCTCACTGACCAGCGTCTTCAATCCATCTACATCGCCAAATGCAGGGTCGATCTTATAATAATCGGAGGTGTTATATTTATGCTCGGAAGGAGACTCAAATACAGGCGTCATGTAAATTGTGTTCACACCAAGCTGCTGTAGATAAGGTATTTTGTCCATAATGCCTTTTAGAGTTCCACCATTGTAGCTGTTAGGATAAATTTGATAGGTCACCGCATCCTGGCTCCATAACGGTAACTTCAAAGCCTCAGAATGGTGAAGATATGCATATTGAAAAGAACCTGCTCGTTCCCGATTCTCCGACGCGCCCCTCTCTCCATACCAGATATACTGCCCCGCAGCATTCGCTATATGGAATAGATATCTGCTTCTTCTAGTGCTGGTCTGAATAATTGCTTCGTGAATCTCATAAATACCGGCCGACCCAATCCGCTCCATCTGCAAAGGAACTTCTTGCCCCGGAGAATCATAACGATCCGAGTGGATTACGGTACAGGATAATTGCTGTCCAGCTTGTGTAAATAATCTGAGCTTCAGGGTCCCTGTACCTACAGGATAGGCAAATGGATCTTCACTTGTATGATATACAAACCATGATTGAGGCATAACTTATGGACTCCTTCTATACTTTTATCGTTCTATCTATCTGTTCATACATCATTAGAGAGACTGCTAAATTTGTGTTATTATGGTTACAAATACCGTTTTCAAGTTATGAGGGACGACGATGAAAGTAACGATTTCTGATATTGCTAAAGCAGCCAATGTGGCTAAATCTACTGTATCTAAAGTACTAAATGATTCCCCAAAAATATCACAGGAAACGAAACAAAAGGTTCGAGAGATTATGAAGCAAATGAACTACACGCCAAGCAGTATCGCAACTGGGTTAGCTAGACAAAGCAGCTGCAATATTGGCTTACTGGTCGATATGTCTAAAGAAAGTGAGTTTCTGAACCAATTCTTCTACAACATTATTGGTGGAATCGAGAGCGTAATTGCACCTTTAAAATACGAGCTGACCATTTCCAATGTGCAACATAGCAGTCCAGAAGGCCATTTTCTAAATAGGCTTGTGTTTAGCAAACGTGTCGACGGTATTATTGCCAACAACTCCGTGCTGACTGAAGAGCTATCTGAAGAACTGAATCAACTGGAGTTTCCTTACATCTCCATTGGAGAGATTATGACCCCCGGAAGTTGGGTTGATTTCGATAATGAAGCAGGCGGCAACATGCTGACCGAGCATCTCATCGAACAAGGTTATTCAAAGATAGCCTTCATAGGCGGGCAGCAGCAGGAAAAAATTTATACACATCGCCTAGGTGGATACTTAAGCGCATTACAGCAGGCTGACCTTACCGTTCCTCAGCAATGGATCATTAACTGCAAGGCTGATGAACATGATAGCTATCATGCTGCCCTTGAGCTTTTGCAGCGTGAAGAACGGCCAGACTCTGTGGTGTGTATGAACAGTTATGTAGCCTTTGGGGTGCTTCAAGCCGCAAAAGCACTCGGAATTGATGTTCCATCTGAACTCGGCATCGCCGCTTTCGATGAATATCCGCTGTCCCGTTATACAACACCTCCTTTAACTTCGCTTAATATCGATACGTTTAAGCTGGGTGTATCTTCAGGGCAGCTGCTGATGGAGCGCATTCGTGGCAATGATGCGCCCCACAAGCATTTGCTACTAGAGCCAGAACTAATTCCTCGTGAATCCACGATGAGAGCTAAATTCTCTGGAGCAACTTCATAATTGGACTACTTTTCTATTGTATCTTCTACAATGAAAAAGCTTCGTACTACTTACCAAGGAGCGGCCCCACACGGGGGGCCGCTCCTTGTCATGTGAAAGGTATTTTGATCCACTCTTATAGTAACTTATAGATCTTTCCAACGCTGCACGGTCAGGTTCACTGTTTGTGCGCCGCCTGCTGGAGTAAGCGTTCGATTGGAAATGTCCGATCCGTTCGAGTTTACCTCTACATTAGTCCAAGCGCCCCGCGTAACTTTATATTGCACCGCTGTTCCTGCTGGTAAGCTCAGTGTGATGGAATACACCCCATCACTACCTTTAGTCAGTTGATAGGCTGGATCCGCTGCATTCCAGCTGTTGAAGGTACCGGTAAGATACACAGGTCCGCTCGCCGGAGTAGACGCTGGAACATTTACACGAAACGTCACACTGTCTGCTTGAGGTTCCCCTGCGCTGATACTTCCGTTCACAAGACTCCAGGTTCCAGCATCAAAATGGTAATTACTGCTGCCGTTGTTATCCCATGTACCACTGCCATTATTAAAGGCTGCGGTCAGTCCGGCTGCAGTGCCCAGCTGAATTGTGATCGACTTATATCCTGGGAAAGAAGAAGCTTGAAGCTGTTCACCAGGAGCCGTCGTCCAGACTGTCGCCCCATCCAGCTTGTAATGAATGTAAGAGCTGCTGTAAGCCGTATTCTTATAATATATCGTTGCAGTGTTGCCAGTCGGTGTAGTCGTTGGTGTTGGGGTTACCGTTGGCGTTGGGGTTACTGTCGGCGTTGGTGTCGGTGTTACTGTTGGTGTTACTGTTGGTGTCGGTGTCGGTGTCGGTGTCGGTGTCGGTGTCGGTGTCGGTGTCGGTGTTACTGTTGATGTTGGCGTTGGTGTCACTGGTCCACCCGATGTAATACTTCCTGTTGGCGTATAAGTCCAGGTTCCAGTACCGAATAGATAGTTGCTTCCCCCGTTACTGTCCCATGTGCCACTGCCGTTGTTAAAGCATGCTTCAAGCTGGCTGGCGGAACCGATATTAATCGTTATTTTGTTGTATCCGGCTACTTCAGATACAGGTATAGCCACACCCGGAGATGTCGTCCATGTACCTCCTACTGGGCGATAATGAATATAAGGCGAGGTATAACCTTGCTTATAGTAAATCGTGACACTGTTCCCTGCTGGTGTTGTAATAGACGCAATCGCACTAAGAAGAGATAGATTGCCTGCGGCATCAAATGCTTTTACCGTGTAGTTATAGGTAGTGCTAGCGGATAAACCATTGTCCGTAAAGGATGTAGTCGCCGTTGTGCCTACCTTGACACCATTACGATAAACTTCATATCCAGTTACGCCTACGTTGTCGGTAGAAGCCGTCCAGCTGATCAAAGCGCTAGATGCATTCTGAACAGTTGCCGTTACATTAGTCGGAGTAGTTGGAGGAACTGTTTCTGATGGTTGTTGTTGTTTCGCATAGATTTTGGCTGAATTCGCACCTACAGTTACAGTAATTTGCTTTCCAGTTACTCCGCCTGATTGTACAGTCACTGTATCTGCAGTATTCAGCTGATTATACAAAACTGTTCCTGCGGTCAAACTACTCTCGGCACGTAGCGGGATGGTTACCGTTTGCGAACCATTAGATTGATTACTAAATACAGAGATAGCTTCTTGACCTTGATTAGTTCCAGTGTCGATACGACGTGAGAAGGCATATAAGTTCTGTGCAGCCCACATTTCACGTTGAGTACCTGTACGTAGTGCTGGGTTATTTTTACGAATTTCATTAAGTTTGGCTACGTGCTTGTAGGTGCTGGCATTTTCATTAAAATAGTTCTCAATCACGTTTCCGCTTGCATCCCGTTTCACCATAGACCAACGGTTCCAAGTATCCGCAATACCTCCTGTCATGATCTGACTGTTGCCATTGCCTTTGTTCTGCTCTGTTCCTTGGAAGACAACCGGTGTTCCACGAACTGTAAAAATAAAGGTTAAAGCATTCTGCAGCTTATCAACGCTTCCCCCGGCTTCCGTTAGAAAACGGTTGCGGTCATGATTGTCGATAAAGGTAACCATGTGATTGGCATTCCCGTTGTAGTAGGAATCCTGTGCCAAGGTGCTTTTGATATTGGACTCAAAAGACTGCCCATAAGCAAAGCTGTTAAGTACGGAGAAGAACATTGGGAAATCGAGCATGCCCCATTCCTTATTGTTTCCGACCCAACGTGAGACAAATTCAGCATTTCCGTCGAAATTCTCGCCAAATGTATTAACGCCCAGATAATTTTGTAGCTCACCAATATCTGTTGGCTTCATCAGCTTGGCAGCATCCACACGCGCACCGTCAGCGCCTGTATAATCAAACCAGCCTTTAATGGAATCGAATATCGCCTGCTTAGCCGCAGGAACATCGAAATCAATGTCATCTAGCCCGCCCAAATCATGATTCTCTAAGTAATCCTGCACCCACTGATCATATCTTCCATCCGCTAGAGACCAGTTAATATCTCCATTATGGTGGTACCATGCCGGATTATTGAACGGAGCCACTGGCTGCAATGATGGGATATCATAATAGGCTTGGGAACCTAGCATATAATCACCGACGTGGTTTGGCACAACGTCAATCACTACTTTGATGCCAAGCGCATGTGCGGAATCCACAAGCTCTTTCAGCTTCTCCTTCGTTCCGAAGTATGGATTGGCAGCGTTAGGGTTCTTAACGTTGTATCCGTGATAGGCTGTATTTTTACCGGTACCATTGTTTTCCCGGTTAGTCATTTGTGGCTCAGCCACTGGGGAAATCCAAATCGCGGTATAGCCCATATTTTTAATATATGATAGCTTATCGATAATCCCCTGCCAGTCTCCGCCTTTCATATAACGGAAATCTTCCTCAGAGTTTTCTCCATAGCGAATTGCCGCACCAGTAGCATTGTTGGAAGTATCTCCATCATTAAATCGGTCAACCATAATCTGATAAATAGTGTCGTTCTCATTAATCGTGCCGATGCTTGCCGCTTCAGCTTTTTGCGGTGTTAAGACAAACAAATTAATCACGGTAGAAAGAAGAATAGATGTAATTAGAACGGGTACATACCATAACCTACGTTTCATTGTGTGCATCTCCCTCTCTTATTAAAGCGTATTCACAACACTCTAAAACCTACTTCCTTGATTAAAAACCAAGCCCGCCCAGTGATGTCTCTAATGTTTTTAACGTCTTTAACACAAAAAACAAATAATTTTAGGGAAACCGGTTTCCCAACTAAAAATTACCATGATTGTGAATGCGTTGTCAAGCTATAAAAAATAAAATCCCCAAGAAAAAGAGCCTCCTTATTGGGGGCTCTTTGGGGTTCATTATTCACCTTATATGCTTAGCTTCCTACACTCTGAATAAAATGCAGTACTTCATTCATAATCCGGTCCTTATCTTCACAATGACAAACCATATGACCACTGTTATCCACCATTATCACCTGTTTTTGGGCTGTAGGAATCGTATGCTGCAGGAAGTCAGCGCTTCGAGTCTTCACAAGATGATCTCGCTTACCCTGCACGATCAAGGTTGGAGTCTCAATATGCGGATAGATTAAAAAACTCTCCCGGACCAATCGTTGAAACTCTCTCGTCGCCCTTGGGGGCGTTGAAGTGAATTTATTAATATACGTTTTTAGCATGGAAAAGCTCCCAAGAGTCTTAAGAATCTCCACAGGATTCAGCGGAAATACGGGAGTGGACAATAAAGTAAGGGATTTGATCCAGGGTTTATACCGTACAGAAAGATGTGAAGCAATAAGGGCACCGGTAGAAAAGCCGATCAGATGAACACCTTCATCCGTCTTTAACAGCTCTGTCAATTCATCTTCAGCACTCTGTTGCCAATCATGTCGATCCGAATGCAATAAATCATTCCTGCTCCCCCCATGCCCTTTCAGGGTAAACGTTCTGGAACGGTAATTATGCTGCTCCATAAACTGGGACAAGGGAGAGATCTCATGCTCACCTCCGGTAAAGCCATGAATAAATAAACAACTTTCCATAATTGTCCCTCTTTTCACATTCCAATCTGACATGCAACTTTATTGTATAATGCCAATCCCCTTTATTTTCTATACATTCCACCCTTTTATGTAAAACCTCAACCCAAGTGATGTCAAGGTTCAGCTCTGTGAATGGTTCGCAGCAAGAACGCTATTGTTCCCACCAAAGAAGACCCAACGCTGAGGTAATCGTTAAACCTACGGCGGAGCTGGATGAGGTTACGTTAGCACAAATAGCAGTCCCAGGCGGGACAATGATGCTGCCCGTAAAGTTCTGTGTGAAAGCCCCCGGTGCCAATTGATAATTGAAAAGCGTCGTTCCCCCGCTAATGGCTGCTGTGGAAGACTGAACGGTCATCGCACTCGTCGCCGAGCTGCCCAAATTATTATTCGTTGGCGTTAAGGTTGCTGGTGAAGTTAGCGTCCCTCCTTTTACAATTGTAAAGCTACCCGACATTGCGGATAGTAGAGAAGAACCGCCAATACTGCCGCTTATACGTGAGATATAAACAGTTTTTCCACTGCCTGAAGCATTACTAATCCGAATAGAAGCTATTGCGGATATTAGACTAAGTACGACCAAACTAGACGCAGATGTGTTAGTTGAATACAAGACTGCAGCCTGCGAAGCGCTTATTTCAGGCGGCGCGCTAATATCTGGCGCTTGGAAGGTGTTCACCATATCCACATAAAGCGGTTGATCGTTGTCGTTAAATACAAATTGATTAGGCATATTTATCCCCTCCTGTTTCTAATATTCCCACCAGCTGATAGACGTTGTCGCCGCTGATGACCCCGATGCAATCGTTACGGAGGTAGTGATGGAATTTCCGGGAGGAACAACAATTTGTCCAGTAAAATCAACAATGACCGGACCGACCGCCAGCAATAGAGATACTAGAGTAGCCGGACCTCCAGTAGGCGCAGCTGTAGAGGTTCTTACCGTCATAACACTGGTTAACGCACTGCCAAAATTATAATTAATCGGTGTAACGGTGGTTCCGGTGACCGTAGCGTTCCGAAGTAGTGATAAAGTAACCGCCGCCGTCGCTGAGCTGGCAGTAACACGGGATACATATAAGGTACGTCCGCTTCCTCCCGGATTACTAATCTGAATAACTAACGGGGCAGCCGTCGTTACCGTAGAAGTAAATGGGATTCCAAACAATAACCCCGCCTTAGCTGCTCCCCCCTCAGGAGCTGAATCTATACCAGGTGCAACATACGTATTGACTTGTTCTGTAAAAAGTGGCTGGCTACTCTGATTGAATACTGAGTCGTTCGGCATGAGTTATCCTCCCCGTACTTAAGCTTATTCTATTTTATGCCACACTCAGTAACAGGTTGTGGGAATGTGCGTATATTGCTTTTTTTGCCCAATCACCCCCTATTTCCCACCATATATTAATATCACACCATTCGAATGGCTAAGGATTGTCCCTATCGGTTTGCGGTTTATTGGACTGCGGTTTATTTTTAGGCTCAGGGCTCAAACGACGGTTTGAGCCTTTTCATGGATTGAGTTCCAGAAAGCCGTAGGAAGTGAATGAAATCCATTACGGCCTGGAGCTTAAAAAGCGCAGCAAAATAAAACAAAAAAAGCGGAGCTAAAACGATGATCTCTTACACAATTAAGAATCAGGGAGATCACCCTGTTAGTCTCCGGCTCTACGCTACATTCAAAAGGTATTGGCAATCAAGATTGTGTATACGTCCAAGCCCAGTCTTTTGGTATAACTCAATCATTTATAAGGAAAGGACGAGGAACTTTGCCTAACTATAGCTCTTTTCAAGCGAATCCTGATAATCTAAGAACGCTTATATTCGGCCGGGATGCCTCGCTGATTGATCATCCACTCACTACAGATCCAAGCGGAAATCTAACAACGATTATCCTTGACGGCACCATTTCCAGCGTGCTCGGCGCTACGATCACCGCGGGTACTTTGTCCTCCGCAGGTACAGTTACCAACATCCTTAACGGCACCATTACTAGCGTGCTCGGCGCTACAATTACTGCCGGTACTTTGTCCTCCGCAGGTACAGTTACCAACATCCTTAACGGCACCATTACTAGTGTGCTTGGTGCTACGATCACCGCGGGTACTTTGTCCTCCGCAGGTACAGTTACCAACATCCTTAACGGCACCATTACTAACGTGCTTGGTGCTACGATTACTGCGGGTACCTTGTCCTCCGCAGGTACAGTTACCAACATCCTTAACGGGACTATTACTAGCGTGCTCGGCGCTACGATTACTGCCGGTACTTTGTCCTCCGCAGGTACTATTACTAACATCCTTGAGGGCACCATTACCAGCGTGCTCGGAGCTACCATTACCGCCGGTACAATCACTAGTGTGCTTGGGGCAACCATAACAGCAGGTACTTTGTCCTCCGCAGGAACAGTTACCAACATCCTTAACGGGACTATTACTAGCGTGCTCGGCGCTACGATTACTGCCGGTACTTTGTCCTCCGCAGGTACTATTACCAACATCCTTGAGGGCACCATTACCAGCGTGCTCGGTGCTACCATTACTGCCGGTACAATCACTAGTGTGCTTGGGGCAACCATAACAGCAGGTACGTTATCCTCCGCCGGAACAGTTACAAACATCCTTAACGGCACCATTACTAGCGTGCTCGGCGCTACGATCACCGCGGGTACTTTGTCCTCCGCAGGTACTATTACTAACATCCTTGAGGGCACCATCACTAACGTGCTCGGCGCTACCATCACAGCTGGTACTCTATCTTCCGCAGGTACAGTCACCAACATCCTTAACGGGACTATCACCAGCGTACTCGGAGCTACCATCACAGCTGGTACTTTGTCCTCAGCAGGTACAGTCACCAACATCTTAAACGGCACCATCACCAGCGTACTCGGAGCCACCATCACAGCTGGTACTTTGTCCTCAGCAGGAACAATCACCAACATCTTAAACGGCACCATTACCAGCGTGCTCGGAGCTACCATCACGGCTGGTACTCTGTCTTCCGCAGGTACAGTCACCAACATCCTTAACGGGACTATCACCAGCGTACTCGGAGCTACGATTACTGCCGGTACTTTGTCATCTGCAGGTACAGTCACCAACATCTTAAACGGCACCATTACCAGCGTACTCGGTGCCACCATCACAGCTGGTACTCTATCTTCCGCAGGTACAGTCACCAACATCCTTAACGGCACCATCACTAGTGTGCTCGGAGCTACAATCACAGCTGGTACACTAAGTAGTGTCACTTCTATTTCACAACGCAGCTTTATAGAACAGACCACTACAGGTATTGCGACTGCTAACACCTATACACCTCTACCAGCCGTTACTACGAGCGTACTGGGAACGTATTCCTTCTTCATTAACAATACAGGGGCAAATCCGGTCAACACACGTGTGGAAATCAGTGCTGATGGAACGAACTATTTCGTCGATACCACAGGAGATAATCCTTTAGCAGCAGGCTCTATCGATGTCATAGTGCCAGCCAGATTCCTGAAATATACCCGCCTATCCTATCAATCAGCCAATTCAGGCTCTGCATCCACGATCAATGTAAGTTTCAATGCTCAGGGCACGTAATCCAGATGACCATCATATGTTGTAACAAGAAAGAGTACATGGATATCCATGTGCTTTTTCTTTAACTATAAGGACGCCGAAGGCGTTTATGCTTGTGTCAGCAGCTATACATATGTGCAACAAACACATAATGCTTTTCAAGGAGGAACAACCGTGAATAATATTACGCTTGGCGTCCACCTCATCGTAAAAGATGAAGCTGATCTCCTGCCTCACTGTCTCGCAAGCGTAGCTGGTGCTGACGAAATTGTGATGATCGATACAGGCTCTACCGACGAATCCATAGCTATTGCCGAAGCGCACGGGGCTAGAGTCTTCCAACGGGAATGGACAGACGATTTCGCGGCAGCTCGTAATGAAGGGCTCGTTCATGCCTCAACAAATTGGATTCTTATCCTTGATGCCGATGAGTGCTTGCAGACCCCACTTACAGAACTCCGCAGCCTTCTGCAGAACACACAAGCTCAGGCTTTTACTGTAAACATTGATAATTGGGTTGGCGAACGACCTGAAGATAAGGTAAAACACAGTGCAGTCCGCTTATTCCGAAGTGGACAGGGTTATCAATATAGTGGAAGAATTCATGAGGGAATTGACACTTCAATCCTTAGCAAACATAACCTCTCGGCGATTGAGCACAGTCAACTTGAGATTATACACTTTGGATATTTACCTGAAATCATGACACGAAAAGATAAAATCAATCGAAATAGACACCTGCTGCTCCTCGCTTTAACCGAATATCCGGATGATCCTTTCCACTCCTATAATTTGGCAGTAAACTTCTGTCAGGACGGTCGTCTTCTGGAAGCTGAGATGTTGCTTCGTCAAGGCCTTCACCATGTAGTACTCGAAGCCTCCTATCGTCCCACGATGATTAGGGATCTCTGTAAAATTTATCATGCTCAAGGAAAAATGAATGCGATTGACCCCTTGCTGATGATTGAACTGGAACGTTATGGCGACTATCCTGATTTACATTTTTTGTTAGGGCAATCTTTGGAGAGCCAAGGCCTTTTGGAACGTGCGCTATTAGCTTATCAACATGCAGAGTCCATTCCTGAGCATGAGGTGCTTAGCGGAAAATATGTATGTGAACAAGGAATGAGTACCTTTCGCCCCCTATACCGGATGGGTTTAATCTCACAGCGGCTTGGTCTTCTTGAGGATGCTGCGAGATTTTTTCATCGTGCACTTCAACACCATTCTTTATATACGCCCGCCTTGCAGGGGATTGCTGCTGCTTTTCAACGCTTAGCTGTACCCGATGAGGAAATCGCCACTTTACTGATCCAACTCGTTCCCCCAACTACCTCAATCAGTAGATCCGCGATCATTGACAGTTTATATGAGATAAATGCTTATGAGACCATAACTACCTTATCCCGAGATATTTTTCCATTGGAATTGGATACTGCATATAGAATCATCTCATCACTCATCATCACCGGCAAGCTAGAAGACGCGAGTACAGCTATAGGGCAGATGACCTTACTAGCTTCCCAAGATCACCTTGGTTTAGAGCATCAAAAGCAGTGGTATACTCTTTGGGCCATTTGCCAATGGGAACGATATGGAGAATTTAAAAAGGACTTGCTCAACCATACATCAGGTGAACTTCGTTCTGGACTGGAATACATTGAGCGATCCCAACGCCAACAAGTGGCATGTCCGGTAGAAATAGAGCTAGATCACTTATATTCCTCATTCCTTTCCGACCTCATCGGGCAATCCGTAAAGCTGCATCAGCTCACACTTAGTCATACTTTAGTGGACCTGTTCCCTGCTTATCGATCTGAATTTGCCACAGCATTATATAAAGAAGGGAATTGGCAGGCCGCAGGAGAGGAATTTATTGTACTTGTTCGTGATAAGATCGCCGATGCAAGCGTGCTTTTTTATATTGGTGAGATGATCTTTGACAAAGGGCATTATTCCGAAGCCAGTGAATGGTTTCAGCAAGCGCTGGAACAAGAGCCAGAGCATGAATCCGCAAGGATCGGCTTATCCCTCTGTTATCTTCAGCAAGCGAAGCTGAGTATGGAAGATGCTCTACAAAGTTTAAAGGATGCCCATGCTCATGGCCCATTGCAGGAGGATATCGGAGCTATCCGTAAATCCATTACCTTGCTGAATCGTACACCTTGGCACACTCAGTGGAGCTTCCGTCAGAGCGAAGGGAGGTCATCCCTATGAACCGCTCAAGAAGAAAGCCACTAATTTCCTTATGCATGATCGTTAAGAACGAAGGAGATAGCTTGAGCCAATGTTTAAAAAGCGTACGCGGAGTCGTTGATGAGATCATTGTAGTCGATACTGGATCCACCGACGCTTCAGTTCAAATTGCCCTAAGCTTCGGAGCCAAAATCATACAACACCCTTGGAGCGGCGACTTTGCTGCTGCCCGCAACGCAGGTCTCCAGCAGGCCCATGGACATTGGATTCTCGTTCTAGATGGAGATGAGGAATTAAGTGAGGAGAGCAAGGGAGAATTACTGCTATGTGCCGAGCATATGGAGTACGAGGCATTTTTCCTACGCATTCATAATCATAAAGGGCTAACCCCCGCTTCACAGACGATCACCGTCAATCCGATTATTCGGATGTTTCGTAATCGCCCTAAGTACCGGTTTAGTGGTATCATTCACGAACAGATCGCTGAGGCTATCATAACAGCTACACCCCAGGCACCGATGCATTTGACCACTGTAGTCATCCATCATTATGGTTACGCAGAAGGGGTAGTCGTCAAGAAAGATAAAATCAAACGAAATGTTGAGCTGCTGAAAGAGCAGCTAAGGTTAAATCCTAAAGATCCTTTCCACCATTTTAATATGGCTGTTGAGTATATGCGTTTGGGGGAGTATCAACCTGCTCTAAAACATATCCAACAATCACTAGAAGAGGCACCGCCTGATACAAGTTACATCCACCTGCTGCACAAATATAAAATTCGCTCGCTTGCAGAATTAAAAGATTATCCTGGGGCGCTTGCAGCTTGTGACCGTGGGATTAGCTCACATCCGGATTACCCAGACTTAGCTCATATCAAAGGGGCTCTACTCTTACAATTAGGTGCCTTTGCAGAAGCCAAAGTAGCATTGCTACAAGCGCTGGTCATCGGAGCTGCTCCTCCCGGCTACCATACTGAGGCTGGACTCGGTTCATATTTAACGTATTATATGCTGGGTCAACTATGTGAAGAGATGGGTGATGAGACTGAAGCCATTGCTTGTTACACCAAAACCTCACAGCTTGATCCCGAACCTACTCCCGTCATTGCCCGGCTACTGCGAGCCCTGAAATGTGCAGGTCGTGAGAGTGAGATTTACGCTTGGTTCCACGCTCATTTGCCAGACTACACAATGACTAAGAACAGGATTCTCCTAGAATTATTACAGAGTGAGGGATGTAATGAAGCAGCCGCACAGCTGATAAATGCCACAGAGCAGCCCATTTCTATAGAAGTGGCATTTATTCAAGCATCTGAGCAGGGGCGTTCACAAATTTTGTTAGCGGATCGTCTGCTTGCTTCACTATCCTCTTCTGCTACCTATTCACCAGCGGTCAAAAGAGTACGCCTAGCTCTTCCGCTTCCCAAAGTTTCAGAATAGGAGGGACGTTTCCTATGACCACACCCGATATCACACTTTGTATGATCATTAAGAATGAGGCGAACCACCTGGAGAAATGCCTGTCTTCTGTGCAAGGAATCGTATCAGAAATCATCATTGTGGATACCGGGTCTGAGGATAATAGCATAGACATAGCAACTAAGTTCGGTGCAAAGATCATCGATATGACTTGGGAGAATGATTTCTCGAAAGCACGAAACCTAAGTCTGAAGCATGCAACTTCCTCTTGGATTCTAGTACTTGATGCCGATGAGGCTGTAGATCATTGGAGGAGGGAGCAGCTCCAGCACCTGCTGGACGCAGCGCATATTCACGGATATTGCCTACCCATTATCCACTATATCGGTGACGCCCCTGAAGCGGATTTTGTTACCGATCATGTCTGCCGCCTGTTCAGAAACGATAAAAGAATCATCTTTCGTGGAATCATTCATGAGGAGACGGCCAGCAGCATTTGGGAGCTTCCTGCGGGGGAGATCGCTTACGCTGAATTGCGTATTTATCACTACGGTTATTTAGAGGATGAACTACAGCACAAAAATAAATACCAGCGCAATTTAGCTCTCATCAATAGTGGTCTGCAGCTTCAACCGAACCATCTAATCCTTCGTTATGCACTAGGGGTAGAGCATTATCAACAGGAACAATATCATGCAGCGGCAGATGTACTTCTTCCATTACTCGCTGATGTTCCAACCCAATCCGGGTATGCCTCCGATATTTATCTAAAGACTGCCTATGCCTTACAACGATGTAACAGGCAGCAGGAATCTGAGGAAGTCTTTCATGCGGGGAGCTTATTGTTTCCTGATTTCACTGATTTATTAGAGGGCTATGCTGCTTTGTTGCTCGAACAAGGACAGCTTAGACAAGCTAGACACTTCTTGCAGCAAGCACTGAAGAGCGGAGATACAGCACATCCATATCCATCTTCTTCGGGAAGTGGAACGTATCGAACAGAACTACTAGCGGGCAGAGTATGCGAGAAGTTATTTCTATATCCAAACGCGCGGGAACACTACGAGGATGCTATACAATTCAAACCAGATTATACGGATGCGTGGAAACAGCTTGTCCCACTAAGCCTGCTATCCGGAGAGAGGTTAAGTATGATCGCATTGACCCGCTGCCATATCCACGCTCTCTCACCAATTACCTTAGGCTATCTTGTGCCCGCGGCGCTCAATGCTCGTGACTTTGAATGGCTGGTCACTCTCTCTTTTGCTTCGCAGCTACCGTTAGCCGTTCAAACCATTGTGCAGGCTTTCCTTGATTGTACTCAGCAGCAAGAGGGGGAACACACCCTAGCACCGCTTGAGCAGCTGCTTCATAATCCATCTATTCTCTCCGAACGTTCATCTATACTCGGCTATCTCTGGGCTTTGTCTTGCCGTGCTGGAGATACTGAATCAGCCATGAAGTGGCTTATCTCCATATCGCCATACAGACCGGGGATGCTAACAATTCATCATATCTTAACAGGTCGTTCTGACATTAAGCCTGCTCTTCCTGATCTGAGCTACGCTATGCAATTGCTGCTTCAGGTCGGTGCTTGGGATAGTGTATTATCGCTTTATCGACAATCAGAGGGCTCTTTATTCCAGTGGTGCAAGCTGCCGCAGCCCTTATACTATGGATTGCTTGAGGCTCCTATCCCCGTAAAGAAACAGTGGTGTTCCATCTATCTCAGTCAAACCCCTCATTATAATGCCTCGACGGACTGTGCCGAATGGCTATTATATGTGGCAATAGCTTGCTCCTGTGGGGAAACTCCAAAGATCGCTCAATCAGATGAAATGGCTTTGCGCAGAATCGGGGGAACTACCGCTGCAGTCGGTCTCTCATACTACAAGCTCATACTCGCGGCAAAAGCTTATCCCCATGGGATTTCCTCAGTTCAAATCCCATGGGGGCTGCTCGTCAGATCTGCCAGTCAGACCTAACCGACTGGCAGATTCGGATTTCAGAGCTATTCTTTCCATTCGATCAAATGGGGCTGCGCATCTAGAATGGACTGGTACTGCTCCAGACTCCCCCAGCGCCCCTCTGGATCAAGCTCCATATAACGCGAATATTTAAGTCGAAGCTCTTCCGGCGGAACCGCCCATCCATAATGCTTCACCCGCAGTTCGGCAAGAAAACCCGGTAATACAGAGTAAGAAAGCGGCAGCCTAGGAACATGATGATCCATTTTCGGGAAGAAATAATGAAAATTCGGCAAATATCGGACAAGTGTACGAGTATGCTTCGTATGGATATTCCAATGTTCATCTTCACGATAATGGGTGGTACCACCCCAGAAATCAAATAGCCGGAAAGATACCCAGTCATACACATCCTGATCAATCAGCCGTCTCATCTCCCGTTTAGCTGTCTCTTCATAGAACTCATCAGCGTCTACAGACAGGAGCCAATCCGGATTCGTAGATACCGCCAAATCCCATAATATCTGCCTTAGCTCCCACTCCCGATTAAACAAGGAGGTCTCCAGTGTCACAAGCTTCGTAACCTTGGCAAAAGAACGACATAACTGTGCCGTATGATCTGTACTTCCATCATCAACAACTACAATATCATCCACAAACTCACTCAGTTCTTCAAGTACCTGCTCCAGATACCTTCCAGCTTCGTTTCGAACCTGCATCATAGCGGTCAAGCGGTTACCTGCTGTTTTGCGGAGAGGCCATCTATGACTACTCATCCCTCCACTCTCCTTTTCAATCGTTTTACCGCCTCTTCTAGATCTGCCATCTCTGATAAAAGCGGCCACGCCTGATTGTCTTGCCCTGCCGCATTCAAGAAGCTGCGTATAGCCTCATGCCGTCTGCCATGTAGCAAGTGTATTGTGCCTTCTATAACCCCATCTACACTTCCCTCCAAATCTTGCTGAAGCTCTAGCGCTTTTTCCCATTGGAAGGTCCGAATATAATTCTGAATCAATAACAGCTTCGCCTCTGAGGTAGTGAGCGAACTCAGAATTCGTACTGCCGCAGCTTCATCCTCATTCAAGCGAAACAGCTCTGCCCGGACAAGTTCGTACTGCCCGGAGTGAAGCCAGCCCCGCAGTCTTTCCGCATCCCGCTTCTCCTCAGCTGTAAATGCCGTAATCGTATATTGTTGAACAGCTGTTTCCAAATCCCCAGTCTTACCCTCTATAGCCGAAAAAAAGCGAAAATGTGAATGAAGGCAATCTAAATATTCATACAGCACCATGAGCTCAAAGGATTGCGTCAGATAGCGGTTTGCTACGGGATCCCCCAACAAGTACAGATAGGAAGCTGCCAAGTAATGTACAACAGGTTGACTGGGCAGCTTAGCACACATGGAAATGTAATAATCCGCCCGCAACTCAAGCTGTATAGTAACCCAATTAGCAGGTGATATCGTTGAATCCTGCCACAAGTTCACTATGGCCTTCCTCCACAGTACCTCATAATCCGTAAGAAAATACAGCCGATCTCCCTGAAAGGTAGCTCCATAGGATTCCTGCTGATCCCCGCCGAGATAGAGCACACCTTCCCTGCGTAAGCTCTGCTCTAGATATATCCGTTCAGATCGGGTGGCTACAAGGTCAGCCTTTGCGCCAAGCAAACCGCTGTATTTATCCCATAACCACTTCTTTTCTTCTTCCGGGCAACGTTCTAGCAGAGCCACTACATAAGCTGCCTGCAAGGAGAGAACCTCTGTGAGCCAATAAGGAGAAGAGACAAGAATCGTGTATTGCTTCATGTTCAAAGAATAAATATCTGCAGCCGCAACTGCCCTAATCTGATTGTTAGTCTGCTGCTCACTGGTCATTCGTCCAGCAAAGCAGACCCCTTCCCGGTCGGGAAGAAGCTCTAGCAATCTTTTATATTCGTAGTCCTCCCAAGAACCTCCGCTTAGAATTAAATATTTCATGGGTGTGCCTCCTTGGAATCGGACAAATCCCCAATATAGCCTATTACCAGAGAAGCATTAGGGTGAAGCAGCAATTGACGGGAAGTAAGCTTCCTATTGCTAATCATCCCAGGCACGATCCCTCCTTTGTAAGCAACACGTTCAAGAGGTAGCGTGAGCGCTGAATCTCCCCCTGAAAGCAAATGAACCCCCGCTTCCTCCATTTCAGTCGATAAACTTACGATCAGATCAGCGGAGCCTTGGGTTATGGCCTTCACCACCCGCTCAATATAATGTTTCTCATATTGGATAGAAGTGGACAAATACAGAATGATCTCACTCTCATATAATGCAGATGCGTTCTTTAACGCCCGTAGCCATACATCCTCACCATGAACCGTTATCACTACATCATGTTCGCTAACCGGAAACTCAGGAGCAGCGTCCACCAAAGTATCTCTGATCCAAATCCAGCGAATATACTTGTAGCTCTGCTGCTCCCGTGCAGCTATCCATTGCTCCTTCAGCTCATCACAATCCCAAGCTTCATCACAATACACTAAGGCCGTTACCAACGGAGAAGCTAAGGGTATCCTGCCCAATGGTATAACCGGCTGTGGAAATTTTAAGGATTCAGTAGGTGGTACTAAAAGTCCTTCGTTCTCTATCCCGCTTTCAAGTGCCCATTTCTTGTAGTATGTCTGCCAGCCATTCGTCTGTTTGGATTCGTCCTTCGTTCTCAGGTATCTATCCAGTGACTGGATAGCATGAACATACACAGCTTCACTCAGTGCCAGTTTCGCTCCAATCTGCCGCGCTCGGAGACACCAGTCAGCTATCATGAGATGCCGCGCTTGAAGCGAGGTGTCAAAGCCGCCAATTCGCTGAATCAATTCCTTAGTGAATAGAAGACAAGATCCGGTTAGCACTTCCACCTCGCGCCATTCGCCTTGATACCGCCCAAGACTGTAGCTTACATGCTCAGCTAATTCATGATGAGTACCAAAGTGAAGCCGTTTCTTCCCTTCCCCTCTCTCGGTAGAAGAACGCGGAGCAATGACTCTAACGGAAGCATCATCAAAGGAAGCCCACATTAACTCGCTTAACCAGCCAGGCGATACCATAATCGAATCTTCAAGCAGAACAGCAAAGGTGGTCTCGATATGGGCCAGAGCTAGGTTCGGCATATACTCCTCCTTCTCATAGGGTAGGAAGAGCACTGGTTCCTCTGGCGAGAACTGTCTTGCTAATACCTCCATGGGGAAATCGGGCGTCATTGAAACAGCAATAATGCGCACAGCCACTCCTGAGTGGCGCAGCAGCAGGGGTAAACAGACCCTGGCACATTCCATACGGCTAAGCTCAACTACAATAGAAATCCCATCTTCACTTGGCAAGGGTAAAAGTCCGGCACGTTCAAGGAAACCATATCTCCCTGCCAAGCGTTCCATATTCAGCGATTCATGTGACATTTGGACTCACGCTCCATTTATTTAAAGCAACTCTACCTATAGTCTATGAGCGGTTAAGCACGATATCCCTTAATTCCCTCCATTTACACCTTTGCCGCCTTCTTCTGTATGAGCTGCGCCTGTATTCGAAGAATTGGGTGCAGCTGGTGATGAATTGCTATCCTCTTGGCTATTCCCAGGGGTATCCTTGCTCTGATCTGATACTCCATTTTTATCTCCACTTACAGATGGTGCAGGAATAGCAATTCCCGGGGCACTGCTGCCATTAGCTCCGACAGGCTGACCCTGATTATCGTAGTAATACATAGGCACGTCTCCGACGACCATCAAATATGACACAGGAATTTCCGTATCCACTACTTGGGGTTCCATGTCAAAAGGAATAACCACCGCTACCTCCGTAACAATATGGATATAGACCTCAACTAAAATCATATTAATTCCGGCATTTTGCTGGCGAGTGCTGAGTTCAACCTTAACAGCACCTTGCGGTTCAATCTTGATCGGGATATCAGGTCCATAAGAGGCGATGAGAGGACTACCTAGTGCCTGACCGAGCGGAATATATTCTGTCTGATTATGCAAATCCTGCAACGTGGTCTGGATTACCTCTGCTGCTTGCGAAGTAATACGCATATGCTCCGCATAGTTCAACATAAAGCCTGATATTTTCCCGTTCTTATCGGTCTTCCAATCAATCAGTTCCTCCGCATTTCCTCCGTTCGCAACTTGTGAAGTAATCGCTTTATTTATCGACTCTGTTGCGATTTGCTTCACACGAATTTGCGCTAAATGCAAGATAGGTGGCTTCATGTGCAGCTCCACGTATCGCAGTGCTTGTAGCACAAGCACAATCAATACCAAGGATGCAATCAACCAAAATTTGCGCCGGCTTCTTGGCTTACGCGTGTTTCCGCCGGAAACGGTCATCTTTCTCTCTGCCCTACTGGATGATCTCATATGACTTCTACTTCGCTTAGCTTCAAAGCGTGCATTCTGTGGTCTTGCCGCTGCCCTACTAGGTTTTGACTTGAACGCGGAGCTTCTTCCAGAGAACCTCGGCGTCCCGCCCCCATTTATTTTTGGCAGCCGAAGCTGACCTAGATCAGGTAATCTTAGCCCTCGGTTCCCCCATTTTCTTAATCTCCCCATTGCGATAGTCCCTCCCACCTTACGTAGAGGTCAAGCCACCTCCACTTAGTTTAAGGTATTCGGAAAGAAGACAAAAAAGAAGAACGTTCCCTCCGGCGGATAATGCCAAAGAAACGTTCTTCATTTATTTGATGATCAATTAATATTAGTGCATTCTACTCCGTTTATCTTCCTGTAGATGGTCCCAGTGCCGCCGTATAAAGATACCGATTAGAATAGCGATAAACACGGCATACCAAGTAATATATCCATTCCATTCTTCCCTAGGGACAATTAGACTTGAGCTGATCGTACCGAATAGCCAAATGTAAGACAGATTCCCAAGCACGGTTCCCCAAATAAAAGATGATGCTTTTATCGGTGAAACAGCGGACATAAAATTGATTACATTGTTCGGAATAATGGGAATCGTACGTAGAAGGACCAGCGTCCAAATTCCATATCGGTCCAAGTAACGCTGCCATTTGTCATACCTTTTCAGCTTGGACCTCCATTTTCGATCAAACCAATTGTAAAGGTATCGTCGAATGAGGAAGTACATCAGTATTCCACCCAGATTACAAGCCAGCCAACTAATTATCATACCTCCAATAACGTTAAATACTGACACATGGAGGACAATCAAAATTACGAACGGAAAAAATCCTAATATACTCTGCAACAGCGCCAATGGAATCGTCACAAATAAAATAGAGGGTCCACTAAGGCCAAGCGTTTGCAGCAGCCAATCTATCCAGGTATTTATGGTCTCTGTCATGAAGCAGTCTCCTCTCTTGACTCCTTGCAGCAGCTGCCTCCTGATTTACTTCGCTAAAGCATAAGTGTGAGCATTAAAATATAAGCAAAGTATAGATATACCTTTGAATACTTTGCTTATATTCCCAAGAAAAACACCCCTTCCGGGGTGTTTTATTGAATGATTTTGCTTATGAAGTGCATTTGTAAAGAACAGTGGTTAGCGTACAAGTTACACTTTTGTAATCCATTGATTCTTCACATCATACCACAGAATTCTATCTACTTACAATTCTACACCTTGAATCCATGCATTCACTTTATCCGGGTTGTTTTCTACCCAAGTTTTAGCAGCTTCTTCTGGTGACTTCCCACCTTGAACCTCAACCATTACTTTCGCCATGTCTTCTGCTGTCCACTCGAATTGATCCAAGAACTTATAGACATTCGGCATGTCTTCTTTCAGACCTTGACGAACCATCGTATGGATTTGCTCATCCGCACCATATACACCTTTTGGATCTTCCAGATATTTCAGGTCCATATTGGCGAACATCCAGTGTGGTGTCCAACCCGTTACAACGATAGGCTCGTTGTTGTCATAGGCTTTTTGCAGCTCCTGAGCCATCGCTGCCGATGAACTTTCTAGAAGCGTATATTCACTAAGACCATATTCCGCAATAGCCTTTTCAGTCGTCGTCATAATACCAGCACCAGGCTCAATTCCGATAATTCGATTGCTCAATTTACCTGCCAGGTCACTGTTCTTCAAGTCTTCAATAGAATTAATATCCATGTACGCTGGAACCGCTAAACCAACTTTAGTTCCGTTCAAATTAGCACCTAAATCTTCGATTTTCGAACCATACTTCTCTAAATAAGCTGCATGCGTGCTTGGTAACCAAGCTGCGACCATAGCATCCGCACTACCATCAGCAACCCCTGCCCACATTGGGCCTGCATCTACCTGTAGCATTTCAACGGTAGCTCCAAGCTTAGTTTCAAGTACTTCTTTAACAACATAAGTACTCGCAATTTCGGAATCCCATGCCACATATGCCAATTTCACTTTTTCTTTACTAGTGGATGAACATCCGGCAATAACAGTAATCATCATAATCACTAACAGGAATATACCTATATTTTTTTTCTTCATATCTATTTAAACCCCCTATCTCTGTTTTGGTTTTAGTGCGTTCTGCGTTAAACGGTCGAGTAGAATAGCTATAATAACGATAGCAATCCCCGCCTCGAACCCATCTCCTGTCTTAGCCTGCGATACCGCGCGGTATACATAGGCACCTACACCTTGCGCACCGATCATAGATGAGATGACAACCATCGAGAGTGATAACATAATCGTCTGATTGACGCCTGCCATAATCGTTGGCAGTGCGATCGGCAGCTGCAATTTAACCAGCTTCTGAGTTGGTGTTGAACCGAAAGCATCGGCTGCTTCAACTAACTCCTCTGAAACCTGACGAATACCGAGATTGGTCAAACGAATTGTCGGTGGAATCGCAAAGATGATCGATGCAATTACACCTGGAACTACCCCAAGTGAGAAAAAAGATACCGCTGGCAATAAATACACAAATGCCGGCATCGTCTGCATAAAGTCCAAAATAGGCGTAACTGTATTTCTAACCGCATTTCTCTGCGCACACAAAATACCAATCGGTACGCCGATTACTACAGCCAATATCGAGGCGGTTAGAACAAGGGCTAAAGATTGCATCGAAGGTCCCCAT
Organism: Paenibacillus sp. NPDC101420; assembly: GCF_050277435.1. Lineage (NCBI taxonomy): Bacteria > Bacillati > Bacillota > Bacilli > Caryophanales > Paenibacillaceae > Paenibacillus > Paenibacillus sp. NPDC101420. The sequence continues at coordinate 442,546 of NZ_JBNNSE010000005.1, forward strand.
AATCCGAGATTATCGATTAAGAGCAGTCCGATTACCGCAAATAAAGCCATGCGCCATTTCCCAATCCAATAAGACAAAGCTGCAATAAGTACGATAAGCACTAATGCAGGCAGGAAGGTCAGCGCACCTTCAATTGCAGAAACCATTCCACCGATTATTGTAGCGATAAAGTCAAACAAGGGGCCACAATACGTAGTTAGCCAGTTTTCCAACCACTCGAGGGCCTTTCCTAAAGGCAGTTTTGGAATGTCCATTAAGATCCTTCTCCTTCCGGTACCGCGTTACCCGCGAGTGCGGAAAGAACGGCTCCCTTAATCACAATGCCCTTTAATTTATCCGCTTCATCTACGACGGCTACAGGCAAATGTGTCTCAGATATTAGTTCAAAGAAATCATTGAGCAGCGTTTCTGGATATACACGAGGAATCTCCCGCCGTGTAACCTCTAGGATGGATTTATTATCCTTTAGTGCCTGTGCTGCGTCCTCAGCTGTAATAACACCCAAGAGCTTGTTTTCTTTGTCTACCACATACAAGCTGAATATGCCGCTATCACGCATTAATTGAAGTGCTACCCGAGGTCCACGCTCAGGTCTAACCGTTTCCGGTTGCCGCATCACATGAGCTGCTGTTAGCACCTTGGACAAGTCCACATCCTCCACGAACCGCTCTACATATTTATTGGCAGGTTGAATGAGAATCTCTTCCGGCGTACCAATCTGCACGATAACACCGTCTTTCATCAATGCAATCCGATCACCAATCCGCAGGGCTTCGTCTAGATCATGAGTGATGAACACAATCGTCTTCTTCACTCTGGACTGCAATTCCAGCAGCTCCTGCTGCATGTCTTTACGGATCAGCGGATCCAGTGCACTAAAGGCTTCGTCCATGAGCAGGATATCAGGGTCATTAGCAAGTCCTCTTGCTAGTCCTACACGCTGCTGCATCCCTCCGCTGAGTTGATCCGGGCGATGATTCTCCCATCCCTTTAGACCCACTAGATGCAATGCCTCCATGGCCCGTTCAGTTCTCTTCTTTTTATCTACGCCCTGAACCTCAAGTCCGTATTCCGCATTCTCCAATACCGTCCGGTGTGGAAACAATGCGAACTTCTGAAACACCATGCCGATGTTCTTGCGCCGAAATTGCCGAAGCTCCTCCGGGTTCATTTTAACAACGTCTTTTCCTTTAAAAAGGACTTGTCCCCCTGTAGGCTCAATCAAACGGTTCAATAAACGAACCAACGTTGACTTACCGCTGCCGGACAATCCCATAATGACGAATATTTCTCCTTCTTCAATGCTGAATTCGGCTTTGTTGACTCCGACCGTCAACTTTAATTCCTGAGCGATCTTTTCCTTCGACCACCCTTGCTCTAATAATGGAATCGCCTTTCCCGCATCATGACCGAATACTTTGGTTAGCTTTTTCACCTCTATAATAGCCATGCCGTCCTCCTTCTCCCGAAAATATATCCGGGTTTAGTTCACTTATAGTAGTGTACCGGACTATTGAAAATTCATGCAAACACCATATACGGATAAAATTTAGTGTACAGTTTTAACTTTACGTACTTTATGTATAGAATACTCTGTTTTACACCAAATTCCTTTCTTCATGATTTCTTTACTTATGGAGGGGGATTTGATTACAATACATTGTATAAGGTTGCAGCAGTCTATCGACCTATTCCTCAGGAGGGACATCATGAACGATTTAGAAGGGTTAACACCCGAACAAATAGAGAAGATTAGTAAGGCCCGTGAACGCGTGATAGACTCTATCGGTAAAAATATGGACCTATACGGCATCACTTTATCCATTGGGCATTTATACGGTTATATGTATTTCAATCAAGGTCCAGTGACACTGGACGAGCTTAGCAAAACAATGGGAATGAGCAAAACGTCCATGAGTACGGGAGTCCGTACCCTCCTAGATCTGAAAATGATCGATAAAGTTTGGGGGAGAGGGACTCGCAAAGACCTGTTTACCACTGTGCCTGACTGGCATCAGAACTTCAGTGATTACTTCTCTATTAAATGGAGAAAAGCCGTCGAAGGAAATATGATCTCACTAGCGAAATCACTTGCAGAAATTAACGATATGAAAAAAGAGTATAGTGACGATAGTAAACTTATGCAGCTCTTAAATACAGATGAAGAGAAGATTACCGAATCCATTAATTACTACCGCTGGTTGCTAAAATTAATAGAATCCTTTGAGAATGGTAAGATCTTCGAATTTATCCCTAAAGAAGAATCTTAATTCCAAAACAAAAAACGACAGTGCTCCTGTAAAAAGGAAAACACTGCCGTTTTTTTCGTTTAACCTTCGATTAAGCTTACATCATCCAAATAGATCGTGCTGCCCGCACTAATTTCATTATTCGTCTCCGTACTGTTTCCATCAATAAGCCCTAGTAAAAATACCAAATGAGCGCCTGCGTCTGTAGCACCGTTCATGGTAAATGTGTAGCTGAATTCTTTCATACTTTGGGTCAAAGCTATAAGCTCAGCTTCCATATATTTGTTGTAATCCCCGCCTTTATGCTCCACAGCTACCTGAATATTACGGTTTACCGTAGAACGGGCCTTAAACTTCAAGGTATACGTCTTTCCCTGAATAAGCTTCAGGTTTTCATAATCCACTTGTGCGCTGTAAGCAGCTTGCCCTGTGCCCGTCAGATCTATCGCAAATTCCCCATCTTTTACAGCAGCAGATCCAGTTCCATCAAAATACTGGCTCCACCCTTTAGAATCCACATCAAAGGTTCCATTATCCAGCGTACCGCTTGGTGGGTTCACTGGCGGACCACCTTGTACCTCCCGGACCACAATATCGTCAAAAGAAATCGTATGTGGCGTACTGTTAGCCGTAGGATCAGTGCCCAGCGATTTGCCGATCAGATAATTCAGCTTCAGCGGATTGCTGTTGGACACCGTAAATTGTGCGCCATACGTTGCCCAATCGGCAGTAATATCAAACTTAGCTTGAGCGGAAGCTGCAGAAGTATTGGAGTATTCTAGGATGATCTGCCGCGGAACCGTTGATTTCGCCTTAAAGCTCACCTCATACGTTTTTCCGCCTTCCAGTGGGATACCCTCTTGGTAGAATTGTGTATGCCACGCCTCCCATCCTGCCGACGTAATCAAGATTTCTGCCACGCCATCCTTTACCTCAAACGCAGAAACACCACCTTCTCCAGACCATGTAGACCAACCCGTCTTACCACTGCCGAACGAGCCATTTATGACTAGATTGTTATCGTTAGCAAGTATCGTCTGAAGCACAGATGCATTTGCGTAATGGTCAGCTTCTACAGTGATTGTATAGCTGCCCTCGGATGGAAATACTGCTGCATCGATTGTGATTTTTCCAGGCTCAATGGTGTACTGTTCGGTTTCAAGTGTTATACCAGTAACCTTCACTGCAATGATTTTCTTTCTCCAATCCTCATGGTCTATGAAGGTTAGTTCAATCGGCTGCGAAACTCTGTTATTGCTGCTATCGCTTAGTAATTCCTGCGGTTTGGCCGGTGCATTTTTGATTTCAAATTTCACATTATCGATGATAATATCATGACTTTGAGGAATACTAATTCCCTCAACCTTTCCAAGCAGGAATTTAAGTGACAATGTGTCCTTACTGCCTTGACGGAATTCGAATGTGTAATGATTCGTTGCTGGTGTGAGCTCTACAATTTTTGTAAACGAAGCCTGATAAGACGCATTTTCAACATTCACACCGATTTTTCGGGCAATGGTTGAACTGGCATCAAACTCTAGCACATAATCTATTCCGCTTGCAGCTTTCAAGTTATTTTGAAACAACATCACGGAATATGGCTGGCTACCCGTATTCGTAATGTTAAACTTCGCTGTTCCATCTGTAGCAGTAGCAGTGCTCTGTCCGCCCTGCTCCGTCAACAGCCGATCCCAGGCATGAAATTCAGTGTTGAATTCACCATTCACAAGCGGGTAGTAGACAAGTGATGGATCATAATAAAAGCTCGTGCGCAGCAACTTGAAGTTATCCAAGATGACTGTACCGGTAGCACCGTTCAGAAGTAACACAAATTGTCCCTCATGATCCGTTGTACCTGCAAGGTTGGTGAAGACTGCTTTTATTTGTTGTTCACCTTGGGCTAAATTAACTGACTGCTGCGCATGTACGCTGCCGTCTTTTCCAAGAAGCTGAACTGTGGCAGTACGTGCAGAGGATACTGCAGCATTAAAGGTAAGCTCATAATCTTGGCCCTGTATGAGCTGAATTCCCTTCTGAAGCAATCGAACTTCGCCACTTTCGCTGCCGCCAATCTGCAGATTCAGCTTTCCTGTATCATCTACATTGGCAGTGGACGTTGTACCATTGGCTGTTTCTACGTGCCAATAGCTCATCCGATTGGGCTCACCAAGATCGAAAGTGCCATTGTACAGATGATTACCGCTACCGAGCGGTGTTTTTATTCCATCATGATCAAAAGGAATACTATCTACCTCTTCCAGACGGACATTACCTAACCAAACTGGTGAAGCGTTAGTTCCCATATTGAACTCTATCCGTGCTGCAATGTCAGAGTTGTCCTTCATTTGAAACATCGTTTCGTAATGGGACATCTCGGAAGTCAGCTCTGCCTTAAGCGCTGGAGAATAAGCCGCAAAGCCACGTGATTCTCCCCCCGTTAATTTAACACTAATATTACGTGACACATCTGTTTTGGCATCGAAGCTGAGCTTATAGAATCTACCTTTAGCAACGGATACAATCGCTTGAGGTTGAACGGAGTAGGCATTGCCCCCAGCATTACTGATATTTACCTTTAGGAAGTTGTGTCCTCCAATCGGTACAGTGGAAACTGTAGCATCAGCTCCTGGTTCTTTAAACAAAACCCAGTGTGAAGTATTCGGTATGCCCATTCCATCATCTCCCGGGACCTGCTCCGTGAAGTTGTTGTTATAGACAAGGTTTCCGTCAGGAAGTGCTAGCTTTGAGCCTTCCAAGTAAGGCTCCTTATCCAGCGTAACTGGTACCGGCTCACGATACTCTCGGCCTGTCAGTTCATAGACTCTGACATAATCAACCTGCATCGATTTTGGAAACACGGTTTCTGGTGTTGGATCACCATCGAAGTTGCCGCCGACAGCCAGATTTAACAGCAGGTGGAACTCCTGATTGAACGGTGCTGGATAAGCATTATTCGCAGGCTGGCCATTGCTGATGCTGTACCAGTCATTTTTGGTCAAGAACAGCTCACCATCTACATACCAGCGAATTTCTCCCGGTTCCCACTCAATGGAGTACGTATGGAATTGTTCTATCGTGGAGCCTTCCGGGAACACGTACTCTTTGCCAGAGTATACATTGTTAGGCCATTCGCCGCCGTAATGAATGGTACCCGCTACCGTATTAGGACGGCTGCCCCAGCCCTCCATAATATCAAGCTCACCAGAGGAAGCCCAATTTCCGTACTCGTAGTTCTCCGGCAGCATCCAGATCGCTGGCCAGTACCCTTTTCCGGTAGGCGCTTTAGCCCGAATCTCGAATTTCCCATATTTCTTGCTAAACAGACCTTTCGTTTTAAGTCGCGAAGAAGTGTACTCCTTGCCACTTACTGCTTCTTTACGCGCGGTAATCACTAGATTACCATCCTGTACCTTTGCGTTCTTCTCATCACTTGTATACCATTGCTTCTCGTTGTTGCCCCAACCTGGATTGTTAAATTGCGAACCATCTCCAAGGTCATAGGTCCATTTCGTAGGATCAATGCTTCCTTCATTGAATTCATCTCCCCAAACCAGCGTCCACGGATCATTGGTTGGTGTTGCCGTTGGTGTTGGTGTTGGTGTTGGTGTTGGTGTTGGTGTTGGTGTTGGTGTCGGTGTCGGTGTCGGTGTCGGTGTCGGTGTTGGTGTTGGTGTTGGTGTTGGTGTTGGTGTTGGTGTTGGTGTCGGTGTCGGTGTCGGTGTCGGTGTCGGTGTTGGTGTTGCCGTTGGTGTTGGTGTTGGTGTTGGTGTTGGTGTTGGCGTTGGCGTTGGTGTCGGTGTTGGTGTCGGTGTCGGTGTCGGTGTTGGTGTTGGTGTTGGTGTTGGTGTTGGTGTTGGTGTTGGTGTTGGTGTTGGTGTTTCGGTTGGTGTAGTAGTTGCTGTAGCTGTTGCTTCAGGTGTAGAGGTTGGCGTTGATATTGGACCTCCATTACCAGAACTGCTTGAGGCTGAAGTTGCTACTGGCAGTGTCGTTTTACTAGTGTTTCCTTTCTTTAATGGCGAGCCACCAATCGTTACTCCATCGGCTTTGTTATCTATTGAGGTTACGCTACCGCTACCTTGAAACGTTGTGCCTCCAGCGCTCGCAGTCAGGATTAACGCGACCACCTGTGCATTGTTCTCCAGAGTCAATTGCGTTGAGCTGCCCACCGTAAGACTGGCAACAGTTCCTGAGATTCTTAGCAAAGAACCGCTGACTGCTGAGTCTGCCGAGCGAACCGCTGCAAATATCCCACGAAGTGAGATAATATGAGGAACGACGTCCATCTCAACATCCCCAAAGCCTACTCCCGTAAGATCGCTACTCTCTTCCAAGATAGCTCCGGATTGCAGCTGCACAGTACCCACAGCTGTTGAACCGCTGGCATAAATTCGAACCTTCCCGTTAGGTTTAGCTACTTGAAGCGGCCCAAGAGAAGTATTGTGTAAGCCAATACTCTGCTCACCGCCTCCGCGTACAAACGTAGTCCCTGTTACCTTTACACCTTCAAGCTTCGCATTCCCTTCGGCAATCCCCTCCGTTAAATAAAGATTGCCTTGGATGACAGTATCTTTAAGAACCACATCGGCATGATTAATGATTACATTGCCCTTTACTGTTCCAAGCGAAGTCTCTCCAGATTTTAAGATGAGTCCCGAAACCATTCGATCAGCAAGCTGAGCAAGCTCTGCACGTGTAATTCCGCCCTCAGGCTTAAACAAACCTCCAGGGTAACCTTTAATAAAGCCAGCACTCGTTAGGGCTACTATCGCTTTCGCAGTTTCATCATTGACTCCGTTCAGATCAGTGAATGCTGCCGTACTGCTTTTGTCCGTATTGAAACGAAACACTTTCTCCAAGGATAGTGCCGCCTCAGCACGCGAAAGCGCATGTGAAGGATAAATATTGTTATTCTTATCACTGCTTAAATATCCAGCTGTAATCCCTTTGGCAATTTCACTCTTATACCAGTCTGTAGCCAGCACATCCGCTGGAAGCTTATCCGATTGCTCCTGATAATTAAATATACGATTCATAATAGCTGCGAACTCTGCCTTTGTGACTTCCTTACCCGGTCGAAACGACCCATCGTCATATCCACTTATAATCCCATTTGCGCTCCAACGCTGTAATGGACCTGCAGCCCAATGGCTTGGAGATACATCCGTAAACGCTTTCAATACATCGATTGTTTCATTTTCCACTTTCGTTGCCGCTGAATCAGGTGAGTTTCCCTTTAATGGCTCTGCCGCTGAAGCATTCATGCTCCCAACCGGTGATAGCAGCCCGGTGACAAGGAGCATAGCAGCTATTGCTGCCGTGAAATTCCTCTTCATCCTAAACATCACTCCTCGAATTTCGTAATATTCGTAATTCAAGCGAAGAATCGAAATCGGTTTCGACAATGTTATTGTTGCTTAGATTTTCATATTTGTAAAGATATAATTTTGAATTTTTTTACATTATTTTTTTCGGAATATATCTCAGTATTAAAATATCCGTTTGACTTGTTTCGGTAATAAGAATAGACTTAAAACAACTGTTTTACTCTTCACTCCATTCAAAAAAACTCATAAATAACCGCTCTACTACAGTCTTTCCCCCATATTCCAACTATTAAGCGGAGGGTGGCTTATACTACATATGAATATCAAAATGATTGCCGAAATGGCAGGCGTTTCTGTCTCGACCGTTTCGAAAATTATGAATAATTACAGCGATGTTTCGGAAAAGACCAAGAAAAGAGTCCTGGAGATCATCGAGCAAACTGGATATTCACCATCCAACTCCGCCAAGACACTTGCAACCAAAAAATCGAATCTGATCGGTGTGATTTTTGCGGGTGAGCTTAATGTAGAATTTACGCACCCTTTTTTCGTTGAGGTATTAAACTCCTTCAAGAAACAAATGGGTGTACTGGGATACGATCTCATCTTCTTTTCGAACGAAAAATTTATTAGCAGCGGAGATTACTTCGCGCGCGCTGTTCATTTTAATGTGGATGGCTGTGTCATTATATCTGGACAGAAGATGGAGCCAACGATCCACGATCTGGACGTGAGCAGTATCCCTTGTATCGGGGTAGATCTCGAACTAAAAGGGAAGAAGTCAGGCTTTGTTATGTCAGATAACTTCCAAATATCCTCTAAGGTCGTAGAGCATTTTTACCTTCTTGGTTATAGGGAGCTTGGTTTTATAGGAAGTGCCGCGGATTCAGAAATATCCAATCTACGGGAAGCAGGATATACCAAAGCTATCGAAAGTTTCGGTCTCCCTTTGAACCGGCGTTGGTTTGTACATGGCGACGATTTCTTTGAGTCCAGCGGGTATACAGCTATGCAACAATTAATTCAAAGCGGCAGTTTACCAAAGGCCATTTTTGCTGCCTCTGATTTGCTGGCTTTAGGAGCCATCCGTGCATTAAAAGAACATGACCTCCGGGTCCCTGAGGATATCGCCATCATCGGCTGTGATGACATCGAAGCCTGCAAATATACTACACCAAGACTGTCTACCATCCGTCAGAACAAACAACGACTTGGTATCCTCGCTGCCCATATGCTCTATGACTTGATTAACAATCAGTCAGGTGGCGGTTCATTTGTTGTGGAGCCAGTGCTTGTTGTGCGCGAGTCCTGCGGAAGCCAATTGAAATTTTAAGGTATAACATGAATAAATCCCCTCAAAGTTTACAACGTCTCAGACCTCGATAAGATGTCTAAGCATTGTCTAAATTGAGGGGATTTTTCATGTAGGGAACTTACAATTTCATTTTAGAATTTCGCAAGTAGATTTGAAATACTTTGAGCTGCCTCGGCACGGGTTGTCATCGATTGCGGAAGGAAGTTACCATCCTGATGACCCGTCAGAAGCATAGCTTCTAGCGCACCTTGTACATAGGTTACTGCCCAAGAACTAACTTTAGAGCTGTCATTAGTCGCATGGAATGAGCTTGCTTCCGGCTTAACGCCCGTACGATATGCATAGGCTCTTACCAGCATAGCTGCCATTTCCTCACGGGTAATCTGTTGATTAGGGTCAAAACGATCCTCGGATACGCCTTGAATAATACCTGCTTCAAAGGTTGCATTGACCGCCTCTTCGTACCACGATCCAGCGACTACATCTTGGAATGAAGTCGGACGATTCGCAGTTAAGGAAAGCGCTCTGCTGAGGAGAGCTGCATATTCTGCTCTTGTGATGGAACCCGATGGGTTAAACATAGAGTCAGATTGTCCCTTCACAATTTGTTTAGCAGATAGTTCCTGAATAGTCTTGTATGCCCAGTGACTTTCAGGTACATCTCGATAGCTGCTTTGGAACGAAAGAACAACGTATTGGCTAAAATGATTTAAATCTACGGTAAGACTGGTTTTGGATGGATTCATCGTCCCCCCTAGATAGGTAAAGCTTCCATTTTCCTCAATACGATAAATACCCGCTAGAGCTGGATTGGTTCCATTTAGAATCGGTAGTGTTATCTTCACGGGTACAGGGAATTGCTTCAGTGAATATTTATTACCGGACTCATCTGACATGAGTAATGAGAAGTCCATGATGTCACTAACCCGTGAATACGGTGGAGTTATTGTAAGTTGACTCGATTGAATGGCTTCCATCTTCAAAAGTATTGTTGCTGTCTTCGCAGTTGATGGCAGAAGCTTACGAAGCTCATTCAATACTTTGGAGGACATAACGGCACGAACCCCATTCACTTGAATCTCTAGATCCCTATTGCCGATCTGATCGAGTTGATCGATCGGAATCATAACTTGATTCTTATCCGCTTGAAGCTGCAAAATGATGTTTCCTTCAGCACTCTTCGTTAAGAGTTCATCTGGGATAACAACCGCCCCTGCAGGCAGCTCCGGCTTCACCACCACTGGCGGCGTAACGCTTGATCCTGGGTTCCCCCCACCCGTTGGTGGTGTTGTCGAGGTATCATTTTCGCGCATAACAGAAATAGTGTAAATCTGTTTGGTTCCATCTTGAGCTGTCACAGTTACGGTGATCATATTAGTGCCGACATGTAAATCTCCACTGCCTGTTATCGATACAGTAGCCATAGGATCCGCTGCTGTATAGGTTACTCGCGTAACGGTTGTCGAGTAAGGTACAGTCAGTTCGTAGTTGTATTGCCCAGAGGCAAATCCACGAATCGTAGTTCCATTAACGCGAAGATCTACCAGATCTGCATTGCTTGAAGACTCCGCTTCAGGCTGACGCGTAATGATGATCGTATAAATATTTTGTAATCCGTCTTGAGCTGTCACGGTAACCTTCACGACGTTCCTACCAACCTCAAGGGCTCCACTACCCGTAATCTTAACTACGCTAGTCGGATCGTATGCCGTATAGGTAATATCCGTTACCGACGTACTATAGGGAACCGTTACGTTATAGTTCAACGTACTAGGTGCAAAAGCTGGTAGAGTTTCCCCATTCATTCGTAGATCGGACAGCAGAATTTGGTTAGGTAAGGATTCTGACTCACGGATGACGATAATGGTATACACATTCGAGCTGCCGTCTGGAGCTTGGACATGCACTTCCACCAGATTCTCGCCTACTTGCAGAGATTTACCACCTATGACATGAACGCTTAGTAAAGGATCTGCTACCTTATAAGTGACCTCTGCGACCGAAACATTATTCGGTACACGAATCGCATAGTTCATTTGATCCGGTGTGAAGCCGATCAACGATTGACCGTTTACTTGAAGATCTACTAGTGTTGCCTGAGAGATCTGTACTTCTTTAGTTGCAGTGGTCAAATTCGGCATCGTTTCATGCCCTTTCGCATCTGCAATCATCGCTTGCGTAATTTGTACAGCAGTAGCCTTTTCTTGTGATGATACTCGTAGCTTAAGAATCGGAGCATCTGCTTGAATGCCATTCGTTGAGGTTAGAATGATTCTTGTCATTCCATTAACCGTCTCTTTGTGCACAATCTTAACGCCAGGTTGAGCCGGTTCAATCGATGAGAAGATGAGACTGCTGGAGTCTACATTCAAATCGATGGCTGTCACATCTGAAGTCGCATTGTTGATTGATACTTCATAACCGTTAACCTTTTGTGTAGCAGCATCAACTAATTTTGTGAATCGCAAGTCCGCAGCACCCGATTGTTTCTGTTCGGTTTGAGGTATGAACATACCGTCAATGACATGAGAATCTCCAATGGATGGGTTCAGGCCAAGTGCAGTTAGAACTGTTGCAGCCAAGTCTCTTGTATTCCCACCTTGCAATAATTTTTCCTTCCCGTCTTCGGTGGCTACTGTTCTACCATTCGCCGCGAAGAAGATTGTGGTGGCAAGGGGCTCATCTTGCCCATGACTTGTTGCCATGCCCAAAGTTCCGTCTGCATTCTCTTTACCCCCACCATGGTCAGGCAGCATGAGGATGAGCGTGTCTTCCAACAAATGATTGTTCTTTAAAGCATCATAGATGGTCTGGATGTTCTTATCCGTCTTCTTTATTTGCTCATAATACGACTTCGTATAGAATCCATCACCATGGCCCGCCCCATCCATATCATCCAATTGGAAGAAAATTAACGAGGTATCTTTCGCTTTGCCGCTAGCAGCGTATTGCGTGAACGCCGCTACATCAGCTTCATCTCCTAGGGAATAACCTTCGACACCAACAGAAGGTTCAATATGCCCCTGAACGATGTTGCTCCAGGTGGAGAATACCGTTTGTTTAGTAGCAGGCAATGCCTCCCTAATTTTTTTGAATACCGTTGGGTAGTCCCATGATTCACTGTATGTGTAGGCTGCGGTATCGTCATTATATAGACCATGCTTTTCATAACCAACACCATTAATCATCGAACCCCAGTTTGGGGATGAGCTGGAAGGTAAAGTAGTTTTAGCCGTATAGCTAATAGCTCCATGCTCGATAATGTTCCGAATGGCTGGAATTTGCAGGCGATCGCCTACCTTTTCTTTCTTGGAGCTAGGCGTCTCCCAATAAGGCGCATCCTTGGAGACCGCTACACCCCCACCATCAATCCCGATGACAACTACACGTTTATAGGGCTGGTATTGGGCTTGGGTTGCCATATCTGCCAGCTCTTCATCCGAAATGCCTTTCGCAAGTGCAAGGTCACCTATCGTAACATAACCATCTGCATTAAGATCTTCGGAAGCTTTAGCATGGATCTGAATAACGGCAGGCGCCGATTCAAATGCCTTAATCGTTAGTTTTGTTGATCCAGTATAGAAATCCGCATGCTTAACTTCAATGATGCCTTGGCCGGAAGCACCAAGCGTATTGAATTTGAGCTCCGAGATTCTGGACTTTGCATACTCCAGCGGATTCTCGATGTTATAGACATTACCTCCTGGCAGTTCTAGTCTAACGATACCAGGGATCGAAGCGTCTGTCTTCGTTGCGCGAGATGCGCTGACAAATTCGAACTGTTCTGGATCATAGGCTATCTCAACGACAGCTTTGTCCACTTTAGTCGTCATATCAGGTGTACGCAAATCTAGATTATATCGGAATTGCGTACCTTGAACCGTGTGCTTAGCTCCAATCAGATTTAATGAACCTGAAAAATCCTCAATGGAAGCAAGCGGTGGAGCACTGTTATACATATTAGAAACTTCCTGCGCGGTTAATGTTCTTCCATACATATGAAGCTCATCAAGCTGTACTTGCAGCGCATTGCTGTAATTGCCTGTACCATCATTTCCGATCATGGTTGACAATCCTGTATCCAGCGTACCCGTTCGACCTGCAATGGTCATGGTGCTTGCTATACCCTGATAGTTCGTGCCATTAACTTTGGTCACATTTACAGGAACACCATCTTTATAAAAATCAACTCGCCCTGAAGCACGATCATGCGATATGGCGATATGATGCCAGGTGCCATCTACAACATTTGGAATTTGGGCATCTGCACGCGATTCGCCGGATGTATTAAAGTTCCATTGGAGTGCACTTCCTTTCAGCGCTAAGGCATAACCTACATTTGCACCGGAATCCCAATTTTTGTTGGATAGAATCGCAGGGTCTCCTGAGACAGAAGGCGATTTAACCCAAAATGCGAACGAGAAGTTCTTGTCCTTGCCGAATTGCAGACTTGTTGGCTTGCCAAGATCAACATATTGCAGCGCTGAGCTCTTGGAATCGATACTCAAGGCTTGTCCGACGCGACCTTTCACGAACTGTGGATCTTTAACCGGTGTTGCCGGTATAGCATTTACAGATTGATCCTCCAAATTATTCTCGAAGGACATCTGTAGAAGTGTATCCGCAGAGAGCACTGAGCTACCAGTAAAATCGATTTCACTCATACTGGTGAATAAAGCGGTTGGGTTATAGGTGCTCGTGACAACAAATTTCACATATCTACCTTGTATCGCTTTATCCAAAATATTGAAGTCTTGATAGCTCGTGCCTTTCCAGGTTTTCTGGAATGTGCCGATCGCTTTATTCGCCGGATTGCTCAGGTACGCCGGATCGGTCAAATCCGATAATTGATCCGAGGCGTAGAGTTCAAAATCCTTTGGAAATTCCAGAGCCGTCTGACTTAAGCGGCTAGTGCGCCCAATACCAGTTAAGTTCTTACTACCCTTCATGTCGATAATCACCCAATGTGGAAATGAGGCTGCAGGCTCCTGCCATTTGGAATGCCAAATCGTAGCGGTATCGTTATCTAGGATGTTCGCAGCATTGGCATTTTCATTGTCCGCATAAGAACTAAAGGAGTTGATAGTGAATGCGTTCTTAGGAATAAAGGAATATATTGCTGCCTGTTGTATTTTTTTATAGACCCACTGAAGCTCGACATAAGCAAGGTCAATTTCGGTTGGGCTATTACTTGCCGTCAGTTGTCTGGCTTTCTGAATTTGCTTCGCAAGCTCGTCTAGCTGTTCTTTCGGGTAAGATACACCACTGACTTTATCGCTGTTCATTTGGAAGGAAGCAGCATCATGAATTAATGTGGTGAGCTGTTCAAAGTTAAAGAGCTGAACACCCTTATAGGAATCCGACAAAGCTTTGTTTTCCGTGGCAGTGAGCGATCTCTTCCAGATTCTCAGATCATCTATGGTAATCGTTGCTCCGCCATTTCCTTTGTTGCCATCCACACCAATCAGCGTGTTAAAGGTTGTATCTACACTTTGAGTACCAAGCGAGGCAATACTCCCCGATGCCTTCTCCGTCCCATCTACATAAACTTTTGCTAAGTTGTTTGTTCTGTCCGCTGTAATGGTAAAGAGATGCCACTCCGTTCCTACACTTGATGCTGTAATATCCGCTCTTTTCGTTCCATCACTAATATTTAAGGTCATACCATTGGTGGAGGCAGGTCCAATATACCAACCTAGATTACCGCCACTATTCCAGTTCTTATTGGAAAGGATAGTCTGATCCCCGGAAAGATTGCCTTTGTGCCAGAAAGACACGGTGAAGCTTCCTGCTCCGAATTTCAAATCATCACGCTTGCCCAAATCAATATAATTACTATTACCCGCTGCAATGAGCGCAGCTTTATTGGATTTACCATCGACATACGTTACATTGCCTGCTAGACTTGCAAGCCCTGTCACATCTTTAGCTTCATCGGATAGGTTACCATCCAATCTCATATCGACCACTAGGTCCTTCCACATGGTCGATGGATCAATTGGCGTCAGTTCAGGTGCTTCATTGCCGGCTGTGAACGATTGCTCTAGCGTTGCAGAGCGATTCCCGTAGGCATCAACAGCTGTCACTTGAACAATGTATGAAGTTTGAGGTGCAAGTCCTTCGAGTGGAATATTCATTGCATTCGGAACCGGGGAAAAGTAATAGTCAGAGAATACATTCACAGATTTGCTGCTAACTCCAGACCTTTTATCGATAACATTGATTTCATAATGATGCATAGATTGATCATCTTTCGCTTGCTTAAAGGAAAGTAAAGGTACCGTATCCTGATTCGTTATGTCGAGTTCACTATTGAATATAGGAGCAACCTTATTACGGTTAGCCGTAGTGTACTTGAAATTGCTCTTAATCGCTTCATTCGTTGAGCCTTTTAGCTGAATGACCCACTTGTCTCCAGCAACTGTACCCGCACTGTTGAATGGAGGCTGCGGCTCAGCCGTCCATTTACCGTCTGTGTAGATATCTCCAGGATCTGCGTTAAACGCAATCCGATCCACCTCAACCCGATCCGCATATACCTCAACGAAGTCGGCCTGACTGACAGGAAATTCAAAACGTCCTTCAAGTCCCTTCTTAGTCACTTGGGAGTAACCGCGATCGGATTCAATGTAAGACATGGAGCCAAGGTTAACTGAAGTGAAATCCTTCTGGTAAATGGAGCGATCATCACTAATATTCAGATGGGAATGTCCGGAGAAGGTAATCACTTGAGGATAGTCTTTGAGATCCGTATAAAGATTAGGATTCGATGCCTGTTGCCCATCCATTACCGTATTCGATATAGGTTGGTGCACATTCACGAAGATGGGGGTATTCTGATTCTTCAGATCAGCTGTGAGCTCTGCAAGTCTACCCTTTAGCCAATTACGCTGACCTGTATCTGAGTTGTAGTTGTTCCCGTTTAAAAATAAGAAATGATAGCCACCGATTTCAGATTCATAATAGCCATTCGGCTGGCTTGTGAACCAGTCCGTGGGATAATGTTCGTTGACTTTAGCAACGGTGGAATCGTGGTTACCTATAGCCATTCGGATCTGGGTGTTATTCCACTGCTTTCTAGCTAAATTTTGCTCAAAAATTTCCCGAACCATCACATGGTCATTAGGCTTGTCGTTCCCATTATCATTAATCATATCGCCAACGACGAGTATCGCATCCGGGTTCGGAAAAATCGACCCTATCGTATCAAAGAATTGGGTATAACGTGCATCTGCTGAAGCATGCGAGCCCACATGTACGTCTGACATCGCTACAAACTGGAGTAATGGCTTTTCTTTGGTCTTGATGATATAAGAGAAGGTTACTCCTTTACTAGCTACACCATCTTTGATCGTAATGGCAGACAAATTCGTTGTTTTGGAAATCGAGATCGGCGCGTTATATTTTAAACTATGAACATCCGGAAGTGTGCCGTCGAGTGTATAGTAAATGTCAGCATTCTGCGTTGCAGTTGTGAGGTGGATCGTCTGTGCTTCTTCATATCGGCCGGTGGGTACAGAAGTCGTTGGTTGATCTACAGATAGAATCTCAGATTCTTCAGCTGCAAACACAGGGGTGATATTCGGCATAGTGGAACAAATCACTGTGAGTGCCAGTAATAATGCAACAAATTTCCTACCTTTTCTGAACAAAATCATCTCTCCCAAGCATTATTTTATAGTTTTGAATCCCATGAGAACTCTCCATCGACAAAAGAGCTAACTACCCTTATCTCGGATATATTCGATAACTCCTCCTTTCTTCATCCTATTCAAAGTACATACCATACTATTTTTTTTGGTAGACTGGGGTCTGCTGTGTTTATTGTAGGTATGGATTATTTGCCTAGCATTAAATATCTGTAAACTTCAAAAGATGCATCCAAAGGCTGTGATATGGGTCAAAACGCCTAACTCAATACCAAAAGATGCCTAATAAACGAATAACATCTGCATATCATTAGCCGAATATGATCACAATAGTAGCCTAATACATGCATAATATATGCCCAAAAATACTTTTAGTAATGAAACAAAAACGACCGTTCCTCGAAAAAATACCGAGAAACGGTCGTTGCTTTAACAAAGTTTTATTATTTATGTTTACCTGAACAACTCACAATAAAGTTGGCTCCCCTACTTGCTCATCCAAGTTCAGCTCTACCAGTTGACCGGCCTGCGTCAGCCCCGCACCAAAGCCATACATCAGAATCTTGTGCCCGTTCTTTACTTTGCCTTCACGAATGCCCAAATCAAGAGCTAAGGGAATTGTTGCGGCAGAAGTATTGCCAAAATTCACAAGACTATGCAGCACTTGCTCCATCGGATAGTTCATACGCTCGCAAATCGGCTCAATCATTCTCATATTTGCGCTGTGTGGAATAAACCAATCGATTTGCTCCAGACCCACTTCTGCTTTTTCAAGCAGCTGCTGTACACCGAGAGGAACGGTTCTGACCGCCCAACGAAATACCTCGCGTCCGTTCTGTACGAGCATCTGTGTATCTACCAGTTCAATATTATTCACCGTATGGGCTAGACCCGTGCGATACACATGATGCGCGCCGCTGCCATCACTAGCTAGCTGAAAGCCTAGAAATCCCGTCGATTGCTTATCACTCTCCACAAGCACTGCACCAGCCCCATCACCAAAAAGGATACATGTACTGCGATCAGTATAATCTGTAATCTTGGAGATCGTATCCGCACCAATCACTAGAACCTTACGGTGCATCCCTGAAGCAACATAGCTATGAGCTGTATGAAGTGCATATACAAAACCCGCACAGGCTGCGCTCAAATCTATAGCTCCTGCAGTCTGCGGAATATTTAAGCGGTCTTGAATCAAAGAAGCTACTGAGGGAAAGGAAAAATCAGGTGTACTAGTAGCTACAAGGACCATATCCACATCCTCAACGTTTTTTCCATAACGTTTCATTAGATCCTGTACTGCCGATACACATAAATCGCTTGTGTATTCATCCTGCCGACTAATTCTGCGTTCACGAATTCCAGTCCGCCCCACAATCCACTCATTATCAGTATCCACCATCTGCTCAAGATCGGCATTCGTCAGTCTTTTTTCCGGGACATAAGTTCCGATAGCTGTAATTTTTGCACCTGTCATTCCAATCACCTCTTCATTTAGTATCTGATATTAGTACTTGGTACTAATTATAACTCTACACCTGCTATAAAGTAAAGAAAGCCGGTAAAGCAGCATGGCTTCCCGGCACTATCAATACATATCTCGAACCATTTAAGCACGATTTACTTTACGGTGTTTTCTTTTTCTGACGAAAAATAGAATCGCAGCAATGATCACCACCACTAGGATGATTAACACGATCACTATGTTCCATACATTTGGCACATAAAGCTGCATTTTGATCGGCTCCGTATCCCCCAGCGTAACATTCCAGGTAAGTGTTCTGCCTTCATCAACAGCTGCATTATTATCACCAATTAGATCTATTGGCAACGTTAGTTTAAAATCAAATGCAAAGTTTTTCAACACCGCCCGAATAATCGGCTTTGATAAACTCAATGTCCCCATGTTATCCATAATAGTATCCACATAGCTATTAAATTGAGGCTGTGCCTCAACATCATACGTGGTATATAACAAATTCTTTTTAGTAACGAGCTGTAGATCCACAATATCCAGCCCCATAGAGGTTGAACCTATATCCTCAAATGAAGCGTAATTTTTCTGGATTTCATAGACTGTAGACTTACCTTCTTGTCGTTTTTCTAGCTGAATCCCTTCCTCCTTCAATTTATCTGTCAGACTCTTCTCCATTTTATCGCTGATCAATGCTTCTGTTCGGGAATCCAATTTCACATTCATTGCTAAATCTACGCTTTGATTCTTATTCACCGTGACGTGAACGGTACCATTAGAACATCCCGATATTAGTATCATCATTAAGAGCAGTGTTAGGATCGTCAAGCCTCTCCATTTTAACGGCATTTTCCTCAAACCCTTCAGTAGTATGTATTCATAAAACAGGTACCCATGCTCTAAAGGCTAACTCATTTATATCATAGAATCAAATTCTATATGAATGAATAATCAAATTTCAGAACCATCAAACTTAATTTTATACTCGCACAAAAAAGAGGCTAACCCTTAAGTAATTATTTACTCATGGGTAGCCTCTCTCCGAAAACATCCCCAAACACCCACAGCTCGGTGGGCGATTGCGCAGCAGATGGGGATTAGTGCTTGGCGCACTTAGGGTGCTCAGTGGTGCTTGGAATGCTTGATGTTTGTTGTCGCTCGATGTTACTTGCAGTTCTCAAACTTTCTATTGGACTCCAGAGTCGCTATTTTCGAAAAAACGGCTCTTTTGGGCAACTATCGGACCCCAGAGACACTATTGGTGCAAAAAGACATCATTACACTCCATTGCCCACCATGGTCGGCTTATAGAGTCCCGCTCATATAGTTAACGAAGTACTTCTTTTCCCGGCTCCATGTAGTGAGGCATTCCCTTCACTCAAACCGATATCCGCCTGACGGATAACTTTCCTCCCTCTCCAGCGCATTAGAACAAGCATCCCCCGCACAAATTCATCAGCAATCATACAGCAGTAGATCCCTGTGAGCCCCCAGCCTAAGCTGATTCCAAACCAGTAAGAACATCCCACGCCAATAATGGACATAGACACGATGGAAGTATACATCGTATAACGGGTATCGCCGATGGCGTTCAGCGCATTACCCATGCCCATATTCAGCATTTTGCAAGGTTGCAGTAGGAGATTTAGGGCCAGTAGGGAAATCCCAATCGCAATAATCCGCGGGTCGGAAGTAAAATAACCTAGCAGATTCCTGCCGAAAAGAAATAGCAGTAACATGTTCGCTGATACAATAGCCAAGCCGATATACAGCGTGCGATATGCACTACGATAAGCCTCTTTCAGCTTCCCTGCCCCGAACAAATGCGCGATCTGTATCTGTCCAGCCAGCGCGATTGCATACCCTAACGTGAAGCAAAAGGACTCTAAGGTATTGAGATAAGTCCGTGCGGCTAACGCTTCTGCGCCCAGTGCGGCTAGAAAGGAATAGACAATCAACTGAGAGAACACCCAGCAGGAAGAATTAATCCCTAGAGGCCAAGCAATCCTTATAATTTCCTTGAATAGCTTGCCGTTGAATATACGGAAATCCCTAAGTCTAATCTTAATCTCGAAGGAACCTCTAAACATGGTATACAGCATGATCACACCGACCAGTCTACTGATAATACTTGAGATTGCGATTCCCGCAAGCCCTAGCTGTGGCAGACCGAACATCCCGAATATAAAGGTATAGTTCAGAATAATGTGAATGACATTTATGATGACCCCTGTGTACATTGGTCCTCTGGTGTTCCCTGTATTACGAATCGCTGTTCCAAGGGAAGCAATCATCCCCACCAAAAACAGACCGCCACCGACATACGAGATATAGATATTGGACAGTGATAATAGCTCAGGCGATATATTTAGAATCCCCGCTATTGGACCCGCATAGAAGAACAGGATGATACTCACGACAATACCAAGAATGAGACTAACCGATACGCCCATAATTGCAATCGTACGCGCTTCGCTGAAACGTTTTGAACCCATTCTTTGCGCGATCAGGATCCCCGCTCCGCCCGCAAAGGTGGTAAAAAGTGTGGTCAACGCACCAAACAATTGATTGGAAATGCCGACTACGGCGACTGCATCGTCTGAAATACGGCTGACCATGAGCGTATCCACCGTACCTAGCAGGGTCTGTAGAAACACCTCTATAAATATAGGCCAAGCCAATACCCATAGTCCAAAGCCCTGTCTTTCTTTTTTCACTAAATAAACCTCCCCTTAAACCAAACATGCATACTGGACCTAAGAAACAGCATATTTTTTCTTTAGGTCAGACTAAATTATAGATGATATACTTTTGGTGATGGTACAGATTTCAAACCAATAATTTCATTATTTCAACCTCATAAAAGGAGATCTCTCCATGAACATTATTAATTTTACCGTCCCGCCAATGCCCTATTATATCGTAAGTGGATTGCATACCTTCTCACCAGGGCATTACCACATGAGCCGCCACAATATCAAGGTATTTGATTTGCTTGTAGTCAAGCAGGGCTGCCTATATATGAATGAAGGAGGTCTCACCTTTCAGGTACGTGCAGGTCAGGCACTGCTTCTTCGTCCAGATAGCCATCATTTCAGTACGGACAGCTGCAAGGAACACACCTCTTATTATTGGCTGCATTTTCAGACAGTGGGCGATTGGAATATCTCCGAGGCTATGGCTACAGCACCAGAGACAGAACACAACAGAGTGGAGCATCCTCTTCATTCAGACGAATTTAATATACGCACTTTTACCTTACAGCTGCCCCAATATACCTCTCTGCTGCAACCGTCCAAGATGGAGGAACTGCTCTCGCAGCTGAATCAACTAGCGCCTAATTCCCATTTGAGCGATACTCCATTTCAGCAGCAGCTGCTATTCCAAGAGGTTCTCCAGCAATTATCTGCCTCTCTGCGCCATGAGCGTCCCTCTCCCTCCAAAATATGTGCAGAGCAAGCTGCCTCCTATTTGCGCAGTCATTTCCGTGAGCGCATCACAGCACAGCAGCTAGGGGAGAACCTGAACTTTCATCCTGTATATATCGCTCGTTGCATGAAAAAGGAATACGGCTGTGCACCTATGGATTATCTGCTGCACTACCGAATTCAGCAGAGTAAGCTATTGCTGATGCAGACCAGTTACACGATTGCCCGGATCGCCGAGGAGGTCGGCTTCAATCAAGCGCCTTACTTCAGCTCCAGCTTCGTCCGCATTGAGGGAACCACTCCGCGGGAATTCCGCCAGCGCTTCTCGTAGTCTCCTAGAATACAAAAAAAAAGGGATATTCCCCCGCCTTTATGGCTTAAGGAACATCCCTTGCTCTTCTTTATTACAAACCCTTCTCCTGTACGTAAGCATTCCATTGCTTGATATATTCCGCCTGAATTTTCTCAAGGCCGGCTTGTTTAGCCTTCTCCATGAAGGTAGCTAGACCCGCATCAACATCCTCTACCAATCCGGCTTGCAGCGGATACAGGTATTGCTTTTCTACCTGTTCCAGCGCCGCTTTTTCAGCCTGATAAGAGGTGTAATCTTCAGCAAATCCTGTGAAGATATCCGGCTTCTGAATCTTATCAAGCTCAGCGAAAATCTCTTTGACGCCATCATAGGATTTGTCGAATAACATAAATTCCGGGTTCCGCCATGCCCAGCCGTTCATCCCTTCACGAGTGAAGCCGTTCGTAGAAGCATCTCCAATAAGCTCATAATAGCCGTTTGCATCAACCTTATAATTTTTTCCCTCAACACCGTATTGTGTCAGCTGGTTATAACGTTTATCCAAAACCATCTTCTCATAAAAGGCTAATGCACGTTCCGGGTTCTTGCTGCCCTTCGGAATAGCAAATCCATTATGAATAGGATGCACCGGTGTTGCGTAACCGATCGTTTGACCATAAGGATAGTAACCCAACTCCCAATCTGGATGAGCTGCTTTAACTTTCATCAGCGTATCGTTGAAGCGAGTCGGGTTATCACCGAAGATGGATGCCGCTTTACCCGCAATAACCGGAGCCTGAAGAGTGTCCTTCACGTTCAATACATTTTTGGAGATTAGGCCTTTTTCCTGCCAACGTCTCATGGTCAGCAGTTCTTCTTTATGTTCCTCCGAGCCCCAGTAAAGATAAGCCTTCGAAGGATCGCTGTACTTGATTCCGATACCATAAGGCAGCGGACTTCCGACCATCGCGGTAAGTGTAGTGTAGACATCATGCAGATTGCCCCTCACATCACTGTTAAAGGATGCCGGCGACATCTTCGGTTCATTCTTCTTGATCCCTTCCATATAAGCCTCATAGCTGGCCAGATCTGTTGGCTCAGGCAGATTGTATTTCTTACGCAGATCCTCACGCCATACGAAACCGTTAGTTACATATTCCTTATAGGTCGCGGGTACAGTGTAAATCTTGCCATCAATCTTAACTGCATCCCACATATCCTGCGGTACAAATTGCTGGAGCGCTGGAGCAGCCGTCGGCAGCAAATCATCTATAGCCAAAAAAGCTCCTTTTTTAGCATAAGCTTGATACTGTGTCCAATCCGCAGTAAAAATCAAATCAATCGATTGTCCAGAAGATAGTAGCAATTTGTACTTCTGATCCCAGTCTGTCCAAGTTGTATAGTTGAATTTAACGGTTGCATTCAGATCTTCTTCAGCCATCTTGTTAATTTGCGATTCAATACTTGAAAGATCTTTCGGAGCATCGCCCAGCATATAAAACTGCAGCTCGACCTTCTTCGATGTATCCAGCCCCGACTTCTCCTCAGTCTCAGCATTGGTACTCTGAGCCGTATTCCCGCCGCTATTACTCTCTTTTACCGCTGCATTTTCCCCGTTCGTGGAACTAGAATTCCCCCCACAGCCTGCCAGTAGAGCCAAGCTCAGTACTGACGTGAGCAGAATAGACATGCTTTTGCCCCGTAGCTTATTCATCTGAATCCTCCCTTTTCACTATGCTTCTATGTTAGCCGACTTTACCTAAACCCGGGTAGGGGTAAGGTTACGGTTCTAACCTTTTACAGCTCCGATGGTCAACCCTTTGACGAAGTAACGCTGAACGAATGGATACAGAAATAGAATTGGTCCAGTCACAACAATCGCCATGGCCATTTTGGTAGACTCAGCAGGGACTTCTGTAGCCAGAGACACCCCAGTTCCAGCGCCCATCTGTGCAATGAACTGCGCTGAATTGATAACATTGTACAGATAGAACTGCAGTTGATATTTATGGGTATCATTAATGAACAGTGAAGATGTGAACCAGTCATTCCAGTAATACAATGCAAGGAACAATCCGACTGTAGCAATCCCTGGCATGGAGAGCTTGAGGACGATCTGCCAGTAGATTCTGAAATCACCGGCCCCATCGATTTTCCCAGAATCAAATAGCTCCTCAGGGACTGCTGATTTAACGAAATTCTTCATTAAAATAATTAAGAACGGTGTCATCAGGCCTGGTAGCACCAATACAGCATAGGAATCCAGCAGACCGAGGTATTTAGTAATCATGATGTACCAAGGAACAAGTCCTCCACCAAACAAGGTCGTAAAGTATATATAGAAGGAAAAGGTATTGCGGTATTTGAAATCCTTGCGGGCCAGCACATAACCAGCCATCGTCATGAAGAAGAGTCCTAATGTCGTTCCCACTACAGTGGTGACGATGGTGACCGTGTAAGCACGCAGTACTTCATCCGGGAAAATGAACACCGTCTTGTAGCCTTCAAGAGAGAACTGCCCCGGAATCAGATGATAGCCATCCCGGATAATAGATTCATTGCTGGTTAATGATGCGGATATAATTAGCAGAAAGGGCAGCAGGCAAGCAACCGACAGTCCAATGATGACCACATAGGCGATTGCATGAAGCATCCGTGTATATTTATCCTTTTGAATTTTCATTTCTTGTCCTCCTAGAACAGGGCGTAGTCATCATTTATTTTGCGAATAATATAGTTAACCGTCATGATGAGGACAAAACCGAACAAGGACTGATAGACCCCGGCAGCAGTAGCCATGCCCACATCAAACGTTACTTTAAGCGAGCGATAGACGTAGGTATCGAGAATATCCGTCGTATTATAGAGAAGCCCGTTGTTTCCTATTAATTGATAGAACAGATCAAACTGCCCTTTCATAATACTTCCGAGCGCAAAGAGCAGCAGCACCACAAAGGTTGATTTCAGCATTGGCACTGTAATATACCAAATCCGCTGAAAAATATTAGCGCCATCGATCTTAGCCGCTTCATAATATTCATCACTGATCCCTGTAATCGCTGCTAGATAGATAACCATGCTATAACCGAGATTCTTCCATAGATAGAAGATAATAATTAGAAAAATCCAAGCCCAGGGTTTGCTGTAAACGTCCACCGGATCAAGCCCAAATTGTGTAAGCATTGTATTTAAGAAACCGCTGTCATAATTGAACAGGTTGTAGACAATAACACTTAGAATGACGAAGGATACGAAATATGGTAGAAACATTATCGATTGGCTAATCTTTTTAAACCATTTCCCATTCAGTTCACTTAAGAGAATCGCACAAGCAATCGCCAGCACATTCCCAAGTACAATAAAAGCGATGTTGTAACCTATCGTGTTCATCGTCAGCTTCACCAGTGTGCCGGATCTCCAGAGAAACTCGAAATTCTGCAAGCCGACGAACTTGGAATTAAACATACTGCTGTTGAAGTCAAATTGAGTGAACGCATAATAGATACCTACCATTGGAAAATAAGAATTCACTAAGAAAAAGATCAAGGTGGGCAGCAGCATCAGAAACATCATCCGATTGTGTATCAGTTCATAAATAAATCCCTTCTTCTTTCTTGTCGTCCGTAAGCGTGCTCTTCCATCGGCCTGGATGCCAAGTTCGACGGTTGAGATTCCTTTGGATGAGGTTTGGCTCAAGGTCTCTCACTCCCTTTAATGTAGAAACTGCATAATTCCACTATAGGGTGGTTCTTTTGAACACAGAAGTGAAGCTTCATAGCTTTCCTGCACAAACTGGAGAAATCGCTGTTGAACAATAAGGATGTTTATGAAGAAACGATGAATAGTGTTAATGCCAGTGTACATAGGGGAATGCACTCGAATATCCCGAAAATAATGATGATAAGTGCACAAATATTTATTTTCTTCACAGCTATATATTGGTAAAATACAACATTCTAGTGTTACTCCACTGTTCTGTTCACTCTAGGGCAATTATAATAAGAGGACTTCATATCTAGAGTTCATCCAGAGCCTTATCCAATAAGCCGCATATATTTTGGGGGAGGGCTATTATGAAGAATAATGATATACGGAGAAAAAGACTGCTGTATGGCAAGCTGCTAACAACGATTACACTATGTATTTCGTTAACTCTTCTGGTCTCTACAATCGTGTACTATACATACTACATCGGCGTCGAAAAGACTCAGACCTTCCGTTCCGATCTAAAAGATCTAACTCAGACTGGCAAAAAAGTAGTCAACATGGCTGAAGTAGCTCAAACGCTTTCATTTCAGCTATACAGGACCTCCACTATTTCCCATCTGTTGTTCTACAACAAACCTTCCATTTACGAGGTTACGGCTGCAATGTCGGATCTCGGAAACTATCTGAACTCCATGCCATACATTGAATCCATCTATGTTTATAATCCGAATAATGACACTATATATATCTCAGCGGCGCAAGGGCAGAATGGTGTGTACTCCACAGGAGAGTTAGAGGACACTGAAATCATACAGATGTTGAATCATTATCAGGATTACAAAACATTCACTCCGATCCCACGCACCTATTCCATCGGCGAACCCAAATCAGAAGCTATCGCTGTCTATACTTATCTCTGCTATGATGCGATCAACTGGGACCGCGCCATCAATTCTGCAGTTATTGTTAATATATCAGCAGCTTGGATAAACAAGGAGTTGGCTAACAGCAATACGGCCGGTAGTGGTAACACTTATCTTCTTGATGACCAAGATCGGTTTCTATCGGGGAACAAGCTGACATTGGAGAAGCTCTCAGGGGATGAAAGCAGCTGGGTAGAGCATAAAGTTAAAGACCGCTCCGCAGGTTATTTCACAGCTCCTTTTAAAGGCCAGAAATCATTAGTGTCCTATACTTCACCAGATTCTCTTGGTTGGCAGTATGTTCGCATTACTCCATATAATGTGATCACAGAACAGACCAACCAAATCCGTAATACAACACTACTGATTTCTTTGATTATTTTAATATTCGGACTTATCATTTCTAGAATGCTATCCAAACGCCTCTACCTTCCTATTGATTCCATTGTAAGCCGAATGAATAGCCTTGAAGCTGACAAGCGCAACAGTATGTTTACGATTAGACAGAATTCTTTACGTAATCTTGTTCTCGGTATTAAATCACCCCACAGCAGCCGGCCAACTGATTTGGAGCAGCTGAGTATTGCCTTCGGCTTAAACGAGAGCTATCGGCTAGTATTGCTGCGTATTGATGAATACAATACCCTGCGACAAGAGCGAGGTGCTTATCTACTTGCATACAAGTTCGCGATCATGAATATTGCTTCGGAAATTTGCGGTCAGACTTATCAAGTGGAAAGCGTAGATATGAACGACGATAGTGTTGTTATGCTGCTTAGCAGTATGACGTCCACTGAACATCTCGATTCGGAATTGATCGAAGTGCTGCTACGACAAATCCGTGTGGCTTGTTGCGATTATCTGAAAATAGGATTATCGCTAGTGTACAGTCCCGTTAGTGATAATCCAGATCGATTGAACCACCTATATAGCCAGGCCAAAGAAGCTTCTAAACATAGACTTTTTTATGGGCATGGCTGCCTAATCAACGCAGAGAAGATTAACGAATTGCAGAATAACCTATACTCTTACCCTGCGGATAACGAGAAAAAGCTGGTCGATGCCCTCACCAGTGGTAGAACAGACGAAGCCCATAGTCATTTCTCTGACATCGTGCGCGAATTGGACCAATACCCCTACTATATACTAGAACTAACGCTATCCAGGGTGACGCTAACAATTAAGAGAATCATCGATAATATCAAAAAGCTCAGCTCTACATCTATGGAAGATATCCTCAAGATACCTTCACTTGAGAATTACGAGACGATGAAGGAGCTTGAAGAAGCTTTTTACCAACTCTTCGATGATATTCAGGAATTACAGGTCGATAAACGTAGCTCTAAGCAAAGTGATCTGATCCGTCAAATTAACCAAAAAATCAATCAATCTTATATGGACCCCAGCCTGAGCCTGAACCAGATTGCTGATGAGCTTAACCTGTCACCTATATATGTCAGCCGTCTTTATAAGCAGCAAACAATGACAGCTATTGTGGATGTCATCATGGATGTACGAATGCAGGAAGTATGTCGCCTCTTGAAAGAGAGCGATCTGTCCGTATCGGATATTGCTGAAATGACCGGTTTCACGAGCAGTTCTTATCTCCATCGGATGTTCAAACGCAACTTCAGCATCACGCCGATGGAATACAGGCGTTCTAATACTCGTTCATAAAACTGAAGGCTGAGTGAGAATGCGAACGGAGTACAGATCAATAACACTACTAAACTACTCTATCAAAAAAAGGCAGGCTACTGTATTAGCGGTGGCTTGCCTTTTTAATGTAGGTTCATGTGTATCGACTTCCAGAGCGATTACTGTAACAACTTCAGCTTCTCTGAATATGCTGATTGGGCAGGTTCCCAATTTTTAAAGGTATGAAAAGGAGAAGCTCAAGGAGGAGATACAGAAGGATGTCAGATCATTATCATAGACCATTCAAAGGTGACGCTATCCTAAACAAACAAGGAAGAATAAGCAGTCCTGTCAGAAAAAGAGAGTGTGCTGCACTATTAAAAATAGTCACAGAGCTTGCTACAGTGGTACCTCCCGCACTTACGAATCCCACTACACTTCATATTTCCAATCTTCAAAGAGTGTTAAGAGAGCTCATGGAATTCTTGCATGAGGCTAGGATATGCAGCCCTTTTAGAACGGAGCTTCTTTCTGTAGTAGAAATAACTATTGTATCTACTGAGGTCAGTCCCTTCTCCGTCGTGAGCGTGGGTACTAATCTTCAACAGCTGTTAGCCGAGTTATTATCTTTTATCCTCGCCACGAAGATTGACTCTCATTGCAAAGATCAGTTGGTAATTCAAATCAGACATATTCAAGCTTCTATTTCACAAGCGCTCGGCTTACCTATTAAGGGTGCGACGGGGCCACAAGGTCCTCAGGGACCCCAAGGAACTCAAGGAACTCAAGGGCCTCAAGGACCTCAAGGAGCCACTGGTGCAGGGCTGCAAGGTATTGTAGTCTTTAATCCGGCACAAAGCCCATTGTATCCAGCGGGTCAAGTAGTAACCTTTAATGGCAGCACTTATATAGCTACTGTTGCCGGACCCAAAGGAACACCAGGTAGTTCGTCAGATTATTTACTAATTGCTGGTGGAGCGACAGGCGCGACTGGAGCGCAAGGACCTCAAGGGGCGCAGGGTCCTCAAGGTCTTCAAGGACTTCAAGGACTTCAAGGACTTCAAGGACTCCAAGGACTCCAAGGTCCTCAGGGTCCTCAAGGCGCGCAAGGAATACAGGGACCGACAGGACCTGGAGCAGGGGCAACTGGTCCGACAGGGGCTACAGGCATCGCCGGGCTTGCTGGTCCGACAGGGGCTACAGGCATCGCCGGGCTTGCTGGTCCGACAGGGGCTACAGGCACCGCCGGGCTTGCGGGGCCGACTGGTGCGACGGGTACTGCCGGGCTGGCTGGCGCAACGGGCGCTACAGGTACAGCTGGAATTGCTGGACCGACAGGCGCTACTGGTACTGCGGGGCTGGCTGGCGCAACGGGCGCTACAGGTACTGCCGGACTTGCTGGACCGACAGGCGCTACAGGTACAGCTGGAATTGCTGGACCGACAGGCGCTACAGGTACTGCCGGGCTTGCTGGTCCGACAGGGGCTACAGGCACCGCCGGGCTTGCGGGGCCGACTGGTGCGACGGGTACTGCCGGGCTTGCTGGTCCGACAGGGGCTACAGGTACTGCCGGGCTTGCTGGACCGACGGGCGCTACAGGTACTGCCGGACTTGCTGGACCGACAGGCGCTACAGGTACTGCCGGACTTGCTGGACCGACGGGGGCTACGGGTACTGCCGGGCTTGCTGGTCCGACTGGTGCGACGGGGGTTACCGGAGTTACAGGAGTTACTGGGGCAACCGGTGATGGCGCAATCATTCCACTGGCATCTGGTGGACCAATTATTATGACCACGGTTTTAGGTGGTTTGGTGGGAACAACAAGCCTTATAGGCTTCGGAAGTTCAGCCACAGGCATTTCTCTTGTTGGTGGAAATATAGATTTGACAGGTACTGTTCTTGGACCTCTTATCAACTTTGCAATGTCCGTTCCTCGTTCAGGAGTGATAACATCTATTGCTGCATACTTCAGTAATACCATTGCTTTATCGCTTCTTGGTACTACGATAAATGTAACAGCGCAATTGTACCAATCGGCCACACCAAATAACACATTTACTCCTATTCCAGGTGCAATAGTACCACTTCCATCTATCACTGGTACTATTAATTTAGGAACTTTTGTCAGCGGAATTACGAATGGTATCAATTTTGCTGTAACACCGCAGACACGTCTTCTTATGGTATTCTCAGCCACTGCTACAGGTCTTACCCTTGTAAATACAGTCACTGGTTATGCAAGTGCAGGCTTTACTATTGTATAATCACTAACACAAACAAAAGCATCTGCCCTCCCCACTAAAGGAGTAACAGATGCTTTTGTTATATTATTCGATTAAAATTTCTTAATCTTTCGATCCGGAGAGACGCTATTGAGCAAACTTAGCTATCCCTGGCAATCCACTCACAACAAATACTCTTTCAGCTTACCGATAACCTCATCGATCTCCGCTTTAGTCGTATACCGTCCCACACTAAAACGAACCGCTCCCTGCCCAATACTTGCTGAGACATTCATTGCCTTTAGAACAGGTGAAATCAATGTTTCTCCAGAATGACAAGCTGAGCCTGTTGAGGCAGCCACATCTTCCAGCGAAGCAATCACTTCGTGACCCACCGCTCCAAGAAAACTAACGTTAAGCGTGTTGGGCAATCGCTTATGCCTATGACCATTCAGGTGAATTCTGTCGCCAAATGCCTTCTGCAATCTATCGTAGAAATAATCCGCTACTTCTTTCACACGCTCTCTGGATGGAGAGTCCGAAGCAAGCTCACAGGCTTTTCCTAATCCAATAATATAAGGGGTGTTTTCCGTTCCGGCACGTCTCCCCTGCTCATGACCAGCTCCGTGAATTAATGGCTCGATGTGAATGCCCTCTCGGATGTACAATGCTCCAATCCCTTTTGGCGCATATAATTTATGGCCTGCCAGCGTTAGAAAATCCACCCCTAACTCAGCCACATCAAGCTCTACTTTTCCAGCGGACTGCGAAGCATCGGTATGTACAAGGACACCCCGTTCATGGCAGACCTCAGCTATTTCTTTGATCGGCTGAATCGTGCCCGTTTCGTTGTTAGAGTGCATAATGGAGACTAGTATAGTTTGGTCTGTAAGCTGATTTTTCACATCATCTACCTGCACCATTCCATACGCGTCAACAGGTACATAAGTAATCGTGTAGCCCAACTGCTCCAGATACTGACACGGTTTAATTACCGCAGGATGCTCCACAGCAGACACAATAATGTGATTGCCTTTATGTCGATATGTTTGGGCGACGCCCTTGATGACGGTATTATTCGACTCGCTGCCCCCGCTTGTAAAAAGCACCTCACCCGGCGTACAATTCAGGAAATTAGCCACCTGTGTTCTTGCTCGCTCGATTCCGACTTTAGCTTCTTGTCCCAAAGAATGACTGCTTGAAGGATTGCCAAAATGACCATAAAGATAAGGAATCATAACCTCTGCTACTTCCTTATCTACAGGTGTTGTAGCGTTATAGTCTAAATAGATCATTTGTTAAGCCGAGCCTCCTCTAAACCCCTCATACTTTACGATACCTAAAGCTTATACCTTCTGATTACTTAAAAAAGAGATTACCGCAGCCTCAGCTTCATCCAAATTGTTCACCTTAAAGGTAACTCTCTCAATGCCTTCATACTGAGTAGACGTATAATCGTATTTAGGATCATAGTAGTATTCTAACAGCAGCGCAACAGCCTCTCCGAACATATCAGCTTGCAAGCATCGCTCGATTTCCGCCGCAATGGGGATATGAATTCGCGATTTGATACTTCGAAATGCTGAAATGCACTGTTCTTTATATTCTTCTGGTCGATAATCCTCAAGGATTTGCTGCACTCTGGCTTGTAGTGGCATCTCAATCCAAATTTGTGTTCCAATCCCCTTCTGCTCGGCCATGAATGGGGGCATTACGACCTTCCCAATCTTTTTGCTCTCCGCTTCAAACAGTACATAAGGAGCATCCCCAAGCTTAATTAATTCCTCCATAAGAAGACTATCGAACGTTTTTTGATTGTTTGCATGAAGTCCGATCTCGCCAAAGATAGAACCGCGGTGACCTGCCATTCCTTCCAAATCCAAAACAGGATAGCTCTGTGCCTTCAGGCGGTGCAGCAGGTTTGTTTTACCTGTACCCGTATTTCCATGAACGACATAAGGCTTCGCCTTGAATTCATAGGACTCCAGTTCATCGAGTACCCATTTACGGTAAGCTTTATAGCCGCCAATCAATCGGTAAGCGTGAATATCCATTAAAGAAAGTACGGTCGCAGTTGTACGGCTGCGCATACCTCCCCTCCAGCAGAATACAGCCTTGTCCCCTTGAATCGCAGCAAATTCTTTGACAAAGGAAGGTAGCTTCGCAGCAGCAATCTCCAAACCGCGTTCTTTCGCAGCCTGCACACTTGTCTGTTTATACAACGTACCTACTTCAGCCCGTTCCTCATCATCAAAAAAGGGAATATTCAAGCTATCCGGCAGCGTTGCATCTTTATATTCAGAAGGAGATCGAACGTCGATAACGGTGATCTGCTTCTTATTCTTTAACACTCTTAGTTCTTCCAATGTAATATCCTGAAACAATGCGCTCTCTCCTCTGGTGGCTAACTTCTTAGGTCGCCTCTAAGCTGAACTCCAGCGTTATTGCGCAGCTATAACTGCAATCTGACCCGGATGTTCTTCCGTTACCTCTCCGATCAATGCTGCTTCTACACCTGCATCTACTAACTCTTTTAGCAAATCCTCACTTTGTTCAGGAGCAACAGAGATCAGCAATCCACCGGAAGTCACAGCATCACACAGAATATAGCGGCTTAATTGGTCCATCTCTTCCGGATAAAGAATACTGCCCTCCAAATGGGCAAAGTTATTCTTAGTGCCGCCTGGAACAAAGCCCTGCTCCGCGAGCTCTCTTACTCTTGGCAGCATCGGTACATCGCCTTGACGAATAATCAGTCCGTGATTACTCCCCTTTGCCATTTCCGAGGCATGTCCAAGCAACCCGAATCCGGTAACATCTGTACAAGCATGTACATCATAGGGCTCCATGATTTCAGCCGCTTTTTTATTCAGTGTAGACATGACTGTCGTAAGGCGTGTAGTTTCTTCTGGGGATAGCTGATCCTTTTTAATAGAAGTCGTTAAGATGCCCACACCGATAGGTTTGGTCAAAATCAGCTTGTCTCCTACCTGCGCACCTGCATTCGTTCTTACTTTGTCCGGATGCACAAGGCCCGTAACGGCCAATCCAAATTTAGGCTCTTTATCGTCGATGGAATGTCCGCCCACAAGCGTTGCTCCTGCTTCCTGCACTTTATCTGCTGCACCGCGCAAAATGTCACCGAGAATGCTTTTGTCCAAAACAGAAATAGGGAAGGCCACAATATTAAGCACTGTAAGCGGCTTGCCGCCCATAGCATAAATATCACTTAACGCATTAGCTGCTGCAATTTGCCCAAAGGAATAAGGGTCGTCCACGATCGGCGTGAAAAAATCAACAGTTTGCACTAACGCTAGATCATCACTTAATCGATATACCCCAGCGTCATCACTGGTATCCAGACCTACAAGTAGATCCGGATTAGGAACGGTTAGTGGTAGACTGCGAATAACCTGCATGAGATCGGCGGGACCGATTTTGCAGCCGCAGCCCCCTTTTGAAGATAATGAGGTCAATTTTATGGTTTCGGCTTGAGACATCATGACTCAGCTCCTTTAGATAGTTAATATCGAATATCTTTAATCTTACATCAGTAGACAGCATTGTACAAAATACAGACATACAGAAGAACGCCCCGTAGCCAGTACATACTCCCCGGCTATGGGACGCCTCTCATTTCTCACTTACCACTAAGATCAACTAATCTGCTGAGTTTCCTGCTGTTTCTCCAAAAACCGCTGAAGTATAGCATTAAATTTCTCCGGCTGACACAGATTACTAGGATCTAATGCGTTAGGGATGATCACTAACTGAGCATGTGGCAGCTGAGACACCATATCCTTCATACAATTAACTCCAAATTCACTAAAGTCACCTACAATACATAAGGCGGGACGCTTAAAAGACTTTAAGCATCTAGTGTAATCCACATGGCTCGTAGCCAGCCTTTGCCGATACAATTCCCGTGGACGTTTATCGAGAAGTCCTCTTCTAATCTCGTTATAAGCCAGATTCCAGCGTTCCCGGTACATCATACGAATCGAAGGCAGTACAAGCTCACTTGGAGCGTAATACATTAACCAACTACAATAAGCAGCCATAAGCTGGATTTTACCGATTATCGTTGACGCATGACTTCTACAAAAGCTATCCGCGACAACAATCGCTTTTACTCGCTCTGGATATTGTTTCGCAATATGCTGAACGACGAGCCCCCCATAGGCACTCCCAACAAAAACAGCCTCACGAATACCCAAATCATTCAATAGCATTATTATATCTAGACATTGGGTTTCAATAATCTCGTTTGGGGCCTGCAGTAATTCACCTGATTTGCCATTCCCCCGTAAATCACACAGAATCACTTTATATTTATCAGAAAAATACTCCAATTGTGGCTTGAACATACTATGTGTTAATCCATGTCCATGGATAAACACAACCGGAGCCCCTGTTCCATTGATTTCGTAATAGAGCGAAGTTCCATTCAGTTTAGCAATAGGCAAAGTTAACACCTCTTTCATAGATAGGTTCTACAACTATATCTGCTTTTTAACGCAGCAAAAAACCACAGAGGGATTCTCTGTGGCTATTCATCATCAAATACGCCATTCATCCTCTCTCCATACGCTTACGAGGTTAGCTGTCGGATTCGGGCAGTGAGAGTTGCCCTACCTGCATGGATGCATTTATGCACCTGGAACAGGATTCACCCCATAACTAGTACCGATTGTTACACTGGTTCC
Source organism: Paenibacillus sp. NPDC101420 (assembly GCF_050277435.1). Lineage (NCBI taxonomy): Bacteria > Bacillati > Bacillota > Bacilli > Caryophanales > Paenibacillaceae > Paenibacillus > Paenibacillus sp. NPDC101420. The sequence goes on from NZ_JBNNSE010000005.1 coordinate 477,477, forward strand.
CAGTTGTTGGTTCCCCCGCTTTCCTTAACGGAAATTAAGCGGACTTCTTATGTAATTGTCAGTTATGTGATGAATCATACTCCGTGTAAGGTTTCTTGTAAAGTTGAGCCGTGGGCAAAATAATGTTGAAAGCCATGCTTTTCATTTCATATTGAGCATACACTTCGTTTTCTCTTTCTTTTGCTCTTGTTTACTCAATATATCTAAAAAAAGCCGAGCGGCCATCAGAGATCAATCCCTGAACCACTCGGCTTCGTTATACAATCATATGGCTACAACAGATCGGCGTTTTTCAATGCATGCTCCCAGCTCGGAAAAAAGAACAGCGCACTTCTCATAAGATCAGGATCGCTTTGCTTCACTTGTTTTTTGCTGATCGAGCTTCCATCGGTTTGAAGCTTTTTGATACGACTTAACACTTCATCAGCCTCCAAAGGAATTTCCATTGAAACACTCCTTTCTCAGTGACCTAGTTTCCAATCATTTTCTCCATAATATGCAAATTTATTCTTCATTTCGGTTTATACGAATTAAACCAGCTGATAGACCGGTTGTTCAGCAATAAAATAAGTAGGAATCATTGGGTATTTCTGTGCCAGAACTTCAGCTAAATATTTCATTCCTGGAGCTTCACTTTCCGCATGACCTAACATAATCAGCGCTTTTGATCTGCCTTGGTGGACAGCATCCCTCACATATTCTGGAGTTTCCCATTCGGGGCCCTCGCCAGCAATAATTAAATCAAGATTGTGCTGATTAAAAAGAGGAATAGCCATCGTCCCACCTCCTCTGTAACCTACTAATATCCCCACATGTCTGCATATCTGGGATACGTCTCCGGCAGCACGTAAATAGGAGATACCTAGCTTTCTTTTTATATACTGTGCCGCTTCACTTACCGTCATAGCTGGAATCGATAGGATTGTAGCAGTCGATTGCTGCTCAACCACATAGGCTGACCATTCAAGCTCTCGTAGCAAGCCCACCATGATCCCGTCTGGTTGATGCCTATGCCAATAATCATGATAACGAAAAATAGCCAGTTCAGAACGCTCGATTAAACTCAGTTTCGCAAGATAAATAGGGTCATCCTCTAACCACTCACTCGTCTCATGATGACTGTAAAACACACCTTCATGTGTGATCAACAAATTGGCGTTCATAGCAACCGCTCGCTCCACAACATATTGCGTAGCGCAAAATGCCGTAACCATCCCTGTAATCACCATTTCTGGATTCCCCGGCTTAAGAGTATCCACAGTCCCATCTATCTGTTCCATGGCTCCTATTAAATCTTCCAGAATCCTTCTAATTGTCACGCTCACTTTAATCCGCCCTTTGAGATCTATTCTACTAATCTATCAACGTATAAATAACCCGCCCTTAATCGATATAAGGACGGGTTCACAGTTCATTATTTGAGCAGCTTGCCCACTCTATGATTTCGTGGCAGAGGTGATAATTCGATGGAAAGCTGGCTTCGGCTTATGCCCTTCATCGAATAGGAACGGCCAGTTCTTCCGCCCACGAACAGGGAAATCATCCAGCCAGGTATAGTCATCCGCTGCTCCCCAGAACGTGACCGAACTAATCACGTCCCGGTATTCTCTCAGCAGTGCGAACATCGCTTCATATCGATCTGCTTGAAGCTCGAGCAGCTCAGCAGGTACTGTCTTTAAGTCCATTCGTTTGTCATCGAAACGGAACATGGATACATCCAGCTCTGTCAGTTGGAGCTGAAGTCCTAACGATGCATATTTTTCGATCGCTGCACGAATATCATCCAGACTAGGATCGTATAAATTCCAGTGTGCCTGCAATCCGATGCCATGGATCGGCACGCCTTGTTCCAATAGCGACTTCACCATTTTATAGATTTTGTCACGCTTTAATGGATGGGATTCGTTATAGTCATTGTAGAATAATAATGCCTTAGGGTCAGCTTCATTGGCGAATTCAAACGCTTTGGCGATAAAATCCGGGCCAACAATGTCGAGCCACTTCGAATGGCGAAGAAGCTCTTCTCCTTCATCGGCTATAACTTCATTGACAACATCCCAAGCATAAATATCATCCTTATAACGTCCTACAACGGTCTGAATATGTGATTTGACTCGTGCAAGCAGAATCTCTTTGCTTTCAGGTCCTCCGCCCTTATCCTCAAACAGCCAGTCCGTTGTCTGGTTGTGCCAAATCAAGGTATGTCCGCGCATCGCCATATGATGTTCCCTGGCGAAGGCAACCAGCTGGTCTGCTGCCCTAAAGTTATAAGTGTCCTCAAGTGGATGCAGACTTTCAAATTTCATCTCGTTCTCAGCGGTAATACTGTTGAAATGATAAGCAAGCAAATGCTCCTGTGATTGGATAGTTAATGGGTTGACGGCTGCGCCAATCTTGAAATCCTCTGCGAACACTGTCTTTAGTGCAGGCTCTGTAAAATCACTAGCTTGTCTCAACAAGTTCCCTCCTAACAAACGCTATTCATTATGACCGATAATCGAACCAATCAAAGTGGGCAGGTACCTCAGCTACTTTACCATGACCTGTCGCATATAAGCCAACAAGAACACCGGTAAATCCGTTTCCTTTGACAGCTTGAGGGGATAATGGATAGGCTAGAGCCCTAGATAGCTCGATCCATTCCTGACCATCCAAAGAATAAAGTAAAGTGTATTCCGTTAGCTCCGCCCGAATTTTCAGATATAAACATCCAGCAATCGTTGGAATCTCTGCAGCCACATGTGTTGTTCCATCAACAGTTAAATAAGCTGTAATCACTCTATGTCCATTTCTTTGCGATAGTGCAATTTCATAATGTGCATTCTCGTCCAATCTAGCACAGAGTCCAGCCTCTTCACCGTCCACGGTAGGGTTAAAATCCAGTAATGTACTCCATTCAGCTGAAGTATGCTGCTGTCTTCTGCCTATAAAGGCTACCTGACCCACTTCATTAAGGTCTTTCGATTGCCCTCGAAGAGCTAGAAAACCCGGACGTTGGCTTAGTGACCAGCTTCCCTCTGCCGGATTCCGCAGAAAGGATAATCCCAACGGCAATACAGGGTCATCAAAATCATATCTTCCGCTAGTCTCAGGTTTTGGCGAATGACCCGGTACACGCGGAACCTTCATCTCCAGCCCGACAGTGTCCTCATTATTATCAATCATCGGCCATCCGTCTTCATTCCACGTTACAGGGGCAAGAAAGGTCTCTCTTCCTAGCACTGTATACTTGGAATCTACTAGACGTACTCCAAGGAATACGGCCCACCAATCCCCGTTACGATCTTCGATCAGATCAGCATGTCCTAGATACTGAATGGGACTATCAGTCCCGCGATGGGTCAATATCGGTTGCTCTAATCTTTCAAAAGGACCGTAAGGGGAGGAAGAACGACCGATAATTTCTCGGTGTTCCTTTGCCGTGCCGCCTGAAGCAGACATGATATAATACATTCCGTTAATTTTGTACAAATGTGGTCCTTCCGTCCAAGGTCCACCATCCCCAGTCCAGATGACAACAGGTTCTGTTAATGCTGCTCCTGTAGCAATGTCTATCTCATATTGAATAGCGTGGGAATCATAATCTGCTCCCTGCTGGGTGGTTACATATACCTTTCCATCCTCATCAAACATTAGGGAAGGGTCAATTCCTCCATAAGGAATACTAATCGGGTCTGACCACGGACCCGCTGGGTCCGTAGCCGTAACATAGAAATTCCCCTTCCCGTGTATTTCGGTCGTTATCATGTAAAACGTTCCTTCATGATACCGGATGGTTGGAGCAAATATACCTCCAGAGCTTTTGCTCTTACGTGTATCTAGCTGACTTACACGATCTAATACATGACCAATTTGTGTCCAGTGAATCAAGTCCTGGCTGTGAAAGATAGGCACCCCAGGAAAATATTCGAAGGAGCTACACACCAAGTAGAAATCATCCCCTGCTCGAGTGATGCTAGGATCTGGATAAAAACCTGGAAGTATTGGGTTCGTGTATGTGATTGGAGATGGAGTCATAATTCAACAAACAACCTTCCTATTATTTAATAGTGGGTGCAAGCTACTTATTCCTTCACGCTTCCTACGTTCATTCCAACTACAAAGTACTTTTGCATGAATGGATAGACTAGCAGAATCGGAACCGAAGCAACGATAGTAACGGCTGCACGAATGGACTTTGGAGTTACCATTGACCCCGCTGACTCCGCAGTTACCCCTGCCCCGTTAGCTACACTTGCGCTACTGTTCGCATTCATACTAGATTGTATTAGTTTCATTAATTCATACTGCAATGTACTCAAGTGCTGGCGGGAAGAGGTGTAGATAAAAGCATCAAACCATGAGTTCCATGCACCTACCGCGACAAAAAGGGCGATGGTAGCCAGAACAGGTTTACATAAAGGGAAGACTACTTTCATGAAAATCTTAAATTCCCCGGCACCGTCGATTCTCGCGGATTCCATAAGACTTTCATGTATGCTACCAATATAAGTACGGATGACGATCATATTAAATGCACTTATCATAGTCGGTATTACATATACCCAAAATGTATTAAGCAAATGAAGATCCTTAATTAGAAAATAATTTGGAATCAGACCCGCATTAAAATACATGGTTAGGACGAAAACAAAGGTAATCTGCTTGCGGAAAACATATTCTTTCCGGCTTAAAGTATAAGCAAGCATTGTGGTTAAAAATAGATTCAGGATCGTAGATATCACTGTTCGTGCTACCGAAATCCAAAAAGCAGGAATAATTGTACCAGAGGCAAAAACAGCTTTGTAGTTCTGTATAGTCCACTCCCTAGGCAATAGATAAATGCCGCCGCGGATGGTATCATTTCCCTCATTTAAGGAAACTGCTATAGTATTCAAGAATGGATACAAGGTAACAATGACTAGACATATCATAAAGATAGTATTGAAGGTACCGAACACTACTGGTTCGATCCCTATAATTCTCATACGTTTTCTACTATTACTTTTTGGAGATTTCTGAGGTATTAATTGAGTTTTTTCCATGATTATAACAGCCTCTCTTCCCCTAGCCGCTTCGACGTCCAGTTAGCTAAAAGCAGTAACGTTACACTTACGACTGTTTTAAATATGCCTCCCGCAGTGGCTAAGGAGTAATTCCCTTGCCCAATCCCGTATTTCAATACAAATATATCAATCGTATCCGACCAGTCTACAGTAAGCCCGTTCCCTAACAAGTACGGAACCTCAAATCCGACATCCAATACATGTCCTATGGACATTATCATCAGGATTACAATGGTTGGTTTAATTCCCGGCAATGTTACATTGAACATTTTTTTGTACCGGTTAGCCCCATCAATCTCAGCAGCCTCATATAAAGCTGGATCTATAGAAGCCATAGCAGCCAAGTAGATGATTGTACTCCATCCAACCTCTTTCCAGACGGTTGAAGCACCCACAATACCCCAGAAATACTTCCCTTCACTCAACCAAAGGATTGGTGAATCGATAAGATGTAATTTCATGAGCACGATGTTGATAATCCCGTCGTTAACCGAGAGGGAGACACCTACAATCCCTGTTACAATAATCCAGGAAAGAAAGTGAGGTAGGTAGGATATGGTCTGCACGGTTCTTTTCCAAAATACATTTTTGATTTCATTAAGAAGTAAGGCCAATGTTATCGCGGTTATAAATCCTAGAAAGAAATTAATTAATCCCATAGCCAGTGTGTTTCGTAGTACCCTTAAAAAGGTATCATCCGTAAATAGAAACTTGAAGTGTTTCAAGCCGACCCATGTCTGTTCGCCAAATGCCTTAGCTGGTTTATAATCCTGAAAAGCCATTGTCCATCCCCAAACAGGTACGTACGCAAATAGTACAATATACAGCAGCAATGGAACTGACATCCAAATCAGCTGTTTCTGATTCTTAATCAAGGTCAGAGTAATCGGTTGCTTCTTTTTTCTTTTAGGATGCCGGTTAACTTTTTTTCCCGTTAAAATCTCATCCATATATTTTCTCCCCACATCATCCATATATTTCAGAAAGTGGTTGGCTAATAAGCCACCACTTTCTGATTTTTAAGCAAGCTCTAACTATTTAACACTCCAAGTATCAAATCTCCATTTAAGCTGTTCATTGATTCTGTCTTCGTAAGCTTTAATATCCGCTTTATGAAGTTCTCCAACAAATTCAGTCCAAACTTTATCGAAATCGGAAGGGCTAGCCAAGATTGCTTTTGGCAGATACTTGGTCTTAACTTCTCCCATCTTCGTATCGGCAATTTTTGCTGGAGAATTTTCAACAAGATCTATCGACCAAGCAGGATAAGCCACTGGGTTCGGTCCAGGCTTACTGAAGAAATCTACATAACTGTTGAATCCATATGCGTCAAGAACTTCCTTGTCATACGCTTCCAACCCTGCTTTATATTCTTCTGGTTGGGCTGCCGCATCCGTTGAGTTACCGTCTGCAAAGTACCCTTGCATTTTCGGAGCGGTAGCATACCAAGCTTCTGCTTTGTTACTTAGCTTCCATGTAGCATCAACTGCGTTATCCCGTTGCTCCTGGTTTCTTATAAAGCGACCGTCTACCACTTGATAATCTTCGCCTTCAATCCCCCAAGTGAGGGTTCTTTGCCAATCTTCTTGAATCAATGTGTCCATAAGTTTAAGGATTCTCACTGGATCCTTAGCATTGACAGTAATCCCGAATCCATTATTCAAGTTAAGAGCAGGACGATCCAGATAATAATCTTTGGTGTTAGTATCATACACAAGAGGCAGACCTACATAAGTGCTCATATCTTTCCCTTGTGTCTTGAGTGAATCTTCTGCTTTACCAAAGTTCCAGTGCTGATCAAACATTCCCAGTACGGCTCCGCTAGACAATTTAGCTAAATATTGGTCATAATCCATTACAAATGCTTCTTTATCAATAATACCCAACGCATTCATATCATTAAGTTTTTTATAGTACTGCTTTGCATAGTCTTTATCCGCAAAGATTTCTGCTACGTTATCCTTAACTACTACTCCGCCATCATTAGGATGACCGATCAGATGCTGAGGAGCGTTAAACAATCCCCAGTTTCTCCAGTCTTTGTTATGAATCTCAAACCCAATTGTTGGTTGACCATCAATGGTTGGATTTTTCTCTTTATATTTCACGATAAGATCGAAATACTCGTCCAAAGTTTTAACCGTTGGATAACCGGCATCTTTAAGTACAGCTTTCTGAATCCAGAAAGCTGGGCCAGAGTAATAGGTTGTATTCATCTCACCATTGTACGCACCATAGTTTGGAAGTGTATAAATGTGTCCATCATTGGGATCCTTCATCATGTTCCAGTAAGCTGCGTAATGCGCTTTCAAATTCGGAGCGTGTTCTTCAATTAAGTCCTCGAGAGGAATAAATGCACCTGCTGCAGTCAGTTGGGTATTGGAACTCATCAGATCTGGATAATCCGAACCGGCAATCATAACGCCAAGCTTCTGTTTAAGGTCTCCAGCCAAGAATTCAAAATTGAATGATGCGCCTGTTTTTTCTTTGATCATCTTGTAAATTTTGTTATCTGGTGTGGGTTGCTGACCTGCTTCTCCAAGAAAGATACTAACTTCAAAAGGCTCTACCTTCTTGTCATCGGTTCCAGCTGCAGTTGCAGCTGTTGTTTCTGCCGGTTTGTTTTCCCCCTTAGCAGTATTACCGCTGTTATTTCCACCGCACCCTGCTAGAGCAAAACTTAGGGATAACACAGCAATCAGACTAAGTTTGAACTTTGATATTGACTTGCCCCCCATAAAGCACCTCCATATTTTGTTGGTGAAACCATATTGTAAGCCCTTACAAGTTAAATTATAGAGGTGATGATGCCACTGATAATACGCCAGAACTAAAGGTATACCCCCAAAAAGTTTAGGTATTCGTATGTTTAAATTCATTAGGGCTCATATGCATCTTCTTTTCAAATTGTTTGAGAAACTGACTATAGTTGGAATATCCTACCTTCTCTGCGATCTCACTGTTTTTCAACTTATTGTGTTGAAGTAAACGTGCTGATTCCTTAATCCGGAGGTCATGCAGCTGCTCATTAAAATGAATGCCATTCTTCTTGATCAATAATTGTCCCAGATATACTGGATGCAGGAAGAATACCTCCGACAGCTTTTTAATTGTAAGATTTTCGTGATAATGCGCTTCAATATAGTTGTTGATTTCCTGTACAATCCCCTGTGATTTTTGGCTTTGTTCTTTTATAAGAATATCAATACTCGCCTCACCACATGATAAAAGATTACGCATTAAATCGTTCAATTTCATCATCGAGTCCCGCATTTCGGGGATTGTTATTTGGGTTAACAAGGAGGATACTTGAACTTCACTAGCTTTCGAAGTAAACTCAACGATCTTATACATAATATGAATAACGATCTTCTTCACAACCTCTGGAGCGATGCGCATCTCACGAAAACTACGAGAGGCCAAGCCCACAGCTTGTTTAAAGCCTTTTATGTCCAGTGTGTTAATGGGTCTCATTAAGTCATCCATCAGTTGAATTTGATCATAGTGATAGCTGAATTGACTATCTTTGGTTCCCTGATAGGTCAAGAATCCTGAATGATCCGAATTATAAAAATAATACATTAGCGCTTCTTTCGCCGTTCGGTAGCTATTCGCAATTTGAAGCAAAGAGCCCTCGCTATCCCCTACTGCAATATACATGGCTTGCTTAGGGTGTTCATTCAGCAAGGGAGCTACTGCATGATATATTACAGCACCCTCATCAGACTCCGAAGGATAGCCGTATACGATTCCAAAGCAATAAGCCTCCAGATCGATCAGAAACATCGATTCCGTATTCGTTAGGAGAGCTACTGCTTTCTCTCTAATTTCCGTATACATCGTCGGGTCTGTCTGCAGTAAACAAATATTCCAAAGGCTTTTGCCTTCCGATAGACGTGTAAGTACTGTAAAGTCTGACTTATCTTCTGCCTTCTCATTCAGAATGCTCTTAAGAAGAGAGACAACCTCCTCTGAGTTTGCCATTTGATTTAAGCTTCGCTTCTGAGTCTCCTGTTCTAATTCCCGATATATCTCCTTCAATTCTTCTGACGCCTCTTCTTCGAAAAGCGGCTTCATCAGATAATGGTTAATGCCATAACGTATAGCTGTCTTAGCATATTCAAACTCACTATAACCGCTTAGTATGGCAAACTTAATCGGTTTAGTCTCCTCTTGCTGCCAGGCGGAAACCATTTCCAGACCATTCATTAGCGGCATATTTACATCGGTAATGACAAGATCCGGCAGTAGCTGCTTTATTAACTGTAAGCCCTCTTTGCCATTACTGGAGGTTCCACATACTTCAAATCCAAGCGCCTGCCAGTCTATCCATAGCTGCATCCCCTCAAGAGCACTAGGCTCATCATCGATCAACAATACTTTGTATTTCATAGGCTCCCTCACCTTCTAGCTATTTTTTCGTTCCAGGAGCTTTAGCGGAATGCCAAACGTGACAACGGTCCCTTCATTTGGGACACTGCTGATTTCAAAGCGAACCTGATCTTCATAATATAGCTCCAGTCTGCGATACACGTTGCGGATTCCGATATTCGTTCCTGAGGAGGCTTCTTCATTTTGAACATTAAATAAAATTTCTTTAAGCTGGCTTGGTTCGATCCCTTTACCGTTATCTGAAATTGTAACTTGCAAACGACTATCCTCGATTTCCGTCTTTACTTTAATGATACCGAGTCCTTCTATGGCCTGCAGACCATGCTTACAGGAGTTTTCTACTAAAGGCTGCATGCTTAGCTTTGGAATTTTATATTGCAGCGACTGCTCATCGATCTCAAATTGATAATCAAATTTATCTCTGAACCGGAATTTTTCTATTTTCAGATACATCTCAATGAACGTCATTTCTTCTTCCAATGTAACGAGATCTTCTTTCCAGCTAAGTAGTCTTCTGAGCAACTTGGATAAACTCTTAATGATGTCTGTAACGTCTGAATAATTATTTTTGGTACAGACCACTAAAATGGCATTTAAAGTATTGAAGAGAAAATGGGGATTCATCTGACTTTGCAAAAAATTCAGTTCAGCCCTTACTCTTTCCATCTCCAGGTTATTCTTTTGAATCTCTAGTTTGTATACATCGTTAATTAGAGAATTAATTTTAGTGGTCATTCTATTAAAGTTATGAATCAAGTCACCAATCTCATCTTGTCCTTCATCGATTTGAATAAGATCGAATTTCTCATTCGTTACTTTCTGCATATGCCTAGACAACCGTTTCACCCGATAATTGTAGGATCTTAACATCACATATAGAAAGGCGGTTGTGAGCAAGGTGACAATGGACGCCAAAATACCCGCATAAATTCGAATCTCCAGAATGGCCTGAGCAATACGCTCCCCCTGCGTAACCCCTATAATTCGCCAGCTTTTTATATAACTAGCCCCGCCAACGGGTACAATATGTATGTCTTCCTTGCGCTCATCATCCTGAAGCTCGAATACAGGATAAGGATCCTTCGTACCTCTCTGATACCCGCTCTGAGCAGACATAATGATTTCATCCTGCCCGTTAACCAGGTAAAGACTCAAATAATCCTTTTCTCTAATTATAATGTCATATATTTTACTGATATCCAGGTCAATTCTAAGCAGCTTCTCATAGGTATTCAGTGAGCTGTATACATCCATTCGTTCAATTACACTTAAATACGGGGCATTAGAAGCCACATTAGGCGCTGAGCTCATTTGATAAGCAGCAAGAAACATATGTTTATTCGCAGCACTGAACTGCTTATACCACTCACTCTCCCTTACCTTGTCCGTGATGACCTGATAGTTACTCCCGGAAACAATAGAGTCATTATTCGTAAATACAGTAATTCGTTCAAGCTGATTGTTAACTGGCATATAACTGTTCATCCGATCTCGAAGCTGTTCGTCGAAGGTGTCATAAAATTCAATCATGTTCCCATACCTCCGCTCTAGCAATTCATACAGATTCTTATCGGAGGACAGCGTATAGCTAACTGCTACTCCACCCTCAATGAAATCCTGAATATCCTTTCTGGCCCTCTCTAAAGAGATTTCTAAGTTTTGCTGTTCTCTGGATTTGATCAAATCGGAAATCCGATCCAAAAAAACAAGGTTGATAATAATGATAGGGAGAAGCACACCAATAATATAAATGAGGGAAAATTTATAGTTCAGTGGAATGTCATTGACTACTTTTCTAAATCTAAATTTTTTTCTCTCCATACGAAACACCTTGCTTCCCCTAGAGCTATTGGTTTTTATTTTCATTTTTATAGACGGATGGGACTACCCCTACAATCAGCTTGAACTTGTCTATAAAATAGTCTGTATTTGAAAATCCCACCTGCACCGCAATATCCGATATTTTCAGCTGCGTTCGCTTAAGCAGACTTTTGGCTTCCTCAATCCTTTTGGCATTTAAATATTCACTAAAGCCCTGACCCGTTTGTTTCCTGAAAAGCTGTCCCAAATAGGTAGAATTGATATGAAATTGCCGCGCTAAATCCTGAAGCTTCAATTTATTCCGAAATTCACGATCCACATACTGAATCACCTTGTAAATCGTATTTTGTTCATTCTGCTGCTCTAATTCAGATAAATAGACCGTCGCCAGCATAGATAGACTTTGAACATAACGGCTTAATGCAAAATAATCATTTAACTCCCCTAAATTTCCATATTCTTGCTGAATCTTTATCATCATCGTATCTGGAGTACCATTCATTTGGGCTATAAGTGTACAAATTGTAAGCTCCAAATGAGCCACTTGGGCTTGCACGATTTCAATCGTCAATAGATTCTCTACGAAAAAAGCAAACGTTTCTTTTACACATGGCTGTATCTGTTCTATATCGTTTGCCAGAACCTTATCCAGCAGCAGTTTGAAGTGATCCTCATGGTGTTCATTCTTCTTTAGAGCCCTAAGCTCACAATAATGAAAAACCCCCTTCTTCTGCTGATGTGTCTTGCGTTTCCATACATCAAGTGCTTGCATATAGATTTCTCGAATCGAACATATGCCTACCATTCTAGTGCTAATCGCTAGAAGTACCGGTTCATATAATTGTTCAGCGAAATCCGAACGAATCTGGTTGACGATAGCGTCCAGACTCTCATTCCCAATAGAAGCAGACTCAAGAATGATCCCTGTTCTTCCCGATCGATCTTGAAAGAAATGTATACTTTCCTGAGGAAAGTAGTCGACGGTTCGTGGAAGAAATGGATTCAAAGATGTGGCTGGTTCGATAAGAATACACATTAACTCTGCATTCGCTTGAAGCTTCAACGTGCTCTGGGTTAGAAGCTCTAAATTTTCGTTATACTCGCCTTGTATTAGGCGGTTGACGATATTGTTTACGACAAAGAATTGCTTCTTATCAAGCTCCTCATTGGAAGCGATTTCATTTTGAATCATAGGCGTAATCCTGCTTAATAAGGACTCTATTTCTTCATCATCAATAGGTTTTAATAAATAGTCATTCACTCGTTGCTGCAATGCCGTACGTGCATATTTAAAGTCATCATACCCAGTCAATACCACAAATTTCGGAGGCTTTGTCATCACTTCATTCAATTTTGCGATAAGCTCGAGACCGTTAATAACCGGCATATTAATGTCCGTTAGGACCAATTCCGGTTTATATTCTTGGATAAGTCTCATCGCTTCTGAACCATTACGGGCTTCCCCGCACACTTCAAAGCCGTATTTTTCCCAGTTAATCATCGTTCTCAGCCCTTCAAGCACCCAGGGCTCATCATCCACGATCAGAACCTTCAGCATGATGTTCACTCCAATCTCCTAAGATAAGGCTCGCTTTCTTATGAAAATATATATTATGCTAACACAATTGGATATTGTTGTGAATTCATAATTTTTCCTTCTTTTGCTTAAAACAGTACTTTTAAATCTGGCAAAAGCATAAAAAAACGACGTATCCAGACTTTCAGACACATCGAGTTCAGTATGGTTTTAGTTAATAAGCTACCTTCGAACTAAGGCTGTTCTCGTGATTGATCAACCATTCTTTTCTTGCAATGCCGCCGCCATAGCCCCCTAATTCACCATTACTATTGATCACGCGATGACACGGAACCAAGATCGATAATTGATTCGCTCCATTAGCTCTGGCTACAGCTCGACAAGCTGAAGGGTTGTTTATGTTCTCTGCAAGCTCCTTGTAAGAGACCGTCTGGCCTATAGGAATTCTTCGAAGTTCATTCCATACCTTTTGCTGAAAATCAGAACCTAAATAACGAATCGGTGTTCTGAATTCTGTAAGTTGTCCTTCGAAATAAAGACTTAATTCCTCTTCAATTTGCTCTAGCACAGGAACCTTTTCAGGCAAAATAGTTGCATTCAAGCGAGTACGTAATTTCTTAATTTCGTTCTCAAGTCCCTTTCGATCCACAAATTCCAGCAGTAAAAGGCACTCTTCATCTGAGATCGCAAGCATAGACCCTAATATCGTTTCTATCCAGGTACAGTAGAGCACTTTAACCTGCTTAGAGTGATTCGGGACCGTTCCCATCGTTCTTGAAAAAGCATCCCTAAATCCATTACTCGAATCGTACCCGCTATCCAGTTGTGCGTTAATGATAGAATCCCCATTCCTGATATGTTTGAATGCCAGTCCTAATCGTCTGGAACGTGCATATTCAATAAAGGTCATTCCGAATTGCTTCTTAAATTGTCTGCGTGCAGTATTTGCACTAATCGACAGCTCATCAAAATCTTTATCTGTCCATTTCCTTTCCGGATTACGCTCTATAGCTTCAACAAGAAGCTTTACTTCTGAGGACATTTTTGTCGGATTGGACAAAGGCTGGCATCTTTTACACGGTCTATATGAAGCTAACAAGGCTTCTTTGGCTGTTGCGAAAAACTCACAGTTTTCTTTATATGGCTTTTTAGCCGGACAAGTTGGCCTGCACATGATGCCTGTTGTTTTTACGCCGACAAAAAATACACCTTCATAATTGGAGTTTTTTTCGACTAACATCTCATAATATTTATCGATTTGCTGTTTATTCGTGATCATAGTGTCGTTAGCTCATTTCTAAATAATGTGCGGGTGGCTGCAGAATGGACCGGGTATCGTCTTGAAGATGATGCAGTGCTTGAAAGTAACTATATGGACCATAGCTAATTCTTTTTACGCCAAGCTCCTGCAATTCAGCATTTGAAATCATACCATCCATCACCATAACATTTACAGGCAGTGGCGACTGCTGCACAAAATATTCAATCAAGTTTCGATCGGTGAGTCCTGGTATAAAAATTCCATCCGCTCCAGCAGCAGCGTAAGCACAGGTACGCTCAATTGCTTCATTCACTAAATCCAAAGAATGCTTCCCATTTTTGAAAAAGAGATCGGTTCTGGCGTTAATAAACACCTTCTTCTGAAGTTTGGCTGCCACTTGCTGTATAGTTCGAATACGATGAATTTGTTCCTCGATTGCCCATAATTCATCGTCCGGATGATTCACCTTTTGATCCTCAAAATTAATCCCACAGATGTCTAGCTGGAATAATTGTTCTATGTTATTGGCTAAGGACTCTTCATTTACAGCATACCCACCTTCAATATCTACCGTCAATGGCACAGATACATGTTCTGCTATTCTCGTAACAGCCCACAGTAGCTGCTCAAATGAGAGCTGTTCACCATCCGAATACCCCCATGAATCCGCCATAGCGAAGCTGCTTGTGGCTATAGCCTTTGAACCGGCTTTTTCTATCGCTTTAGCCGAAGCTACATCCCAGCAGTTATATAGCATTAGCGGATCTTTTTGATCGTGCAAAGACTTAAAATAGTCATAGTCATTTCTGTTCATCAGTGGTCATCTCCATTAAATAGAATAGCACCACTATATAATAGACAATGATTCGCCATACCAGAAAAATTAACACCAATCTTTTTTCGCAAAAAAAAACACCGATTGATGATCTCATCCTATAAGGACCTGATCATACCATCGATGTTAGTATACAGTTTAAAGTTCTACCTTACGAAGTGATGGTTTGGAGGATGGTTTGGGTGACTTTTCCCCTGTTCGCATCGGTATGATTTGTGGTGCAGCAATTCCGATCAGAACAACGAAAATTCCAACCCAGCGAAGTAGGGATACTTCTTCTTGCAGGACTAACACGGAGGCTACTACAGCTGCCGGCAACTCCGCCGCACCAAGAATCGTTCCCAGACCTGATCCCAGTTTCGGAACACCAATAGAAAAGAAAAGCACAGGAATAACTATGCCAAGCAACCCTAAAGGAAGACCATACTTCCAAAGTCCATCTGTAAGTGCTCCGTCATAAATAAAGGAAGGGGAAAAAACAACCATAATAATAATCATTGCACTTGTAGTCATATACAAGCTTTTATTCACAGCAGGTACCTGAGTAGCTACTCTTCCACTAACAAAAATATACAAGGCAAACGACACCGCAGACATCAAACCGAAAACAATACCACTCGTAGTCATTTCGCCTACACTAGGTTCTAGAATCCCCCCAGCTAAAATTGTTCCTATCAGAAGGATAACCATCGAAATTATTTTCTCACGACTAGGCCATTTTCTATCTACAACAGCCTCCAGAATCACACCAATCCAAGTAAATTGGAATAAGAGAACGATCGCAATCGAAGCAGGTAATTGTTCAACGGCAAATCCATAGAAAATCCCCGTCATACTAATGGTAATCCCGGCGCCTAATAACGAAGCACCTACTTTTAACCCGAGTTTTTTTCGGGAAAATAATACAACTAACAAGAGCAGCATGCACCATCCAAAAAAGTATTGCGACCCGACCAGTTGCTGCATTCTAAATCCATCGTTCATTCCAAGCTTGACGATCGTTGACAGCGATCCATAACTACATGCTCCTATAAATACTAGTAAAGCATATTTGAGTAACTTCATATTCATCGTAATCTTCTTTCCTTTCTGTTGAACCATCCTATTGAACCGTCCAAATCACATAATAAAGCCCCTTGTCATCGAAATGACAAGGGGCGACTGAAACCAAAGAATACATCTTTGACAAAATTCCGCCACTCCATCCACTGGATAGAGTTTGGTTTATTTACTTATAACAATACGAATTATAATATGATAAATCACACAGGGTGTCAACTTGAAATGTTTACAATAACTTTATTTCGGTTATATTTCAAATTCTTCTGTAGAATTTGAAAGACCACCATTCTGTACACCACTATTATTGGCTACAGCAAGAACATACACCTTATATTTGACACCTTTAACAATTGAATCTCCGTTTACATCCCTTGTCGCAGTGAATATGGAAGGATTCGTCCCGTTAGGGGTTACTGACGTATAATACGAGGACCTCACCTCAATAGCATCCGCAGAACCAAAACCTTGTTTGGAAGGAACCACCAATACTCGATATTCTGAAATATTGGACTCATTGGCTGATTTTACGAAACTAATCAGGATTCTCCCATTGTCCTCTTTATACGTTACATTGGTTACAGAGATCACTGGGCTCTTAGTCGTAGACAACGTAATGACCGATGACTCCCAGGATAATGCATTGGGACCGGCATAATTTCCACTACCAATAGATAGCACATATACTTTATAGCTGGTTCCATCTTTAATCAAATTGCCTCGTACGTCTCTGGCTGAGGATTCTAATACTTGACTGGTACTGTTACCTGATGTACTTACCGAAGTGTAGTTAGAACTGGATACATTATTCGCTTCGGATAGGCTAAAGCTGCTGTAATAGGACGTAGGCACCACCATAATCCGGTATTGGTTAATGTACGTTTCATCTGTGGCATGGCTAAACGACACCTTTAAATCCCGTCCATCACCATAGTCATTTACATCGCTGACACTCAAGTTTGTAACGGCTTTTACGCTAGAATCATTCAACAAAGTAATGACCGATGAAGCGGAGGAGAGCACATTCGAATCCCAATAAATCCCGCTTCCGATGGATAACACATATACTCTATAGCTAGTTCCATTCTTTATCGAAGCTCCGAGAACGTCTCTAGTTGACGAATTCAATACTTGACTGGTAGAAGATCCAGATGTACTCACCGATGTATAGTTGCTACTTGATACATTATTCGCTTCAGCTAAACTAAAGCTGCTGTAATAGGATGTGGGTACTACCATAATCCGATACTGGCTAATATAGGTTTCGTCCGTCGGATGAGTGAAGGACACTCTCAAATCTCGGCCATCACCATAGTCGTTAACGTCACTGACACTCAAGTTTGAGACGATACTCACACTAGAATCATTCAACAACGTAATGACCGATGAAGGTGACGAAAGCACATTGCCAGTATTACTGCTTCCAATAGATAAAATATATACTTTATAGTTGACTCCATTCTTTATCAAAGCTCCACGTACATCTCTGGTTGATGAAGTCAATACTTGATTGGTTGTAGTACCTGTTGTACTCACTGCTGTATAGTAGGCACTGGATATATTATTGGCTTCAGCTAAACTAAAGCTACTGTAATATGACGTCGGAACTACCAGGATACGATACTGGCTAATATAGGTTTCGTCCGTCGCATGAGTAAATGATACCCTCAAATCTCGGCCATCATTATAGTTGTTAACGTCGCTAACACTTAAGTTAGAAACCCCTATGTTGGACAGCGTAATTGCAGATGAAACAGAAGACAACACATTATTTGCTGCATTACTGCTATCAATTGCCATGACAAACACTCTGTAGCTCACGCCAGTTTTAACAAGAGCTCCGTCCACATCTCTGGCTCCTGAAGATAAAATTTGCGTGATATTATTACCGGTCTTGCTGACTAACGTGTAATTAGCACTGGTCACATTATTTGCTGTAGCTAAATTAAAATTCGAATAATTAGTAGCTTTGACAACAAATATCCGATAAGAACTTACCTTCGACTCATCTGACAGCTTATTGAAGCTTACCGATAAATCTCTTCCATCCCCATAATCGCTTATATCATTTACTTGTACATTATTTATTGCCGCTACAGTCTTATTCACTAGAGTCATAGTGGAGGATCCACTAGAAAGTGCACTGGCATTACTTCCTTTGCCAACCGTCAAGACATAAGCCACATACGCTTGATTACTCTTAATTGAATCACCATCAACAGTCCTCGAAGCAGAAGTCAATTGAATCGAAGGATTAGTACCTGTTGGTAATACCGTAGAATAATTGTAAGAGGTTATCGTTTGTGCGGACGACAAGTTGAGAATATTCCCTGATTTCACAATCAAAACACGGTAATGATCCACTAGTGACTCATTTGCCGCTCGAGTGAAACTAACCTGAAGATCACGACCATCACCGAAATCACTCACATCCTGCGCTACTACGTTGGATACTGGGCCTGCATTTCCAACGTTAGAGGCTGAAGTTGTTATAGTTACAACTTGCGTCTTGGGGTTCCATCCTACTTCATGGCCCAGTGCTTCACTGACGAACCTTGTTGGGACCATCGTTCTCCCCTTCAGATTCAAACCAGGCACGTCTAGAGTTACAACCTTATTGTTAATGGTGGCGGTCTTTGAGCCAATCTTTAACATAATCGTTGTATCATCTTTAGTTGCCGTTACAGTTTGTGCTTTTTGATTCCACTTGATGGTGGCATTAAAGGCTTCAAAAATAGCCCGCAGCGGCACCATCGTCCGTCCATTCACCATCACCGGTGCTTGATCTGTAGACAATCGAACCCCATCAATAATAATACTGATCGGAGTAGCAGCCTTTACAGAGGATTGAAACATCATCGGAAAGACTACTAAAACTACTAAAATTGAAATCCATAACTTCTTCACAGATCCACCCTCCTGGAATGACGAATACATTTTTTACCTACTCATCTGACGCTTCTAAGTATATAAAAGTTTCATGATTTATAGGTTACAAAAAAATAATCTAAACTTCAATCAAACCTTGATAAAAGAAGAGCTAAGCACCCGGAGAAAAAAAAGGAGAAAGAGTGGTATTACCACTCTCTCTCCTTACGTTTATCGAATCATCATATTCTGTAGCGTCCCAAGGGTATTACACTTTTCTAGCCTGAGATCGGTACATCAAGAACAAGAAATACGGAGCTCCGATCAACATTATTATAAGACCCGATGGAATTTCTTTCGGCGCCATAATGGTTCTTCCCAGCGTATCCGCAATCACGAGCATCAATCCGCCAAGTAATCCTGACAGAACAATAGATCGTCTTGTGTGATGCCCAATCATCATCCGTACCGCATGCGGCGCCATAAGTCCGAGAAACCCAATGGTTCCTACACTTGCAACGGCTCCCGCTGCAAGCATCACACCGATAATCATCGCCCAAAGCCGAGTTCCGCGAACGGGCAGGCCCAGACCTGTTGAACTCTCATCGCCAAATGCTAGTAAATCGAATCTACGTCCCAAATAATAAGCAAAAGGAACGAGTACTATCAGGAAGATAAACAAGCTATTAAATTGATTCCAGCTTCGTCCGTAAGTCGAACCCGTTAACCAAATTAAGGAGCTGCTGCTCCATAAACTGCCCTTGACGATCATGACCTGTATTCCCGCAGAAGCAATTGCCGATACTGCAATTCCAAGCAGAATAAGGACCGATGGATTCAAGGCTCTACGCCATGCCATAACAAACACAAAGGCTGCAGCCAAAGCACCACCCGCAATTGCTGCAATAGGGACTGCTAATACCGTCAATGCCGGAAAAACGACCATTACGGTTAACGCCCCCAATCCAGCACCCGAGGTCACACCAATAATGGAGGCGTCAGCCAGCGGATTTCGGACAGCGCTTTGAATCAAGACACCGCTAATGGCAAGCGCGATACCGCCTCCAGCCGCAACGAGTGTACGCGGAAGCCGTAAATTCAGCAGGACGGAATAAGATCCATCTCTGCTGTGGATAAGACTGCTCAGTAGCTCACTAATCGGTATTCTCGTTCCCCCAAGTGACAAACTCACAAGGATAACCGCAACGAGCAGTACGGTCATGGTTATCACCGCCGGAACAAAGCGCATCCGAAGCGCAGTTCCACCTATATTCATAGATGACTGACCTGAGCCTGAACCCGATATATTTTTCATCTTGGTGAGCACCAGCCATATGAGCCAAGGCGCTCCAATAATCGCCATAACCGCCCCAACTGGCATCTCACCTACACTGCTACGAACCATACGCGCAAGCGTATCCGCTGCCGTAATGAGCAGTGCTCCCCACAGCGCACTTGCAGGAATGAGCAGGTGATGCTTTCGAATACCGCTAAGCCGAACCAGATGAGGAGCCACCAGACCCACAAATCCGATCGGACCGACCACGCTGACCACGACCGCAGCCAACAATACAGATAAACCTAGACCTAACCCCCGTGCCAATCCAACACGTTGCCCGAGTGAACGAGCAGTGGACTCATCAAGCTCCAACGCGTCAAACTGCCTACCTGCGAGCATAGCTGCTATTAGCAATGGAATAACAAAAGGCCAGGCATACTTAACACCGTCCCAATCTAGCTGAATCAGTGAGCCGGAGCCCCATAAAAATAGGTTTTGCGTTTCGTTCTTGTTAAAAATATGTAGGGCCGATGTAAACGCGCCGAGAACCATAGACACGATCATACCTGACAAAGCTAATCGGACAGGCGTGGCCCCCTTACCACCACTCAACAAATAGGCAGCCAGTGCAGCAAGCAGCCCCCCTGCTACTGCAAGCAAAAATGGGAACTCATGCTGCAAAGCTGGAAAAGTAACCATACCTAGGACAACCATAAAATAAGCTCCAGCATTAATCCCCAATGTATCTGAGGAAGCAAGCGGATTCTTCGTTATCGTTTGCAATAATGCTCCAGCCGCAGCTAGTGCGGCCCCAGCCAGTAGGCCAATCACCGTACGCGGCATCCGGATATCCCATAGCAGATTATGTTCCATCACATCCTGGCGATTTAGCAATCCCTTCAATACCGTAGCTGCAGGAATTTTGGCTTCCCCGAAGCCTAGGCTTAGAATGGACAGAACAAAGAGGACGGCAAGGCCGCCCCCAAATATTCCAATGATTCGCCAAGTCATTCCGCTTGAGGCTTCTTTGCTGCTCTTCCCGTTCATAAAAGCACTCATTTCGTTAATGTATTTATAACTTCATCCACGATAACTTTAGAGGATATCGGACCGCCGAACACCCAAGTAGTACTGCTCAATCCGAAGGTACGATTTTCTTTCACAAAGTTAAGGCCGTTCCACACGGAGTTATCCTTCAGTTCTTTCGTAAAAATATTATCATCCTTCTGAACGATATACATCAGGTTAGTATCCTGAACAGCCGGCAATGCTTCAACCGTTGATGTAGTGAATCCGTAAGCTTCGAATTTTTCGGGTTTCCAGTCGTTCTTCAAACCAATCCGTTCCAATGTTTGTACAGCAAGTGAGTTATCTGTAAAAAGACGCAATGTTGCCGCATTCTGATAGCTGTAAGCTTGCGTCAGCACGTAATTCAAGCCTTCTTTACCTGCTTCAGCCAGCTTTGCCTTCGCTTCCGCATAATGTGCATCCAGGTCAGCAAGAACCTTGTCGCCTTCCGCGGTTTTACCTACAGCCGCTGCAATCGTTTTGAAAGTATCTTCCATCAACGTATACTGATTGCCTTGTCCTTCTTCCGGATACAGACCGAAAATCAGTGTTGGAGCGATGCCTTTTAATTGATCATAAATTCCTTCGTGTCCGCCCGTATTCGCAATAATCAAATCTGGCTTTAATGAAGCAATGGTCTCTAGATCCGGCTCGTCACGTGAACCAACATCCGTTACGCCTGCATCGAGTGGCACTTCAGAAGTTACATATAACTTGTAGTTCTCGTTATCGGCATTCCCCACCGGCTGCATTCCGAGCGCAATAATATCTTCCGTAAATGTCCACTCCAGAACTACAACCTTTTGCGCAGGCTTATCCAGCTTAACCTCGCCTTTAGAATCTTTTAATACGATCGGACCGTTTGTAGATTCACTACTTGCGTTTTCAGAAGCTGGTTTGTCATTTGCTCCCGTGTTTGATGTTGAATTATTCTTTTGGTTAGTACCACAGCCCGATACTACCAATATGATAGCAATAACCATAAATAAACTAATTAACCTTTTGTGCATTCTCTTTATCCCCCTGTATATAACGCTCGAAGTTATATTCTATGATAATTGTTATCATTCTATTGATAATGATTATCATAGATAACATAATAGTTATCTTATACGTGATTCCACCGAAAGTCAAAGTTAAAATTTAATATAGCTGGACTTTTTTCTAAAAAAAATCCTAATAAATCAAGGGCTTCCTTGATCATTAGGATGTTTGCTACTCCATTTTTTGGTTTGTAATTCTTTCAATGTGTATGGTGAGATACAGCATTTCATCATTTGTTAATTCACGATTGTATGTTTTATCAATATAGATTTTTATTTTTTCAACGCTGGCGAAAGCTTCTTTGTATTGCTCCTTCACTAAATTAAATAAGCCATTCTCATTATCCGGCGGTGGAGTGCCGTTGATGAGACGTTGGGCAAAAAATTTCAAGTGAGTGATAAACCGATAATAAGCGAGGGACTCCTCATCATACTCTAGTCTAAAATGATGCTTCACTATATTTAAGATGTCATTCATAATCTTCGTAATATTGACCATATTCGGCATCTCTTCATTCAGTTCAGCATTCACCAGATGGAGAGCAATATGTCCAGCCTCATCCTCGGGAAGCATAATGCCAAACTTTGAATGAATAATTTGAAGTGCTGCTTTCCCAACCTCATATTCTTCCTTATAGAACTTTTTGATCTCCCATAGCATGGCGTTTTTAATCTTCATCCCTTTTGAGAATCGCTCTAACGCAAAGCTGATATGATCGGTCAGACTGATGTAGATACTATCATCCAGCATTTTACCTAGTTGCAGCTTGGCGAAATTGATGATCTCTTCTGAAAGCTCCATATGCTCTATTGGAATCTCAGAAAGCAGTGTTTTTAGCTTATCTGAAAGCTTTTGATTGCTTAAAGTGAAGATCTTTTCAATTTTGTCTTCTTCTAGATAGTCCCCTTGTTTTTTCTTAAAGGCAAGTCCTCTTCCCATGACTACCAGTTCAAAATTAAGATCATCTATGACAGTAACAACATTGTTGTTTAACACTTTTTCGATCCGCATACGGCAACCCCTTGTACCAGAAATTAAAAAAGGCAAAACCAAAAGTAACCATTAACAAATGGCTAAACTTCGGGTTTTGCCTGCACGACCAGTAACAATCCACAATTATTAATTTATAAAAATCATACCATGGACTTATTTAATCGACAAGCATCTAACAATCCTTTCCATTATGCGCAGCTAGCTATATTTTTATTATGTTTTTCATAAAAAATCGACCTCTCAGCATCCATACTAAGAGATCGATTTCATTTTAATTCTTATGGCCAGCCACTAAATCAAACTACAACCGTCATCAAATCTTCGCCCGGTTTGATGGCCGCTTTCTTGGTGCCAATGACATCACTATAGTTAGCTGTATTGGTAATAATGATTGGCGTTGTGCTTTGATAGCCTTCATTTTTTATTTGTTCGAGATCAAATTCAATCAGTAGGTCACCCTGTTTAACCGTTGCTCCTTCTTCCACTTTCACATCAAAGTATTTCCCTTTTAACTTCACAGTTTCTATACCGATATGGATCAGAACTTCAACGCCATCATCCGATACGACTGCAATACAATGACCTGTTCTGAAAATGGTGGATACAACCCCACTTACCGGGGAGTACAGCTTACCTTCTGAAGGTTCGATTGCCATCCCTTTGCCCATTGCTTCAGAAGCAAATGCAGCATCATCTACTGAGGATAAAGGGATTACGTTACCAGCTAGAGGACTTACAATAGTTGTACTTTTCACAGCGTGTGGGAGAATAACTTCGCTCTTTTCAGTATTCGTCTTTTCTTCTACACCATTCGATGTTTCTTCCACAGCATTCGCTTTCTTTTTGTCTTCAAAACCAAAGAACATCGTAATCACCGTAGCCAATATAATCGTCCCAAGAGCTATGATCGCTTGAATAGCCAAAGGTGAGAATGCAGGAAGACTTAATACGCTCACAAATGCGAATACTTCCATTTTTACACCAGCAAGACCTGACATCGCTCCACCTAGACCACCGGCAATAGATACATAAATAAAAGTCCGTTTGTAACGTGTCAACAATCCGTAAATAATAGGTTCAGTTACCCCTGAGAGCGCGCCAGGTAAAAAGGTACTTCCGGCCAATGTTTTCAACTTTTTGTCTTTTGTTTTCAAGAAAATCCCTAAGGCTACACCAAGTTGGGCGAAAATAGCCATACCTGCCATTGCATAGATCGGATCTCCACCCTTAGCAATGTTTTCAAGAATAATCGGAACGAGTCCCCAGTGCAAACCGAGCACGGTCAGGTACGTCCAGGAAATCCCCACAATTGCACCCGTAATAATACCACTCTTACTACTGAGGAACACAATAGCGTCTCCGATTAGATTCCCTACATTTACTCCAAACGGTCCGAAAACCAAAATGGTCAAAGGAACAATCAACATCAAACATAACATAGGTACCAGGAACAATTGTAAATCCTTGTGTATAAATTTTCTTAGTTGCTTATCTAGTAAAGCATATATACAGATGGCGATGAAAATCGGAAAAACGCTCGATGAATAATCCGACATTACTAAAGGAATACCTAGAAAATGTGGAGATTCAACACTGGCTAATCCCGTAATATTAGGTTCGAGTAAAGCCGCACCGATAGCGCCCCCTACATAAGCATTTACACCAAGTCTAATCGATAACGTAATGCCTAGGAAAATTGGCAGAAAGTAAAACACAGCATTACTAGCGCCGGCTAATACTTTGTAAGTCTCTCCATCTGCCGCTAAAACATTTAACGAAGTCAGTACAGTTAATAGCGCTTTCAACATACCCGCACCCGCTAAGGCACCAATTAAAGGCGAGAAGCTTCTAGAAATCACATCAAAAATCAAGGTTCCTATAGGTTTCTTAACCGTATTATCGCCAGAATTACTATTAGGAGATATGGATTTGCTTATCTCTTTATAAACATCAGCAACATGGGTACCCACAATGACTTGGAATTGTCCCCCTTTGCTAACTGCACCAATAATCCCTTCCATTTTATCCAGCTTTTCTTTATCAACTTTCTGTTCATCATTAAGCGTGAATCTTAGTCGAGTAGCACAGTGAATTACGTTGTTAATATTTTTCTCTCCACCGACAGATTGAATGATGTCTTTACCCAGCTGTTCATAACTCATTATCCTACACCCCTTTGGTAACCGATATATTAATCAATCGAGAAGGAATGAACGCAAAAAAACCTAAATCACATTCATGCACGAGAGAGAAATCTCCCGTAAACATAAATGAAACTTAGGTTTTGCCTGCTATGCAGTAGCAATCCTATATCCGATTAATTGTTACTTACAAATTAACATGTTCAATTCATGATGTCAACCGGCATACTAGAACAGGTTCTGCCCGTTGGATTCAATCACTTCTTTGTACCAGTGGAAGGACTTTTTCCGGAATCTCTCAAGAGTGCCCGAGCTATCGTCATGACGGTCCACATAAATGAAGCCATAACGTTTCTTTAGTTCGGCGCTCGTTGCGCTAACCAAGTCGATGCAGCCCCAGCTTGTATAGCCCATGACTTCCACTCCGTCGGCAATAGCCTCCGCGACCTGAACCAGATGATCTCGTAAATAATTGATCCGATAGTCGTCGTTTATTACCTTTTCGCCGTTCCCATCTAATACCAGCTGATCGACAGCGCCAAGACCATTTTCCACGATAAACAGCGGTTTCTGATATCGGTCGTAGAACATATTCATAACATAACGCAAGCCTTGCGGGTCGATCTGCCAGCCCCATTCGCTCGCTTCCAGATACGGATTAGGCACCCCACCCAGCAGGTTCCCTTCTCCTCTGATCTGTTTCTCTGGATCAGCCGTTTCACAAGTGCTCATATAGTAACTGAACGATATGAAATCCACAGTATGCTTCAGAATCTCTTCGTCCCCTGGCTCAAAATGAATGTGAATCCCATTTTCTTTGAAGAACCGCTTCATATAGCCGGGGTAATACCCTCTAGCATGAACATCCGCAAAGAACATATTTTTGTGATCACTTTGCATCGCCTTGATCAAATCGTCCGGATGCGGAGTGAGCGGATAAATCGGCATGCTAAGCACCATACACCCGATTTGGAAGTCTGGATTAATCTCATGTCCGATCTGCACAGCCAGAGCACTTGCTACGAACTCATGATGAATAGCTTGATACAGATCCTGCTTACTCAATTTCTCTAACGGCGTATTGATCCCGCCACTCATAAATGGGAACTCAAGAATGGAGTTAATCTCGTTAAAGGTCAGCCAATATTTAACCTTGTTCTTGTAACGATTATATATCGTTCTCACATAGCGCTCATAAAAATCCACCATCTTACGGTTAACCCATCCATCATATTCTCTTGCCAGATGCAGCGGAGTTTCATAATGGGAGATAGTCACCAGTGGCTCGATGCCGTATTTATGACACTCATCGAATAGGTCGTCGTAAAACTGCAGACCTTTTTCATTGGGCTCCAGCTCGTCCCCTTTTGGAAAAATCCGGGACCAGGCAATGGACGTCCGGAATACTTTAAAGCCCATTTCCGCGAACAGCTTAATATCTTCTTTATATCGGTGATAGAAATCGATTCCCACCAGCTTCATATTATCGTCGGTGGGAACCTCTGTAGGCGCAGACTTAATCCCCTTCGGCATAACATCTTGGGTGGACCATCCTTTACCATCCTCCTGATACGCCCCTTCAAGCTGGTTGGCTGCTACAGCACCGCCCCATAAGAATCCTTTTGGAAATTGCAATTCCATATTTTTTCCCGCCTTTGCTATTGTGATAGTATAGGATTACTGCTCTAATTCGAATCCTAAACCTTGGAACGCGTTACATGTCAAGTACTAATCATGTGAAGGAGAACAAACCGATGTCCACTCTTGACGAAATCGCTAAGCTGTCGGGCTTTTCCAAAGCCACGGTGTCCCGCGTCCTGAACCAATCGCCTCATGTTAGCAAGCAGACTCGTGCGAAAATTCTCGCCATCATGAAAGAAACGGACTATGTTCCTAACCGAAATGCCATTTCTTTATCCAAAGGTCAAACACAACAAATCGGCATGATCACCATGGACCTAAACGAGCTTATTCTGAGTTTTATGAACAGCTTCGTCGAAATTTCAGGTCGTTACGGATACCAGACGATTATTTATACTACCGGCGGGGATAAGCAGAAGGAGCTTCAGGCTTTTGAAGATCTCAAAATGAAACGGGTCGACGCCCTGCTCATCCTGACCTCCGTCAATGAACAGAATGTTATCTCTTCCTACTGCAAATACGGACCCATCGTGTCCTGGCAGCGTATGGACCATCCTGAAATACCGTCCGTTGCCATGAACCAACATGATGGATACACACTCGCTTTGGAGCATTTGATAGAGCGAGGGTATAAGCGCATCGCCAATGCTTTTGGCCGTCCCAGCAGCATTAATACCCACAGTAGACGCCTGGCCTATGAGCAAAGCATGACCAAATATAATCTGCCCGTTATGGAGAAATGGTATTACTCTACGATTTACAGTATCCACGACGGAGAGCAGTTGCTGCGCTCCCTTATGGATGAAACAGACCGGCCAGATGCGATTCTGTGCTCCAATGATTTGGTGGCAGCAGGTATTCTCAACGAAGCACGCAGGCACAAATTGGACGTACCCGGGGATCTCGCCATCGTTGGTTTTGATAATTCAGAGCTGTCGCGAACTCTTGGAATCACGACCATTCTGAATCCGATTGCGGGACAAGCGGAGAATGCTTTTCTTCTGTTGGCTCCAGCGCTGCTTGGTAGGGACATGGAGCTGCAGCCGCTGTCGTTTCAACTAATTCAACGGGAGACAACTAGTTTGCCCAACCGCTAAGGATTTTGTCTTTAGCACTTTTATCAATTAGAATTATGGGAACAAGCGGTCAAAACCAGAACCTATTGGAGTGAAACCATGATTAAGATCCTCGTTGTGGAAGACGATAAGCATGTCAGAAAGTTGATGAACGCTGTCCTGAAACGGGAAGGTTATGAAGTGTTAACCGCCGAGAATGGAATCCAGGCACTGGAAGTTCTTGAAATCCAGCATATTGATCTAATTATTCTCGATATCATGATGCCGGGGATGGATGGTTATGAATTTGCCGAGGAGCTAAGGAATGCGAACAACATGATCCCGATCCTCATGGCCACGGCCAAACAGCTCCCAGAAGATAAGAAAAAAGGCTTTCGCCTCGGAACCGACGATTATATGACCAAACCTGTAGATACAGAAGAAATGCTGTTGAGAATACAAGCCCTTCTACGCCGCTCGCAGATTGTAAGCGCCCGTAAGCTTGTAGTCGGTAAAATTATTCTTGATTTCGATACGTTAACAGTAACTCGAGACAATGAAAAACAGACACTTCCCCAGAAGGAATTCCATCTCCTTTATAAGCTTTTATCCTATCCGGAGCGCATTTTCACTCGAATCCAGCTGATGGACGAAATCTGGGGGATGGACAGCGAGACTACGGACACTACGGTTAATGTACATATCAACCGCTTGCGGAAACGGTTTGAAAACTATCCGGAATTCGAACTTGTGTCCGTCCGCGGTCTCGGATACAAGGCGGTGAGAAAATGATCAAAAAGCTAAGCAGCAAAATCAGTCTGCCAATCTACTTCTCGCTTGCTGTATTCATTATTTTCCTCATTACAGTGTTAATCACCGGAATTCTGACCTACTTGTCCTTGGCCTTCGGCCTACTTGATGAGCGGATTCTTCAGGACAAAAAAATTCTCACCTTGATTATACTGATCGCCTGCATTATTATCGGCACCGTCACATCAGTAATTACCAGTCGCAGAATGCTGAAATCAATCCGCACATTTATTGATGCCATTGACCAACTGGCCGGAGGCGATTTCTCCATGCGGCTGCAGCTCAAGCACCCTCCGGAATTCAAGATTCTTTCCGAGAATATTAACCGGATGGCCGAGGAACTGGGTGGCATTGAAATTCTGCGAACAGACTTTGTAAACAATTTCTCCCATGAATTTCGTACTCCAATTGTGTCGATTAAAGGGTTCGCTGAAATCCTGAAGGATGACGAGCTGAGTAAGGATGAACGGAATGAATATCTGGATATTGTTATCGAGGAATCTACCCGTCTGGCTACACTGGCCTCCAATGTATTGAACCTCTCCAAAGTGGAAGCACAGGCCATATTAACCGACCGGCAGCCCTTCAATGTCGGAGAACAAATTCGCCAATGTGTCCTGCTACTGCATACTAAACTTACGAAAAAGCATATTTCCTTCAAAGCCAACGTACAGGACTATATGGTACCTGGGAATAAAGTGATGCTGAACCAGGTCTGGCTGAATTTATTGGACAATGCGATTAAATTCACTCCCGAGCACGGCGAAATCGAAGTTACTATGAGGAAGATGAAAGATCAGGTTGAAATTACGTTCCGTGATAATGGAGCAGGCATCAGTCCAAGTGCACTTCCCAAGGTATTCGACAAGTTCTATCAGCAAGATACCTCTCACTCTACTGCCGGTAATGGCCTGGGGCTTACGATTGTCCGAAAAATCATTGAGCTGCACGGCGGAACCGTCACCTGCGACAGTGTTCCAATGCAAGGAACCACTTTTACCGTGCTGCTCCCCGATTTTAAAAAGGTAAATAAAGAATTGGGGGTTACCAGTAAATGAGTGTACAATTCAAAAAACTGAGCGGCTTTAACCGGGGAATTCTCCTTGAATAGAATGATGTAACAAAAATTATTGTAACCACGAATGACGATTTAAACCCTGCTCCACGGATGTATGAAAGTGTTGGATTCACAATGTATCAAAAAAGGAAAAGTGAAACTGGCGCAGACTTTATTGAAGAATTCATAGATTATGTGTTTTTTTTATAAAATGCTAATGTGTTCAAGTATATCTGCTCAAACAGAAGAGATCACCCCAAGCAGTCATTCTATGGCTTAAGGGACGGTCTCTTCTTTCTTTTCATAGCAAAAGTTAACTTTCAGTTTATCATTCTCCGTTAAGATCATAGCAACGATAATGCAAAGGAGTCATTCTTATGTTGAAATTACTCAAGAATCTGGAACCCAAAGAATGGTTCTTATTCGGTATCAGTCTCATGTTCATTATCGCTCAAGTCTGGCTGGATTTAGAACTGCCTGACTACATGAGTGATATTACCCGGCTGATCCAGACACCAGGAAGCGAAATGAATGAAATCCTTGTCGCAGGAGGTTGGATGCTACTCTGTGCTCTTGGCAGTCTGGCGACCTCGGTTGTTGTAGCGGGCATTGCTGCAAGAATAGCAGCCGATTTGTCTGCAAGATTGCGTTCCAAATTGTTCGATAAGGTACAATCCTTTTCGATGGAGGAGATCAGTAACTTCTCAACAGCCAGTCTAATTACCCGTTCCACGAATGACATCACGCAAGTACAAATGCTGATTGTGATCGGCTTACAGCTACTTGTGAAAGCACCCATCCTCGCAGTGTGGGCGATACTCAAGATTTCGGGCAAAAGCTGGGAGTGGACTCTTACGACAGGTGCCGCGGTCGCATTGCTAGTAGTTATTGTCGCAGTCTGTATCGTGCTCGTCCTGCCGAAATTTAAAAAGCTGCAGCTGCTTACAGATAATCTGAATCGTGTATCCAGAGAGAATCTTAACGGTCTTCGTGTCATCCGGGCGTATAATGCCGAGGAATATCAAGAACAGAAGTTCGCTGTAGCTAACAACGAGCTTACCAGTACCAACCTATTTGCTAACAATGTGATGACCCTATTGATGCCGAGTATTACTTTGATTATGAGTGGACTCAGTCTCTCCATCTATTGGGTGGGTGCAGTGCTCATTCAAGCAGCTGAGGGTACTGCCAAGATGGGCTTGTTCTCAGATATGATCGTATTCTCATCTTATGCCATGCAAGTGGTTATGGCCTTTATGATGCTGATTATGATCTTTATTCTACTGCCCCGTGCTCAAGTATCGGCTAAACGTATCAATGAAGTGCTAGACACAGTACCTAGCTTGAAGAATGGATCAGTAACTCAATTCCCTGTGAAGAGAGAAGATGAGATTGAATTCAAGGGGGTTAGCTTCAAATATCCAGATGCAGAGGAATATGTGTTGGAGAACATCAGCTTCACGGCGAAGCAGGGGGAGACGGTTGCTTTTATCGGATCTACAGGCTGCGGGAAAAGTACACTTGTTAACCTCATTCCCCGTTTCTATGATGCTACAGAAGGCGAAGTGCTGGTAAATGGTATCAATGTCAGAGAATACGACCAGCAAGCGCTGCGGAATAAAATGGGCTATGTCTCTCAGAAGGCTGTTCTATTTGGCGGAACAGTGTCCTCCAATATTGCATTTGGTGAGAACGGATCCGGTCAGGTCCTCAGTTCAGATATTGTAGATGCGGTGTACACTTCCCAATCCTCTGAATTTGTAGAAAAGCTAGAGGGGAACTATGACGCCCATATCGCCCAAGGCGGAACGAATCTGTCTGGCGGACAAAAACAGCGGCTGTCGATTGCCAGAGCGATTGCCCGGCGTCCAGAAATATTAATCTTTGACGATTCTTTCTCCGCGCTTGACTATAAGACTGACCGCAAACTACGCAGTGAGCTTAAGAAAGACGCGAATGATTCAACGATGCTGATCGTTGCACAGCGTATTGGTACGATTAAAGATGCCGACAAGATCATTGTGCTGGAATCTGGACGAATCGCAGGTATGGGAACCCATGACGAACTAATGCAGTCCTGCGACGTCTATCAGGAAATCGCTTATTCTCAGCTTACGAAGGAGGAGCTTGCATAATGAAAACCAAAAATAAAGGCCAGAATACATGGAGCAAGCTGCTCCGCTACTGCCGTAAATATGTTCCGGTTATAGTGATTGCGCTAATCTGTGCGGCAGCTGGAACGGTGCTCACGTTATTCGGTCCGGACAAACTCTCCGAGATCACCGACAAAATTACAGCTGGTCTTGCCAGCAGTATCGATATGGACGGCATTACTACCATTGGTATTACCCTCGTCGTAATTTACGGCGTCGGTGCGTTGTTGTCACTCTTGCAAGGCTTGATCATGTCGATTATTACCCAGAAGGTCTCGAAGAAATTAAGAACTGATCTGGCTCATAAAATGAACAAACTTCCAATCTCCTACTATAATAAATCGGCCACAGGTGATATTTTATCCCGGGTAACGAATGATGTAGATACCATCGGGCAATCGATGAATCAGAGTATTGGTAATGTCGTAACCGCCATAGCTATGTTCGTCGGTTCGATTGTCATGATGCTGAAGACCAATGTAATTATGACCCTTACCGCTATCGTGGCAACGATCATCGGCTTTGGCCTTATGGTGGTCATTATGAAGAAATCGCAGAAATATTTTGCTAGCCAGCAGGAGTATTTAGGTAAAATCAACGGTCATGTCGAAGAAGTGTACACAGGACATAATGTAGTTAAAGCGTATAATGGCGAAGCGCAGATGCGCACTACCTTCCAGGAATTAAATCAGGGACTGAAGAACAGCGCCTTCAAAGCACAATTCCTCTCTGGGCTGATGCCACCCCTGATGGGCTTTATTGGTAATCTTGGATTCGTTGCCGTCTGTATCGTTGGAGGTGTACTCGCCATGAACGGTACGATTTCATTTGGGGTTATCGTCGCCTTCATTATGTATGTACGTTACTTTACCCAGCCGTTGTCTCAGATTGCCCAGGCCGCGCAGAGCCTGCAAGCTGCATCTGCAGCTGGCGGACGCGTGTTCGAATTTCTGGAGGCTGAGGAAATGGAAGACGAGAGTCACAAAGAGAACACACTGCCAACTGCTAAAGGTAAAGTGAAATTTGACCAAGTACAATTTGCGTATGAGACTTCAGAAAAACTGATTATCAATAACTTCTCGACAGATGTAAAACCTGGGCAAAAAGTGGCGATCGTTGGTCCTACCGGCGCAGGCAAAACTACGTTGGTCAATCTGCTCATCCGGTTCAACGAATTAACGGGTGGAGAAATCTACATCGATGATACGCCGATCAGCAGCCTTACGAGAGAGAACATTCATGATCTGTTCTGTATGGTCCTGCAGGATACCTGGCTGTTTGAGGGTACCATCAAAGAGAACCTGATTTACAATCAGCAGAACATTACAGACGAGAAGCTTATAGAGGCTTGCAAGTCCGTTGGCCTGCACCGCTTCATTAAATCCTTAAGTGACGGATACAACACCGTACTGAACGATAAAGTTAATCTGTCCGCCGGACAAAAGCAGCAGCTGACCATCGCTCGTGCGATGCTGAAAGATGCGCCAATGCTCATTCTTGATGAAGCTACAAGCTCAGTGGATACCCGTACAGAGCTGCTGATTCAGCAGGCAATGGATAAGCTTATGGAAGGCAGAACCTCTTTCGTTATCGCACACCGGCTCTCAACGATTAAGAATGCTGATGTGATTCTGGTCCTGAAGGACGGCGATATCCTGGAAAGCGGCAGCCACGCAGAATTGCTGGCTCAGAACGGATTCTATGCAGAGCTCTACAATAGCCAGTTTGAGCAGGCTTCTTAAAAACGACAAAAAAACTGCAACTCAATCATGAGCTTGCAGTTTTTTATCGTCCGTTCCTTTTTTAGAAACAACTTAAGCCTCTCGCTGTCTCATTCCCTCAAACAGCAAAATCGTCGCGGCCATCGCCGCATTTAGTGATTCAGCGCGGCCTGCCATCGGGATGATGATACTCTTGTCCACGAGTCGCGCAGTTTCCGGCGAAATGCCTTTGCCCTCACTGCCAATCAACAGCCACTGACTGCCGTGAAAATCATGCTGATAGCACGATTCTTCTCCCTGCAGCGAAGTACTTACCAGCAATGCCCCGCGTTCCCGGGCCTGTGGCAAAATCTCACTTAAATCTCCCTCCACCACCGGGAGATGAAACATCGAGCCCATCGTGGAACGAATGGTCTTCGGATTGTAGAGGTCGGCACAGCCTTGGCCGAGGATCACTCCGTCTGCTCCCGCTGCATCCGCGCTGCGGATGATGGTGCCGACATTACCGGGGTCCTGGACACCGTCCAGGACAACTACCAGGCTGTCCTTCTTCGCTAGGATAGCCTCTACCGCCTGCTGTTCCTTCCGCACGATGGCGAACACCGGCTGCGGTGTATTAGTGCTGCTGCATTTCGAGATGATCGCCGCTGTTACGCCGATCACATCCATGCCCTGAACGGACTGAAGAAGCCCCTTCAGTTCAGCGGGCATTCCCTTGTCCAGGTCATAAGCAAGGCATTCCACATCTGCTTCAGCCAGCAGCGCTTCCTGTACCAGATGAACGCCTTCTACGATATATTTACGAGCCTTGTCACGGTGCTTTTTTTCTTGCAGCCCGGCCCACTCTTTAACCCGCGTATTTTGCGGAGACATGATTTCCATAAAGTCTTCCTTTCTTATGCCTTGCCAGTTATTCTTGCTCTTATATCTTTGCTATTTGTTCTTCTACTCCCCTATAAACCTGATGATTACGTTACCACCTACTGATACGCGATCTCCAGCTTCGTCAGGTTATCTTTATGCCCAACGATTACAAGGATATCCCCATCGATCAAGCGATCCTCTGCGCGAGGGGAGATGTTCATCTCTTCACCTTGGCGAATAGCCATTACGTTACATCCATATTTTGCACGGATATCGAGCTCTTGTAGATTTTTCCCGAGCATTGATCCGGATACCTTCATGTCCAAAATACTATAGTCAGGCGACAGCTCGATATAATCTAATATATTAGGCGAAGCCAAATGATGCGCAACCCGCATTCCCATATCCCGTTCAGGATAAATCACCTTGTCTGCACCGATTTTCCCTAATACTTTGCCGTGCAGCTCACTTTTTGCTTTTGCGATAATTGCTGGTACACCAAGGTCCTTCAGGATTAAAGTTGTAAGAATGCTTGCCTGAATGTCCTCTCCAATAGCCACAACCACCACATCAAAATTGCGAATACCAAGTGCGCGTAGCGCTTCTTCATCCGTTGAATCTGCAGATACTGCGTGTGTTACTATATTTGAAATTTCCTGTGTCCGCTGCTCGTCCGCATCAATCGCAAGTACGTCAAACCCCATACCGCTGAGTGCTCTCGCAACACTGGATCCGAAACGCCCCATGCCAATGATGGCATATTGTTTTTTGGCCATGTCTTATGTACCTCCCGTAGCATTTCTATATCTAAAACAGTATAGCATACACGAACAAAAACTTGAATTTCCAGCACCTATACAGGGTACATTAAAACGAAGTGAATATCACTATATTTCAAAAAGGAGGTACTTTATGTCGGTTACTATTGACTTACGCCAGGCGATTATTCATAAAGTGCATGGTCAATCTGAAGAAGATTTGCGGCATATGATCGAAGGCTCGGTAGACGGACCGGAAGCAGCACTCCCGGGACTTGGCGCCGTGTTTGAAATGATATGGAAGGACTTAGACACCGCTAAGCAAGATAATTTGGTTTCTATGCTCCATGATCACCTGGAGACGATTACTCCCGGGAATATCACGTCATAACTAGCCGCAACTAGTCAAAAACCTCCGCTTTCTCATTGTGCAATTGCACGCTGAAGGCGGAGGTTTTTATTAACAATCAGAAAGTTGTAGCTTCCTTACTATAGCAATGCTTTTGGAGCCATCTCTAGGAACGTAGCTGTCGGGTTCTTATCCATCGCTGTCCGCATAGCATATTCATTCTCGAACAACACGACAAAATTGCCCTTCTTATCTGTAACGAGCGTAGAGTTAATTCGGAACTTACTCGCATCCGGTTTAGCATCATCTACGATCCAACGCGCGAACTGGTATGGCATACGCTGCAACTGAACATCCACACCATATTCACCCTTCATGCGGTACTCGAACACCTCAAACTGCAGCTGTCCAACTACACCGAGCAGAATATCGTCAAAGTTAACCGTACGGAATACTTGAATCATACCCTCTTCAGTCAGCTGATCGACACCCTTTTGGAACTGCTTCGATTTCAAAGCATTTTTAATACTCACTTTAGCAAAAATCTCTGGTGAGAATGTTGGCAGCTCATCGAATTCCAAATCTCCGGCCTGACTCAGTGTATCTCCAATTCTAAAAATACCTGGATCAAACAACCCGATAATATCTCCCGGATAAGCTTCCTCTACGATATCACGGTCTTGCGCTAAGAATTGTTGCGGCTGGGCCAGCTTAATGTCCTTACCCGCACGTACATGCTTCACGCTCATACCTCGTTCGAACTTCCCGGACACAATACGCAGGAAAGCAATCCGGTCACGGTGAGCCGGGTTCATATTGGCTTGGATTTTGAACACATAGCCAGTAAACTTCTCGTTCATTGGTTCTACCAAACCTGTAGTACTACGGCGTGGTTCAGGCTTCGGTGCCAGATCCAAGAAATTATCGAGGAAAGTCTGTACGCCGAAATTGTTGATTGCACTACCAAAGAACACAGGTGTGAGTTCACCACTTAGTACTTTTTCATAGTCAAAAGCATCGCCTGCTACATCCAGCAGCTCCAGATCCTGACACAGTTGATCATGCAGATATTCCCCAGCCATTTCACGAATGATTGGATCACGATATCCGTCAACCTTTTGCACCTTGATTACGGAGTGATCGTCACCTTGGAACAGCTCCACCTGATTCTTCATCCGGTCATATACGCCGCACAGCTCACGTCCACTACCAATCGGCCAGTTCATAGGCACAGAGCGAATACCCAGTACCTGCTCCAGCTCTTCCATTAGATCAAACGGACTGCGTCCTTCACGGTCCAGCTTATTGATAAAAGTAAAGATTGGAATCCCACGTTTAGCACATACCTGAAACAGCTTGGTCGTTTGGGTTTCCACACCTTTTGCCACGTCGATAAGCATGACCGCACTATCCGCTGCTGTTAGTGTACGGTAGGTGTCCTCACTAAAGTCTTGGTGACCCGGTGTATCCAAAATATTCACGCGGTGATTCAAATAATCAAATTGCATCACAGAGGAAGTAACAGAAATCCCCCGTTGCTTTTCAATTTCCATCCAGTCACTCGTTGCATGCTTGTTCGCCTTACGGGCCTTAACCGTTCCCGCCAGACGGATAGCACCACCGAATAACAGTAGTTTTTCCGTTAAAGTTGTTTTACCCGCATCCGGGTGGGAAATGATCGCAAAGGTTCTGCGTCTGTCCACTTCCTTTTGCAGCTTCTGATCTATTGCTTTGTTCATTACACATATCCCTTCATATATAAAATTCCTGCTTCTGCTTCAATTACACTGGGGTTATCTTCAAATCGGTGCTCTGCTCATCGTTCATACCCCTTCATTTCTGAATGAATAGCTATCTTAGGTCTAGCTCCAGTCCGCTTCAAGTGAAAGCATCCTCTAAAGTATATCAAAATCCGGCAGACATTATCTACTAAAAAGCTTTTGCAGCAAAATATCTCCCAAATCAGGTCTATATCCTGTTCACCAGTTCCCATAGTTCAAGAAGAAAAACGCCTGAACTGCGTCCTTATTGCACTTATTCCCTAATAACAAGCCCATTCCCGGGTGATTCAGGGCAGATAACAGCGCTAGCTCGTTTACGTTACCGGCGGCACATTGTATTCGGTTTTTCGCATATATTTGGCTCGTTTACGTTACCGGAGGCACATTGTATTCGGTTTTTCGCATACATTTGGCTCGTTTACGTTACTGGCGGCACATTGTATTCGGTTTTTCGCATACATTTGGCTCGTTTACGTTACTGGCGGCACATTGTATTCGGTTTTTCGCATACATTTGGCTCGTTTACGTT
>NZ_JBNNSE010000005.1:515631-541194 GCF_050277435.1 Paenibacillus sp. NPDC101420
TACGTTACTGGCGGCACATTGTATTCGGTTTTTCGCATACATTTGTCCGTAAGCTCGACTAAAACATGTATTTCGGAGGATAAGGTCCGTTCGGTCGTCCCAAAGAGGTGTGTGTTAATTGAAAACAGGGCTCCCCATGGCCCCCCGTTGAATATAGGCCCCTCCCTTGATTTCGTTTCACATTTCTCCGCAGTCTCTTATAGTAAAATAGTTGTATTTCCTACACTTATAAGAAGTATTAGCATTTCCAATCGCCTTTACTTGTATTTGATGCAATTAAAAATTCAATGTGCTAGCTATTCGGCCTTATGCGGAGAAAATAGTTGCAGAGAATACACTTAAAAGACTAATTTCCACCCAATATGTGATTTTAATTGTACAAAGTGCAGTTATTTAAAAAATGCTCCTGTCGCCCGAGCGGCATTTGGAGCCAGAGTGAACTAGGGGGCTGAGTGACCTTGTTGGCCCAAGCGACCTGGGGAGGCTGAGTGTTCTCTAATCTCAGCATTACAAAAAATCTCCCTGCATCCTCTGCAGGGAGATAGCATTAACGCAAAGTTTAGTTATTCTTCAGCCATACTACATTATCTTCTTCCTGACCGTTTACCGGCCACCAATGGAAGCCATCCTGAGCAAGCAATTGATCCGCTTCAACCGGACCCCAAGTGCCAGCAGGATAAGCAGATAGATCACTCGACTCTTCCTTCCAAGCCTTCGCAATACGATCCACGAACGACCATGCCGACGATACCTCATCCCAACGAGTGAAATAAGTGGAATCTCCACGTGCCGCGTCATGAAGCAAACGCTCGTAAGCTTCCGGGGAATTGATTCCAACCAAGCAGCTCTGACAGAAGTCCATAGCTAGTGGTTGAATTTCAGACTCAGAACCCGGCTTCTTGGCATTAATCTTTACATAAATGCCTTCCATTGGGTTCACACGGATAACAAGCAGGTTAGGCTCCAGCGTATGCTTTTGTCCCAAATAAACATTGGTTGGCATTCCCTTAAACTCAACTACCACTTCCGTTGTCTTCACCGGTAGACGTTTACCTGTACGAATATAGAAAGGAACTCCAGCCCAGCGGAAGTTATCTACAAACACACGGGCAGCAAAATACGTCTCAGTACTCGATTCAGGATCAACCTTATCTTCCTGACGA
The DNA here is from genome assembly GCF_050277435.1 of Paenibacillus sp. NPDC101420. Classification (NCBI taxonomy): domain Bacteria; kingdom Bacillati; phylum Bacillota; class Bacilli; order Caryophanales; family Paenibacillaceae; genus Paenibacillus; species Paenibacillus sp. NPDC101420. The sequence continues at coordinate 516,795 of NZ_JBNNSE010000005.1, forward strand.
TAAGCAGGAAGGGTCTTTCCATTATGCAAGCCTTGAATATACTGTGCTCTCACGACGTTCTCACGAACTTCGTCAGATGTACCATAAGGACGAAGTGAACGAAGTACCTTCACCTTCTCGTCACGAATATCTTCTGCAAGCAGACGGCTTGGTGGTTCCATTGCGATCATAGTCAGCAGTTGCAATATATGATTCTGGCCCATATCCCGTAACGCTCCAGCATGGTCATAATAACCACCACGCTCTTCAACACCTACGGTTTCGCCAAGTGTAATTTGAATATTGGCAATATGCTTATTATTCCAAAGCGGCTCGAAAAAAGCATTTGCAAAACGAATGACTTCAATATTTTGAACCATTTCTTTACCAAGATAATGATCGATCCGGTAGATCTCCTCTTCCTTGAATACCTCACGAATCTGCTCGTTCAACTGCTCAGCTGATTCCAGATTATATCCAAAAGGCTTCTCGATGACGAGGCGATTCCAACCTGTGCTATCCAGCATGCCGCCAGTCTTAAGGTTGAACGAGACACTGCCGAACAATTCAGGTGCCAGCGCAAGATAGAACATCCGATTGCCCGGAATTCTAAACTTCTCTTCAAGAGCTTCTGTTTGAGCTCTTAATTCACGGAAGCCATCAATATCGTTGATGTCCAGAGATTTGTATTCAAAATGCTGTACAAACTCATTCCATTCATTCTCTTCTCCCGCTTTATAACGGCAGAATTCAAGGATGGATTTCTTCACATCACTTCTAAATTCTTCCTGAGTACGCGGGCGCCGCGCCACGCCAATTACCGCAAAATCATGTGCCAGCTTACCTTCACGGTACAAGCTGTAAATCGCCGGGAAAAGCTTACGCCGGGCTAAATCTCCGGTTGCCCCAAAGATAAAAAAGACAGCACCGGGTGTGTGCAGTGCATCAAGGGTTTGATTTTCAGCCATGGCTCCTCATCTTTCTGTATGTAATATAGTTTATTGACATTCTCAGCGTCGAGAAAACGACGTTATGTCATTTTAGCATATTCCTAAAAAGGATGCTATCAGATTCCTGACAAATACTCTCGGGATTTCGCAAATTTCAATTAAAATTTCTTATTACTAATTATATCTTCGCTTATAATAAAGAAATTTGTCAGTATTCGATGGTGATTAATGGAAAACCAATGGTTAGGCGATTCGTCCTATTTTGATCTTCCTGATGCACTGCGATTTGCGCTGAAACCGAATGGTTACCGCTAACTATAGAGCGTTTCAAATCAGGAATTGAATACGTACGGCTAACTGTTGCTACATCCTCATAGCTCTCTTTCTTACTCACGGTTTTAAACTGCTCTTTAAGTAACCCTTCCGTTTGCGACAATACGCCTTCTGGTCCCCCTTGTTGATCAGCGATTCCTTGAAGGGATACGTTCCATTCTGCCTTGATGTTACTCTGTTCTAGGATTGTACTAACTTCATCGGCAACCTCCTGAAAGCTAGCTTCATCCTTTAAATCAGCTGTATCTAACGTCACAATAACATAACTATTTCCTTCTTCAAGCTCACTCCAAAATAAGGAGAGACATGATCCATATGGTTTTACCGCTGCTGAACGATAGGTCATATGCCCATCTTCATCAATTCCTGATGGTACTGTCAATCCAAGACGGGTGCTAAGCTTAGCCACTTCTACAGAAGGATCATTGTAACCGCTGATTGCCCCTTGCCATTTTAAGACGATACGTAGTGGTGAACCAGATACCGTTGTTTTCGTCCCGAGATCTATTAAACTCATCAGTGAACCATTCAGTTCTGATGTTACTGATGCTTGTGAAACAAGTTCGTCTTGATCGATTGATTTTGCTTTAACACTTTGAAGGTTTACCATTAGAGCTACAGTGAAGCACAGGAATAATAATATAAAAAGAGTCCCTTTTTTTGTTCCGTTGTTCATCATAACCTTCAGCATAATTTATTCTCCCTTTCGAACCTCTCTAGCAATCTACTAGACAGTATGTACGAATTAGGAGATTCTAAACCTGGTCCATCATTAAAAAAAGACTGAAGCAAGAGGCTTCAGTCCTTTGGTTTCTATTCAGCTAGTCCATTTTTATATGCATAAATTGCTGCTTGGGTCCGGTCTTCCACACCCAGCTTCGCGAGAATATTCGTTACATGAAATTTCACAGTCTTGATCCCAATAATTAGTTGGTCCGCGATATCCTGATTCGATTTACCTTGCGCCAGCAGGCGTAATACTTCCATCTCGCGCTCCGTAAGCTCTTTATAAGCAGGGGATTCACCCTTTGCATTGTTTCGAAAACGATTCATCATTTTAGAGGCGACCTGTGACTCCAGTACAGACTGGCCTCTTGCCGCAGCGCGTATGGCATCTGCCACTTCACTAGCTCGTGAGGTCTTTAGTAGATAACTGAACGCACCTGCTTCAATCACCGGATACATTTTTTCATCATCCAGATAGCTTGTCAACACAATAACTTTGATTTCGGGATACTGCTTCATTAAGTGTTTGGTCGTTTCAATCCCATCCATCCCATCCATTACGAGATCCATCAGGACTACATCCGGATTGTACTCTTGTGCCAGGCGGATACCTTCTTCCCCACTTCCAGCTTCCCCTACGACTTCAATTCCGTCTTCAGTACCTAGAACAGCAGCTAGTCCGATCCGCACCATTTCATGATCATCTACAAGCAATACCTTAATGGCTTCCTCCATCTCCATGGTCACTCTTTCCTCCTATTATTCATTGACTAACGGAACGGTAATTTCAATCCGCATTCCTTTACCCGGAGCGGTAATAAACTGAATGGAACCTCCGATTTCATTCATCCGCTCCTGCATATTCGACAAACCGTAGGAAGTTTGTTTACTATCATCCAATTCAAAACCAATCCCATCATCACGGAGCGTCAAACGAACTGTATCTCCTCGCCGATGCAGCCTGATTTCCATCTTTTCTGCTTTCGCATGACGAAGCGTATTGGAGATTGCCTCCTGCACAATACGGAATAAGTGATTCTCTACCCCTTTTAGCAATTGTACATCAGGGTCCATCTCAAACACGATTTCAATCGGAACCTTAACCTTAAGTTCCTTGATCAACTCCTGCAGCCCCTGCTCTAATCCCTTGCCTTCCAAATAAACAGGTCTTAAATGAAGCAATAGTGCTCTCATCTCTGATTGGGCTACAGCAGACATTTCTTCGATAAGTGCAATTTGCCGTTGCGCCTTGTCAAAATCCTTCTCCAGCGTCCGGCCTACAGCCGTGGCGGTCATAGAGATCGCGAACAACTGCTGTGAGACTGCATCATGCAATTCACGCGCAAGCCGCTGGCGCTCTTCCATAATAGCAGATACTCGTGCTTGCTCCGCGAGCTTCGCGTTATTTGTAGACAATCGCTGCAGTGTTGTCACTTGGTTTTCCCATTTTCCACTAATTCGGCCTAATTGTTCTCCGAGCCTTCCCAGCTCATCGTCACCCAAGTCAGGCATAGATAGCGTTAAGTTTCCCTTCTCCCACAATACGAGAGTTTCTCTCAGGCGTTCCAACTTTCGCTTTACTCGGAAGCTCTGATAGAAACCAAAGCCAACCCCGAACCCCATGGGCAGCAGAATTAGAGTAAATGCCGTGCGTAATCCAATCATCCAGCTTTCAAAAGGCTTTAAATAGCCATATGTATACATGGTGTACAATATCACAAGCAGCATGACAAAAGAGAACAGAGCCCCCTCACCCATACTGCGTGACATCATATTTTTGTTCTTTTTATCCATACGGGGACCCTCCCTTCTGTATCAAACTAATCAGGATAATCGCACATCCAAATCTCCCATCAAATAAGACACACTAAACTTTACCTTATATTCACTGCTCTCATAGTTAGGGGACTTCCAATTCAGACGGTTTAGCATACCAGTATCGCGCCCATTACCGAATTCAATCGATCCAAAAAGCACAAAGGCTTCTATTTCCACACCATAATCATCTGACAATTGAATGTCCATATCACCAAAGATTCCTTGAAACAGCATAACCGTTTCCTTTTGCTCCGCCATAGCCAGTGAAAGATCAAGATCGGCCTCTCCAAGGATATGCCATGAGCTGAGGCTATGCATCACCCAGGGTGAGCGATCCCAGTCAAATCTAGACGAAAAGTTTTGCTTCTGCATAAACCCTTCCTTACGCTGAACTCTTTTGGATTTAGTAAAAAACATCCCCAATGAAATCAAACAAATCCCCAGCACGAGCACTAAATGATCCAGCAAAAGTAATATAGCGCCAATCCCGAGCAGCTTATAACCCTGCTTCACTTTTCCTGACGTCGTGCGGTAGACCCCTAGGAACAGGAATAGAAGCGCGACAATGGAGAAAAAGCCGAGCCATCTACCAAAAATCATCATGCAGCCAACACCGATCAGTCCGATGGCAATCAAACGGTTTCGTTTATCCATTTCGCACCTCCTAAAAGTTTTGCGTAGCAAAACTAACTTCGTAAGCAAAACTACAACCATCAATATATTATAGCCAGCCGCTACAAAAGCCATATCGGTATGGAGATCCATACCGTATGGCTTCTTCTTGTCCAGCATATCATATCTACTTAAGTTTTAGGAACAGGATTTATTCTTCTTTTTTGTTTAAAGAAGGAGCAGCCGGTGTATCATTCAGCTTGCTTCTCAGTGCAGCCAGTTGCTCATCCACTTTCAGTTGCTTCTCAACATCGACTGGTTTAGTGTAGGCAGCGGATGGGCTGTAAGGTGCACGCATTACATCTGCTTCTGCTTCAAGCTGCATAATCTTCTCTTCCATCCGGTGGAATCCGAGTGACGCACTGCCACTTTCGATGGAATGTACGCTGCTGATTTGCGTCATTTGTTTCTTCGCTTTAGCCATTTGAGCACGGGATACGAGCTCGTTACGCTTGTTGCGCAACTTGTAGAATTCATCCTTCATATCATGCAGCTGTCCAACCAATTCCTTCGCTTGCACTTCAGCTTGAGCATGAAGATCGCTGTATTCCGCTTGTTTTTGATCGAAGTAGATTTTTTCTTCCAACAGCTTGCGAGTCACTTCTTCTTGGCCGTTTTTCAGTGCCAATTCAGCTTGTGCTCCACGTTGTGCGGACATTTTTGCTGCTTCTTCCACGCGTTGTTTCATGCGGCGTTCGTTCGCCATTTGCTTGGCAACTGTAACTTCTGCTTCGTGGATTTCAGCCTCCATATCGCGCAGATATTGGTTAAGCATTACGATTGGGTCCTCTACCTTATCCAACAAGTCATTTACCGACGCCTTAGTCATATCTTTAATTCTTTGAAATACTCCCATGATTTACAATTCCCCTTTCTCATATTTAGACAGTTTTTGTTTGAGTTCTTCTACTTCTTTTTGCAAAGCCTTCTTCTCGATATCCTTCATCATCGCATCCAAACCGGAATCCGGAGCTGAATATGCGTTGTTCTTCTCAAAATTAGGATTGTAGTTAGGTTGGCGTCCATAAGGTCCATGTCCGCCATTAGCATGCGGTCCGTGTCCATGTTCCGGTCTACCTGAGTAAGGACCATCGAATGGGCCACCCGGTGCACCAGGGCCTGGTCCGAAAGGATTATAATGCGTAGGCTCCTTCGGAATGACCAGCGCTGCAATGAAGTACACTGGAATCACGGCACCTCCTGTAAACGGAATGCTGACCAGTAACAGAATCCGGAATAGCGTGGAATCAATACCGAGTGTCTCAGATAATCCACCTGCAAGACCCGTCATCACTTTATCTCTAGTTGAACGATATAATCGACTCATAGCGCTACTCCTTTCCACCATTGTTCAGTTTCTCCTTTAAGCGAGCCATTTCTCTTTCGAGTACGGTTGCTACAGTCTCACCTGCTTGCACCGCATATTCCTGTCCCATGCGACGCACATCGCGCAAGCTCTTCGCTTCTAATTCCCAATCTGACATCCGATCTTCCAGACGTCCGAACATTTTGGGAACATCACCGCCGTTACCATAAGCACTTGCTCTTTGGTTCATACGTTGCTGTAGTCTCAGCGACTCCATCCGTGCCGCGTAATACTGACGTTTGCTGTACACTGTCTGATACTCTATTTTCAGCTCATTCAGCTGTCCTTCAAGTTCAAACAAGGATTGCTTACTTTGTTCAAGTAGCCCGCTGTACTGCTCCAACTTTTCCTCGTGAATGATCTTTTCTTGCAAAGCCAGCTTTGCCAGATGATCTTCGCCCGCTTTTAATGCGAGTAACGCCTGTTCCTCACGTTTATTTCTCATGGCAGTCGCTTGATTCACTTGCTGCTGCAATTGCTTCGTATGGGAAGCGTATTGCTGATACAGTCTTTCAGCTTCACTGATTTCCTCGCGAGTTGAATGTAGAAATTGATCAATTAGCTTCACAGGATCTTGACTTTGCTCTAGACGTTCATTTAGATTAGCTACTGTAATATCCCTCATGCGACGAAAAACACTCATAATCTCCTGCTCCCTCCCTGCTTCTTGTTTAAGTACAATTCTTCTTAATAAGTACCATTTCTTCTACCCTTTAAAGCTGACACTCCCCATACGATCAACGCCACACCTAGCAGTGGTCCGATGATCCAGGAAAGCTTCGCGATCAAGGTCATGACACCAATGAACATTAGTACCCAACCGATAACCTTGCGTCCACTCTTAATCCCATAGTACCCGAGAACAACCAGCAATACTGGGAACAGTAGTCTGAAAATACCGTGAATCAGAGGAAGCGCTAAACCGAGTAGCATTACCGCACCAATCACAATCAGCACAACCGCCAATCCGTTTCCTTGTCTTCTTTGCATTATTTTCTCACCGCCTTTCGTTGTCCTTAACCTTATAGCCTTATTCTAGAGCAATTCGCAGACTTTCAAAACAGACCAACGACGGTTTTTGGTACTGGACCTTAGTCGAGGTAGCTGTGCGACTGCAGACCACTATAGGGCTAGCAAAGCACTTTTCCTCCATGAAATAGCGACTTTAATGAGAAAAACCCCCAATTTAGGGGGCTAAGCTTAGAGTACATTCAGAATCAGCGTAACGGCAAAAATATAGAAAAAACACTGCCTTTACTTAACTCCGATCTCACTTTTATATATCCACCCTGCTCGGTCACAATTTTACGGGCTAAATAAAGGCCTATACCAACACCTTCTGTTCCATTACAACCCGCTCCTCGGTAAAATCGTTTGAAAATGTCATTCATCTCAGCGACAGGAATTCCTATTCCACCATCAGCAATATCAATCCTTGCAAAAAGATCATATCTGCGAATCGTAATTCTAACACTGCAGGACCCGAGCGTATATTTCAGAGCATTATCGATGATGTTATAGATAGCTTCTCCCGTCCACTTGGGATCATGTTGCAGCGTAATCTCCTGATCCATTTCCAGTAAGATCTCTATATTCTTTTGCTCGGCTGCTGGAAATGCCTGTTTGATGGCTGACAGCACAGTATTCTCAAGTTTATGCTTCTCCGCAGCATGAAGCTCTATAATACCGGATTCGAGCCGTGATAACTTGATCAGATTCTCCATAAGCCAAGACAGCTTCTCAATCTGACTACCCATATGGCGGGTAAATTCACTGCGTGTTTCAGCGGGGAGCCCTTCATCCATAAGAAGACTGTTATACATCCCTAAATTGGCTAAAGGGGTCTTCAGTTGATGAGAGATATCAGAGATCAATGTTTTGACTTCATGACTCTCTTCACGGTAGCGCTGCTTCTGCGAAGACAACAGCTCAGATAATTGAATAACCTGATGCTGTAATTTAGAGAGGAGTGTATCCTCCTGCACCGGGAACATCTGAGTCATTTGTCCATTAATAAGATCTTGAATCAATCCAGACAATGAAGATAGCGTGTTTAGCATTTCTTTACGAAGCGCGAGCACAAAGCTTATAAACAGCAGAGCCATCACGCTAATAAACACCACGCATCCAATAACTACATGCTTCTCAGGCATATAATAGATAAGCATAGATACAAACAATACAACGACTACTGCCAAAAGGGTGAACGAGCTCCAAATAATTTTTCTAAAAGGGTTCTTCATCCTTACTCTCCCCATGTGTAGCCAATGCCGAATACGGTTTTAATGTATTGACAATCTTTAGGATCATCCTCAATTTTGGCCCGTAGCCTACGAATATTTACGCTTAGCGTATTCTCATCCACGAAATTACCTTCTATATCCCATAGCTTCTCCAACATTAACCTCCGAGTAAGGACCTGACCGCTATTCTCGGTTAAGATGGCAAGGAGACGGTACTCATTGGTGGTTAGTTTTATTTCTTGTCCATATTTGTAAACCTTCATTTTTGCTGAGTTAATTGTAATATCCTTGTATTGAAACAGCTCTGAGCCACCATCAGTGCCTGTTCGTCGAAGAACAGCCTTAACACGTTGCAAAAGTACGACCATGCTAAATGGCTTCGCAATATAATCATCAGCTCCTAGTGCAAATCCAGCTACCATATCCTGCTCAGTATCGTTGGCAGTTAGAAATATAACCGGAATGGAACTCGTTCGCCGAATTTCCTGGCACAGTGCAAGACCACTCCCGTCTGGGAGATTAATGTCCAAAAGGACCAGACCGATGGTCTGATCCTGAATTCTAGAAGCCGCCTCCTGAAAAGAATAGGCCTGAATAATATTATAGTTTTCTTTTGCAAGCATGAACTTCAGCCCCTCGTTTAAGAGACGGTCATCCTCTACAATTAGAATGGTTGTCATTAAACTCACCTCTATACTTATCATTGTAACAAGCAGAGGAAGGCTACGCTGTTAATTAATTAGCTCTATTCCATTTGCCGCAGACGTTCCACAATGCTGTCCTTTTTGATTTGCTTATAAGCAATAAGCGGAACACTCAGGCAAACCGCAAAAACGAGTACAATTGCAATAGAAAGCGGAAGGGTTGGGAAGCTAAATACTGCATAAGTAGCCTCTTGGCTGAACAGACTATAAGCACCGTAACTGATTAATGTGCCTATTGTTGAGATTAGCAGTGTCGATATGATCGCATAACCTGCCCCTTCAAACAGCAACAGCTTTCTCATCTGCTTAGAGGTCATTCCGATGCTCTCCATCACTGCGAACTCCAGCTTCCGAGCTACAACCCCAGTATACATAATATTAACGTAATTCAAAATTCCAATCAGCGCTAGAATGAGCGCAATGCCGCCACCCATAATGTAAAAGGTTAGCTTAGCCGATTCCATGAACTTTTCCATATACAGCTTCGACTCCAGCTTCAGCTCACCATCTCCGCCGATGAGTCCTTCCAATTGATCGGTAATCGGCTTCCAGTCTTTTGGGTCTGCATTAATATATACTTTACTTATAAGTGGGTCATTCATGAGCTTCTCCATAGCAGTATGGCTAATGTATACATTCGGAGCTACAAAGTGTGACGACCCTAGAGAGCTGAAATCAGCAAGCCCTCCAATTTCGAAAGATTGTGCTGCATCGCTATTTATAGGACTAATTTGAAAGTTATCTCCAATCTTAATACCTCCGAGATTAAAATTGTCCAACAAGGCAATCTCACCCTTTTCAAAACGTTCCATATCCACAGTGATTCCTAATTTTTCTTCCATCTTCTTAACCTGATCTGCATCTACCCCAATAACATGGGTCATTGAGAACATGCTTTGAGGCTCAGCCAATTGATCATCGGTAGGGCGATCTGTGTGATATGATTTTGCGAATTCATCCACATACTTACTGAATACCTCAGGATCATACTTGATCTGACCTATCCCAGTATAAGCTTTAAAGACCTCTTTTACTCCCTTTATATCCTGAATTTCCTTGATCATATCCCCTGTAATCTTGGCTTTCTCTTCCCCCTCAAATCCAAAGGACATCGTTTGATTAGACAGCGTGAAATCATTATCCATGTATTCAGCAATAAAATGATCTGTACTCATACTAAGCACAAGTGTATTGATCACCAGAAAAGTTGTCAGTCCCAGAAATAAAGAGAGAAACACAACCATCGCCCGTTTTTTCACTCTAAAAATATTACGCCAAGCCAGTCGGTGCAGCTTAGATCCGCCAGTTCCCCGCTTCGTCTTAGCTTTAACCATCGTCCCTGTATATCTCACCGCTTCTATTGGAGAAACTTTGCCAGCGATAGAGGCAGGTTTGATAGCGCTAAACATGGTGGTCAACCAAGCAAACAACGCAGCTCCAATAAAGATTAACGGGTGAAAAGAAATCACCACGCCCGTATCCAAATCCATTGTACTCATAGCCAGCGGCACCATTACGAAGGAAGTCACAGCTCCTGCGGCAAGTCCCAGTGGGATAGCGATAAGTGCTAACCGTGAAGCCTGTGCCCTAACTATTTTTTTAATCTGCCGTTGTGTAGTTCCTAGCGTTCTAAGCAGACCGTAGAACCTTGTATCCCGTGAGACAGAAATATAAAGCACATTATAAATCAATAAATATCCGCTCAACATAACAAATAATATAATTCCAGCGTAACCAATCAAAGTTGCTGTTCTATCCGAAGAGGTAGACGATTGGTTAGAGACAGGTTCAAGCTTTTGATTTTTTCCCAAAGGAATATCCTGTTGCAAACGTGAGATAAGTCTATCCGTATTTTTCTCATTAAATAGAATAGTGGCATTTTTGGGATTCTTAAGATCTACGCCATGAGCTGTAGCAAAAGCCCCCGATACCAGCATAGCTCCAGAATTTCCGGTACGAACATGACTGTAATCGGTAAACCATCCACTTAGTACGAAATTGCTACTTTGCTGAGATTTCACCCCATCACGGGTAAAAGAGTAAGTTAACGGCAAGCTCATACCAATCTGTGGATCATCCATCCCCATTGACTGTAATATCCATAAAGGAACGGCGATTTCATTTTCCTTATCTGGATAAGTTCCCTTTAGACCATCGATCACTGGCTTACGCATCTCTGTCCATTCTGTAGAGTCATACCAGAGCAGAGCTAAATTAAGATCTCCTATTTCTGGCGTATTGATCACATTACCTACTCTGGACTGGAGTCCGATGGTCTTAATATAGGAGAGTTCCTTTAACTTGTTCATTTGTTGTTCTGACGGGGAGGTTAAGTAGACATCAGCCATGGTTCCGTTTATTTTCAATTGCTGCATTTCGAAGGTCTTATAGTTGCTCAGTCCAATACTAAAAAAAGAAGTAATGAGCCAGGTAGTAAGCACGATGGCCAGAATCACAAAACGATTTCGGGTCCGATTGGCTTTCAGGCTTCTGCTCGTCAGCTTTTTAACAACGGGCTTATTACTGTTTGGAAACATCATCACAATGCCCCTCCAGTAATTTTACCGTCCTCTATCCGGATGGTCCGGTCTGCAAGCTGAGCAATCTCTTCATTATGAGTAATCATTAGAATCGTCTGATTAAACTGTCTGCTTGTTACTTTGAGTAATCCAATGACCTCCTGGCTAGTGATGCTGTCCAAGTTCCCTGTAGGTTCATCTGCTAGGATAATGGAAGGTTTAGCTGCCAAGGCCCGTGCGATGGCTACCCTTTGCTGCTGACCGCCTGAAAGCTGACCAGGGAGGTTGTCCAATTTTTGCGAAAGACCTAACGTATTCACAATATGATCCACGAAATCCTTGTCTATTTTGTTTCCATCCAGCTCTATGGGCAACACAATATTCTCGTATACATTAAGAATCGGCACTAGATTATAGTTCTGAAACACAAATCCGATCTTTCTTCTTCTAAATACCGTCAACTCATCATCCTTCATCCCAAAAATATTTTTACCATCTATGATCACCTGACCTTCTGTCGCCCGATCAAGCCCGCCTAGCATATGTAAGAGCGTTGATTTGCCACTTCCTGAAGTCCCGACAATCGCTATAAATTCACCGTTGTGTACCTCTACGTTAATACCATCCAGTGCCTTGACCAGGTTAGTACCCTTACCGTAATGTTTTGTGAGATTAATTGCGCTGAGTACAGACATATTTCCCATCTCCATTCCGCTTTGTTATTCTACAACCCATTATATAGAGCAGTTCTTACATTCTAGTGACACACTAAAATATCCCCACAAAGTGGGGACTCCCAATACATACTTGCTGATATGTAAAAAAAGACTTGCCCATAATGGACAAGTCTCTATAAATTGCTGACCTAGCTGTTTAAGCTTATTTAAAAGCAGGCAACGCAATATCCGCATAGTTATCTTCAAGGAATTTCTTCACTTCTGGTCCGCTAATCCGTTTAGCTAGCTTCTGGATCGCATCAGAGTCCTTGTTGTCTTCACGCGCAACCAAGGTGATCGTGAATTCAGAATCCGCGCCTTCAGTAATCAGTGCATCTTTCTTTGGTGTCAATCCAAGCGGGCTGGCATAAGCCGGAGTCATTGCCACTAGATCTCCATCATCCAGCATACGGGCCAACATCAATAGATCTACTTCCTCAAACTTAAAGTTTTTTGGATTCTCAGTAATGTCTGCTTGTGTAGCCTTGATACCTACACCTTCTTTTAGCTTAATCAAATCAGCTGCAGCGAACATTTGTAAAGAACGGCCGATATTTGAAGGGTCATTAGCCATTACTAGTGTTGCGCCTTCCGGCAGGTCCGCAACATTCTTGTAACGTTTCGAGTATCCACCGTAAATAGCGTCATAGACAGGCTGTACCTCTACTAGATTGGAGCCTTTGCTTTCATTAAATTGCTTCATATAAGGAACATGTTGGAAAAAGTTAGCGTCTACCTCTTTATTCGCCAAAGCCTCATTAGGCTGCACATTGTCAGACAGCACAACGATTTCAAGATCAATGCCATCTTCCTTCAGAAGTGGCTTCACAATATCCAGAATTTCCGTCATTGGTGGAATCAATGTAGCAATCTTTAATTTCGTTAGCTCATCGCTACCTTTTGCAGAATTGTTCTCGGCTGCTTTATTAGAGCCACAACCCGCTACGACCAATACCATTAACATAAGCACAACTATCATTGATTTTTTCATTACTACAACTAACCCCCAGTTTATATATTCAATCATTTTGTATTACAAAATTTGATGTACGGGTTGAACGATTAACGCTTATCTAACAGCCGTGAGATCGTACCTCCTGTGAATTGAACCAACTGAACCAATACAATCATCACAACAATCGCATAGATCATCACTTCAGTCTCAAAACGCTGATATCCGTAACGGATCGCAAAATCTCCAACCCCGCCCCCTCCAACAACCCCCATTACGGTCGAGTAAGAGATAAAACTAATGGTGGAGGTAGTAAGTCCGAGCACTAGACCCGAACGAGCCTCTACATACAGAAACTTAAAGATCAACCCCAGCTTCGAGGCTCCCATAGACAACGCCGCTTCTATGACTCCTTTAGGAACCTCCAGCAAAGACTGCTCCACCAGACGAGAGTAATAAGCAATGGCAACAATGGATAACGGAACCGTGGCAGCCATTGTTCCAATCGCAGTTCCGACGAGGAAACGAGTGACCGGAATGAGTGCAACCACAAGCAGCAGGAATGGAAATGAACGGATAATATTTACGATGCTGTTGAGTACCAGTGACAATGTTTTGTTCTCATAGAGCTGCCCTTTTCGGCAAAAAAACAATAACGTCCCGAGCGGAAGCCCCAGCAGCAGTGCGGCACCAACAGAAATACCGACCATTATAAAGGTTTCTCCGATAGATTCCCACATTTGTGCCTGATATTGAAGTACACTATCAAACATGCGTTTCCCCCGCTTTACCCAGAATTTGATCCCGGTAAGAGCCAGTACGGACTGCAGCAGGCCGGAAATCACCATCTTGGCGTGAGAATGAATCTACGATTCGACCATTTTCCATCACCGATACGTGAGTGCATATGCTTTTGACAACATCCATCTCATGCGTAACAATCACTACCGTAACCCCAAGGCCCCCATTAATATGCTTCAGGACATCTAGAATATCCGCAGTTGTTCCTGGATCTAGTGAGGATGTTGGTTCGTCACATAGCAATAGTCCTGGACTGTTCGAAAGCGCCCGGGCGATCGCCACACGTTGTCGCTGTCCTCCACTTAGCTGTGCGGGATATTGCTCTGCCTTATCAGCCAATCCGACAAAATCGAGACATTCCTTCACCCGCTTCATCCGTTCACGCTTCGGCACCCCCGCCAGTTCCAGAGGGATCGAAATGTTGCGGCTTACCGTGACGTTATTGACCAGATTAAATTGCTGAAAAATCATCCCAATCTTTTCCCTAGCTTTCCGTAGCTGTTTACTCGGCATTTCGGTTAAATTATGCCCTTCTACGGTAACTGTCCCTTGATCCGGCTTTTCCAGCAGATTAATCAATCGTAGCAGCGTGGATTTCCCTGCCCCGCTTTCACCAATAATCCCGTGAATCGATCCCTTCTTCACATCAAGCGATACATCATCTACCGCCTGATATGTGCCGTCCTTCAGCTTGAATCCTTTACTCACCCGACTCAGCGATAGGATTGCAAACTCCCCCTTCCTTTCCGTTTATTCTGAAACCTTCTAAGCCAAGGTTTGTACTATAATTATTTAAAAACTGTTTTACTAAAAATCTCTTTAAATAATAAGGCATTTTATGTTCTGTGTCATCATTTTTATTTTAGTAATATATCAGATTAAAAGAATTAAAGAATAAAAGCCCATTAAATCGGACTATTTTCACGTGCTTATCTCCCAATAAATGACTGAGCTTAATCCCTCTTCAAATCAGGATTCTCCTGTTACCTAACTCCTAAACCCGCTGTTACATCTATTTCAAGAACTAGATCACCACGAAAAAAAGGATGTCTAAGCTCGATAGCTTAAGACATCCTTTCATTCTTTTCGTAATCCTTGTTCTAAGACTTTTCGGCAAGCTCTCCTCGAATCTTCAAGAAGACCTGATAGCTGCGCTCTGCGCATTCCGAAATCGCTATCGGATGAAACCCGGGTAGATCCGCATATAGCGTATCATGGAGCGGTTCAACCCACGAAGCCGGCAACACATTTGCTCCAAGCTTCGCTCCCATAATAGAACCCACTGTAGCACCATTACAGTCTGTATCCATTCCTCCGTAAACGGATGTAACGACCGCTTTTTCAAAATCATTCCCGCCATAGACCAGCGAAGCAGCTACAAGAGCAGCATTATTATTGGTGTGCACCGCATCATAGTGGCTGAATGTATCCCAAATCTTACTTACCAACTCCCGCTCACTTTTGGCCTTCTGCGCAATATCTATACCTCGTAGAACGTCATTTGCCAGACGACTAGTACTAGGGATCTCACTAAGACCAATCTCAAGAATACGCTCGTTATCTTTTTCAGCAAAAGCAGCCGAAATCATCGCCGCATTAAACATCTCACCATAGATTCCGTTCTTCACATGTGAAAAAGAAGCATCGCGCCAGCCTAACTCCGCTGCAAGCTCAGGATGGCCTGCTGCACCATAAGCCAGTCCATCTGCGCGTATAGCCGCACCAATCCACTCCCGGTATGGATTTAAGTGCATCCGCACTCTTTCCTGCCGCGCCAGCCAATCCGCAGGCTTCTCACCATGCAGATGAGACGTTTCCTGCGCAAAATTCATATACGACTGTGTCTCTGCCGTACATACCTGGGCGTATGTCAGATGTTTATGCCAGAGCTTCCCGATATCCCAAGAATCCCAGCTCAGCCCCTTTTGCTCCAGCAACATAAGGCCTAGAACCGTGTAACGAATATCATCATCGCTCTCCATAAACTTAATAGTCTCGCTGGTACTCGCATACGTCCAATCACTTAAACCAAGACTATATTCTGCCTCTGCCCGTGAATGCCCAGGCGTATAGCCAGTAATAGGCCATGCATCGGCACCCCGGAACCACAGCTCAATATTCTCCCAACCCGGACGTCCATCTTTACCGTAGAGGTAGTCCCAATACTCCAATGGTTTGCCAAGTGCGCAACCGACGCTTCTACCTAGCCAAGCTCCGTAGAACTTATCTCTCCATTCTGCTTCGCTCCAGTCAGCCTCAAGCTTGCGTGGACCTTCTGGACGAAGACGACGAATCTCCTCCAGTGAAGACGGCTCTTCATAAGGAAAGTCCTCAGCAACCGTAAGCTCCATCAACTCGTTGTATACTTGCATCAGCTTGATCTCATCGGCACCTGCAGCTGCTAGTTTATCCGCGAAGCCGTCAATCCTGCAGCCTTCTTCTCCACGCTGAACCAATTCAAACTGAACCGTCTCCTGAAGTCTCTCCCATCCTGCCATAGGTTAGTTCCCTTCAGCCGCAAGCAGCTCTTGATCTAGCTTTTCCAGTGAATCAAAAATCAACTTCATAAATGCTTCCCGGTCTACTCCCACCAGGACTTCTACATTCGCTGGGCGATCCGTCTTCTTTCGTTTGTCTGCAACCGTCATTCCCCGCGTCAGCTTGCCTTCTGTCTCTACCGTTACATATAGATGCTCGGATTCGAACAGTTCTGGGTGCAAGAGCCAAGCTACGGCGCATGGATCATGCAGTGCACTACCGACATAGCCCATTTTCTTTCCGAAGATCGAATAGAAATCTAACAGCTCTCCGACCATAGTGGACACTGGCCCACGCTCTTTCAATGCTACGATCTCATCTTCGAAAATGGCTGCCTTATCGGTCACATCCAGACCACTCATGGTAATCGGAATACCCGATTCAAACACGATACGAGCAGCTTCAGGATCTACATAGATGTTAAACTCCGCAGTAGAGGTTACATTTCCATAAGAAATTCCTCCGCCCATCAGTGAAATCTTTTCAATTCTTTCCTTAATCTCTGGATAAGCAGTGATTAGCAGGGCGATATTTGTTAAAGGAGCCATCGGTACGAGCGTAATCTTCTCCTCCGAAGAACGGATAATATTCAGCATGAATTCCACAGCGCCTTCTTCTACAGGCCGGAATTTACTTGGTGGCAATAGTGGGCCGTCCATGCCAGATTCACCATGCGCTTCCTCACCTGTAACAAGCTTGCCGAACAGCGGACCCGCAGCCCCTTTGGCTACAGGAATATCAGCATTCACAAAGCTGATCACTTTAAGTGCGTTTTCTGTGATTTTATCGAGGATCTGGTTTCCACCAACCGTTGTAATCCCGCGCAGATCCAGCTTCTCCGAATTTGCTATTGCAAGCAGGATAGCGATTGCGTCATCATGTCCTGGATCGCAGTCAATAATAATAGGTGTTCGCATAGTCATTCACTCCTTAGTTGTATAAATCCTCGTTACTCCTATCGCTATTTCACTAGCGGGCTCTTTAGCTTTTTGTTCTTCTTCCGTGTCTCAGATACGGCATAGATCACTAGTCCAATTACCGTTGCTACATAAGGAAGCGTCCCGATCAGTTCTGCAGGAATCTTCAGGACCTGTAACGCATTCGACAAGGCGTCTGCCGTACCAAATAATAGAGAGGTCAGCGCCGTGCCCACTGTCGTACTTCTCCCCATAGACTCTGCGGCAATCGCAATCCAGCCCCGTCCAGCGATCATATCGCGAGTGAACAGTGACAGGTAACCCATCGACATGTAAGCTCCACCCAAACCAGCGAAAAATCCACTAAGCAGCAAAGCCATATACTGTATTTTCACAACACTTACTCCCACAGATTGGGCCGCATGTGGATTTTCACCCACTGAACGAATGCGCAGACCAAGCGGTGTACGGTTTAAGAGATAGTAGACAACAAACACAGCAATAATAGATACATACGTCAAAATGTGATGTCCTGATAGAATAGGCCCCAGCACCGGAATGTCCTTCAGCAAAGGAATCTCTACACTAGGTAGCACTTTACTCGCCAGAGAAGTAGAAGAACCCTTGTCTCCACTCAGCAGATAAAGAATAAACACGGTTCCTCCCGAAGCGAACATATTAATAGCTACGCCGCCGAGAATGATATGTGTTTTAAATTTCAGTGTGAAAAAAGCTAATATTCCAGCGATCAGTGTTCCGGACATCACAGCCCCAAGTAAGCCTACCCACGCACTATGCGTGTAGCTGCTTACAATGACACCGGCTAACGCCGCGACAAGCATGATGCCTTCCATACCAATGTTGATGATGCCAGCCCTATTAGAGATTAACGCTCCCAATGCGGCGAACAGAATCGGTGTCGTCACTCGAAGAACAGAAAACGCAAAGTCAGTCGTAAAAATTACATCAAACAAGCTGTTCACGCTTCCTTCGCCTCCTTCAAGAGCATCCGATTTTTCCAGAACTTCAGAAATTGCTCAGCCGAAATCAGAAGAATGATAATCGCCTGTATAATAGAAATCATCTCTGAAGGTACATCCGATAGACGTGCCATCATGTCGGCTCCGATCCGGATATATGCAAGGAACAATGCAGCGCCGATTACGGATAGCGGATTATTCTTGGCTAACATCGCTACAAGAGCACCATCTAAGCCATAACCTGGTAACGATGTCCATTGGAATCGATTGTACATCCCTAGCACTTCTACGGAACCACCCATTCCCGCGATAAAACCAGCAATCAAGTGAACCAGTATAATAACCTTCGCGGTCTTCATGCCTGAATAACGTGCAAAGTTCCGGTTGATGCCTGTCATTCGCAGCTCATATCCCCATTTAGTCTTGTATAGGAATAAATGCGCTGCAATAATAAGCACGATAACGATAATAAGTCCGGTATGAATACGGGTGCCAGGTACCATTTTACTCAGCAGTGCCGTTTTCTCGAATTTGTAGGATACATTGGCAAATGCTTTTGCATCACGTAAGTGATAGTTCAGTAGATATAAACCTACTCCAAACAAAATATTATTGAACATCAGGGATGTAACGAGCTCATTAGCATTCCATTTGGCTTTGAGGATCCCGGGTATTGCCGAGAGCAACGCACCAACAATAGAACCCGCAGCAATAGCTACGATCGGATGAAGCCACCCGTCCAGCGTTAAATGAATAGCCAACACGGAAGTTACAACACCGGAGAAATAGAAAATCCCTTCAGCTCCCAAATTGAACATATTTGCCCGGAACAACAAGGAAACTGCTAGCCCAGTGAACATGAGCGGAATGGCCATCTCAATCACATTACCGATATGACCTTTACTGGATAGCGGCTCAAATAGGAATATCCCAATCGTCTTCACCGGCTGATTGCTGACCAATGAGATGATCAGAAAAGCAATAGCGAGTGCAATTACGATTACTGCCGATGTTCGAATGTATTCAAAATATTTTACTTTAAACATGATTTACGGCCCTCCTGATTTGCTCCTCGTCCTGTCGATGAATCCCTAGCATATAAAGCCCTAATTCTTCTTCACTAACCTTGGATGGCTCCTCGAAAAAGGCAACAATCTTTCCTTCATACATCACTAGTAGACTATCGCTGATCTCCAAGATCTCATTTAAGTCTGCTGACACTAGCAAAATAGCGCAATCGTCTGAGCGCAGCTCCAACAGCTTTTGATGTATGAACTGCGCCGCGCCTATATCCACGCCCCGTGTCGGCTGCTCTGCAATAAGCAGTTGCGGTTCTGTAGAACACTCTCTAGCTACGACAACCTTCTGCATGTTACCACCTGATAACATACCTATTGGCTGAGAAGGTCCCGAACAGCGGACTTTAAATTCTTCTACAAGTGATACTGCAAGCTTGGCAATTCGTGATCCATTTAAAAAGGGACCTTTATTCATAGCTTTTGTACGATACTGAGTGGACAGCAGATTATCCGCTATGCTCGCTTCACTGGCTATCCCTTGATGCATCCTATCCTCTGGGATATAGGAAACGCCTAGCTTACGAATATCTAAAATATCCGATTCACGAATATCTTTTCCCTTCACTAGCACAGAGCCTTGGCTTGAGACCCCTCTTAGGCTACCCGTAAGAGCCTCAATGAGCTGTGTCTGCCCATTCCCTTCTACACCAGCAATCCCGATAATTTGTCCCCCGCGTACTGCAAAGTTGATATCTGTTAGCAACGCTTTGCCGTGTGCATCATTTACACCTAAGCCCTGCACAGTGAGTACCGGCTCCCCAATAGACAGAATCTCCTTGTCATATTTCAACACGACGTCTCTACCCACCATAAGGCGTGAGATTTCTTGCTCCGTGACATCCTTCGTTTGGAAGACACCTTCACTACGTCCACTACGCATGATCGTAATTCTGTCACAGATCGCTTTAACTTCTTTCAACTTGTGTGAAATAAAAACAATCGTATGACCCTGCTCTCTTAACTGCTTAAGCTCCCGGAACAATTCCTCTGTTTCCTGTGGGGTCAACACTGCGGTCGGCTCATCCAGAACGAGGATTTTTGCACCACGCAGCAGCGCCTTCAGAATTTCAACCTTTTGCTTCATACCAACCGTGAGATCCTCCACTTTTGCTTTTGGATCCACTGCCAGATTGTATTTCTTCGCAGTCTCTTCGGTCATGCGTACAGCTTCTGCATAATTGATGCCAACGCCCTTACGAGGTTCCATGCCCAGCACCATGTTCTCTGCTACCGTAAAAGAAGGAACCAGCATAAAATGCTGGTGAACCATACCAATCCCTCTATCAATGGCATCCTGAGCAGATTGCAGCTTCACTTTTTCACCCTTGATAAAGATTTCACCTTCACTAGGCTCTTCCATGCCGAACATGATCTTCATTAAAGTTGATTTACCAGCGCCGTTCTCGCCGGCAATCGCATGAATTTCTCCCTCACGTAAAGAAAAATGCACGTCTTTATTTGCAACGACACCATTGGGATACACCTTGGTAATTCCCCGCATTTCCAGCAGAGCTTTGTTCATAGGTCTCAACGCCTTTCGACTTGGAGGTCTGCAAAAATATACAGCTGGAATTCTTCTAAAGAAGAATCTCCAACTGTAGGTTTATCACTTTATAGCTATACTTAAGGCTTAACTGCGTTACGAATGGCTTCTACTTCAGAGGTTTCCATTCCCATCGCGTTATCTACTGTAATTTCTTTATTGATCAGCTTTTGCTTCACTTCTTCAACTTTAGCCTGAAGATCGGCAGGGAAGATATTTTTATAGATTTCATTCTCTGCAATGCCTACACCATCATCTACAAAGCTCAACACATCACGTTTACCCATCTCAAGTGTACCGTCTTGTAATCTCTTCACTGCACCCAGAATAGCACTATCAATCTTTTTAATAGAAGAAGTAACGATCAAGTTTGCTTTTTCACTATCTGTATCGTTAAGCAACATCGCCTGATCGGAGTCTACACCGATAGCATATTTCTTCTTCTCCTTAGCTGCGTCAAAGATCCCAAGACCTGTACCCCCAGCCACGTTAAAAATAACATCCACACCGGAGTTATATTGAATCAGCGAAAGCTCCTTGCCCTTAGCCGGGTTAACGAAATCGCCAGCATATGATACAGCGACCTTCACATCAGGATCAACATATTGAGCGCCCTGAATGTAGCCTACCAAGAAAGCGTTAATTCCTGGAATATCCATGCCGCCTACAAAACCGATCACATTCTCAGGATTAGCATTTTCCATATCCGATTGTGTAGCTAGCGCCGCTACAGCACCTGCTAGAAAAGATACTTCATTTGTTGCATAAGACATGTTGTACATATTCTCTGGTGCTTCATCTATATCGGTATCATAGTTAATGAACTTTTTGTCAGGATATAATTCAGCCGTTGCATTAAACATCTCTGTAATTTCTGATCCGCCAGAAATAATAACATCCCAGTCCTCAGCGGCGATATCGTTAAACGTAGGCTCCCATTTCGTTTTATCGACACCCATTTCTACAACTTTTGTTTCTGCACCCAGTTCATCCTTAACCTTTTGCAAACCGCTATTCGCAGAGTCAAAGAAAGATTTATCTCCAAGCGTTCCTGGAATCAGAAGTACTACTTTGAGTTTATCCCCTGAACCTGTTTCTCCACCTTCAGCTGCGTTAGATCCTGCATTCGCGGAAGATCCATTACTCGACGTATTATTTCCACAGGCTGTGACCATTACCATTACTACTAGTAACAACAAAGAAAGAACTTTCTTTTTCATTTTTCTATTCCCCCTATTTATAGTTGGTTAGTAATTTGAGAGGTTCTCCTTCTTAGTCCGTTGTATATTTCACGATTTAGATGGAAACTCTCATTTTTCATGTAACATTGTCAAAATTTTAATGATTTTAACGAATACACTCAAAAAAAGAGATAAAATTATAATTTTTACGAATAATCCGACTAATTCCCGAACGAGATGGCCAGTCAGGTTGCTAATCTTCGGATTTCTTGATACGATCATATCAAATATTAATGAAAATAATTATATGATTTCGGTCATATTTTTGTACGATTCGGCTAAAACATAATTATTGGAGGGTCATCATGGATCGTGTTCTATATATTGTAAATGCAGCACATGAGGTTAATACCTATATTCCACCACACCAGCATGAATGTTATGAACTAGTCTATTATTTAAACGGCTTAGGAACTACCAATGTAGGTTCGCGAAGTTATCATTTTCGTTCTTCTTCATTCGCGCTGATACCACCCAATCATAAACATGATGAGAATCATCGCGAGGATGCTACTATACTATTTGTAGGCTTCCATTCAAATCACCCAAATATGGAGAATTTGCAAGGCGTATATGAAGATGATAAAGACCATACTGTTCTACAGATCTTGCTTCGAATGAAAGCAGAGTTTACGCGCAAACAAGATGGATTCTCTGAACTATTGAACCTGCAAATGAGCGAAATCACTGTTCATCTGATACGGCTTCTTAGTGCCTCTGGGTTTCAATCACCAACGGAAGACAGAGTCCAATATGTTCTAAACTATATGAATGAGCATTACCGCCATAAGCTATCGGTCGCAACACTTTCAGAGATGTCTGGATACAGCTATGATCGTTTCCGCCATTTATTTAAAGAACGATTCGGTTCTTCACCTCTGCGCTATCTACTATTGAAACGTCTGGATTATGCAAAGTCTCTCTTGCAACATACCCAAATGCATATCTCTGAAGTATCAGCTGCTGCTGGGTTTGTGAATGACGCCCAATTCTGCAATATGTTTAAACGTGAAATTGGTCTCACCCCACGAGCATTCCGACTAAGCAGTCAATAAAACAAAACTCCACACAAAAAGGCCGTTGATTAGAGACGCCTCTAATTCAACGGCTTAAGAATAAAAAGCTCAAAGACAAAGAAAAAAGGTTTGTAAAGTTGCTTATACAAGCGACTTTACAAACCTTTTTGATATACCGGCGAGAGGACTCGAACCTCCACGGTTTCCCTCTCGATTTTGAGTCGAGCGCGTCTGCCATTCCGCCACGCCGGCACATATGAAATTAATGGAGGCGCCACCCAGATTTGAACTGGGGATAAAGCTTTTGCAGAGCTTTGCCTTACCACTTGGCTATGGCGCCATATGAAAACTTTGGAGCGGACGACGGGAATCGAACCCGCGACCCTCGCCTTGGCAAGGCGATGCTCTACCGCTGAGCCACGTCCGCATAAAATGGCTGGGGATATAGGATTTGAACCTATGCATGACGGAGTCAAAGTCCGTTGCCTTACCGCTTGGCTAATCCCCAATAACATTTTAAAATAAAAGGGGCGACTGATGGGTCTCGAACCCACGAATGCCGGAACCACAATCCGGTGCGTTAACCACTTCGCCACAATCGCCATATTAAACTAATATTGTTGCTGTTCTTCTTAAAGTAAATGGGGCGACCGATGGGACTTGAACCCACGAATGCCGGATCCACAAACCGGTGCGTTAACCCCTTCGCCACGACCGCCATATTAAACTTTAGAGAAAGACTTTAGATAAAGATTGGCAGGGGCAGCAGGAATTGAACCCACACCAACGGTTTTGGAGACCGTTGTTCTACCTTTAAACTATGCCCCTAAAAAAAATGGTGGGGGATGATGGATTCGAACCACCGAACACGTACGTGAGCAGATTTACAGTCTGATGCGTTTGGCCACTTCGCTAATCCCCCAAAGATGGTGCCGGCGAGAGGACTTGAACCCCCAACCTACTGATTACAAGTCAGTTGCTCTACCAATTGAGCTACACCGGCATATTAAGTTGTATACTATATGGTGGCTCGAGACGGATTCGAACCGCCGACACGAGGATTTTCAGTCCTCTGCTCTACCGACTGAGCTATCGAGCCAAGGTAAAAATGGCGGAACCGACGAGATTCGAACTCGCGATCTCCTGCGTGACAGGCAGGCATGTTAGGCCAACTACACCACGGTTCCAAAAGATATAATTTCTTAATGAAAATTGGTTGCGGGGGCAGGATTTGAACCTGCGGCCTTCGGGTTATGAGCCCGACGAGCTACCGGGCTGCTCCACCCCGCGTCGTTCTTAAATGAATA
>NZ_JBNNSE010000006.1:0-34782 GCF_050277435.1 Paenibacillus sp. NPDC101420
CGGAGGGGTTCCACACGTACCCATCCCGAACACGACCGTTAAGCCCTCCAGCGCCGATGGTACTTGGACCGAAGGGTCCTGGGAGAGTAGGACGTCGCCAAGCGGACAACCACATTACCCGTGGTATTTTTTTTGCCCTTAATATTGATGTGTCTTAAAAAGGGCCTTTAGCTCAGCTGGTTAGAGCGCACCCCTGATAAGGGTGAGGTCGGTGGTTCGAGTCCACTAAGGCCCACCATATTCCCTGATAGCTCAGTTGGTAGAGCACTCGACTGTTAATCGAGTTGTCACAGGTTCGAGTCCTGTTCGGGGAGCCATTTATGGAGAGGTGTCCGAGTTTGGCCGAAGGAGCACGATTGGAAATCGTGTAGGCGCCACAAGCGTCTCGAGGGTTCGAATCCCTCTCTCTCCGCCACAAAGTTTATTAGCATGGCCCGTTGGTCAAGGGGTTAAGACACCTCCCTTTCACGGAGGTAACATGGGTTCGAATCCCATACGGGTCATAACATGGAGGCTTAGCTCAGCTGGGAGAGCATCTGCCTTACAAGCAGAGGGTCGGGGGTTCGATCCCCTCAGCCTCCACCATATTCATTTAAGAACGACGCGGGGTGGAGCAGCCCGGTAGCTCGTCGGGCTCATAACCCGAAGGCCGCAGGTTCAAATCCTGCCCCCGCAACCAAATTTTCCTTAAGCATGATGTTTTGGGACTAGCTGGCGTAGTGTAAATGAATAGTATATAATTATTAAATGACGCGGGGTGGAGCAGCCCGGTAGCTCGTCGGGCTCATAACCCGAAGGCCGCAGGTTCAAATCCTGCCCCCGCAACCAATTTACTCTTATGCATTATGTCTATGGAACCGTGGTGTAGTTGGCCTAACATGCCTGCCTGTCACGCAGGAGATCGCGAGTTCGAATCTCGTCGGTTCCGCCATTTAGTTAATTATTGTTGGGGATTAGCCAAGCGGTAAGGCAACGGACTTTGACTCCGTCATGCATAGGTTCAAATCCTATATCCCCAGCCATTTATGAGAGCCATTAGCTCAGTTGGTAGAGCACCTGACTTTTAATCAGGGTGTCGAAGGTTCGAGTCCTTCATGGCTCACCATTATTTTCAAAGTGTGCGCGTGTGGCGGAATGGCAGACGCACCAGACTTAGGATCTGGCGTTTCACGACGTGGGGGTTCAAGTCCCTTCACGCGCACCATATTTTGCGGAAGTGGCTCAGCGGTAGAGCATCGCCTTGCCAAGGCGAGGGTCGCGGGTTCGATTCCCGTCTTCCGCTCCATAATTTTTGCGCCCTTAGCTCAGCTGGATAGAGCGTTTGACTACGAATCAAAAGGCCGGGAGTTCGAATCTCTCAGGGCGCGCCATTTTTATTACTAAGTAATTACATGTTTTGACGGGATGTAGCTCAGCTTGGTAGAGCACCTGGTTTGGGACCAGGGGGTCGCATGTTCAAATCGTGTCATCCCGATTTTATACCTTTGCGGGTGTAGTTCAATGGTAGAACTTCAGCCTTCCAAGCTGATAGCGTGGGTTCGATTCCCATCACCCGCTTATAATTAAGAAACATCTGTCTATTATAGGCAGGTGTTTTTTTGTATAGTTACATTCATATGGATACAATAGAACTTAGGGCTTTTAGTTGAGGAGGTAGCAATGTTTGAATTTGAAGCTAAATTAGTGCGACCTGATGCAAGTGGGAGCTGGACTTATCTTAACGTCCCTTTTGATGCCGAACAAATATTTGAAACAAAGTCCAGAATACAGGTAAAAGGAAGTGTAAATGGAATCCCCTATAGAGGAACGCTTATGCCCCATGGAAACGGAAAGCATTTTATGGTGGTAAAGAAAGAACTACGGGATCTAGCCAAAGCTCAACCTGGTGATATTGTGCATGTGACGATGGAGCAAGATCATCAATTACGGGAGGTAGAAGCCCCAAAGGATTTCCTTGATGCGTTGAGTAGCCATGAGCAGGCAGAAGCTTATTATAACGGTCTGGCTTATTCTTATCAGAAGGAATATGTATCTTGGATCGAAGCGGCGAAAAGACCTGAAACCAGAGCATCTCGTATCGAAAAATCAGTCAGTAAACTGGGTGAAGGCTTGAGGCTCAAATAAAAGTATGAAGAGTGCTTAGCAGGCTGAATAGATGAACAGCGTCCTCTTCCATAAGATTGGAAAGGGACGCTGTTAATGTTGGTGATATGTGCAAGTGGGCTTAAATAAGAACGGCCACCTCACCACAATTCACAAACTTAATACTTTCGATTTTTACTGATAACTCACCTGAAGGAATAGCTAGCTGACATGTACTGCCGATCTGAGCTAACAGCAGCTGCATGCCAATAGGCGAGAACATTGAAATCTTGTTATCATTGGGTTCTGCCTGGTTTGGAAATACGATGGTGTAGGTATCTGTAGTATTGTCGTCTAAGTAGCGGAGCTGAAGCTGACTTCCAATCAATACGAGTGAATTCAATTCTTCACCACTAAAACGGGAAAGTAATTGTTCCAGCTCGGAGCAATAAC
Organism: Paenibacillus sp. NPDC101420; assembly: GCF_050277435.1. Lineage (NCBI taxonomy): Bacteria > Bacillati > Bacillota > Bacilli > Caryophanales > Paenibacillaceae > Paenibacillus > Paenibacillus sp. NPDC101420. Next base: position 2,536 of record NZ_JBNNSE010000006.1, read on the forward strand.
GGGACAACAGCGTTTCAGCATTACTTCTTTGTTTGCTTCGTTCCGGGAAATACTGATTTAGAAATGCGATTTTTTCCTCATCAAAATAAATAAGCTGCTGGACCAGTTGTGTCCTTGAACCTTCATAAATTAGACTATGGTTCATAGTAGATTTCACCCCCTCTAAGTAGCACATTCTTTGCAAATTTGTTATGACGCGTTGCCATATTAAAATCCCTCCTATACAAATAGAGGTCCCCTAGAGGGAACCTTCTGATCAGTATAACAGCTTCTATATGTAAATCCAATCCATTTTGCAAAGGCAATGAATTCTTACTAAATATTGTATTTAAAACGTTTGACTATTGTATAGTTGGGTGCTATGATAGGCTGATGTTATAGGCATTTCGTAGAAAACTGCGGAATGCCTATACTATATTTCGAAGATAATTTTACATTAAATGTTACCAGGGGAGTGATACGCCATGTACATTTCGTTGAGTTCACCTATAGAATCTAGACATAAAAAGTAACTATAATTTATTAAAGGAGAGATCAGGATGATTCAAGTAAAAGAGTTTGTAGATGCTGATAATTCGTATGCTGAGAATAAGGCGAATGAGTTCTTGGCAGGGCTGCGTGAGGAACAGGTTGTGAATATCTGTTACGGTTCGGTAGTCAAATCTTCACGTGATGGGGCAGAGCATCAAAGAAGCAGTATACTGGTCGTGTATAAGACAAATGAAGGGCAATAACTGGAATACTTTTTTTTCGTGCTTATCTGTTGTCTCCACGCTATGCATCGTGATCGTTCTTATATATTATATGTTTTAGCTTTTCTTATGAACAAAGAGGACCTTTCCCATTTACGGGTAAAGGTCCTCTTTGATTGTATAAGTGCAATTACAGTCTTATATTCCGTCTGGGACGGATAATCCTAAACCGGATGCAACACGCTGTCCCAGTTCTGGATCAGCTTTATAGAAATGAACAATTTGACGAAGTTTAATATCGTTACTTTCAACTGGTGTCATAGCGCCTACGATATTTTGAACAAGACGTGTACGTTCTTCTTCACTCATCAGGCGATACAAGTCACCAGGTTGTGTATAATGGTCATCACTATTATAGGAGACACTGTCGGCATTTCCAGATACTTCGAAAGGTGATGTTTTGTACTGTGGTGCTTCTTTAGGTCCGCCTAAGCTGTTAGGCTCATAATAGGCACCGGATCCGCCATTGTTGCCGAGTGCCATGCCACCGTCACGTTGATAGTTCTTCACTTCTACTTTTGGACGGTTGATAGGCAGGCTGTTATGGTTAGGACCTACACGGTGACGATGAGCATCGCCGTAAGCAAACAGTCGACCCTGTAGCAATTTATCAGGAGAAGCTTCAATACCAGGGACGAAAGAGCCAGGAGAGAACGTAACTTGCTCTACTTCCGCGAAGTAATTCTCTGGATTGCGATCCAGTACCATGCGGCCAACCTCAATTAATGGATAATCTTTTTGCGACCATACTTTGGTTACATCGAATGGATCAAAGCGATAAGTGTTCGCATCTTCGATCGGCATAATCTGCACGTAGAGCTTCCACGCTGGGAATTCTCCTTTATCAATAGCATTGAACAAGTCTTCTGTATGATAATCTGGGTTCTCCCCAGCTATTTTGGCGGCAAGATCTGGAGCAAGGTTCTTAATGCCTTGTTCTGTTTTGAAATGATATTTCACCCAGACGGCATTGCCTTCGGCATTTACCCATTTGAAGGTGTGGCTTCCGAACCCGTGCATATGTCTCAACGTAGCTGGGATTCCGCGATCTGACATCAAAATCGTAACCTGATGAAGAGATTCCGGCGATAAAGACCAGAAGTCCCAAACCGCATTAGGGTTCTTTAAGTGTGTCTGTGGATCACGCTTCTGTGTATGAATAAAGTCGGGGAACTTGATTGCATCACGAACGAAGAATACAGGTGTATTGTTACCTACGAGATCATAGTTTCCTTCTTCGGTATAGAACTTCACAGCAAAACCACGTGGGTCTCTTACAGTATCAGCAGAACCTAGCTCCCCAGCTACCGTTGAGAAACGGATGAACATTGGGGTACGCTTGCCTACCTCAGATAAAAAATTAGCTTTTGTATATTGAGTTAAATCCTGAGTGACCTCAAAATACCCATGAGCGCCAGCACCCTTAGCGTGAACGACACGTTCAGGAACACGTTCTCTGTTAAAGTGGGCTAATTTTTCAAGCAGATGGACATCTTGCAGCAAAGTAGGACCACGATCACCGGCTGTCATTGAATTTTGATTGTCGCCTACTGGAGCACCCCAGCTGGTCGTAAGATTATTATTATTGGAGCTCATTAATAGAATCACCTCGTAAGATTTGATTTTAGATTTAGTATAAGTTCTATATTAATGTTTTTTGGGGAAAATGCAACACTTTTTGAATATTTGACACATTACAGTATGTGGTAATCGTCGTCCCATTCAGATATATATGATAGATAGAGTGATTAATTACTAAGCAGAGTTAAAAAAGAAACAGCGCACCTCTACCATCACTGGAGGGTGCGCTGTTCTATTTTGATATAGGAATATCCGTTTTCTGTACTTAGTTTTTAATGTACATTCTGTTATAGTATTCATCCAGCATTCTTTTGGTGGCAAATTCGGTGCGAGTGGTTTTGATACTCTTCTTCATCATTTGTACCCACTGTTCACGATTCTCATAATAGGTTGGGAGTACTCGATTCAATAGGGTGTCGTATAGCGCATCACTATCATGCTTATCCAGAACCTCGAAGTCAGTAGTCTCGAAGCCGTCTCCGATCTGCCAGCCATTCTCGCCATCTATACAGGCTTCCGGCCACCAGCCATCTAGAATAGAGCAGTTCAATACGCCGTTCATGGCTGCCTTCATCCCGGAGGTACCACTTGCTTCCAGTGGTCTACGCGGATTGTTGAGCCAAATATCAGAACCGCGTGTCAGCTGTGCGCCGATAGTCATATCGTAATTCTCCAAGAAGACAACACTCTTCGGATATTTTTTCATCATCGCCACTAAATTGCTGACGATTTTTTTGCCGTTATCATCGAGTGGATGGGCTTTGCCAGAGAAGACGATTTGTATTTTGCCGGACTCCAGATAAGGCTCAATAATTTCCGGCTGCGAGAAGATCAGGTCACTGCGTTTATAAGGAGCAGCTCTGCGTGAGAAGCCAATGAGTAGATTGTCAGCATTTAGACTAATGCCGGACCGTTTTTTTATGAAATCAATCAGTTCACCCTTAATTTCTTTATGCACTGCCCATAAATCGCCATTCTGTTCATAGGCTTGTGTCATTCTTTCATCTACCCAGGTAGGGGTATGAATGGCATTAGTAATGCCAATGATGTCCGATCTTCCGGCAACCTCTTTCCACATCTTATTGGCTGTATCCGCATGAAGCTGAGCCACTGCATTAGAAATACGTGAGAGTCGTAGACCGGCAACCGTCATGTTGAACGGCTCGCCACCGATACGCTCCATCTGGTCGCGGGTTAAGCCATTGAATGCACTCATATACTCTAGGCGGTCGAGTGGATGGGTTTCATTGCCTTCTTTTATCGGCGTATGTGTAGTGAACACAACCTCTTCCCGAGTAGCTTTCCAAGCTTCCTCAAAGGTGCTGCCTCCGGACATCTTTTCACGAATGAGCTCGATGGCTGCTAAGGCTGCATGGCCTTCATTGAAATGATAGACATCAATCGGAATGCCGAGAGCACGCATAGCTTTTACTCCGCCGATCCCGAGTATGATCTCTTGAGCGATCCGTTCCTCACCGAACCAGCCGTACAATTGTCCAGTAATCCATGCATCATTATTCTCGGGGATATCCGTATCCAGTAAATACAACGTGCTGTTGCCAAAATAATCAGTCTTCCATACTTTGCACACCACATCGGTCTTTCTGACTTTTACAGTTACCTTCACCCCTGTATCTTCAAGAAAATCATAAACATAATTGTGATAGGAGTCGTATGGATTACCGTTCGCATCAATTTTTTGATCCGTATAACCTTGTTTCCACTTCAGCCCGATAGGGATGATAGGAGCATTGATGTCTTTAGCTCCCTTAATGTAGTCACCGGCGAGAATTCCAAGCCCTCCGGCATACATTTTAAAATCGGAATGTAACCCGTACTCCATACTGAAATAAGCTACTGATGGTAATTTTTGTTCGTTCACTTGATAAGCCTCCTAATCGCGGATTAGATTGAATTGCAGTAAAGCTGCTGGCATTATCTACGATGCAAACGTTTGCTCAAAAAACAGTCACCAATCGTTGTGGAAGCGATTGCACCATCATTCTAGCACACTTTATCTACAAAAGCATAACGTCAATTTGGTGAAAATAGCCAATTAGGGGCAAAATCAACGGAAGTGATTGATAAAGTGAAGGGAAGACCCTAAGATAAAGAGATTGAAGAAATAATTATTGGTGGTGTATAAGTTGGGTATAGTTGTGATTGGAAGCTTAAATATGGATATGGTAGTACGTACGAACCGGGCACCGAATGCAGGAGAAACGCTTATGGGACAAGCATTTGCTCTATCTCCCGGTGGAAAGGGAGCGAATCAGGCTGTTGCCGCAGCACGTCTGGGTGCTGAGGTTAGTATGATCGGCAGCGTCGGAAAAGATACCTTTGGAAGCGAAATGCTGGAGATTATTAAGCAGGAAGGTATTCATATAGAACATATCTCAGTGAGTGAAACGGAGGCAACAGGTGTAGCTTCAATCGTTATTGAAGAAGATGGAGAGAATCGGATTATCGTTGTACCCGGAGCGAATATTGATCTCTTTGCAGAGGATATACAGGCGTTAGAGACTGTCATCAGCCAGGCTGAGATGATTGTGATGCAGCTTGAAATGGAACTGGCGATGAGTGAGCATGCTATTGCCATTGCACATCGTCATGGAATTCCGGTCATTCTGAATCCAGCACCAGCTAGAGTGCTTAAAGACGAGATGCTGGGTCAAGTATCATATCTGACACCTAATGAGACAGAAGCGGGAATTTTGACCGGAATGACTGTAGATAGTTTAGAGACTGCTGAGCAGGCAGCCCGTATTTTGCTGCAAAAAGGTGTTAAAAATGTGATTGTAACCTTGGGATCTAAAGGCGCACTGATCGTTAATGCTGAAGGCGCTAAGTCAGTTCCTGGATTCCCGGTCAAGGCGATAGACACGGTTGCTGCCGGAGACTCATTCAATGGGGCATTAGCCCAGCAATTGGTCTTAGGCAAAACGCTGGAGGAGGCAGTGAGCTTCGCTAATGCTGTTGGAGCACTGGCTGTCGGGAAAGAAGGCGCGATCCCATCGCTGCCGCAGTTATCAGAGGTTGAACAGTTTCTAAAACATGTATCGGCAGTAAAATAAACAATACAGAATCTATAGCAGACGACTGGATAAGGGGCTGAAATAATGAGCAGGACAGTAATCGTTAAAAATGTGATCATTGGCGAAGGAATCCCTAAAATATGTGTTCCGTTGATTGGAGCTACCTTGTCTGAACTGAAACAGGAAGCCGAATCATTAAAAGAGCTTGGTCCCGATTTAGTGGAGTGGCGGACGGATTTTTTTGACGAAGTTGAAGACGTAGAGGCGGTCAATTTAGCACTAAAAGAAATCCATTCTGTAATTCCGGAGTTACCGCTGATTTTTACTTTTCGGAGTGCCAAAGAAGGCGGCGAGAAGCAGGTTAGCACAGAATATTACATAGCACTGAATATAGCTGCAGCTGAAAGTGGTCTAGTAGATATAATTGATGTTGAATTATTCAATGAGGAACAGGATGTAAAGCTACTAGTCGAGACTGCTCATACTCATAACGTGTCTGTCATTATCTCGAATCATGATTTTCATGGAACACCTTCTCAAGAGGAGATCATCTCGCGATTACGCAAGGCACAGGAGCTTGGTGGGGACTTGCCTAAAATTGCGGTGATGCCTCAGGGTGCGGGGGATGTACTGACTTTACTGGAAGCGACCCATATCATGAAGGAACAATATGCAGATCGCCCGATTATTACAATGTCCATGGCGGGAGCAGGGGTAATTAGTCGTCTAGCCGGTGAAATATTCGGTTCAGCGCTTACCTTTGGAGCGGCGCATAAGCCCTCTGCGCCTGGACAGGTAGCTGTGGTTGAGCTGCGAAATGTACTGTCACTGCTGCATCGCAGTCTATAGGAGCTAGAGCTATCAGTGAGGTTCCGGATAATAGAAATAGAGCGGCGACCGGATTTCCGGTGCCGCTCTATTTCTATTTTATTATTTTGTTCCCGTGTATACGTGAACGGCATTTCTTAGGAACGCTGCAAGTCCAGGGCGATGCTTGTCGTAGTACTTGGTAAAACGTTCATCATCAACATACATTTGCGCGACACCGGCATGTGCCTCTTTGGAATAGTAATCCCAGTAGAAGGAGAGCCACTGGCGGTGTAGATCAGCACTTTTTTGCGCCAATACACTGGCAGGATCTCCATACTCCATCGCTTGCAAGAGCGTCTCGAACATTTCCTCCTCAAGCTGCTGTATAGCCGCATATTGTTCTTCAGTCATACCTTTAAGCTTCTTGTTGAATTGTTCTACGGTGCTGTCCCCATATTTCTCCCGTATTTCTTGACCGTATTTCTTCTCGTTATCCTCTACCAGCTTTTGCTTGAATCCTTCGAATTTTTCAGCGTCACTCATAGTCATTCTCCCTTCTTGGTGAGCCAGCGTCTGTTCGACGTTAGCGATTAATAGATCTAATTGATGTCTCTTTTCAAGCAGCTTGTCATGATGCTCCCGTAGCGCTTTGGCTCCGTCGAATGACGGTTCAGTCATAATAGCTTTGATACGTTCCAGACTTAAGCCAAGCTCTCGATAAAATAAAATTTGCTGTAGAAGATCTACTTCGGTGCGGCCATAGATACGATACCCCGAGGAGTTGATTCTCGCCGGCTTAAGAATGCCAAACTCGTCGTAGTAGCGCAGGGTTCGCGTACTGATTCCAGCTAGCTCAGCGAGCTTCTGTACTGTGTATTCCGTAGTATCACCTCCCACAAATTCAATGTACACCTTTACGTAGCGTGAAGGTCAAATGTTTTTTTAGCGTATCCCAAACAGCGGCAGTTACCCGCTGAAGATCATTGGGAAGACTGCCGCTGCTATGATTTGCTGATGTTGAAGTTATTTTTGACCCATCTGCGCCGCAAAATAATTTTGTAATTCCTCTAATTTGCGAGGATCAGCTAGGGTTGTTTTGTCTGAGAAGTAATGTTCGAGAACAAGGTCCCAGGTAGGTACTATTTTTTGTGAGTTCATCGCTTTAATGGCGACTTTGACCGTCTTGCGTTCTTTGGCATTAGAAAAGGTATCTACGTAATGCTGTGAGCGCTCAAAATCCAGATCCTTAAACACAGCGCGGAAGATTTCCGAAGTCATCTTTGCGTCATCCAACGCACGGTGAGCAGATCCAGAAGGTTCAAGTTCAAACAAAGCCATCGCGCCTTCGACACTGATATCATTGCTTAGGCCGCGAGCCCGCAGCACACCCTTCAGTAAATCGAAATACGTTGCAGACATCCAGTAGGAGTCGTCCATCTTGTGCATACGTACATCCTGAATGATTCGCTTCATGTCTTCGCCACCCCAAGTAAGGAGCAACACTCCATCTGTACTTAGATCAAGCCACTCTCTAAAAGCAGTGATGACTTTCGGGAAGCGGGGTGCGATGTCGATTTCCTCTTGGGGAATACCGGTTTTTTTCTTAATAAAAGAATTAAGGGTGGAGAAATATATGGGTTTGATCAAGGAAGAAAATTCATCCTTATACTGCAATGAAGAGTCTAACCGGACAGCTCCAATCTCAATGACCTCCATAGGGTGCTCGCTGGCAAACTTACGGCCGTTGAATTCGATGTCCAGAATAATATAATCCACAGGTACTTGCCTCCGTTCCATGACTGACGCTGTAGTACTTAATACGTCGACTACTCTATTTTAACAAAAAAAGCGATGTAATGGGGAGTATGGGAACAAGCTAATATTGGAACATAAAAAAGAACCAGCACTATGCGGGTTCTTTTTATAACTATTAATGAGCAAAAAGATTGCAGACAATAAAGTAAGACGATTAATGTTCTGAACCGGCAGCAGGTTCAGGCTGATGAATTGGCTGTTCCAGCAGGACAGATCCGTCTTCAAGACGAAGCCAGGTATCGAAGTCTTGGGTGCCTTGGGTCAGTCTGATGACGCGTGCGCCCCGCATAAAGCCTTCTTTTCCATAAGTATTGTAGCCGGTAGCACGGCCATAGGAAAGACGTATACCATACAGGCTGCCCGTAAAATCATTGATATGGTCATGTCCGCAGAAGGTGCCAAGCACATCACCCATTTCAAGCAAAGCCGAGAATAATCCCGAGTTAACCTCAGGTGAGCATACACGCTCATACTTATATCCGTGACAGACTTGTGTAGACCAGACCTCACGATATTCCGGAATCGGGATATGGAAGAAAGCCAATGCAGGCAGCCTGTTCTTAGCAGTTTTAGGATTCAACCGAGCGGATTCAGCAGTTAGCCAGTTGATTTGATTCCGGTTAATCCAATTGTAGCCTGGGATATGCTCCATCTCGGAGTAACTGCCCGAGTCAACAAAATAAAGGACAGCGGCTGCTTGGCCATCCTGATCTTTTATTTCAAGCGTGTAATTGCCTGAACCTTCAAGATCCTCTGGACCGGCTTCGGCCAGACAGTGGGGATGTTCTAATGCTATCTGCATCAATTCACTGCGGGAAATCAGGGTTTCTGTATCATGGTTACCAAATACGAAGGCCCAAGGGGTACCTGTTTTTTCTACAGCAGCGACAGCATCCCGAAATGCTTGGGCAGGGTCTTCACATGCCTTTTCGCCAGGAGAGACAGGGGCAGTGTAAATTAGATCTCCCGTGAAGACCACAAGATCAGGTTGTTCTGCTTCTAGAACACGTTCCATCAGTTCCCGGGTACGCTGATCTTCGGCTCTTCCATCCATCCAGTGAAGATCAGTGAACTGTACAATTTTCAAGGTTCCATCTTGCTGAAATGATAAGCTGTGTCTCATTGGGGTTATCTCCCTTACTGTCTAATATAGTTAGCCGATCCAGATCCGCTGGGTGAAATGGTCTCCGGAGCTTCTACCAATCATAATATCAAATTCCCCGGGTTCGAAGACCATTTGATCATCTTTTCCGTAGAACATCAGCATTTCTCTAGTGATCTCGAAAGAAACCACTTGTTTCTCATACGCTGCGAGTGTAATTTGTCGGAAGGCTTTCAGCTCCTTGACCGGGCGTACGACACTTGCGCTAACATCATGGATATAGAGTTGAACGGTTTCCTTGCCGGTGATGTCTGAAGTATTCTCCACCTCAATGGAGGCAACAATCCGACCCTTAGCATCAACATTGAAGTTGCTGTAATCAAAACTGGAATAGCTCAGACCATAGCCAAAACAGAAAAGAGGGTCATTAGGGCAATCCAGATATCGGGTTACATAACGCACATTCGGATATAGGGGATCATAGGGACGTCCCGTCTGATAGGCATTGTAATAAACAGGAATTTGACCAACCGAGTAAGGGAAGCTCATAGATAAACGAGCGGACGGATTATAATCTCCGAACAGCACATCAGCTAATGAATTTCCGGATTCTGTTCCCAGAAACCAGGCTTGCAGTAGAGCATCGCTGGCCTCAAGAACAGGCTTTAGTTCCAGTGGTCGGCCGCTAAATACAATGGTAACAATCTTTTTGCCGGTATCTTTCAGACGCCAGATCAGCTTCTCCTGATTGGTCGACAAGCGCAGATTGGTTTTGCTTCCGCCTTCCCCGGTATCCTGCTGATTCTCACCGACAGCAGCGAGAATTACATCGCAATCTTTTAGGCGCTGAAAGGCTTCTTCGATTTCATCCTCCACATCAAAAACACCCTCTAGCATGCTTCCCAGCTCACCAGTCATGGCCGTAATAATATCCGCGGCAGATGTTTTTTGAGAAATGCCGTTGTAGAGTGATACGGCCGGGTCTTTTTCCGTTCCAGACCAGCCGCCCAGCACATGAATAGAGGTAGCGAAGGGACCAGCCAATCCAATCTTCATACCGTGTTTAAGGGGCAGAGCGTTATTGTCATTTTTCAGCAGCACCACTGAGCTTGCACCCAGCTCTCTCGCAGCTTGTAAATTCTCCGCGCTCGGCGTGGGCGCCTCATCTACTAGTGGATCTGCATCCTTGAATGGATTGTCAAACAAGCCGAGAGCGTCCTTGAGTTCTAGCACCCGGATAACGGCTTCATCAATCAAGGAGATATCAAGCTTGCCTTCCTCGACGAGAGCAGCGCCGTGGTTTAGATAATGGGTGGACATCATTTCAATATCTAGTCCGGCAGCCAGACTTTTCTCAGCTGCTTCACGACCATCTTCGGCAGCGCCATGAGGGATTAGTTCATTTACGGAATTGAAATCGGCGATGGTAACGCCATCGAAGCCCCATTCCTCACGCAGAATCCCGCGGAGAAGTTTGGAATTACCGCTTGCAGGTATACGATCAATCGTATTGAATGCGGCCATCACCATGGCTACACCAGCATCTACAGCAGCTTTATAGGCTGGTAGATAGAACTCACGTAATACGCCGAGGGACATATCCACCGTATTGTATTCTCGACCGCCTTCGGGAGCGCCATAACCGGCGAAGTGCTTCACACAGGCAGCGATACGACCTTTTTCTTTTAGGTCTTTGCCCTGATAGCCCCGTACCATGCTCTCAGTTACACGAGCATTCAGATAAGGGTCCTCACCGGATGTCTCCATCACTCGTCCCCAGCGCGGATCGCGTACAAGATCCGTCATAGGCGAGAAAGTGAGGTGAATACCGGCAGCTGCGCTCTCCTTGGCTGCAATTTCAGCGAACCTTTCACAGGCCTCCATGTCAAAGCTACAACCTATCGCAAGCGGGATCGGTAGGATCGTTCTGTAACCATGAATCACATCCGCCATGAAGAGTAAGGGGATTTTCTGACGGCTGGCTTGCAAATGCCGGGTCTGTAGATCAATCACATTCCTGGCTCCAATGCCGTTCAGAACGCTTCCGATGTTCTGCATTACCTGCGGCTTAATGTTCAGTTCCTTGAATGGACCGGTTAAATCTACGGTATCATCCAAACCCCAATAGTGAGGGCCTAGCTGGGTTAATTGGGCCAGTTTTTCTTCTAGAGTCATATCGTTCACAAGATCTTGGATAAACAGTTTAGTCATGGTTAACACCTTCCTCGTGAGCGCATTGAAAGTTATTGTGACAAATAGATGTGCTATACCAATAAGAAAGCGCTTGCTATTTGAGTTCGCCGCAGTGCACACGCAGATAAATATAATTGGATGAGACATGCAATAGATAAGAACGGGGAGTTCATTGTCAGACATCATATATAAGACTGACATGTCTATGAAAGAACAGATAGAAACGTTTCCATTAACGATACATATCGATCTTAGTCCGAAGACCATAAAAAGTCAATTATCTTCGCGAAATCGGCCGATTCATTATATTTAGGTTGTAAAATGTGATTTTTATTACTAGAAAAACAAAAATAAAATGAATTGACAGCGCATACATCTAGGGAGTATGATTTTCGTACAGGGAGTTTCAAAGAAATTATGGAAACGTTTCTATATCATCCGATACGCTTTATCATAAAGGATGAGCAATCAGTTTCAAGCTGGTTGCGGGACAAGAAAGGAAGCTAAGTTATGCATGTGATGAAATGCATCTTTCAAATTGGAGGTGGGCTCATTGGCAAGAATTAAGCTTGCGGGTGGAAATATTGTCCGGGAAGTCATTAAGAACAAAGTGCTTTTTCTAATGTTGCTGCCTGTAATCCTATACTTCATTATTTTTCACTATGCGGTAATGCCTGGCGCTTACGTCGCATTCGTAGATTACAAGCTCAATAAGGGTATTTTCGGAAGTAACTTTATCGGTCTGAAAAACTTCGAATTTCTGGTTCAGAATGGCGATCTGTGGAATATTACCAAGAATACACTGCTCTACAACATCGTCTTCCTAGCTCTGGGTAACATTATTCAAATTGTGTTTGCCATTATGCTTTCGGAGATCTCGGGCAAGTGGTTCAAGAAAGTGTCTCAATCCGTTATTCTCCTACCTTACTTTATCTCTATGGTTATCGTCGGTGTTTTTGCCTACAATATATTCAATTTCAATTCCGGGTTCATCAATACGATGCTAACCGGAATGGGGCTAGACCGTTACGAGTTTTATTCTGATCCAGGCATATGGAAATATATCATTGTAGCCTTCAAGATCTGGGCCGCTACCGGATATGGAATGATTGTCTATCTGGCAACGATCACAGGGATTAATCATGATCTGTACGAGGCTGCTTATATGGACGGAGCCACTACCTGGCAGCGGATCCGTTATATGACCTTACCGATTCTGAAGCCAACCTTTATTCTGCTTTTACTGTTTGGTATGGGTGGAATTCTCAAGGGCTCCTTTGACCTTTTCTATAATCTGATCGGTACGAACTCGGTGCTGTATCCGCAGACGGATATTATCGATACCTATGTCTTCCGTTCACTGGTGGGACAATTCAACTTCTCTATGGGCGCCGCTGTGGGCTTCTACCAATCCATGTTTGGCCTGATTCTGGTGCTAGTAGTTAACTTTATTGTACGCAAGGTCGAGCCAGACAGCGCATTGTTCTAAAACCAGACACGAAACAGGGGTGATGAATATGGAAACTCAAAAAATCAAACAGGATTCGGGAAGTATTATCATAAAAGTGATTAGCTATATCTGCATTAGTATCTTTGCACTGTTCTGTGTATTTCCCTTCGCACTAATGATCTCCTCATCGTTCATGAACGAGCAGGAAATTGTCCGTGAAGGCTACAAGCTGCTGCCTAAGGAATTTTCATTTAAGGCTTACGAATTGTTATTTAACAACTCTACGCAATTGGTAAATGCTTATAAGATCACTATTTTTATAACCGTAGTGGGTACGGTCCTTGGACTGTTCATGATGTCGATGGCTGGCTTCGTGCTTAACCGCAAGGATTTCAAGTATCGCAACTTCTTTTCCTTTCTAATTTACTTTACGACACTCTTCAGCGGTGGCTTGATTCCAACGTATATCCTGATGGTCAAGCACTTGCATATGAAAGATAACTTATTTGCCATGATTCTACCGGCTGTAGTTGGCGCTTGGTCGATCTTCCTGATGCGTAATTTCATGAAGGCGATTCCGGATTCCTTATATGAATCTGCTACCATTGACGGTGCTGGCGACTTCCATATCTATTGGCGGATATTTATTCCGCTGGCGGTTCCTTCCTTAGCTACCATCGGGCTTTTCTCGGCGATAGGCTTTTGGAATGAGTGGTACAACGGGATGTTATATATGGACTCCCCGACGAAATATCCACTCCAATACTTTTTGCAGCGAATGGTCAATCAGACGAATCTCGGTACACTAATCAATTCGGGGGCAGTTATCAATACGGCTGATCTTCCAACGCAATCCATCAAGATGGCTACAGCTGTGCTGGCCACCGGGCCAATTATTCTCCTCTATCCATTTGTACAGCGTTATTTCGTAACAGGCCTCACTGTTGGGGCTGTAAAGGGTTAATGGACGTCTCCTTTTCGAAGGCGCGTTTATTATAAATGCAATTCATAAATAGAAAAGAAAAGGGAGGCTTACCTAATGAAAGGTAAAAAAATTGCGTCTTCTTTAATTGCTGTACTCATGCTTACTGGGGCATTGACAGCCTGTTCATCGAAGAACAACGAGGCAAGTAATGATCCGGCAGCTACGAAGGCACCAGAAGCTTCAACGAATGCAGGAGGAGTAGATACTTCTAAAGAAGCTAAGTTGGTTTACTACCTGTGGGGCAGTGAAGGCGTTCAAAATAAGGCGATTCTTGCTGAGATTAACAAAAAGCTTAAGGCTGATCTTAACGCTACAATTGAAGTGAAGTATATTGACTGGCCGGATATCAATACCAAATATCCGTTGCTATTTGCTTCTGGTGAGCAGTTTGATATGTCTCATGCATCTCCTGGAGCACCAGTATCCTATTTCACATTGGCTAGTGAAGGCGCTCTAGTAGACCTTACCGATATGCTCGATAAAGTTGCTCCTAAGCTGAAGGCAGAAATTCCTGCTAGTGTATGGGAAAATACTAAATACAAAGGTAAAATCTATGGTGTTCCGAGTCTTTATAGCGAATATACACCGAATGGTTATGCCTATCGTGTAGACTTGCTGAAAAAATATGGCATGGAAAAAATCACCACACTCGACGATATGGTTAAATACATGGATAATGTTGTTGCCAATGAGTCCTTCCCACCAATTAACGGTAAGTCTGAAGATGCGGCCAATATGTTCAGAATGCTCGTTGATACTACAGGAATGTGGCTTAACGCACCTGGTATATCTTTGAATGAACTGAATCTTGTGACGAAAAGTCCAGAGGACTACAAGACCGTCTTCCATCCAGCATACACTCAAGAATTCGAAGATTGGGCTGTGAAGATGCGTGAATGGGCAGATAAAGGGTACTGGGGCAAAGATGTGCTGTCTGCAACTCTTGGAAGTAAAGATAACTTCAGAGCAGCAAACTCCGCAGGTTATTTGACTCATGCTCAGGACTGGATCGGCCAATACGGTGCAGATTTGAAGGCACAACCAGAGGCAGAAACTGCATTCTTTACTTTTGCGGAAGCCAACAAGAAGATCAAACGTAAGATGGGCGTTGACAACTCGACTGTAATCAGCACGAGCTCCGAGAATCCAGAGCGCTCTCTGATGGTAATCGAGAAGTTCATGACTGACGAAAGCTACTACAACCTTATCCAAAACGGTATTGAAGGCAAACAATATGTTATGGAAAATGGTGTTAAAAAGCAGCCTCCAGGCTTCAACGAAAAAACGGACGGCGGAGGTTTCGCTGCTTGGTCACTTCGTAACGACAAATTCGTAGTTCCTACGGATACAGAAAACCCAATTCGGAACTCCTTGTTTGCAGAGTGGGATAAAGTCGCTATCGATGATCCATACAATGGCTTTAGCTTTGATCCATCGAATGTAACTACAGAAATTGCTTCCATCTCCAACGTAAATTCCCAGCTTGGTATTCAATTGATGCTTGGTAAAACAAGCAAAGATCCTAAAGCTGCTGTAGCGGATTACCGTGAGCAACTGAAAAAAGCAGGAATTGACAAGGTTATTGCCGAAGTAGAAAAGCAATTGGCTGAATTTGTTCCAGTGAACTAAAGAACGTTAAAAGGTGTAAGGGAGCTATAGTAGCATATAGCTCCCTTACTTATAAGTGGGGGAGTATAGTGGACGTAAATATCAAGGATATCGCGCGGATTTCCGGTGTGGGCATCTCGACGGTTTCCAGGGTCATCAACAATAAGGGGCTGGTGAGCAAGGCTACACGGGAAAAGGTTCTGAATGTTGTTAAGGAATACAATTACATTCCCAATTCCAATGCGAGAAATCTAAAAACTACGGAGTCTAAGAACATTGCACTTATGGTTAAGGGGATTACGAATCCGTTCTTCTCTAATATGATCAAAGAAATCGAGCGGCAGGCTAATCTGCGAGGGTACCCTTTCCTCATTCATCAGGTAGAGGATGGAACGGATGAAATTAATGCGGCGATTCAGCTGACCAAAGAAAAGAATCTATGCGGGATCATCTTCATGGGCGGAACCTACAATCATTCCGAAGAGAAATTCAAGCAGCTGACGGTTCCTTTTGTACTGACGACGATCACCTCCACACAAGAGGTGGACCCTGATATTTTTTCCAGTGTCACCATTAATGAATTGAAGGAAGCTTATAAGGCCACCAATTACTTGATATCACTAGGGCATGAGAATATTGGTTTTCTAGCCAAGTCCCCATTACTGGATGAAACGACAGGCAACCGGCGTTATTTGGGCTACAAAAAAGCACTGGAAGAACATAATCTGCCTTATGATCCACAGCTGGTAGAGGATTGTGAATACAGTCCTAGCTCGGGATTTGATGCAGCACGAAGACTGCTTAAAAGGAATAAGGGAGTAACCGCAATATTTGCGGCTTCTGACACGATTGCTATCGGTGCTGCCAAAGCTGTACTTACCGCGGGGTTGTCTATCCCGGATGATATTTCAATCATTGGCTTTGACGGAATTGAGATGGCTGAATATTTTCATCCTTCACTCGATACGATTAGCCAACCGGGTACAGAAATGGCCTTATCTAGCGTGGGCGTCCTGTTTGATCTTATTTCTGGACGATCAGGCCATCAGCATATTGTCTACGATGCGGTATTGCTCAAACGAGGCTCTTGCAAGATGCTCAAAACACTTAAGGTATAATACTGACTATAAACGCTATCATTGGAGTGGTAACCCAAATGCAAGACACATTAAGAATAGGTACTCTAGTTCGTGGCGGGGAGGCCGTCGCCGTTATTCCGCAAATTGTTCAGCATGGGTTTGAGTCCTTTAACTTGAACTTTTGGCAGACCACCGGTGAAACCAATCTTGTAGAAACAGCTGCACGACTTAGGGAACTGGCTGCTGAACATGATTTTATCATCTCTTCTGTTGGGATTTATGGCAATCCACTTTCAGGAGATGGAGACAATGCTGACACACTCGCCAGTTGGGAGCGATTGATTGATCATGCCCATTTATTCGGCACAGATATTATCGGTGGATTCACCGGACGTCTTCCAGGTTCTTCGATTGACGAGTCGATTCCGAGATTTGCAGAGGTGTTTAGTGAATTGTCCAAAAGGGCAGCCGATCGTGGCTTAAGAATTGCTTTTGAAAATTGCTCTATGGGTGGAAACTGGCAGGCCGGAGAGTGGAATATCGCTCACAATCCTTCAGCCTGGGAGAAAATGTTCAATGCTGTACCAGCAGACAATCTGGGTCTGGAATGGGAACCGTGCCACCAGCTGATAGGTCTCATTGATCCGATTCCGCAGCTACGCAAATGGGTGAATAAGGTATTCCATGTACATGGCAAGGATGCCACTATTGCCTGGGATATCGTCAAGGAATACGGAATTCACGGACCTAAGTCTTATGTGTGGGACCGGACGCCTGGCTTCGGAGATACGAACTGGGTGGATATCATCTCGATTCTGCGCCAAGCCGGCTATAAGGGAACTATTGATATTGAAGGCTGGCATGATCCTGTCTACCAGGGTGAACTAGAAATGACTGGACAAGTACATGCGCTAAATTATTTGAAGTATTGCCGAGGTGGCAGTTTTGTCCCTAATCCGGTGTAAAGGATATCAAATAGTAACAACCCAAAAATGACCTCAAAGCCCACAGTGAAGTGGAGGATGAGGTCATTTTTATTTGCATAACTTTAATCCCGAATAAGATATCCTTGCCCAAGCTGGATTTCTTTAAAGCCTGCCATGTGGCGAGCTTGAAAGTGGATCGGCTTAAATCCACCTATAATAATGATGTTTTTGATATCCGCAGCCCCATCTGAAGGCAGTGAAAAGGATTTGATATAGGTGAATTCTTCCGCGAGCGTGGTGTGAATCGCGTTAATATGTGGGTCATTTTCACCTTTTCCCATTAGATTCATTAGGAGATACCCTTTGGCATTCAGTTTTGAATACACGATGCTGAAAAATTCACTGGAGATTAAGTGCCTCGGCGTGCCCGCGGCGGTGAAAGCATCCAAGATGATGTAATCATATTTCTGTGGTTCTTCACCTTCAAGGATCTGACGTCCGTCACCGATCACTACGTTATCTTGGATGTATCCAAAATAGCGGCGGCTTAATTCGACTACTTCACTGTCTAGCTCAGCTACTTTAAATCTTTTGTCTAGAAAATGCCCAGCAATCGTTCCAATCCCATGACCAATAAGAAAGGCATCCTCGAAAGAGGGAGCATTGCATTCCATCAAGTGAATGATGGCTCGCGGATATTCAAACACAACTCGTTCTGGGTGATTGAGATCCATCGCACCTTGAATGGCCTGATTGGAAAACTGCATGACGCGGAACGCACCTTGTTCACCGTATAGTTCTGTGGTGTCATAGACGGTGATTTCATGATTATCGCTGCTCGTGTGAATCTGTGATTGCAAGTGATCAAACTCCTTATACGATAGAAATTCGTTTATATTCATTGGGTGTAACGCCGACTACACGTTTAAAAAGCTTATTGAAATAGGCAGGATCGCCATATCCAACTTCTGCTCCAATCTCGTGAATCTTTAGGTCAGGGGCATTCTTGAGCAGATGCTTGGCTTTACGTAGCCGGATTTCCGTGATGTAGTCCGTTAATGTAAGTCCAGTCTCTTGTTTGAACAGCTTACTTAGATAGCTTGGTGTCAAAAAAACCATATTCGCTAAGGTGTTCAGATCCGCATGCTGATTATAGTTGGCTGATATCCAGCGCTTTATGGTTTCTACAGCTGTACCGGACATCTCTAGGCGATGGGCTCTGATCTCAAATAGAATGCTTGAGAAATGGTTGGTAAAACTACGCTCGATTTCACTGAAGCTCATACTGGACGCAATGCTTTCATCCAGCCCAAGATAGGGTGCACCTTTGTAGAGGGCCTCAAATTCTTGCAATTCTTTCTGCGCAGATTCAATAACCCATCGACAGACACGGAGAATTTGATCGGGCACAGCTTGTTGTGATTTCAGCACTGAGAATAAGTTATGCACGCGTTCTAAAGCACCCTCCATATTCAGGATCTGCAGATCATGGATTAATGGTTCCTTGATCGCATTAAAAGGCTCAAGGATATTTATCTCAGACTGCTGAATGTTCTGAATATTTGCATAGTGCAGTCGGTCAGGATTATAGATGCCGACGCTGCAGGCTAACTTAGCATCTAGATATGCTTGTCTAAGCTTGGCGGTATCATTATAGGAACTGCTAGTACCTACATGCAGTATCATACCATTGGCAGAGATACGGATTCTGTCGCCGATTTCATTCCTATCGCTGTCTGAGAGTTGCTTTGTAGAATACAGGATACAGACATGCAGTCCATTTTGAATCTCTAAGCTGTCGATACTAAATGCCATCACTTGCCGCAGACTGTCTACACAAAAACAGACGGGTTCTCTTGATCTTCCTTTGAACACAAAGACTGAGAAATAAGGCTGGGGCAAAGTAAGGCTCGACAAAAGCAAGGGTGAAGGGGGTTCGTCGCCTTGAAGAAGGGTCAGTAAGAGACCAGAACGGTGATGTACCTCCTTGTCACGAGAGAACTGCTGCTCTTCCTCTAATTGATAAAGCAGCTCGAATAATTGCTCCTTATCGATTGGCTTTAATAAATAGTCTACTGCAGAGCTGCGTATGGCTTCTCTGGCATAATTAAATTCAACAAATCCACTCATTAGAATGGAGCGGATTTGTGGGTGACTGGCTTTTAATTGTTTAATTAATTCCAAGCCGTTAATTTGCGGCATACGAATATCAGTAATCACAACATCAAGTTGAAGTGAAGGTAACTCGTCAAGTAGATGTTTCCCATCGGAGTAGGTGCCGATGACCAGAAATTCAGTGTTTTCTTTGCTGATCATTCGGGCCAGACCTTCGCGGATCAGGATTTCATCGTCAACAATTGCAATATGCAGCAATCAGAGCATCTCCTCTCCGTAATTCATATCATCTTCACTATGAGTAGTGAAGGTAATGTCCTCAATGCGCAGCGTAACACGAGTACCCACTCCGAGCTTACTCTCTACAAGGAGCCCGAATGAGCTGCCGTAATGCAGACGGATTCTCTCATTCACATTTCGTAGGCCAATACCAAACATTTCACTTTCAGTCCCATTTTGCAGACTATTATTTAAGGAACGAAGGGTAGCTGCATCCATACCGATGCCATCATCTTCTACACAGAATACGACATTTCCATGCTCACTCCATGCGGTGATGCTTAAGGTGCCGAGACCTACTTTTTGATCTAAGCCATGAAAAACTGCGTTCTCCACAATGGGTTGGAAGACAAGCTTGATTACAGGAAGATGTAGAAATTTCTCTGGCACATCAATGTGTAGATTGAACTTATCTGGAAACCGGATTTGAAGCAGATGATAATAATTTCGTACATGATCCAGCTCTTGTCTGATCGTAACGGCTTCTTCGCTTCGGACAATACTGTAACGCATCTGAAGTCCAAGCAAATAGGTGAGTTTCGCTACACGGGGGTCATCGTTGCTCTCTGCCAGCATACGGATAGACTCCAGCGTATTATAAATAAAATGGGGATTGATCTGATTCTGAAGTGCCCTCATATCAGCCTTCTGCTTTCGCTTCTCGGTGAGGGATACTTCCTGCAGCAGATCCTTGACCCTTATGATCATCCGATTAAAATGACTGCCAAGCATTCCAATCTCATCATTATATTTGGAGTGCTGCCAGACATCTAGATTACCGTGCTGTACCCGTTTCATTAGACGGACTAAAGATTTAAGGGGTTTGGTCAGCGCATGTGAGATGAACGTCGCAACACAAAGTGCAAACGCGATAATGATCAGTGTAGTTAATATAAGAGCATTGCGATTCTTCTGTACAGGTGACAGGATACGGGCCAAAGGAATCGTAACCATAGTCGTCCAACCTGTCTGTTTCGAGACAGTATACACTGCAAGATAAGACTGACCATTCATTTCTACTTGAAAATGATCCTGTTGCTGATTCACATGCTGCAGCAAAAGCTGCGTGTTCAGACTTTGCCCCTCGCCAGTTTGCATCGAGTCTGAGGAGTTTTCGCCGTCATAGATCAGTTCTCCGGTATTATCTACAATTAGTGTGTTGCCTTGTGTAACTGCGTTTACGGGATCAATGATCCCCTTAAACAAGTTGATGTCTACATCAAATACGAGAATTCCTATATTGTCTAGCGTGCTTACAGAATTAATGGTGCGAAGTACACTGAAAACCTCTCTATGGACATTGGAGTTTATACGAATCGTATGTCTGCCTTGAATGACAGGAGCGGCCCCAGCTTCTTCACTTAAGGTTCTCCATTCGGCTAGTCGTTCTTCAGGATACAGCTCGTGGATCCCGGGGACTCTATCATAAAAAACAGAACCGTACTGATCCACCATGTACACGGCGATGATCTCTTCCTTCGTATGCTTCAAGTAGCTCAGGAACATCGCCATGCCAGTACTTTTATCCCAGTCGGTATTTTGCTGAGTTAGGTAGAATTGTACATCGGTGTTATATAGCGGTAGCGCTGTGTATCTTTTTAGATCGGCGACATAACGGTCAATGGTATCAGAGGCATTCGATGTCATTTGGTTCGCGCCTTCCGTTGCATTAATAAGAACAGAATTGAACATGGAGCGGGAGGACAAATAACTAACATAAGTGATTGGAAGCGAGATCAGAAAGACAAATACGACGATCAGTTTTCGCTCCATCGGAAGATTGGCAAGGAACAACCACATTTTTCGTAAGGCTAGCCGGATGAATGATACCATTTGCGTTATCCTTTCATAAAGTGAACTGCCTTATTTAACTGCGCCGCTGGTTACGCCTTCAAAGATATAACGTTGTAGGAAGAAATATAGAATTATTGTGGGGAGCAGGATAAGCAGAATGGCCGCACAGATCAAATTCCATTCGCCCGAATTGACCCCTTGAAAACGCATCAGGATCGTCGTAACTACGCCCAGGCTTTGTTTTGGCATATATAGATAAGGGATATACATGTCATTATAGATACTAATCGTCTTCAAGATAATCAAAGTAGCCGTAGCCGGCGTCAATAATGGAAAAATAATTGAGCGATAGATTTTAAAAAGAGATGCACCTTCTACCATCGCGTTCTCATCTAGATCCACGGGAATGTTACGGATAAATTGCAAATAAAGAATAATTTGAATCACATCTGCTCCGATATATAGCACGATAGGGGCGCCGAGTGTATTATAAAGCCCCATGCTTTTGATGATACCAAAAGTGGCTACTTGCGTCGTGATGCTAGGAATGATAGTGGCTATTAGATAAGCACCAAAGACAACAGGTTTTAATTTAAAAGAGAAGCGTCCCAGTACAAATGCTACCATAGTTCCAAATAGAATGTTCAGAATTAAAGTAATAGCTATAATAATTAATACGTTACCAAATCCGTTAAGTAAACCTCCACGCTGGAACACCGCAATGAAATTATCGAAATTAAAAAAGCTTTTTGGCAGTGCCATGGAGCTACTACTGTTAAATTCATCAGTCGATTTGAAGGCATTTACGATAACTACATAAGGAGGGAAAAGCACGACAAATACGCCGATGATTAGCGAGAAGTATTTAATAACATCTGTAAAGCGGAATTTGGAGTTTGTCATGTCTATTTGTCTCCTCCCCGGCTAAGAACTAGTTGCTGTACTAATAGTACGATGACGACAAAGAAGAGCAAGATAATACTCATGGCAGAAGCGAGACCATAGTTGTTGTAAGCAAATGCAGTGTCTACAACTTTCTGTACATAAGTTTCGCTGGCGCCTGCAGGACCACCCTTGGTCAATACGAAAGGGAGATCAAAGACTTCCAGTGCTCCTGTGACGGTAAGAAATAAGTTAAGCTGAATGACTGGCTTCATATTCGGTAAAGTAATTCTCCAAAGGGTTTGGAAAGGTCCAGCACCATCAATCTTTGAAGCCTCATAGATATCGTTTGGTATGGCCTGCAAGGAGGCGATGTAGATGACCATGTTATAACCCATGAAACGCCAAAATCCTGTGGATGCCAGAGAATAGTTGACCAGTCCTTCTGTTCCAAGCCAGCTGGTCTGTCCTAGTCCGGTTAGACCGATGCTATTCAGGAACATATTCAGAGATCCGTTAGTAGTATCAAAGACATAACCAAACATAAAAGCAACAGCAACTCCGTTCATGATGTAAGGAAGGAAAAGTAAGATTCGGAATGCGTTTTTCCCTTTGAGCTTACTATTCAGAACAACCGCAAAATAAATGGCGACTATGTTCTGAACAATTCCCATAGCGAAGTAAGCAAAGTTATGTGTAAATACTTTGAAAATATCAGGATTAGAGAAGACCTCGCGGTAATTAGCAAGTCCGACCCATGGTTTCTCTGGGCTATAGCCATCCCAATTGGTGAAACTGTAATAGATCAGCTTAAGCGCTGGATAATACGTGAATGTCGCAAGGAGCAACAATGGGATCGTAAGGAATGATACAATGATTATCATTTTTTGTTTGTTATAGGAAAGTGTTCCGAACATCGCTAGCCCTTCTTTCATAAAAGCTTGGTATGGAAAGGCAAAATGGACTATCCGTAAGGGCGATAATCCATTTTGCACCGTGTTGTACTTCTGGTCAAAAGTTTGTATTAATAGCCGAGATCTTTCTTAGCTTTAGCCCAGGCTTTATTCCATTTGTCTAATACAGTTTGCGGATCTTTGGCAAGCACAAATTCCTGTACAACAGCAGGGAGATCTAATTGTGCCTTGTTGCCGATTTCTGTAACCTTCGCATCGTCAACAGTTCCTTCTACTAACTCTACTCCGGTAGCTTGGAATTCTTTTAGCTGAGCCAGATTAGATTCTTTTCCTTTTAGTGGGGAGATAAAGCCCGCGAAGTCCTCATAGCCGGAATCCTCAATCATCCATTTTACGAAAGCTTTGGCAGCTTCTAAATTTTTGCTGTTTTTAGCAACAGCATAGAAGAAGTCAGGGCTAAGAGTAGCGGATGGTTTACCTGAATTGTCATAAGGGAACGGGAAGAAGCCAACATTGTCTGAAGGAGCTCCTACTCCAATAACTTGGTTAATGACCCAGTTGCCGAGATAGTACATGGCGAACTTACCAGAAGCGATGTCTTTTTTCGATTGCTCCCAGTTGGTGGAGTTGATGTCTTTTTCCAGATACCCTTTTTCGTTGAGCTCCTTGAGCAGGCTAAAGGCTTTACCATAGCCGTTGTCCATGGTAAATGGTGTTTCAGAGTTCAGCTTCTCATTAGGGAAGTCGGGGTTGCCTGCAATTAGGCGCGGAGTATCATAAGCCCATGTACCCAGTGGCCATTTATCTTTGAAGTTAGAGGACAGTGGAATGACACCTTTTGCTTTCAGCTTTTCGCAGGCAGCCAGGAATTCATCCCAAGTCTTAGGGGTTTCTGTGATGCCAGCATCTGTAAATGCTTTTTTGTTATAAACAATCCCGGATGTAGAGTTCCCTGTGGTAATTCCGTACAGCTTGCCATCAAAGGATTTGAAGTCTTTAAAGGTGATTTGATCGTTCAGGCCGAGATCATCCAGTGAAGCGAAGTATTTCGGTAAGTCGGAGTTAGGAATGGTAGGAATGAACATAACGTCAGGAAGCTCGCCGCTGGCCATTCTGACTTTAGCCTGTTGATTATAGTCGGTCTGGGAAGCCTCGAATTCGACTTTAACGTTCGGGTATTTTTCATTAAAGCGCTTTAAATATTCATCGTATTCTTTGCCAATCATGTCTGTTCTGTTAGTCAGGAAGGTGATTTTGCCGCTAATGTCAGCTCCTGCTGCAGGTTCGGCTGTTGCGTTGCTTGTCGTGTCACCGCCGGTAGTCTCTGTGTTAGTTGCTGCGGGCTTATCGGTTGCAGAAGCCCCGTTATTGGTGCTGTTGCCATTGTTCGAGCCGCAGCCAGCCAGCGTTGATGATAAAATCATAACCATAACAAAAGATAACGAAAATAACTTATTTCTCATAACTTAATCCCCTTTTCATTATTTTGTTAGCGTTTACATGAACATTATAGCTTTAAATAAAGCGTTTAGAAATGTATTGTATTATTATTTATTGTCTTTATTTGTTTTGTTTGAACGATTATAATTAGTGTATACCTAACGAATGGATAACAAAATACCAAGAATAACAAGTGGATTCAATGAAATGCTAGAAGAGGTATGTTATTTTGAAAGATGAATAGGCTTACAAAACTTAAGCAGACGCTTTCGAAGTGAGTTTTGTACGAAGTCACTTGGAGAAGCATATGCTCTACAAAACTTTTAGCAATTAGGAGGATATTATGAAACATCTAGAGATGAATCTTGCGAAGTGGGAATTTAGAAGCTGTGGTGACGAGGAGTGGCTTCCGGCTACTGTGCCAGGCACGGTCCATACGGATTTACTGAAGAACGGAAAGATTGAAGATCCCTTCTATGGAACAAATGAACATAACCTACAATGGATTGATAAGAAGGATTGGGAATATCAAACCACTTTGCAGCTTGGTGAAGAGTGGTTGGAGCTTACTTGCACAGAACTGATTTTTGAAGGTCTTGATACATATGCTGACGTGTATGTGAATAATGTACATGTGCTCGCTGCAGACAATATGTTTTTGGCGTGGAGAGTGGATGTTAAAGATCAGTTGAAGATTGGTGAAAACCATATACTAGTGAGATTCCGCTCTGTAGTTAAAGAGGATCTACCTAAGCTAGAGAAGCTGGGGTATGCGTTACCTGCACCGAATGATCAATCCGAGCTTGGGGGACTAGAGGAACAGCGGATTAGTGTTTTTGCCCGCAAAGCACCTTATCATTACGGCTGGGATTGGGGTCCGCGTTTCTTGACTAGTGGAATATGGCGTAAAGCGGCCCTTAAGGGACGTGATTCAGTTCAAATCATAGATCTCTATATCCGCCAAAATGTGATCACAAAGGAAGAGGCTCAATTAACCGCAATTATTGAAGTAGATGCTCCTGCGGCATGGCAGGGAATGCTGCGAATGAGTGCTGATGGTCTAGAGTCGATGCAAGCGGTTTCCTTAAAGAGCGGCAAGCAACAAATAGAGATGGATATCGTGGTAGATCAGCCGCAGCTCTGGTGGTGTAGAGGGCTGGGCGAGCCTCATTTATATACATTCCAAGCGGATTTGGTGAAAGGTAAGGAAGTTGAAGTTAGCAAAAGCGTAAGAACTGGACTCCGGAGCATTCAATTGATTCGGGAGCATGATGCGAAAGGGACTTCATTTTCTTTTGTACTGAATGGTGTGTCGGTCTTCGCCAAAGGTGCCAATCATATTCCGAATGACAGCTTCATCACAGAAGTTACCGAAGAGCGGTATCGGCATGAAATTGCCACGGCCGCAGAATCAAACATGAATATGCTGCGAGTGTGGGGTGGCGGTTTTTATGAAGAGGAGATATTTTACAAGCTCTGTGATGAATACGGGCTGTTGGTCTGGCAGGACTTCATGTTCGCTTGCAGCATGTATCCGGGAGATGATGCGTTTCTTGCGAATGTGAAGAAAGAAGCTGAGTATAACGTCAAAAGATTGCGCAATCATCCCTGCATCGCCCTATGGTGTGGCAATAACGAGATTGATTCGGCCTGGTCACAGTTCGAGGAAAATATGGGCTGGGGCTGGAAAGAAAAACTCAGCGCGGAGCAAAGAGCTACAATGTGGGCTGATTATGAGGAAATATTCCACCGGATTCTACCGGAGGCTGTAGCCGCGTTCCATCCAGGTGTGGACTATTGGCCGTCTTCACCGATGCGGAATTTGACTGGAGATATGAATCAACACGCGACGCGGATTGTGGACGAAGGGGATGTTCATTACTGGGGCGTGTGGCACGGGATTGAGCCTTTTGAGAATTATAATACCAAGGTTGGCCGCTTTATGAGTGAATACGGATTCCAGTCGTTCCCGGAACTAAAGACCGTACTGAGCTATGCTGAAGAGCAGGATTTGGAGCTTACCTCAGAGGTGATGCTGGCGCATCAGAAGAATGGACGCGGAAATCTGCTGATCAAGGAATACATGGATATGTATCTGCCGCAGCCGAAGGATTTTAAATCATTTCTGTATATGAGTCAAATCCTCCAGGCCGAAGCGATTCGAATCGCGATTGAAAGTCACAGAAGAAATAAACCTTACTGTATGGGCACTTTATACTGGCAGATGAATGATTGCTGGCCGGTCGCCTCTTGGGCGGGGATGGATTACAACGGACGCTGGAAAGCATTGCAATATACCGTGCGCTCAAGCTTTCAAGATGTTCTGTTGTCTATTGACGATACAGACCGTGAGCGGATTGACGTTCATGTCGTATCTGATTTAAGAACAGCAAAGACCGCTGAGTTAGTGCTTAAATTGTATCAGTTTAACGGTTCGACACTGCGAGAGTGGACACATCCCGTTGAGCTGGGAGCTGATTCTGCGGCTATCGTATTCTCGTCTCCAGTGGCGGAACTAATAGAAGGTCATGGATCGAACGATGTATTGCTTGAGATCAGCTTGCAGGCTAATGGCGAGATGATAGATCGTAAGGTGCACTATTTTATCCCGGAAAAAGAAATTCGGTTGCAGCGTTCAGTAATTAACATAATGGAAACTCCAGATAGCGGAGGTCTAAGCTTCACTGTGACAAGCGATGTATTAGCTAGAGGCGTATACCTGACCTCAGAAGATGAAGGAATATTCTCTGACAATTACTTTGATCTTCTCCCAGGGCAGCCCAAGACGATAACGTTCTCGGAACGCGGGAACGATGGAAGGGACTGGATTCCAGGCGCTCCTAAGGGATTGAAGGTTCAATCGATGGTTGATTTTGTGAGCGAAGATTTACTGTAAATCTTAAGAAGAGATAATTTATTTCAAAAGGAAACAAGCCATGAGCCCGGATCTTGGCTTGTTTTTTGTGTGCTGGTATAAATGTTGTTTTTCCTATTCATACTCCGTTCATGTTAACGTCATGGGGAGTACATCTTCATTGGTTAGTCTTACCTTAGCAGTCGGATAGGGCAGTCTAATACACAGAGGATGACAGGAGAAGATACGAGTGAAAATAAAAGAGGGAATAACAACAAAGGTGGGCACGAGAACAAGTAAAATACTAAACATGATACTTAAAGTAATAGGGGCAATAATCATAGCAATCATGCTTTTTCTCGCCATCGTATATACAGTTAATTTGATCAGCAATAAATCGGAACAAAATAAAATAGAACCCTATGGTCAGTTAGTACCCGTAGATGGGAAAAACATGAATGTTTATATTCAAGGAAAAGGTGAAGAAACAGTCGTGCTACTACCGGGTTATGGCACAGCAGCGCCAGCTCTTGATTTTAAAGCATTAATAGATGAACTGTCGCCGTTTTACAAAGTTGTCATGATTGAGCCTTTTGGGTATGGATTAAGTGATCTGACCAAAAAGGAGCGCAGCACGGAGAATATTGTAAGTGAAATTCATGAAGCTTTACAGGCTCTTAATATTGACCGTTATATTCTAATGGGCCACTCTATTTCAGGCATATATGGACTAGATTATGTTAACAAGTATGAAAATGAAGTGAGTGCATTTGTCGGGCTTGATAGTAGTGTTCCATCGCTAAGCGAGAGGAAGATCGAAGCTTCGGAATTAAGAACTATAAATCTGCTCAAAAAATCAGGTTTAATCAGATTGCAAATGAAATTTAGTGCTGACCCCATTGCTGAACTACCATTTGATGATAAAACAAAAGAACAAATGAGACTGATCAATCGCAAAAACATATTTAATCCAACCCAATTAAATGAAGCTGGAATGATGTATTCTAATTTTAAATCAGCTGAAAGCTTAACCTTCCCCAAAAATCTTCCTGTAATTTTCTTTGTGCAAGCGAATCAACCAGCAACGGATAGATGGATACCAGAGCATGAAAAGCAAGTAAAAGACTCTGTACATGGAAAAGTGCTGACATTTGAAGAAGGACATTATTTATATCGTACTAAAGCAAAAGAGATCGTAGAAAACTTCAGAGTATTTATGGAAGAAGCTAAGTAAATGACTGTTTGAGCCGAACGAGCTTCAGGGTTTTCTCTGATTGTCGTTCGGTTTTTTCTCGTTTAAGGAATTATGATCCAAAAGCCTGACGGTACTTTACGGGGGACATCCCCTCGAACGTTCTGAACACTTTAATGAAATAGCTGGACTGGGCAAAACCGGACTGAGTCGCAACCTGAGCAATGGAGAGTCCAGTAGAAACCAGTAGAAGCTTGGCTCTGGCCAGTCGACAATCCGTTAAATAACGGTTTGGTGTTTTGCCCATAACCATTCGGAACAGCCGTAGAAAATGATAGCTGCTATACCCGGTTAGTCTTGCCATCGACTCCAGTGACCAAGGACGGGCACATTCGACATGAATGATATCTGCGGCACTGCGGATAGACTGCCTGACCTCGTGCGGTACTGAGCCGTGAAGGGGTTCGGAATTCTGCAGCAATTTCACTAGAAGCTCATACAGAAGCGCGGATAGCCTTGGCTCACTACGTGTTACATAGGAAGCGCTCAGCAAGTACATTTCCTCGAATAGCTCGTCCAGCTTAGCGTCCAAATCAAAAGTGAACAGGTATGCACTAGACTGGTCCACTTCTTCTAATAAGGGGAGTACAATTTGAGTGCTAAAATGAACCCAACGAACATCCCAAGGCTCTCCGGGATCAGAGCCGTACTGCTGGTAGGCCCCTTTAGGGTAAAGAAACCCTCGTCCTCTGCTCATCGGAATACGTTCGCCCTCATGGAATACATAACCCTCCCCACCAAAGATTAAATGCAGGTTATAGCTTCCCAGAAACCCCTCACTTCTTCTCTCGGTATGCTGTGGAAAGTGACTGTAATGTCCCAGAAATTCAGGATAACAGACATATTTTGAAAAAGCCGGTGTCGGCAAATACCATTGTTTCTTCATGTTATGTGGCACCCATTTCTATCGCGCTACAGAGCGCTAGTTGGATTGAAGTAATTAACGCAAGATTGTGATACGATCGCAATATTTTGTTATATATGCCTTATTAACACTGATACTACAATAGAATTATAAAATATTGAAAGCATATTTTTAATACTTTGGAGGTAATCATGAAGAAACCTGTCGCAACAGAAAAATTCGAGCTTGGCGTCTGTTATTATCCGGAACACTGGCCGGAAAGCATGTGGGAGGACGATTATCGCCGGATGAGGGAACTAGGCTTTACAATCATTCGGATTGGGGAGTTTGCTTGGTCTATTTTTGAACCTACTGAGGGTGAGTTTCAGTTCGGGCTCTTTGATCGGGCGATTGATTTAGCTCATAAACATGGTCTTCAGGTTGTGCTCGGTACGCCGACGGCAACACCTCCAGCTTGGCTGACCCATAAGTATCCAGAAGTATTAAACGTGACGTATGAAGGTGTTACCCTACAGCATGGCATGCGCCGTCATTATAATTACAGTAGCCCCAAATACCGTGAGCTGTGTGCTCGGATTACGGAACAGATGGCTGAACATTATGGCAATCATCCAGGTGTGGTCGGTTGGCAAATTGATAATGAGCTCAACTGCGAGATCAGTGAATTTTATTCAGAGAGTGACCATAAGGCTTTCCGGGAATGGCTGCAGCAGAAATATGTCACGCTTGAGCGGCTAAACGAGGCTTGGGGGGCTGTTTTTTGGAATCAGAGTTATAGTGATTGGTCTCAGGTGTATCTTCCGCGTCCTACCCCGTCACCCAAGCAGCCCAATCCCCATCAGGCTTTGGATGAAAAGCGGTTTATATCGGAAAATACGATTTCTTTTGCCAAAAACCAAGCGGACATCATCCGTAAACTTGCCCCTAAGCAGTGGGTAACAACGAACGGTCTGTTCGGGCATCTCGACAGCCATGAATTGACGGATGAATTACTGGATTTCTTCAGCTATGATTCCTATCCGCAGTTCTCGACTATTTTTTATGATCCGAATGAGCGGAATCCGCTGAATGACAGAGGCTGGGGACTTTCATTATCTGTTGTCCGTTCTATTTCCCCTAATTTCTGTATTATGGAGCAGCAGTCGGGACCGGGTGGCTGGGTGAACCGGATGGATATGCCATCTCCGAAGCCGGGACAGATGCGGTTATGGACCTATCAATCGATCGCTCATGGCGCAGATATGGTGCTGTATTTCCGCTGGCGGACAGCCACGATGGGCAATGAAATTTATTGGCATGGCATTAACGACTACCATAACCAGCCGAACAGAAGAGTACGGGAAGCGGGACAGATTGGTCAAGAGCTGGCGGGGGCAGGGCAAGCACTTATCGGCACCCGTAATCAGGCTAACGTTGCTATTGTTCGTGATTATGCTAATGAGTGGGATGGAGAGTATGATGTGTGGCATGGTCCATTTATGTGGAAGAGCAATAAGGAGTGGTACAAGGCACTCCAGCGGAAGCATATCCCGAATGACGTACTCTATTTACGCAAAAAGACGACGCTGGAAGAGCTCGCACGGTACGATGTGCTTATCTATCCTCACCCGGCAATTATGACAGATGAGACAGCGTCGCTTCTGGATGAATACGTTCAGCAAGGTGGAAAACTGATCTTCGGATGCAGAACCGGCTATAAGGATGAACGCGGCCAATGTTATATGCGTCCTTTCCCAGGTGCTGCTAGGGATCTATGCGGGATCACAGTCGAAGAATTCACAATGGTTAAAGGTAGTCGTCAGCCAACGGCGATTAGCTGGTCAGGTGCGGCCGAAGGGGTTACTGGAGCAGATGATTTTAATGATATTCTCCGGATTGAGGATGATTCGGTCGAAGTCATGGCGGTCTATGCTTCGGATTATTACGCTGGGAAGCCAGCAGTTACGAGAAATCGTCGCGGTAAGGGCGAGGTTTGGTATTACGGAGCAGTATTTAATGAAGAGGCAGCGTCCATAATCATAGATCAAGTCAGCCTGCAGTCGCCAGTAGATTGGCTGGTGCTCCCTGAAGATGTAGAGCTGCAAGTTCGTAACGGGACTTCTTCCAGTTATACTTTTTTGCTTAATTATAGTGAAGCTCCTGTCGCGATCCATCTTCATGAGACCAAAATGGATTTACTGAGCGGGACAACGTTATCGGGTGAGGTTACTCTGGAAGGCTTTGGTGTATTGATATTACATTAATGGAATGAATAAAAGCTAATGAAATAAGTAGAGTTACGTATTAGAGATCTAATATGTAACTCTATTTTGTTATAGAGCTATACAACAGGATACTTTTTAAATATAGTTATTAATTCCAACAAAATACAACGAGCAACAGGTACAATATAAAGAATATTCTAGATTTGAAGGAGGGAAGTCTTATGATCATTGAAGCTGAGAAAGTATTGCTGCAGTATTCGTTCATCGATCCAATCATTGAATTCATTAGACATAATGAGAATATTACATTTA
>NZ_JBNNSE010000006.1:34880-362896 GCF_050277435.1 Paenibacillus sp. NPDC101420
ACCTTATGATCATTGAAGCTGAGAAAGTATTGCTGCAGTATTCGTTCATCGATCCAATCATTGAATTCATTAGACATAATGAGAATATTACATTTAAAGTGACCGACAAAACGGATAACAAGAATTATTTGTTACGTATACATAAACCAATATCTGAAGGGTTCTCAGGCTTACAACATACCCGAGATGGATTACAGGCAGAAATGTTTTTTCTGCGAGAAATAGATCAGAAGAACATACTAAAAGTTCAAAGACCTGTTCTAAATCAAAAAGGGGAACTGGTTACTGAATATAGTTCGGAGCAATTTGGTACTAGTTTGGCCACTCTTTTAGAATGGATCGAAGGCTCGACGCTAACCCAAGATGAAGATAACATTGAACAGATTGTTTATAGATTGGGTAGAAATCTTGCTAGTTTACATGAATTCTCACGAACGCTAATGCCCTTGGAGTTACATAGACCTGTATACAATGTCACAAAGATTGATGAAACTTTAATAGAACTTGGAAAGGGAACAGACAATGGAGCCCTTAATCAGGAGGATTACGAAGTTATTAGTAGCGTTCTACTCGTAGTAAAAGAACAATTAGCAGAAATAGACGCTAGGGACAACTCATGGGGATTCATTCATGCTGATTTTCAACTGGGCAATGTCGTTGTGTCAGAACAAAATCCTATCTTAATAGATTATTGTTTATTTGGTTATGGTTACTACCTGTTTGATTTGGGCTCTGCATCTTCCATGTTGAAAAGTGAGCTCCGCAAAACGCTTTTGGAGGGTTATGCTTCTAAATCAAGCTTTTCGCTTGATGAGATTCGGTACATTGAAGGACAAATATTTATGGATATTTTTATTAGTTACGTATTTTTTATTCATGACTCTGAGAGGAACGGTTGGATAAAAGAGCACGCCTCCAAAATATGCAGTACCCTATGCCTCGATTTTCTTGAGGGAAAAGAGGTATATTATTCGTTTTAACGATGGTGTGATATTCTAATGGGGAATGAAAAATGAAGGGACTGAACTATGCGCAGAGATCATTATTTTTAAACCAACTATTAAAATTTAATGGAGGTAAAAATAATGTTAACTACAGAGTTACACACAGAACGATTACATTTAAGAAAAATGAAGGTATCGGATTCGCCAAGTTTGTTTAAAATTTGGTCTGATCCAGAGGTTACCAAGTTCATGAATATTGATAGTTTTACTGATGAAAATCAGGCAAAAGATATGATAAAACTTCTTGATGAATTTTCTCTAGATAACAAAGCTATTCGTTTCTCTATCATTGAAATGGAATCCAATGAAATCATAGGTTCTTGTGGTTTTAATTCCTTAGACTTTGAAAATGAGAAAGCGGAGATTGGATATGACATTGCTAGAGCATTTTGGGGAAGAGGCTATGCTTCAGAAGCTATAAGTGCTTTGTTAGATTACGCATTCTCAACTTTGAAGCTGAATCGAATCGAAGGAAAAGTGGAACCCGAAAACGTGAATTCAGTAAAAGTCTTGCAAAAGCTGAACTTTATGTTTGAGGGAACCTTAAGAAGGTATGAAAGAGTAAACGGAAAGTTTATAGATCTCAATATGTATTCAAAATTAATAACAGATTGATTATTTAATCCCAGAGGTTATATAGGTCTCCATAAGGAATAAAAACTTATACACTATAAATATAGGAGTTGACCAGATGGAGACAATATTAACAGAGGAAATGATCTTGGATGACCTACTAAAAACATTTCATCGTTTATTCGGTTTGAATGTAATTGAAACTACTTCGATAAAACGAGGCTGGTTAAACTTAAAGTGGAAAGTTACGACGGATGCAGGGGAATTGTTACTTAAACAATACAACAAAGAAAGATATAAATTATATAAGTCAGAGGAGATATTGTTAGCACTCTCTCAACAGATTAGATTGTATGACCAAGATCTAGCGTGCCCCAAAGTGTTATCACAGAATGAAAGTATTTTGCTTGAATCTGATAATGGAGAACGCTTCCTGGTGATGGAGTATTGCCAGGGAAAATTAATTTCACCAGGTAAAATCAATGTCCATCAAATATATGATTTAGGTCGAGCAACAGGAAAAATGCATCGATTGTTAAATGACGGGACACTTGGCATTAAAAATAGTCCGCAATTTATTCCTCCAAGTCGTGAGGAGCGCTTAGCACATTGGAACTCCGTTTGGGAAAAGACTAAGGGACTTGGTAAACCTCAGCTGCTTGCTGAGATAGAAACTCAATTTAAAGCTACTGAAGAAATGAATATAGAACCACTCGAATTACTTCAAACAGGATGGGCACATCGTGACCTTTGGGTAGATAATCTTTTATTTAATGATAACGGATTATCTGCAATTCTAGATTTTGATCGACTAAAATATGACTATCCGCAGCTTGATGTAGCTCGTGCTGTGATGTCATGTGCCTTAGATGATAATTTAGATGTCTCCCTGGCTTCGGCGTTTATGGAAGGGTACAGTGAGGAACGCGACGTGGTAGAGGGCTATTTAACACATTCATTACAGTTGTTGTGGTATATGGAAAGCACATGGTGGATTAATGCTAACATGGATCAACATAGTGTACCGCCAGCTCGCTTTGCGAAGGAAATGATTTGGCTTGCAGAAAATCAAAAAAATATGTCCGCTTTGTTAGGAAATCTTTAGAATCTCCATAATTAGCAGCGACAGTTTAGGGCTTGCTTTTCCACGTCCATGACTGCCGCTGTTTCTATTATTGAGGTAATTCGATAAGAACAAAACCTTTTTCCCCATAATCTACATTGACTTGGGTTTGTCTCACCCCTATGATGATTATTAATATAAAATAAATGGCACGAAGAGGAGCGAAACATCATGGCTTTGGAGATCGAACGCAAGTTTCTGCTGCCGGAATTTCCGGAGCAGCTTATTCAAGAAGGCGAATTGAAGATTGTGACCCGGCATAATATCGATCAGACCTATCTGGCGATAGACGGCGGACAAGAGCTGCGTGTGCGTAAAATTACGGATCTGGACTCAGGTGAGGTAACGTATACACACACGTTTAAGGATGGCAAAGGGATCAAGCGCGAAGAGATCGAATATTTTATCTCAGAGGGTTTATATAATCAGATGATTGAGGCGGTTAATGCGGTAGCCTTGGTCAAAGAGCGGATTACGGCGGTGTGGAATGGCACAACGGTTGAGATCGACGTCTATTCTCAGCTGAAATTGTCCGTTCTGGAGGTTGAATTTGAATCTTTGGAGGAAGCGGAAAGCTTCAAGGCGCCGGAATGGTTCGGCAAGGATGTCAGCACGGAACGGCAGTACAGCAACAAAACCGTCTGGAAAGAGCTGCAAAATAAGACAAAGAATTAACGGACTTTAGCGCGTAAACGTGGTAGTATATAGGGAAAACAGGCAACGATTAAGTGAAACTTATATTTATATATAGTATATGAGGGGTTCAGGAGGATGAGCATGAAGTATATAAGCACAAGAGGCAATGTGGAACCTAAAGGCTTTATCGATACGGTGTTGATGGGACTTGCCGATGACGGCGGATTGATGGTTCCTTCCGAGATTCCTGTCGTTTCAGCAGCTACTTTAGAAGAGTGGAGAAGTCTTAGCTATCAGGAATTGTTCCTGAAGATTTTCGCCTATTACACTAATGATGAGATTCCTTTAGAAGATCTGCAGGACATGGTCAATACTAGTTATGGCAATTTCCGCACGCCGGAAGTAACGCCTATTCACCAAGTGAATGATTCCCTGTATGTACTGGAATTGTTCCATGGCCCTACTTTTGCCTTCAAAGATGTAGCACTGCAGTTTATGGGTGAGCTGTACTCGTATATTTCCAAAAAGCAGAACAAGATCATCCACATCCTCGGAGCAACCTCGGGGGATACTGGGGCGGCTGCGATTCAGGGTGTCCGCGGCAAAGAAGGAATCAAGATCTGTATTCTTCATCCGCATGGTAAGGTTAGTAAAGTGCAGGAGCTGCAGATGACTACGGTTGATGACAGCAATGTACTGAACCTGTCTGTTCATGGTAACTTTGATGATTGCCAAAAGGTGATTAAGGATCTGTTCGCGGATCTCGACTTTAAGAGTCGCTATCATCTGCGTGCGATCAACTCCATTAACTTTGTACGTATTCTGGCGCAGACTGTCTATTATTTCTATGCATATTTGCATGTCGATGGCAGCAGTGAGAAGAAGATTAACATCAGCGTGCCTTCCGGCAACTTCGGTAATATTTTCTCCGGATATTTGGCGAAGCAAATGGGATTACCAATTAACAAGCTGATTATTGCTACGAATGAAAATAACATCTTGGAGCGTTTCGTGAACACGGGTGAATACAAACCGGGCAGCTTCACAAGCACATACAGTCCTTCGATGGATATCCAAGTGGCGAGCAATTTTGAGCGTTATCTATATTATTTGGTAGGCGAGGATTCCGAGAAACTATCCGCGTATATGTCCAAGCTGCAAACCGAGGGCAAGATTACGGTTGAAGGCGAGGCGCTTCAGCAGGTGCAGAAGGATTTTGCAGCGCTTGGCGTGAAGAATGATCAATGCTTGAATACAATTGCTAAGTATCAAAAAGAATATAGCTACCTACTTGATCCGCATACTGCATGTGGAATCGCAGCTTACGAAGCTTTTAATGGCTCGGATGAGATTGGGATTACCTTCGCGACCGCACATCCAGCTAAGTTTGATGAGGCGATTACTCTGATTGACATTAAGCAGGAATTCCCGGCACAAATTAAAACGTTGTTCGAAATGCCACAACACCAAACCGTAGTGGATCATGACAAGGATGAAATTGTGCGTCAATTGCAGGCTTTTTATAAATAAGTTGTAAATCCATATGGCTCAGTAGGCTCCTGTTCTTAAGTTAAGAATGGGAGCCTCTTTACTGCATCCTTCGACAAATCATGTCGCAGTCTACCAGGAATAGTTCGTTCTCGACAAAAGATAGGCAGTGGTGCTTTTTTTCACAAGGTGGATCTATCGGAATTTGTCGGAAATTTGTCCTGAAAAGTAGACATGACTACCCTGAGAGTGAGAAAATAGCATATAGAGCTTTAGTAAGAACTAAAAAGGACGGGATTATCATGACAATTCGTTTCGGGGTCATTGGAACAAACTTTATTACAGACCGCTTCGTGCAAGCCGGCTTGGAGAATGAGGAGTTTATCCTGACAGCCGTGTACTCCCGCACAATGGAGAAAGGTCAGGCCTTTGCTGCAAAATATGCTGGAGCTACAATTTATACGAATTTGGAAGATATGGTTTCCAGTAAAGATGTCGATGCTATTTACATTGCAAGCCCGAACTCCATGCATGCTGAGCAGGCGATTATGTGCTTAAATCATGGCAAACATGTGCTCTGTGAGAAACCAGCTGCCTCAAACAGTGCGGAGCTTAGAGCAATGATTGAAGCCGCTCAGAACAATGATGTGTTGTTGGTAGAAGCAATGAAATCGACCTTCATGCCGAATTTCGGAGTGATCAGAGACAATTTGTATAAGATTGGTCAAGTACGTCGTTATTTTGCGAGCTATTGTCAATACTCATCGAGATATGACGCCTATAGACAGGGAACGGTATTAAATGCTTTTAACCCAGCCTTCTCTAATGGCTCGTTGATGGATCTTGGCGTTTACTGCCTGTATCCTATGGTAGTGT
The DNA here is from genome assembly GCF_050277435.1 of Paenibacillus sp. NPDC101420. Lineage (NCBI taxonomy): Bacteria > Bacillati > Bacillota > Bacilli > Caryophanales > Paenibacillaceae > Paenibacillus > Paenibacillus sp. NPDC101420. Next base: position 40,581 of record NZ_JBNNSE010000006.1, read on the forward strand.
TGTTCGGGAAACCGAAGTCTGTAAAGGCCGTGGGTCTAATGCTCTCTTCTGGAGTGGATGGAGAAGGAAGTATTGTCATGCAATATGATGATATGGATGCAGTTGTGATGCATTCCAAGATCGCTGATTCCTATTTGCCAGCCGAGATTCAAGGGGAAAGTGGTACAATGGTGATCGATAAGATCAACCAACCTTACCAAGTGAAGATTCATTATCGCGACGGAACCGTTGAGGAACTTACGCAGCCTCAGGTATTCGAGTCTATGTATTATGAGGTTGAGGAATTTATCAACTTAATTAAGAATGGTGAACGGGAAAGCAGAGTTAATACACATGCGAATTCCTTGGCAGTAGCAGAAGTTATGGAGGAAGCCAGAGCACAGATCGGCCTCCGCTATGCCGCAGATCTATAAATAGAATGGGGAGCAGCACTTGAAGACTTTTAAAAAGGTATACATTGAGATAACAAGCGTCTGCAACCTGGCCTGCAGCTTTTGTCCACCAACCGCCCGAACGAAGAACTTTATGAAGCTCGATACTTTTAATACGATATTAGATGAAATTAAGCCACATAGTAATCATATTTACCTTCACGTAAAAGGTGAGCCATTGCTGCATCCCAAGATTGGTGAGCTGCTGGATGCGGCACATGCCAAAGGGTTCAAGGTCAATATTACTACCAATGGTACGTTAATTCATAAGGCTGGCCCTAAGATTCTCGGCAAACCTGCACTTCGACAGATGAACTTCTCTCTGCATAGCTTTGATGGGCATGAAGGATCTGAGAACCGCGAAGGGTATTTGTCGGAGATTATTTCTTTTGTACGGGAAGCCTCCGCGCAAGGGGTCATTATTTCCTTCCGGCTGTGGAATTTGACGGAGGATAATCTGACCAATCTGGAGAAGAATCGGAACCGTGAGACCCTTGCTGTGCTGGAGGAAGCCTTTAACCTTGATTTCAAGATCGAAGAAAAGGTTGTACCTGGCAGCGGCGTCAAGGTTGCCCCACGGGTATATCTCAATCAGGACCATGAGTTCCGTTGGCCTGCACTGAATGAGCCTGAAGATGATGGAAAAGGGTTCTGTCATGCACTACGCAGCCAAGCGGCAATCCTTGTGGATGGTACCGTTGTACCGTGCTGTCTGGATGGTGAAGGAGTCATTAACCTCGGAAACATTCATGAGACTCCTTTCTCAGAAATCGTAGAGGGTGAGCGAGCGAACAATCTGTTTTACGGGTTCTCTCGTAGAGAGGCAGTAGAAGAGCTGTGCCGCAAGTGCGGATATCGGCAACGGTTCGGAACTTGAGGATTGGAATATAAACAGAACCGGGACATGGCAATTTCATGAATCCTGGTTCTGTTTTTTAATTAACGGGAGTGTATATATAATAATAAGTTTATATAGTCTCCACTTTGGAGCGAAGGAGGAGTATATGCTGAAATCGTTGGAAGCCATCACCTTATACCGTGAAGGAATACAAGATCATTTGGAGGATAACCTCTGGCTGAAGCTTATTGTCCAAGCCGAGGAGCAGATTGTAAATTTGGAGCGATTGGAATCTCTGGAGGAGTTGGACCGCAGGAATCCCGTGCTGGATTATGTGGAACGCAGTTTGCAGCTGCTAGACCAGCTTCCCCGTTCGATTTGGATCAAAGAGCTTGTGGAAGAAACATTAATCTGGTCAGAAACAGCTAAGGGTGGCACATTGAAGGAGCGGTTACTTTGGCAGGAGGAAGGCATTAACTGTTTTGTACATAACATTGGCTCCGCACAGTTATACGGGAAACATTTGAGCGGTACGGTCCCTGACAAAAGTGCACTGGTTCATCGGCTTATTGAAACCCATGGACTGATAGGACAGCAAATTCGTGGGGAGGTGCCTCCGGAAGTAAATAAGCCGCTTCGTGATCTTGTGGAGGAACAATTACTGACTGCCGAGGAACTTGAACGCTTGCTAACCGTACTCAATCATTGCATCATCGGAGCTGTATCTCCCGAGCTATGGCTGAATGTAGAGCATGAAGTGAAACAGCTTATCACTCTGATTGCATCCGGTGAACTTGCTAGTCCAATGCCGATGAAAGAAAGACTGCGCAGAATGCGGCTAGGTCCGATCTCTAGAGGAGAGGATTTCACTACAGAATGGGCAAAGCTGACACAGGAAGGCTTCCATGCGGAACGGTTGGAGTCTTTAAGTAACACTATCTTCTGGTATGTGGAATCTGCAATGCAGACCTTCTCGTTGGAGCAATTTCTGAAGGTGATGTTGCTTGCAGCTCAAAGGGCTCAGAATGAACCCCTACGCCATATCAGCTTCGAGCAGGTTATGAACAGCATTTACTATGACTACAAGGGTGTTAAGAAGATCAATGTTTATAAGAAGCGGATTATAGAAAAATATTTATCGGAGCTTACATGGGAGGATATCGAAAAAGGGACTTTACCTGATGAGAATCCTCATCTAATGCTTCGTCCATATGCTAAGGAACATCTGCCAGACACGGTGTTTTTTCAGTTTCAATTCTCGGCAGCGGCAGAGAAGCTGATCGAATTCTGTATGGAAGCTGAAAAATCGCCCTTGTATGAACGTGCTGTATTGCTGTTATTTGACTTGTTCGAGCTACGCAGGGACGCCTTCGACCGTTTTCATAATGAAGATACCTACTTAAGTCAAATGAATAATACAGCAGATTATAAGGCTGTGATTCTGGAGCATGTCATTGGGAAAAATGTGCTGGATATCGGCCCGGGCGGCGGTGTGCTGCTGGATTTGCTGGAAGAGCGGATGCCAGAGGTTACCCCTATCGGCATTGATATATCGAGCAATGTAGTGGAAGCTCTGCGGCAGCGCAAGCAACGGGAAGGTCGTCAGTGGGAGGTCCTGCAGGGAGATGCGTTGAACCTTGAAGATTTCGTGGAGGCTGGAACGGTGGGTACGGTAATTTTTTCTTCGATTTTGCATGAGCTATATTCTTATGTGCCGCTTAATGGTAAAAAGTTCAATCATGACACCGTCTCGGCCGCCCTGCGAAGTGCTTTTGATGTATTGTCAGTGGGCGGGGTTATCATTATCCGCGATGGGATAATGACCGAACCCACAGCATTGCTGCGGAAAGTTCGTTTTCTGGAGGAAGACGGTATGGCGTGGCTGGAGCGTTATGCGAAGGATTTTGCCGGACGTCAGCTTCAGTATCAGAGATTAGGGGAAGAAGAAGTACTCATGCCTGTTAATGATGCCATGGAGTTTTTATATACGTATACCTGGGGCGAAGAGGCTTACATTCATGAAGTACAGGAACAGTTTGGTTATTTTACCCCTACGGAGTTTGCCTCATTTATTGATCAGACTTTAGGAAAGCAGGCGAAGATTGAAGTCTTCCGGCATTACTTGCAAGAAGGTTATACCGAAGCGCTGCGCGATAGAGTAAGGTTCATGGATGAGAGCGGACAGGAAGTGGCCTTGCCAGACAGCACCTGCTTTATCGTGATTCGGAAGGAATAGTTGAAAGATAACATCATCTGCATATAAAAAAGCAATCGGCAACCCCTTTGATGTGGTAGAGGTCCGATTGCTTTTTCTATATAGAGAATTTTGTCTTTGTTAGATTAGTATTTCTAGCTGCGACTTATCAGAATCTTCGGCTAAACGCTGAATTTCTTGGTAGGTGGCTAATTTCTCAGTCCGTTCCTGATCTTTAATTTTATCTCCGGTGTCTTTTATGGTATCGCCTAACGTTTCATTCATTTCCGATATTCTATCTTCGATTTTGGATAACTGCTCACGTTTGGCTGTTGCAGAATGAGTAGAACGAGCTTCATCCGATTCTATTTCCTTGGTCAGAACTCTTGCCTCGCCATGCATCTTAGAATGGGTAGAAGAAACTACCTCCATTTGTGAAACATTTTGGCTTATAGCAACAATCGTATTCAATCTTTCGTTTTGTATCTCTTGCTCGGTTTTAGGTTCATCCGATAGATCTTCTTTTTGAGCTTTTTCTAAGTTCTTTTGTTGCTCTTCAAAGGTGTACTTAGCAATTTGTTGGTCAATCGTTTGGAGCTGTTTATCGAATTCCTTAAGTTGATCTTGAATAGAATCAAGGTTATGTGAGTTTTTGGTGGTTCTTTCAATTAGGCTGTTCTTGTTATCGATGATACTCTGTTTTTGTTTAAGTAGAGAATCAACCATTCCGCTCATTTGAGATTGATTTTGAAAAGCTGCTTTTGCAGATTTACTTATCGATAAGTGGTCTCCGCTACCACTTGTTTTGCTGTTTGAATTTATGGTTTTATCGTTAGTTTGGTGACTAACAGCTACATTAAGTCTCGTTCCCATAGCAGAGGTCATATTCGTTATATGCATAGCTTATTCTCCTCCTACGACGATAAGATTTATCTATAATATATCGGTAGATGAACAGGAAGAATTAATAAAGAGAGCCATTAGCTTCAGAACGACCGATGAATAGAAGTCGAACAACAAGATGTCAACAGGACCCCTTCCTAAACTCCGAAGGCGAGCATTTCATCGCTCTGCGAAACACTTTAATAAAATAGCTCACATTATCGAATCCGACCTCGAATGCGATGTCGGATATTTTTCTGTTGCTTTGTTGCAGTAGATCGGCGGCTTGGCGAATTCGGTAAGAGTTAATGTAATCTACTGGAGTCTTACGGGTCATTTCTTTGAAAAAACGGCAGAACTGTCCTTCACTCATGGGGATAAGGTCGGAGAGGTCCCGAGTTCTAATCGGCTCCTGATAGTTATCCTGAATATAGAGAATAATCTTCTTAAGTCGATTGATCTTAGTAGTATCAGCGTCATCCAGCTGGCTGCGGTTTACAAAACGATCCTCTGGAGCAATCAGCGAGAGCATGATGAGTAACGTGCCTTTAATAAAAGCTTCAAACCCGGGAGATTGCGCGGCGTAGGCGTCCATCATGCGTTCTAAGTGCCCGAGAAGTTCATGCTGCCATTTCACAGCCGGTGTTAGGTGGCGAGGAAAGCTTTGTCTTTTCTCCTGAAGGGGTAAGATGGTGTACTGCTGGATCGTATCATATTGGGCACTAGCGAGAAGATCAGGAAGAAACACGAGCGCACAAAATTTGCAAGGCGTATCTTCGTTCAGTACATAGGCAGCGTGAATATCACCGGACTCGATAAATACAGCCTCACCGGCTTTAAGTGGGAAATATTCGGTATCCACCTGAAACAGAATTTCTCCTTCGAGCAGCATAAAAAACTCCGCTTCTTCATGCCAATGGGTATCGAGGACATGTGTTCCAGCTGGTAATTCTATCCAATAAGCTGCAAGCGGAAACATGCTATCGCCATGCACTCTGTCTTCTTTTAGCAAACTCTGGGTTGTACGGTCCATAAATGCCACTCCTTTCGGATAAAACATCAAAATAGTGTTATAAATGAGCTATATAGTATTAGTTTTGTTTATTTTTTATCGGTATAATGCAACTATAAACACCAAATTGAAAGGTGGCAAGTACACAATGAAATTTACTGATGGTCTCTGGCTGGTGCGTGATGGTATCACGATTAACGGTGCAGTTCAAAATTATGTTGTAGAAAAGACTCCAGATGGATTAACAGCAATTACTCAAACAACTCCAATCACAGGGCGTTCAGCGACGCTGAATTCAACCCTGCTTACTGTAAAATTTCATTCCCCGCTTCCAGGCGTGGTAGGGGTTAAGATTATTCATCATGATGGCGTACAAGAACGCGGTCCAGTCTTCGAACTCACGAAAGGTACTGGAGATCACGTTAAGATTGAAGAAAATGATTCCGAAACTGTGCTGATCAGCGGCGGACTTCGTGTAGTGATTCGCAAAGGCCAACAATGGGCTGTGGATTTCTATCGTGGAGACGAGAGAATTACAGGCAGCGGTTTCAAGTCCATGGCTTATATCACGGATCAAGACGGCAACACGTATATGCGTGAAGAGCTGGATCTCGGTGTAGGTGAATTCGTTTACGGTTTGGGCGAGCGTTTTACCGCTTTTGTAAAGAATGGACAGACCGTAGATCTTTGGAACAAAGACGGTGGTACTAGCTCCGAGCAAGCTTATAAGAACGTTCCTTTCTATGTAAGCAGCAAAGGCTATGGTGTATTTGTTAACCACCCTGAGTTGGTTTCTTATGAGATCGCTTCGGAAAAAGTGAAAAAAGCGCAATTCAGCGTAGCTGGAGAGAGCTTAGAATACTTCGTGATTGATGGTCCTACCATCAAAGAAGTTATCAGCAACTATACATCACTTACTGGCAAACCTGCACTTCCTCCAGCTTGGACATTCGGCCTGTGGCTGACGACCTCTTTCACTACCGACTACGATGAAGCAACCGTAAACTCCTTCGTAGATGGTATGGCAGAGCGCGATCTGCCGCTGAGCGTATTCCACTTCGATTGTTTCTGGATGCGTGAATATCAATGGACCGATTTCCAGTGGGATGAGCGCGTATTCCCTGACCCAGTAGGCATGCTGAAACGACTGAAAGATAAAGGGCTGAAGATCTGCGTATGGATCAACTCTTATATCGGGCAACGTTCCCGCTTGTTTGAAGAAGGCAAGGAAAATGGTTATCTGCTCAAAAAACCTAACGGTGACGTTTATCAATGTGATTTGTGGCAAGCAGGTATGGCACTGGTGGACTTCACTAACCCTGCGGCTTGTGAATGGTATGCCGGCTACCTGCGTGATTTGGTAGATATGGGCGTAGATAGCTTCAAGACAGACTTCGGTGAGCGTATTCCTACAGATGTAGTTTACTTCGACGGATCTGATCCGATGAAAATGCACAACTACTACACTCAATTGTATAACAAGGTTGTGTTTGAAGTGCTAGAAGAGAAGCTTGGTAAAAATGAAGCGGCATTGTTCGCACGTTCTGCAACTGCCGGTGGCCAACAGTTCCCAGTTCACTGGGGCGGTGACTGCTACGCAGATTATGAATCCATGGCAGAGAGCCTTCGCGGTGGATTGTCTCTAGGATTGTCTGGTTTCGGTTTCTGGAGTCATGATATCGGTGGCTTTGAGAACACGGCTCCGGCACATGTATTTAAACGCTGGTTGGCGTTTGGACTATTGTCCAGTCACAGCCGTCTGCATGGTAGCACTTCGTACCGTGTGCCTTGGGCTTATGATGATGAAGCTTGTGATGTTACCCGTTTCTTCACCAAACTCAAATGTAGCTTGATGCCTTATCTGTATGATGTAGCAGGACAGGCTCATGAACATGGCTGGGCTTCTATGCGGGCTATGGTTATGGAATTCCCGGAAGATCCTACTTGCGAAGTGTTGGATCGTCAATACATGCTAGGTGAATCCTTGCTTGTAGCCCCAATCTTCCAAGAAAACGGCGAAGCGAAGTACTACTTGCCGGCTGGTCGCTGGACTCACTTGCTTACTGGTGAAACCGTACAAGGTGGATCATGGCGCAAAGAGAAATATGATTTCTTTAGCCTGCCACTATTCGTTCGCCAGAATTCCTTGCTGGCAATCGGCAGTGTGGATAACAAACCGGATTACGACTATGCGAATGGCGTTAAATTCGGCTTATATTCACTTGAAGATGGCACTACGACTTCTGCAACCGTTCGTGATCTCAAAGGTGCTCCTGAATTGACTGTGAAGGCTGACCGTAAAGGCAGTACGGTAACAGTTACTGCGGAAGGTAGCGGTAAAGAATTCTCGCTTTCACTTAAAGATCTGGGAGCTATCGCTTCTGTAGAAGGTGCAGAGCAAGTAGATGAAACTACAGTAAAAGTAAACGCAGGTGCAAAAACCGTATCGTTTACGATTACATTGAAATAAGATTGTTTCTTAAAGCATATTGATATAGCCATAACCTCTCTTGTAAACTGGGTGGACGATCTGTTCTCTTGGTTTATTAGAGAGGTTTTAGTGTTACAATCTTACTGAATAACGGGGGAACGTTATGGATACTAATTTAACAAAGGGAAGTGGAGTATTGAACCAGACGGAATATACCTCAGCAACGGTTCTTTCAACTGCAGCGAATTTTATAATGAATAGGCAAGAACCATTTACGCATACCTTCCGGACTTATATTCGTTTAAGGGAAAATGGTACGTTGAAGTTGAAGTTCTGGCATAGCAACGCGGTGGATTCTACATGGGATCAAGGGCAAGAAGCTGTAGGCAGTGAACCTGGAGGCGACTGGGTTATCGAGACAGCTTATATCGCTGACGGAGGAACAGAACCAGACGGAACAATAGCTGAGAATACACAGCATGCACTTACCTTTGAGGGCAAAGCCTCAAAAACCGTTGCGGCTGGCGAATGTTTCTGGAGTGATGAGACAAGCATTGTTCTGCCGGAGGGTCATTACTTGGCGTTTACGTGGACGATTAAGACACTCACTGCAGGTAAATCGATTCCTTTCAATGTTGAAGGGATGCTGGTTTCAGCTTATGACGCGCCCGGAAATCTTGCCGCACAACAATCAGCGGATGGTTTTACAGCGTCTGATAATCTTTTGGTACTGCCAAGCTTCATTGGGTATAAGAAATCTGTTACCAAGAAACTAGTATTCTTGGGGGATTCGATTACTCAAGGTGTGCGGACATTAAAGGATGAGTACGAATATTGGGTCGCGAGAATTGCGGATGGTCTTGGCACGGATATTGGTGTATGGAATCTCGGCTCTGGCTGGGCTAGAGCTTATGATGTCGCTGCAGATGGTCCATGGCTAAACAAAACTAAGCAAAGTGATGAAGTGATGATCGTACTCGGAGTAAATGATATTGATATTGGCTGCCGTTCGGCGGACGAGCTTCTTGGTGACTTGCAGACCATTATTTCTAAGATCAAGGGGGCAAATGCTGAAGTTAATATTATTCTAAGTACGGTGCCACCGTTCAATTTTCAGGGTGAAAGAGAAGAAACTTGGCGCAAGGTGAATCGTGAGATTTTGTCTAATCCGCCTATAGGTGTGAGCCGGGTGTTTGATATAGCAAGCCTATTGTCATTGCCTGCACCAGACGATCACCGGATCAGACCAGAGTTTATGAGTGGAACAGACGACCCGCATCCGAACGGCATAGCCGGTAAGACGGTCGCGGACGCCTTTTTAAAAATATAAGAAAATATAAGTTTCACGCTATACATTATCTTTATATTTCTGCGAGAAAACGGTTGTCTTCCATAAAGGAGACAACCGTTTTCTCGCAGCGTGGTATTAATTAAATTTTAAACTGGTTTCGATAGTCCTTGGGTGATACACCAACCTGTTTCTTGAATACCTTGCTAAAATACTTCACATCATGAAACCCCACCATTTCGGAAATTTGCGACAGCTTTAGACGAGGGTTCTGCATAAGTAATTTAGCTTTATCTATCCGGACGTTAACGATGAAATCGGAGAAATTAATGCCGTATTCCTGTTTGAATCGGCGTGAAATATATTCGCGGCTAACAAAGAACTTTCCGGCAATTTCCTGCAAGGATAGATCAGAGGCATAATTAAGTTCGATATATTTCACGATATCATGCATAGGATTGCTTTCTTTAGCTTGTTTAGCGGCTATCACTTCTGATATTCGCTCCATCAGATCAAATGACCAGTCACGCCAAGCAAATAAGGAGAACGAGTAACCATTCGTATAAGGAGCTGGGTGAAGCTGGTCGGCTTGTTCTAACTCGGCTAGTGCGCTATCGGCATCAGGGCCTAACGTTTCCCTTACCAACTGGGAACGAAATAAGAGTGCATCATTCTTCCACGAGTTTAGAATCTCTGGTGTAACAATTCCGCATCGGCTAAGCTCGTCCACCCAGTGCTGTGCTGCCGCGGACAATACATCAGTGCTTCCGCTGATGACCGCCATTTTCCAATCTTCCTTCACATGTGCGAAGATCGTCGGCGATGCATGTCCTTGAATTTCTGTCTTTGCGGTTTCATTGCGCTCTTTAAACTCTTCGGAGGAAGTAGAAAAATGGCAGTAATCCTCATGAATTAATAAATTTCTACGCTGTAAGGCCTCAGCCACCTCTGCACGCTGATAAGATAATTGCTTAGGCAGGCTGCCGATGCAGCTAATTCCGAAATGCATTCGGACCTGCAAAGTAGAATAGATACCCTGATTAATTCTCCCTATAAGCTCGACAACAGACGTTTGGATATCCCATAGAATGATGGCAATCTCCGAAGGACCTCCCCAGTAACGAAAAGCCACACCCTTACGCTGACCTTGCAAAAATTCATTACAAATATTGACGATAGCGTAGTTCAGGAGACCGGTGTCTCCTCCAAAACGGTTAAGTAGGAGATTATTTCCTGTATCTGTCTGCACCAGTATTAGGCGCGAAGAGAGGACGTTTTCCGGGATAATGCCATCGCTTCGCAACCTTCGAAGAGATAATTCCGAGTTGATCGGATCATCGATTAGCGCGGATAGCAGTTTTTCTCCGTAGATGGGCTTGAACTCATTAAGCTGAATGTTCTGCTTCTGTCGTTCGCTACGGTCAGCTTCCTCTGAACGCCAAGCAGCCACTGCCTTAGCGATTGCTACATTGATTGCCTCCGCTTCAATGGGCTTAAGGATATAATCAATTCCACCATGACGAACAGTCTGGCGCACGAACTCGAAATCATTATGTCCGCTGACCACAATGAATTTGATGTTGCCGGCAAATTCGTTAACCCATGTCATTAATTCTACGCCATTACCGGATTCCATCATCATGTCCATAATGACCAAGGCTGGTTTCGCTTGCCGAATGATCTCAATAGCTTCATTTCCGTTTCCGGCTTCCAGAATTTCATTGATTTGATGTGCGTCCCAGTCGACAAGAAGTCTAACAGCTTTTCTAACTCTCGCCTCGTCATCAACAATTAACGCCTTCATATCGTCTCACGCTCCGCTATAATGTCTATTTCCAGTCTTACAACCACTCCACCTGCTCTGAGGTTGTCCACCGTCAAGATGGCGCTATCTCCGCATACGAGCTTGAGCCGAGCCAGAACGTTCGGCAGACCAATACCAGATCCTGTAGCTTCTTTGTCTTGCTCTGTATTTCTTAATAAATCTATATCTGTTCTAGTGGAATGTTGAAGCTTCTGCCGCAAAAGATCCAGTTTCGCTGAAGGGATAGCATTTCCATTGTTTTGAATACAGATTTCCATTCGCTTGTCGCCCAATTTGGCCGCGATGATCTCAACAAATCCGTCAGAGCGGGAATGGTTAAAACCGTGTTTGAAATAGTTTTCTACAATAGGCTGCAGAATCATCTTAGGCATAAATGTCTCTAAAAGAGCTTCCTCCATATCGTAACGGAAACTGAATTTATTTTCAAAACGTTCCTTCTGTAGTTCGATGTAAGCTTTGACATGATCCAGTTCATCCTTAACCGTGACAATCTTCTCCTCATTGTACATGCTGTAGCGCATCATTTTCGCTAGCGCCGAAAGAAGAGAGTAGATTTGGGGTACTTTAAGTTCCAAGGCAAGCGTACCGATGATCTGCAAGGTGTTGTTAAGGAAATGCGGATTGATTTGCGCTTGCAAAGCCCGCAATTCATTCGTTTTATTAGTTAATTCCAGCTTGTATTCTCTTAGGATCAGATTGTTGATCGTATCCATCATACTGCGGAACCGTTCTGTAACAACACCGATCTCGTCTTTGCCCATGGGACGGATATCGATATCAAGCTTCCCGGTCTGGACCTGATTCATATAGCGGGTCAACTGCTTAATCGGGGCGGTGATTCGAAAAGAGATTAGGATCGTTAGCGTTGTAATTGTAATCAGCAGCAGGACCATCAGTGCTATATTGATCGTTGCCGCCTCATTGGCTTCTCGGAAAAGATAAGATACGGGAATCTGCTTCACCAGCGTCCAATTTAACCCTGGACCTTCGATATTCTGGTAAATAAACATAGCTTTATCCTCTTCAAAGTATCCTTGTGAGCTTTGCTTGTCCCTGATGTTCGTATCATACCAAGCTGCATTCAGTTTCTTGCCGAATTCTTCACTATTGTCCCCGTAGACAATGTTTCCGTTGCCATCCAGCAGCCAGATTTTCTCCTGCTTCTGATCATATAACTGACTGATGATGTCGGTTAGAGCCGTTAGCTTGACATCAATCGACAGGTAGCCAAGCGCTTTTGTGGTAGGGACTCTTTCGATTCTTCTGTGTAAGGTAAACACTGGCTCCGGTATAAATTGCGGGATCGGTGCCGTTAGGCCGTAGCTATGACTTAAATGCGTACTCTGTAAGGATACCGCAGAATCGGTAGTGATCTTGGAGTCAGGATAAGGTGGAACACCCTGCCAACGTTTCGGTGTATTTTGGGTGAGCAGAGTGGCTTTGCTGTCCTTGACACCGTATAAATAGACCTGAGATATGTCAGGCATAGATGATGAAATGTAATTCAGAGAAGAATAAATTCGTGCATTTGCTAGCATATCCTCGTATCCAGCTTCGAGAGATCTGTAGAATTCTGAATCTGAATAGACGATAAGGGAGAGTCGATTGATTTCCTGAATCAGACTTTCAATGTTTCTAGTACCTTGAAAGAGAAGGTTCGTATTCTCATCTACTGCTCTTGTTCTTAAGGATTGAGTACTAAAGTGGTAGCTTATAAACATCGTGGCCATAATACAAATTAGTGTTGGAAGTAGGATGAAAACGATCATTTTTGTGCGAATCGTGTTCCATTTCATCGAAATTTGTCACATCCGATCAATATTTTACACCTGAAAGATCACTTCCGTAGGTGTGAGGTGCGCTCAAAAAAACAGATAATATGTGTATAAAGCATAAACAAGTAAGTGAGCAAAAGAAAGGGGGGGACAATAAATGCGCGGCACTAAGTTGTCCCAGTTAGGTCAACAGGTATTCTTTGTTGGTCCTGCAGTTTTGTTTTTTACCTTAATAACGATTATCCCATTTATCATGGGGATGTATTACTCCTTCACAGACTGGAACGGTGTATCCGGTAATGTAAGTTGGGTCGGATTTCAAAACTTCACCACTATATTTACGAATGACCCCGACTTCTGGTCTTCCTTTTGGTTTACCGTAAGATTTACTGTGTTAGGTGTAATTTTGACTAATGTGGTAGGGTTTTTCCTAGCTTATCTGTTAACGAAACCATTAAAGACACGTAACATGCTTCGGACGATCTTCTTTATGCCGAACGTTATTGGGGGATTGTTGCTCGGGTTCATCTGGCAATTTATCTTCATCAAAGGGTTCGCAACAATGGGAGAACTCACAGGCTGGTCGTTCTTTAATCTTCCTTGGCTGGGTGATGCAACAACCGGCTTCTGGGCGATTGTAATGGTTTTTGTTTGGCAGTCTTCCGGTTATCTGATGGTTATCTACATCGCTTCTCTCAGTAACGTATCGAAAGAAGTCCTGGAAGCGGCTGATATTGATGGTGCCTCCCGTTGGCAGGTACTACGCAGCATTGTAGTTCCGTTGATTATGCCGGCTGTAACCATTGGTTTGTTCTTGGCCATTTCTTGGTCCTTCAAAATGTTTGACCTTAACCTTTCCTTGACGAAAGGCGGACCGTTCAAATCAACAGAATCGGTTGCTATGAATATTTACAATGAAGCCTTCCTGAACAATCGTTACGGTCTGGGTACTGCTAAAGCGCTGCTGTTCTTCGTTATCGTGGCGATTATCACCCTGATTCAAGTCCGTATTACGAAGAGCAAGGAGGTAGAAGCTTAATGAACGCCAAGACAAAAAGCAGATGGAATATCGGCGTGGAAGTGTTGATGATTCTTCTGGCCCTGCTCTTCCTGTCTCCATTTTATTTCTTGCTAGCAAACTCAGTGAAATCCTTCGGTGAAATTCTGAGTGATGCAGCAAGCTGGCCACAGACATTTATGTGGTCGAACTATACAAGTGCTTGGAAATTGGCACGTTTCGGTGAAGCTTTCCGAAATTCGGTCATCATAACGGTTATCAGTGTTATTCTAATTTCTCTGTTTAGTGCGATGGCTTCCTATCGTATGGTTCGGGCGAATACGAAATTTAATCAGTTTTTGTTACTGTTGTTCGTAGCCGCAATGGTTGTTCCGTTTCAAACGATCATGATTCCAATCTTGAAAGTTGTAAATGTAATGGGAGTAAACAACTCCTTCCTGGGTTTGATTATCACGAATCTAGGGATCAGTGTTCCAATGGCAATCTTTCTATTCCACGGCTTTATCAAGTCCGTTCCGCTTGAAATTGAAGAGGCGGCTACAGTTGATGGATGTAATCCAATTACCGTATTCTTCCGCATAGTACTTCCTTTGCTGAAGCCAATGGTAATGACAACGATCGTGCTTAATGCACTTGGGATATGGAATGACTATCTGCTGCCTTCCTTGATTCTTCAGGCACCAGAACTTCGGACCATTCCGCTGGCGACCTTCTCCTTCTTTGGTCAATACACCAAACAATGGGATATGGCGCTTCCGGCTCTCGTAATCGGGATTGCTCCAATTATCATTTTCTATCTGTTCATGCAGCGTTACATTGTTGAGGGAATAGCGGCTGGCTCGGTGAAAGGTTAACACCGAGCCCTCCGTTCCAAATATTTCATAAGTAGTCCACTATCTTAAGGGGGAAAATATAATGAATAAGAAACGCTCGGCAGTTGCACTTTCGGCAGTAATGGCTATGAGTTTAGCATTAACAGCATGCGGTGGAGGCAATAACGCTTCTAGTAACTCACAAAATGGAAGCGCTGGCACAGATAAAGGTGAAGTAAAGACGGTTAAGATCTTTCAATTCAAGACTGAAATCGTTGAAGGTCTTAATGAACTTAAGGTTGAATTTGAAAAAGAGCACCCTAACATCAAGCTGGATATTCAAACCGTTGGTGGTGGTGCCGATTACGCTGCAGCACTGAAGACTAAGTTTGCTTCCGGCGACGCGCCTGACATTTTCTCAAATGGCGGATATGCTGAAATGGAGCTTTGGGGAGATAAGATGGAAGATCTGTCCGATCAACCTTGGGTGAAAGATCTGATTCCTATGGCAGCAGAGCCAATGACTAAAGACGGTAAAGTGTACGGTATGCCAATGAACCTTGAAGGAATTGGTTTTGTATATAACAAAGACCTGTTCGAAAAAGCAGGCATCACTGAAACTCCTAAAACATTGTCACAGCTAGAAGATGCAGCTAAGAAATTGCAAGCGATTGGCGTAACTCCTTTTGGTAATGCGTATCAAGAATGGTGGCTCCTTGGTAACCAAGGGATCAGCGTAGCATTCGCTCAACAAGATGATGTAAATGGCTTCATTAAGAGCTTGAATGACGGTACGGGTACAATCGTAGGTAACAAAGTGTTTGAAGATTGGAGCAACTTGCTCAACTTGACTTTGAAATACGGACAAAAAAATCCGTTGACTACAGATGCTAACACTCACTTGGCTATGTTTGCTAAAGGTGAAACTGCAATGATGCAAGAAGGTAACTGGGCACAAACCCTTGTTGATAACATTACACCTGACATGAACATCGGTATGTTCCCTATGCCAATCAATGAAGATGCTGCAAAGAATGACAAAATGACTGTAGGTATTCCTGCAAACCTTGTTATCAACAAAGATTCCGGATCTAAAGAAGAAGCTAAAACATTCTTGAACTGGTTGGTAACTTCAGATATGGGTAAAGAGTACATCGTTAAAAAATGGAAATTCATCCCTGCGTTGTCCACCATCGAAGCAACTCCTGAAGATATCGGTAAGCTTGGATCTGACGTATGGAACTATGTAAAAGAAGACAAAGTGTATGGTTTGCAATCCTCTAAATTCCCTGACGGTGTAACTCAAGAATTTGCTAGTGTGATTCAACAGATGATCGCTGGCAAGGTTGATGTGAATGGCTGGATGACAGGCATGCAAGCAGCTTGGGACAAGCTTAAGAAATAAGTGAAGCTCGTTCATAAAGAAGTTTAAAATGGACTAGTGGTTAACAAAGGCGTTCTCCGTATACCTCATCATTATGAGACGGGGAGCGCCTTTTATTTTGGTGATAACAAGATAGGGGGAGAGGACGCCGGTGAAGCGATATAATCTTATTCAGATAGGTGTGGACTATTACCCGGAGCATTGGGAAGAATCCATGTGGGAACCAGATATCAAATTAATGAAGGAAACAGGTGTCAAGGTAGTTCGAGTCGCCGAGTTTGCATGGAGCCGGTTAGAGATAGCGGAGGGCAATTACCAGTTCGGGTGGCTGGACCGCGCGCTGGATCTTTTTCATAAGTATGGATTACAGATTGTGATTGGTACGCCCACAGCTACACCTCCTAGATGGTTAACTACGAAATTTCCAGACGTGCTGCCGGTATTTGCGAAGGGAGAGACCTTTCACCCGGGAGTACG
Source organism: Paenibacillus sp. NPDC101420 (assembly GCF_050277435.1). Lineage (NCBI taxonomy): Bacteria > Bacillati > Bacillota > Bacilli > Caryophanales > Paenibacillaceae > Paenibacillus > Paenibacillus sp. NPDC101420. Next base: position 56,948 of record NZ_JBNNSE010000006.1, read on the forward strand.
CGGACACCGCTGCTATAATAGTACATCTTTGCGCGAATACGGAAGTCGTATCACGCAGCGACTTGCGGAGCACTATAGTGAACACCCGGCCGTTATTGGTTGGCAGACTGATAATGAATTCGGAATGTTAGATTGTCATTGTGATGCTTGTAATATAGCGTTTCGCACTTGGGTGAAAGCCAAATATGGCAGCCTTGATCGGGTGAATGCAGAGTGGGGAACGGTTGTGTGGAGTGGAGAATATAGCGATTGGAATGAGCTTACTGTTCCACTGGGCGGATCACCACATCAGAATCCATCATTCCTGCTAGATTATCAGCGGTTTCAGTGGGATTCGGTGGTAGCATTCCAGAAGACGCAGATTGATATTTTGCGGTCTATTTGTCCGCAGCATTTTATCACTCATAACTTTCATAGCTATCCGCAGCGTCTGGATATGTACGCAGTCGGTGCTGATCTGGATGTCGCTGCATTTGACTATTATCCGAATACTTCGCCAACCAAGCAAGCGACAACACCATATAGCGGAGCACTTTCACTAGATGTAACCCGTGGTATTAAACGTCAAAACTTCTGGATCATGGAGCAGCTAAGTGGTTCACCAGGTTGTTGGATGCCGATGTGGAGAACGCCGTATCCTGGGATGATTCGTGCTTATGCGTGGCAGACGATAGCCAGAGGTGCGGATACCGTCGTTCATTTCCGCTGGCGTAGTGCAGTCGCGGGAGCAGAGCAATTCTGGCACGGACTGATTGATCACAGCAATGTCCCAGGACGCAGGTTTGCGGAGTTCACTCAGCTATGCCATGAGGTTAATACACTCGGGGAGAAGCTGACTGGAACGACGCTAAAGAATGAAGTAGCTATACTCCATTCTCATGAAGAAAAAGCAGCGCTGGATATTCAGCCTCAGGCTGAAGGATTCAATTATTATGAGAATATTAAACAGATACACCGTGCAGTGACGAAGCTCGGTATGGGTTGCGATGTTATCGATCTTAGACAATCGCTGGATGGTTATAAAGTAGTGATTGCTCCGAATTTATATTTGCTTGATGAGGAGATTGTACGTAGTTTGGAGGATTTTGCACTAGCTGGCGGAACTTTGCTTATTACCAATCGAAGTGGCGTGAAAACTACAAATAACATCGCAGTCATGCAGCCACTACCGGGGCTACTGAGCTATTGCACAGGGGTTGAAGTGCTGGAGTATGATCCAATAGGTGCTGAAACCCATAAGGTCGTTGATGCTGAGGGGAACCAATATGAATGCACGCAGTGGTGCGACGTCCTGAGACCTGTTGTGGCATGGCCCATTGCGTGGTATGGCGATGATTTCTATAGTGGAACTCCGGCTGTAACCGTCAATGCTTTTGGAAAAGGTCAGGTTTATTACTTTGGGACTCATATGGAAGAGAGATTCTGGTCAGTTTTATTGGAGCGCCTTTCCAAACAGCAGGGGCTGTTTAGATTTGAGGGTTTGCCGGATGGAGTACAGGCCTCTGTGCGCTCGGGAGATCAAGGAAGCTTCTTATTCTTGCTTAATTTGAGCCGGGAGTCTGTGACGATCCCGTTGCCGCAGGAGTATAACAGTCTGCTGAACCACTCGATTTGTTCAGGAGAGCTGCAGCTTGAGCCATATGGTGTGGAAATTCTGGAGATGTAGGGATAACCGATGATGGGAAGGGCATTCTTATCTCCTTCGGCGTATGTTCGAATCCTTGTGAATGTGAATGTGAATGTGAATGTGAATGTGAATGTGAATGTGAATGTGATTGTGATTGCACTCTGTGCAATAGAATTCCTTTTTGGGTGGGGGGATTTGAGATCTGTTGCAGATTGTGCAATCAGATTGGTGGGAAACGTCCATTTTGATGGGTTTCACCAGATTCTAATGCACGAAGTGCAATAGAATGCTCGAAATGAGATGGAAAAGGGCATTCTAATGTATGAAGTGCAATAGAATACACTTTTTGGCGGGGACTGTAGCTGTCGAGACAAGTCAGTTGGTACGATGCGGAATAGCTGAACTGGAAGGAACGGAGAGTTGGTTTGGTACAGAATAGCTGCACTTTCTACACTTATTTTATGCTCTCGGCCTATGAAATGGATTTAGTTGTATTTAGTGCAGCTATAATGCAAAGTATCGCGGTTCACAGCCAAATGTCGAGGATATAACTGCACAGAATACACTTATATGGATATTTTCTGCTGAACAGGCTGATTTAAGTGTACAAAATGCAGTTACTCTGACACACATGCCCATACTAATGAGATCTACACAGCGATGGGCTCCGTCATACGTAACCTTATGTAGTATTTCTCTACGCAGGATCCAATCTAGCTTCACTCCTTAGAGTGCTAGTGAAGTCGTCTAAACTGCTCCGGTGTAGTCCCTGACTGCTTGCGAAAGGTGGCAACATAATGGCTAACATCACGGAAGCCTACTCTCTGCGAGATGATTTTTACAGTAAGATCCGGCTGGCTTACGAGCATTTCTTTGCTTTTACGGATACGTAGCCGTACGAAATAGGCATAAGGAGATAGCCCAAAGGTTTGTATGAATAGATTGTTGAGATATCGCCCTGAGACGCCAAGCTGACCGGCTAGATCGTTAAGTCCGAGATCAGGATCACCATAATGGCTGTCCATCCATTTCAGTAGCGGCTGCAGCTTATCGACATTACGGGAAATGGTCGTATTGTTATGTAGTTGCCCGTATTTGCTTAAAGTAAGCAGAAAGCGATAAGCATCAGTGGAGGCAGTCAGACCAAACATGTCCTGTGAGGCATCATACTGATCAAGTATTTCTCTTAGCAGCTTGGAGAGAGGCGCCTCTTTTTCCCAGCGGTAAAAAGAATTCATATTCATCCCCAGCGTCTCCAAAATAGACCCTGCAGAGCTGCCTCCGAACGTTAAATAAGAGGTGCTCCAGTTAGCAGCCGAAGCTTCATAGCGATGTGGAGTATAGGGGAGAAGTAATACACCACTGCCTGCGGGAAGGGAGAAGCTTTTATTCTCAAAATGAATCACCCCTTCACCAGACGCCGTTTGGAGCCAATGATAGGTTTCGTAGCCATCTAAGCGGGATACTTTTTCCTGTTGATGATTGTGACCGATACTGTCTAATGTGATAGGTAGATCCTGTCCACCCTCATGGGGGAACACTATTCTACGATGCACGATTCCCTTCAATGATTCCATCTCCTCTTAGTTCCATATTCTTATATGCTGGGAAGATTATTTTATATTTATAGCGTCAGGTTAACCGATTACAATATATATATAATTATACTATAAAGGATGTGCGAAGTGTGATTAACGATAAATTACCTAAGATTTGGTACGGTGGAGATTACAATCCAGAGCAATGGGATGCGCCTGTATGGGCAGAGGATGAGCGTATGTTTAAACTGGCAGGAATTGATGTTGCCACAATTAATGTATTTTCCTGGGCGCTGATCCAACCTTCCGAAGACACTTATGATTTCTCATCACTAGATGAATTAATGGATAGACTATATAAAAATGGTACTTACGTATGTCTGGCAACAGGTACAGGAGCGCACCCAGCTTGGATGGCTCATCGTTATCCAGAAGTTACTCGTGTTGATGTGAAGGGCAGAAAACGCAAGTTCGGTGGACGTCATAACTCGAATCCAAACAGTCCGGTTTACCGCAAGTTTGCAGCGAAGCTGGCAGGAAAGCTGGCTGAACGTTATAAGGATCATCCGGGGCTTGTAGCTTGGCATGTTTCGAATGAGTTCAGTAACTATGATTATTCTGATTTATCTGAAGCGGCGTTCCGTGTCTGGTTGAAGGAACGTTATGGTTCTCTGGATGCATTAAACAAAGCATGGAATACACGTTTTTGGGGACATACGTTTTATGATTGGGAAGAAATTGTACTGCCTAGTGAGCTGAGTGAAGAATGGGATGGCAACCGCACCAACTTCCAAGGCATTTCATTAGACTTCCGTAGATTTATGTCTCATAGCTTGCTGGAATGCTACAAAATTGAGAGCGATGCGATTAAGGAGCACAGTCCTAACGTACCTGTTACCACTAACTTGATGGGCTTTTATGATGAATTGGACTATTTTGAGTGGGCTAAACATATGGACGTCATTTCTTGGGACAACTATCCTTCACTCGATACTCCGGTCAGCTTTACAGCCATGGCGCATGATCTCATGCGTGGATTGAAGAATGGACAACCTTTCATGCTGATGGAGCAAACGCCAAGCCAGCAGAACTGGCAGCCATATAACTCTTTGAAACGTCCAGGGGTTATGCGCTTGTGGAGTTATCAGGCTGTTGCGCGTGGTGCAGACACTGTTCTGTTCTTCCAACTGCGTCGTTCAATTGGTGCATGTGAGAAGTATCATGGAGCTGTTATTGAGCATGTCGGACATGAGCATACGCGTGTATTCCGTGAATGCGCTGAGCTCGGTAAAGAGCTGGGACAGCTTGGAGATCAGCTATTGGATGCGCGTAGTGCAGCTAAAGTAGGGATTATTTATGACTGGGAAAACCGCTGGGCTATCAACCTTTCAAGCGGACCATCCGTAGCTTTGGATTATGTGAATGAGATTCATAAATATTATGATGCACTCTACCAACAAAATATCGAAGCCGATATGATCGGTGTAGAAGAGAATCTGTTCAAATATGAGATTGTAATCGCACCTGTGATGTATATGGTTAAGCCGGGTTTTGCTGAGAAGGTTGAAGCTTTTGTAAAAGCAGGCGGTACATTCATTACGACTTATTTCAGTGGGATTGTTAATGAGAACGACCTCGTAACCGTAGGTGGCTACCCTGGGGAACTGCGCAACGTACTCGGAATTTGGGCAGAGGAAATTGATGCACTGCTGCCAGGGATGAGTAATGAGATTGTGATGGACAAAGCGTGGGGTAATTTGAGTGGTTCTTACAAATGTGATCTGCTCTGCGATCTGATTCATGCCGAAGGTGCTGAGGTTTTGGCAGAGTACGGATCTGATTTCTATAAAGGAATGCCAGCCTTGACGGTGAATAACTTTGGTGAAGGTAAAGCGTATTACGTGGCTACCAGCCCAGAAGCGGGATTCTTGAAAGGATTCTTAGCCAATCTGTGTGCCGACAAGAACATTCAGCCGCTAGTAACTGCACCGGAAGGTATCGAATCTGTGCAACGTGTGAAGGAAGGCGTATCCTACCTATTCTTGCTGAACCACACCACTGGTGATTTGAGTGCGGATATTGGTGCTACTGAGCGTACGGATCTTCTGACTGGTAATAAGGTTAGCGGTTCTTGTGTTGTGCCAGCCCGTGGAGTATTGATTTTGTCGGATAAGAACTAATTCGTAGTATATATAAAAAGATCTCCGTGGAACTAGCTTGTCCCCGGAGATCTTTTTTTGTGGTGCAGCATTTCATTAGCTGCTGCTCGCGCTGTCATCTGGAGTAGCTCCACCCGGATTGCCATTACTTAATGTAATGCTCTCCGCCACGGTGGAATCTGATTTAAGTGTGTATTGGATAATATCATCAGCCTTCAGTTCTGCTAAGGTGATCGCATTTTCTTGACGCGTGCCATTGTCGAAGGTAACCGCTACGATTTTAGTATCCGCATCAATCGTAATGTCTGTGGTTTCATCGGAGAAGCTTTGCTGCATTCTACCTCCCTGTGGTCCACCGCCTTGTCCGCCACCTTCCGGCATTTCCCCTTGTGGCATCCCACCCTCGGGCGCAGCGCCATGTCCTGTACTTTGATCGCCATCAGGTCTTTCCGGTGGGGTACCGCCTTGACTGTTCTGCCCGTCACCTTCTCCAGCACCTTGTCGGGGCATAGACATGTCCGATTTATAGATGGTAAGGGTAGTATCGCTTACACTCTTAATCTTACCGAAATTCATGGACATATTAGGTCCGCCATTCTGTTGATCGCCGTTTGCTTGTGGTTGTTTGGCTGCTGAACCCCTGTCTGCTTGGTTATTTGCAGCAGTTGTTCCTTCGGCCTCCGAATTCGCGCTGCAGCCAGCCAATAATAGAGAAGCGAGTAGGCCTCCAGATATTAGAATAGGAACGAACTTTCTCATTTTTTATTCCTCCTTAGTAGGTTAAAGATAGATTAGGAGAAATATAACAAACAGTTCTGAAAGTTTGCTTAATTTCCGCTGAGAGTTTGCCTAAAGAAATGAAATATGCAAATGTTATATAATGAACAAATATGCAGACTTAAAGGATAAGCCAACGTTCAGGAAAGAGGCAGCACATGAAGACTTTACTAGTAACGGGGTATCGTGCGCACGAGCTCGGTATTTTTGACAATAAGCATCTAGGGATTCCTTATATCAAAAAGGCACTAGCTAACCGATTAAAACCTTTGATCGAAGAAGGCGTGGAATGGGTGATTACGCCCGGCCAGTATGGTGTGGATCTGTGGGCATGCGAAGTGGTGAGCGAACTTAAGCTGCAATATCCGGACTTAAAGCTTGGGATCATTACAGCGCATACCGGACAGGAAGAGAAATGGAAAGAAGAAAAGCAGAACGAGTATCGGCGTATTATTGCGGGTGCGGATTTCTTCGGGGCGGTCAGTAATGCTCCTTATGACGGTAGCTGGCAGTTTCGGGCTAGAGACGATTTGTTGTTCCGCAAAAGTGACGGAATATTGCTCTTTTATGATGAGGATGCGGCGGAGGGGAGTCCGAAGTTTTTTAAAGAGCGGGCGCTGAAGCTGCATGCTGAAGGAGAGTATGAGTTGTTTCTAATTCACTCTGATGAAATTCAGAATATTGCCGATGAAGAGAATCAACGTGACTATGAGTAAGTATATGTAGATTTTGGAAAAGTAAAGGCCCGTAAACAGTGAATGAGACCATCACCGTTTACGGGCTTTTTGATATAAGAAGTGATCAGATAAAACTCTTTAGCGATGGTGCTTTTCGCACCTTGTAGTTTTGTTCATAAGCATAGGCGAGCTTGATGAGTGTAGGCTCCTGATAAGCTTTCGCTGAGAACGTTACACCGAAGGGGGCGCCGGCTGATGTATAACCGGAAGGCACAACGATGGACGGATATCCTGCTCTGGAGGTAATTCTGGCGCCGAAATCGGCGGGGAACAGCAGGGCATCCAGATTGTGCTCCTTCATAGTGGCGTCGATGCCTTCTTCCTTACATAGTTTTAGGTCAGTCGCACGGTGCAGCAAATACTTTGGTTCGGTTTGTGTGCCGGATGAGGTATATTCCGCATCTATTAACGTAGCTTGACCATATCTTAAAGTCTCCACAGGATGTGCATGGTTAAAATCTATAATATCCTTTAAGGTTCGCATCGGTGCCCCAGGGCCCAAGCGAGATAAATAAGCGTTCAAGGCTGTTTTGAATTCATTCAATACCACCGAAGAATAACTAATTTCCCGGGCGGTCTTAATATCCGCAGGATCAATAATAGTAGCTCCAAGCTCTCTCATTCTATCTACGGAAGCATTGAACAGTGCAAGTTGTTCTTCTGTCAGCTCCTCGAAATAATAATCACGCGGGATACCTATACGCGCGCCTTGCAAGCCATTCTCGTCTAGAAATACAGTGTAATCTTCGTGGATTCTACCTATATTCGTTCCCATTGCTGCATCTTGAGGATCATTGCCGAGCATTGCGTTTAGCAGCAGAACGGCATCACGAACGGTTCTGGCCATAGGGCCAGCAGTATCTTGTGTATTGGATAGCGGAAGGATTCCCGAACGGCTGAGCAGTCCAACGGTTGGCTTAATGCCAATAATGGAGCCTAAGTTACCGGGGTTAAGGATCGATCCCGAGGTTTCTGTGCCAACAGAGACTGTACAAAAGTTACAAGCGACAGCTACCGCAGAACCAGCACTGGAGCCACCTGTTGGTGTAGATATATTGTAGGGGTTAAGGACTTGCCCGCCGCGGGAGCTGTAGCCGGAGGGCATGCCGGTTGTCATAAAATTGGCGAATTCGGTCATATTGGCTTTACCCATAATGATTGCTCCGGCTTCACGCAGTTTTGTAACTATAAACGCATCTTCTCCGGCAAAAGAATTCGCCAAAGCCAGCGAGCCTGCGCTAGTATGCATTTTATCCCCTGTATTGATGTTATCCTTCAATAACACAGGTATGCCGTGCAGGGGGCCCCGGGAACCTTTGATCGTACGTTCAACATCTAGAGATTCTGCGATGAATAATGCATCAGGATTGATCTCCAGCACAGAGTTAATCGTCAGGCCATTTTTGTCATGATCAGCTATGCGTTCATAATACATGAGAACTAGTTGTTTTGACGTAATTTCTCCGGCTTCTAATGCAGCTTGGATCTCCGGTATAGTGGCTTCTACGATTTCAAAACTCATGTGCGTTCACGCTTCTTTCCCTTTAGGATATAGCTTCCCCTTCATCTAACCATAATTTGGGTTTTAGTGGTAGTATTCTTTTTATACTACAAATTATTGAATGATGGTCTCGGCAGTTAGGGGGGATATTAATGTTTTTTATTAGTGAAGTTTTGGGTAGAGCTTGCAAGCGCGCAACTGAAAAAAGGTGTCCAAATCGCCAAAACAAATGGCTGTTAGGACACCTCTTTTTATTTTTTTACTGATAGGAGTTGTTATTACCCCTGCTTACCCCTGTGCTGTAAATCCCTCTTCTGCTAAATATTCTTTAGCTTCCTCAAGGGTCTCAAAGGCCATTTCTAGATTAAGGTCGGCATAGACATACCATAAATCATCCTCAAGTTTTAGAGACAGTGTATGGCCCTCATCATTAGTCCAGAGTGAGTCGGCGGCTGCCGCAGCCTTTTTCTTTCTTTTGCTGGCTACAGGGGCGTCTGGAATGTAGATAGACAGTGAGGTGATGGAGGCATCCAGCAGACTCCGCAGCTCGGCTTCCGAGTAGTCGCGAATGTTCACAAAGCCCTTATCATCTGCCTCATAGCCCCGCAATAAGCCTGCGAACACATAACCATTCCCATTAGGATGCAGATGGTAAGCAACGGTTTTCTTATCATGCTGGCTTTCCTCGTAGTGATAGTTCACGCGCCCAAGGGATACGTTTTTACGTTCCAGTTGGGGGTAAGAGTCGAGAATCGCTAATTTTTGTTCAAAAGTAAGCATATACAGCCTCCGGTTTTCGGTGTGATTGTGCACATGATTATACCATGACGATGGCCCGCAGACTATTTTTTAGTGATCAAGCGGCAGAGACAGCACGAAGGTACAGCCTTCCTGGGAGTGCTTCTCAAGCACAAGGCTTCCGTTCATTGATTCGGCCAAAAGACGGCTGAAGGTGAGACCGAGTCCCAGACCACGTAGTGTGCTCTGTTTGTCGCTACCTCGGAAAAAAGCCTCGAAGACGTGTTCACTATGATTCGATGAGATGCCCAGCCCATTATCCTGAACACGAATCTCCGCCATGCCATGACCTTGCTGTTCAAGCAACTCTACTGTAAGCTGCACCATTCGGTCTGGGGCTTTGGCTTGTACACTGTTATTAAGTAAATTGACGATGATTTGTTGGATACGTAGCGGGTCCCCACACAAAAATAAGGGAGTTCTTGGCATATGGAGCATAGGCTCCGCAACTTCATCCGCTTGTGTCAGCTTCCATTGATACACGATTTCAGATAACAGTGGCACGGCATCCAGTCGATCGTGACGGACAGAGACGATTCCTGCAGTCAGTGCGTTGTAATCCAGAAGATCGGCAACCATCCGTTGCAATCGTCCAGCTTCCTGCAAAGCAATATCTAGAAATTCCACAGCTTCATCGTCTTCGACAACCCCTTCACGAACGGCATGGATTAGGCCTTTAATAGAGGTTACTGGTGTCTTTAGTTCATGGGATACACCGGCTAACATAACCGCACGGGACTGCTCAAATTGTTGTAACTTGCCTGCCATCTCTTCAAAAGACAACATCAGTTCATGGATTTCTCGTTCTTTGGCGTCCTTATCCAGAACGATATCATAACGGCCATGACTGATTTGAGCGGCTGCTTTGGCTACTTTCTGGATCGGTTTTGCCAGTTTACGAGACAAGAGGTAAATGGTTAGCCAACTTAATATGATTAGAAATAGCAACAGGATGGAGAAAAAAATGATCTCCTCCTGAGGGATATGCCTCAGCGATTTCTTGGATTGAAGGACAATCACCTGTCCAAGCGTTTTGCCATCCGATTTTATGGACGCTACTGCAGCTTTGAACTCCGGGCTGCGAGAGTCGTTAAGGCTATCATTAAGTTTATGCCTCATCTCATCTTCAGTTAGAGGCGGCATAGAGTACAGCATCTGATCTTGCTGATCCGTAATGATTACACACATTTCTACGGTTAACTTGAAGAATCGTTTTCGGTCTTCAATGAGCATTCCAAGATTCTGGCTGATCTCTATTGAACCCTCATGATTTACGCTCCGGTCGGCAATCTCCTGTGCTAATAATCCAGTAGTCTGCATCCGATTACTCATAGCTTCTTGTTGGATCCACCAGAACGTCGTTAGTGCAGTTAGCAGGAGGCCAACACTAATGATGAGCAGGTAACGAATCGTCCAATAGGAGAGAATCGAAGTACGTTTGGGGCTGCTTTTCTTTAGGTTGTCCATAATTGATATCCTGTTCCTCTCAGGGTACGGATTTCCCCCTCATCTACTGGCCAATGCGACAGCGCTTGGCGAAGTCTTTTGATAGACAAGTCCACGGCCCGGTCACTTCCTTCGTAATCCATCTCCCAGACATGTTCTAATAATTGCTCGCGAGTACATATTTGATTAGGTCTTTCAGCCAGAAATAACATGACCGACATATCGCGTGGACTAAGACTCAGCTCAACCCCGTTTAAAAAGACAGCTCGTGCAGTAAAGTCGATAAACAAACTGCCATAATGCCGTTTGCGGCTACCATCGGACCACTGCGAAGGACGGCGTAACACAGCATTCACGCGTGCCACCACTTCCTCAGGAATAAAGGGCTTAGACATATAATCATCCGCACCGCCGTCGAGACCGGCTAGTCGGTCATTGATCCCGTCCCTTGCGGTGAGCATGATCACGGGACAGCTGCTTTTTTCACGGATCAGCTTTAGCAGTTCAAAGCCGTCCATGTTTGGCAGCATGATGTCGAGTAATACTAATGAGGGAGGTGTTATAGCAAAAGACTCCAGCGCAGCACGTCCGTCGGCTACACGGGTGACATGGAAGCCTGCTTTTTTCAGATAGGCACTGAGGACCCTGGAGATAGCTTCCTCATCTTCAACAATTAGAATGGATCTCATCATGTGGTGGTCCTCCAATCTATAAAATTACGACAAGTTTAACACATCATAGCTCGCTCTGCTCTGACTTCTTCCCGACTTATTGCTTTGTTAGAATGAGGGACGAGCTTGAAAATATACAGAATATTTTGAATATTGGAGGGAACAGGATGAAGAGAAAAAGAATAGCCTTGATCGCTGCAGGAGTCATTATCGTAGGAGTAGTCACAGGTTATACATTGCTGGATAAATCGCTGGGCAATAATGTACAGATCGAGTCCGTGATTCCAGGGCAAGCCACAACAGCCGGTAATGGAGAAAGCACGACTAACACTGGAGCACCAGCAGGAGCGACGGTCACAGCCGATCAATTAAACGGTGATTGGACGGTTACGGATGCTTCTAAAGTATATTGGTCAGTAACCACCTCTAAAGAAACAGTAAACTTCGTGGATAACAAAGTTCAAGGTACCTGGAAAGTTAATATAGAAGATTCTACTTCGATGGTTGGAGAAGGGTCAGTAGATATGAGCGCTCTGGAATCTGGCAATGGTCAAAGAGATGAGCATGTAAAAGGGGAAGACTTTCTAGCCGTTACGGAATTCCCACAATCTACGTTTGTTGTGAAATCATTCTCGGAGCTGCCAACGGAATGGACCGAAGGAGCCACTGTGCCGGTTGAAATGCAAGGAACGCTTACAGTGAAGGGTGTGGAAAAGGACGTTTCCTTCCAGTCTCAAGCAGCGTACAGTGGTGGACAGCTGATGCTGTCGGGTACAACTACAGTGGCTTTTTCTGATTTTGGCTTAAGCAATCCACACACCGTTGTGCTGGATACGGAGAACAATCTTGAGGTCCGATTAGAGCTTGTGCTGAAGAAATAGCAGCAGTCTTTCCGTAAAGAAGACTTTGCTGTGAATTTATAGAGAAACTGTACGGAAGAGACTTTCCCGGGCCTAATAGCTTTTGGGAGAGTCTCTTTGGTTTGGAATGAAATGTATGTTTTAATAGAAGTATCTGTCTAATAAATAGCAATAAAGGAGGTGTTCCTTGTGATCCAGGTGGCGGCAGCGATTATACATAATGAAGAAGGACAGATTCTTATTGCTCGGCGCAGGCAAGGTAAATCTCAGGCAGGTCTGTGGGAATTTCCTGGCGGCAAAATAGAGCAGGATGAAAGCATCGCAGATTGTCTGCAAAGAGAGCTTCAGGAGGAGATGGGGATAACAATCCTTCCCTATGAAAGCTTTGGCGTGAACGAGCACAACTATGGAAGTGTCGAGATCAGACTGTTTGCTTGGAAAGCCCGATATCTGGGAGGTGTAATTGAACTTGTCGATCACGATGAATATAGGTGGGTGTTTCCAACTACACTCGGTCAGTTCACTTTTGCTCCTGCAGATATTCCTTTTGTAGTACGGCTAGTGGTGGGGTCAGATCAAGTGTGAAGGCAGTCCGAACATCAAGTAGAAGGGAAGAACTTAAGTGCCCATATATGAAAAGCTAGTGCGTGACGGAATTCCCAACCTGATAGCTTCTCAAGGTAAAGACTTTAAAACAAGAATATTAGAGTCCAAAGAATACATAACTGAACTACGTAAAAAATTGAAAGAAGAGTCGGAGGAGTATTTTCGGGCAGTGAGTAATGAAGAAGCTCTAGAGGAGCTTGCCGACATGCTGGAAGTAATTCAAGCGCTGGCGGAGACCCATGGAAGTAATAGCGCAGAGCTGGAGGAGCTTCGTGCGGAGAAAGCTGAAAGTCGTGGTGGATTTAAGGAACGGATATTTTTGATTGAAGTGGAAGGAGAATAACTAGAGATTATTGTTCCGTATAAGGAGGTTATTAATGTTGTCCAAAACCAAACTGATGATGATCTTAAGCGGTGTGGTAGCCTTAATTCCTGTAGCTATTTATTTATTCCTATATTCCAAAATGCCTGATAGGGTCCCGATCCATTACGATGGGAACATGGCTGATAGATTTGTAAGTAAGTCTAGTCTGGAGGTTATTTTGCAAAGCGGGCTTGGATGTTTGGGATTTATAATCATGAAACTCCTGCAGTTCCTTTTGCAAAAAGCGTTTATTCAGAGTTCTAACGAGCATTCAGCGGCTTTGAGCAGGATCTGGAATATTGCTATTTTGGTGGTGACGGTGGTGTTTGCTGGCATCAGTTCCTATACATTTATTAGAATGGTCTGATAGAATTAAAAGAGACTTAGCAGAAGGATTAGGAGGAACATGCATATGAAAATGGATAACGCTTACAAGGTAAGATGGGGAATTCTCAGTACAGGCTGGATTGCCCATCAGTTTGTTACTGATTTAGCTCACGCCAGCAATGGCGTGGCATATGCCGTGGGTTCGCGTTCACAGGAAAGTGCAGATAAATTCGCGAGGGATCATGAAGTACCACATGCTTATGCTACTTATGAGGAATTGGTAAATGACCCGAATGTAGACGCGGTATATATTGGAACGCCACATCCTTTTCATAAAGAAAATGCATTATTGGCGCTACGTGCAGGCAAAGCTGTCCTATGTGAGAAGCCTTTTACCGTGAATAGCGGAGAATTGGAAGAAGTGGTGGCCTACGCTAGAGATCATAAGCTGTTCCTGATGGAGGCCATGTGGAGTCGTTACATCCCGGCGATTGTGAAGGTTAGAGAATGGATCGCCGAGGGTAGAATCGGTGAAGTTCGCTTGGTGAAGGCAGACTTAGGATTTCGCACCGACTGGAATCCGGAAAGCAGATTGCTGAATCCGAAGCTGGGCGGAGGCGCGCTGCTGGATGTTGGGATTTATCCGGTTTCTTTTGCCTCGATGGTGTTTGGACCTCATCCTGAATCTATCTCCAGTACGGTGCATATTGGTGAGACTGGAGTGGACGAGCATTTCTCCATGCTGCTGAATTATGGCAATGGAAAAACCGCTTCGTTGAACGGCGGCATTCGTCTTAATATGCTGGAGGAAGCGCATGTGTTTGGAACAGAGGGTCGTATAATTGTTGAAGGGACGTTAGTGAACCCGAAATCTGCTTCGCTTTATATAGGGGATGAGAAGGTAGAGAGCTTTGTGGATGATCGAGCTTCTATTGGATATTGTTTTGAAGCAGAGGAAGTAGGCCGTTGTCTACAAGCAGGGCTAACAGAAAGCCCAGTCATGTCACTGGATGAATCGTTAGCGATTCTGAAACTGCTGGATCAAATACGTGCGCAGTGGGGTCTTAAGTATCCTGGAGAGTAAATAAAATAAACAACACCCCTCGGTTTACACGCTACAAGGTAGCTCCGAGGGGTGTTTGCTATATCGAACGATAGGTGGAAGTCTAGTTCTGACTATTGGCGTTTTTACTTTTGCCTGCTTGGACCCAGCCGGCCACTTCAACGGTGCGCTTCGCTTGATGAAAAACAGCATCACGGATCCGATCCTGCTCTTCGATCATTTTACCGTCTCCATCTACACTGACGCTTGTTCCGTACGGGTTGCCTCCCGCTCCAAATGTGACGGGATCTGTGTAACCTGGTGCTGCGACAATCGCTCCCCAGTGATACATCGATGTGTAGAGTGCCAAGATCGTTGCTTCCTGTCCTCCATGTGGATTCTGTGCTGAGCTCATGGCGCTGACGACTTTGTTTACGGTGAGTCCTTTGCCCCAAATCCCTCCGGTTGTATCAATGAACTGCTTCATTTGAGAAGCAATGTTACCGTAACGGGTTGGAGAACTGAAAATAATCGCATCGGCCTCGACAATATCGTCGGGTGTTGCGACTGGGATATCTTTTGTCTTCTCAGCCAGGGCCTTCATCGCCGGATTTGCCGCAATTTTGTCCTCGGGAACCAGCTCCTGCACCTTCAGCAGTTTTACCTCAGCTCCTGCTTTCTCGGCGCTTTCCGCGGCCCACTGTGCTAGCTGGTAGTTAGTTCCTGTGGCACTGTAGTAGATGACGGCTAATTTAATTTTTGACATGCTGGAGTCATTCCCTTCGAGTGTAGTTCCATACTATTAATTACCCCATTGATGCTTTTATAACCCAAATCGATAATTCTGCTCTAACTGGACAGACAGATGTCCACTTCCCTTGTGTATACTGAAATCAATTACAGGAAATGAGGGAGAATAATGAATACTTATTTTGCACAAAAACCGAAAATGACATTGGCTGGGGTTAGCATACGTACGACAAATGAAGTAGAAATGGGTCCCGATGGGGGCTTATCGCGGCTGTGGGAAACGTATTTCCAAAGTAATATTGCGGGGCAGATGGATACGGTTAAGCCTGAGTATATCTATGCCTTGTATACAGATTATGAGAGTGATGCGTCAGGAGCTTATACCGTTGTGATTGGGCATGAAGTGGCTGGGGAGAGATATTTAGCGGATAGAGGCATCGTGAGTGCGGCTGTTCCGGAGAGCAAGTATATGGTTTTTACGACGAAAAAAGGTCCGGTATTTGAAGTAGTCTCGCAAGCATGGGGGGATATTTGGGCTTATTTTAAGGCATCTACAGAGGTAAGAACTTACACGGGCGATTTTGAAATTTATGATTCGCGGAATTTTGATCCTGCTAACACGCAGGTTGAGATTTATATTGCGATTGAGTAGATCGGGTGAAAGATATTTTAGCTAAAAGAAATGTTTCGTGGGGATTTGGGGCTGCCGAGAGGCAGTTCCTTTTTTCGCGGATGAGCTGAATCCCTTGGGTGAGGGTGAAGGGTTACTCAACGAATAAAACGAATATATATCAATAGAAGGAATGAGTAAATACGCTTCATATTTAAATGCGGATGTGTCGTTAACCAGTAAACGGTAAAAATTTCGTACCATTCGCTGTGTTAGGCCGAAGTGGTGCAACAGAACGGTAAAAATCTCCCACATTAGCTGCGTCTAGCTGAAGTAGCAATCTTCAAGGGCAGAAATGCCCTACATTTACCGCAAAGAGCCCAAAAAGCAAGAAAGAGGGGCAAAAGTACCCTACATTTACCGGAAAGAGCCCAAAAAGCAAGAAAGAGGGGTAAAAATACCCTACATTTGCCCCAAAGATCCCAAATAGCGAGAAAGAGGAGTAAAAATACCCTACATTTACCGGAAAGAGCCCAAAAAGCAAGAAAGAGGGGTAAAAATACCCTACATTTGCCTCAAAGAGCCCAAAAAGCAAGAAAGAGGGGCAAAAATACCCTACATTTACCCTAATGATGCTCCAAACCGTTTGGAAGTAGATGGAGCAAGTGGAGTGTAAATGAAATAACTTGTTGAGTGAAGTGGATGGATTTTGATGGAGTTGAACTAAGGAAGTGTAGCTGAAGTAGCTGGTTTAGTTTATATGTTCGATGGAGCATGACAGTCCCACCCAACAAATCACACACAAACCAAAACGAAACGGAGAACACCAAATGGGAAAACAATTCACGGCTATATTACCTGCACATCAGGAGTTTATTCTTCGGCAGCATCTTTTTTTCGTAGGGTCAGCGCCGCTATCTGAAGAGGGGCATGTTAATCTTTCACCTAAGGGTCATGATTGTTTGCGGATTTTGTCTCCTAATCAAGTGGCTTATCTCGATATGACCGGTAGTGGTAATGAGACGAGCGCACATCTGCTGGAAAATGGAAGAGTGACGGTTATGTTTTGTGCGTTTGAAGGACCGCCGAATATTCTGAGACTGTATGGAACAGGGACAGTAATCCTGCCTGGTTCATCAGAATGGGAAGCACTGTACCCTATTTTTACACCTCTGCCTGGAGCTAGACAGATCATTTTAATTGATGTTCATAAGGTACAGACTTCCTGCGGATTTTCGGTCCCATTTATGAGTTATGATGGTGAGCGAGAGACGTTACAACGTTGGTCTATCCAAAAGGGCGAAGCAGGTCTGAAAGAATATAGACAAGAGAAGAACACCACAAGTATAGACGGGCTACCGACACCCCTTGGACAAAAAAACTAAGCGGACATGGTGATCCTAGGTTCATGTATATAAAGTTTCACATTCGTCACGATGAGCGATCTCTCAATTCGACTAAGCAGTTATCTCATATATTCTACTGTCCAAAACTCATACTACCCACGGATTCTACCACAAACACAGGCACATATTGCTCTCCCATTTCCGTTCCAACAAGCTGATAACCGTTCTGATATTGACCACTAACTAACGCGTTACCTGTAACGGAACCCAAGTCTCCTTGAAGCAAAATATAAACCCCATTCGAGTAAGCCAGCATATTACCGAAGTTTTCTGCGACGATTTCACAGTGAAAAGATACCTTTTCAAAAGGATGAAGCGCTACATCGGAAGCTGAAATTACCGCATACTCCTGAACAATCTCAGCAAATTGATAGCTGCCATCTACTTTACGATAACGTGCCGTCTGTCCAACGACACCGTCTCCGAGATCCGCGTTAGATACGAGTAAGGAATCATCGGACTGCAGTTCATAGCTATCTCCAGACACTGAAAACAACTGCGAAATACTATCCGATTTCATTTCATATGCTGTAAAAAGGGTACGTCCACCTTCGACCTCAGATTCAGCCAGAACCACGGGGGCACCAGAACCTGAAGAAGCAGCAAGCTGGTCATTAAAAGTTAGACTGCGCAGACTCTCGAATTTTGGTAAAATATTTCCAGTTAAAGTTATGACACTTTCGTCGCTATTCATTGCTGCATAATAGAGGACACCATTGCTATCCGTTCCAGCCACAATGACCTTCTTATCGTGTAGTCCCTTGCTGGAGATGACGTTCCCATATCTGCCTTGCTCTTCACCGCCCGGGAGAAGGCGCACAGGCTCGGCAATATTCCAAGCCAATCTTGTAGCGGCTATGATTGAAGAAGTATCCTCTAACGGAGCAAGATCACTGTATAGCTGAATAGCTTCAGCATATTGACCTTTACTGGTCATGCGCTTGGCATTTTTAAGTAGTTTAGCTTTACTAGTATCTACTAAGGTTAGTACTTTGGATGAAGTAATCCCTGCCGATCCTGCAAAATTACGATAAGCAACAGCATGCCCAGCAAAGGCGGTGATGTTATCGCTCTCTAGATCTTTGTTCAGGATGATCTTTCCGCTACTTTCTGCCTGCCCAAGTACCCATGGCGCTTCGTAACTATGCTGGCTGTAAGCATTCATCATGGAGAGGGTGCTCTCCAGCATGCCTGTAAAGTTTCCTGTGCCTGCTAAGGCTTTTAGTTTAGCTGTATCATGACTTTTGAACTTGGAGGCTAGCAACTCCTCCTTGGATGCAGCGCTTCCGTAATAGGCATCGGGAATCTGCAACAGATTCCATTTAAAAGTGTCTTCTTCACTCTTGTTTCCATCTTGGCTCTGAGCAAGTTCGGTAAGAAACTGCTCCTTAAATTCTCGGAAGTAGGTTATGAACTGGTCAGAAATGCCTGAATCGGTCGATAACTGGCGATAATAGGATTCATAAGGACCACCGGGCTTCATATATGTAGCTTTTAAGCTGAGGAGAGTATCATAACTTTTCATAAATCCGGTGAAATCTTTAGTCGCAGCTTGTGCTTTAGCGGAAGATACCAAGGCCTTCAAACCTTGGCGGATGGCCGTGATTGGTGACAGCTCATCAAGTCGCTTCGCAACCTTTTCTTCCATATAAAGAATGGAATGGTTTGCCGCCGCTAGGCGATACTGATTCTCTGCACTTATCAGATCGCCAGCAGCATAGAGACGGTCGGCTTCCTTGGTTATTTGTATTTTGTCGGCGATGAGAAAAACCTTCTGTCCAAGCATCACAAACATACTTATACACAAAATGATCATAAAGTTTCGCAGGGTTATTAATTGTTTGAACGTCATATAGAGTAGCCTCTTTTTTCAAAATATAAGAAAGCATAGTTTCACATCATTCTTTATTCTATTGAACTTCGGGGTCCCAGCGGTATTTGGCTTCACGAATGTCCGCTACTCTTTGGTCCAAGCCATTCCACGGTTCATGGGGATTAGCAGCAATGAGTTTGGATAACCGCATAAAGCGGTCTTTAGGTAGATCTTGCACGTATCGGCCGATCATACTGGAGTAGAGCAGGGCATAACGCTTCATTCTTACTGCAGCTCCGGCAACTCCCGTAAGGATGGTCATACCATTATTCATATGACGAATTTCTACTTCATAGTTCTTTACGTATCGTAGTGTACGATCTTTGATCAGATCAGGACGGACTTTAGCGATCTCGCCGATATATTCGGCTAGCAGCGGCTCGAAATCCTTAAGAAGAAGCTGCTCCAGTTCTAAATCCATATCCTTGCGAAGCAAAAATCCATGCAGCAAGGCGATACGCTGCCGTGCGATCCGGTCACCACGAAGCAGGATGGAGAGTTCGCGCAGCTTCTCGTAGGCAAGCACATCATCCTCACGGAGTACGGAGACAGCCTCCTGACGGTTGATCTCCAGTCCCTCTTTGATGATGCCAATCCCTCGGTCAAGCAGCTCGTTAAGAGAACGAAGATTCTCGTTCTGCCGTGCTTTTCGCTGCGTATAGTACAATAGTCCAGCGAGGAGAATCCCTCCGGCACCGCATAACATCATCTGCTCTATGCTATTCCCAAAATAGACGGAAGCTAGTGTAAGCAGTAAGATGAGTAGGAGGCGCGTATGCATTTTTCTTCCTGCAATGGATGCAGCTTGCTTCTCTACCGTAATAAGCGAGTCTTTACCGCATTTGGTGCATCGATCTTCACCGAGAGCAGTGTATTGTCCGCAGTGGCGACAAATACGAAGCTTGTCATAAGCGTAACGAGGAGCCTTGAAAGGGCGAAAGGTAACAGGTCTTTTCTTATTCACGGCCTTTATCGCCTCCGTTCAAAGCGGCCAGCAGGCGGTCGTTAATATCATCTCGAGTTAGTGGTTTACGTTGGCGTGCAGCATAGATGGAAATCTGAATTACGACAATTAGGAACGTAATCCCAAGAATGACGTATGAAATCATGGAACAGTCCTTTCTCATAGACGCCTCGCAGTCTGGATGGCTCATAGAATGATAACTCTATGCATCATTGCTACTTTGGTCCGGCGGTCCTAAAGTTGAAGTTTACAAGGTTTAATTATATCATAATGGCATACTATTTACAGATTTTAGCGACAGTGCTGAAGCTGTCATATGTGCCTAATATAACACAAGAGGAGCCCTATTTATGCTTCGTAAATATCAAAGTAACAGAACAACTAAGACACTTTTTCAACGTATCTTCCCGGCATTACTGCTGGCGCTATGTCTTGCTGCCTCACCTTTTGCAGCGGTTCAGGCCTATGCGGCAACGTCGGCGCAATCTCACATTGATGCGGTGCTTCTTATCGATGTCAGCAACTCCATGAAGACTAGTGACAAGAACAAAGTCGCGAACGAAGCGATGAAAATGTTCATAGATATGCTATCCACCCAAGGTGATAAAGTAGGTATTGTTGCCTATACCGACAAGGTACAGCGGGAGAAGGCCCTGCTGGAAATTAACTCAGAGACAGATAAACAGGATTTGAAGGATTTTATTGATGGACTGGACCGTGGAGCTTATACCGACATTGCTGTCGGTGTGGAAGAAGCTGTGAAGGTGCTCCAGAATGGTAGCGATCCGAAACATGAGCCAATCATCGTAATGCTAGCTGACGGCAATAACGATTTCAACAAATCAACAGGCCGGACGCAAAGCGAATCGGATAAAGAATTGAATGCAGCCGTGGAAATCGCTAAGAAGAATGGCTATCCCATTTATACGATTGGTCTTAACGCAGACGGCAAGCTGAATAAACAGAAACTCGCTGATCTGTCCACTGAGACAGGTGGTAAAGCATTTTCGACGGACTCCGCAGATGATCTTCCGCAAATACTTAGTGAAATTTTTGCTAGTCATCTGAAGTTAAAGGTAGTACCTGTGCAGTCGATCACTGCAAATGGGGATTATCAGGATGTGACTGTCAACGTGCCTAACGGCAGTGTTTTGGAAGCCAATATCTCAATTATGTCGTCACAGCCTGTGACCGCGAAGCTAACTGATCCTTCAGGAAATGCTGTCGCCATCCCGTCCAAGGATGTTGTGCTGTCGAAGTCTTCTACTTATAGCTTGATCAAGCTGTTGTCACCGCAAGAAGGAGATTGGAAGCTTCAGGTCAAAGGTGTGCCAAAGGATAAAATTGATATTAATCTAGTTTTTAACTATGATTTGGAGCTTAAGATCGATGCGTTGCCATCAGCAACCTATAAAAAAGGTGATAAAATTGATATTACCTCTCACCTGTTCAGCAATGGTACTCAGGTAACGCTCAGTAATTTGTATCAAGATATGAAGGCGGTACTGCTTGCTACAGATATCGATACAGGTGATGTACAGGAAATCGAACTGGATAACTCCGGGGATGTTTTTAAGGGCACCTTCGAGGTAAAAGAAAGCCATGACTATGAGCTGAAGGTTCGTGCAGAGGAAAGCAGTTTCTATCGTGAAAGTGCTCCTGTAAAAATCAGCGCGAAGGCAGGTGGCGCTGCAACTACCAGTCCTTCGACAGGAACGGGCAAAGAAGAACCTCTGAAAGAAGCTTCATCCAATACCTTGTATTACATTATTGGTGGTATTCTTCTGGTGTTGGCAGCCGCTGCCGCATGGTATGTGCTGAATAAGAAATCGGCACGTGGTTTTGTTGGACAGCTGGTAATTGAGGTTAAAGACGGCAATACGGGTGAAAAGACCTACCCACAATATAAGAAACTTGCTGGATTCAGAGGCAAGTTCACCCTTCATCAGCTGCTGCAATTAGCGCCTGAGCTCAAGGAAAGCGAGAGCATTATTTTCACACCAGCTAAGAATGACCGATTGCTGTTACGCAGTGGAGAAGGTATTACTGTAGAGAGATCCGGACGTGCTGCGGATGCCTCGCGTGGTCTTGAGCTGAAGAGTGGTGACCGCGTTTCAGTGTCCCTGCACACGGTAGATAAGACGATTTATCTCGAATATTTAGTATAGAAGTGGTTTTGCAAGAAATCTGAAGTACAGCTTCCGCAAAACTTTTAGGAGGATAAAGCATATGAAACCAGTAGTAAGAGAGCATATACAGCAATTGGATGTATCACTAGGCGGCGGGATTGTCAGCGATAAGATCAGGGTGGATACGATTGATAATCCGATCCTGATTATTGGACTAGGCGGCACGGGCATTGATGCCCTGCTGCGTCTTAAGTATCAGATTAACCGCCGCTTTAAGCTGCCAGAAGATCCGATATCCAAGAAGAAGCGGGACAAGCCGGATAATGTAGAGTTTCTAGCTTTTGAAACGAATGAACAGGATCGCGGAAAGAAATACAAAGGGATCGGACTCGATCCACAGAATGAATTTGTATTGCTGGCGAATGCTGAAATCGGCGGATTGCTGCAGAACCGCAGTATCCTTGATTCGTACATCACGGATTGGCTGTCACCCGAGCTGAGTATCACAGATGGTATGAACGGTGCCGCTGGTGTGCGGCAGGCTGGACGTCTGCTCTTGTTCACCAAGATTAATCAGGTTGTAGGAGCGATTGATAAGAAGATCAAGACCTTATCTGTAGGCACGAACAAAAAGCTGATGGTCTTCCTTTTGACAGGTCTGTCAGGGGGTACAGGTAGTGGAGCGTTCCTTGATATTGCCTATATCGTACGCGGTATTATTGAACGTGATTATGGATCAGCCGGTATTGACCGAGTGAACACACTGGGTTATCTCTTTACACCGGACGTGAACCTGTCTAATAAAAGTCTAAGTGAGCATACGCGTGAATATATTCGCAAGAACGGTTATGCGGCGCTAAAAGAGCTGGATTACTGGATGAATGTAGATAGTCGTGGGGAGCGATTCCAGCAGCAATACGGGAATATTTTGACGGTAAACTCTCCACTGCCTCCGTTTAATTTATGCCATTTGATCTCTGCAACGAATACCGAAGGTAAGCTGTTAGAGAATGCGTATGATTACTGTATGAACGTAACGGCTGAGAACATCACGAACTTTATGGCAAGTGAAGAAAAGCAGTCTGGTGAAGAATTCGCCATCCATGACTATATCAGTAATATCCGCACCAATATTGCGCAGATGAATAAGACTTATCCAGCTAACTATGAGTACAACATTATCGGCGCCTCGTCTGCCGTGCTTCCGATTGAGGAAATGACGACTTATCTGGCCTTCCGCTTGTTTGATAAAATGGAAAAAATGTTCCAGCAGGCGCCTGGTCAAGAGGATGTTGAGAAATTCGCACGTAAGCTTGGGATTGATCTCGACAGTATGATTAAAACCTTTGAATCCCGTGTGCCTGAGCCATTGCCAGGATACGAGAACAGCGAACGCTTGAGTCATGCCAATGTAGTCAAGAATCAAGTGGTAAGTATGGATACAGAGCTGGAGCAGAACTTCCTGGCTCGTGCCCGTGAGGAATATATTAAATCGAAAAAGCAGCTGCCTGGCGAAATTGTTGGACGTTTCAGTGAAGAGCTGGAGCGCATCTTCCTGCACCCAGAGCAAGGGCCGTTCTACGTTTCCCGCCTGCTGTACACAGAGAAGGGCTTCTGTATTTTGAAACTGATTCAGTCTTATATTGAGGCTTTACGTGAAAGCTTGCTGCGTCTGCCACGCGATATTGAGACGGCGCAGGACAGTGCGGATGAGAAGCTGAGCGATGCACGCAGTGCTTTTGTATCCAAAGAGAAGAAGAAAAATGCCTATATTGACGCTAAAATCAATGAGTATTGGCTGCATGCCGATGTAGAACGTACTGAGCAAATGATTCAATTTTATGAGGACTTATACGAGCTCTTAAACGATGAAAACAGCCGGATTTATGGTGTATTTACGGAGATTCTTAGTGCGCTTAGCTCGATTTTTGCCAAGAATGGGGACATCCTTATCAATGGTGAAGAGCAAGCGGATTATAAAGGAAACAAAACTTATTATTGGAACATTGTTAACGTGCCGGATATTTCGGCGACGATCTCCAAAATCATGGATCAGAAGGACGGCGACGACCTGATTCGCGACTTCACCCGTGAAATGCTGAAGCATTCCGGACGTTGGGTTAAGGAACAGGAGATTGATATCGTTCGCTCGATTTCAGAGTTCCTTAGTGATAAGTTCGGGGATCTGATCACCCGTTCGATGGAAGATTTCCTTGTGATGAAATTCGGCCATGAAGAGCCGCTGGATAAGTTCGTAGAGCGGATCATTGCCGGTAAATTGGACGAAGAGGCTGTGCCTACCTTCCACCTTAGCAACAGCTCGGGCAGCTTGCATTTCCCATCATGGGGCTTCGTTTCCGTACCTGTTAAAGCACCTGGCATCCTGAAAGGGATTCGTAATTATCAGAATAATGCGCTTGGCAAATCACAATTTACAATCAAAGAAAGCCAAGTCAAAAACCGTATTTTCTGGCTTAACACCCGCAACGGTGTGCCACTCTTCGTATACACGCCACTGCGGGTGTTTGAAGAGAACTATGAGCGGACCATTCTAGATAAGGAAGGGATCGGCCGCCATCTGGTGATGACGGATAAGAACAACTGGACGTATCTGCCTTCTCCGATTCCGGAAAAATCATGGGGTGACACCTACGTCAATTCTCGTGTACGTGATTATAACGCACGTGTACGTGCAGACTTTGCAAAGGCGTTGGCAAGCGGAGTGATCATCGAAAAAGGTGTAGACGAGAATACAAGCAACAGATACTCTGTTGTGTTCACGAAACCATTTGATATGGATGCTCTATTGAGTGGATTTGATATGCAGTTAAATTCTTCACGTCCGAATCTCGGAGAAGTGAAGAAGGCGGCTGATGAACTTAAGAATCTGCGCGAGAAGGGCTTGGAACGCGAAGGCATTAAAGATATTTTTGGCAGCATTAACAAAGAAATGGCACAGGAGAATTTAATTCGTTCACCGCAGCTGATTTCTCGTGTTCGTGTTGAGCTAGCTAAATATGCTGAGCTGACTGCAAAAGCAACGGAGCTTGAAGGGCTGCTCCATCAATATCTGGACGAAGACAAGTGGATGGACCAATTCATCGAGGCGTTGTACACGGACAGCATTATCAAGAAAGGCGCACTCTACGTTTATGATCGTGATGAAGAAGAGGACGCTTGGGAGCCGTTTGCCAACTTGATGAAAGAACGTAGCTACGTGGAATATGCCGTGTACCGTCATTTCCGGGAGCTGGATGAGAAGAGCCGCAGCGTTCTACTGCGTAAGGCAGCTCGTCGTGCGAGTGAAATGACTGCCGCTGAAGACGTAACCCCATTGCTCTATAAGCTGGAAGGGCTGTATGTATCCTTCCTTGAAGCACGCGACAGCTTGGAGTATGAACGGGTAGAGTATGAGAGCGGCGATGAGATGTATAGTTTCTACAAGAGTATGACTAGCAAACTCGGCAGCATCCGCAGAAAGTTGAAATAGGCCTATGATCAAAACACTGGCATTATCTTATGGTGAACAATATGCGGTACAGGAAGAGGCACAGCGCAGTAAAGGGGATGGACGCAGCAGCATCCATTACCCTGCCCTGTTTCTGTTCGTAGGCGACAAGGTTGCTCCGGCCATCGGTCCGGTGCTGGATAGCTGCGAACGAAAATGGGATAACGCCGGCGGTGTTATGGCATTGCATGCTGTGTCAGGCACGAAGAGTGAGGACACAGACAGAAGTAAGAGGGGCTCTGATGCAGGAGGAAAAGACCGGGTGCTGGCCATGGCCTTGCCGGATATGGCAGGGTCAGATCCACGCACTGTGCGTCATGAACTTTACCGCAAGTTTCATGAGGATAAACGTTATCTTGCTGAAATGAATAAAGTTATTCGGCGGCTGAGCAACAGTATAGCGGATTATGGACGGCTATATTCATCTTTTGACGTGATCCATCTCTCTATCATTACGCGGGTCGATGACCCGCTTAATGTATTGTTGCCAGAAATTACACTGCTGGCTCGAGCAATACTCAGCCAGTCCTTCAAGTCGGTACAGACGGATCTCTACGCTTTAATCAATGAGCGGGAGCAAGGGGATAATTTTGGATATTCCAGCTCAGTAGGGCTGGCTTTTCTGCGTGAATTGGACAGAATGCAAGCTACGGACTATACGTTTAATGCACCGCTACTTGTAACCGAGGATGGTCTGTCGATTCCAGTGAGTCATGGTCCTTCCGCTTTATTTGACCTTGTGTATCTGCTCTCCGATAAGAATGAGCGCGGCATGATGTCGGCTCACGGCATGGATGATAACTATGAGATCATCTCCCATATTAGCCTACTTAAGAATCGTGTCCGCCCGACTTCTGATCAAGCTACAGGACACGGTGGTTATAACAATATGACCTTCAAAAGCGGTATTAGAGGTAGCACAGGAAGACAAGGCTACGCCTCCGCAGGCTTTTCTGGCGTGAGAAGACCTAATGTCCAAATTGCCTTGGCCGTGCTGTATCACGCCTTCCGGCGCCTTGCAGCGGATATGCGTGAGGGTAGTCCATGGACTATGCGCGAGCGTCAATCTCTATTAGGGCTGGATCCTGATAGTTTGCGGGAGCATAGGGCGCAGCTAGTCCCGGAGAAAGACGGCCTTAGTGAAATGACGGGGCTAATGAGCCATGGACGTCCGTCCTACAATGAGCTGAAGCAGTTGTCACTTCGTGAAGCTGAACAGCAGCTGTTCGGTGATGGGGGCGAAGCTTATTTCCGTAATAATTTTGTCGCAGAGTCTAACCGGAGAGTAGAAGGCATTCATCCTCTTCGTGGATGGCGCACCCTATTGGCGGCACAGGAAACAGCTACGCCAGCAGTAACATTCTATCAGCTTGCGGAGTGGACAGCTGATCGTGATGAGGGTGGCAGTGTGCTGCATGCTTTGCGTCAGCATATGACAGGATTGCGTTCAGCACTTGTCTCCGCGCAGGATGAGCTTGAGGATCTTTATGCGGAAAGTGTGGAGCGCCAACCGTTCCAGCGTGTGCCGCTTTTTGACAAACGAACGGTACGCAACTTCATTCATTACTTATTCTCTGCGGTATATGGCAAAAAATATGAGCTATTATGTATGGAAAGTGAGCTTGCGCTATGCAGTCGTTTGGAATCTGCGCTTGAGCAGCTTCACGTGGAATGTGTGGCCCGTGTGAAAGCTATGGAGACGCTCGAAGAAGAGTTACGTATTACTGTGATGGACAGCATTGGGCGAACGAACGAAACCACTGGCCAGAACGTGATGGAATACTATCGAGTTGTCACAGAAGAAGTAATGAAAGAGATCGAGACCCGGCGTGGGCCAGGAATATTCTTTAGTGACAAGTACATGGGTAGCATTTCTAAGCTTTTAGAGCAAGGCAAAGAAGCGGTAGCGGAGCGTTTGATTGGCATTTGTCAGCGGGAAATATTAACGGCTGATCCGTTTGCTCTATCTTTCGAAGAAGAATTGCTGCGGCGTGCAAATGTTGCGGCTGC
Organism: Paenibacillus sp. NPDC101420; assembly: GCF_050277435.1. NCBI lineage: Bacteria > Bacillati > Bacillota > Bacilli > Caryophanales > Paenibacillaceae > Paenibacillus > Paenibacillus sp. NPDC101420. Next base: position 84,651 of record NZ_JBNNSE010000006.1, read on the forward strand.
TTATGAGAACCGTCAGGTTCTATCCAAGGAAGAGTTGTTCAAGCGTCTGTACCATAATCTGGAGGATAGCGCGACGATCAATGTTCGTCTGTTCGAATACACGCAAGAGCATCGTCATGAGGAAAAATATTTCTTCGGAGACAGCGCATCTGAATTCCTGCGCTATGCATTTGGTGTGGATGAGACGACCCGCATTTATCGCTTAGGCTTTGTGCATGAACAGCGCAGGAGCGGAGTGGAGAAGCTAAATCTGATGGGTGGTTTCCATTTAGAAGACCTGCTCTACTACCGTAATGGTAAGGTTTATTATGAAACCTATGCTCAGAATGGCTATCAGCTTCATGGGGTGAGTGAAGAGCAGCTTCCCGAGATGCGCTGATGGCGTAATAGATGGGTACCCTCACTTTGAGTCTCTTTATTGCATTTTGTGCAATAGAATCATCGGATATAACCTTTAATTAGAGTTCTGTTGTATTTGATACAATAGATTTAAGTAGATTTCTGGAATAGGGACATTTCTCCTTATTTCCAATGCACATTATGCAATAGAATAGAAATAGATGTTTCTTTTATTCCATTCTATTGCACAAAGTGCAATCTGGGGGATGATTACACATCCGGGCAGCCCGTTAATCGGGCTACATAACCCCCGAACAATGTTAAGGCCATAAGAGTACAATTCAGGTTTCTCCCGGAAAGGAAGTATAACGATGCAGAGAAAAATCAATCTGCTCCTGCTCTTCTTCAGTCTGATCGGCGGCGGGGTCGCCTTTCTTTTTGGCGAGTGGCTGCTAAGCTGGTACAACGATCTGCCTTCCATCTTGCTCGTAGGCATTTATTTTGCCATAGTAGCACTCGGTATCGGCATCGGTTGTCTGCTTGCAGAAATGATCTCGCCACGGCTGAACGGAGCCTCGTGGAAGCAGCGCTACCTAGGTTTATCCTGGAAGCTCCTGCCTCTGATGATTGTCCTTGCACTTGGAGTTGGAGCATTAACAGAATTCGTTTATGAGCTGAATTTTGGCGGTGCTAAACCGGTTAAAAATGTTGTAATGGCTATCGATGACTCTGGCAGTATGGCGCAGAGTGATCCTGATAACAGCCGTTATTCAGCCGCTAAGGCGTTAATTGCGAGAATGGACAATGACAATCAGGTAGCGGTGGTGACATTTAACCACGAAGCTGTAGTCGTCCAGCCGTTAACACCACTCTCGGATTCGCAGAATCGTGAGAAGGTGTTGACTGCCATTGATAACTTGAAACCAACTGAGGGTGGCACGAACATAAGTGGTGCGATCTCGGAAGCACTTAAGGAGATAGACAGTGACGGCAGAAAAAATCAAGGCGCTATGGTCATCTTGCTGTCGGACGGAGTCAGTAATTTCGACACCTCACGAGAATTACAGACCTATATAGATCGTGGCATTGCCGTAAATACCATTGGTCTGGGGATGCAGGATCCTGCCGGTACCCAGTTGCTGCAGGATATTGCGAAAATAACGGGCGGTCACTATTATGATGTGACAGATACGGCTCTTTTGGGTGATGTATTCCAGCAAATCTATGATCGTTTGGGAGATCGGACATTGCTTACGGTGCGTAGTGATGCTACGGCAGATAGTCCATACTATGCTGCAGTTCGTATTTTGTCGCTGATGCTAATCGGTGCTGCACTTGGACTCGGTCTTGGTATTATGTTTGATAACCGTCATTTAGCAAAAAGCTTCGGGATTGGCGGCGTAATCTCAGGGTTGTTCGCAGGGCTTATTCTGGAATTTGGACTTAGCGGGCACAATTTCACTGACGGCCTAATTCGCCTCCTTGCTGTTCTTATATTGGCTGCAATCATCTCATTATTTACAGGCGTCATTCCGGTAGGTGAAGGACGTATTTACCGTAATAGAAGAAATAATGCAGCTCCTAATCCACCGTCAGAAAGCTTTCCTGATCGACGGAGAAATCGGAATAGCAAAGGATTCTAGTAGTTGAAAGGGGTTTACAGTAATGAGGTACGCCGAGGATAATGCTTCCGCTCTGGTAATAACGGATGTGACATCTCAAGTGGATGAACGGTTCTGTACGCTGAGATGGCGCTGGCCGGACGGCGTGCAGGCGGTGTACATTCATAAGACCTCCGCAGAAGAGGCTTCTATTGGCACCGGGGATATTCCTCCGGTCGGAATGAAGCTCTACACTCGTGAGGAATACAAATCTAACAATGGATACCGTGATCGATTGGATGAGATCGGCCTAGTCTCCTATACCATATACGCTCGCCTTGCTGAGAACGGAGAGACACTGCTGGTGAGGCAAAGTGACGGTGCGAACCGTGTGGTGGTCAGTGCAGGCAAAGCCAGAATCTATTATTCCGTTCAACAAAAAAGAGGATTATTCGGAAAACAAAAGACCGTACATATGGCGATTACGGCAGAAGTTCCAGTGGCTCGAGATGTCCTCTGTTATGTTAAGAAACGGGGAGGACATCCGGCAGGGAAAGAGGATGGTATTCTCTTTCCCTTTGTACAGGATTTCGCCCCTGGACGCAATGTACTCCCGCCGATTGAGATCGGTAAGGATGATTTTGTACGCATCTTTTTCACCGACGGTCCTAAGTATGGGCTTTATTACGAGCTGGTGCCGGAGTAAGATCAGTCTATGCGTACAAGCGAGTGTTGGACAATGCCTGTCCATAGCAAGATACGCAGATACAACTTTTGGGAGGATGAGTAGATGTCTTTTTTTAGCCGTTTTATGAAAAAGAATCAGCCGGAGCCAAGGCCGCTTTTTTATGATATTGTGTGTCCGTATTGCTTCACTAAGTTCTCTCCGGAGGATGTAGTCTTTCGGGCTATGCATAGCCGAGAGGACGATGAGAATTACGCGCTGGGCGAGGATGATGCCTTGAATAAATACCGTGAGCGCTTTGGGCTCGATACGGTGGATGACATAGAAGCAATCATTAATCCGGCGGATATTCCGGAAGAATACCATCATTATACCGATCATGTGTTAACAGGGCTTACGGATCGTTATGGAGTGCTTACACGCAGACGGCTATGTCCATCTTGCCATAACGAGCTGCCTGTGACTGCAGGTAAGGTTCCAAGTAACATTATCTCGATTATCGGAGCTTCCCAAGTCGGGAAGTCGGTATATATGACCGCGCTGATTCATACCTTGCAGCATACGACAGCAGGTCATTTCGATGCCGCTTGTATGCCGCTCAACGCGGAGATTAGCCGTAAGTTCCGTACGCTCTATGAAGAACCGCTGTTTGAACGCGGGGATCTGCTAGCTTCCACACAGAAGGAGAAAATGCAGGAGCCGTTTATCTTTCAATTTGTTTTTAAGGATGAAGAAAAGCCGCCGCTGACACTTGTGTTCTTTGATGTAGCGGGTGAGGGCATGGTGGATCAGGATTATCTCGGACTACACGGTCAACATATTAAGAACTCTGCCGGTATTCTGTTTATGGTCGATCCGCTGCAAATCCGTTCGATCCGTGAGAAGATTCATATTAACATCGGTGATCGCCCGGGCGAATGGGTCTCGCAATATGACGAGCCGCGTGATGTTGTGCTGACGATGTTCGGTGATTTTATTGCCTATCAGGAAAAGAGCAAAACTGACATTCCAACAGCAGTCGTTCTTGCGAAAAGTGATATGCTGCATTCGCTGAAGGATGAGGATGGCGATTACATCAAGTCCAACAGTAATGTGTTCAATAACTATGTCCATCGCAAAACATTGAATATGGATGAATTCCATAACATCGACGGAGAAATCCGCAGATTTATTGGTAAGGTGGACAGACCTTTTAAAGATACGATGGATGTGTACTTCTCGAATACGGGCTATTTTGCGGTATCTGCGTTGGGCAGTAATCCTGTGAATCAGAAGATTGAGGGTGTAGTAAGCCCGATTCGTGTAGACGAGCCGTTTATTTGGCTGCTGCATAAGCTGAAGTATATTGAGGGGAGCGACGGCCCGTGAATGTTTTCTCAGGGTCTAAGATCGCCCAACAAATGTATACCCGCGAACGCCGCGGATTATTTCGTTCCACTGAAGGTTTTGATACAGTAGCGAAATCGGATAGTCTGGACAATAATTTTATCAAAAAAACACTGCATCCCTTCTGTCTTTACGATGCTCCAGCAGAGCTGGCCGCGCGTGGGGAGAAGGATGAGACTCTATATCCTAGTGCGCTGCACCTGTTCCATGCAGAGAATGGCGACACGGTTCTTGGGACGAGTCGTTATCAAGCGACGGATTTTACGGGCCAGCGGAGCGCCTTTTTTGCACATAACTTTGTAGTTCCGGCCTCACGTTCAGAGGAGATTATTCAGAGCTACGGGGACTTTCTGCATGCTGATTTCGCAAAAAGTTATGAAGGAGAGCTGGGCGGAACCTTGCCGGAGCTGTCTGCTATTCCAGTTATACGTACGGATCGCCGACCTGATCCTATAGCGGGATTACGCTTGCTAGGGATTGATGAAGGGATATTTAAGGCATTGCTGCAAGCGGTGATGCTCTCTGTGGCAGGTAAGAAAAAAATCTATATCGCTCTAAATGTACCTATCACGGAGCTGTCCGCACGTACGGTGGAGCTTACAGAGATTTTATATAGCGTGCTGCCGTATGAATTCCGCCGTAGATTAGGCGTGATTACGTATGCGAATGAACCGCAAAGCCGTAAATATATTCATCTTAGCTTTGTGGAAAAAGGCTCGCTCCGTCCCGGTGATCGCAGCATCGAGAAGGACTTCACATTCGATTTGGTTTCGGGTCGGATGGGGAATGTAGATTTTGGCGAGTCCCGTCAGCCGTATGCTGATCTGGTTTGGAAGCTTTTACTTCTGAATCCAGGGGATCTCGACGATTTCGTAAGTTTTGCCGATCAGATCCTTCGCGGAGAAAGTCCTGAGCATAAACTATCGCTCGCTCTCTATAATGAGTTAGCCGTATTTTATGAGATTGAGCAGGGGAATGAGCACTTATATACAGAGAACAAGAGCGCGGTGCTAAGTGGTTTACTCTCTTATCTTAAAGCGGAGGGGGCGATTCATTCCAGAATCCGACTGAATGATATTTTCTTGGAGCGGTTCGACCGAGAATTTGATTTAGTCCGGCAAAGGAATGTCCCGGATCCTGCAATTATGGAGTGCTTTAAGGATTATTTTGTGCTCAAGGATCATAATTACAAAGTCAGAATTGTTGATTATTTCATTAATGGTATGCTTCATAGCGTGGAAGCGGGACGCAAAGATGTTCTCAATGCAGCTTACGGTATCATTGAGAGTAATGATGAGCTAAGCGCTGCTTTTTTTCAACGGGTAATGTCTGAAGCGTATTTCCGCAAGCAGTTATTAGAACCTTATATGGAATCAAGACTAGTTGCTGCATCTAAATCTGTGGACATTCTGAATTTTGTACTCCATTGGGGCCGTTTTCTGCCAGCTGCGTTAGAGCAACCTTTTGCTCAGGATGCAGTAAGGGATTATTTGCTAGAAAAGCTACAACTGGAGACTGATCCGGTTGCTGCGGTGGCGGAAATTCATGGCACTGTAGATAAAGCGGAGAAAGATCGACGTAGAGGGACAGGCGTATCTTCTAAAGTACTCTCGCTCATGCAGGATCTGGCAGCATCTGCAGACAGATTCTTGCTGAACCGGCTATCCCTCACTGAAATGACGCAGGAGGACTTACTGGAGGTTGTTTTCTTACGTTATGGCAATGTCGTGGATTGGCAGCCGCCACTAGATAGAATTAGCAAGCAGAAAGAAAATGCACTCCGTGCTGCTTATCGCTGGTTTGGTGAAGAGAAGCCGAATGAAGAGATTTTTGCAGGCTTATCTCCAAAGGAGCTGGACGATGTACAACTGCTCGGTCGCCGTTTACTGAAGGAAGCCCGAGTGCTAGAGCCTTTTGAACGTCTGCCTCTAGCTTTCTACTACACCAGTCAGCGCGAGGGTGGTCCACTGGATTATGACGCACTCTTGGAATTAGTAAAGCATAAAGCCGGTACCGATAAGGATGTTATCTATCGATTTTTTGCATGGTCTCAAGGAAATTCTTTATTTACGATATCGAATAAAAAGCTTTATCCGGGTTACCGCCGGGCGATTCTGAAGTATTTCCAGAGCAGTGACCGCGAAGCCTTCAAGAATCGTGAGTTCCGTAAAAGCTATGTTGCTACAGCACGGCCTGCTCTTCAAAATGTGTACAATGAAGCTCGCTCCCAGCTCGCTTCCCCGCTGGCGCGCTGGATCAGCCGCAGTCGATTTCGACTCCTGATCTCCGGTTCCATCACGGGCATTCTGGTGATTATCGCAATTATCGTATTCAGTATGCTGCGTCCGGATGATCCAAAGACGGCTCTGCCGGGGACAAGCCCTGAGCCGACACCCGTTCAGAGTGCAGGCAATGAGCTGCCTCCGGCTTCAGTATACTTGAAGGATCAGAGCGTCGAAGGAGATAAGGGGAGCAGCATATTGGTGTTCACGTTTGCCAAAGCTGATGATTGTGTGCAATTTAATCCGACGGAGATTAGTCTGATGACTTCATCCAATGTGGTGGATAAGAGCTTTAAAGTCGCTGCTAGCCATGGAACTTGTCCAGTTCCGTCAGCGGATGCCACAGGCGCTAATTCTGAACCGGCTGAAGGTGCGGACGCTACTAACTCAGGAGCCGATGCCACACCTTCTCCAACGCCTTCATCTGATGCGGAGAATAACACAGTTGATCCATCCGCGACATCTGTCACAGAAGGGGTACAGCCATCCTATCAGGTGGAGGTTACCTTAGAACCGGGAGCGACCATCGTAGAGAAAAGTATGATCAAGGCGGGAAGATTTACATTGATTGTAGATCCCGCTCCAAAGGATACACTGGGTGTTAACTCAAGTGCTGAACCTTCTCCAACTGCAAGTCCGGAAGGAACAGCTGAATAAAGGAATTTCTGATCAGCAGGACGATGCCGAAAGGTTTGGTTCTGCTGTTCTTTTTTTGTTACTCATACAAAGCTTTTCTATAGACATGCTATGTATTAATAGATATGATTATGAAAATAAGGTTATACCGCCCTTTATAGGGGCGGTCTTTATGTTGTGCGCTCTTATTTTATGTAGTATCCATTCCTTTATAGAAAGAGGTTGAACAATGAAGAAAATAGTCACCTCCAAGTTTTTTGTACTTGGACTGGCCATATTCATGGTCATTTCAATTTTAGGAACATCCCTTGCTCCGGCAGGAACCATCTTCGCAGAGGCAGGTGTTAGCACCGGACTAGATGAATCTAGCGATGCAGCTGCTCAGGCGGAGCGAATTAATGTTGCGGATGCGACCTATACAGCTGCAGAATTTATTCTAAAGGGTGGCGTGCAGTCGGATTGGCAAGCGATTGGGCTGGCTCAAGCGGGATACAAACTGCCAGCAGGTTACCGTCTAGCTCTTGAGAAAAAGGTGAAGGATGCAGAGGGGAATTTCGCGAGCGTAACGGATTATGCGAGAATCGTACTCGCAGTAAGAGCGGTAGGTGCTGATCCTACCAACTTTGCTGGAAGTGGAACAACACCTGGCTATAACTTAATAGAAAAGATCTATAATCATGACAAAATCAGTGGACAGACACTTAATAATCCAGTATATGCTTTGCTCGCACTGGACTCTGGTAAATATAACATTCCATATAACGCGAAATGGACAGCGGATAAGCTCATTGCTGAGATTCTCTCCAAGCAAAATCAAGATGGCGGCTTTGCCTTAACGACAGGCGCTAGTGAGCCAGATATGACAGCGATAGCTTTGACCGCTCTAGCGGCACATAAGCGTAATCCAGAAGCTTACACAGCAGGGCTACAAGCCGTATCTTGGCTCTCTAATGCTCAGGATAGTCATGGAGGTTACGGAGATAGTGCTGAGAGTGCTGCACAAGCTATTCTAGGTCTCACATCCTTCGGTGTAGATCCAAGTGGATTAGAATATACCAAGAATAAAGTGAATCTGATCGGTAACCTGCTGACCTACCGTCTAGCTGACGGAAGCTTCGCTCATAGCCGTGGCGGAAGCAGTAATATTCTAGCTACTGAGCAAGGCCTTCAGGCGCTTGTAGCCTACAATCTACTCTATAAAGGCAGTAATGGTAAGTTATACGATTTTTCTAAGTCATCCGTTCAGAATGCCTTAATCTATGCACCTGTTACTGTAGAGGGTCCTAAGAGTACTTTAGCACAAGGATATGGATATGCTAGCAACGTGCTTGGTGCATTAGAGAAATTGGCTCTTCAGACGAATTTGCCGATCACGAATCCTTCCGGTGCATATGTCACAGGAATTGGAAACATTCCCGCCGGAAGCTATGGCGGCTATGACGGATGGATGTATGCCGTATCCCGTAACGGTCAATGGATCAACCCTGATGTTGGAATGAGTGATTTTGCGCTTAAAGATTCAGATCAGGTCTTGGTTTATTATGCTGGAGATGATACTAAACTTGTAGATTCGGTAACGGTGTCCAAAGCAAGCCTAAAAGAGGGCGATTCTTTTACTGTAGTAGTGACTAGTAAGACATGGAAATGGGATGCTGTAACGAATACATCCTCCCCGGTAGCTGCCAAAGCATCTGGCGTTCAGGTCCAAATTGGAAATCGCATCGTAACAACAAATGCTAAAGGCGAGGCGCTATTCTCAGGGAATGTTCCAGCAGGTGATTACAAGCTGACTGTAACAGGCTATCGTGAAGGAAAAGCGCCATCGATAGCTAAATATACTCAAGATCTAAAGGTAATTCCTAAGCATGTAACGGCTTCACTTACCGTTGAGGGTCCGCAAGGACTGATCGGTGAGGGGACTTTAAAGGCTTCCAATGCGCTTGAAGCTTTGCAGCAATTGGGGTTATCCAATGATTTTAAAGTAGATATCACGAAATCGTCGTATGGTAATTTTGTATCGGGTATTCATGGAGTTACTCAAGGCCTTTATGATGGCTGGTGGAGCTTCGTAGTATGGCGTAGCGGTGAATGGATCTATCCAAGTGTGGGTATGGACGCTTTTGAATTACAGGAATCCGACCGTGTTCTTGTATATTATGCCGGAGAAACCACACAGGTTGTTGATACTGCGGTTGTATCCTCTGCACAGCCGAAGCCGGGTGAAGCTTTCACAGTAACAGTTTCTCAGAAAAAATGGGTGTGGAATAAGGATACCTTTACTTCCGATCCAGTGACTTCTCCAGCCGCTGGCGTGCAGGTCTTGATCGGTGATCAGAAGGCGATCACAAATGCTAAGGGTGTAGCTGCATTTGACCAAGGTCTTCCAGCGAATACCTATACGATCATTGTTACCGGATATGCTAAAGATAGTGTCCCTAGTGTGGCGCGTTATACTCAGTCACTAAACATTGCTTCAGATGTTATTGCTCCTGTTAAAGCTACGGCTACCCTTTCAGTCGTTGGGGATAACAAGAAGGGTACGGTTCTGAACAGTACAACAGTATCGCTAAAAGAAGGTGAAACGGCTTATAGCTTATTGATTAGTCAATTGGGCGATAAGGTAGTATCATCCGGAAACGCTGGAAGTAAATACGTGAAATCTATAGATGGTTTGTCCGAATTTGATGGCGGACCTAGCAGTGGATGGAAGTATAAGACGAATAGAGATGCTGATCCAAGTATCAGCGCGGACAGCTACATTTTAGAGAACGGTGATATATTATATTGGTACTATTCATCGGGTGAATAAGTACGATTGATTATTGTTAGGCGGACACTACGATTCGGAGTATTAGCGGATCGAGTGTCCGTTTTTTTGTTTTCGTTCGTTGCATTATTTGACAACAGAAACTTTTTTTCGACATTTTATTCATGATTTTATTTAAAAATCATCACACTATTCGCCTTTCTTACCGATAAAAATAGATAGTTAGTAAGATCATGTGAAGGCGGAGTGCAGATGAAGAATATGAAAGTGAAATTCAAAATTGGGATTCTATTGGTATTTTCTGTAGTCATGTTGAACATTGTGGGGGTAACTGGCTTTATCACCATGGACAAAATGGCTCAAAAAACAACAGAGACGTATAATGAAAACTTGTTGCCTGTTTCTTACGTGGGACAAATGCGTACAAACAATCGGGCCATTGAAGCTTTTCTCTTGGAGCGCTTGATGAGCGTTGATGTAAACAAGAACAAACAACTGAAAGAGAGCATTACGGAGAAAGTTCAGGAAAATAATAATCTTTTGAACAAGTTGAAGACCGTCCAGTACAATGATAGTGCGGTAGTGAATAAAATAAAGGAATATGAGTCCTCCTTAACAGACTATCGTGCACAAAGAGATAATATTATTCAGGTTGCGGATAGCAAAGGTAGTCAAGAGGCCTTTCAAGTATTCACAGGTGAGTTTAGTAATTCTCGTGAGAAAATGATCAATATGCTTAAAGGAATAAGCGATTCGCTGCTAAAGGGAGCTGGAGATCATAATTCAGAGTCTACGGCTACCGCTAAGAGCATGAAGACTAAAAGTATAGTGTTGATATCGTTCTCTTGGATCATTTGTATCGTGCTTAGTGTTGCAATCATTCGACTGATTACGAAACCTCTTAAGGAACTGCAAGGTTTAATGAAGCGGGCGGAAAATGGGGATTTAACCGTCACAGCAACATATACCGCTAAGGATGAAATCGGCCAAATTAATAGCTCATTTAACAATATGCTGGAGAGCTTACGGAAGATGATGCAAGGCATTGCGGAGAGTGCAGAATTGTTATCAGCCTCATCGCAAGAGATGAGCGCTAGTGCTGAGCAGACCTCGTTGGCTTCGCAAATGATCGCCGAAGCTTCTGGAGAGATTGCAGCGGGGTTTGATGAACAGACGGAAAGCATTAATCGTACTTCTCAGTCTATACAAGCTATGACCAATAATATTTCGGCCGTAGAAAGTAGCAGTTTTGAAATGTCCGATCTTATGGGAGTCGCTTCTGGTTCAACAGATCAAGGGGTAATCGCCGTAGATAACATCATTGAACAGATGAAGGAAATCGACTCCGGCGTAACTCAGAGCCAAGAGATTATTAGTAACCTTGGGCAGCTGTCTCAGGATATAAATACAATTATTACTACGATTAACGGAATTGCAACACAGACGAACCTGCTGGCGCTTAATGCTTCTATTGAAGCAGCGAGAGCTGGAGAACATGGACGTGGCTTTGCTGTAGTTGCCGGAGAAATTCGGGGTCTTGCAGAAGCGACGCGAAACAGTTCACTGAAAGTAACGGATATTATTACGCATATTCAAAAGCAAACTGAAAGAGCAGTAGAATCAATGGCTTTCGGCTCCGAGCTAGTCTCTCACGGCGTAGCTCAAAGTCAGCTCGTATCTCAAGCGTTTCATGAGATTCAAAGTTCTATTAAAGAAGCTACGCTGCAGACGGAAGAGATTAGAGAGGCGGTTGCACATGTCTCCTTAGAGTCACAAGGTGTAGCGGCAGCAATGGAACAGGTCAATGCAATATCCAATAAAGGGGCAGTGGGTGTTCAGGACACCAGCGCAGCTAGTCAGCAGCAACTGTCTGCTATGGAGGAAATGTCCGCATCAGCTCAGTATTTAGCGGTGCTGGCGGAAGATCTGCAGAAGACTTTAGCGCGATTTAAATTATAACGCGAAATGAAAAAAAGGACGTCCCAGAGCCATTTAGGCTTTGGAGACGTCCTTTTGTGTGTTATTGAATGGAGTTAAGCATACCAGCCCCATACGAAGATGAAGAGCGTACCAAAGATCGTAACTAAGCCAACGAATAAGGCATAGGCGATATTGATGTAGAGTTCTTTCTTGGTATCAGCTGATTCTCCAATATGCATGAACAGGAAGAGCTGCAGGGAAGCCTGAATGAGCGCTGTAATAAGCAGGATAGCCATGTTCGCACTATTAGATAGATCAAGGTAGATTACAGCAAGTGCAGCCACAGAAAGGACAAGAGAGGCTAAGAAACCCATCACATGGCGAATTGGAAACAGTTGCTTCATCATGCTACATCAGTCCTTTCAGATAGACGAAACTGAAAATAAAGATCCAGACAACGTCCAAGAAATGCCAGTACAGCGAGAAGATAAAGGATTTATTGGCCGTAGCCGGAGTAATACCTTGACGCTTCAACTGGATTAAGATAGCCGCACCCCACAGGAACCCGAACGATACGTGAGCTCCGTGTGTTCCCAGCAGTACAAAGAGACTGGATAGGAATCCGCTGGTTTGAAGTGTAGCCCCTTCGTGAACATAAGTGACAAACTCCATGATTTCAATACCAAGGAAGCCGAGACCCATTAGTAGGGTTAGTCCGAAAAAGACCATCATAGCTTTCTGGTAACCATGCCGCATAGCATGAACTGCAAGACCGATCGTAAATGAGCTTGTCAACAGCAGTAATGTTTCGATCATCACGGGACCAATTTCAAAAAGGTCCGGCCCGCTAGGGCCGCTGGCAAAACGGTCTACCATTACAAAGTAAACAGTGAACAACGTAGCGAACAGTGCAATCTCTGCTCCTAGAAAGACCCAGAAGCCAAAGATTTTATTACTATTCTCTTCTGTTGAGTATTCAAGCGGCTTAGACGCATCTATTTTCATATTGTCTCACCCCGCAATTTCTTTTCAGTAGCAATAACTTCTTCTGCAGGGATGTAGAATCCATGATCCCGATCGAAGGACATAGCAGCTAGAACGATGAGGATACCTACTCCAGAGAGAATGGCTGGAATCCAGAGACTGAATACCAGAGAGAATCCTGCAATGAAGAAGATAACACCCAGAATAAATGGTTTGCCTGAATTGCTAGGCATATGAATCTTAGTAATCTTATCTTCGTATAGAGGTACGTTGTCTTGTTTAGAGAACCAGTAGGCATCGCGTGTTTTTACGGTTGGAACCACTGCGAAGTTGTAAGCTGGAATCGGACTTTTCGTTGCCCACTCCAGTGTACGTGCATCCCATGGATCTCCATTTGTATCTCTTGGTTCATAACGTGTACTCCAGTAGATGTTATACACCAGAATTACAAATCCGACTGTAAGACCTATCGCCCCTATGAACGAGACCATACTGAGCGGACCAAATCCGGTATCCGCAGAATAAGTGTATTGTCGACGTGTCATTCCCTTAAGTCCGAGAAGGAACAGTGGGAAGAACGATACGTTAAAGGAAATAATAATCCACCAGAAGGCATGTTTACCAAGACGTTCGTTCAAACGGAAGCCGAATACTTTAGGGAACCAGTAGTGGAAACCTGCGATAACGGCGAATACAGCACCTGGAATGAGAACGTAGTGGAAATGTGCTACCAGGAACATTGTATTATGGTACTGATAATCGGCGCTGGCCATGGCCAGCATGACACCTGTTACCCCACCAATCGTAAAGATCGGGATAAAGGCAAGCGAATATAGCATCGGCGTCGTAAATGATATTCGCCCTTTTCGTAAGGTGAATAGCCAGTTAAATATTTTCACACCTGTTGGAACGGCAATGGCCATAGTAGTAATCGAGAAGAAACTGTTAACCATAGCGCCTTGACCCATTGTATAGAAATGGTGAGCCCATACTAAGAAGGACAAGAGGGAGATGATCAACATACTAAAGACCATGGATGTATATCCATACAGGTTCTTTTTGGAGAAGGTGGCGATAATTTCACTATAAATACCGAAGGCAGGTAGTACAACGATATATACTTCTGGATGTCCCCATACCCAGAAAAGGTTGGCCCATAACATATCCATACCGCCGTTGGCCATCGTGAAGAATTGAGAGCCGAATAACCGGTCGAACATCATCAAAGCGAGCGCAACCGTAAGCACTGGGAAAGCGAATACGATAATTACGTTCGTGATTAGCACGGACCATGTAAACATTGGCATTTTCATCAGCTTCATACCAGGAGCACGCATCTTCAGAATCGTTACAATAAAGTTAACGCCTGTGAGGAGTGTACCGATACCTGATATTTGTAGAGCGAGCGAGTAGTAGTTGTTACCCACCGTTGGGCTGAACTCTATACTTGCTAGTGGGAAGTATGCAGACCAACCAGCATCTGGTGATCCCCCGATAACAAACGAAATGTTAAGCAGCATTGCTCCGAAGAAGAAGAGCCAGAAGCTGACAGCGTTAAGACGTGGGAAGGCAACGTCTCTGGCACCGATTTGTAGCGGTACGATAACGTTCATCAGACCGATAATAAACGGCATGGCCATAAAGAGGATCATGATCAAGCCGTGTGTTGTAAATACCTCGTTGTAATGCTGTGCGTCAAGAAATTTCATGTCTGGGGCTGCAGTTTGCAGCTTCATCATAATAGCGTCAACGCCGCCGCGGAAAAGCATTAGTAGCGCAGCAAGGATATACATAACCCCGATACGTTTGTGGTCAACGGTAGTTAACCATTCGCGCCATAAATATCCCCATTTTTTAAAATAGGTTAGGCCGACGATAATCCCGATTGTAGCTAAAACAATACTTGCCATAGCCCCGTAAATCAGGGGTTCGCCATGGACCTTAAATTTATCCCAATCCATTAGGAATCGCTCCTTTCAAGTTGCTCAATTAACATGGACTAATGTCCTTCATGTGTAGTGCTCTGTTCATCCAGTTCTGGATTAGGTTCACTGTTAAATTCTGTCTCGCTAGATGGTGCAGGAGACGGATGAATTTCTTTATTATCCTGATGTTCCATAGTTCCATTATCCATATCCATTTCTTTGCCATTATTACTCATATGGTCGCCATGGTCTCCTGGAGGAGGGCTAAAGGATAAGTGAGTGTTGGTGTATGTTTTGCGTCCGACATATTCCATTTTCAAAAGATTTTTGAATTCGTCTTCGGTTAATGGACCTGCTGTTTCTTTAACGTCTTTTACCCATTCTTGATAGTCCTTATCAGTCATCGCAAGGGCTTCGAACTCCATGTGGGCAAAACCCTTACCATTAAAGTTCGCATTTCTTCCGGTATAAGAACCTACAGTATCCGCTGAAAGATGCAGAGTGGTAAGCATGTCACTCATCGCATATTTCTGTCCTCCCAATTGAGGGATCCAGAGACTTGAGATCGTACCGAAAGAGTACAATCTGAACTCAACAGCGCGGTGAACTGGAATGTTCACGTAGTTTACGGTTTCAATACCTTCCTCAGGATAGCTGAAATGCCATTTCCAGTTGGAGGAGGAAGCGTAGATTACAAGCGGTTTCTGATCTTTATAATCCGCTGCAACGTTTTCTACATCTACTGTCGTTTTGACAGTGACCA
This sequence comes from Paenibacillus sp. NPDC101420, assembly GCF_050277435.1. Classification (NCBI taxonomy): domain Bacteria; kingdom Bacillati; phylum Bacillota; class Bacilli; order Caryophanales; family Paenibacillaceae; genus Paenibacillus; species Paenibacillus sp. NPDC101420. Next base: position 99,939 of record NZ_JBNNSE010000006.1, read on the forward strand.
CGGAGAGGAATGCCACGATAATAATCGGGATTGTAATCCAGATGGCCTCCAACCATTTGTTTCCTTCCTCGTGAGGAGGAATATAATCTTCGTTACTTTTCTTAGCGCGGTACTTCAAAAGTACAAAGACATATAAGATGTAGACAACTGCTAGAACACCGAGCATCACAACAATGGAGAGGATGATCGTGTCAGACAGAGTTCTCGCAGCCGGCCCCTTCGGATTCAGAACAGCGATTGAACTGCATCCTGGCAAGAGTAAAATTAGGCTGAGAAATAAAGCGTATAACGGTCCCTTTTTGTTCATGCTTAAGCTCCTTCCTTCAATACTTCTATTAATTAACCCTCATCATTACCTTCATATATAGTAAGAACTAATGAGAAAGAAAGCAAAAGACTTATTTTTCCATCTAAGCCATAATAGACCTTAATAATGGCGATCAAGTTAAATATGTGTGATCAATTTGTTACAAGTTCCTAATGATATGATAAAGATCACTGTAGCCACGCTGATTAATGGTTATTTATTTCTGTTCAAACTTTGTTCAATAATTTACTAAAGTTGCTAATTTGGACACATCTATTTTGTGCAAAAGGATTGGAATTTAACCATTTATTGTTGGTGTGACAGGATTTGGCCGAAATCCGTATTTGATGAATTTTGTCGAAATATCTGCAAGCCTTAAAAAGGGTAACAAATTATTCTGTATTAAGTTACAATCTCTCAAATTTCTATCTATTAATCTATGATAATGTTATAGGTAAATATACGAGATGGGAGATTTTTTGAGATGTTTAAAAAGAAAGTGTGGCTATTATTTATAGTATTATTCGTATGTACGGGCTTGGTACGAGAGATAGATACAGTGAATGCTGCGGGTGCAGGATCCCTAAAATTAGGGGTGAACGATAAATTAACTAAAATTGATGCAGTGTCGATAAAGGATACATATTATGTTTCGCTGCGTGACTTGTCACTAGCACTGAATCTGAATCTTACCCTTGAGGGTGTTGGTATTCATGTTCAAGGGAACAACGGTTCCATTGAACTGCTGAATGATCACGCAACAGCTCTTCTCCCTAATGGAAAGACTATCCCGCTGAAAACATTTGTGGAAAATGGTAGAACGATGGTTCCTGTGAAGATGACCTCTCATCTTGGATTTTCAATTTCGTTTAAGCCAGCTCAATCTTTATTAAGAGTGTATAATTCCGGGGCTAAATTAGACGATGCTGCATTCGTGAATCAACATAAAAAGGATTTGCAACAAAATGTAACTACAGGGACGACAGGCACAAAGGGGAAAGTTGTATATCTTAGCTTTGATGATGGCCCATCCGCTACAACCTCCCAACTACTTGATATCTTGGCGAAGTATGATGCGAAGGCAACCTTCTTCATGTTAGGAAATAACATGAACGCACACGCGTCTCAAGTGAAACGCTTAGTGAAAGATGGACATGCACCTGCTTTGCACGGCATGACACATGTGAAAGATAAATTTTATGCTTCTCCAGCTTCTGCGTTGAAAGAGATGAATGACGATAATGCAATTCTGAAGAAGATTACAGGTCAAAGTACAACGCTGATTCGTACACCTTATGGTAGTAAGCCTTATTTAACAAAAGCTTATAGAGATAAGATACTAACTCAAGGGTACCATCTGTGGGATTGGAACGTTGACTCTGAGGATTGGAGATATAAGAACGATAGTAATTCCATCTATAATACGGTTATGAGAGAAGTTCATAGTCTGAAGAAGAGCAGCCCAGTGATTCTAATGCATGATCAAAAGGCTACACTTAAAGTTCTTCCACGCATCCTAGAGGCGCTGAAGAAAGAAGGCTATGCGTTTCATATTATTACTTCGGATATGGAGCCTAACAATTTTTGGAACGATAAGCGCTAAATCTGATAGTGGAATTAAATCATTCATATTGTTGAGGCGGCAGATTTGATCTGTCGTCTTTTTTTTGTTGTCTGAAATCTTTGTAGATTTGACACATGTAGACTTCTCTAATCTATCGACGTAGTTAATTTGTCATGTTATCATGATACTCTGATAACGTATTAGCGAACTAAAGCACACAGCACTGTGTCAACGATGGGGGATAAAAGAGATGAAGAAAAATGCACTTTTAGTTTTATTTATGATCATGGTTATTGCAGCTTTATCAGGCTGTTCGTCTTCTGGGAGCAAGGATGGAAAGCTGGTGATTGGGATTGATGATAAGTTCGCTCCGATGGGCTTTAGAGATGAGAATAATGAAATTGTTGGGTTTGATATCGACTATGCAAGAGCTGCAGCTGAGAAAATGGGCAAAGAAATCACTTTTCAGCCTATTGACTGGTCAGCTAAGGAGTCAGAACTGAATAGTGGGCGCATTGATATGATTTGGAATGGTTATACCATCACAGATGAACGTAAGGAAAAGGTGTTATTCACTAAGCCTTATCTTGAGAATAGTCAGGTAGTAGTCGTATTAGCGGATTCCACTATTTCAAAGCTTGAGGATTTGGCGGGTAAAGAGGTAGGACTTCAAAGTCTATCCTCCGCTGCCGATGCTTTAAATGCTAATCCGATTAAAGACCAAATTGCTAATCTGTCGGAATTTCCTGATAATGTGCTAGCGCTCACAGATTTGAAGACTAAGCGCCTGGACGGTGTAGTCATTGATGAAGTGGTAGCCAGATATTATATGTCAAAAGAGCCTAATACCTTTAAGCTACTAGATGAATCGCTTGCTCCTGAGCAGTACGGTATTGGAATTAAGAAAGGCAATGAGGCACTACTGGAAGAACTTCAAAAGGCTTTAGATGAAATGAACAACGACGGAACGGCTGAGAAGATCTCCACGAAGTGGTTTGGTGAGAATAAGGTATTGAAATAGAAGGTCAATATACAGAGTTTATTGGAGAAATGAAAATGGATTATATAATACAAATTTCCGGGCCGATGTTAGAAGGCGCGCGTACAACTATTTTATTGTTTCTTATTGTTATTTTGGTGTCGATTCCGCTCGGGTTCCTAGTCACTTTGATGGCGAAGAGTGTGATCAAGCCCGTGGCTTGGATTGCACATACCTATATCTATGTCATGCGGGGAACACCACTTTTACTGCAATTGTTATTTTTTTGCTTTGGTTTACCACAGATTCCGGTGATCGGGGAATATCTGGTCATGGACCGCTTCGTTGCGGCGAGTCTTGGGTTTATTCTTAACTATGGGGCTTATTTCGCGGAGATCTTCCGTGGGGGTATGCTCTCCATTGATAAAGGGCAGCATGAAGCAGCCAAAGTACTCGGACTGAGTAAATGGCAAACGCTGCGCAAGGTAATTCTAGCGCAAATGTTTAGGGTAGCTTTGCCAGCCGTGGCAAACGAATCGATTTCCTTGGTCAAAGATACGGCTCTACTGTATGCCGTTGCTGTACCTGAGCTACTGAACTATGCCAAAACAGCAGTGAATCGAGACTTTACTGTAACCCCCTTTGTAGTGGCGGGAGTGATTTACTTACTGATGACGCTGGTGCTCACTTTATTCTTCAAAGCACTGGAGAAACGTTTTAAATTCGAGTAGAGGGACTGTCTGAATATGAGTAACATGATAGAAGTAAGTGATTTACAGAAATCCTTCGGCAAATTGGATGTGTTGAAGAAGGTTAGTTTCAATATCCAGGCGGGAGAAGCCGTCGCTGTTATCGGGCCTTCAGGTTCAGGTAAGAGTACGATGCTGCGTAGTCTAGTACATCTAGAGGAAATTACGGGTGGAAGCATCTTCATCCAAGGTAAGCCGCTCGTGGAGAATGGAAAATACGCTAGTGTAGCAAGTATTCGTGAGATCACAGCGTCCATGGGAATGGTATTTCAACACTTTAACCTATTTCCACATTTAACGGTGCGAGGCAATCTAGAGCTAGCTCCAAGGATGTTGAAACGGGAGAGCGTGAAGGAGATTACGGCTAGAAGTGAGAACTTACTTTCTAAGGTAGGACTTGCTGAAAAAGCGGATGTGTATCCTGCAAAGCTGTCGGGTGGACAAAAGCAACGGGTTGCTATTGCGAGAGCATTAATGCTCAATCCTGATATTCTATTGTTCGATGAACCCACTTCCGCGCTTGATCCTGAACTCACGGGCGAGGTACTACGCGTCATCCGTCAACTTGCTGAGGAGAATATGACGATGATTGTTGTCACTCATGAGATGAACTTTGCTCGTGATGTGGCTGATCGTGTGATTTTCATGGACAACGGTGAGATTACGGAGTCTGGAACACCAGAGCAGATTTTTGATCATCCACAGCAGGAGCGCACTCGAATTTTTCTGAATCAAGAGACGAGAGTATGAATACCGCCTCAGGCTAATAAAGTGTCTATTTATGAGAAAAAGTCCCCACAGTTTTTTATAACTGTGGGGGTTTTTGCGTTGACATAAAGATTAAACTGTACTAATAATAGTAGTACAGTTAATACACATCATCATGAACTAAGGGAAGACAGTGAAAGGAGGATGGTTATGTTCGAATTGGACGTTCGCAGTCGCAAGCCGATTTATGAGCAGCTGACCGATAAGGTCAAGGAGATGATTTTACATGGTATTTTGCAGACTGATGAACAACTGCCTTCGGTAAGGACATTATCCCAGCAGCTAACCGTGAATCCCAATACGATTCAGAAGGCTTACCGTGAATTGGAACGTGAGGGGTATATCTATTCACTGCAGGGGAAAGGGAGTTTTGTAGCCCCAATGAAAAAAGAACAGAATGAGATTAAAAAAGCCGAAGTACGTGCTGAGTTGCTTAGACTGATGGCGGAAGCGGTATACCTTGGGTTCACCGCAGCTGAGATTAGTTCATTGTATGAGCAAGTGGAGAAGCAGAGAGAAGGAGGGAAAAGTGATGATTGAGATTCGAGGCGTCAGTAAGTTATTTCAAGGGGAGAAGGCAGTCGACGATATCTCTTTAACAGTACGTAAAGGGACGATTTATGGGCTGCTCGGCTCTAATGGCGCGGGTAAAACTACGCTGCTGAAAACCTTGGCAGGCATTTACTCTCCAGATAAGGGAACCGTGAAGGTGGAGGGTGAAGCGGTATTCGAACACCCGACGACTAAGCAACGGGTTATTTTTATGCCGGATTCTCCGTACTTTTTCCCGCAATCCACCATGCTGCAAATGGCAGCCTTCTATCGCTCGATCTATCCGAGTTGGAATCAGAAGCGTTTTGAAGATTTGGGGACCGTCTTTCAGCTCGATAAGAAGCGGAAGCTTAGTCGTTTCTCCAAAGGGATGCAGCGGCAAGCGTCATTCTGGTTATGTTTAAGCTGTATGCCAGATGTGCTTATTATGGATGAGCCGATTGACGGGTTAGATCCGGTAATGCGACGCCAGATCAAAAACCTGCTATTTCAGGAGGTTGCTGAACGCGAGCTGACGGTAATCATTTCTTCACATAATCTTCGTGAGATCGAAGATCTGTGTGATCATGTTGGGATTATGCATGGTGGGAAGATGCTGATTGAGAAGGACCTGGATGATCTTAAGGCGGATACACATAAGATTCAAGTGGCCTTCCGAGATGAACGGCATGAAATTCCGTTAGCAGCGAAGCTGCAAATATTACATCAAGAACGCCGGGGGAGCGTGAACCTCTACATAGTAAAAGGGGATCGTGAGCGAATTAAAGCGGCTTTTCAAGTGTACGAGCCATACGTATTCGATTTGCTTCCATTAACGCTAGAAGAGATCTTTATTTATGAAATGGGGGATGTCGGATATGACGCGCAGCCGATACTACTTTAATAGCAGTATTATTCGCCAGAACTTCCGCCAGCATGGCTGGATAGGGATTATATATGCACTTGGCCTAATGTTCGCACTTCCATTGCAGCTGTTCATGAGTATCGATCCAAATGCAAAACCGCAGGAAATCGATCATTTATTCCGCATCTCTGGTAATGTGCAAGCATTGTTTATTATTACGATCCCTGTTGCTGCTGGACTCTTTTTATTCCGATATCTTCAGGCAAAATCTCCATCAGATCTATGGCATAGCCTGCCTTTACGCAGAGAGCATTTATTTACGGCTCATCTGACAAGTGGACTTACCTTACTGTTGGTGCCGGTTTGGTTAACTGCAGGGGTGGTTGCGGTTGTTAAGCGATGGAGTGGTAATTTTTATATTTTTCAGGGCGCAGATATTTGGCAATGGTGCATCACAGTTAGTATTCTAACTTTGTTCCTCTTCTGCTTTAGTGTTTTTGTGGGAATATGCACGGGCCAATCTATTCTTCAGGGAATTATCATTTATATTTTGCTTATTCTTCCTGTTGTACTGATTTCATTAATCAATAGCCATTTAGTCATGTATCTTTATGGTTATGCAAATGCAAATGTAAACTTCCGAGATTCTAGTTTGCAGATGTGGTCTCCGTTTGTTCATATCGTGTATTATTTTACCGGCAAACCATTCACCAATACAGAATTATGGATTTATGGGGTATTGGCACTTCTATTTATTGGGTTGTCCTATCTATTATACCGTAAACGAAATACGGAAAAAGCGGGTCAGGCTATTGCTTTTGGATATTTCAACCCGCTGTTTAAAGCAGGATTTATGTTATGTACTATGCTTATTTCCGGGAATTATTTTGCGCAAATGAAGCAACAGCAAATGGGCTGGGTGATTAGTGGTTATGCCATCGGAGCCATTATCGGTTATGTTGCAGCGGAAATGATTATTCGGAAAACATGGCAGATTATGACGCGTAAAGTGTTAGCAGAGTTTGCGGTTTATGCAGTAATGCTGGGGTTACTTCTGTATATCCCGATATCAAGTGTTACCGGGTATGAAGCTAGAGTACCATCCGGTGATAAGATTAGTGGTGTGTATATGGGATCTAACTACCGTTGGTATACCCCCACGGATGATTTGTACACTACTACACCCTATATGGGGCAGGACCCTTTTTCCGATGATAAAGATTATATAGAAGCTGTCCGTAAACTTCATCAAGCGGTAATTGCGGTACGTCCAGAACATACCTCACAACAATACGCTTATGAATATTTTACCATCGCCTATCAATTGGAGAACGGTCACAAGCTAGTGAGGGAATACTGGATCCCTAATAAGGGGTTTGAATCAGAGCTCAAGGCGGTTAAGGATACCGAAGCTTACAAGTATGAAAAGTATAATTTAGCTCTCTTAGACAAAGACCTGGATTATATGTGGGTTACTAACAGGAATAAAAAAGTAGCCATCTCTGATCCTCAGGAAATTTCAGAGCTAAAGGAGATTATCAAACGCGAAATTTCGAATATGTCCTACGAAGTACAGATAGATAAGGACGGAAAACCTGATGTGGCTAATATCCAAGTAGAGGTAAAGGTAAAAGAGAACAGTAATCAAATTTCTACAGATTATGGTTATTATTTTCCGTGGAAGTCTTCTTTCCATGAGCTTGAAAAGTGGATGAACGAAAAAGGCTATGCCGATAAAATACGAATAACAGCTGAAGATATCCAATCGGCAGAGATTGTAAAAGACGACTTTATGGATAAGCAAACAGCTAAGAATCCTACGAGTCCTGAACAAAGATTAGTGCTTGCACGTGAAAAGAATCTTACAGTTGTTACGAAGGATAAGGCACTATTAACGGATATTTTAGATCATCGTTTCAATTATGGAGTTGAGAATGGCAACTACATTGTGAAGCTGCTGTATAAGGAGGGTTATAGTGATTTCGTTATGTTAAAAGCGTCCGATATGACGCCTGAATTGAAAGTATTACTGAAATAAGCTAAGAATAAGGTTAGTAAAAGATTACAGAAAAAGAGTACTGGTTGACAGAAACTGGATAGTTGGATTATGCTTTTGGAGATAGGTTAAGGATGAAATGGTACTGAATAAAATATAATTTGACTTGGGGGTAAGGACAGATGAATAACAATATGAATAATCAGCCATCGTATAATGCTTATCCATATTTGCGTCCATCTGTTACCTTGGCTTACAGGTCAGCCTTAGAATCAGTGTATTCATTTCCGGTGAATCAACAACGCTATATTAACCGGTAAGGAGTTCTGTATTTAGGTGAAGCCCGGCCATGGACGATGGAGTCCATGGTCTTTTTTGCATATTTAGAAGGTTTAAGGGAGGGGTTAATATGTCGGAAATACATCAATCGATCATTCAGCAGCTTCGGACCATTGAATCTGAAGAACAAGTCCGCATTTTGTATGCGTGTGAATCGGGGAGCCGGGCTTGGGGATTTCCATCCAAAGATAGTGATTATGATGTTAGATTCCTATACATACGGAGACCTGAGGCGTATTTATCTATTTTTGAGCACAGGGATGTAATAGAACGGCCGATCAGTGACATGCTTGATATTAACGGTTGGGACTTGAAGAAGGGGCTTAATCTATTTCGGAAATCTAATCCGCCTCTGCTGGAATGGTTAGAATCACCGATTCGCTATGAAGAAAAATACGCTGTAGCCGAAAGTATCCGTGAACTCTCGCCACAAAGCTTTTCGCCAAAATCATGCATTTACCACTATTTGAACATGGCGCGAGGAAATTACCGGGATTATCTGCAAGGCAGTGAGGTTAAAATCAAGAAATATTTTTACGTATTAAGACCACTCTTAGCATGCGCTTGGATTGAAAAATACAACGAAGTGCCGCCGCTCGATTTTAATGTGCTTGTACAGGATTTGATTCCACAAGATTCAGAATTACAGGGAGCTGTGCAGAGCCTGTTATTTCGTAAAATGTCCGGTGATGAACTAAATCTGGAGCCGCGCTTGGATGTTATCAATATTTATTTGGAGGAGAGAATTGCTCATTACGAGGCGGTTGCTTCTGCTTTTGAACAGAGTGTTGGTGTTATGGATGAAGCGTTAGATGTCTTGTTCCGATCAGCACTGATAGAGGTCTGGGGAGAAACGGGGCAATGGAACTGGTAAGTTCACAATTCAATAATTGTTAATTAAGGAGAGATAAAGCTTATGCATTTGATTATCAAGGCGACGGGGTCAGGAGCAGGGATGTTGTCCCATCTGCTGGCTAAAAACCCACATAATTTATATGACAGGAGCGATAAAGAAGCTAGAGTGCGTATAGTATTCACTGCAGCTTCCGACGAAGAGACAGAGGCCTTTATCTATGTCACACCAGATCCAATAGCTCTAGTTAAAGGAAATACAGCTCATAATGACATCACACAATATATTAACGATCGGGAGTTTGTTACGAGCAGCCGGTTCTGCTCTTATATCCGTCCAGCGCTAGGTACAGCTCTTAATGGAAAGCCTAAGGAAGTATTTTTGCCTTGGGTAGATCACAAATTTCAATTGGAGCTGTCCTTTGGCCCAGTAGCATCGAACCTGCCTGATCACACGATTGAGGAACTGTTTCATGTACTTGGCTACGAGCTTGAGCTTGAAAGAGGAGATGCAGTGTATTCTTTTGATTTAAAAAGCCGCAGTTCTGCACGATACATTAGGCTGCGGGGAGAACAGACGCTGCAAAGGGCCCTTCGTCAACTGTTCATTCTGATTCCGGCATTAGATGATGATAAGCATTATTTTATCAGTGATGATGAGATTGAAAAAATCAGGCGTTATGGCGAAGGCTGGTTGGATAGTCATCCGTTGCGTGCGTTAATTCTCAAGCGGTCACTACGATTTGCTAATCTTATTAAGCAATTTGATGGTGAGGAATCCACCCCTTCTTCTGAAAAAGTGGCTGTTACTCCTGCTGAGCTTTCAGCTGAGCCTAAAATTAGATTAAATGATCTGCGGTATGCGGCGATTGCAGAAACAGTAGAAGGGTTGGCTTTCAAGAGTAGTATTGTTGATTTTGGTTCCGGCGAAGGGAAACTTTCGGCAAGGCTCGGAAGTGTGCCGGGCGTTAAGCAGATCTGGGCGGTTGAGCCTTCCGCAAACGCACAGCTACGCGCAATAGACCGCTTCTCGAAGCTTGAAGACCGAGAAGGAGTTACCGTGCCGACGCCTGTTACAGGTTCTTTGTTCTACTTCGATGAATCGCTGCGGAACAAGGATATTATGATTCTATGTGAGGTTATTGAGCATATCGACGAATATAGGCTGGCTCGAGTGATGGAGACTATTCTGGCGGAATATAGTCCTAAGGTATTGATCCTGACTACACCGAACAAGGAGTATAACGAGGTGTATGAGATGGAAGCGGAAGAAATGCGGCATAGTGATCACCGTTTTGAATGGGGACGAGCAGAGTTTTCCGAGTGGTGTATGCGCTGGACGAGCTCCTTTGATTATTCGGTTGATTTTAAAGGAATTGGCGAGGGTTCTGACGCTTTTGGATACCCGACGCAGATGGCGATATTTACGAAGGAGGGAGCATTGTAATGACTACAGAAGAGCAAAAAGAAAAGCAGCGAACCATTCTTTTTCCGCATGCAGGAATTATTGTATTGGTGGGTCCCTCCAATAGCGGCAAAAGCACTTTACTGCGTAGATTAGTAGATGAAGGCACGTTGTTGCAGACAGAAATCGTCTCATCGGATGATTTCCGTAGCATGCTTGGCGACACTGATTTTATGGATTGGAAGAATCGCCCCCGCGAAGAAGCAGATATTATTTTTAATGATTATCAGTTGCTCTCAAGTCTAGCCTTTGAAGCAATGAATTCAGTCATTGCCATGCGCTGCCGACTTGGAAAACTGACGGTGGTGGATGCTACACATCTGCAAGAGGAATACCGTAAGCAATATTTAGATTTAGCAGATAAGTATAATGTTCCATGTATGGCTTGGGTGCTCGATGTTCCAGAGGAAACGCTGCTGGAGCGGGATGTACAGCGTGAGCATCCACGAGGACGCCAGCGGGTCAATCAACAATATGGACAGTTCAAGCGTTCGCTACGGAGTGTTAAGGACGAGGGCTTTGCCTCGACTTATTTTTTGAAAAATACGGAGTCAGTACTTTTTGAACGTAAGCAGAACCCGCTTTGGGTTGAAATCGATAAAGGACTTGATATAATCGGCGACATTCATGGTTGTTATGAAGAGATGATCGAGCTACTCGAAAGATTGGAATATAAGGAAGACGAGCAAGGGTTGTACAGACACCCCGAGAGTAGGCAGTTAATTTCTGTGGGGGATGTGATGAGCCGGGGCCCGGAATCGCTGAAGACGATGAGGTTTTGGAAAAAGCATGTAGATGCTGGAATTGCCCGCATGATCGACAGCAACCATGGCTGGAAAATCGCCCGCTACCTGGATGGCCGCAAAGTTACATTAAGTCACGGAGACGAGAATATCGCCGCCGAGCTGGAGGCATTTGCGCTAGAAGCAGGCGATGAGGAAGCAAAAAGGCTTAGGGATGAACTTAAACAGTTTCTGTTGTCCGCGCCTAGCCACTTGTTGTTTGGCCGCAATGGCGTGCGGCGGGTCGTAGTTACCCATGCCGGCATTCGCGATGAATTTATCGGCAAGCAGTCCAAACGGATTCAGGACTTCTGCCGATATGGGGACACTGATGGAATGGATGGCAAGGGTGCACCTGTAAGGAAAGAATGGTATGTCGAACACGAATCTGGAGAGATTATCGTCTGGGGGCATGATCCTAGACCTTTTCCAACCGTGGTGAAAAATACAGTGAACATCGACCAAGGCGCTGTATTTGGTGGATCTTTAACTGCGTACCGTTACCCTGAAGGGAAATTCGTTAGTGTTAGAGCGAAACGCGATTATGCAGGTGATCCCGACAGTCCGTTAATTCGTTGGGAGCGGGGAAGATTCTCACCACCTAACCTGCGCAAATTCGTGGAGGGCTACTCAGTCCAGTCTGACCTTTACGGTGAGATAACGGTGCGCGGAGAGTTCGTTAAAACGGCTATAGACACGGTCTCCCACTTTACGGTTCCACTAGAGGAACTGGTATATATTCCACCGACCATGAGTCCGCCGCCTTCAGTGTCTATAGATGAGAACTATCTGGAGCATCCGCGTGAAGCTTTTGCTTATTTCCGTGCACAAGGTGTGAAGACAATGATCGCGGAGAAAAAACATATGGGCAGCCGGGCCATCCTATTGTTATTCCGGGATGAAGAGGCGGCATTATCGTATGTGGGCAGGCCGTCGTTAGGCACGATTTATACACGTACAGGCCGAGCTTTTTTTGACAGGGATACTGAATCTGAAGTGTTACGTAGGCTGAACGCGGATCTCGTGCAGGCGAATTATTTTGCGAAAAATAACACGGATTTGCTGCTCCTAGATGCGGAGATCGTACCGTGGAACTTGAAAGCGCGTGAGCTGATTTCCTCCCAATATGCACATGTGGCTGAAGCTGCACTGTTAGATCGTGAGCATCTTTTGGAGAAGCTGCGTGAGGCTGAAAGATCAGGGCGAGATGTTACCTCGTGGATACAGGAAATGGAGGAGAAGCTCCAGAATGCTCATCTTTTTAAGGAAGCTTTCCAAAAGTATTGCTGGGACGTTAGTGGATTAGAGGGGATTAAGATTGCTCCCTTCCACACGCTTGCGCATAGCGGACAAACTTTCTTTGAGCACAGCCATCTTTGGCATATGGAGCATAATCGTGAACTAGCGGAGTTGTCACCTTTATTTATGGAGACTGAATACCGCACGGTTTGTAATGAAGCGGACGAGGAACAGATAATCCGTTGGTGGGAAGAGATGACGGAGGATGGGCATGAAGGGATTGTTATCAAACCGGAAACATTTATAACACGTAATGGAGATAAACTGGTTCAGCCTGCACTCAAGGTGAGAGGGCGTAAATATCTGCATATTATCTATGGAATAGATTATTTACAGCCGGACAATCTTGTACGCCTCAAGCAGCGCAAAACAAGCAAAAAAGAGCGAAATGCCTTAATGGAATGTGCGCTTAGCCGGGAATCGGTGGAACGTTTTATTCGTAAAGAGCCGATAGAACGCGTACATGAATGTGTGCTTGCTGCGCTGTCTTTGGAGTCTGATCCTGTAGATCCACGGCTGTAGAAAATAGAATAGCAATGAGTTATGAATTGAGGTAGAAATATAATGTTAAGCAGTGCTACAGAAGTGTCGTTAAGTAAATTTATGACTAAATTGCTCCGGCATACTCCAGAGCAGTATGGCCTTATTTTGGATCCTGAGGATGGTTCCTGTACGTTGGACGATTTGTTGTCCGTGCTTGTGAAAGCTCCTAGATGGTCTGAGGTGACTGTGGGAGATATTCAGCAAGTGGTTGCAAGCTGCGAGAAGCAACGATTTGAAATCAATGGAGATCGAATCAAAGCTCGGTACGGGCATAGTCATACCAAAATTTCCTATGATCCGGGAACTCCGCCATCTACGCTTTATCACGGAACTCATACTGGCGTTCTCTCAGTTATTTTAGAAGAGGGACTCCAATCAATGGGACGCCAATATGTTCATTTATCCGAAGGGACACATTTTGCCAGTCTGGCCGGAAGCCGCAGAGGGAAATTGATTCTACTGACTGTTGATACGATTAGCGCTGGTCAAATGGGTGTAACTTTTTATTGTGCGGGTAATGAGGTATGGCTGGCGGACCCAATTCCGGCTTCCTGTCTTAATGTGTATACCCCATTGTAGAATTAGAACAACGTTTGGTTAGGAGGCATACTCACATGGATGGAATTTCAGATCACCTAGATCACGGATTACAGATTGTATTTATTGGTTTTAACCCGAGTATTCGTTCAGGTGAAGTGGGGCACCATTACGCGAATCCACGAAATAATTTCTGGAGAATCTTGCACAATTCAGGACTTACTCCTCGGCTATACGACGCGTCTGAGGACGGGGAACTACTTAAGCTGGGTTATGGTTTTACGAATATTGTTTCCAGGCCTACACGCGGAATCGACGATATTACCCGTGAGGAATATAATGAGGGCCGCGAATTGCTTCGCTCCAAGCTGGAATTGTATCGCCCACAGGTCGCCTGTTTTGTAGGAAAAGGTGTATATACAGAGTTTAGCCGTAGGACTAAAGCAAACTGGGGATTTCAAGGGGATGTACCTCCGAAGGTAGACGGTGTACGTGAATTTATAGCTCCCTCTTCCAGTGGATTAGTGAGGATGCCTATGGAGGAGATCATAGGGATTTACCGTAGGTTAGCCGAGTTTACGCAAGAAAGCGACAGATGAGATGATGTGTTTGGCTGCAGAGTTATGGGCCTGAAGAAGTATGAACTTCAAACAAGAAACGAGCAAGTTTCCAGATTGGAAACTTGCTCGTTTTTATTACTTCAATGGACTAGCTGATGCGATTGTTCCTGTACGATACTAATCCGCAAATAATACATCAAGTCTCGATCAACAACAGAATGATAGAGGATAAGGATAGACAAACGCTGATCAAGCATAACACGGCAACGACTTGCTTCTGGCTCAAACCTGCACGAAGCAGGCGGTAATGAGCCTGGGTAGCGTCGGCCTGATAAATGGACTTGCCTTGGATAAAGCGTTTGACGACGACAAAAATATTGTCGAAGATCGGAACGCCCAGCGCCAGAATCGGGATGAACAGCGACAGGGCCGTAGCTTGCTTAAACGCACCGTCGAGTGCGATTACCGCAAGGATGAAACCTAGAAAGGTAGCCCCGGCGTCGCCCATAAAGATTTTGGCGGGCGGTTTGTTATAGCGTAGATAAGCAATGGTGACACCGACGAGTGCAATCGCCATAATCGCAGAAGAGGATTGCCCCTTAGTTAATGCGACAATAAATAGTGTTATGGCCGAAATAGCAGTTAAGGCGCCAGCCAAACCATCCATACCATCCGAGAAATTAATGACAGTGGTTACGCCGAAGATCCAGATAATCGTCAATAGAAACTGTAATACAACGGGTAGAACGATATAATCCCCTGAGAAGGGGTTGTAGAAGCCTGTAAATGCGTTGCCGGAAAGATAAACAAGAACAGCCGCACTAACCTGCACAATCATTTTGGGCAGTGCCGGGAAATCCTTACCTTTTGTTTTGTACCAATCATCTATGGTGCCTATGGTCAGCAGCAGTACGCCCCCTGCAAACAGCGCGACGGTTTCCATGGAGAATTCACGGGCAAATACCAGATAGGTAATGAAAAATCCAATGAATATGGCGTAACTGGCCGTAAGCGGTATAGGCTCTCTATGAATTTTACGCTCAACGTCTTGACGAGGCTTGTCCACAAAATCAAGTCGGAAAGCTAGTCTGCCGAGCGGCGGAATTAGAAAGTAGACGATAGAAAAAGACATTAGAAACGATAAAACGTATAATATGACGCTCACCACCGTTTTCTTTTTAAAATAACACAATTCGCTTAAAACTACCTTAAAAAAGTAAATTTTTGTCGTCTGACTGATAAGTTGACTTGATTGTATCACTGTAGTACCTTTTTGAGAAAAGAGTTTTGGGGGATATTTATGAAATACGACGTTATTTTATTCGATGCTGACGATACACTGTTTGATTACGGAATGGCAGAAAGTCACGCGTTATCTAACGCATTTCTACATGTTGGGATGCCCACAGGTGCTGAGGATTATGCTGCCAGTTATCAGGAAATTAATCATGCGCTGTGGCGGGATTTGGAGCAGGGGAAGATTAGTTCTGCGGCATTACGCGTGGAACGGTTTAATCGGTTATTCGCTGCGAATGCGCTGGAGCTAGATCCTGAGGCGTTTAGTGAAGCATATCTACGTTTCTTAGGCGAGGGAACCTTTCTGATCCAGGGAGCGATCGAGCTGTGCGAGGAGCTTGCCGGCTGTCGATTAGCGATCATTACGAACGGAATTAAAGAAGTGCAAACTTCCAGAATCCAAGGATCACCGCTTAGTGAAACATTTGAGCAGATCATTATTTCAGAGGAGGCTGGTTGTCAGAAGCCGGAGACAGGGATTTTTGATTATGCTTTTGCCAAATTGGGGATTTCGGATAAGGAAAAAGTACTGATTGTAGGGGACTCCTTAACCTCTGATATTCAAGGCGGAATCAATTATGGGATCGATACTTGCTGGTTTAACCCGCTCGGTAAAGAGAATACGTCGGGTGTTCAACCGAAATACGAAATTCGAGTTCTGTCGGAGCTCTTAGACATTGTAGGCAAGACAACGGATCTTCAATAAAAAATAAGGTGTGAGCGCATCAGCGCCTCACACCTTTTATTAAGTGAGCTGAAGAATCTTATTGCCGAGTATCCAGCGGCTTCAGATAAGCTTCGATTTGCTGGCGTTTCGATTCCAGAAATGGTGGCAGTGCAAGAGATTCGCCCAAATTTTCCATTGGCTCATCTGTTGCAAAGCCTGGCCCGTCTGTAGCTAGCTCAAAAAGAATGCCGTTAGGCTCGCGGAAATAAAGAGAGCGGAAGTAGAAACGATCCACGAATCCGGAGTTAGGAAGCTGAGCTGTGCGTATATGCTCGACCCATTGCTTCAATTCCTCCTCGTTATCCACGCGGAATGCGACATGGTGCACACCACCTCGTCCTAAATGTTCCTGCTCTAGATCATTGCGTTCCTCTAGGTGAACCTCTGCACCTGATCCGCCTTCTCCAGTCTCAAATACAATCACATCTGGCTGGCCCGCAATGGTTGAAGGATAAGTGCCTTTGCGGCGGAAGCCAAGCAATTGCTCCAGTACAACCGCCGTATGCTCTGCACTTTCTACTGTAAGATGTGCGGGACCTAGACCAACAATCCCATATTCAGCAGGTACCTGGCTTTTAGCCTAAGGGATGCCACCGGCAACACCATTATCATTTTCGTCGGATACTAGAATGAAACGTTGCCCTTCGTGATCACGGAAGGCTAAAGCCTGGCGGCCACCGATGGTTTGAATCGTTTCATGCTCTACGTTAAGCTCGGTGAAACGCTGCTCCCAATAGGTAAGTGCAGCATCATTTGGCACTCGAAGGGAGAGCGCGGAGATGCTGTTATTGCCTGCACGGTTGCGGCCCGCCATCGGGAGTTCGAAGAAAGTTAATTCGGTTCCGGGATTACCCTTCTCATCACCATAGAATAAATGATACACTGAAATATCATCCTGGTTTACTGTCTTTTTAATGAGACGCAGTCCAAGTACTTCGGTATAGAACCTAAAGTTTTCTTGCGCTTTACCTGTAATTGCGGATACGTGATGTAGTCCTTTTAATGTTAATGTCATGTGTAATTACCTCCGTGTTAATGCTAAATGTGAGTAAGTTATATTGTGATCTTTAAAAGATTTAGTGAGTATTATTAAGTTGCTATAATTTTAATAGTAAAATACGATTTTTGCAAGTAGATGTTTATGCATCATAAAATCCAGTTCATACATAAGGAGAGCGTACAATGCACACAACAACTAGCTTGATGAAACAATTGCAGGAGCTAAAGCTTGATCCATACGGGACTATTCTGGTCCATTCCTCTTTAAAAAGCATTGGGGAAGTAGATGGAGGGGCGAACACAGTACTGGATGTACTCAGTGAATATATGAAGGACGGACTGCTCGTATTGCCAACTCATACATGGGCTTATATTAATGCAGACAATCCAAGGTTCTCTGTTCAAGATTCCCCATCTTGTGTAGGGATATTACCGGAGTTATTCCGTAAACGTCCAGGTGTTATTCGCTCTTGGCATCCGACGCATTCTGTAGCGGCTTTAGGTGCAGATGCTGAGGAGTTCACTACGGGGGATGAACGCTGGGATACGCCGTGCGCCCGTGGTTCAGCATGGGGCAAGCTACTTGATCGAAAAGCGGAAATTGTACTGCTGGGAGTCGATCTTCGGCGGAATACGTTCATCCATGGCATTGAAGAGTGGGTCGATATTCCAGGCAGAATGACGGATACCCATGAGGAGCTATATACGGTGACGCCGGGAGGAGATGAAATCATGGTGCCTTCTCGCAGACATTGTGGCCTCTCTTGGTCGGAGCATTTTTGGAAGGTGGAGCGTGAGCTTGAAGAGGGCGGTGCCATGCGCAAGGGTAACTTTGGAGACGCGTTAGTCAGGGTATGTGGGACGGTAGAAACGACGGATATTCTAAGCCAGATGCTGACAGAGAATCCGGACCTTTTCTCGGATAATGAGCCAATGCATGGGGAGGACAAGCCGGTACCACTTCCAAAGACTAGGGCGTGAACAACTTAGAAGAGGCTAATTGAATGCCGATAAAGCATTTTTCAAACCACACAATCTGGAAGCCGCTATCAATGTATGGTATATTAATCTCACTAAAACATAGTAAGGAGATTGGAAATGGAAAAAACTTTGGTTTTTGGACACAAAAATCCGGATACGGATACCATTTGTTCTGCAATTGCTTATGCTGCACTCAAAAAGGAATTGGGCTGGGATGCTGAGGCCGTTCGTCTGGGCGAGGTTAGTGGTGAAACGCAATTTGCGCTTGATCATTTCGGAGTCGCTGCTCCTCGTCTGGTAGAGAACGTAGCTGGTGAAGCAAATCAGGTTATTCTTGTTGACCATAACGAACGCCAACAAAGTGCGAATGACATTGATCAAGTGCGCGTGGTTGAAGTTATCGACCATCACCGGATCGCAAACTTTGAGACTGCACATCCGTTATACTATCGTGCTGAGCCAGTAGGCTGTACAGCTACTATTCTTAACAAGTTGTATAAAGAAAACGGAGTTGCTATTCCTAAAGAAATCGCCGGATTGATGCTGTCTGCGATCATTTCTGATTCCTTGCTGTTTAAATCACCAACTTGCACTGCGGAAGATGTAGCTGCAGCACGTGAGCTTGCTGAAATCGCTGGTGTAGATGCTGAAAGCTACGGTCTCGACATGCTGAAGGCTGGAGCTGATCTTAGCGACAAGAGTATCGCTCAACTGATTTCCTTGGATGCAAAGGAATTCAAAATGGGTGAATACAAAGTTGAAATCGCTCAAGTGAACGCGGTGGATGTTAATGATGTTCTCTCCAAACAAGCTGAACTGGAAACTGCACTTACTTCCATTATTGCTGAAAAAGAATTGGATCTGTTTTTGTTTGTAGTTACAGATATCCTTAATAATGATTCCGTAGGTCTGGCTCTGGGTCGAGTTGCAGGTGCAGTAGAAACGGCGTACAATGTTAAGCTTGATGACAATAAAGCACTTCTCAGAGGTGTAGTATCCCGTAAATCGCAAATCGTTCCTGTTCTTACAGAAACAATTGCTAAGCTGTAACACATTTTGACAATTGCACTCTATTCGGTGCAGTAGCATTCATATAAGAGCCACGTCATCCATTGAAAGTTATAAGGGTGACGTGGTTCTTTTTGTTTTACGACACATTCTGCTACAATACTTTGAGAGGTAAGAGTAACAACCAACATGTGGAATATAACAAAGAGATAGGGGATATTAAGAATGGAATTGTTTGCAACACTCGAGCAGGACGATTACGAGGAACTGTTATTTTGTCAGGATAAAGCATCAGGATTAAAGGCAATCATCGCCATTCATGACACGACATTAGGGCCCGCACTGGGTGGAACACGGATGTGGACATATGCTACAGAAGAGGAAGCGATTGTTGACGCGCTTCGATTAGCGAAAGGGATGACGTACAAAAATGCAGTATCCGGCCTAAATTTAGGCGGTGGGAAAACAGTAATTATAGGGGATCCCAAGAAGGATAAGAATGAAGCGATGTTCCGTGCTTTTGGAAGATACATACAGGGCTTGAATGGACGTTACATAACAGCCGAGGATGTTGGCACTACAGAAGAAGATATGAACATTATTTATCAGGAGACAGATTATGTTACAGGTACATCTCCTACTTATGGTTCCTCGGGTAATCCATCACCAGCTACGGCTTACGGCGTATACCAAGGGATGAAGGCAGCGGCCAAAGCAGCGTTTGGCAGTGATTCGCTCGAAGGGAAGATTGTAGCCGTTCAAGGCGTTGGGAATGTGGCTTTTTCGCTGTGTAAGCATCTTCATGAAGAGGGCGCTCAGCTTATCGTAGCTGATATTCACAAAGAAGCTGTGGGGCGTGCAGTAGAGGCTTACGGCGCCAAAGCAGTCGATCCCGCAGATATTATCAGTACAGACTGTGATATCTATGCTCCATGCGCACTCGGAGCAACGATCAATGATGAGTCCCTCCGGGTAATTAAGGCGAAGGTGATCGCTGGCGCAGCCAACAATCAGTTAAAAGAGGCCTATCATGGCGATACTCTGCACGAAATGGGCATTGTATATGCTCCTGATTATGTGATTAATGCTGGTGGCGTTATTAATATTGCGGATGAACTGAATGGTTATAATAAGGAACGTGCGTTTAAACAGGTTGCAAAAATTTACGATAACATCACCCGCGTGCTGGAAATCTCACGTCTAAATGGAATTCCTACTTCTGTTGCGGCAAATCAGCTTGCAGAGGAGCGGATTTCCTTATTAAGAAATACTCGTAGTACTTTCTTGCGTAACGGTCAACATGCTCTTAGCAGAAGATCACTACGGGGATAAGGTGCATAGGTACTTAAATTAGTCTTTCACAAGCAAAAACGCCGTTGGCGTCCTTTAAGGACGCCAACGGCGTTTTTGCTTGTTATTGTACCTTTTGTGGTTCTGGGTAAGTGACGCCCAGGGTGTCGACGGTTACTTTCTTCATCACTGGTGGCTCTTCTGGACGATCTGAACTGTCTGTTTTCAAGCCAACAATGGATTTAACCACGTCCATGCCTTCGGTAACTTTACCGAAAGCGGCATAGCTTCCATCTAGACTAGGATAAGCTGTATCCATAATAAAGAACTGGGAACCGGCAGAATCTGGAGCCTGCGATCTTGCCATGGACAGAACACCTTCCGTATGCAACAGGTTATTAGTAAACCCGTTTCCAGAGAATTCTCCAGCGATGCTATATCCTGGGCCACCCATACCGGTACCATCAGGGTCACCGCCCTGAATCATGAAGTCAGGGATCACTCTATGGAATATGGTGCCGTCATAAAATCCTTTTTGAATCAGTGAGATGAAGTTGTTAACAGTGTTAGGGGCAACTTCAGGATAAAGCTCGGCTTTGATGATGCCTCCGTTATCCATCTCAATAGTCACAATGGGGTGGCTTGCTGTAGCTGAAGGGAGTCCTTCGTTAGCGCCAGCATTTGTCTCGCTGCTTGCGTTATTTCCTGCTGCCCCACTGCTGCTTCCATTATTACTGCTGGCATTGTTATTGGTAGGCTTATTACCGCAACCTGCTGCAATAACCATCACCAGGCATAACATGACCATTAGGATAGCAGATCTTGCTCGTGTAGACTTCACTAATCAATCTCTCCTTTTTCTTGAATAATCTCGTAGGTACTTCTCATAATAACCTCTTTGTCCCTTTACATGCAAAGGTCAGTTATGACATGTGGGATTGGCACATTCTCAAAAGAGGTTTACAATAATAGGAATGTTTCCGCGAGAACATCAAGAAAGGATGTGTAGATCATGCGCTTTTCATGGAAACGGAACTTGATCGTGCTTTGGGTGGGTGTCTTTTTTTGTAGTACGGCGTATTCGATCTCTATTCCGTTCCTCTCTATTTTTTTGAGTGACGAGCTTGGGGTTACGAATCATTTGGAAATTTGGTCTGGGGTTAGCTTTGGCATAACCTTTCTAGCCAGCGCTTTAATTTCTCCCTACTGGGGTTCCCTCGCCGACAAATATGGTCGGAAGCCGATGCTTATTCGCTCGGGCTTCAGTTTGGCAGCCTTATATCTGATTAATTACTTCGTGCATGATCCTTACGTCTTTCTGATCGTGCGCGTACTACAAGGATTGCTTGCTGGATTTGTTCCGGCTGCGATAGCCATGGTGGCTACGAACACACCTGAGGATAAGACCGGTTATGCGCTGAGTATTATGTCTACAGCCGGAGCAACGGGCAGTATCATTGGTCCATTGATCGGCGGTGTAGTGAGCTTTTACACAAGCAATCGGGTTGCTTTTTTATTCTCAGCAGGTATTGTACTCGTTTCGGCACTTATTGCTACTTTTTTTGCTAAAGAAGAGAATTTTGACCGATCTGCTCCGAGGTCTCATGTAAGTGATGATATCAAGGAAGCGCGAAGCAATCGCGCATTTATGACTTTGCTATCGCTGGCGGGGATAAGCACCTTTTCTGTTATGATTCTGGAGCCGCTTATTCCGATACATCTGCTAGACATGGGAATCGCCAAAAGCAGCGCCTCGCTAAGCTCAGGAATTGTATTCTCCGCTGTGGGTATTGCTACTGTGCTAATGGCTCCGCAGTGGGGGAGAATCGGAAGCCGGAAGGGCTTCGGGATGATCTTGTTCATTGGATTAATCGGTGGAGGTATCGGTAATATTCTGCAATTCTTTGTTACAGGGTATGTGGAATTCGCCGTTCTTCGTTTTGCCTACGGCTTGTTCTATGCAGGTGTGCTTCCATCTGTAAATGCAATGATTGTACAAGTGATTGAGCCCGGGTTTCGCGGACGTGCTTTTGGTCTCAACCAAGCGGCATCTCAACTCGCGACAATGGCCGGGCCTATTATAGGCGGTTTACTTGGGGCTTTTATCCAGATCCGCTGGGTGTTTGTGATCAATGGGGTGATGCTGCTTGTAGCAGCGGTATTGGTTAAGACCCGTAAGCTGGATTCCCAAATTGCAGCAGCGCGTTCAGCAGAATAACCGGCAGCTCAAGAGTAACCCTTACGGAGGAAATTGCTCATATTGAAAAACAAATAAAGCCGCCGGATCCTAGCCCGGCGGCTTTATATAGTCTAATCTCCCTGTGATCCATTTAAGACGTCCGTTCCAGGCATGCCATCTACTGGTGGTGAAGCAGGGTCGATGATGGATCCAGGATACACCTCATCTGCATCAGGAATATCTTCCAATGGCGGATCCTCCTCTTCCATTTCTAGCAGCTCCTCGTCCTCAGCATTATCGCTACTTGTTAGTCCTGCCGTTTCAGCGGCGAGGAATGCATCGGATTCCAGTAAGTCATTTCTTTCGAGTGTTTCCTCAGGTTGGTTTAAACCAATATCCGCCGCCAAATATTTATCGCCAACCAACACGGGGTCGGCATCTTCATTGACAACATCCTCTACATCAATATCAGCTTGTATATAACGTTCATATGCAAAATCGGCTTCAGTTTTATTAGGTGTATCTTCCATAGCCGTTCACTCCCTCGGTAGGTTAAGATTTGGACTTCTCATATGTATCTTTACCCGATTGCCTATGATCGAATCGTTTTATAAATAATCAGGGAAATAACGCCGATAAATAACGTCTTTTTTCGAGAAAATTTACAAGAATAGGCAGGAATAGTGCGAAGGTTGTCGAAATTAAGAATCATATATGATCATTTAAACAACTAATGAATTACTGAGGTGCTACGATGAAGTTGCCAAAACCAAAGATAGCGGCTACTTTGCTATTATTTCTATTGCTAACAGCAATAGTGCCTTACGGTGCGGCGATAGTGAGTGCTGGATCATCAGACTCTGCGCTGCCAAGTTGGGAGATTAGATTTGGAAATACAGAAGCAGAGACTGTCGAAGAAGCTGTAGCAGCTTCAGATGATGAATGGATTCGCGTAACGCCTCATAATCACAAACCAGAGATGCCAAAAGGTACATCCTCAGCGTGGCTCCGGTTTTCTTTGCCGCAAATGAGCGAGAAATCCGCGTTATTCATTAATAAGGTATATGGAAATAGCGTCAAAGCTTATGTGAATAACGCGTTAGTATATGATTCTGAGAATAAATACAATTTCAACGGCAGCAAAATTCTAATTCCTTTATCCACAGAAGATGGAGGAAAGGAACTATACATATGGACACACGGAGGAAGCAAAGATTTAGGAATAGAAGGCGAAATAAGAGTAGATCGCTACAGTGAGCTGTTGTCCATTTATGTGAAGCAGGGCTTAATGGATATCATCATTGGGATGACGTTTATCTTTATAGCTATTGTCCTGTTTATTTGTTCATTATTCTTGAGAAAAGGATTTTTTACGGCCGGATTTTTGTTGGTGTTAATTCTCTTATCCATTGGAGTCATAGTGGTTACGTATTCTTCGTTTTTGCCGATCATCCTCGGAGATTATGGGAAAATCGTGCTTGTATTCTTTGATTTAGCATTGTACACCTTGTTGCCATCAGTAACCTTTTATTTTGAGAAAATATTCGGTTCAGGGAAAAAACAAATCGTCACCCGATTCCGTAAGTTTCAATTGGTTTATTCTATATTCTGTCTTTCACTAATGGTTATTAATATCCTTCTGTCGTATCAGCTGGAAGACTTTTATAGATTCATGACTGCTGATATTCTAGGCATCATTATGATTGTGCAATTTATATTATTGGTAAGCTTAGCGTTTATTCATACTTATCGCGGCAATGGGGATGCTATTGTTTTTACTACAGGATTTACAATCTTTGCATTTATATCTCTTGTCGAATTGATCGTATACTACATATCCAGAGAATCCTATCAATTATATTGGTGGAAGTGGGGGATGATGGTTTTCGTATTATCCTTAATCGTCATTCTGGGGAGAAGGTTTACGAGAAACCATGAACAACTCGTTGAATATTCTCGTAAGCTTGAGACGTTTAATAATGATTTACAGCGTTCCGAGAAAATGGAGATTATAAGTGAATTGGCAGCTTCTGTAGCGCATGAGGTACGGAATCCTTTACAGGTAACCCGTGGTTTCCTTCAGATCCTAGGAGAACGCTCAGATTATAAGGAGAGGGAATATATGCAGATGGCTATCGCAGAACTGGATAGAGCTACGGTTATTATCTCAGACTTCCTTACCTTTGCTAAGCCAGGGCTAGAGACCATTGAGAGGCTTGATGTATCCGAGGAGTTACGGCATGTGTCGGGTATTCTCGCTCCGCTTGCGAATTTGCAAGGGGGAGTCATTGAACTCAACCTGCAGTCGGAACTCTGCGTGATTGGATCATCTGCCAAATTTAAACAAGCGTTTATTAATATTATAAAAAATAGCATCGAAGCTTTGCAGGATAATGGACTTATTAGAGTTACGGCCTGGAAATCCGAAGCCCATGTAATGATTAGTGTACGTGATAATGGAGAAGGGATGAATGGTAGCGAACTGGCCCGATTGGGTGAGCCCTATTACTCTAATAAAACAAAAGGAACAGGACTTGGACTTATGGTAACCTTCCGAATAATTGAGGCGATGGAAGGGACAACGGAGTTTCATAGTGAGAAGGGGGAAGGAACGGAGATTATCATTAAATTGCCAACGGCTAGAAAAAATTAGGAGAATTTAATGATTATTCCGTTTTTTAGAAGGAAAGGGTAGCATAGTGAGCGAAGTAGTAACACACAGAATATTGTTTCTGAAACTTCCTTCTGAGGTGCCTATATGCGCTTGATGGTTAGAATACTCCACATTACAATCACCCTTTCACTCCTCCTGATAGGTTGTGGCTCTATTATTGTATCGGCAGCGAACCCAAATCCATCCCAAGAAATTACAAAGTGGCAAATGAAATGGGAGGATGAAACAGGAAATACAGGACAAGAGATTCCGTGGAGTGAAGGCCAGCAAAGCTGGATGAACGTAGATTCTAAGAAGGAACTCCCAGAGTTACCTTCAGGAGTATCCTCTTCTTGGACCCGCATTTTCTTACCCGATTTAAGTTATGTGTCTCCTTCGGTGTATATCGATACTTTATATGCTCTTCATGTGAGAGTGTATGTGGAGGATCGTTTGATCTTCGAGGAAAATCGTAAATATATCAAGGATAACTATTCTTTGCTGTTGCCTTTAAGTAAAGAAGATAACGGGAAAACACTATATATCTGGACAGAAACCATGCAAGACAGAATTGGAATTAAAAAAAGTGTAATGATCGGTGAACATAGTCAATTAATTAATGAATATATTGAGAATGGACTAAGTGATGTGATTTTGGGCTGCGCTTTTTTTCTGGTGGCTATCGTTCTATTTATAAGTGCTCTATACATAAACAGAGATTATTTCTCCAGTGTTGCTTCACTAGCAGTGGTTATAGCGGCTACCGGAATCCTTTCTATAACCTACTCCCCCTTCATCTATACCTTTTACAATAAATTGGGGCCAATTAGTAACGTTTGCCTAGACTTAGCCCTTTTTTCACTTCTCCCAGCGCTTACCTTTTTATTTGAGAAATTATTCGGTAGTGGTAAATTCAGTATCATTCGAAAATTTCGTCAATTTCAAGTGCTTTACTCTTCTTTTTGTTTGCTATGTCTTTTAATCAATCTCCTATCAAATAATCGCTATATTGAGTTCTATTATTTTATTTCTACCACCATTATAGGGGTTATCCTTATCCTCCAATTCATCCTGCTGATCGCATGTGTGGTTATGTTCTCTCTTAAAGGAAATAAAGATGCTATTGTGTTTGCCATTGGATTTGGAACCGCTGCGTTTACTGTAGTTGCAGAGCTATTATGGTATTACATCCAAAAAGGGAATTATGATTTGTTCTTGTGGAAGTGGGGGCTGGTTGCTTTCATTATTTCCTTGATCGTAATTCTGGAACGAAGATTAGCCTATAACCATCAACAGGTTGTTAATTACTCTAGAGAACTAGAGCGTTTCAACAATGAATTGGAGCGTTCGGAAAAAATGGAGATCATTAGCGAGCTTGCTGCATCGGTAGCTCATGAAGTAAGAAACCCACTACAAGTCACTCGGGGCTTTCTTCAGCTGCTTAGCGAGAAATCCGTTAACGAAGAGCAAATTTATATGTCAATGGCCCTAAGTGAACTAGATCGTGCATCCAATATTATTACAGATTTCTTAACCTTTGCTAAACCAGAATTTGAGACGATCTCTAGTCTGAATTTATATGATGAATTCAAGCATATTGAGAGTATTATGCAGCCCCTGTGTCACATCAATGGAGGGAAAATGATTCTGGATGTATCCGGCCAATTATGGGTAAAAGGAAATTCCTCGAAATTTAAGCAGGCGTTCATTAACATTATCAAGAACAGCATTGAATCATTCAGTGAAGAAGGGTTCATTTATATGTCGGTGTACGGTGAAGATAATAAAGTGATTATTCACATCAAAGATAACGGGGAAGGAATGGACCCTGATGTTCTGCACCGACTCGGAGAACCATATTTCACCAAGAAAAATAAAGGAACAGGTTTAGGATTGATGGTCACCTTCCGCATCATTGAAACTATGCAAGGTGAAGTAAGATTTACAAGCAAAAAAGGAGTAGGAACCGAATCCATTACCATACTGCCATTGGCAGAAGCTCCGGATGATTCCTACTCCCTATGAGGTTAATCCTGCTGTCTTACCAAGAACCGCGTGGTGCTGCGGTTGCTTTCAATACATCTGATGATGGACTTGGTGGGATTACAAGATAGAATTCATTTGAACCTTCTTCAACGGCTTTCAAGGTAACGCTGTCGGGAATGATTACGCCTAGCGCTTCTTGGAGAGCTGCTTTTGGATCTGCGAGTAGTCTTTGCTTAAAACTTGGATCTTCCCATGCCTTTTGAATGACTTGATTTCTAAGAACTGCTTCTGACATAATAATCACCCTTTCCAAAATGTATATATTTACCTTTAATAATATAACATAGCAATTGTGCTAAATCTATTCTTTTTATTACAAAATAATAGATTTATTGTATATTTTTTGACAAATAGTAAAACAAGCCCCCACCTTGTAAAAGCTGTTTTTCTGCTTCGATAGAATCTGAGATCTGTTGTAAGTTCGTCACCAACATGGAGTGGAATGCTAGGAGCTGAGGTATATCTAAGCTGGAAGCCATTACTTTGCGATGCGTATCCTGCGCTAGCTCAGCATAGGTACGTAGTCCGTTTGCTGTAAACAGGAAGAATTCGACCTCTTTTGATGTGAGTGTGGTTGCTTTATCAGTGGATAGATAGCTTCGTGTGAGTGAGAGGAGACAATTATAGCTGCCTTCTGATAAATCTTCGTTCCAGTCTTCATAGTCGTCAAGCATTTGAAGTGTAAGTAGAACAGAGTCGATCATTTCCTCAGACTGCGGTACAAGAGAATCCTTACCAGATAGCAGAAGGGCAGCGGTACTGGATAGTTTGAGCGGACTGGCTTTATATGGGATCTTGATCCGATCATTAAGAAAATAATCACTGGTGGTTTCATTACTAACACTGTCTGCCCATTGAGCGATATAACGATTGAACGATGTCCAGAAAGAGGAGTCATTCGGAAATAAAAGTCTGTAGATATTCAAAAATTCAACATAGAGTAGGTTCGCTAAAGGTAATCTTTCGTATGTAGAGGATTCTTTGCTGTCCATCAGGTCATCCTGTATGAAAAAATATAGCATGAAGAAGACATTGCCCATCGACATTTGACGGGTAATTTCTGCTGAGAGCCCACAGCTTTTCTGAAGCCAAAAGGGCAATAGATAACATATGTAATTTTTGTGGCTTTCCGCATTGAATACGTTAAAATGTTCAAGATAGGACATGCCTTGTGAATTTAGAGGCTCAGGAAATTCGGAGATGATCTTTCTACTTTCTTGAAATACTAAGCGGAGTTCTTCTTCGTAATCATTTAGCCAATCCATTGCATCCCTCCTACAATAAAATTGCAAAAAACTGGTTCTTTCGCCCTGATTATATCCTTCTCTTTATTCCATTACAACTAAAATTTAGGAGGTTTAAGGACGAATGGAGTGCTATACTTTTGGACAAATGCTTATGACTATTCGAATGGGGCAAAAGGCTGAAACGCCAGACGGCCGCATTGTGATGCGTACCTCTGCGGGACTTATTTGGACCAATGGGATATTGAATGGAAAAACAGTAGAAATCAAAGATTATTTGTTCTCTGATCTGTGGCAAATCTATGAGGATGAGGAAAGCATGAAAGAGGGAATCGGCAGAGAAAAGCATGAAAAGCGGGAGCGGGAAATGCTTGAAAATCAATATGAAGAGCTGCGCATAGCGAGCCGGAAACATTAAATTCAACGTTCGACTCGCCAATTGCAGCTAGGATGAGGAAATTACTTCGATTTCAATGCTTCGTATTGACCTCTAAGACGTAGAAGTCTCCAAATACTTTGATCTAAGCCACCGAGTCGGTTGCGCTCGGTCCACAATAGACGATATTGATGAAGTAGAACATTCAAATCATTGATTTGCTCCGTAATCAGATTAGGGTCAATCGAATCTGGCGCGGATGCCAGCTGCAGTTTAATTCTTCCAAGCTGCACAGCGTGCTTCACAAAATGGATTCCGTTACTCAGTTCCTTAAGAACAAGATCAGCATCAGCACATTGAAGATCAAGCCCCGAGAGACGTGCCTCGATAGAGAGCATGTATTCTTCAAGATTGTTGAAATGCTCTTCGGTAAGTTTCTCTACAATTAACAAATTGTCGAGATTAGTACGAAGAAGCAGAGACATTTCCGTATCATTTGAACGAATGATCTCGGATTCAAGCTGATAGTAATTGCCGAGATCAAGGAGTAGTTGACCAATACCCTCGGAACGATCCGCGAAGATGAATGTATTTAAATATTTAGCAGTGTCTACATCTAGATTGTTATCTACATTCCAGGAAAGCGCAGCACCATAAACATATCCAGTGTAGCTGATTGGGAGATGCTGCCAATGCCCATGATCACCCCAATCGGTAATGAGATAGCCGATAGAACCATTATTTTTGCCATGAATAGCTGCACTACGCAGATTAGCAAACATATTGTCGCTACGCCCTGTAATGGAGTTCCATGAGCTGGTACCTGGGCAGACATAGAAAGGAATGCCTGCTTCACGGAATTTGAGGGTATCCGACTCAAAAGGATGTTCCGCACTGTAACCCCATTCCATAGCAATAATATCTTTAGGCAGGTGAGGGATCAGTTCGGGATGTTGGATAATAATATCACCCCAGAATTGCATCGTCTTGCCGCGTTTCGTAACAAGCTCATAAATCTTCTGAAGAAAAGATAAATAGATCTGACCTTTGCCTTGTGATTCAGCCAGCGCCTTGCTTTTGCCAAGACCAAGCTCATACGTCTCATCACAGCCTACATTAAATTGATTAGAGGAGAAGTATGGAAGCAGATCGTCGAACATTTTTTCTAGCAGAGGGAGCACGGCAGGATCTTCGGTATCAAACGTACCGGGATGCATAAATAGTCCTTCTGGATATACATCCCCCATGTACAATTCCTTGGGAAGCATAAATCCCTCTGGAATTTCGGCTAAAGCATTGAATTCAGGACGGGAAAGCCAGCCTTCCATATGTCCAAAGCTGTTCTGGTTTGGAACAAGCTCAATATAACGCGCCTTACAGTAGGCATCTAGAAGCAGGATTTCCTCTCCTGTGATTGGAGTCTCAAGCTCCCACACTTGAGGGAAAGATTCGTACGCGAACGGCGTACCTTCTATATATAGCTGAAGCTGGTTCATCTTCAGATCGGCCATAAGGTCAATGATTCGGTACAAGGTTTCTTGCTTTGGAATTTTATTGCGGCTGATATCAACGGTTATCCCTCTAGCTCCAAAATCAGGTTCATCGCGAATATGCAGATGAGGAATAGATCTGCCGCTTTGTTCAATGATTTGTTTCAGAGTGGCTGCTGCGTAGAAGGCACCGACAGGTGAGCTATAGGAGACAACGATACCGCTCTGATCAACAACTATTTCGTATGCCTGCTCAGATAATGACGGCACATAGCTAAAGATACAAGCGGATACAACCGTTGGACGAGTGCCAATAGATAAGGTCAAATGAAGATTTAAGGCTTGTTTAATCACAGCTTGCAGCTTTTGTGCAGCAGGCATTGAACTTTGCTCTCCTGTACTAGGAAGTACAATGCTTCCGCTTATTGGGAAACGGTATGAGCCCTGTGACAATGTGAATTCACGCGGATTAGGCAGAAGCAGTAGTGTAGAATGATTAAGCATAGCGTGGACACCTCTTATTCATGTAGAATATGATCAACTTCACAATAACCTTATCACTACTAAATAGAGGGGGGAATGTCTATAATGTCCAAGCGCATGGATTATATGATCAGTCCATATCCAATACGAATTATTGATCCGAAGGTGGAGTCCTCTAAGCTGAAGCTTAAAAATATTAGAGTAGGACAAGCCGGCCATTTGCCTGGAAGAACGTTATTCCGTTCAGGCGTAGTTTTTGAACACTGGGCTATTGTTCACATAGTATCTGGTGGTGGCACCTATATGGAGACTTCGGGGAAAGAACAGCAGGTGCGTGAAGGCAGCTTATTCTTTTTTCGCCCAGGATACAGTTACAATTTCGGCCCACCACCTGGAGGGAGCTGGGATGAGTATTATATTAATTTTAATGGGACACGTGTATCGGAATGGCTAGAGTCGGGTCTAATCGCTGGCGGGAATGTGTTCCAAGCGAATTCGATCATGGGTCTTTCGACCTTATTTGAAGAGGTACTACAACGAATGGAGAGTGGAGAACCTGCAGATGCGGATCGGGCCGCACTACTCGTTGAAAGGATGCTATTGGAGTGTTCTTTTATAATAGAAGAAAAAAGTTGGAATGCTCAGGCAGATTATATGCGTCAGATTCGGGAGGACCTGAATTTATGCATTTATGGTGAAATGGACCTAGAGCAAATTGCGGCAAAACATCATATCTCGATGTCTACCCTTCGTCGTCTTGTTCGGCATAGTAGCGGGTATCCGCTTCATGAATATATTCACCGTCTTAAAATGGCTGAGGCCAAAAAGCTGCTTCTAAATACCCCATTACAAGTAAAAGAAATATCGGGCATGCTTCATTATAATGATCCATTCTATTTTTCACGTTTATTTAAAAAATATATGGGGATTGCGCCACAGCTTTGTCGTAGTAACATTTAAATCGACATCATACTACTAGAGTCCCAATGTGAATTGTTATAATTATATAATTGTTGTCGTTTTATGAGATATGTTAAAAATTATGGATTAATATTACATAAATACGTTAGTTCTTTATAACTATAGTGGATAAAATGACAAATTTTAGGTATAAAACCTTCTAAAAAAATAATAAATTTTTTGTAACTATTTTTCAAATGGAAGCGCAAACATGGGAAATGTCAGCTTGTTATTGTGATTTTTCTCATGTATGATGCTTTTATCGAGCACAGTACAATCTCGCATTTTCCAAAAAACTGGAGAATAGGGTGGTGGGATGAAAATCAAACCAACTGCAGAAGACAAACTGATTGAGTATTACAGGTACTTCTCTTTGTCCCTCACATCGCTCATGTATCTTCTAGATAAAACGGGACCTTCCGTAATTTATAAATCCCTTGTTATTGCCATACTCTTTCTGTTTGCACAAACGTTCTCATTTTTTTATCGGAGGTTACGAAGCAGGCCAAAGACTCTCGTCTTGGCTGTTAGTATAGAGATGGTGGGAATTATTGCATTGACTTTGTTTACCGGTGGGTACGAGAGTTCCTTTAGGCTCTATGTGCTAAACCCTGTATTGATTGCTGCAGGCTCATTGTCCATTTATTTTGGATGGTCGCTGCTTTTAAGTTACATCAGTATTTTTGCGGTGCTCTGTTATTTTTTTATCAATTCTGCGAACAAAACTTTTTTGGAAATTGTATTTGTAAATGGGAATCTGTTTCTAACACTGGTACTTACGGTTATAATAATGCAGATCGTTAATCGGATGAAGCGGCAACGTGAAGAATCGAATGCTCGCACGAAAGAGACGATGGAGCATATCAAATCGCTGTACCATATCGTGGAAACCTCAAGCCAACATGATTTCATGAATATCGGTCAAGTGATCACCGATTATGTTGTTAAGCTAACGAAGCTAGATAAGGCTTTGTTTTGGTTCGCCAAGAAAAGTGGAGAACCAGCACCGCAGAGCAGGCAGACCGGCTGGCAGCAGGAAGAGGAACAGTTCTTATTCTCAGAACTGGGCAAACATGAACATGAATGGAGATTGCAGCGAGAGCCTATTTTTAGAAATCTTCCGGGATTAGGAGATTTCCTGCTGATGCCTGTACGGATGAGCACCCGATTTGTAGGGATGATTGGACTCAAGCTGGAGTCTACAGAGGGGCTGGAAGGCCGCAGATGGTATATTCAACAATTGATATTCTTATCTGAGCTAAGTGCGAATATTCTTGAAAGGCATGAGCTTGGTGTGATTGAGAACCGGTTGATCATCACGAACGAACAGAACCGGATTGCGGATGAAATGCACGACAGTGTATCCCAAAGCCTTTTTGGTATTGTGTATGCGACGCATTCGCTGAAGGAATCGTGGAAGAGAATGTCAGATCATGAGCTAGAAGAACAAATTGAGCTTATTCATGACTCTGCTACAAAGGTTGCTAAAGAACTGCGGATCACGATCTACAGTCTTAGCTCCAAGAAGAGTGGCGGGCCTACATGGCTCGGTATGGTAAGATCACATTTAAAGAGCTTATCTAGATTAAATGATGTTGATATTGAATTAAAAATAACGGGAGATGATTTCAGTCTCCCTTATCCTTACCACAAAGCGCTTTTTCGGATTATCTCCGAAGCCACTGGTAATGCCATCAGGCATGGTGCTGCCAGTCGAGTGGATGTAGAACTGTCTCTGAAGCCGACTTGGATTCGATTATTGATTTGTGATAATGGTGTTGGTTTTGATACTGATTTGTTATGGATTGAATCCGAAGATAGTGCGAGTGGGCTTGGCATGAAGAATATGCAATATTTGACGCAGTCGCTAGGTGGCGACTTCCAGCTGTCCAGTAATGAAAATATGGGAACGAGAATCTTGATTTCCATTCCTGTGGGTGTAGCTGAATTAAAGAATGCATAAACTTTAGGGCGGGAGGTCGTTTCTAATGAAAATCGTCATTGTAGATGATCATCCTCTAGTTAGAAGAGGGCTGGCATCCGTTATTTCGATGCAACCGAATGTGAAGTTTGCTGGAGAGGCGACGAACGGCCAAGAAGCGCTTCTTGTGATTGAGGAGACGCAGCCTGACCTTGTACTCATTGATCTTAAGCTAGCGGATGAATCAGGACTTGATGTCATCAAGAAAGCGCGTGCTCGTGGAATCGTTAGTAAGTTTATTCTGCTGACATCATCTGCAAGCAGAGAGGATTTTCTGAAAGCTGAGGAAGTGCTGGTAGACGGATATGTACTGAAAGAGGCATTGCCAGAAGAGTTACTATTTGCTATCCAGTTGGTCCATAAAGGAAGAAAGTATTATGATCCTGGTCTGATGGAAGATAAGATGCGAATGAGTGAAAGCAGTCCGACAGATGAATTGACCCCGAAAGAGAAGGAAGTCTTAATCGAACTAGGACAGGGCGCTTGCAACAGAGAAATTGCCTCACGTCTTTTTATTAGTGAATTTACAGTGAAAAAGCATGTCAGTCAGATTTTAGCGAAATTACAGGTGGCAGATCGTACACAGGCAGCGCTTTACGCAAATGCTGTCGGATTGACCAAATATGAAATGTCTTATGAGTGAAAGTTGAACTAATTTATAAGCATTGTACATAAACACGGACTCGATGTCCGTGTTTTTTTGTGCGTCAAAACTTAAATTAGCCCTAAATATGGCGCTAAAGTATACCTCACCCCCCTCTTAAGGAGTACAACGTCTTACTCCAAAGTGAAGAGGAAAGTGATGATATGAGCCATGTGGCGAATGGTGTGGATTGATAGAATTAAAGCAACAACTGAAACTTTCATGAATGCTTTCAGAATGTAATTTTAGCGGAAGGAGGGTTACTGTGGAAAAGACGATTCTGGATTACATTAACCTGATTAAAAAAAGGTTTTGGCTCATCATGGTGTTCGTTTTGATCTCCTGTGCTACGACTTACTACGTTAGTAAAAACTTCGTTGAACCCGTCTATTCCGCTTCCGGACAGCTGCTTGTCAACAATATTGCCAAGGCTCCCGAGAGCAACAATCTTAACGATTTGAGCTTTAGCCTGAATTTAATTGAGAGTTACAAGGAAATTATGAAATCACCGACCATCATGAAAAGCGTAATAGAAAATCACCCGGAGTTTGGTCTGACGGCTGATGAACTAAGTCAGAAGCTTGAGATTAAAACTTCAGAGAAGAGCCAGGTGATCAACCTCAATGTTCAGGATGAAAACTACACCAAAGCTGCCGGGATCGTAAATGCGGTTTCGCAGACATTCATTCGTGAATTGCCATCGCTGATGAGGGTAGACAATGTGACCTTGCTGACACCGGCCGATCCGACTGATGTTCCAGGGCCCTCGAACGGCGGGTTTGCGATGAATCTCATCATCAGCTTTGTTGTATCGCTTATGGCAGCCCTAGGAATTATTTTGCTGATGGAAACTCTTAACGGCACATTAAGGTCTGAAAAGGAAGCGGAATATGACCTTGGTCTTCCGGTAATTGCTTCGATCGCAACCATTCGTAAACGCGATTTGGGTAAGGCAGCAGGCGGCAACACAAGAGTGAAGGAGGGTGCTTATGTTGCGGCTAAATAAGAGTCTGGTTACGGATGTTAATCCATCCTCGCATATCTCGGAATCGTTCCGATCGCTACGCACATATATACGCCAGCTTGGAATAGCGCAGGGTAGCGGAGGAAAAGTGCTACTCTTTACGTCAGCAGAAGCTGGAGCAGGCAAGACGACGATTTTGTCAAATCTAGCGGTGTCTTTCGTCCAGGATGGCAAGAAGGTAGCGGTGGTGGACTGCAATCTGCGACATCCCGGTCTTCATACAGTGTTTGAAGTAGAGGGTAGTGACGGGCTTGCGGCTTATTTAAGTGGGCAAGAGGAAGCAGATAACATCGCAGTCCTCGGAAATTTGGCCAATCTTTCGGTCATCCCGGCGGGTAAAACGCATGTTAGTCCGCCGGATTTGCTGGGCAACCCCAAAATGACCGCTTTGCTTGAGGAACTAAAAGAAAACTACGATCTGATCCTGCTGGATTCTCCTTCGGCAGTCGATTTCAGTGATGCTCGTATATTGGCACCTCAAGCGGACGGCGTGATCCTGGTGGCCAGATACGGAAAGTCCAAACGGGAATCGATCCGCAAAGCGAAGACGCTGCTTGAACAGACCGGCTCTAATCTAATCGGAATTGCCATGAACCAGGCGAAGTAAATGTTTATGCTTTCGAAGTAAGCTTTGCTCGAAGTCAAATCATTGAAGCTAATGCTCACAAAACTTAAGTTTATGCTTTCGAAGTGAGTTTTGTACGAAGTCAAATCATTGAAGCTAATGCTCACAAAACTTTTAGGAGGTAAAGTGCGATGAAAAAGGTAAAAAAAGTAATCATACCCGCGGCAGGACTAGGTACGCGCTTTCTTCCTGCAACGAAAGCCATGCCTAAAGAAATGCTTCCGATTATCAATAAACCAACCATTCAATACATTGTGGAGGAAGCTATTGCTTCCGGTATTGAAGATATCATCATTGTTACTGGTAAAGGTAAAAGAGCCATTGAAGATCATTTTGACAATGCGTTTGAGCTGGAGTCTAGGCTTCTGGAAGATGGAAAGCTGGATCTGCTTAAAGAGGTTCAACGTTCAGCCAAGGTAGAAATTCACTATATCCGCCAGAAAGAACCGAAGGGTCTGGGGCATGCCGTATGGTGTGCAAGACGGTTTATCGGAGATGAGCCATTCGGTGTCATGTTAGGCGATGATATCGTCACAGGAGCCGTACCTTGCCTTAAGCAGCTGATCGATCAATATGAAGAAACACAAAACTCGGTTATCGGAGTTCAAGAGATTCCTGATGAATTCACGAATCGTTACGGTATTATTGAACCGGATTTGCAGGACGGTAAATTGTATCGGGTTAACAATTTTGTAGAGAAGCCGCCACTAGGTACGGCACCTTCTAATCTTGCGATCATGGGCCGGTATGTGTTTACGCCGAAGATCTTTAAGTATCTCGATTTGATGGAAGAAGGCGCTGGCGGAGAGATCCAGTTGACAGATGCCATTCAGAAGCTGAATCAGAGCGAACGGGTATATGCCTATAATTTTGACGGAACAAGATATGATGTCGGCGAGCGGCTTGGATATATTTTGACAACACTTGAATTTGCACTGCAAAGTGAAGATTTGCGCTATCCGGTGATGGATGCAATGGCGGAATGGCTGAATAAAATGGGACAAACCAGCTTGAGTAGTTAAGTTGAGTTCGCAAAATTTTAGATGAGGAGGATGAGCATGCAAAAACTGCCGGAAGACTACGAGGCGGTCCTGCCGAAACTTTACATGCTGCATACCGATGAGAGAAGGAAAGAAGCGGAGTCCTATTTGATAATGAAACGGATGATCGATATCTTTTTTTCCGCTCTTGGTCTTCTCGTGTTAATGCCATTATTTGTTGTCGTGGCGATTCTGATCAAGCTGGAGGATCCGAAAGGAAAGGTGTTCTTTCGGCAAAACCGGGTTGGGAAGAATGAAAAGCAGTTCCCGATGTATAAGTTCAGATCCATGGTTAGTAACGCTGAGGAGTTAAAAGAAAACCTGATGGCCTATAACGAAGTGAGCGGTGCCATGTTCAAGATTAAGAACGATCCGCGGATCACACAGATAGGGAGATTCCTGCGCAAGACGAGCATCGATGAGCTACCTCAGCTGTGGAATGTGCTGATAGGTCAAATGAGTCTGGTCGGTCCTCGTCCTCCGCTGCCTGAAGAGGTGGCTCAGTATACGGAATATGACAAACAGCGTTTGACGGTTACACCAGGCTGTACCGGATATTGGCAAGTAAATGCCCGAAATAGTGTCGGCTTCGACGAAATGGTACAGCTGGACTTAACCTACATCCATATTCGGAGCACCATGCTGGATCTAAAAATCATTGCTAAAACCGGACTGATGTTACTCGGTTCAAAAGATGCTTATTAATAATGTGGAAATTAGGTGAATGCCGATGCGTGAATACGGAGACGTTCCTAAGCTTTCCATTATCATCTGTACCTACAACAGAGCACCTTTATTGATCAAGACGCTTCAGTCACTTTTAAAGCTAGATCACTTAGAGCAGGCGGAGATCATTGTTGTGGATAACTGTTCCAAGGATGATACTGAAGCTTGCGTCAAAAAGTTTATAGGAAAGCATGGAGCTGATGTGGATATCCGCTACATGATGGAGCCGATGCAGGGGCTTTCAGCGGCTAGAAATACAGGAATTCTGGCTTCCAAATCGCCGCTGATTGCCTTTCTCGATGATGATGCGATACCTTGCCAGCGATGGATAACAACGATTGTCAGTACTTTCGAGAGTAAACCGGAGGTCATGGCTATGGGAGGCAAAATCGCTCCGATATTTGAAAGTAAACGTCCGGACTGGTTGATTAAACCCTTTGAGCTTCCGTACACGATTGTTGATTTAGGTAGCCGGATTAAGGAATATCCCAAGCAACTTCATCCTTGTGGGGCCAATATGGCGATGCGGAAGCTCGTATTCGACATCAGTCTTTTTCCCCTAGATCTCGGAAGAAAGGGTGATTCTCTGCTCTCCGGTGAAGAGACCTGGTTATTCGGACAGATTCAAAAAGAAGGGCATTCCATCCTCTACCATCCGGAAATGGCGGTTGACCATTTCGTTCCGGCGGCCCGTTTAACGGAAGATTGGATTATGAGGCGCTATTATAGCCAAGGCATCTCTAACGCTATGAAAAGCGAAGGACTAAAAGGCAAGCTGCTTCTAGTGGGAAAGACAGCGGCTAAGCTTGTGTATATCCTGGCTGATTCTATCCTCTCAAGAAGTAAAGGAAGAAGGCTTTTGAACAAATGCAGGCTGGAGAGTATTCGTGGAACGCTTCATATGATTCTCAATCGGGAGAGGCATTCCGCAGCGGGGTGAGGGATTAATATGACAAATTTTGAGTGGGGCTCCAAATTAAATGTTTTGCCATACGGGATGCTCTATCTCATGTCGGCCCTGTTCTTTGGAACGGCGGTCATCTACCAGCCGATGATTGCGATAGCTGCCGTGCTTCTGATTATTTTGCTGGGAATCTCAATTTCACGGCCTGAACTGATCAGTTATTTCGTTCTAATCACGACGGCAATATCGATTAACTTTTTATATGATGGCAGCATGTTCGGAATGGAGATACTGTCCCTTTATAAATTGGTTATCGTGATGCTGCTTGTTCCTTGTATTCTGGTCAATGGCTTGCGGTTTCGTCTGAGTCACCCCTTGTGGGCAATGGTAGCGCTGCTGGTGATTACCTTTGGATCTTCGATCTGGCTGCCGGAAATGACCTCATCCATTGCAGTTAAAGCTTTTATCGGTCTATCAATTCCATTCGTATTTTTATTAATCAACTGGAAAAAGAATGTAGCTGAGCTGCAAATCAAAATTATCTGTATGCTTCCCCTTGTTAGTGTAGTGGTTGGTTTGTTGCTGCAGCTTGCGCATGTTCATAATTTTCTCAACATCGAGTATACAGGCGCTGTACGGATTCAGGGGGCTAATATTCCTGCGCATCTAGCGATGCTGGCCTTTATGGGAGTAGCGATTCCATTTATAGAGGTGAAGCGGAATCCGCAGCAAGCACGCTTTTTCTATATCATGTTAGTTCTAAATTTCTTTATCTTGATTGGAACAGGAACAAGAGGGCCTATATTGGCACTTGGACTTACCGTTCTCTATTACTTCTATGATATTCTCCGCCAATATTTGAAGGGCAGAACCTATCTGCTAATTCCGTTGATGGGTGCATTTTTCCTGATTATGGTCGCCGTTTTCTGGCAGCTCGATAATTTTGAGAAACGTTCCTTTGAGAGACAGACAGATACGGCTGTTGATTTATCAGGAAGGTCAGAGGCATGGGAGTATTTCTTAAACAAGGCTGCGGACTCTCCTTGGTCTGGTAGAGGGCTTGGAGCAGTGACGGTAGCAAATGATGGAACATTGTATAAGGGTTTTGTAGTTCCGCACAACGAGTATATCCGCTTTTACTTCGATGGGGGATATATTGGCGCTATTCTGTTGATGTTCTCTTTATTGGCTGTATTTATTCTGGTGTACAGAGCATTGGCTCCGCCGATCAAACCTTATTATCTGTTATTTATTGCAGCGTTTTTAATCTACTCATTCTCCGATAACACGCTGTCGACGGTCCAATTTATTATTCCGTTCTGTTGGTACCTGAACTGCCTGTATCGATCTTCACAGCCAACCGATTCCCCACAAAAAGAAGTGATACGATGAGTCAAGTGAACATGTTCGATGTCAATTTTGATAACTATGATTTCATGGATTTGCTTGATTACATTGATAAAACCATTCAGGAGAGGAATCAGTCTTATATCCTCACTTGCAATGTAGATCATGTGATCAAGCTTCGTAAGGATAAAGAATTTCAAACGGTATATTCGAAGGCAGGCGCAGTTGTTGCTGACGGAATGCCACTGATCTGGGCATCCAAAATGCTAGGCAAGCCGCTTAAGCAGAAGGTATCCGGCGCGGATCTATTTAATCGATTGGGCAACGCCTTTGAGCAAAGGAAGTACCGGCTGTTCTTCTTAGGCTCAGCTGAAGGCGTGGCGGAACGGGCAGCGATGAATTTGAAAACAGCGCATCCCGGAATAAATGTGGTTGGCTGTTATTCTCCATCCTATGGATTCGAGCACAATGAGGAGGAGAATGAACGCATTATAGAAATGCTGACAGAGTGCCAGCCAGATATCGTGTTTGTTGGTGTAGGAGCGCCTAAGCAGGAAAAGTGGATTTACCGCCACTATACCTCTTATCAAGCTCCGATATCGATCGGAGTGGGAGCGACCTTTGATTTTCTGTCAGGCTCAGTGAAACGAGCGCCTAGCTTTATGCAAAAAACAGGGTTCGAATGGTTCTGGCGGCTAAGCCAGGAGCCGGGCCGACTCTGGAAAAGATATCTTGTGGATGATGCACAATTTCTACTTTTATTACTTAAGGAACTGCGTAAGCGGGATAAGGTGAAGGAAGGAGGCTTGGAATGAGTGTATTTACGCCCCCATCACTTAGGTTCATCAAGACAGTTGGATTAATAGGGGGGACTGCAGCTGCAGGTGTCTCTCTTCCGCTGATCATCGGCTTCTCCAGTGCGATGCTGAGTTCATCGAACAGTCTGCAGGGAGCCATTCTCTCAGCCATCCTATTCCCGGCTTTCTTGCTAGCCATACTTAGACCGAAAATGCTGGTTGCTTATACCTTGCTAATCTGGGCCGTAGCTCCAGAGCTGCGCCGCATTGCTGACTGGTCAGAAGGAGTGTATCACTCTGTATCCTTGCTGAGCTTAGCTCCCTTGTTAACCGGTGTAACCTTGATTATTCCGCTGCTGAAGGAGATTCATAATATTCAAAAAGCCTCCACGCGGATCATGTTAATGTTCGCAGTAGCACTGGGTTATGGTGCTTTAATCGGTTTGGCTAAGAATGGCATGGGCTCAGTTTATGACTTAGCGAATTATATTGTGCCACTGCTGTTATTGCCGTACTTTGCCGTCACGAAGTTCAAGCCGAAGGATATCGATCGATTGCTTACCGCTTTTGCCAATATTGCAGTCCTAGTTGCCATTTACGGGATTGTTCAGTATTTAACGGTGCCACCTTGGGATGTGTTCTGGATGAAACATGCGGACATGATGTCCATCGGAAATCCATATCCATTGGAAATCCGAGTGTTCTCTACGCTGAATTCGCCGGGACCGGCTGCAACATTCTTAGCGTTTGCTTTAGTTCCGATGATACTGGAGAAAAAATGGCGGGGAACATTGCGCTGGATCGGCGTGCTGCTGGTTGTAATCTGCCTGCTGACTACTTTAGTACGCGCGGCATGGCTGATTCTTCTGGTGATGCTGCTCATGTACATTGGAACCTCTCCTTCTAAGGGAAAGTGGAAAACCTTGATCCAATTAGTTTTTGTGGCTGCTGCGTTGTTCTGGGTTGTGCCAAAATTGCCTGGCGCCGAAGGACTGGTTGCTCGGGTAGAGACACTTTCTTCTGTTCAGGAAGATCACTCTTATAATGAACGGCTAAGCTTATGGCAAAACATGCTGCCGATGGTCGCCGCCAATCCAGTAGGTCAGGGAATCGGTAGTGTAGGCCAAGGGACTAAGCTTGGTAATGACGGCGAGCTTGGAGAGTACGGAATTATGGATAACGGAGTTATCGCCTTACTGCTTACCTTTGGTATTCTGGGTGCTGTTTTCTTCTTCGGAGCTTTAGGCGCAGTTGTCAAACAAATATTCGCTAGAGTAATCAGCAGGGACCAATTGCAGCCATACGCCCGACTTGCTCTTGCTACTTGGACCGGTGCGATAGTCAGTTTGGTATCAGATAATGGGTTTCCCGGACTCAAGGGATACTTAATCTGGATGCTGATCGGTCTTGGCCTCAGCGCAAGGGAGATTACACAAAGTAGAAGGAAGGGAACACCGTATGCAGCAATTGAATGCAAAATCTCTCCCCGCTAGAACAATCTGGTCATCTTTTAGATTGTTCGCGAAGAGTAAGGATAACAGCTCGGCAGCCGTGAAGACAATGTTTGTCAGTGTCATGATCCTACTGATTAACATGTTAACGGGTGTACTGACCGCCCGTTATCTTGGACCGACAGGACGTGGGGAACAAACGGCAATGATTAACTGGTCACAGTTTCTGGCCTTTAGCATGAGCTTTGGGATTCCATCAGCTCTGATTTATAACGCTAAGAAAAACCCGGAGGATGCCGGAGTGCTTTATCGAATGGCATTGCTGCTCGGCATCATTTTTGGGGTCATCGCAATGATTATAGGCATAGTGGTCTTACCCTATTGGCTGAAATCCTTCAGTCCGGAGGTTGTAACCTTTGCCCAGTGGTCAATGATTCTGTGTCCGATTATAGTGATCTCTCAAATTAACAATGCAGCTTTTCAATTCAGAGGTGAATACAAGAGGTTTAATTGGATTCGCTATCTAGTGCCGTTGCTTACACTGACGATGATTGGGATATTGATCGCGCTGGATCAGATGAATCCTTTTACAACTGCAGTTGCCTATCTCCTTCCTGGAGCGCCGCTATTTATCGGAATGACGATTTCCTTGCTTCGCACCTATAAGGTGAAGATGAGAGGAGCCTTTCAGAGTTTAAAAAGATTGTTTACTTACGGACTTGGTTCCTACGGCAATGACTTGCTTGGCAATTTCTCTTATTATATCGATCAGATCGTAATTGCCGGTTTGTTAAGACCTGCTGATCTGGGGCTGTATGTAGTGGCTGTGAGTCTATCGCGAATGGTTAATTTTTTCTCAAGCTCGATTACTATCGTACTGTTTCCCAAGGCCTCTGAGCTGTCAAAAGAACAGGCAGTTGAGTTAACATTCAAAGCCTTTCGCATAAGTACGACTTTCACCATGCTTGGCGGAGTAGTCCTGATGCTCTTAGCCCCTTTAGTAATTCCGTTGATGTATGGCAAAGACTTCAATGCGGCATTAACCGTGTTTCGCTTATTGCTCCTTGAAGTGACTATTAGCGGGGGGACGATCATTCTGGCGCAGGCCTTTATGGCGCTAGGCAAGCCGAAAATTGTTTCGATGCTTCAAGGTTTTGGCTTACTCTTGGTTATCCCAATGTTGTTCCTGCTCATCCCTAAGTTTGGCTTACTCGGAGCAGGGATAGCGATGCTGTCATCAGCAATCCTGCGATTCTTCTTCATTGTTCTCAATATAAAGTACACCTTAAAAGTTAAACTACCCCGGCTGCTCATTACCCGGGAGGACATCCAGTGGATGAAGACGACGATGAATTCTTACATTCGCAAGAAACCGATGGATATGAATGGATAATGCGAAAGACAAAGGAGGAAACCTTCATGGATTCAGTAAAAAGCGTGGTAGGCGGCCAAGGCAATTATCCAATATCGGCTGTCATCATCGCTCAGGATGACGAAGTTCGAATATCTAAGGCCATACAATCCTGCAGGTTATTCGCCGACGAGGTGATTGTGATTGACGGAGGCAGCAAAGACGGGACAGTTCAGCTTTCCGAAAGCTTGAATTGTCGTGTATACGTCAACCCATGGCCCGGATATGCGAAACAGAGGGAGTTCGGAGTAGAACGCGCGGTTCATGATTGGGTCTTCCTTATTGATACTGACGAAGTGGTCAGCGACGAGTTGGCCGCAAGTATTCTTGAACTGAAACCGTGGCTTAAGGATCAATCGGTTGCCTATTCTATCTACCGGATCGGTGATTTTATGGGCAGATGGCTGGATCGTGGCGAATATCTAGTGCGCCTTTACAACCGCAAAGCGTATGGAATTCGAAACAGCTTGGTGCACGAGATGCCCGAGGTTTCTGAAGAACGAACTATACGTTTGACAGGAACTCT
Source organism: Paenibacillus sp. NPDC101420 (assembly GCF_050277435.1). Lineage (NCBI taxonomy): Bacteria > Bacillati > Bacillota > Bacilli > Caryophanales > Paenibacillaceae > Paenibacillus > Paenibacillus sp. NPDC101420. Next base: position 144,282 of record NZ_JBNNSE010000006.1, read on the forward strand.
CTGGCATTATGGTTACCGCAGTATTAACGATCATGTGGCACGATTCAATAAGTATACTGACTTGGAAGCTGAAAGTGCGTATGCCAAGGGCAAACGATTTCGGGTCAGTCATCTGCTGTTAAGACCGCCAGCCCGTTTCCTGCAAAAGTATTTCTTACACGGTTTGTTCAAGAAGGGAATGTCAGGTTTCGGTGTATCCGTATTCTGGGTCATGTATGAATTCATGGTCGGCTTCAAGCATTACGAATTAATTAGATCGGGAAAGCTGACTCAGCACAATGCGAAGACGAGTCAGACCGAGAAGGAGAATAAAGGAGAGAGAAGCTATGCCGTACAGTGACGGATTGAACATTATGACGACTGGCCTTAGCTGGCCGTCGCTACAGCCGGGTGGGCTTAACACGTATTTCAAATCCGTTTGCGAGCAACTCTCCTCACGTAATCGGGTGCATGCGCTGATTTGCAGTCAAGAAACGCCTGCTACCCCTGAGGAATTGATTATTCACAATGCCGGAGATCCAAAAGATGGGATCTGGAAACGTAAGGATGCTTTCCAGCGTAAGGCGGCCGATCTGATGGGAGAGGGCAGTGGCCGTATAGATATTTTATACACTCACTTTGCTCCTTATGGTATTGGTCCAGCCTTGGAAGCAAAGAAACGCGGGATTCCTGTAGTGATGACTTTTCATGGCCCATGGAATGAAGAAATGAAAATCGAAGGTCAAGGCATTAAGCACCGGGTCAAAACAACCATCGCCAAATCCATTGAACATAGAGCCTATAAACTAGCGGATAAGTTCATCGTGCTTAGTGAGACGTTCCGGGACATTCTCCATAAGCTGCACGGAGTGCCTCTACACAAAATTATAGTGATTCCAGGAGCAGCTAATGTGGAACGTTTTATTCCCGCTACGAATCGATTGGCGATTCGCCGAAGCTTAAATTTACCTGAGGGAGCAACAACCGTGCTGACTGTCCGGCGGTTGGTCAATCGGATGGGACTACTACAGCTGCTTGAAGCCTGGAAGCAAGTTGCGGAGCGTTTCCCGAATGCAATTCTGCTGATTGGTGGTAAAGGGCCGTTGCGGGGAGAACTGGAAGAAAAGATCGCCGACTATGGCTTAAGCAATAAGGTAAGACTGCTAGGCTACATTCCCGATCATGAGCTAGCCTCTTATTATCAGGCAGCGGATATGTTCGTGGTTCCCTCACAGGCATTGGAGGGCTTTGGTTTGATTACCGTTGAAGCTTTATCTTCAGGATTGCCAGTGATGGCTACACCGATTGGCGGCAATAAGGAAATTTTGCAAGGCTTCCGGCCGGAATTACTATTTAAGAGTTCAAGTAGTGACCACATGGCTGAAGGTATGATCCATATGCTTAGCAATCGAAAGCTGCTTCCGAGCCGGGATGAATGTAGAGAGCATGTACTGGAGAGATATACCTGGGAGCATGTTACGGATCAAGTAGAATCCGTGTTCCTACAAGCCTTAGGAGAGGAGGTGACCACGTAATGCTTAGAGTAGCCTATATAGATCACACTGCTAAATGGAGTGGTGGAGAAGTTGCCCTGTTTAACATCCTTACCCATATTGGAGAACAGATCGATCCACTGGTAATTCTGGCTGAGGATGGTGCGCTGGCTGAACGGCTACGTGAAAAAGGGATGGATGTCCGTATTATTCCGCTGGATGAGAGCATCAGAAGTCGGGGGAGAAATGCTGTCAACTTGGGAGCACCTGCTGCAGCCTTCAAGCTGTTGGCTTATGGCCGCAAGCTTGCGCCGCTCTTAAAAGCGGAGAAGGTAGATTGCGTGCACACCAATTCCCTAAAATCTGCATTATACGGAGCCATCGCTGCAAAAATAGCGGGCGTTCCATTGATCTGGCACATCCGGGATCATATTGGGGCCCCTTATTTAAAGCCAATCGTTGCCAAAGGAATTCGTTTGCTGTCACGCCTGCTCCCCAATGGAGTCATCGCAAATTCACATTCTACGCTGAATGCTTTGGAGCTGCCGCGTTCCAAAAAAACGCTGGTCGTATACTCCGCTTTCGCTAAAGCGATTGGTAATGGGATCGGCATGCGGGACCAGAAGGATTTTAACGTACTGCTAGTTGGTCGATTGGCGCATTGGAAAGGTCAGCATATTGTGCTGGAAGCCGCAAAAAGCTTTAAGAACGAACCTCGTGTGAAATTCTGGCTGGCTGGAGATGCTCTGTTTGGAGAAGAGGCTTATAAGCAGGAATTGCTGCAAAAGATAAAAAACGACGAGCTTACTAATGTAAGCATGCTAGGGCATGTGGATGATATTCAAGGTCTTATGAATACTGCTGATTTACTGATTCACACTTCGGTAACTCCTGAGCCTTTTGGCCAAGTTATCGTTGAAGGAATGGCAGCGGGATTGCCGGTGATCGCCTCCAATGAAGGCGGGCCGGTAGAAATTGTAGTTCAAGGTGAGACAGGGCTACTGATAGAGCCTGGTGACGCGGCGATACTGGCAGATTCCATTAAATGGATGCTGGATCACCCAGAGGAAAGACGGCGGATGGCGGACAATGGGATGAAACGAGTGAAAGAGCATTTTGTTATCGAGAATACGGTCAAGGACATCGTTGACTACTATAAAGGTTTGTTGGCGGGCACCTGACAGATGCTATGACGCGGTAATTCTGAAGATGATGCTCCATAAAACTTTGAGGATGATTCACATGAAAATTGCGATAGCGCACGATTACTTAATCCAAATGGGCGGCGCGGAAAGAGTGGTGGAAGTCTTTCATCACATGTATCCCGAGGCTCCAATCTACACAACGGTTTTTAACGGAAGCCGCCTTACTGACAATCTCAAAGATGCGGATATCCGTGCCTCCTGGCTGCAAAAGATTCCGGGGGTAAAGACCAATTTTAAAGGGGTGCTGCCACTTTATCCAATGGCCATCCGTGATTTGGACTTTCGCGGTTTCGATATCGTCCTGAGTTCCAGCAGTGCTTTTATGAAAAGTATTCAAGTTCCTAAACATACGTTTCATCTTTGTTACTGCCATACGCCTATGCGCTTCGCATGGGATTATGACACCTACATGGAACGTCAGTCGAATTCCGGGCTGTTCAAAAAAATGCTTAAGGTATACATGCAGCAGCTCAAAACGTGGGACCAACGGACTTCCAAAAATGTGAATCAGTTCGTAGCCAATTCATCAGTAGTGAAGACGAGGATTCAGAATTATTATCACCGGGATGCAGATGTCATATTTCCACCGATTAATACAGCCCGGTTTACAAGCTCTTCAACCATTGGTGACTATTATTTAATTGTCTCCCGGCTTGTTTCCTACAAGCGGATTGATCTGGCAGTAGAGGCTTTTAACCGTAACGGACTTAAGCTTTATATCGTAGGGGATGGACCAGATCGCAAGCGTCTCGAAGGCATGGCTAAGGATAATGTATCGTTTCTGGGCCGGCTAGAAGATGAGCAAGTGACTGGAATGATGGCACAGTGTAGAGCGTTCATTTTTCCAGGAGAAGAGGACTTTGGAATTACACCGCTGGAAGCGAACGCTGCAGGAAGACCGGTAATTGCTTATCAAGCAGGTGGGGCACTGGATACTATTATTCCTTATGTAAATGGTGTGTTCTTTCAGCATCAAGAAGTGGAGGATCTGCTTAAGGCTATTTATGAGGTAGAGTCCTACGCTTGGGATATCGATCAAATCATGGAGCATGCACGTAAATTCGATGAGCAGGCGTTTATGGTTAAGTTCAAGCAGTATGTTGAGCAGGCCTACGTCAATTTTCTAAAAGGAGGATGATTGTATGAAGCTGACAGTAATCGGTACTGGGTATGTGGGTCTTGTATCTGGCGTGTGCTTTGCACTTAGCGGACATCATGTCATCTGTGTGGATAAGGACGAGGAAAAGATTAAGAAGCTGAAACAGATGGAATCGCCCATCTATGAGCCGGGAATCGAGGAATTGATTGAACTGAATCTTCGTGAAGAACGGTTATCTTTTTCTGCAGATCTTCAGGATTCGGTGCGGCATTCAGATATTATCATTCTTGCTGTAGGTACGCCATCGCTGCCTAATGGTGAAGCTGACTTAACCTACATTGAGGGTGCAGCTGCTGAAATCGCTAAAGCGATGGAAGGGCACAAAATTATAATGACTAAATCTACAGTTCCCGTAGGGACAAATGAGAAAATCTCCAAAATGCTCTCTAAGTTTACCCATCATTCTTTTGATATCGTGTCTGCTCCCGAGTTTTTACGTGAAGGGTCAGCGATTCGCGATACCCTCCATCCCGACAGAATTGTCATTGGTCTTGATAATCCAGAGCTGGAACCAACCATGCGCGAGCTTCATAAGGGTTTCACTGAAAATGTATTTGTAACAGATATACGCAGTGCTGAAATGATCAAATATGCTTCAAATGCATTTTTGGCCACGAAGATCTCCTTTATTAACGAGATCGCCAATATTTGTGAAAAAGTGGGAGCTGATGTAACCGAAGTAGCACAAGGAATGGGTATGGACCAAAGAATCGGGTCATCCTTCCTGCAGGCTGGCATCGGTTATGGAGGCTCCTGTTTCCCGAAAGACACTAATGCACTCATTCAAATTGCGGGCAACGTCGATTACGAATTCAAATTATTGAAATCTGTAGTCGAAGTGAACAAGGGACAACGGTTTATGATCATCTCCAAGCTGCATGAATCACTTGGCAGCCTGCGCGGTTCGACGATTGGGATATGGGGGCTTGCTTTTAAGCCTAATACTGATGATGTCCGCGAAGCTCCAGCCAGAGAGATTGTTGAGGCACTGGTGGCTGAGGGGGCAACAGTCAAACTATATGATCCAATCGCAGCTACAAATTTCAGGCAGCAATATGATCATCCGCAGCTTCGCTGGTGCAATCTGCCTGAGGAAGCGGCTGAGGGCAGCGACGCCGTATGCCTGCTGACCGATTGGAGCCTGCTCAAGGAGATTGATCTGCATCAGCTGGCGAAAAGCATGCGTAATGGGGTATTGATCGATGGACGCAACGTGTATTCCAAGGAGCAAATCGAGGGTACCGGCCTCGTTTATCATTCTGTCGGCCGCCCGCAGATGGGTGGATTGAGCGGTTATTCTGCTAGTGTGGCTGGAGCGGTTTAATCTAAGTTATATTGATTGAACTTGTGATTTTTCTATTTAGGGATGAGCCGTGACTCCAGAGAATGTTTGGACTTCCGGCCGCTGTTGTCTGCAGATTTCCTGATTTTAACCGCTGATAGCGGTAGAAATCCGCAGACAAAGGCGGACGCTATCGCTCTTACAGTTCCAAAATTCCCCTCCGCCACTTCGTTCCCTTATTTTAAGGTTCTAAGCAATTTATAAAGTTAGGTACTCTGATTATATACCGCAGTAGCAGTAGCAGTAGCAGTAGCAGTAGCATTTGTAGTTGTCATTGTCATTGTCTCTGTCTCTGTCTCTGTGGTGGCTACTAGTCTTGCTCTTGTAGTTGCAGTTGTTCTTGCAGTTGCTGCTGCCTCCCCCAGAGCAGAAGCAAATCTTTAGAAAAACGTGCTTGCTTCCGGCTGGTACAGCCCGGTACGCACGGATCAAGTATTAAGAAGAAGTTGGTTAGGTTAAGAACGGAAAGGGAATTTGGAACTGTAGAAACGGAGTGTTCGCCTTTATCCTCGGATTTCTACCGCGAGAAGCGGTTCAATCAGGAAATCTGAGGATAACAGCGATCGGAAGTCCAAAATCCCTTGGAGTGGTTTCTACCTAACAAAGATATAGCTTTTAATACAATCCATTCTAGCTACCACCAAACGGAAGCCAGACGTTTTGATAACAATTCAAATATGCTCGATTTCCATAATTCAAGGAGGGTTCATTCTATGAAAATGGTACTTCTATCAGGCGGTTCAGGTAAACGGTTATGGCCGTTGTCCAACGACTCACGTTCAAAGCAATTTCTAAAGGTACTTGAAAGCCCTCAAGGTGAACCAGAATCCATGGTACAACGTGTCTGGAGACAGCTGGAGGAAGCAGGGATGGCAGAATCATCTTATCTGGCCACCGGCCGCGGCCAAGTAGAAATGATACAAAGCCAACTGGGAAGTCATGTGCCGATTATCGTTGAACCGGAGCGTCGGGATACTTTTCCGGCTATCGCCTTAACAGCTACCTATCTTTATTCAGTGGCAGGTGTTTCTCCAGCGGAGACGGTAGCAATATTGCCTGTTGACCCTTATGTAGAAGCATCCTTTTTCGATACCATAGCTATGCTTGAGGGGACCATGCTGGAAAGTGGAGCAAATCTGGCCCTAATGGGTGTTGTTCCTGAACATGCCTCAGAGAAATACGGATATATTATTCCTACCACCGAAGAGGCGGGGGGAAATGGTTTTATGAAGGTGAGTCACTTTCAAGAGAAACCAGACCGTATACAAGCAGAACAGCTCATCGAGCAAAATGCATTGTGGAATTGTGGAGTGTTTGCCTTCCGCTTAGGGTACTTGTTAGATATTTTGCAGCGTAAAGGGTTGCCTTTAGGATATGAAGAATTGCAGAAGCAGTATAAGCTATTGTCTTCCATCAGCTTTGATTATGAAGTGGTAGAGAAAGAAGAACATATTGTAGTACAGCCGTATGATGGATTCTGGAAGGATCTTGGAACGTGGAATACGCTGACAGAGGAAATGAGCAGCAAGCATGTAGGAAAAGGTTTTGTAACGGCGGATTCTGAGGGGACTTGCTTGATTAATGAGCTGGATATTCCGATTACGGTAATTGGTGCGAAGGATCTGATCATTGCGGCTAGCCCGGATGGGATTCTAGTTACCCATAAAGCTGAGAGCCCACGGATTAAAGAAGTGCTGAAGACCTTTGAACAAAGACCGATGTACGAGGAACGCCGCTGGGGCCATTACAAAGTTATTGATTATGTGAAATATGATGAAGGCAATGAAGTGCTGACCAAACGGATTTTTATATCCGAGGGGAATAATATCAGCTATCAATTACATCGCAAGCGTAGTGAAATTTGGACAATCGTCAGCGGCGAAGCAAGTATTGTGCTGAATGAGAAAAAACATAATGTGAAGGCTGGGGACGTGGTACGTATACCGGAAGGAACGAAGCACGCGATCCTTGCTTTGACGGATGTCGAGTTTATAGAGGTACAGACGGGTTCTGAATTAGTAGAAGAAGATAACATTCGTATTACTTTAGACTGGAATGATATAGAACTACAACAATTCATTTCATAGGTCTAACCTATCTATTTAACCAATCCAAAATTTCTTGAAACAGGTAAATTGACTCAATTATCAAAAAAAGTCATAAAAACACTAAATATATCATTAATTGTCGTCGATACTTACGGTAAGAGAGATTATTTCTCTTAAATTGAAAAGGCAAACCTATCGAAAGGTAGGGACGCAAAGCTATAGGGCCTTCGAAAGAGTGGCAGCCTGGCTACCGAAAGGGAGATTATTTTGAAAGCTTACCGTACGTATCGATTATTTGGCGCATTTCTGACACTCGTCTTGTTTCTGACTGCACTTCCGCTTACTGTTGGAATTTCGCCGTCTGTTGTCATAGCTGCTTCAAATTCTGGAACGCCAGTTACCCCAGGAGCCTCACCTGAAGCCGTAAAGCTGCTTAACTATTTTTACTCGATCTCAGGAAAAGGTATTATTGCTGGTCAACATGACTATTTAGAAAGTCCAGATGAAATTAACAATATGCTGAAGGGAACCAGCGGACAATATGCCGCTCTTCACGGTTATGAACTGGGCGCGATCAGCGGTCAGTCAGAAGGAACGATGGCCTGGCAGCGTCAAAATGTGGTGAACAGCGCGATCAACTGGAATAAAGCGGGCGGGATCGTAGCTATGACTTTTCATGCTAACCTGCCGGGCACCTCTTATGACTGGGATAATGTGAAAAAAACACTTAGTCAGAATGAGTTCGATAGTTACGTTACACCGGGTACCAAGCAATATAACAATCTGATCGCTGAACTTGATAAGGTGGCAGTCTCCCTAAAAAGCTTGCGCGATGCCAATGTTCCGGTGCTTTGGAGACCCTATCATGAAATGAACGGGAACTGGTTCTGGTGGGGGAAGAAAAATAACTTTTCTAAACTTTGGAATATTATGTATGACCGTTTTGTTAACGTTCATAAATTAAATAATTTGTTATGGGTATGGAGTCCGAATGCTCCCAATGTTTGGTCAGATCCTTATGCGCTAACTTATCCAGGTGCTGATAAAGTAGATATTCTGGCAGCAGATATATACGAAAATGATTACCAGCAAAAATACTATGACAGCTTGTTGAGTCTAGCCGCAGGCAAACCGATTGCGATCGGGGAGAATGGTGAAATGCCTAATCTGGAGAAGCTTCAGCAATCACAAAGTAAATGGACGTATATGATGAGCTGGGGAAAAATGCTTTACGAGAATAACAGTGCAGATACAATTAAAACATTTATGAATAGCAACTATACCCTAACTAGAGATAAATTAAATACTAGTCTGGTACCGACACCTAGCGCTGCACCAGCGCCGGCACCTCCCGAAGAAGAGGGTGAGGCAGCAATTCCTCTTGTGAAGGGGCTTGCAGGAGAATATTACAACAACATACAGCTATCGGGAACAGCAGCTCTTACTAGAACTGATGCAATTATCGATTTCAATTGGCGGCAAGGATCGCCGGATGCCGCCCTCGGGATTGATCGTTTCTCCATACGTTGGAGCGGTAAAATTAAGCCATTATATGATGAGCAATATACATTTTACACTACCTCAGATGATGGCATCCGTGTGTGGGTGAATGGGCAATCCGTGATTGATAGTTGGACTAAGCAAAGTGGTACTGAGCGTAAGGGTAATATAACGCTGAAGGCTGGCCAGCTATACGATATCAAGGTGGAGTATTACGAAAATGAAGGCGATGCGAGAGTCCGCTTGATGTGGGAAAGTGCTAGTCAAGCTAAAGAGACAGTTCCAGCAAGTGCACTTTATCTTCCGGATGTCTCCTGATTGATGAAAATTAAAGGTCGATCCTTAGTGGCTCTGCGTTATTGCAGAGCTACTAAGCTATAGTCCTCATTAGGTCAGAAGACGATTGTCCGATAACAGGTATGTTTATTTAGCACCTGTGGAGGCAGTACAGCTACCGAAAGGAGGATTTATTTGCGTAAATATTATAAGCAAAACAGATTGTTGTTTACTATATTACCGGTGTTTATTATTTTTTCCTTGCTGCCTTGGGGAGAGGTTAAGGGTCTTCCGAAGGCTATGAGTGTTTCTTCCGCTCTTCCTCCGGTTATACCAAGCAATCCATCAGCTTCTGAAGAAGCCAAGCAACTGCTGAGTAATTTGGTGAATCTACGTGGCAAAGGAATCCTGTCTGGCCAGCATGATTATCTAGAAAGTCCAGATGAACTGGTTCATAAGCTGAAGAATACATCGGGACAAAATGCCGTTCTACATGGTTATGAATTGGGGGCAATTAATAATCAACCCGAAGGGACGATCGCAGAACAGCGACAAGCTGTTATAGACAGTGCAATGGAGTGGCATCAAGAGGGTGGCATTGTAGCCATGACATTCCATCAGAGTTTGCCGGGAACTTCTCCAGAATGGTCCAATGTAAACAGAAGTCTCAGTCAAGAGAAGTTTAATACTTATGTTACGCCTGGGACGGCTCAGTATAAGAGTCTAATCTCTGATCTAGACGAGATCGCTGGCTATTTGGGACAGCTGCGTGATGCCGGAGTTCCAGTCTTATGGCGACCTTACCATGAAATGAACGGCGGTTGGTTTTGGTGGGGGAAAAAGGACAATTTTTCAGCGCTTTGGAATATTGTCTATGATCGTTTTGTAAATACACATCAACTGAATAATCTACTGTGGGTGTGGAATCCGAATGCGCCGAATGAATGGGCAGATCCTTATGCTGCATATTATCCCGGTGCGGATAAACTCGATGTTCTGGCTGCGGATATCTACAATAACGATTATAAGCAGTCCTACTATGAGGATCTGCTCGCACTTGCTGATGGTAAACCTATCGGAATCGGGGAGAGCGGACAGCTGCCGAACCCGGAAGTATTAACCGAGAAACAAAATAAATGGGTCTATATGATGACCTGGGGAAAATTACTGACAGAAAATAATACGCTACAGTCAATTAAAAGCTTTATGAATGACTCGTTTATAGTATCGAGAGAGGATTACGTTCTCACAACAGGAGGCCCTTCGATAGCACCGGTAATCCCGGTAACTCCAATGGGTTTGACTGGAGAATACTATAACAATACTGATTTAGAGGGAGAAGCGGTACTTATCCGCGATGATCGTAAGATTGATTTTAATTGGCATGGCGGGTCACCTGCACAGGAGATAGATGAAGATCATTTTTCTGTTCGCTGGAAAGGGAAGCTCAAACCCAAATTCAGTGAAAAATATACGATTTCGGCATCCTCTGATGATGGAGTCCGTGTCTGGATTGACGGAAAGCTGATCATCGATAATTGGAAAAATCAAAGTGCAACCCTTCATAAAGGAAGTATCCCGCTCACAGCCGGAACACTTTATGATATCCAAATTGAATATTATGAGAATGAAGGAGATGCTAATCTTCGCTTGCTGTGGGAGAGTTCCAGCCAGAAGCAGCAGGTGATTCCACAAGGGGCATTGTTCCTTCCTTAATCTAATGAAATGATAGTGTTAGACATTCCGGAAGAAAGAGAGGACCTATGGATGGGAATAACGAGGAGAATATCTAATAGAAAAAATAGGATAACTGCAAACAAACCATTACTGTTATTACTGAAATTCACCGCATTAACCGTCTTGTTTCTGTTGTCTGTCTCTGTTTTCGGAACGAATAAGACGAACGATTATAAGGCAGGTGCCAATATACCAAGATTAGCTACAGGAAGTGATGTTGCAGCAGAAATACCGGATGGTACTGTGATCTGGAATCTGGGACAACATGATGGCTCAGCAGCTGAGTTCGCTGCGAGTGGCACTTCTGGCAGTAAGAAGGTATTTAATGTTCCTTCTTCAGCGCTCAAATCATCGGCTCTTCAGAGCTTGCCTGCAGGCTTGAATGGAAAGACCCAGCCGGAATTAACGATCACCTATCAGCTAAATAAGATCCCGGAGAATGGGGTCTTATTTAGCGTAGGAATTCTGGATGCTTATAAATCCGTGCCGCAAATGAGTGTGTTTTCCAATCGTCAATTGTCAGGGATCATTCAAATTGCGGGCGTATCGGGCACAGAAAGTGAATATAGCTTTCAAAAATCCTATGAATTATACATTCCCAAGGAGCAATTGAAGCTGGGAACGAACGAATTGAAGCTGCAAACGGTTCGCTGTTTATATTGCAGTGACAAAGAAGACGAATATTCCTGGTGGACTTGGGATAATCTCCGTTTAGAATCTCTTAACGCTCCAATTTCCGAGCCTATTCATGGCAGCTATACACTGACCGGAACAGTAGTGAATAATAAACAGTTTTACTTTGATGAAGGTGCGGTTACGCACTTGCCTTATGTTATCAAATGGCTAGGGATGGCTTATAGCGGCAATGTGATGCGTACCAGTTGTGCCAGTGATGTCGGGAGATCCTGCTCAGATATGCTGGAATATTACAAGGTATTGAAGGATTACAACATGCAGGCGGTTGCTCTGTATTTGCATACTGGTGATATTAAGCTTAAGGCAGATGGATCGTTGCCTGCTGATGCGGAGAAAAAGCTGACAGATTATTTTGAACAATATAGCCCTTATTTTCAATATTATGAGGTAGATAATGAGCCAGGGTTATTTAATCGTTCTAAGGCAGTGAACCTGACGATTGCGGACTGGTTGAATAAAAAGGGGAAGCAAATCGCGCCCCATTTACAAACTGTTGCTCCGGGCTGGGCGTATTGGCCGAGCTACAGTGAAGATTCCTGTGGTAATCAGAAGGGAACCGGGAAGGAATGTGGAGATCCGGATGGCTGGGAACGTGATCCAGAGCAACGTATGGAGCTGGAGAAGGTTACGGATTTGACCAATGGACACTCCTACGGTGACTCTTATATTTTTAGTAATGGAGGAAGCTTTACTGAGAATTTGAAGACCTTCACTGGCGCAGACAATGGACTTGGCAAAAAAATGCTGACCACTGAATTTGGTACCTCGGACAGTCATGTGGATGCCTATCAATACGGGGCAACGGAGCGGACAGCGGCTGTATTCGACCGGATCATGCGTGCGCATATTGGTTATGCGGATATGTTTGTGCAGCATGCTGCTTTTTTTAAGGATTTCAGTTTATTCAAATACGGGTTTAATTTAGAAGAGCATGATCCGGCGACCACAGAGATTTATTATACAAAAGAAAATGAGGATTCACGTGTCAGCATCATGAGAAGGCTCAGTCTTGCCTATGCTACACATGGAGCTCCGCTAACTTATCAAATTGCCAACAAAGATGTGTTAGCCGACAAGCTGGTATATGTTCGGGCCGTGGATACTTCTACATTGAAGCCTCTTGCTGGAAGCGGGGCGACTTCAAATAAGGTACTGGTTAATTTCGTTAACTTTGAGTCTACTCCACAGACCGTGAGTGTAAATGTGACTATGCCGAAAAACGGGGTGTATGAAGGGGAGCGTTTTGGAAACGGGGATACGTATGAAAAAGCAAGAAGTTATGTAACAGGTAAAAAGGCTACTCCCACGTTAACCTTTACGGAGACACTTGCTCCGGGAGAGGCTGTGCAGTATATTTTGCAGCCTTCCACTGAAGTAAAGCCGTCGGCCCCTAAAGGATTCAAAGCCGCAGCAACAAAAGGTTTAGCTGTAAAATTAAATTGGTTGGAGGCACCAGGAGCAAGCTTTGAGCTGCTTCGCGCTGAAGGTAGCGGTGGGGAAATGAAGGTGGTAGCCACCGATGTGAAGCTTACAGAATATACGGATCATAATTTACGTGAAGGGACGTTATATACCTACGCGGTAAGGGTATCCGGCTCTAATTTACTGTCCGATAAAGTTCAGATTACAGCCACCGGACTGGTTCCTCTGGATCGTACTAAATGGAAGGTATCCTCAAATGTGAATACGGCAGCATCAGCTCCTAGTCTGGCTATCGATGGGGATCGGCGCACGCGCTGGGATACGGGGAAACATCAGGCCTCCGGAGAGTATTTTCAGATTGATCTGGGTGAAGCACATGAAATTGAAAGAATAGATTTGGACAGCACGCTTTCACCTTTTGATTATCCAAGAGACTATGTAGTCTATATTTCTGACGATGCTCAAAACTGGAACAAACTCACGTCTGGTAAAGGTGCGAAAGAGCTTACTAAGATATCCTTTTCTAAAGTGAAGACGAGGTATATCAAAATTGTACAGACCGGATCCGGCGGGAATTATTGGTCCATTCAAGAGTTGCAGGTGTATTCCAGAGAATAAGGGTATCATTTGAATTTATATAATCATTTATAGCGCATACTAAATTACTGTGAGATAGATCTACAATGGAATAGGGAATTCTTCCCTATAAATTTTGTGTTTTAGGGTTGAACAGGTGGAATACAGGGAATTTCTCCCTGTATTCCAGCGGATATCGCCGTTTTTTTTAGAAAATCCTCCGTATTATAGGGAGAAATTCCGCATAACTGGGCAATTGTGAGGAAATCATCCTAAATAGAGGGAGTTTTTCCACATAAAACTCCTTCCCCAACGCCCCATCACAATTTCTTAGACTGACTGCAGAAGGTGGGGGAGTTTGGGATATCCTCATAGATCAGAATGTATATGTTACACGGCATATATTATCTTTCTCTTTCTCGCAGAAACGGAAGCCGTCCTTAAAAGGACGGCTTCCGTTTATTCTTGTTTAAATCCGTTAAATGAAACGAAGTCCAGACATATACGGCAAAGCAATAGCATCGGAATCCGCTGATCTCGCTGGATCAAAGAGCAGCGAGATCAGCTCCTTGTCGTCCTGCACGGACGACAAGTCGAGGCTATTGCGGCAGCCTTCGGTCTGCCGCAATAGCGCTTCCCGGTCTGCGATGCAGACCGTCCCGCTGTTCGCGCCGCCGCTTAAGCTGGCGCCGGCGTCCCGCAGAAGCGCGAGCAAGCCGCGCTCCTGCCACGGCACAGGCACTTGCAGCGTGCCAACGCCGCCGCACAAGGCCGCCTTGGCCAGCAATGCCGCTACCGCGCTCGGCTGGCCGGCCCATTCCACCGCCGTCGCCGCGTTCGGCGCGGGCACGTCTGCCGCCGCGGGCACAGCCACCGCGGCGAACCCCTCGATGCTGCCGTCCCGAACGGCTACGAGTGTGCGCTGGGCTAAGCCCATCACACCCGCGTAAGCCTCGGTCCCCAGCAGCAGCGCCAGCTCACCCGGACTATATACATGTCCGGCTTCGCGTTCATTGAGCAGCCGGTAGACTCCGAAGAAGTCGCCCGGCTGCATTGGCCGCAGCGTCCATTCTTCTCCTGCTGCGGCTGCAAGAGCCTGAGCTGAGCTTGCGTTCAGCTCGGCAAATTGCGTACCTCCGAACGGTACGCACCCAGCTCGGGTGTATAACGAACGATCACCCGAGACAAAAATCAGCGATGCCTCGGCCTCGGCAGCATGACTCTGGCATAGCTGTAGAAGTTGGCCCGCCAGTCCTTGGCCCCGAAAAGCGGGATCGGTGCAGACAGCACCTATGGAGAATACATTCAGGAAAGCATCTCCAGTCTTGATCGTGGAGGGTACGAGCCCCATGAAAGCAGCAACCGTTCCGTCATCGGCAATAGCCGCGTAGGAATGACTGAGTCCAGGGCGGAAAATAAGTGGAAACAGTTCTTTCATTGAAGTGGCACCCGGTTCACGAAAGACAGAATCTGCGAGCAGAGATGCTTGGTCTAGCTCCGCAGGTTTAATTAATCTCAATTGCATAACATTCAACCTCCTATATGTACACACGATGGGGAGAAAGCATTTACATAAAGTATAAGGCCCGGGGAATGAAATCTCCAATCTTGTTTATATTATTCAATGTCTCAAAAGGATATCGAAAAGGGTAATAAAGTACATAAATAAGGAAGCTTCTTATATTTTAAAGCTAGAAGAGAAAGGGAAGTGAATAATCGGTGTCCCAACTTGCAGATAATATTATATTATTACTGGCAGCACTCCTACTTGTAGGCGTATTTTCCACCAAGTTCTCCACTAAATTTGGAATGCCAGCTTTAGTGCTGTTTCTTGCTGCGGGGATGGTGCTAAGCCAATTTGTTTTTTTTAACAATGCTTCCTTAACGCAAATGGCCGGGATCTTCGCATTGGTTGTCATATTATTCGAAGGTGGCATGCAGACGAATATTAAGGATATTAAACCTGTTATTCGGCCGGCATTATCCTTATCAACGGTAGGCGTAATCATGACGACAGCCATTGTAGGGGTATTCGCTAAGCTGATCCTTGATGTGACATGGCCAGAAAGCTTTCTGTTTGGAGCGATCGTTGGATCGACAGATGCGGCTGCAGTTTTCTCGGTACTCGGCGGTAAGAACATTGATAAACGTCTGACCTCGACGTTAGAAGCAGAATCAGGAAGTAACGATCCAATGGCGGTGTTCTTGACAGTCTCGCTAATCGAATGGATACAGCATCCGGATATGGCGATATGGGGGCTGCTGTTATCTTTTATATGGGAGATGGGCATTGGCTTAGTACTTGGTTTTGTGCTGGGGAAGATCGCAGTTTTCTGTATCAATCGAATTAACCTGGATTCCACAGGTCTTTATCCAGTAATGGCGATTGGCTTTGCTGTTCTGACCTATGGTTTATCAGCATGGGTACATAGCAGCGGGCTGCTGGCTGTTTATGTTATGGGCCTTACGCTTGGGAATTCCGAGCTAATGTATCACCGTACCATTATGAATTTTAGTCATGGTTTTGCTTGGATGATGCAAATATTTATGTTCATACTGCTTGGTTTGTTAGTATTTCCACAGGAGCTGGCGGAAGTGGCATGGCAAGGTATCTTGTTATCCGTCATTCTGATGGTTGTAGCTAGACCAATCGGTGTATTTATAAGCCTGCACTTTTCCAAATTTACGATCCGCGAGAAGACTTTGATTTCTTGGGCCGGACTTCGTGGAGCCGTTCCGATTGTGTTAGCGACTTATCCGCTGCTGGCTGATCTGTCTCACGGACGACTATTCTTTAATGTTGTGTTCTTTGTCGTACTGACCTCGGCGGTGATTCAGGGAACTAGTATTTCCCCGCTAGCATCCCGATTGAAGCTTGTGGGGCAAGAAGATTCAGATCAGCCTTCCCTGATGGAGCTGGTTGCTCTTGGCAAGACAGACTCGGAGTTTAACCATATTGGAATTAACCCTTATATGCCCATTGCTGGACAGATGATTTCAGAAATAGGTCTGCCAGATGATATCTTATTTACGGCAATTATCCGCAATAAAAAGATTGTCACTCCGCATGGAAGTACTGTTATTGAGCCTGGGGATACTGTGTATGTCCTAAGTCCGAAGAGTAAGCGTGATGAGATGAGGGCTTTCTTCCGCAGCAGGAAAGGAAAGACCGCGGAGGAGGATGTTTCTTTAATCTAGAGAAGAGACTCTTTTACCAAAGTGTGACACACATAATAGGCTTCATAACATAAGCTGTGCTAGAATCGGCACAACATATAATCTCCAGAATAGTTGCAAAACACGAAAGAGTGTGTTAAATTGTATATAGATTTAGAACGAGTCTAAATACAATTATAATAAATGAACCATAGGAGGTTTTATTAATGACAACACAATTAAAGAACCATACTGAACTGCAAGCTGCTTTGAACCGCCAAACTGCGAACTGGTTCCTGCTCGGGGTAAAGCTTCATCATTATCACTGGTATGTTAGCGGATCTCAATTCTTCACACTGCATGAGAAGTTTGAAGAGCTATACAATGAAGCTGCGGGTTATGCAGATGATTTGGCTGAGCGTTTGCTTTCTATTGGTGGACAACCAGCCTCCACAATGAAGCAATATCTTGAATTGTCCGACTTACAAGAAGCTCGCGGCGGCGAAGATGCTAAAGGTATGGTACTTGAGCTCGTGAGAGACTTTAAGACTGTTGCTAAAGAACTGCAAGATGCAATTGCTACTGCTGAAGAATTGAGCGATCAACCAACTGCGGATCTGCTGATTGGCATCAGAAGCAGCATTGAGAAACATGCTTGGATGCTGAATGCCTTTATCGGCTAAGACAACATCCTTATAGGGATAGAATGCACAAAGAGCGCCTGCGTATGGTTAACGCATGGCGCTCTTTTTTTTGAAGCATTCTATTTAATAAATACTCCACCAAATGGCACGGCTTCGCGCAGAAATCGTTTAATAATTCCATCATCGTTATTATCTCTTTCAAATCGGCGATTCTGGCGTCCGGCTTGAAACAACACAGGGCCGTGGCCCGTCATCTTCCAATGATAACTCATATGCTGGCTAGCTAAATGGTTGCCGTAAACGGTAAGCTCCAGCTTCGCATTCTCAGGATAGGCAATAATGCTGCCTGCATCCACATAGAGCGGATTGTAAGGATGAAGCTCAGCTTCACATACCGTACCTTCAGTCAATATACCAATGATGCCGTTACCCGTAAATTTCACTTTCACAATATCTCGTGTAACGAGCACATTCTTCATACTTAGCACTCGTGTATCCATCGTAACTCCCTTGCTGTAGAAGAAGAGATGTTTAAAGTCGTACAATAAATCGCTCTTTCCATCAAGCTGCAGAATCTTTACCCGATAACCTGGTGGAAGGGCGGCGACAAAATGGCAAGGGCCAGACATATCCGAACGAATCAGTTTTCGCTTGCGATAGATGCCCTTTACATCCATAAATCTGTCTGCCCGTCCAGTGGCAGGCCCTTGATAAGCGATAATTTGTTGTGGGTGCAGCACATGAACCTCTTCCTTCTCCCCAAGGGTGAAGGCTACGGCTTGTCCGCTCCCGCTGTCGCTTTCATCTTGGACATCGATGTTCATATTTCATCTCCCTCATGCTGTAGACGTGATCTTTACTGAATGTTCAAGATTAGCGCAGGCGGTCTCCTTTTCTAGAACGGTGAAGCATGCTGAAACGAACAATACGGATGAGTATAAAATACCCCAGAATTAGACCAATCCCCGTAAAAATAGTCACTTTGATTTTATGATAATATTCTTCGCGTGCCGTCCGGTCATTTTGCAACTCATCAACCATCTGCGTTAGTTGGCGATTCTGCTCCTGAAGGGCTTCGTTCTGTGTCCGGTAGGCCTCCATTTCCTGCATGGTATTCGTAAGCTTATCCTTCGCCTGTTGTAGCTCTTCAGCTGTCTGCTGAAATCCTTCTTTCAATTCATTGACTTCATTTGGAAGCTCAGAGAAGCTTTTGAATCCATTATAGATATCACTGAATATATTGGCTTGTGCTACTGGGGCCGGAAGAGATATGGAAAGGGTCAGCAGAAGCAGGAGCGAACATAACAGCTGTAGATATTTACGGTATTTACGTTGTTTCATCTATATAATCACCACCCAATTTAGGCTTGTATTTCTTTTATTTTAACACAGCTTGACAGCTTCTGACAGCGTACGCTAAACGTGAATAGGGCTTCTTGGGTCAGTATTATTTGCCTGTTTGAAGTGAGGTTACACTTCCTTGTAAAGAACGATTTGGCTGTGCTCAACATGATTGAGAAGAGGGACTATTTATCGTATACTTTGGACGGAAAGGGGCTGCTGCGGAATGAATAAATGGCTTAAGACAATGTTATTTTTGGTCGGATCTGCTTTTTTGACGAGGTTGATTCCATTCTCATCTTTGTTTCGGAATTTGGACACGATGATTCATGAATTTGGTCATGCGCTGGTGACTTTACTGCTGTCTGGCAGTGTGCTGCGGATTGAACTATACGCGAATCATAGTGGGGTCACCTATTCAGCCATTCAAGATGGAGGCAGAGCGATACTGGTGTCGCTATCCGGGTATGTGCTGGCTTCCTTATTCGCATTGCTACTCTTCTATCTCTACAGTAAAGGACGGCATGATTGGGGACTTATTTTAGCTACTACAGTAGCATTGATTATGCTGGTAATGTACGTGCGGGGAAGCTTCGGAATGATGTGGTTAGGCGGGTTTATTGCGCTGAATGTTTTAATGCTGGTGGTGTGGAAAAAGGCCAGCAAATATTATTATTTGTTATTAGCTTTTTTGACCTTGGAAGAGTCTGTAATGGGAAGTTTATTTCTCGTATATGCGGCCGTTGTATCCCCATCTCGTGCGGGAGATGCCAGTAACCTGGCAAGGATGACATCGGTGCCGGCCATATTTTGGGCAGTCCTATTTTTTATATTTTCTCTGCTTTGCGCCAAATGGGCGCTGGGACTATTTTTTAAGCGGGAGCGAGTGCAGCCTAAACTTCAGAGTCGTTAAAGTTAAAAACATAAAATTTTCGTCATAAACAGACAAAAGGGGCTGTTTTTGCGAGAGTCAGTCTACTTAGTATGTAGAATGGCTCTTTTTTTGTCGATAATATAGAACCGAACATACATTCCATGACATGGAGTTGTCCGCCATTATTGGTACATTAATAGAAGACCCAAAAAAAGAAAGAGGTGGAAAATATGATGGAAAGTATTACTCCTATATTTACGTGGGGTCAAGATCGTATTTTTGCAGGTGGAAATCGGGATGTTGTTTTACTTGTCGAATGGAAAGGAAATTTGCCTTCAGAAAATAGCCGACCAAGCAGCCACAAAGTGGTTGCACGTGATATTGAACTACGAGTTTGGCTTGAGCCACATGTAACTTTTAAGCGCTGTTATGGATGTGAAATGGAGGCTGGAGAAGGGAATTCACTCTTGCTTAAGCTTGGAAAAATAAAAACAGGACAACGCAAATTCATAGGATTGGAGTTCACTACTTCTAGTTCTGTAGCAGGTAAATATGAAGCATTATCCCTACAGTGGAAGTATAAAAAACCAACTGTAGAGCGTGTTCGTGAACTTCCCGTGAAGGTACTTGAGCTGGAGTACGCGCATCATACGCGCATTCTGAGCGATACTTGCTGCTTTTATGTTGAGAAGCATCTGGAATTGTTGAAGACGGCTGAAACGGTTGAAGCAGCAGAGGCACTACGAAGTAAAGGCCAGTATAGTGAAGCTCACGAAATGCTCAATCGACATGCGGATAAGATGTTGCTACTCGCAGTACGCTCTGGAGATCCTTTGCTGCTTAAAGAGGCTGAAATGTTGTATAAACAGATCGGGTTCGAGCATCAGCAACGAAGTAAAGCCGTTGGTGGAATTTAATATAGGACTCACTGCACGAGGATGCACATAAGCGAAAAAAGACCTATACATAAATTGGATTTTTCAGCGGATTCGGCGGAAAATTATAAGAAGAATTGTAATATAAAATGTGGTAACATAGTAAAAAAGTTCTATCACAATTTTACTTTTTTTCATAAAATAATGGGTCTATTTAACCATAAATCAAGGGGAACTGAATATGACAGACCGATTAATCCGACTGATGCGCATTATTACACTTGTTCAAGCCAAGCCAGGGATATTAGCCCGCGAATTGGCGGAACGCTGCGGCAACAGCGAGAGAACGATTTACCGGGATATGGACGCGCTTAGCGCCATGCATATTCCCATAACCCACCTGGGGCATGGAAAAGGTTATGCTTTTATTGGGAATTTTGCACTCTATCCCTTGGATTGGTCGGAAGAAGAAGCAAACGCATTTTCGCAATTACGCTATATTATGGAAGATATAAAACCAGCATTACCCATAGATTTTGAAAGCGCGTATGAAAAAGTAGTCGCAGCTGAATATAAACGTAAGGCGGAGAGAGAAGAGACAATAGAACGTGCAAGAAGAGAAGTAGGGGTGGGGTGGGCAGAAAGAAGCAGTTCGCATATGGAACAACACTCATTTCTTACTCCGATCCTGGAGGCTTTATTAAAGCAAAAGAGTATTCAAGCGAATTATAGTGAGAATGCATTAGAAGAGAAAGGGATCACCATTGATCCTTATTGTCTGGTCCCGCTGGAAAGTCGTTTTCATCTCATTGGATTTTGTCATCGTCAGGGTGTTATTCGTACATATCATATCAACGATTTTTCTAATGTGAAGCCATTAAATCGTTTTTTTTCGAAGGAAGCGTTTGATGTGCAAGCCTTTATGAAGCAGAAATGGTCACTCGATAGGGATAGTTTACAGGTAGAATTCAAAGTGAAATTCTCGGAACGGGTAATGGAAGGAATTAAGAAGGACGAATTGCCTTTTAAGCCAAGTAAAGTGGATCGTCAATCTAGATGTTTTCACTTTAAGGTTGCCGTGGAACAAGATATAGGATTTGTCCGCTGGATTAAGAGATTCGAAGAGGAAGCAGAAATCATTGAACCGTACTATTACCGTGAAGTAATCAGGCAGCAGTTGGAAAAATGGAGTTCGCACTATAAATAGTGATACGCTCATTTGACCTTCGTTCAATTCGAAAGATGGGGTGCTTGAGCAACCATTTAAATGGTTGCCGGTGGCATCCTTTTTTTGCGAGTAAGTCCAAGATACTCATTTCTAACTATCTAATTATAACAATATATAACTAAACATATCCAAACACAACTCAATCTATAGAAAATCGAAAAAACGTATGCTAGAATAGCATCTACATATATACATGTGAAAATGGGAGGAATGGAAATGTTTAAGAAATGGTCAGTCAGAATCTTTGGTGTATTAGCAATTTTTTTGGTTGTGAATTTTTCTGCGGGCGCAGGGTTGGAGGTAGAGGCAGCCGCCAAGAAGACAGAGATTATAGTATCCGCCGCAGCCAGCTTGCAGGATAGCTTAGATAAAATGGCGCTTCTCTATGAGAAGAAGCATCCCGATATTGATTTGGTCTTTAATTATGCTGCATCTGGCACATTACAGAAGCAGATTGAGCAGGGTGCTCCGGCGGATCTGTTCTTCTCTGCAGGGGATAAACAGATGAATGCGTTAGTGGATGCTGGACTGATCTCTGACCATAAGGTTCTGCTTAAGAATCAGTTGGTTCTAGTCGTACCTTCGAATTCAAAAGCTTCATTAAATACAATCACTCAACTTACGGATAAATCCTTTAAGAAGGTAGCGGTAGGGCAGCCTGAATCTGTGCCCGCTGGCCAATATGCTCAGCAATCGTTAACTGCGAAGAAGGTATGGGATACGCTGCAAAACAAACTTGTATTTGCGAAGGATGTACGTCAGGTTCTGTCTTACGTCGAAACGGGGAATGTCGATGCAGGCTTTGTATATAAGACAGATGCATTGACTTCAAAAAAGACGAAGATCGCCCTTACTGTAGGCCCGCATGTTCACAAAGCTATTAATTATCCGGCGGGTATCGTGAAGGATTCAAAGAATCAAAAGGAAACTAAAGAATTTTACAATTATCTTCAAAGCAAAGAGGCTAGTGATATTTTTGCAAGCTATGGCTTCTTGCTTCCTTAAATAAGAAATCATGAGTAGAAGCGGGGTGAATAAGGATGGAAATAAATTGGACTGATTTCTTCGCCCCGGTATGGCTTTCCGTTAAAATTTCAGTAATTACCAGCATCATTGTATTTATTCTTGCAACGGCCGCGGCTAAGGCTATGGCAGGTCGCAAGTTCCCTGGTTATAGCTTGGTCGAGACGGTAATGCTGCTTCCACTTGTGTTGCCGCCGACAGTTGTCGGATTTGTGTTGTTGGTCGTCTTAGGTCGTCGCAGCTGGATTGGCAGATGGTATGAACAAATGACGGAGCATACGATCCTTTTTACATGGGGGGCTGCGGTTATCGCTGCGGTTGTCGTAGCTTTTCCTCTCGTTTACCGTACGGTGAAGGCGGGCTTTGAAGGCGTGGAAGCGGATCTTGAAGATGCGGCGCGTGCGCAGGGAGCGAGCGAACTGCAGGTACTGCGTTATGTCACATTGCCCCTTGCAGGTCGGTCACTCGCTGCTGGGTATGTTCTAGGTTTTGCCCGCGGTTTAGGAGAATTTGGCGCAACGATCATGGTAGCTGGAAATATTCCTGGCCGCACGCAGACTGTACCTACAGCGATCTATGTCGCGGTGGATGGCGGCAACATGACCCTTGCTTGGATGTGGGTGTGCTCCATTATTGTTATGTCTGCTGTGATGTTGATGTTTGTGAACCGGCGTACTTAATTATGCTCGACAGAGATCGCTCCGCTGACCTCAGTGGGAATGTCGATTGGAAATCTTGATAAATTTAAAAAAACCTAGCCCATCCAGGAGTAACCTGGGATGGACTAGGTTTTTTTTCTTTAGAAACGCACCGTTAAAACAAAACCTCTTTAATAAGAAGCAAGCTTGTGACTATCAGGTTTCGTAAATAATCGTCCCGGTTTCCGTGAGATCATATCCGTGAATGGACCCAAGCTCACTTTGAAAGGCTGGCGAGCGTAAAATATCAATCACGGTGGTGATCCAGTGCTCATTTCCCGGTTTCTTGAGCATCACTAGATCATAACACTCCTGAATCAAGGGAATGAAATCAACGCCGTCGACAATCTGAGCAGCCTTCTCGGTACCGATGGCCACATCGGCTTCTCCTCGTGACACTTTACCAGCGACTGCCAAATGACTATTCTCCTCCTGCGCATATCCAGATAGGCTTGCGGCAGGAATGCCGTGCAATCGGAGTTGCTCATCCAATAACACACGTGCACCAGCGCCTCGTTCTCTATTAATCAGTGTAAGTCCATCCTGTTGCAGATGAGACCATTCATGAAGACCTTTAGGATTTCCCTTTTGAACATACAATCCTGCACTTCGGGTCAACAGACGAACTACAACATAAGAGAAGCCTACAAGGATTTTACGAATATAGGGAAGGTTATATTCTCCAGTATCCCCGTCGAGCAGATGCGTACTGACGATGTCCGACTCGCCCTGATACATGGCAATGAGACTATCTAGACTGCCAGCGTAAGAACGAAGAGGGCGCTCAGTGGGCAGGCAACGCTCCAAATAGGTGGCTAGAATATCGAGTGACATATCCTGACCCGTAATCACGAGGCTGTGCCCTGTAGCTTTACTATTAAATTGGCCAGAATGTGTGGCAACTTGTGTTAGATTTGCTCCAGCAAAAGTCAGCGGCGATATCGATAGGGTCATGCCACTTCGAGCATTCTGTTTGTAGGCTTCTAAATCGGATTGATCCACACGCATCTGTTTTCCTACACGGTAGGAGGGAAGCTCCCCTTTTTTAATCAGATCATATACTTTTAATTTCGAGATCTTCAGTAAACGGGCAATTTCCTCAGTCGTATAGGATGTGTTATCAGACATGACAAAAGCCTCCAGAACTTCATAATAGGACAAGACTACCTTATTTTGAAGTCCTGTGCAATTAGGCTATTGTGCTTTACCTGCCTGCTGTGTATTGGATAATTTGATTAATTCTGAAACGGTGACAAATCGGAAACCTTGCTTTTCTAATTCCGGCAAAATAATTTTGAGCGCTTCTCTGGTTTGAGATTGTCCATGCACATGATCATGAAATAGGACGATATCACCATTATGTGCGTTTCGAATAACCTTGTTCGCGATACTCTGCACGCCAGGGCGATTCCAGTCACGTGTATCTTGATGCCAGGACCATAAAATAGGCTTTAGGCCCATGTTGTTTGAAGTATCAACTAGTGTCTCGTCATACATGCCACCCGGGGGTCTGAACAAAGCACTATGCTTTCCAGAAACCTTTATGATTTCTTCTTCGGTTAAATTAAGCTCCCGCTCAAACTGGGCTTTATTAATAGGTTTTCTAAAATAGACGTGATTGTAGGTATGGTTAGCTAATTCATGTCCTTCGGAAATGACTCGTTTCGCCACATCTGGATACGCTGCAATTCTTTTTCCTATGGCAAAGAAGGTGCATTTCGCATGATATTGACTCAATACCTTTAATATTTGATCGGTTTCAGAAGGGTCAGGACCGTCATCAAACGTTAATGCAATCACTTTTTGGTTAGTATGTACTTCCCAAATCATGTCTCCTCTTTTTTCGTAGTAGTCGCGGTTCTTGCTCGGGCTACCTAGAGCGGAGTTCGTGAAGCATAACAAGAGAGAGAGGGTAGTCATCATAATTTTGCTGCTAGTTTTCATGAATTCACCTATTTTTTTTATTTTAGAATGCTCCTTTGGAGGGTCAAAATATTCATAGTTTCAGTTTTGTAAAGACAATCAGCCTTTTTTCATGTTCTTTCTTCTTTCTGCTATATCTCCCTGTACAAGTAATAAGATTCATTCTGGCTTCAGCAGACTTTCCAAAAATTCGTTCCAAGGGTGCTTCAGCAGTGGTGAAGATTTCTACAGACTCTACAATATAAGTTAGTTTTCGCCCGTCCGCATTGGATACCGTTATTTCATCACCGTGCTTAAGCTTTTTGAGGTTGAAAAAAATAGCTGGACCAATATAACTATCCACATGCCCGTCTAAAATTACATTTCCCTTAGCACCTGGTAATATTCCTGGGTACAGAATTCCTGCAATATTGCTATCCTTAGGGACGTCCATTTGTCCATCTGGAAGCAATGTAACGGTCTCTATTTTGGCGCTTACTTTAATAGCTGGAATGCTAAGCTGAGTAGGCAGGATAGGTTTGGGTAATGATGGTTTAATATCGATCTTTTGAATAGCTTTAGTAGGAGTTATCGTTTCTTGCTGCTGTGTTTGTAGTGACTTCGTGTCTGGTCTGCTTTCCTGCGAATGTGAGTCAGTACAACTGGCAGTGGTTAAAGTGATGAAGGTTAATATAAATGAAGATATCCATTTTTTCATGTGTAAGAAAAGAAAGAGGGGATTCCCCCTCTTTCATCCTCCCTATTCAGTTTGTTCGCTAGCACCGCCATGGCCTGTTTTTGGCATTTTTGTTGCTTTCATGTGAATGCTCTTAGTGTTAATGCTTTTAGCCTTCATGCTCTTTGCATGAATTCCTTTAGTGGAGTGGCTCTTCATATGCATTTTCTTTTCATGCATTTTATGTTCTTTTTCTTTCTTCATTTTTTCAGCATGTACTTTTTTCTCATGTTTCGTTTCGGTTGGTGCAGCAGAAGCAGAAGCCGCAGAAGCAACGGATAGCATCAAGCAAGTGGATAAAAGAGCTACGGACAATTTCTTCATAATCATTTAGTGGATTCCTCCTAGATGTTTTTTGCCTACGAAGATTAATATCTCCATTTCAATTGCTTTTAGATTGGTGGATTGCTTCCAATGCAGTTTGGGATTGGGATAACGTTGTATTTTGATGTGAAAATTGTTATGAAAATGCCTTATAATGAAGTTCAATATATAGACATTTGGTTAGGGGTGGGAATATGACACTTATTGAAAAAAGAGAACACCGGCAATATCCGGAAATTACCCGCCTAGAAACGTCGAGAGCTGCTTATGAGCGTGATTATTCACGCTTGATTCATTCGCCTACTTTTCGTAGGCTGCAAGGCAAATCTCAAGTGTTCGGGGCTGGCACGGGTGATTATTACCGGACGCGTCTAACTCATTCACTTGAAGTCGCTCAGATTGCTCGTGAGGCAGCGAAAAGTCTGCTTAGATCTTATCCAGAGGTGGAGACAAGTAAAGCGGAGAACCCAGGACTTGTAATAGATCCAGAGGTTGTAGAATGCGCGGCCATTGCTCATGATTTTGGTCATCCTCCTTTCGGGCATAAAGGGGAAGAGGTACTAGATAACATTCTGGACCAGCTTATTGAAAAGAAGACGAATGAGGCTGCCCTGCTATCTGGAGCAACGGGTGCAGATAGGCTGCTCATTCATGAGCAGATGAAGCAGCGCTATGAGCACTTTGAAGGCAATGCTCATAATTATCGGCTGATTATGTTTCTGGAGAAGCGGGAGAACATTGATGGATTAAATCTGTCGGATGCAGTGCTTCTCGGAATTAATAAATATCCGTTTCCTGGCACCTCACTGAAGAAGGGGATGTACCTTCACGAATGGGCATATATTTCGGAGATTCGCAAAGAGTGGGGAATTCCTGCGGGTAAGAAAACGTTGGAAGCTCAGCTGATGGACCTTTGCGACGATATCGCTTATTCTGCACATGATTTGGAGGATGGAATTAAGGCTGGAAAGATTGAAGTGCATGAACACTTTATGCATGATTCCTATATTCAGCGGCTGATCGTAGAGAAAATTTCAACGTTAGAGGATTTCTTCTGGAAGGGTTGGGAGGAGGAAGGTATCCGTGCTAAGGTCGAAGAGGTGCTTAGTTCATTTCTTCGAGTATGGATGGAAAAGATGCCAACCTGCGAGAACGACTATTCCAGAACTCGGCGTGAAGTTAAGGCTTATTGGGTTAGCACCTTTGTCGCAAGTCTTGGGGTGATTCCTGATGGAGACTGGAAGAAGGTCACCTTTATAAAAGAAGGAAAAGAAGATGAGGATATGCTACGGACCGTAAGTGTGCTGAAGAGCTTCGCTTGGGTTACGATGATTCGTGATTTACGAGTACAGCGGCTTCAGAAACGTAGTGAATGGATTCTGCGCCGTCTATGGGGAGCTTTTCTTGATCCGCAGACATCCAAAGCCATTATTCCATCGGACTGGCTGCAACGCTTTGAGAAGGATCAGAAACAAGCGAATCCTATTTGGACGTGGGAACATATGGTGATTGATTATATCGCAGGGATGACGGATGCCTTTGCTGAGAAAATATACAATGAGCTATACGGGTTGAAAGTCGGATCGATTTATGACTTGGATTAGATAAAACAGAAGATTAAGTTAAGGCCAGCCTCCAATCCATTGGAGACTGGCCTTTTGTTTTTTTTTTATAGAACGGGGAATATTTTGTTAGTATTTTGTTATTATTAATCTGACTAAATTTATGCTTGTTGACCCTGATATTCAGTGTTTTTTATAACAAAATAGCTATTTATAAAAATAAGTTATTGTTTGTATGCTATTTTGATGCTAATATAATAACTAAATTGTTATTGGGAATAAATGGGGAGGTTGATAAAGAAGTCGAATCTTCTGCTTGAGTAATAATGAAAACCTTTACAAAACGGGAGGGTAAAACGAATGAAGAAGTTCAAAAAAAGCTTTGCTCTATTTCTTACAGCAGTAATGCTTGTTACAATGGCTGTGCCTGCGCTAGCTAACGGAAAAACAAATGAAAACCTCAAGGCGCACTGGGCTGGAGAAAGTGTAGAGAAGTGGCAGGGTAATGGTGTTATTCAAGGTTATCCGGACGGCTCTTTTAAGCCGGATCATAAAGTAACGCGTGCTGAGCTTGTAAGTATTATTAATAAGCTATTTGGATTTAGCACTCTTACGGAAATGTCATTCTCGGATGTACCTGCTAAAGCTTGGTATGCAAGCGCTTTATCTATAGCGAAGCAAGCTGGCTATTACAAAGGTTTTCCTGATAATAAAGCGAAAGCGGATACTGAAGTAACTCGTCAAGATGCTGCAACATTAATTGCTTCTGTTTTTTCATTGGAGCCAGGCACTAAAGCGAGTGCCTTTACAGACCAAGCATCCATCAGCGCTTACGCTAAAGAGGCTACCCTAGCATTGAGTGGAATTCTATCCGGTTATCCAGATGGTACATTTCGTCCGAACGACCCAATTACAAGGGCGGAGGTAGTCACTATCGTTGACAGATTGATTAGCGGCTACTACAACACAGCCGGTACATTCACTGGGGGAGATATCCATGGGAATATTGTCATTAACCAAAGTGGGGTTGAACTAAAGAATGTAGCTGCATCAGGCAACCTTTATTTTACCTCCGGTATTGGTGATGGTGAGGGTGTCTTGGAGAATGCAACAGTACAAGGTAATGTGCTTATATCTGGTGGCGGCGAGCATTCGATTCATTTAAAAAATTCTAAATTCGCTGTTGTAAAAGTGAATCGTCCTGAAGGAAAAGTTCGGGTCGTTATAGAGGATCGTACGGTCATCACTCAACTGACTATTGATAGTGCTTCTATTATAGAAGTAGGCTCAGGTTCTACAATCGATCAGCTTGTGATTGGTAACGGTGCAACGGGAACGTTGATTACAACAAAGGGTACCATTAGCAAGCTTGTAGTAAGTGCTTCCTCTGTAGTCTTAAATGGAGTGACTATAGTAGAAGGAACATACACTGTGAAGGATGGAGTTCTTGTAGGACAGGGAACAAGTGCACCGGCGCCTGGGGGCTCAGGTGGTACTAGTGTAGAGCCTACAGCAACGCCAGTACCGACGGCTACTCCGGAACCTACAGCAACGGCTGCTCCAACGGCAACACCAGAAGCTGGGGTTCATATCGTTGACGTAGATGCATCGGCTGCTACCAAATCGTTATTTGCTTATCTGGATAGCATGAGCGGCAAACAAGTTATGTTCGGTCATCAGCATGATACTACCGTCTCTTTTGCCGGAAAGGATAAGAACGGAAATGTTATTTCTGACGTATACAGCTCCACTGGTGATTATCCTGGGGTTTTTGGTTGGGACACCCTTAGTTTAGATGGATATGAGAATCCTCCTGGAGTTAGCGGAGATTATGAAGCGAGTAGATTAGGATTATCCGCTGCCATGAAGCAGGCTCATGATTTGGGTGGTATTGTAACGCTAAGTACACATCCGTACAATTTTGTTACGGGTGGAAGCTTTAACGATACAGGGAATTCCAAAGGAGCAACGCGCTCGGTAGTATCACGTATTTTGCCGGGCGGAGATAAGAATGGAGAGTTTAATAAATATCTAGATCGCATCTCTGATTTTGCGAACAATCTTAAGGATGACGATGGCAACCTGATTCCAGTTCTGTTCCGTCCTTTCCACGAACAAAATGGAGGTTGGTTCTGGTGGGGTGCGGCTACAACGACAAAGAGTGAATACGCGGAACTGTACAGATATACAGTTGAATACCTACGTGATGTTAAAGGCGTTCATAACTTCCTTTATGTATTCTCACCAAACGGATCTTTTAATGGAAATGAAAGTGAATATTTAACGACTTATCCAGGTGATCAATTTGTTGATATTCTTGGAATGGATCAGTATGACAACAAGGAGAATGCGGGTTCGGAGGCTTTCCTGGGTGGTCTTGTTAAAGACCTTAAGATGATTTCTCAGCTTGCTCAAGACAAAGGTAAGATTGTTACCCTATCTGAGTATGGTTATAGTGCTGCTGGTATGAAAACAACAGGCAATAATGAGCTGGAATGGTTCACTAAAGTATTGAATGCGATCAAGGCTGACCCTGATGCAGCAAAAATATCTTATATGCTGACTTGGGCGAACTTTGGTGAAGGTAATAATTTGTATGTTCCTTATAAGAATGTTCCTAATAAAGCAGATCATGAGTTGCTTCCTGATTTTGTGAATTTTTATAAAGATGATTTCACGGCTTTTGCGAGTGATGTGAAAGAAGATAATAAGTACAATCTCGAGGTTGAAGTGGCAGGAAAGAAACCTTTCCTCCACATTGTAACTCCGAATAATATCAGTACAGTAACAGATGCCGTGACCATCATTCGGGCCAAGGTACTCAATGCAGTGCCTAGCAAAGTGACCTATACTGTGGGTGATTCTGGAGTAGAAGTGGAAATGACGCTCGGTACAGACGGCTACTATAGCGCTTCATGGCAGCCAGACGCTAGTCTGAATGGCAGTTCAGCAGAGATTACAGTGAGGGCATATGGAACTGGAGATGCTACACTTGCACAGACTAATTCTGTATTCTTAAAAATCAATGAAGCGCCAATAAAGGTACTTACTTTTGATACTGACAAGGATTTGGAGCAAATCCAAAACAATGGTACTTGGTCAGGGCTCGCCAATAACGCAGAGACGATCAAGACGGTCTTGCAGCATGCGTCACTAGATGCTAACGGTAAGCTTGTTATTAACATTACTGAAGGGCTGTCTGCTGAGGATACTTGGCAGGAATTGAAGCTGCAATTGAATGATCTTGCATTGGATGGAGTGGATCTGTCTCAAGTTACACGTGTGAAGTTCTCCGTGTTAATTCCGGAGGCTGCTCAGAATGAGGCTAACAATGCTGCGGTACGCAGTGTCATTCAGTTGCCACCAGATTGGGATACAAAGTATGGCATGGACTCATCCTATAAATCTTTGTCCGATCTTGAGAAAGTTAACGTGGGTGGATCACAATATTATAAATTTGATGTTTCGATTGATCTGGATAATGCTGCTAAATCAGCCGAAGCCAATGGTCTAGCGATATCTCTGGTTGGCAGTGGTTTGGAAGTGAAAGGTGAATTGCCAATCTATTTAGATAATATCGGTCTTTATAATACGTATACTGCACCTGTTGCTGACAAAGCACTGGTAGATAATTTTGAATCTTATGGCTCAAGCGATGAAGCACTGGTAGCCAAATATCCTAAGGCTGGCGGAGATGATGTGAGCGTATCTTTAAGCTCCGAGCATAAGGCATCCGGGGATTACGGAATGAAACTGCACTATACGATTAATAATGCAGGTTATACCGGAGTAGGTAAAAGTCTGGTTTCGCTGGACTGGTCCGACTATAATGCACTCAGTATGTGGGTAGCTTCCGATGGAGACAACGCTTATGCTGAGAAAGGTGAGCCACTTAAGCTAGTGGTGCAGCTTGTCATTGATGGAGGATATTTCGAAGCCTATCCGGTCATTAATCCAGACAAGAACGGTAAAATAGTATTAAGTTTGAAGAATTTGACGGAGATGAGCTGGGGAAAAGCCGGAGAGCTTACACAGGAAAGATTGAAGCAAGTTCAGAGCTTTAATTTGTATGTGAATGCGATGGACGGACAGAGCCACGAAGGTTCGCTCTACTTTGACGATATTCAAGCGGTCTATGACGGGACACTTCCGGATATGTCGGAAGAAGGAAATGGAGGTTCCCAGGGACATGAGCCTGGCGTGTTGTACGCCTTCGCTACAGAAGCTGATATTGCAGGATGGGCTACAACCAACGGTTCGTCTGCCAACGCTCAACCTCCAGTATTTGATGCCAATGAAGAAGCGGCAAGTGTGCAATTTGATTTGATTAATACTGGCAATGATACAAATGGCAGCTCCAAAGAATCCTTCGAACTTGCTATTAATCCTGAGAAGCTGAATATTACAGGGCTGGATACGATCAGCGCTAAGGTTAAGCTCTCGAGTGGTGCAGCTAAAGCACGTCTATTCATCAAGACAGGTGCGGACTGGAAATGGAGCGACAGCGGTGATCCTGTGCCTGTAGATTCTAACGGTTATACGACCTTATCTATTTCCCTGCCTACTGCAGCAGCAGGGGTGGGCGTAGATTTGGCTGCTGTAAAGACGATTGGGATTAAAATTGAGGATGTTTCCAATGATGGAGGAACTGCGAAGCTTTATTTGAAGGAAGTATCTCTGGAGAAAGCTGTCCCGGATGTTCACTATGGCTTCGAGACGGGGAATGACGGTTGGGCTATCAATTCTGGTACAGCCACAGTATCTTCTGATGTATATGCTGAAGGTAATCAATCTTTGAAGCTTGATTTCGCATGGAATGGAGAGGATAAAGATCCTTTTATAGCAGCATCAAAAGTAGCTGCACTTGATCTGAGCTCATTCTCCAAGCTTACTGCTAAAGTTAGAATCGTCTCTGACCAGCCTGATGTTCAAGCGAAGCTGTTTCTTCAATTAGGTGGCTATGCAGTATGGGTAGATTCGGGTGCGAAGATAGCTGCTCAGGATGGATTCACGGAGTTCACGATTGATCTCAGCAACAATTCCATTCTATCGCCTGAGAATTTGAAGAAAGTAGATGCCATTGGGATTCAGTTTGTTACACCTTCTACGGCTGGAACCGCTACAGCTTATATTGACGAGATCATAGCTTCTAATTAAGCGCGCTGCGATCCAGGTTTGAAATAAGGGTCCCTGCATGTCCATTAGGATTGCCTAATAGATATGCAGGGACTATTTTGTATGATCAGTTTATAGTTAAAGATTTGAATAGTATTCAAGCGCTGTTCTTTCTAGTTCGGTGACAAATGCTTCTTTCCCATCCATATAAGCTTCAATGTCCTTCGGAAATTGATTCGCAAGATCCTCTTTTAGATTACCGTATTGTTCTGCTGCCTCGTCACTCATACCGAACTCGCCCATACATTCGTAACCGAGCTCTGTCATTTGCGCGTTGAAGTCATCAATGACTTCGATATTTCGTACAACAGGCATCATATCAATGATTGGTTTAGCTTTTAGCCCAGGAACAGAAGTGCTGCCAATATGGTGAATATCAATAAGTGCATCAGCGAAGATCTCTTTAATCTTACGAGATCCTTCTTGGAAGATAAGATTCCATTCCTCATTGTATTGTGTGACAGTAACATCTATTTCGCAAACCTCTCTTTATGCTTGATTCCTGGATTTTTTTATTATAGAACAAGTGTTCTTAATAATCAAATACTAAATTTAATATTGGCGGGCATAATCAACGAGATTTAGGGATGGAGTGCCAGTAGATAAATAGGAATTTATATTTTCGGTAAAAATATTTACGATTCGATTAGCGTATTGATCGGTTATGCCAGCAGAATGAGGAGTGATGACTACCTGTTCCATAGTCCAAAGTGGATGATCCTGCGGGAGGGGCTCGGTTTCGAATACATCCAATCCCGCACCACGAAGCTGACCGCGATTCAGTGCGTGGATTAGAGCCTCAGTATCAGTAGTTGCTCCACGTCCAACGTTAATGTAATAGGAGCCTTGTTTAAAGGCAGAGAAGATTGCAGTATTAAATAATTGCTTAGTTTCATCGGTGATAGGGAGAATATTGATGATGAAGTCGCCTTGGCTCACAGCTTCTGGCAGATGGTCAGTGGTATATACTTGATCAAAATCAGCGAGTGGCTTGCCTGAGCGACTTACTCCGATCGTCTTCATCCGGAAAGCTTTAGCGATTCTGGCAGTTTCGCTGCCGATGGCTCCAGTTCCAACAATAACGGCTGTCTTTCCGAACAATTCACTCTCACTTCCGTCAGAATTCCAGTAGCGGTTCATCTGATTGCGAACGGCTGTATGCAAATTACGTGTGAAGAGAAGCATGAAGCCAAAGATTACCGCAGAAATAGGCTCGGCATGCACTCCGCTCCCACTAGTCAATAGGATTCCACGTTCCTTAAAACGCTCTAACGGGAGCTTCTCAATTCCAGCAGACCAGGATTGGACCCAGCGAAGGGGCGAATCTGGACGAAGAAGCGTATCGGCGATGCCTTTAGCCCAGCCGATTACGATTTCAGCATCAGCTAGCAGCTGTAAATCCGGATTTTTGCCGTCACCTTGTATGAATGTATAACCGGGGGCTGCTGCTTTGATTCTTTCTTGTTGCTCGGCTGTCAGTGGTTGTAGACATACTATGGACTTAGTCATGATGTATTCCTCCTGCTCTAAGGTTTGATGAAAATGGATAATGTTATAGGATAAGGATACCAAATCTATAGGAGAAGGTGAAATTGATATGGATGCTAACGTGTCGGATAAAGATTCAGAACGATTATTTATTGCTGTGAAATTACCCGCAGAACTTGGGCAAGTTGTGGCGGAAGAGTGCTCTAACCTATCTCAAAAGTTTCATTTTGCAAAATGGACTCATCCAGAGGATTATCATATTACCCTGCAATTTTTAGGAGACACCCCAAAGACGAAAATCCCGGATTTAATCATGTCGTTGAAGCAGATGTCAGAGCAATGCCGCCCCTTCAAACTATCCTTAGACAAATGGAATACATTTGGTCTGCCAAAGGCTCCAAAAGTTTTATGGGCAGGGGTTTCTGGCGAACTAGAAGAGCTGAATTTACTGGCTGCGAGAGTACACACTGCTACACTTCCTTTAGGTTTTTCGGCCGAATCCAGGGAGTACAAACCACATCTCACAGTGGCTCGAAAGTACCTTGGAAAAATTTCATTTGATGATAAATTGCTGGAAAATTTACTGAAATTGGATGATGAAAAAAGATCAAAAATCTTTCATAGAGACTGGACGATTGATAGTTTTGTGTTGTATGCTACCAGAATGTATGCCATTCCTATGTATGAAATGATTGAAAATATTACATTTTAAAATCGGTATTTAAGTTTTCAAAGCTTCCGTTTTCGGTTACATACAATAGGAATGTGCCGTGAAATAGGAGGA
This sequence comes from Paenibacillus sp. NPDC101420, assembly GCF_050277435.1. Lineage (NCBI taxonomy): Bacteria > Bacillati > Bacillota > Bacilli > Caryophanales > Paenibacillaceae > Paenibacillus > Paenibacillus sp. NPDC101420. The sequence continues at coordinate 179,525 of NZ_JBNNSE010000006.1, forward strand.
ATATCATGTTAATCTTTAAACAAAACCGCTGTATCGCGTTGCTTGTTGGCGTTATACTAGTGTGTTTCTCTGCCATAAGCTTAATGCAGCCTAATCAGGTTGCCGAGGGGAAAATAGATAATCTGCAGATGGATAAGCTGCAATCCACCAGCCGAGCATCAGTAATTAATTATTTGCAAGAAGAATCAAAATCTAGTAAGACGAGGGGCTCTACAAAAGTTTCACAAATGAATAAGCTTTACAGCACAGTTAACCTGTTCAGTTCCACTTGGAAACCAGAGCAGAGTGTGGAATGGCTTAGTAAGAATAAAATAAAGCCACAAAATACATCGCAGGCTTCCATAGTTCGGGTAAAGGCTGATGTGGCACAATCTAATTCAGCTGCGCAGAAAGCGACAGCGAAAAAGAGCGCTCAGACTGTGGTTAAGACAGTCTCGGCATCTCAGAAAAATCCCCTCACAACATTATACTTCTCTCGGACCGAGCTATTAAGCCAGGAGCAGCAAAGTAAAGCAACCCGGCGCTACGCAGTATCCGAAGAAGAACTGCTTCTGCTACAAAAAATTGTAATGGCAGAGGCGGAAGGTGAACCGTACCAGGGCAAGGTGGCAGTTGCCAACGTTGTTCTGAATAGGCTACGGTCAGCCAATTTCCCCGACACGATATATAAGGTCATTTATCAAAAGCATCAATTCAGTCCTGTAGCTAACGGGCGTCTTAAACGTGTCAAGCCTAATGATGATAGTATTAAAGCGGTGAACGCAGCGCTCTCTGGGGTGAAGGAAGTTCCCGATAGTACTTATTTTTTCCTATCGCTTAAGCTTGCGCAGGATCTTACCGTACATCATTCGCAGGAGTATGTGAAGACCATTGGTAATCATACGTTTTATAAATAATTGACCTTATCTGTGAACCTCAGCTATTTATAGGGTAAACTAGACTATATAACCCTGGAGGTGGAAGAATTGTCATGAAGATCACTTATTACGGACACTCAGCGCTGCTGGTAGAAACAGAGCAAGCGAAAGTTATTATTGACCCTTTTTTGTCAGGAAATCCGAACTCCGGTATTTCACCTGATGACATTACTGTAGATGCTGTCCTGCTGACTCACGGTCACTCGGATCATTTAGGTGATGCTGTGCAAATTGCCAAACAGAATGATTGTCCGATCTTTGCTGTTTTTGAGCTTGCAGAATACTGCCGAATGAAGGGTGCCAAGGTTAAACATATGAATATAGGCGGCAGTCATATTTATGATGCTATTACCGTTAAATATACTCAGGCGTTTCATTCCTCATCGATTCAGGAAGGCGACGTTTGGATTTATGCTGGACAACCCGCAGGTATTTTATTGACGATTGAGGGGAAGACGTTATTCCATGCAGGTGATACCGCACTATTCAGCGATCTGCGTCTGATTGGTGAAAGAACTGCGATTGATTTGGCGGCTCTGCCAATTGGCGATATGCTGACCATGGGACCGGATGATGCGCTCCTTGCTGCGCGCTGGCTTCAAGCGGACAAGGTCATACCACTTCATTACAATACATTCCCGGATATTGCTCAGGATGCTATGGATTTCTGTAATCGTCTGCGACAAGAGGGGATAGAGGGATTCCCGCTTAAAGCTGGTGAAAGTATAGAAATTTAATAAATCCTGATTACATGTCTATACAAAAAAAGCAGATAGCCGGGAATTTCCCCTGACTACCTGCTTTTCTTTATGGTGTAATGCACACAGGCTCTTCGCCTCGGGCTTGAGATCTTGCTCCTCTGATATCGGCTGTTTTGTCTGCGGGGTTGCCTAACATCTGCAGAACGGTAGTCGCGCAACTTTGCGGTTGATGTTTATCAGGGGCTAGACGGCGTTTACGCTGTTCTTCGAGAACAGAATACTCACGGAGCATCATAGAGAACCATTTATTCACTACCTCACAGTCAAGTACCTCTGCTAGCCCTAGCTCTACGAAATATTGGCAGTTTTTCTCTTCCTGACCTGGAATAGCTTTATAGAAGAGCATTGGGATTCCCTTAGCCTGACCTTCGGTACAGGTCATACCGCCAGGCTTTGTGATTAGAAGGTCGGAAGCATCCATAAGTTTATTGATTTCACTGGTATATCCAAGAATCCTGACGTTAGGATGATTAAGCCTTGGATTGGACTTCATTTTGGTTATAAGCTTCTCGTTACTGCCCATACAGAAGATGAGTTGGATGTTATCCATTCTGGCTGTGAGTGAATTCATAATCTCTTTGCCGAACATCAGTCCCCAGCCTCCACCCATGATGAGTACAGTAGGGATATCGGCTAGACCTAGTTCCTTGCGGAGCAGCGTCTTGTTGGACCGTTCCCAGAACTTCGGATGGACAGGTATGCCGGTGACCGTTACAAGCTCAGGAGCAATCCCTCGGCCTGTTAGAATAGATTTTACACGTGGGGTAGAGACGAGATATCGGTTGACCTCGGAATTTACCCAGCTACCATGTGCATCATAATCTGTAATTAACGTATACAGCGGGACCTCCAATCCACGACGCTTTAGTCTGGAAATGACAGCGGCCGGAATGGGGTGTGTGCAAATAATCAAATCAGGCTTTAGCTGCTCGATTACTTGAGAGGCATGTGTATAAAAAATCCGGTGAAGTGCCATCTTAGTCAACGGGTTCAATGATTTATGATATTGTGTCTTATACATCATGCCGACCAGCTTAGGCTGGCTGCTAACTGTTTTTCGGTAAGCGGAAAGAATCCATGGGGCGACCATCGGGTTAAGAAATTTACCTAGCTCGATGACTCGGCACTGGACATCCGGATTCAGCAGCTTTATTCCTTCGGCCAGAGCATAGGCTGCTCCTGTGTGGCCCGTACCGAAGCCTTCCGAAAACAGCAGTACTCTTTTCTTTCGCATAAGTTCACCTGCTACTTTCCTTTTCAATAGAAATGCGGAATTTCTTCTTAAATAGATGAGGGAAAACTGTTCTCTACTCACATTATACAAATAAGACGTAAATAGAAAGTTAAAACCCTGCAATAAATAAAAAAATAAAAGATTTTCTAAAGTATTGCAAACTGCAAAGCTACATGTTAAAGTAATGAATGACCAATTGACCGGATTAGTAAAGTGGTCAGATAGTCAGCGGTAATGATATTTTCTGGAGAAAGGAAGTGGGCACAGGTGGCAGTGGTGGATCGAAGACAGCAGGTGCTTCAGGCCGCAGCAAAATCATTTTCATTATTCGGCTATAAGGCGACTACCATGGATCAGGTTGCTAAGATCGCAAATGTCGGGAAAGGAACCATCTACACCTTTTTTACAAACAAAGAGCAATTGTTTGATGAGATCCTGCGCGATATGATGGTAGAAATGAAGATGATTGCTGATCGCGAGATCAGGCGAGACAGACCTTTCTTTGATAACCTGCATCGTGTGCTGGATGCCCTGCTGGAATTTCGAAGTGAGCAGGAGCTATTCATCAAGCTTTCCCAGGAGAGTCGCGAATTCGGAACGCCGCAGGCAGGAGAAGGGCTCGAGAAGATCGAGAACTTAGTTTTAGAATATTTAGAACGGGAGGTGCAACAAGCCCTTGAAAAGGGAGAAATCAAACCTTGCGATCCTAAAATCGTATCTGTAGTCATGTTCAGGCTATATATTGTATTGACTGCTGAACTGAATAAAACACATACTCCCTTGGACAAGGAACAGATCAAGATGTACTTTCATTTGTTTCTCGCCGAAGGACTGGCACAGTAAGCGTTGATTCAGGATAGGGATGGCGTGATCAGATTGCTTTCCCTTAACAATTTCCAAGCTGTTTTAGGCATTGAAGAAGAGCCGAAAGGCGTTTTTTTATCCCCTAAATTGACCAGATGGGGAAAACGGTCACCTAGTGTTACGTAATATTTCGCAAACAAAGCATTTTAAAGAGAGCATAAGCTCATAAGGAGAGAACCAGAATGAAATCATTATCCGTATTTACCAAGGATCTTGGCGCAGCACTGAGAAATCCAAAGGTGCTGATTCCGATGATTGCCATCCTATTTATTCCGGTGATGTATAGCGGATTCTTCCTAAAGGCATTCTGGGATCCGTATGGCAAGATGAATGAGTTACCGGTTGCTGTTGTCAACCAAGACGTCGGTGCTAATTATGAAGGAAAACAACTTCAGGCCGGAGATGATCTGGTTGAAGAGCTTAAGGTAACCGATGGCTTTCAATGGAACTTTGTTTCACTAGAAGAAGCGCAAGCAGGAATGAAGGACAATACCTATTATATGGCGATTATTGTTCCAGAAGACTTCTCTGCTAAAGCAACAACGCTTTTGGATGATGAACCACAACCGGCAAAAATTATTTATGAGCCAAATGAAGGCTACAACTTCCTGGCCGGACAGATCGGTGGAACGGCTGTATCAGAAATTAAATCTAAAGTATCCGCTAAGGTAACAGAGGCTTATGTGGAGTCTGTATTCAATCAGATTACAGAAGTTTCTGATGGATTGGGCGAGGCGGGAGATGGAGCTTCCAAGATCGCAGATGGCGCTGGTAAGCTAGATGACGGAGCCTTGAAGCTGAAAGATAATCTTCTTGTACTGACAGATGGTACAGGTAAACTTCAAAATGGTGTAGAACCACTTACTAAAGGTGTGTCTGATTTAAATTCAGGTGCTACTGCAATTCAAACGGGTTCTAGCACTTTGGCAGGCGGTTTGCAACAATTGTCGGCTGCTCATACACAGCTTCAAGATGGCGTTGCACAAAGCGCTGCCGGCAGTAAACAGCTTAGTGACGGCTTGAAGCAAGCTGTAACAGGTGCCACACAGCTTCAAGCAGGTACGAAGTCTGCTGTAGATGGTACTACTAAATTACAAGCAGGAACACAATCTTTAGTTGACGGCAGCGCGAAGCTGGAAGCAGGTCTAACCTCTTCCGTGGATGGCAGCGCGAAGCTGGAGGCAGGCTTGCAGGCTTCCGCAGAAGGTAGCACAAAGGTTACTGAGGGCGCTAAAGCGGTCGCTCAAGGCTTGCAGCAATTGGCACAGGCTAGTCCTGAGTTGGCACAGAATCCGGCCGTACAGAAGCTCCTAGCAGCTAGTGCAGCTGTTGCACAAGGTAGTGAGCAACTGCAACAAAGTCAAGAGCAGCTGGCACAGGGTGCTACTGCACTCCACAGTGGGCAAGAGCAACTGGCACAAGGTGCAACTCAACTGCACTCAGGTTCACAGCAGGTAGCTGCTGGTGTAACTCAGTTGCATGATGGAGCACAGCAATTAAATGCTGGTAGCACACAGCTTTTGACAGGACAGCAAAAACTGGCACAAGGCGCATCTGCACTTGTAACAGGTGGCAATAAGCTGAATGCAGGGATGCAACAATTTGGTGCGAAGCTTAAAGAAGCTGCAGCTGGAGGCAGCAAGCTGGCTGAAGGCGGTAAAGCGCTTGGCGATGGTACCTCAAAACTGCTAAGTGGTGTAGGCGAACTAGGTTCCGGTATCAGTGCTGTAGCAGATGGTTCGAAAAAACTGGCTGACGGTGCAGGCGAGCTGAAAGATGGTATGGATGATCTGAAATCTGGATCAACAGAACTGGCAACTAAGCTTAGCGATGCTGCTGAAAAAACAGGCAGCGTGAATAAGTCAGATAAAATGATGGAAATGTTCGCACAACCGGTTGTGATTGAGGATCAAGTTGTAAATCATGTACCAAACTACGGAACAGGGTTTGCTCCTTACTTCTTATCTCTTGGTTTGTTCGTAGGTGCACTGATTTCTACAATTGTTATTCCAATGCGTGAATCAGCTGTAATAGGCGCAAGCCGTATGAATCGTTTTATCAGCCGTACGCTTACGTTCTCAATCATGAGCTTTATCCAGTCTATGCTGGCTGCTGTGGTTGTATTGTACGGACTTGGACTAGAAGTACAAAGTGTACCGCTATTCTTCCTATTTACATTCTTGACTAGTCTAGTTTACACATGGGTAGTTCAATCCATTGTTACTTGGTTGGATCAACCGGGACGTTTTGTTGTTATCGTTATTCTTATTTTCCAATTAACAACTAGTGCCGGAACATTCCCACTTGAATTGATCCCGAACTGGATGAAATTCTTTAACCCACTGCTTCCTATGACTTACACAGTTAGTGGTCTTAAATCAGTAATTTCTACAGGGGACTTCAGTGCAATGTGGAGTGACGTAGGTGTTCTTGCAATCTTCGGTCTTGGGTTCCTTGCTCTTACTTTCGCTTACTTCATGACCCGCAGTCGGGACAATGAAGCTGGAATGAACAGTGAACAAGCTATGACTGTATAATTTGAAAAAAAGTAATTAAAAAGCGTCTCCTCCGGGAGGCGCTTTTTTTTGAGTTTAAATCATAGAACCCTTTTTCTTGCAAACATTCAAGGGTGATGAAAATTCTTGAAACGCTTTCATTGCATAAGTTCTTATGCGTCATTTATGCATAATTATACATAGATGAGTTTTTTTAAACTTTTGTCCACTAAAGCTGTGTCGCAAAAAGAAATGTTAATCAGCATCATAAAAAAGTTTAAATTGCGCTGTTGTCACCCCGGTGATAAAATAATAGCACTAATCTGGCTTGAATAATTATTAAAATTTTAATCTGAAAAATTTTCCAAAGATTACGCCATACTTTATAATAGAAAGGTTGCGTTCGATGAGACACACTGAACTGCCCGGAAAACAGGGCCTGTATGATCCCCAGTTCGAAAAAGATGCTTGCGGCATGGGATTTGTAGCCCATATTAAAGGCAAACCGTCCCATGATATTGTTAGTAACGCTTTAACAATGCTCTTTAATATGGAGCATCGTGGCGGACAAGGTAGCGAACCCAACTCTGGTGACGGAGCAGGTATCATGCTTCAAATTCCGCACCGTTTCTTTGCTAGTGAAGCCCAGAAGCTTGGCTTCGCTTTGCCGGAACAAGGCCATTATGGCGTAGGCATGATTTTTCTATCTCATAACGAGAAAGTTCGGGCTCAACATGAGGCTCTCTTAAGCAAAATTATTGCTGAAGAAGGTCAGGAAGTACTCGGCTATCGTGATGTACCTACCTATGATGAAATGCTTGGCAAAACCGCGAAGGCTGCAAAGCCTTTTGTGCGCCAAGTGTTTATCGGTCGCTCGGCCTCTGTTACGAACGAATTGTCTTTTGAGCGTAAGCTTTATGTCATCCGCAAACGTGCAGAGCTTGCGATTCGCTACGGTGGTGTAGAAGAGGCTGAAGCCTTCTATATCCCAAGCTTGTCATGTCGTAAGATCGTGTACAAAGGCATGCTGACTACAGAACAAGTCGGACAATTCTACCTGGATTTGCAGAACGAAGAGCTGGAATCAGCAATCGCGTTAGTTCACTCCCGTTTCAGTACGAATACCTTCCCAAGCTGGGAACGTGCGCATCCCTACCGCTTTATGATCCACAATGGTGAGATCAATACCTTGCGCGGAAATGTGAACTGGATGCATGCTCGCCAGTCGCTGTTCAAGAGTGAAGTGTTCGGCGAAGATCTGAGTAAGATCAAACCTGTTATAAACCCGGATGGATCGGACACTGCAATGTTCGATAATACCTTTGAGTTTCTTTATTTGAGCGGACGCTCCTTGACACAAGTAGCCATGATGATGGTTCCTGAACCATGGAGCAATCATGACAGTATGGACGCCGACAAGAAAGCTTTTTACGAATACCACAGCACTTTGATGGAACCATGGGACGGACCTGCTGCAATGGGCTTTACAGATGGTGTGCAAATCGGCGCTATTCTGGATCGTAACGGCTTGCGCCCTGCTCGTTATTATGTAACAAAGGACGACATGATTATTCTATCCTCCGAAGCGGGTGTACTGGACATTCCAGCAGAGGACATCTTATATAAAGACCGCCTGAAGCCTGGACGCATGCTGCTCGTGGATACGAAGGAAGGCCGTATTATCTCCGATGAGGAAGTCAAATCGGCTATCGCCACTGAGAAGCCTTACCGCCAGTGGCTGGATGAGCATTTGATCAGTCTCGAAGAGCTTCCAGATGCGCCTGAGCTACCAAATCCTAAGCATGACAATGTGCAGCAGCTGCAGCAAGCGTTCGGCTATACTTTTGAGGACTTGCGCAAGGTGCTTGAACCAATGGCATCTACTGGCGCTGAAGCTGTAGGTTCCATGGGTTATGATGCGCCGCTCGCTGTGCTTTCAGACCGTCCGCAGCGTCTATATAACTATTTCAAACAAATGTTTGCTCAGGTAACGAATCCACCAATCGATGCTATTCGCGAAGAGCTGGTTACCTCTACTACGACTACAATTGGACCAGAGCGTAACTTGCTTAAACCAGAACCAGAAAGCTGTCGCCAAATCTCGCTGCACACACCGATTCTTTCGAATGAAGACTTTGCTAAAATTCGTCATGTTCGTCGTGCAGGCTTCAAGTCGATGTCTATTCCGATTCTTTTCCCAGCTGAGCTCGGAGCAGAAGGAATGCGTATCGCACTTGAGCGTATGAACGAGGCTGCTGATCGCGTTATGGCTAAAGGTCATAACATTCTGATTCTGACGGACCGCGGTGTGGACCGTGAGAATGCTGCGATTCCTGCTCTACTTGCGGTATCGAGCTTGCATCACCATCTGATCCGGCAAGGAACACGGACAAAAGTTAGTATTTTGCTTGAATCCGGTGAACCTCGTGAAGTCCATCATTATGCACTTCTGCTTGGTTATGGTGTGAGTGCAGTCAATCCGTATCTGGCCTTTGAAAGCTTGGATGATATGATCGGCCAAGGCTTACTGCGGGGAATCTCGCATGAGAAGGCTGTGAAGAACTATATTAAAGCTGCGACTAAGAGCGTAGTTAAGATTCTTTCCAAAATGGGGATTTCGACTATTCAATCCTACCGGGGCGCGCAGATCTTTGAAGCTGTGGGTCTGAACTCGGAATTCGTGGATCGTTACTTTACTTGGACACCTTCCCGCATTGGCGGTATTGGTCTGGAGGAAGTAGCAACCGAGGCACTTATCCATCATAACCGTGCTTTCACGGAAAAAGACGGAAATGATAAAGTGCTTGATTCCGGTGGTGATTATCAATGGCGAAACGATGGGGAAGATCATTTGTTCAACCCACAGACCATTCATCTGCTTCAGCACTCCGTGCGTAGTGGAGATTATAAGATGTACAAGAAATATGCTGCACTTGTTCAAGGTGAAAGTGAGAAGCATCTGACGATTCGTTCCTTATTACAGTTCAAGTCAGCTTATGAACCGATTCCATTAGAAGAAGTAGAGCCAGTGGAGTCCATTATGAAACGGTTCAAGACGGGTGCGATGTCCTTTGGTTCCATTAGTAAGGAAGCGCATGAGACCCTCGCTATTGCAATGAACCGGATCGGTGGTAAGAGTAATACTGGTGAGGGCGGAGAAGATCCAGCCCGCTATATCCCGGACAGCAACGGCGATTCCCGTCGCAGTGCGATTAAACAGGTAGCTTCCGGACGTTTTGGAGTTACATCTAACTACCTTGTTAACGCTGATGAGATCCAGATTAAGATGGCTCAGGGTGCTAAACCAGGGGAAGGCGGACAGCTTCCAGGACGTAAAGTTTATCCATGGGTGGCTGAAGTGCGCGGTTCAACAGCTGGTGTGGGCTTGATTTCACCTCCGCCGCATCATGATATTTATTCGATTGAGGATTTGGCAGAGCTGATCTACGATCTGAAGAATGCCAATCCACGTGCAAACATTAATGTTAAGCTCGTCTCTGAAGTCGGAGTAGGTACGATTGCTGCTGGCGTAGCCAAAGGGCGCGCTGATATTATCCTGGTAAGTGGCTATGACGGGGGTACAGGTGCATCTCCGATGAACTCCATTCGTCATGCAGGTCTTCCATGGGAACTTGGCTTGGCCGAAACGCATCAGACGTTGATGCTGAACAATCTGCGTGACCGCGTTGTACTGGAAACAGACGGAAAAATGCTTAGCGGACGCGATCTAGCCGTAGCTGTATTACTAGGTGCTGAAGAGTATGGCTTCGCTACTGCTCCGTTAGTAGCTGTGGGTTGTATCATGATGCGTGTCTGCCAAATGGATACTTGTCCGGTTGGTGTAGCGACACAAAATCCAGATCTTCGTAAGAACTTTACGGGTGATCCACAGCATGTAGTTAACTTTATGACCTTTGTGGCACAGGATTTACGCGAAATTATGGCGAGTCTTGGCTTCCGTACGATTCAAGAGATGGTTGGCCGTACAGATTGCTTAGACGCTGCTCAAGCTTCGCAGCATTGGAAGAAGAAGGGCGTAGATTTGAGTAGTCTGCTGCATGTACCGGAAATGCCAGAGGGAAGCACACGCTTCTGCAGTAAACGTCAGAATCATGGTCTGGAAGAGACGCTTGATGTCTCTAAACTGCTGGATCTGGCTGCACCTGCACTGGAATCAGGAACGGCTGTAGAAGCATCGTTACCGATTACGAACGTTAATCGTGCCGTTGGAACCATCCTTGGTAGCGAGCTGACACGTAAATACGGGGCAGCCGGCTTGCCTGATGATACGATTCGTCTTCATTTCACCGGTTCTGCTGGTCAAAGCTTAGGTGCATTCGTGCCTAAGGGGATCACACTTACGGTGGAAGGCGATTCCAATGACTACGTTGGTAAGGGACTTTCGGGTGGTAAGATTATTATTAAACCATCTCCAAAAGCTACCTTTGCAGCTGAGGACAATATCATTATCGGAAATACTGCATTTTACGGAGCAACAGCTGGAGAAGCTTATATCAACGGTATCGCCGGTGAACGCTTTGCCGTTCGTAATTCTGGAGCGAAGGTTGTAGTAGAAGGTGTGGGTGACCACGGTTGTGAATACATGACTGGAGGCCGTGTGGTTGTTCTTGGTGAAACAGGCCGTAACTTTGCGGCAGGAATGTCAGGTGGTATCGCTTATGTTTACGATCCAGAGAGATCCTTCATCGGCCGCTGCAATCTTGAGATGGTACTTCTCGAGAGAGTGGAAGAGCCAGAAGAGATCGAAGAGCTTCGCGAGCTGATTAGCCGTCATGTAGAGCTTACAGGCAGTAAGGCGGGAGCGCGGGTATTGGATAAGTGGGCAGATAGCTTGCCGAAGTTTGTTCGTGTCATTCCGAAGGATTACAAACGGATGATGGAGCAGATTCGCAAAGTGGAGCAAACCGGATTGACCGGCGAGGCTGCTTTGATGGCTGCATTTGAAGCGAATATGCGCGAGCTTGCACGTGTAGGTGGCTAAATACCTGCATTCTGAAAAAACAGGTAATATTGAATGAAGTGATATAAGGGACTTGGACTCTTTCGTTTGCGGGAGGCCAGGTCCCTTTTTGTTCAAATCGAATCGAATCCTCGGTCTAAACAACGTTAGACTGTTTCTTTTTTGTAATTTTCTGAAAAAAACTGTATGGTAAACTTGTTTGTAAATGAAAGGAAGTGATACTGTGTCAAATACAGAAATGCTGTATGAACCTGTTGCCCGTCTGCAGGGAGTTACCAAGAAAATAGGCTCTAAGACGCTGGTGAGCAATTTAACGCTGGATATCCCACCGGGTCAAATATTCGGGTTTTTGGGACCAAACGGAGCAGGGAAGACGACAACAATACGAATGATGGTGGGGTTAATTTCCATTAGCAGTGGGGATGTCCTGATTAGTGGTCATAGTATTAAAAATAATTATAAAGAGGCTATTGCAAGTGTTGGGGCTATTGTAGAAAATCCTGAAATGTACAAGTTTCTGTCTGGGTATCAGAATCTTAGACAATTTGCACGGATGGTACCGGGAGTCAGTAAGCAGCGGATTGATGAGGTTGTGGAGCTGGTCGGGCTTGGTCAAAGAATTCATGACAAAGTGAAGACTTATTCCCTAGGTATGCGTCAGAGACTTGGAGTAGCTCAGGCGCTACTAAACCGACCAAAGCTACTGGTTCTAGATGAGCCAACCAATGGGCTTGATCCACAAGGCATACGTGAGCTTCGTGACTATCTGCGCCTACTCTGTCGTGAAGAAGGAACAACCGTATTTGTCTCCAGCCATTTACTTTCCGAAATGGAGCTCATGTGTGACAGTGTAGCCATTATTCAGAATGGGCAACTGCTTGAGGTAAAACAGCTAAAAGAGGTAGGCAATGTTACAATGCCTATCGGAGAAACCTTGTTTGAGGTTGACGATGCCGAAGCTGCACTTGCTCTCATTGGACAAGGAACTATAAAGAGCGGTGGGCTTGTAGTTGAGGCGGCACGTGAAGAAATTGCTGAGTTTAATGCCAGACTAGTGGCTGGTGGGATTAAAGTGTACAGTATCAAATCACTTGCCCGTACGCTAGAGGATCAATTCTTAGAGGTTACAGGAGGTGAAGGAATTGAGTAATTTTACAGCGTTGATACATAATGAGAATATCAAGATATATAGTCGTGCTCGCACATGGATTATGCTGATTATTCTAGCAGTGTTTAGTGCGTTTCTTCCGGCTCTTATGTATTTCACAACGGATAACCCTGCATCACGCTTAGGCGTTTGGGACAGTTTCCAAATGATAGTGAGTGTTGTATTCTTCCTGAATACGATCTTCGTTGTTGTTATAGCCGCTGACTCCGTAGCGGGCGAATTTACCTGGGGAACCATCAAAATGCTGCTGATTCGCCCGTGGAGCCGTTCCCAGATCTTACTCTCGAAATACATTAGCATTGTGTTGTTTGGCTTGCTTTGTACTGCAGTATTGATTGTTTTTGGTTTAGCTTCATCGTTTATTTTCGCCTCACCAACTGGAGACACACTGTCTTCGATTACAGCTTGGAGTCCTGCAGAGTATTCCTTTATAGATCTCCTATGCCGCTATGTCACTCTTTTCTTGACGGTTACGCTTGCTTTTATGATCTCTTCCGTATTCCGTGCAAGTGGATTGGCGATAGGGTTATCTATGTTTATCATGTTTGCCCAAGGTATTTTCGCTGCTTTACTTAATCCGGATGTGTTCGAATGGGCCAGATATTTAATTTTCACTCATATGGATCTAAGGGTCTACATGGGATCTGATATTGGTCCAGGTGGTGCTACACTAGGCTTCTCCATTGCTGTGCTGGCAGTGTATTATGTTATATTCTTAGCAGTTTCCTGGTTTGTCTTCCGTAAACGGGACGTTGCTGGATAAAAATAGGATTAACCGGCTTCAAGCGTTTCTTCTGCTTTGGAGGAACGTTTTGCTGTCTTGTCCTTTTTCGTATTACTTTTGAGCTCACCTGCTTGTTCAGAGGTGGGCTGTTCTTGCATGGCGATGGACCCATTAAGCAGGCTGCCTTCCATAATACTGAGTGCTCCTGCAGAAATATTACCGTGCAGCTCGCCAGTACCGGTCATAATGAGCCTACGGTCTGCGGTAACATCTCCATATACTTTACCAGCGATAACGATCTCTTCTGCTCTAATACTGGAGCGCACCGTGCCTTCCTCACCTACAGTGACAACACCACTGCATATAATTTCTCCGCTAAAGGTACCTTCAATCCTCAGGTTCGTATCGCAATGTACTTTACCCTCGAGCGTACCCCCATGCCCAATCAGAGAGTCAGTAGACTTGATAGTGGCACGCTGCTGCCGCTTATTCCACATGTATAAATTCCTCCTATTTCATATATTTTTACATTAACGTTTAGGGTTTAACATAATCCAATGGATCCACAGTTTTATTCTGCTTCACTACCTGGAAATGAAGATGAGGTCCTGTGCTTCGACCAGTGTTTCCAAGCAAGCCGATCTTCTGCCCCTTATTAACCTTGTCTCCCGCAGATACATTCATTGCCTGCAGATGCATATACCAGGTTTCAAGCCCGTTCGAATGCTTGATCACGACATACTTGCCTCTCGCACCCATCTGCTCGGAGGTAACGACCTCCCCGTCTAAGGCGGCATATACAGGATCGCCTAAGTTCCCAGCAATATCGACACCTGAATGGAACGCGGATAAGCCTTTGAAAGGATCTGTTCGGTAGCCGAAGCTTGAGGAGATGACCCTAGAATCGGTAGGCCAGAGTACCGCTGCATTTAGTCTGGCTTTTTCAGCTTGAGCTTTTTTTGCCTGCTGATTTGCTTGAACGTTATTCGCATGCTCCGCCAGAGTGATAGTTTGAGTAATACTTTCCACCATTTCATCGAGCATACCGTGGATCTCTTCGAAATCGTCTTTTGTTTCCTCCACTAGATTCAGCGATTCGTTCTGATAAGACGCGATATATTCTCCGCCTACCTGTGATGTGATTGTAGCTTTAAAAGATGTCTCATTTGGGATTGGCACAGCGTTACGGCTCGATAAGCCTAAGGTTGAGTTTGAAGCGGTTGATCCCGTTTTTGATTCTTTTGTTTCAGCGGCGGAGCCTTTGCTTTTGTTAATCAAAGACTGCAACTCCTGTTCCAGCGCATTTACACTCTTCAGCTTGTCTTTAATATTATCTGCCTCTTCTGATAGCTCGCTGACTTGAGTACGAAGCTGCATTAGATCCTTATCCTTGTCAGCGACCTTCATTTCCATGCGGAGATTGGTTAGTGATAGTGCGGCTGCCTCAGCTTCCAGTTGTGAGATCGACTGCGAGGCATGGAAATGCATAGAGGTGACCAGACTGGAGAGGGACAGGGCTGCTGCTGCCGGCAGGGCGAACGCAAGTGGCTTGGAGATCTGGAGTTGTTTGACTGGGCGTCCGGCATCCCTTACGACGAGCAGCGTAATCCGGTTATGATCTGGCTGACTCTTCATGGCTTCTCCTTTCTGCGGCATATGGCAGCCGCCTTACGATACACGAAGCTAACGACCTTACTTGCATTAGGCTCATCCCGAATTGTCTTACTACTCTATGTATTCCATATCTTTCAGGAACATGACAACGGTTTGTTTGAATAAAGAAAGAGAGTTACGGCAAAACCAGTAATAGAATCGTCGCAGCGAGTCTATTGGTAACTGTTTTATTAATGAAGGGGGTAGGGAATTGAAGATTTTTGCGATAATTCTAAGTCTTTTTATTATTCAGGTCGCAGTAATTGTATTTATGGAGTTTCGTCGCCCGCAAAGGGCTTTGGCGTGGTTGTTCATTTCATTCTGTTGTCCGCCGCTGGGTCTGGCATTCTATTATTTTCTGGGCCGTGATTATAGACAGAATCGAAAATTAAACAAAAGATGTACTACACTATTTCGTGAAATTCGTTCGCATGTCTCTGGCAATATTAAGGTAGTAAAGGATGTTACTGAGAGTGGGAACGCTCAGTTTGAGAATAATAAGGGTCTATTGGGTTTGCTTTCTAAGATCGCAGAAGGACCAATTACTGGTCATAACAAGAGCAGGGTATTATCATCTGCGAGAGAAGCGTATGATGCTATGCTGGAAGCTATGGAAGAAGCGAAAGAACATATACATATGGAATTTTATATTTATCGTGATGATGAGATCGGTGAGCAATTTCAAGATGTTATGATTCGGAAGGCGCGACAGGGCGTTAAGGTACGCTTGCTTTGTGATGGTCTGGGCAGTCATAAATTAAGTCGTAGGTTTATTCGAACGATGAGAAATGCTGGGGTGGAGTTCCACTTTTTTTTACCTCCGATTAGTTCTCTGTTAGACCGTCGTTTTAATTTCCGTAATCATCGGAAGATCCTGGTGGTAGATGGCCTCGTTGGCTTCACGGGTGGAATGAATATAGGGGATGATTATTTGGGGAAGGATCTCAAAATGGGATACTGGCGTGATACCCATCTGCGTCTCGAAGGAGACTCAGTATATTATATTCAGTATGTCTTCTTAAAGGATTGGAGATTGGCCTCTGGCGAAAGCACAAGCCATCCGCGTCTGTTCCCAAAACATAATTGTGAGTCACAAGAAGCCGTGCAGATTGTAGGGAGTGGTCCGGATGCTGAAATGGACGCCTCTCAAGAGATGTATTTTGCCGCCTTATGTGCAGCTAAACAGCGGATTTGGATTACTTCACCGTATTTTATTCCTGATCCTGCCATCTGCCGGGCCTTGAAAAGTGCAGTACTTCGTGGAGTGGATGTAAGAATTATCATTCCTGCGAAGCCTGATAATGTGCTTGTCTATCATGCTTCTTTGTCTTATTTAGAAAATTTACAAGACGCTGGAGTGAAATTCTACCGCTATACTAAAGGATTTATGCATGCCAAAATCATGATTATCGATAATCTGCTCGCTACAGTGGGGAGTGCAAATCTGGATATGCGCAGCTTTTATTCTAACTTTGAATTGACTGCTGTGCTGCTACATCCTGATGCTATATCCCCTCTAGTCACAGGGTTTGAGAAGGATCAAAAGCACAGTGAATTTATTGATCCTGTAAAGTTTAAGGAGAGAGGGAGAATTGTCAAACTCGGTGAAGGGCTGTGTCAGTTGTTATCTCCGCTATTATGAGCGGAAAGAGGACTAAATCTGAATTTTTCGAAGGATATAACGTGTTCCATTCATTATTAGGGCTTATTTTGTGATATAATAATTGTATAAGAAGAAATGTAAGAAAGTATAGATTATAATTATACTTCCGAATGTTTCAACACTATACTGTTAAATTGTAGGGGGAGTTCTATGAATGTGAGTCCACAAATGATTGCCAAAGAGGAAAAGAACAAGCTGCAGAAGACCGGAACACATAAAATGGCTAAGTTCGCGCAGCGAATGATCATGTTATCCATTGGGGCAGCAATGATGGCTGTTGCACTTGAGATATTCCTCGTACCGAATCAAATGATTGATGGTGGGATTACCGGTATCTCCATTATTTTATCACATCTATTCGACATTCCTCTGGGGATTTTATTGACGCTGTTAAACCTTCCGTTCTTGTTAATCGGTTATAAGCAAATCGGTAAGACCTTTGCCTTATCTACCTTATATGCAATTGTGCTTATGTCTATTGGTACTTCAATGTTGCATCATGTGAATGCTTTTACGGTTGAGCCAATGCTTGCTGCCGTTTTTGGGGGGATCATTCTTGGTGTAGGTGTAGGGCTAGTTGTACGTTTTGGCGGATCTCTAGATGGTACAGAAATTGTTGCGATTCTAGTAGCCAAGAAGCTTCCCTTCTCTGTAGGTGAAGTTGTTATGTTCTTCAACCTGTTCATCTTATCCGGAGCTGGATTTGTGTTCGGTTGGAATAATGCGATGTTCTCACTAATTGCTTATTACATTGCATTTAAGGTAATTGACATTACACTTGAGGGTCTGGATCAGTCAAAATCGGTATGGATTATTAGTGATAAATTCCGTGATATCGGTGAAGCCTTGACGGAACGTCTTGGACGTGGTGTTACTTATTTAGATGGAGAAGGCGGATTTTCCGGGGAGAATAAGAAAGTGATCTTCGTGGTTATTACCCGTTTGGAAGAAGCTAAGCTTAAATCCATTGTTGAGGATTGGGATACTGGTGCATTCATCGCAATAGGTAACATTCATGATGTTAAAGGTGGCCGTTTCAAGAAGAAAGCAATTCATTAGCTTACCATCCTAAAAGGACGCCGCAGGCGTTTTAGCTTGGCACTTTAGTACTATTAACTGAAAGAAGGTATTTTTACGAATAATGGAGCAATAAATACGGTGAACAAGACTCGATATGCCGTATTCTTATACAATATACCTTCTGTCCTTGAGTGGGACGCCTGATAAGCCCGTAGCATGAAATGATGCTGCGGGCTTATTGCTGTTTTTAGGCTCATTATTCGTGGCATTCCATCCCTATGGAAGCTTAGCAATGAGTTGTTTGACGGGCTGCGGTGGCACTTTTTCCAAAAGATCTCCCATCTGTTGCAGGCGTTCCTCAATATTGAGCAGATGAAAATCAGTAGGAGATACGTTTTGCTGAACCTCTTTCCAGAGCAATGGTGTGGATACTGTAGCAAGCGGTCTGGCACGTGGTGTGTAAGGTGCAGCTAAGGTTTTGCCACTGTAATGCTGGAGGTAGTCAAAATAGATTTTATCTCCCCGATTCTTCTTCAGACGCTCCAAGGTGAATAAATCGGGGTGCTTTTCAGTGACATAACGACCCACAAAGTGTCCGATTTTTCGCAATCCATCAAAAGTAACGCCAGTCTCGATAGGCACGATGATCTGCACCCCGGTAGCCCCAGAGGTTTTGGGCACAGAGGATAAACCAAGGGAGGTTAGGACCGTCCCTACAATTGCAGTTGCTTCCATGATACGGGGCTCGACCTCACGCGACGGATCTAGATCAATCATCCATTCACAAGGCAGCTCGCTACCTACATAATGCAAAGAAGGATGAAACTCCAAAGCAGCCAGATTACCCAGCCAGATTAGCTCAGGTAAACATTGCAGCTTGATATAGTTAATATTCTCGTGAACAGCGGTCTGGACAAAGGCTGGAAGAGGATCAGGTGCATTTTTCTGATAAAAGGACATTCCAGAGATACCATGCGGATAACGTATTACGGTTAGCAGCCGATCTCGACAATAACGCAGCAGGTAGGGAGAGAGGGCGGCGAGCTTTTCCAGATAGATCCGCTTCGTAATCCCGCAATCTGGCCATAGCAGCTTCTCTGGGTTGGTGATGGTTATCTCTTGGCCCTCTACAGTAATTGTGCCTTTGATGGCTGCTGGCATCCTGAACCTCCTCTCTGTTATAGGAATGAGGGTATTATGTGCCAGTCTGTTCCTTTTCATGAAAAAAATATTTCCAAAGTGTCCCTTTTGGATGATTATAAGAGTTATAAGGTTATACGGTTATGTGAAAGGGGAGTTTGCTGATTTTGGACGGGATCGAACACACCGTCGTTCGGGTACAGGCAGGCGAGGTAGAGTCCTATGCCCTTATCGTCGAAGCTTTTCAAAAGCCGATTTACCGCTATTGCTGCCGGCTGCTTGGGAGTCGAACAGAAGCGGAGGATGCGGTACAGGATATTCTAGTGAAGGCATATCAGCATATAGGCACATATCGCCCTATCGCGAGCTTTTCTTCCTGGCTATATAAAATTGCCTATCATCATTGCCTCAGTCTGATCCGCAAACGCCAAAGACATTTGAAGATTATGGCGCTTTTTCAACCGGATCCTCCTGCAGAAAGCCCGGAACAGTTGATGGACCGTTACATATTTAACGAACATCTCACCTTTGCCCTCTTGAAATTGAAATTAGATGAACGAAATCTGTTAGTTCTGCGAATCTTTGAGGAACAGAGCTTCCCGGAGATTGCGGAGATCCTCGATAAGAATACTGATGCTGTGAAGAAGAAATACAGGCGTACGATTACAAAGCTTGGCAAAATGATGAATGCTCAAAAAGGGGGGACGGAATGGTGGGGCAACGAAGCTGTATTGAAGAGAAAATGATAAAGAAAATGGACGCATTGGGGAACTGCGACGAACTAGATGTAAAAGCAGCAGTTATGAATCGGGTAAGGGCAATTCATGATCAACAGAAAACGATGGACGGAGAAATGGCGAACCTCAGAGACGAGCTGGAGTCATTCGGAGAACCGGGAGATTCTGTTATGCAGATGCAAAAGAAGACTATCCCGCTTCCATCTAAATTTAGGAAAAGACTTCTCTCAGGGGTCTCCGCAGCTATATTGCTGGGGATGATCGGATTTGGTGCCCTTCAGCTGTCTGGACTTGGAGGTTTAACGGAACATAGTAGCCAGTCTACAATTGATATCATCAAACCTTCGGATGGTTCGATTACCCTAGTGAATAGTGGAGGAAGGGTGGTTGTCCAGACGGTGCATACTAATAATAGTAAGCCTGTTGCCACGGCCTCTCCTGCGATTGAGAAGTATCAGACTTTATTAGCGACTTATAATGAGCAGGTGCTTGCCCGCTTGAACCCCGGAGAAATGGCTGCCTATTACGTGATTGATACTGAATTCACTAATTTGGTCAAAGGATTAGGCTATGGGAATCAATTGCAGTTCGCTTTCAATCCTCCTGTGTATTCGAAATATCAGGACTTCGTAAACGAATTAAAAGTAGCTGGCGATTTCTGGCCAGAACTGCCTTCCATACTCGACGATGGTTACGAATTCGAGCGAGCAACTTTTAAAGCCGCTTCTCCTTACGGGTCGATAGACACGGAATACAAAGAAGTTCTTGAACAATTTCAAAAGAAAGCTAAGGACGATAAAACAGGCCAAAAGCTGTTTATGGAGAAGATCGCTGTGAATGCCATAGAGAGCGCTGAGGTTTCCTACCATAAGGGGGATCAAAGAATTACACTATCCTTAATGCAGAGCGCTTTTAGGGGTTATCCAACGCAAGTGTCTATCTTGGAAGGTCAGACTGCCGAAAAATGGTCTATGACAGGTAATGGTAAAGAAGCAGTTTTTATCGCAGCGAGTACAGAGCAGGGGGCGCAGGCTTGGACTTCTCAGAATCGTTTGTATTGGTATGATGAAGCCAGCCAGACGATTCGTAGTCTAAATGATGGATTGAATAACATTTTAACCCGTGAACAATGGCAAGTGATTGCCAATAGTTTTATTCGCTAGCGACTGTTGTTCTATCCGCACAATATGAGAAGCTGTCTCAAAAGTAGTGAAATCTACTTGGGAGGCAGCTTTTTTTATGGAATAGGAAAAGTAATGGATTTTACTGTGCCATGTGACGATATGCCACGCGTAGTGTTCTATGCTACTGGTTGGGGCGGTGGGCGATGTGCTATGTGTGATTTACTTGTTTTAAACTAATTAGGTGAAAATTCCCTAAAAATAACCGATATTCGCTCTAAATGAACGAAATCAGGGAATTCCTCCCTAATAATCATAGGAATTTCTTTATTCGTTGCCGAATAGGCCAAATTTCAGGGAAGTTTTCCCTAATTACAAGGCCGATGAACAGAAATCTCTGAATTTTAGGGAGAAATTCCCCAATTACTCTATAGGTGCTTCACATATTGCATCACTTGGTGCGTCACTTGTAATGTTAAGAACAAAAAAAGAGGCTGTCCCAAAAGCCATGATGGTTGCTTGGGGCGGCCTCTTTTTTGTAAGAAAATGTCCCTTTTTCTCATGCTGGAGTGTTATAGAAGTGTAGTTGAAAACAGGGTGAGCTTACATTCACCCTTTTAGAAGGAGAGGATGTTAGAAATTGAAGCTCAATAATGATTTCAAAAAAACACTGATCGTACTCTCGGCAGCAACCTTGTTAGGAACAGGAGTAGTTGTAAGTGGGGTTGCGCCTGCCTTGTCCCTTTCGGTCGCGGCGGCAGCAGAACAGCAGAATTCAGCATCAACCGATCAGAATCCACAAAAGGAATTACAGGCGATCGTAGCAAGCTTGAAGGAAGGTACGCTTTTGGCCTACTACGTACGTGATAAAGTCTCCAATCCACAGGATACGATCAGCTTCTCCGGCAAAGGATTTGTTTTTAAAGACTACAAATCCTTTGCTGCTAAATTCAAAGCGTTGAAGGGTCCAGCTACTCCACAGCCTGGAAATCTTCCTAAAGGCTTTGCTCTGGCGACAGCCATCATTTATCCACCGTCTGTAGCAAATGATTCAGAGCTGTATTTGCAATTAGAGCAGGAACTAAAGGCAGCAGCGGCGGCAGGTGATCCCAACAAACAGTTGTTTAGCAAGATCATCAGCTGGAGCCAGACGAACTTGTCTATGCAGCTGTATGCCAAAGGAAAAGCCAATTTTAGTATTGTAACTGGAGTGCCGCCCGCCAAACTTCCCGAAGGAGCTGTGCCTTTTGTACGAGCTTCGGAAACTAAGAAAGAACTGACGGTCAACGGTAGGAAAGTAATTCTTACAACTGATTCGGCTAAAGAAGCGAGTTTCAACACTAAGCTAGTGTGGCTCGATAAATCAGGCGCGATACAATATACCCTTTCAGACAATCGGGTCAGTAAACTGACGACAAATGAAATGTTGGCTGTAGCTAAAAGCATGATCAAATAACCAAGGGGTTAAAGGAGGATATTATAAAGATGATTAAACAAAGTGCGGCTATCACGGTTTTGAGTCTGCTAGTGTTAATGAGCGCGGTAAGTGGAACAGCAGGCGCAGTGCCTGCAGGGAGCAATAATAAAAGCAAAGGTACGGTTCCGGTTGAGCAGAAATCACCACCGGTATCGCCAACGATTAAGGATTTGATTGCCAAAGAATATGCTGTTCCCCTACAAACGGGAGAAATTAAGGCTCTCTATGTTAATGACAAAAAATCTAATCCAGAGGAAGATTTGAGTGTAAGCTATATGCCATACAGATTCAGCTCTATAAACGAAGCAGCACAGAAGCTATCTTCATTAACTGGGAATTCACTCCTGATACCCGTTGCTCTACCAGACGAATATAAGCTGCAGGATGTCGTTTTAAATCCAGTGCTTCCGAAGTTTTTCAGTACAGAGTATAAAACCCTCAGAGATCAGGTGAAAGCTAAAGCACAAGCTGCTGGTAAAAAAGTGATTTCACAAAGCTTAAAGTGGAGCGATACAGAAACCTCTATCACTTATCTGCGAAATGGGGAGAGATTGAATCTAAAATCAGCTCCAGCATATACACTTCCGGAAGGAGTTACTTTAGCGCAGCTGCCTGGTGACCAGGATGAAAATTTGACCATCAACGGGGTTGAAGCAGTTTACACGGTGTTTGGTCCTCACCATGGAGATCTAAAAGTCCAGCTTGTATGGTCCAGTGCGGATGGAAGTATTGATTATACGCTTACGAATACGAAAAATACTGCGCAGACAAAAGCAGAGCTGGAGACCATTGTAACGAGTCTTACAGCGCAATAAGAAACGTCCTCTCGATAAATTCGGGAGGACGTTTTTTTGGAAAGAGTTTATCCTTTTTGCTCCATAGTACATGATTCGGGAGGAAGATCTACCCTAGCTTGAGTAACCGGCTGACGAAGAGTGCCTGAGGTATTCCATTCCAAAAAATGAACTTTGAAGACAAGCTTCGGTTTTATCCAAAAAGCACCCTTCCCTCGCTGGGGATCAGCTGTAAAGGGCATTTGATCTATTTTTAAATGCTGTACCTCTGCAGTTAAGTCGCGTTTATCCTGTACAGTCAATTTTCCTGGCCCGGCATGTCCGATATAATGCAAATTCCCTTTATCATCATACAGCCCAAGAAGTAGCGCATTGACGATGCCGTCTCGGAACGTTACACCCCCGGCTACTGCCGTAAGATCAGAAATGATTTTGCGTTTCTGCCAACGCTTATCTTTTCCACCGGGAGCATAAGTACTGTTGATATCCTTGCAGACGATTCCCTCTAAGCTCTGAATCTGAGCGGCGGCGAATAATTCTGTGGGATCGGTATAACTGGGTACGGCCTGTACGTGGGGATGCGGCAGCAGAATATCGTTTAGCAGCTGCTGCCGTGAGGATAAAGGCTGATCCATCGTCGATTGGCCATTATAAAATAGAATATCAAAAATCATATAAATGACAGGAACCTGATACCTAACGACGGAAATGGTGGAGCCATTCTTTAAGCTATCCCTCCGCATAACTTCGTGAAATGAGGGCTTGCCGTCCTTGAGTGCAATGATTTCACCATCAAGAATAACGGAATCAGCCTTGCAGTAAGCAGATACATCAGTAAGCTCAGGATATTGCGCTGTACGGTAATTTCCACGTCTGTTAATAAGCTGAGTAGTGCTTCCGTCGTAATAGGACAACATACGAACGCCATCCCATTTAATCTGTGCGATCCACTGGTTGCCTGCTGGAAGCTGTCCAGCCAGTATGGGTTCAAAAGGAATAATAGGCTGAAGCTTCATCAGCAGAGCCTCCTAAGATACGGTTGTTTTACTTTTTGGGCTGCGGCGTTTCGGTTTTGGTGCGATGACTGGAATCGGCCCGGAAGCCTCGTTTTGCTGATCGGCAGATTCGGCGGTGGCTGTTTTGGTCTTGGATGTTTTTCTTTTGGCCGCAGGAGCCGCTTTAGACTTAGTCTTTGTGGTGCCTGCTAAAGAAGGACCAGGATCTGTAGGGATATGCTGTACAGCCTGAATACTGGCCTGCAATGCTGCCATTAGATCAATTACATTGCTTTCCTGTTTGGCAGGAGCGATATGAAATTCCTCGCCTGCAATTTTATGTGAGATTAGATCAAGCATACGCTGGCGATAATCATCGGTATATTTTGCCGGATCAAAAGGCGTGGATAGCTGTGAAATGAGCAGCTTGGCCATATCCAGCTCTTTATCATTCACTGTCCCTGCTTCGGGCAGGCCAGGCACTTGCGAGACCGGTCGCACTTCATCAGGATAAAAAATAGTCTCGATGGCGAGGCAATCCTCCAGCACACGAATAGCAGCCAGACTGCTTTTGGAACGAATCGATATTTTGGCGATGCCAATTTTACCAGTTTGACGCATGGCCTCCATAAGAAGCCGATATGCATTTGTGCCAGCCTGATCCGGAGATAAGTAATAGGTTTTTTGAAAATAAATTGGATCGATCTCCGTCAGATCAACAAAGTCGAGTATGGTAATGCTTTTGCTGCTTTCGTCGGTCAATTGATCCAGTTCCTCTTTGTCGAATAGAACAAACTTCCCTTTTTCATATTCATAACCCTTGCCGATTTCTTCCCAAGCCACCTCTTTGTCACACACCGGACATTTACGTACATACGACAGTGGGCTGCCGCATTCCTTATGGATATAACGCAGAGAAATGTCCTTGTCTTCCGTAGCGGAGAACATTTTAACCGGAACATGCACTAGCCCGAAGCTGATGGCCCCTTTCCAAACGGTATGCATGAGAAACGCCTCCTGATCTAAGTTATTTGCTTTGGGTTAGTATGAGGCAGGACAGGTTTTTCTAGCCGGGTGCATTTTTTGTGAAGCATGGGAAAATATAAAATCAGGCTAATAAAGCTGAGGAGGAGAATACTAAGTCATGGAACCGCGTGGAAACGAGTGGATCGATGCGCTGAGCGAACAGGATATTCCAGCGACAGTTGTGGATTGGGACAGCATTATAGCTCCACCGGAAGCAAGTCAGGTCTCGGACTCGGAGAAGCTTGATGCGGAATCAACCCTCGAAGAAACTTCGCCATTAGAATCGTGAGATTTAGGTAAAATAAAGGAGGAGAACAGTGGTGGATGTCAAACGAGCACAGGATATTTATGCTTCTAAAGAGACGGTAAGTGTACATTTGGATGGAGAACCTGTATGGATTGAGCATGTGGATGCACAGAACGGAATGGCTACAGTTCAAGTGGGCTCTCGACCAACGAATACGCATACGGTAGGCGTTGAACGGTTAGAGGAGCAAGATCATTAACAAGGTTTGTTCAAAGAGCTGAGATAAGCTAAATTACACTTTTATAAAAGAGACTCTTTATGCTTATTATTGCGTAGAGGTCTCTTTTTCTATTGTGGACATACTGGCATGGAAGATTGAATTGGGACAGTTGTTGCGATGGATGGAGCATACCGATATAATTAATAGTAATGGTTTTTGGCAGGTATATTTTAAAAGGTGGTAGTTGTAGTTGGACAATACAGACGAAACGGTGTTCACTTACCGTTCTTACAGCCTCCAGGATACGGAGTTGCTTGCAGCTGCTCTAGCTACTGCTTCAACGCCAGGGATGATTATCGGCTTGGACGGCGATCTGGGCGCAGGAAAAACAGCATTCTCGCAAGGGTACGCTCGGCATCTCGGCGTAAAGGGGATCGTAAACAGTCCTACTTTTACAATTATTAAAGAGTACGAGGGCCGTCTGCCCCTATATCATATGGATGTATATCGGATTTCGCTTCAGGAAGCGGACGAGCTTGGACTTGATGAGTATTTCTACGGGCAAGGGGTCTGCTTGGTGGAATGGAGCAGTATTATTACGGATTTAATGCCGACGCGGCATATGCATATATACATGGAAACAGTGGGGCCAGATGAAAGAATGATTACGGTGACCGGAATCGGGGAGCCGTATGGTGAGCTTTGCCGGCAGCTGATCCAGAAGTGGGGTTAAGGAATATGACGAATCAGAATACAGAGCCGCGCAAGCGGCTTTTAGCGCTGGATACATCAACTGCAGTATTAGGCGTGGCAGTTACAGAGAATGGGGAACTACTGCATGAAATAAATGCTTCCGGAGAACGGAATCATTCGGTGCATTTACTCCCGATCATTGAGCAGGCGCTGCAAGCAACAGGAACTACTGCTGCAATGCTGGACGGGATTTCTGTTGGTGTGGGTCCTGGATCGTATACGGGGACGCGTATCGCAGTTACCGCTGCCAAAACGTTGGCATGGGCATGGGATGTCCCAGTGGTCGGTATTTCGAGTCTACATGCAGTAGCATGGGGCGGATATCAAACAGCCCTCAAGAATAACGTGATGACCAAAGCGTCGGAACAAACTACCGAGAATAACAGCTACGGGCCTGATTGGATCATTCCACTAATGGATGCGCGCCGAGGACAGGTGTATTCAGGATTATTCGCAGCTGAGGGAAATAATGCTCCTAGCCGTCTTGAACCTGATGCCATCCGGCTGATGGCAGATTGGGTGGAGTACTTAGCTGAACGTTTAGGACAGGCTTCAGCCGAAGGCAATAAGCCCGCTGTTCTTTGGTTTGTTGGGGAGACTGCAGTTCATGGCAGTGAGGATTCGCTTCGTCCATTGAAGGATCTTGGTGTTCCTATTGCAGTTCCTTATGAAATGGAAGGCCGCTGGACAGGATTTCTCGGAGAAGCGCGGCTTCAGGTAGAGAAAGATGATATCCATAGCTTGATCCCTAACTATACTCAGATCTCAGAAGCGGAGGCCAATCTGCGGTTAAGCAGAGAAGGGGGCTTAAAGAAACCATGACGGAAGCGGAATCAATGATAGCTCAAGAGGCTGAACTTGTTTTTCGTTTGATGAAGCTTACGGATATTCCTGACATTCTTATCATTGAACGGGAAGCCTTCACGATGCCTTGGACAGAGGAAGCTTTTCGCAACGAGCTGACGCATAATCATTTTGCAAAATATATGGTTATGGAGCTGGCTGGTCATATTATCGGTTATGCCGGTATGTGGGCCATCGTGGATGAGGCGCATGTGACGAATATAGCCCTGCTTGAAGCCTATCGTGGACGTAAATGGGGCGAGCGTTTGCTCGAAGAGCTGATGAAGACGGCATCTTATGTGGGGATGAAGTCTATTACACTTGAGGTACGGGTATCGAACGAGGTAGCACAGAATTTATATCGTAAAAAAGGCTTTCGATCTGCTGGCACACGCAAAGGATATTATTCCGATAATCGCGAAGATGCGCTCATTATGTGGGCGGATCTGCCAGAGTACGAGGAGCATGGGAATATGGAAGGAAGCGTGGACTTGAAATGAAGACAGAAACGGGCGCAGCTCAGCCTGTACTAATACTTGCTATTGAGACGAGTTGTGATGAAACGTCGGTCGCTGTAGTCAAAAATGGCTCTGAAGTGTTATCCAACATCATCTCGAGTCAGATTGAGACACATCGCGCCTTCGGCGGCGTAGTACCAGAAGTAGCTTCCCGTAAGCATGTGGAAGTAATTACACTGGTGATAGAAGAAGCACTCGCTACAGCAGGGGTTACACCAGATCAGTTGTCGGCGGTGGCGGTTACACAAGGCCCAGGTTTGGTGGGGGCTTTACTTGTCGGGGTAGTAGCTGCCAAGAGCCTTGCCCTCGCATGGGGTAAGCCACTAATTGGCACACATCATATTGCAGGGCATATTTATGCTAACCGTTTAGTGGCAGAGTTACAGTATCCATGCATGACACTAGTGGTGTCCGGCGGACATACTGAACTGGTTCATATGGAGCGGGAGGGTGAGTTTCGAATTATCGGACGCACCCGTGATGATGCCGTAGGCGAAGCATATGATAAAGTGGCACGAGCACTAGGATTCCCTTATCCCGGTGGACCTCATGTGGATCGTCTGGCCCGCGAGGCGACTGAGGTTGTACCGTTACCAAGAGTATGGCTGGAGCCGGGTTCTTATGATTTTAGCTTCAGTGGCTTAAAGTCGGCTGTGCTGAACGTTGTGAATCAGAGCAAGATGAAGGGTCTCACACCAGATGTCGCAGGCATTGCCCGCGGGTTCCAAGAATCTGTGGTTGAAGTGCTGGTGGAAAAAGCGGTACGCGCTGTTAAAGCTACTAGCTCCAAGCAGTTATTGCTGTGTGGAGGTGTTGCTGCTAATGCTGGCCTGCGCACGGCTTTGATCTCACGCTGTGAAGCGGAGGGCATTGAGCTTATTATTCCACCTCCGGTTTACTGCACGGATAATGCAGCTATGATTGGAGCTGCTGCATACGTGAAGTGGCAGCATGATGGCGGTACTCCGCTGGATATGGTTGCAGACCCTGGATTCTCATTGGAACAATGGTCTGTATCCGCCTATTGACATCATTTGGAGCTAACGAGTATAATCAGTTCAATTATACAAGGAAACGCGATGAGCGGAAGTAGTAAGGATACTCTGGGATAAGAGAGCTGCGGGTAGGTGCGACGCAGTCGAAGGGGACCTGAACTCGTCTGGGAGCGGAACGGTGGAAGCATTACCGGCAATTGTCGCCGGAACGTTCGTACACCGTCTACGGGTAACCTCCGTGAAAGGGTGGTCGAGTATCTAACATACTTGACCGTAGAGTGGATGTTCAATTGGAATCGGCAGTAACTTAACCGGTACAGAGCATCAACAAGAGTGGTACCGCGAAGGTTAACAGCCTGTCGTCTCTTGAATGAGATGGCAGGCTTTTTTGTATGGATTTTGAGTAGTGAGAATGTATATAATACACGCTAAGAACGGGAGTAGTAGGGAATGACGGTGAACAGAGAGCTGCGGGGTGGTGCGACGCAGTCACCGAAAGTCTTGAATCTCGCCCGGGAGCGGAGCGGCGGAAATAAGAGTACGCTGCCTACGGCTGTCCCCGTTATCGGACCTTTCCAGATATCCTGACTCCCTCAGGATGGACCGGGAAGAAGAGCTGGACGCAGCTTAACGGCTTGATTATATGAATAGCCTATGCGTCAAAAAGAGTGGTACCGCGGAGGGGTAACCCGCCGTCTCTTTATTAGAGACGGCGGGTTTTTGCGTTCTTATTGAAGCAACTCGGGTTATGGACTCAGGCGCTATATAAGACGCCAAGAGTGAACCTTCTGCACATTCCAAATTGTGCAGAGGATTCATTCGTATCAGCTGCCGGCAGCAGTGGGTGGGGAATTTAGCAGGGCCACAAGTCGACGTGTGGATCTGCGCTGAAGCATAGGTTAGGGTAAGGAATCCAATAAGAGGAAAACAGGAGGAATTCAGATGATTATTCCAGTAAAGAAACGTATACAAATTTTCGATACGACGCTGCGAGATGGTGAACAGGCTCCGGGTGCAAGTCTAACCCCAGAGCAAAAAATACTGCTGGCCTATAAGCTTGCGGATCTGGGTGTTGATGTGATGGAGCCTGGATTTCCGATATCGAGCCCTGGTGATTTTGCAGCAGTACAGACGATTTCTCGTAAGGTGCGAAATGTGGAAATTTGTGGTTTTGCACGGGCGGTTAAAGGGGATATTGACGCGGCAGTCCGGGCAACCCAAGATGCTGAACGCCGGCGGATTCACCTGTTCATCTCCTCTTCTGATATTCATTTGCAGCATCAATTGCGTATGAGCAGAGCTGAAGTCGTAGCCAAAGCCCGCGAGATGACGGCTTATGCGCGTCAATTCTCTGATGTCGTTGAATTCACGGCGATGGATGCTGCGCGAACAGGAATCGATGATCTGATTGAAATGATTGAAGCGGTTATTGAGGAAGGCGCTTCTATTATCAATCTGCCCGATACGGTCGGTTACGCATTGCCACATGAATATGGGGAAATGTTCCGGCGTGTGCGGCTAGGAGCAAGAGGTGGAGAAACGGTAAGCTACAGTGCCCACTGTCACAATGATTTGGGGCTGGCTGTAGCCAACAGTCTGGCAGCAATTGATGGAGGTGCGACGCAGATCGAAGTCACTGTGAACGGAGTCGGCGAGCGTACCGGGAACTGCGCACTGGAAGAGCTTGTGATGGCGCTCGAAACCCGCGGAGATGCGATTGGAGCAGAAACAGGCATTGTGCTTGATAAGCTGTATGATACTTCGCGGCTGATCAGCGGAGCGATGCATTTTCCGATCGCCTATAACAAACCAGTCGTCGGAAGAAATGCCTTCCAGCATGAGTCAGGGATTCATCAGGATGGTTTGCTGAAGGATCGTAGCACCTATGAGATTATGGACCCAGAGCGGCTGGGTATCCCGCGTAGCATGATCATTCTGGGCAAGCATTCTGGCAGACATGCGCTGAAGGACCGGGCGGCGAAGTATGGTATTACGCTGGAGCCTGCGGAGCTGGATGCACTTTATGAATCGTTTAAAGAGACCGCTGACCGCCAAAAGGTAGTGAGTGATGACCAGTTGCTGCAAATGGTGAGCAGTACAACTGGACAGCAAGCTCAGGTCTATGAACTGGGTGAGGTTCAGGTATTGGCAGGCAGTGCCCAGCGCCGGGTGGCCGCGGTTACGGTTCGCCATTTGAAGTCTGGACAGGAAACTTCTCATACTAGTACTGGAGATGGTCCGCTTGAAGCTATTATCGCTGCTATTGGGCAAGGCATCTCAGAGGATATCGATTTTGCGGGACTTGAGCTGCATTCACTTGGAAGTGGAGAGAACGCCCAGGCGGAGGCGGCTGTGATGGTAGAGTGGGAAGGTCTTAAATTTAGAGGCACAGCTACGCATCAAGATATTATCATGGCAGCAGGGATTGCCTATATTGCAGCCTGTAACGCTGCCCTGCTCTCTACACAAATCGTTTAATATACATCGACCCGCTGTCTGATTTAGAGATAGCGGGTTCTTTTTTAGCTTTTGATGACAGGTTTTAGGTGGGGTTATGTCTTTTGTCAAGTTGTGGACAACGTTATCCACATATTCTCTACGAATTGTGTAAAAAGTGCGTAAAATCAGCAATGTCAGCTCTTTTTAAAATGGCCTTATAACCATTTTTGTTAGCAATGAAACCTTGTGAGAATTGTGGATAATGTGGATAATTCGGTGGATAATAATTCCTGTAATTCGAAAATACCGATTTAACGCATAAAAAAAGCCCCTAAGGGGCTTTTTTTATAGGGAGTTATACACGAAACCTGTGCATAGAGCTGTGGATAACTCTTTATGAACAAAATAAGAAATATGAAAAAATATTTATGAAGCGGATTTTACATTATTCGTCAGCAAGGATTTCCCATTCGTTAAATAAATCGGTAAGCTGAGTTTTTTTGTTCTTCAGATCCTCTTCATGACCTTGAAGTGCTAAATAATCCTGATAAACTTCAGGTTTAGTCATTTCATTCTCTATAAAAGCGATCGACTCTTCTAGTGAGGCAATGCCTTCCTCTAGCTCAGCAATACGCCGCTTCCGGTTACGCTCTTCACGCTTGGCTTGCTTGTCCGCTTCGAAGGAGGAAACAGCGTTTTTTTCAGGAACTGCAGCATCCTTGTTGACGTTTTTGGCGGCTAATTCGGCGGCATCTTTCGCAATCTCTTCTAATTCTCGTTTTTTCTCGATATAGTCATCGTAGTTGCCAAGGTATTGATCGATCCCCTCGGGATGAAGCTCAAGCACCCGTTCAGCCATTTTATTGAGGAAATAACGGTCATGAGAAATGAAGAGCAATGTGCCCTCGAAATCAATTAAAGCTGATTCTAAAACCTCACGACTGACTAAATCCAAATGGTTGGTTGGCTCATCTAGGATGAGCATATTTGCGCCGCGCAGCATGAGCTTTGATAATGCAACGCGTGCTTTTTCGCCGCCGCTCAGCGCGGATATCTTCTTAAGAACATCTTCACCGCTGAAGAGGAAGTTGCCAAGGATCGTACGGATTCTGGCTTCCTCAATCATTGGATATTCACTCCATAGCTCTTCCATTACTGTGTTCTTTGGATTGAGGCGGGTCTGTTCCTGATCATAATAAGCGACCTTTACCTTAGTCCCCCAATTCACAGTTCCAGTTGAAGGCTCGCGGGTTCCGGTCATACACTGCAGCAGTGTAGATTTGCCAATACCATTGGGACCGATGAGTGCAGCAGTTTCTCCCCGGCGCAGTTCGAAAGAAGCGTCCTTGAACAAAGGTGGACCATCATTAAAGGCAACTGCAACATTACGTACTTGCAGCACTTCTTTACCAGACATGAAGTCAGGCTCGAAGGAGAAGCTGGCTTTCTTCAGATCGCCCATCGGTCGATCAATACGGTCCATCTTCTCAAGCGCTTTGCGTCTGCTCTGCGCACGTTTCGTGGTAGATGCTCGCACAATATTTTTCTGAACGAAATCTTCCATTCTTGAGATTTCATCTTGCTGTTTCTCATACTGCTTCATCCGTGTTTCATATTCGGCAGCCTTCAAATCTACATATCGGCTGTAATTGCCTGTATAACGCCGAGATTGATGACGCTCGATCTCTACAATAGTAGTTACAAGCCGATCAAGGAAATAACGGTCATGAGATACGACCAGAATTCCGCCAGCATAACTGCGAAGATAATCCTCAAGCCATGTTAATGTTTCGATATCCAGATGGTTCGTCGGCTCATCCAGCATTAAAAGATCGGGAGCCTGAAGCAAAATGCGGGCTAATGCGAGTCTAGTCTTCTGGCCACCACTAAGTGTGGAGATAGGTGTATCCGGTGGGAACTCGCCGAAGCCCATGCCGTGCAGTACACTGCGGATTCGTGTATTCATTTCATAACCGCCGTGATCCTTGAACCAATCTGATCGGCGGGCATATCTTTCGAGCAGTTCTTCGTACCGTTTTGAGTCCTCTGCCAGCTTAGGATCGGCAATGCTTACTTCCATCTCTCTTAGCTCAGCCTCGGCTTCGATCAGCGGTGCGAAAACTGCCATCATTTCTTCATGGATGGTTTTGTCAGATTGAAGTCCGCTATTTTGGGCTAAATACCCGATAGTAGTTTCTTTTGATTTATGAATTTGACCGCTGTCATAGGACATTTCACCAGCCAGAATTTGCAGAAAAGTTGATTTGCCGGCACCATTAACACCCACGAGTCCGACACGTTCCTTTTCATTTACCTGAAGGCTTATGCCGTCTAGTACGTTCTGTATACCATATGATTTTGTAATTCCTGTCGCTTGAAGAAGCATAACGATGAAACCTCCACCCTTGCATATTTCGCCTTGGCATTTATACCTCAGCCGTATGAACAACATATTCTATAGTTTACATGAAAAGCGTTTCCCAAGCGAGAGCTCGATATATCGGAAGCAGAGAATAACGACCTGGCCCAGAAACACAGTCCTATCCACCTTGGCGAACCGGGGAGAAGAGTGGTAAACTGGATTTACAAACAAGGATAAGCTTGGGATAAATATATGGGGGTGGCCGACGATGTCAAGCAAGGAGTCGGTGATCTCCAAAGCAAAGCAACAACTAAGAACTGAGAAGACCATCGCCCGAAACGAGCTCTCCTCGGACCAGAGAAGGGAATTGTCTTTTCTGGTCTGCAAGCATGCATCAGAGTGGCTGAAGACGAAAGACATAGCCTCACTGATGGCCTATGTATCTTTCCGTTCTGAACTCGATACCAACGCGCTTCTTACACAGGCGTGGAAGGACCAGCGCAGGGTACTGCTGCCGCGTGTCATTCCGGCAAGTGGTGCAATGAGTGTTCATATGGTAAACGCTTGGAGTGAGCTTGAGCCGGGGGCGTATGGTATCCATGAACCTATTGTATCCGGCAAAGATTCACAAGAGATTGAAGTTGTTACACTACCGGATGTTGTGTTTGTTCCGGGGCTGGCTTTTGATCTTCAGGGAGGCAGGCTTGGTTACGGCCGAGGATACTATGATCGATTGCGTGCGTCATGGGAGATGGAAGAGTATGCCGCTGCGAAGCCCCCTGTCTGGATCGGGCTAGCCTTTGGTATGCAACTGGTTCCGAAAGTGCCCATGGATGAGCATGATGCCTTTATGGACATGCTGATTACTGAAAATGGCATAGTGCACTGCCGAAAAGGAGAGTGAGCCGTGGAATTGACCCATTTTAACGAGCAGGGAAGAGCTCGTATGGTGGATGTGAGCGAAAAGGAGATTACGAAGCGGACAGCTGTCGCGCGGAGTAAGATCAAGATGGCAACTGAGACGCTTAGTGCCATCAAGGAAGGCAAGATCAGTAAAGGAGACGTACTTGCCGTTGCGCAGATCGCTGGAATTATGGCGGCTAAGAAGACGTCTGACTGGATTCCGATGTGCCATCCGCTCCCACTTACCGGTATTGACATCCGCTTCTCCGATAACAGCGAAGATGAACTTTATATAGAAGCAACAGTCCATACTACCGGAAAGACCGGAGTTGAAATGGAGGCATTGACCGCTGTTTCTGCCTCAGCACTAACGGTGTACGACATGTGCAAGGCTCTTCAGAAGGACATGATTATCGGACCAACGCTCTTAGTGTCTAAAAGTGGGGGCAAGAATGGAGATTACGCGCTTAAACCATGATCAGAGCTGACGTTCGATGCGCTGAAGCAAGTGGGCTGCACTGTACAGCCAATTATACATAGAGAGGGAGGACAAACCTATGGCGTGGAAAACAGCAATCCTAACGGCCAGCGATAAAGGGGCCAGGGGCGAACGGGAAGACACGAGCGCCCAGGTTATTCGGGAGCTGGTGGAAGAGGAACTTGGAGGCGAGATCGTTGAATATCGGATCGTGCCCGATGAACAAGATGAGATTATCGCAGCTTTGATAGAACTTACAGATTATTTTCAAGCAGATCTGGTATTGACTACCGGAGGTACGGATTTAGCGATACGCGATGTGACTCCAGAGGCAACCCGGCGTGTAATCGAACGGGAGGTGCCTGGACTTTCTGAAGCGATGCGAAGTACGGTGATGCAAAAAAACCGTGCGGTGATGCTGTTCCGCGGGATATGCGGCATTCGTGGACGCACGTTGATTGTCAACTTACCGGGCACACCGAAGGGTGTTCATGAGAATTTAGCAGCCATTATGGATCAACTACCTGAAGCGTTACTCATGGTAACTGGCCAATACCGCCAATAACATTGTCATATTCTTGTCACGTCACAAGGATAAACTATTTATAGAAGATAGTGGATGTAACTGTGACATAAGTTATGGTATTATTAGATTATCGTAATCGATACCATGATCGGATAGACGGACAAGGAGGAATAATAATGTTTAGTGGAATTGGTACTCCGGGTATTATCTTGTTGGTTATACTGGCACTGCTCCTCTTTGGACCGAATAAACTGCCAGAGTTAGGCCGCGCAGTTGGACGAACCTTCCGTGAATTTAAGGAAGGCGCACGTGAAATCATTGGTGATGGTGATCCGGTGAAGAAGAGCGAAGCTCCTGTGCCGACGGCCCCGCAGACGGTCGCTGCAGATATTCCTCAGGACAAACGCCTGCCGGAATAATAAATGATTTAACAATGGGGCAATCTCTCAAGTCTAATAGACTTAGGAGATGTCCCTTTTTCAATTTGGTTGCTGCTTTCTGCAGAAACGGGCACAGCTATACATAAAGTCGGTGTGGCGTTTCTATTCTTGTCATGGGATGGTGTCAGGATGTCTCTCGAATCGGAAGAAATGTCGGTGGTGGATCATCTCACCGAGCTGCGTAAACGGATTATTTATGTGCTGATTGTATTTATTTTGGGATTGGTAGGGGGGCTGTTCTGTGCCAAGCCAATCTACGATTATTTAATTAGTACAGATCTAGCGCAAGGTTTTGTTCTGCATGCTTTCTCATTCTGGGATGGTATCGGAATGTATATGAAGATCGCAATGGCGGTTTCATTAGTCATTTCAGTTCCTTTTATTGCTTACCAGCTGTGGGCGTTTATTAGTCCGGGCTTACGACCGGAAGAGCGTAGTGCAACACTACGTTATGTACCCTATGTTTTTGTTCTTTTTCTAATCGGTCTTTCTTTTGCTTATTATGTTGTATTTCCAATGGCGCTTTCGTTCACAATCTCTATCACCCGGAGTATGGGACTGGAAGAGACCTACGGAATTGCGCAATATTTCAACTTCATGTTCAGTCTGGTGCTACCTTTAGCGCTGCTGTTTGAGCTACCACTGCTGGTGATGTTTCTGACCAAACTGAGGGTTCTTAACCCGATACGCTTGCGTAAAATGCGTCGATACGCATATTTCACGCTTGTCTTTATTGCTGTAGTCATCACTCCTCCGGACTTCATCTCAGACTTTCTGGTGACGATCCCACTGCTTGTGTTGTATGAGTTTAGCGTATTCCTGTCCGCCTTCGTCTATCGCAAACAGCTTGCTGCGGATGCGGCAAGGGAAGCTCAGTACACCAAGAGTGAGGAATGATGATAAGAGGGCTGTCACTAAGTAGATTTTTCTACGAAAGAGACAGTTCTTTTGTTTTAAACCCCCGTTTTTTGAAATGTTCGGGCGTAGGTGGTACAGTTGAGACTACTGAAATCATACGCATATTTTCACACCCTGTGGATAGAATGTATAGAGTGTGTGCCTAGGACAACCAGTGAAACGTTATTTTTTACGAAAACAAATGCGAATTTGTGTAAAAGGACTTGAAATCCGGGCTCAAGTTGAGTATCATAAAAATTGTTGTTAGCACTACAAGCTGTCGAGTGCTAATGCTTATGGAAAATATGAGATGGACCAGATATTCATAGCGTCCAATTGATATTTTTCATAAACACCAGAGATTTTGAAGTAAGACAGGTAAGTTCTAAACTATGTTTTGAAGCAAAATAACATAATTTTAAAGGAGGCTATTTTTTCATGATCAAACCTTTAGGTGAACGCGTATTGGTGCTACCGAGCGAGCAGGAGGAAACCACTTCATTCGGGATTGTGCTTCCGGACTCCTCGAAAGAAAAGCCACAAGAAGGAACTATTATTGCAGTAGGTAGCGGAGCTTTGAAGGATGGAGTACGTGTAGCACTCGAAGTAAAAGAAGGCGACCGTGTTCTTTTCTCTAAATATGCAGGAACAGAAATCAAATACGAAGGTAAAGAATATTTGATTATGAAAGAAAGCGACATTCACGCGATTCTTGACTAAGCGAGAGTCGATTATAAGCTAAATCTAAACTACTTAAAGTAACGTGATATACAAAAAAATCTAGGAGGTAATTACACAATGGCTAAAGAAATTAAATTTAGTGAAGAAGCACGCCGCTCTATGTTGCGCGGTGTAGATGCTTTGGCAAATGCGGTAAAAGTTACACTTGGACCAAAAGGTCGCAACGTGGTACTTGAGAAGAAATTTGGTAGCCCGCTTATCACTAACGATGGTGTAACTATCGCTAAAGAAATCGAACTTGAAGATGCATTCGAGAACATGGGTGCTCAACTGGTTAAAGAAGTTGCTACTAAGACTAACGATGTAGCCGGTGACGGTACTACAACTGCAACGGTTCTGGCACAAGCTATGATCCGTGAAGGTCTGAAGAACGTAACTGCAGGCGCTAACCCAATGGTTATTCGCAAAGGGATCGACAAAGCAGTTCGTGCAGCAGTTGAAGAATTGCAAAAAATCGCTAAGCCAATCGAAGATTCCCAAGCTATCGCTCAAGTAGCTGCTATCTCTGCTGCTGACGAAGAAGTGGGCCAATTGATTGCTGAAGCTATGGAAAAAGTAGGTAAAGACGGTGTTATCACTGTTGAAGAATCCCGTGGATTCGCTACTGAACTTGAAGTCGTAGAAGGTATGCAGTTCGACCGCGGTTACATTTCCCCGTACATGATTACTGATACGGACAAAATGGAAGCTGTTCTGGAGAACCCATACATCTTGATCACTGATAAAAAAATCAGCAGCACTCAAGAAATCCTTCCATTGCTTGAAAAAATCGTTCAACAAGCTAGACCGCTTGTTATTATCGCTGAAGATATCGAAGGCGAAGCACAAGCCATGTTGATCGTGAACAAACTGCGTGGAACATTCAACGCTGTTGCTGTTAAAGCTCCTGGCTTTGGCGACCGCCGCGAAGCTATGCTGCAAGATATCGCTGCCCTGACTGGTGGTCAAGTGATCACTGAGAAGCTCGGACTTGATCTGAAGAGCACTTCCATTGAACAACTGGGTAACGCACGTCAAGTACGCGTAACTAAAGAAAACACAACAATCGTAGACGGAAGCGGCGACAAAGCGGACATCAATGCTCGCGTAAGCCAAATTCGTGCTCAACTGGAAGAAACAACTTCCGAGTTCGACAAAGAAAAATTGCAAGAGCGTTTGGCTAAATTGGCTGGCGGCGTAGCCGTTGTCAAAGTTGGCGCTGCAACTGAAACTGAATTGAAAGAGCGTAAACTTCGCATCGAAGACGCCCTGAACGCAACTCGCGCTGCGGTTGAAGAAGGTATCGTTTCTGGTGGTGGTACAGCTCTTGTGAACGTATATAATGCTGTTGCTGCTGTAGATGTAACTGGCGACGAGAAAACAGGCGTTAACATCGTGCTTCGCGCGCTCGAAGAACCAGTTCGTACCATTGCAGCTAACGCTGGTCAAGAAGGTTCCGTTATCGTGGATCGCTTGAAAAAAGAAGCTATCGGCATCGGCTACAATGCTGCTACTGGCGAGTGGGTGAACATGTTCGAAGCGGGTATCGTTGACCCTGCTAAAGTAACTCGTTCCGCGCTTCAAAATGCTGCATCCGTAGCTGCTATGTTCTTGACTACTGAAGCAGTAATTGCTGACAAGCCAGAACCAGAAAAACCAGGTATGCCTGATATGGGCGGCATGGGTGGAATGGGCGGCATGATGTAATAAGGCTGATTAAGCCTTGAAATAGGATTGATTAGAAGCCTTTCGTGAGTTCATTGAACTCATGAGAGGCTTCTTTTTGTGGTGTACCCAAATGCATGCACTAGCTGGTGGTATTAAGATACAGAACAGATAAATTTAAGGAAGTTAAATAAATACACTTGAACGTTCACTACAGTGAATATATAATAAATTCAAGAGGTCAGTGCTGAGCTGATTTTTTTGATTAATTATTTAACTTCATTTATTAATTATATTAATAATATAACGAGGAGGACATATGAAATCATTTTTGCCCAATGATATTAAAGATGAGAACAGGAAAATAGTTTTTGATATTTTGCTTCAACATCCTGAACTAGCGAAAGTCGAGATTACAGAAAAAACGGCAATGAGCTTTGTTACTGTGAGCAAGATTGTTACCTTTTTTGAACAGATTGGTTTATTGACTGTTACTGGTGAAAGTCGTGAAGGATCTGGCGGCTTAGGAAGAAAACGTACGGTTTACAGATTTAATGAAAACAGCTATACGACCATCGGAATACAGATTATTTGCAATACGATAACGGCATTACTCATTAATCTGCACAACAAGATATTAGAAACGTATTCGATTGAAACAGACATTCCTTTCTATAGCCAGCAGTTCACTTCGATATTCGTAGAGATCGTGGAACATTTGAAGAATAAAGCGAAGGAAATGAGTAGTGTTGTCTTGGGGATTGGTATTGGCGTAGATGGCGCGATCAATACAAGAAAGAAAACAATTCGGATGAGAACTCTTCCAAATAAAGAAAACGACTTTAAGTATGAAGAGATTATTGAAAATCTCAAGCGTGAAGTGAAATTGCCCATTCTGCTGGAGAATGATGTGAACGCAGCGACTGTGGCGGAATTTCGGAATCTTGAAAACTCAGATCAAGCACCGACAAGTCTCATTCATGTTGCGGCAGGTGATGGGGTCGGGGGCGGCTTAATCATTAACAAAGAGCTACATCGCGGTGTTCATGCAAGTGCGGGCGAGCTGGAGTATATGTGTTTTGATTCAGAATATAAGCGGACGCCATCTTCAGTCGGTTGGCTGGAAAGCAAATTAGCTATTAAGTATTTGTTAAGCACATATGATTTGAATTCAACGAATGACGTAGAAGCTTGCATTGATTATGTTTCGAAGAATCTGGCATTAACGATTACCAATATGATCAGCATCTTGGATATTGATCAGGTCATTATTAGTGGTAAAACAGTAGCGCTCTTCCCGGAACGTATATTGGACCGCACCAAAAGTTATGTCGAGCAATATACGGAGTGGACTCCTCAAATTTCAGTGAGTAAGTTAGAGCAATCAACAGCGATCGGATCAGCGATACTTATCCTTCAGCAAGAGATGATTAATGTTATTTCGGAATAAACAACAAGGAAGTGAACAACATGATCAAAATCTTTGATTGTGAAGAGGAAATAGCAAGTGAAATTGCTAGAGAGATGAAAGATCATTTAATGAACGATCAGCACCCCGTGTTCTGCTTAGCTTCAGGGAGTACTCCACAAAAAAGCTATCAGAAATTTTCCAATGATGCGGACCTCCAATTGAAAATCAAGAGGCTTAACATCGTTAGCTTGGATGAGTGGGTTGGCATTGACAAAAGCTCTGAAGGAAGCTGCTATCAGATGTTGAATCAAGATCTGTTCTCGCAGATTTCACTGGATAGCAGACAGATTGTGTTTTTTGATGGAACATCGCCGGATATGAAGCAGGAATGCTTGCGAATTGATCACTTTATCGAGCAACACCCAATTACATTCAGCTTGATGGGCGTAGGTATGAATGGGCATATCGGATTAAATGAACCGGGTAGCCCAGTATTAAATTACAGCAGTGTTGTGGAGCTGTCGGAAACAACAAAGACTGTCGCTCAAAAATATTTTCATGAGCAGACTGAATTAAAGCAAGGCATTACATTAGGTTTGGAACAGATTGCAAGTAGTAAAAGAGTGGTTGTCGTCATAACTGGAGAGCGCAAAGCTGAAATCGTGAAGGAGATTTTCACAAACTCTGACGCCCGGCTGCCTGCTCAGCAATTGCTCGGCTATGATCATATAGATTTCTTTTTAGATGCTGCAGCCGCCAAATATATGGATCAGTCATCATAGTTGAGGAGCGTAATATGGGTAACTTCGTTATTGGTGTTGATATTGGAGGTACAAATATAAGGGTTGGATTAGTGAATGAGCACCTTGAACTTGTTCGGAAGGAGTCGGCATTAACAAGAGATTTCCAAAATGCTGACGAAATTTTCAAAACCGTCAAGGAAATGACAGCGAAAGTCGATCATGAACAGCTAGCAAGCAAGATAGGTATTGTATTGCCGATTCCTTGGAATGATCAAACACAGTTTATTCGAGATATAACCAATATCCCTTGCCTAGAGAATGTTAGTATCGAAACTATCAGGAAGTTCTTTCCGAATTATGAAGTGTTTTTTGAGAATGATGTAAACGTGATCACAGTGCTTGAATCGGATCATGGAGCTGCCAAGCCGTATAATCAATCCATTTATATAACGGTTAGTTCAGGAATTGGATGCGGTATCATACTTGATAAGAAAATTATTCAAGGAGCTCATGGATATGCGGGCGAGATCGGAAGCATGATTATTTCCGACAGCAAAAGAAACCATTCAACGTTGTATAACGGCACTTTGGAATCCCTATGCAGCGGCATTGCTCTTGAAGCGGAAAGTAAGTTTTTATATGGCATTGATGCCACGTCGAGTTTGTTGTTTGAAAGATATCATATGGGAGATCGGCAAGCGATTGAAGTGATCGACAGGTGGGTTGAGTACTTTTCCAACGCAATTGTTTCTTTGATGCAAACAATTGATCCAAATATTTTTGTTATCGGAGGAGCGGTCATTCATCACAACCAGTGGCTGATTGATAGAGTGATAGAAAGCGCTAAAAAGAAAGTCCTTCCACATTTAAAAGAGAACATTAAAATCGTGTTGACTGAATTTGGACCTGACGCCGGAATTATTGGTGCTGGCTATAACGTATATAAAAAGGAAAAAGGAGCTTGAAGACAATGAAAAGGTTGAAGGTTGCGTTAATCGGAGCAGGAAGTGTTTCCTTTGGGCTAGGAGCACTTCAAGATATGGTGTTGTCAGAACGTTTAAAAAATCAAGTAGAGCTGGAAATCGCGCTTATGGACATTGTAGAAGAAAATGTGAATAGAACATACAAGTATGCAACCGAAATGTTCACGGCATTTTCTCATCCTGCGAAGATTTGGCAAACGACGAATTTGGAAGATGCATTAAGAGATGCTGACTTCTCCATCGTTGCGATTGAGGTAGAGAGATATCACTACTGGTCACAAGACTTCCATATCCCGCGGCGTTACGGCAGTAAGCAGCTATATGGTGAGAACGGCGGTCCAGGATCTATGTTCCATACATTGAGAAATCTAGGTCCAATGCTGGAAATTGCAAAGACGATGGAAAAGGTCTGTTCAAATGCCTGGCTAATTAACTATACAAATCCGGAAGCAAAGCTAGTGGAAGCCATTTCCAAATTAACTTCAATCAAAGTGGTGGGCTTGTGCCATGGTTTAGACATGGGTATTCATCAGCTAGCTGAATTTCTGGAGATGGATAGTAAAGATATTGCGGTTGAAGGCGGCGGATTGAACCACTTTGGCTTCTTTACGAAGATATGGAACAAGAACACGGGAGAAGATTTATATCCTCTATTCCACGAGAAAGAAAAGCTAGCTAACCGTTTGGCACATTTCGATCATATTGGATTATCCAGAACGTTGTACCATACGTACGGATACTATCCTTACCCAGGTACTAACCATTGCGGTGAGTATATCTCATGGGCTGAAGATTTCTATGCTGGACTACCCTTGCAGTTCCGTTACGACCCAATGAGTGAGCAACTGTGGAAGAAGGACTCCAGAACACCTGAATTTGTATACTGTGCAAGTGGCAGTACTTTGGATAAAGGCTTATTTGAGAATACGCTGAATCAAGAGCAGTGGTCTGAGCAGGCTTATCTATTTAATAAAGATAAGGTTCAAATCAGTAATGAATATGCAGTGCCAATTATCGAAGCGATCTTCTTCGACGATGAAATCGAGCTGAATGCTGTTAATATGCCAAACCATGGTGCGATTAAAGGACTTCCAGATGATATGGTCGTTGAAACACAAGCGATCGTTAACAAAAATGGTATCGAATTTAAGCCAATGACGGTTGAACTGCCAACTGCCATTATCGGAACGATCCATATCCAAGGTACAATCCATAAGCTGTTACTTGAGGCGTTTGTTGAAGAGTCGAGAACAAAATTGCTGCAAGCGATTCTGCTTGATCCGCAAGCTCCAACCTATTATCAAGCTTGTGCGATGATCGATGAGATGTGTGAGCTGCAAAAAGAATTGCTGCCAAAGCTTGAGTGGAATTAGGTTAACTTTAATAAAAAAGGCCTCCGTCTGATGAAATTCAGAACTGAGGCCATTATTTTTTATTACGAATTACTCTAATTCTTTATCTAAGAAAGGTTGCACCAATCGCCGCACCTCATCGGTTGAATTCGTCTCCATCAATTGATTTCTTAGTTCGTCGGCACCGTCAAATCCACGAATATAGATTTTGAAGAAGCTCCGAAGTGGATTAAATAGACGTGGTTCATGTTCTTTTGAATATTTATCGTGAAGATCTAAATGAAAAAGTAGTAAATGAAGAAGTTCCTCCACACTATGTTCTTTAGATTCTAGTTCAAAAGCGTATGGATTCTTGAAAATACCTCGGCCAATCATGACACCATCCACGCCGTATTGTTCGACTAATTTTAAGCCTGTTGCACGGTCAGGAATATCTCCGTTAATCGTTAACAACGTATTTGGAGCAATTTCATCGCGTAATTGTTTGATTTCAGGGATAAGCTCCCAGTGTGCATCTACTTTACTCATCTCTTTTTTTGTACGAAGGTGAATGGAAAGATTCGCAATATCTTGTTTGAATATATGTGTTAGCCACTCGCGCCACTCATCAATTTCACTATAACCCAATCTTGTTTTGACACTAACTGGTAAGCCACCTGCTT
Source organism: Paenibacillus sp. NPDC101420 (assembly GCF_050277435.1). Taxonomy (NCBI): domain Bacteria; kingdom Bacillati; phylum Bacillota; class Bacilli; order Caryophanales; family Paenibacillaceae; genus Paenibacillus; species Paenibacillus sp. NPDC101420. Next base: position 223,452 of record NZ_JBNNSE010000006.1, read on the forward strand.
TAGTCGCTTTAATAATTTCTGCTGCCACTTCAGGATGTCGAATTAATCCAGCACCTTTTCCATTGGTTGCGACGTTTTTTACTGGGCATCCCATGTTTATATCGATACCACGAAAACCAAGCTTTTTCATATCCATGCTCATTCGTTCAAAATACTCTGGGTTATTGCCCCAAATATGAGCGACCATCGGTTGTTCATCTTCCGTGAACTTTAATCGAGTAAGCACACTTTCTTTTACTTTTACTTTAGGGTGACAGTAATATTCTGTATTTGCGAATTCCGTGAAAAACACATCCGGTTTTGCAGCTGCACTAACCACGTGACGAAATACAACATCTGTGACATCTTCCATAGGTGCCAATATAAAAAACGGCTTTGGTAAATCAAGCCAAAAATTTTGTTCGTTACTCATTAAGTTCTCCTTCTTTTACAACATTTTGCCCATCATACATAGTATCATTTTTTTTCGCTTGCTGCACAAAATTGTAGAGGGTCTCTTTTTTTTCTATAATCGCTCGGGGTTATACCAGTACTATTCTTAAATAAACGATAAAAATACGAACTACTAGTAAATCCAGTTTTTTCTGCGATATCAACAATGGTACATTCAGAGGTCTTCAGTAGCTCTTTGGCTTTATTCAACCGCATTTCACTAATTATATCGGGTAGTGCTTTTGTAGTTAATTGTTTATATAACCGGCTCAAATAGATTGGAGACATCGAGAGCTCGTCTGCAATTGAATTTATGCACAGGTTGGAATTGCTATAATCTCGCTCAATAATTTGATGTACTTTTCTAATGAGATCTTCTTGTTTTGTACTTCTTTTCTCTTCGAGTTTTTCACTTATTTCTTCAAATATCTTGAAATATGGAGTGTTGATTTCTTCCATGGTTTCAACATGATTTGGTAGTAAGAACGTTGTATCGAATTCGGGTAATGTTAAAATCGCATTGTTCTTTTTTAATGTTCGCAAGACGTTATTAACAGTAAGTGCTAAATGCGATACGACAAGTTGAACAACGGTAAAAGAATATTCTGATATTTCTCCTACGATATCAATATAGATGCTCCGTGCCTTTTCCGCATTTCCTGACATCAAGGATTCAATGAACTGTTTTTCTTTGTGAACTGGAAACATATATTCTTTGGTTTTTAAGTTCATAATGTCAACCGAAAAGAGGATGCTACCGTATCCTTTGAATAATCGATGGTAAGAAGCCTCAAGTACTTGCTTGTAGACTAAGATGCATTGCTCAATGGATTCCTTCACAGGACTAAAGGTAATCGTGATGGATAATTTTAAATGTTTGGCGATTGACAATTGCATAAGCTCTGCCATTTCAATCAGCGAATCCCGTTCCGTTATATAAAGCGGATCATGAAAGTTTAGCAAAAGTAAAAGACTATCATCCCCCATATCAATGGCTTCGACTTGAAAGATCGGTGAGGAAATTTCTGTACAAATGTTCATTATGGCATATTTGAGCAATTTTATATCTTCTTTGTATTTCTCGAGGACTGTGGGGAATTGATCGATCCTTATCAAAACAATCAGTGATTTATTATTAACCATAAGCTCTGAATTGAAGTAATGTAATTTCTGTTGTAATACCTCAGCATTATTCGTTTCTCTACCTAAAATCGTATTTCTAAGGAAATCCTGCTTGAGAATATGCTGATGGTTACGTCTTTCTGTTTCCAGGGTTTTGAACTTGCGTATGACTTTGTCAATCGGGCGATATACGCTATGGGATAAAGTTAACGAAATCAACAATCCTAAGAGAAGAATGCCAATACAGATAAATAATATTCGATACCTCATTTCATTTATTTCTTGAGTGATATTGCTATAAGGGGTAATCCGAACATATTTCCAGCCTAATGAATCGGGTGTAGTAAACGTTATTAAAGATTTAACTCCATCCACAGTGTCTACAAAATATGTAGATTCTGAAGTGTCCTGAATAATTTTCTGTATATAGGTTTTATCAGATATATCAGTTAGCATCTCTTGCTTATCACTACTGGAATATAATATTCCATCCTGATTAATGATAAACGTGTTATTCTCCGAGATCTCTTTCTCCGACTGATCCATTCGCAGGCCTAACCATGATGCCGAGATATTGACAACAACAGCTGTATTTAAATCTTTATTATCATCAATGACGCTATAACATAAGTAAGTGTAGCTTGATACTGGAGTGGTCTGAACCGAACCAATGTTATAGGTTCTGGGAATCGGTTGAAAGGGGCGATGTTCTTTGAATTTCATAAAAAGGTCTAGAATTCCATCATCATCCAGTTCGGACTTCGGTTGAATTCCGCTTCGTGAATTATTGGAACTAATATAGAACTGATTGGATTTCGCATTATATACATAAATGGATTCAATGAATGGTAAGGATGCGCGATAGTTATCAAGTTGTTGCTGTGCAAAAATGACATCATAGATATTCAAGTCCGCATAATACAACAACTTAGATACCGCAGAATCATAGTAAATCTGGGAGGACAGTGAGGTAACAGTCTCTGTCATAGTAGATAATTGTGTTTTAATTTGATTTAGACTATTTGAATCGGAACGATAAACTTGTTTAAGTGCGATGCTTGTAAAGTTCATATAAAGAATAGTTGAAGTTATTAAAAGGGTAATAACAACACATCCAATAGAGCCAAGGAGTATTCGGCTGTAAGCTTTTTTATGCTCTTTAGACCAATGTTTTATCATTTGTTGAAACCCCTTTCATCGCTGGTCTGAGTATAAATCATCAGTCTTGTGCTTTCAATCAAATTTATAAATCCAGCAGCCGAAATTAGGTTAAATGTAGTGAATATTCACAAAAGTACAGAAATTTCATACTTCACAAATACCGAGATTACAGCAATGTGTGTCATTGTACAGTATATTATCGAATCCGCTTCTTCTATGATTTGGAAGTAAGATTCACGAGCAATTCTATTCAGGAGGAGGTCAGTCATGTTTAAGAAGAAAGGTTTTTTTTATGAATTAAATAAGAATAAAATCATGTTTTTGATGATAGCACCGACACTGCTTTTTTTCTTAATAAATTCTTATGCTCCAATGGTCGGCATCTATTATGCATTCACAAGTTATGATTTTGCAGGTGGTTTATTTGGAAGTCCGTTTGTAGGATTAGACAATTTTAAATTTTTAACGCAATCTGGAATTCTGTTGAAGTTGACAATCAATACGCTTGGATACAACGTGGTTTTTATCATATTAGGTAACGCGGTATCTATAGGGGCAGCAATCCTATTAAGTGAAGTCCGAGGGAAGCTATTTAAAAAGTTATCACAATCCATTATGTTTCTACCCTACTTCGTTTCGTTTGTTCTGATTAGTGTTTTAGCGTTTAACATGTTTAATGCTGATTCTGGTTTTGTTAATCAGTTACTCAAATCGTTCGGATTGGATCCAGTAGACATATACAATACACCATGGCTCTGGCCATTTCTGATTACAGCATTTTATTTATGGAAGAACCTGGGTTATTCCATGGTCATTTATCTTGCATCCATCATGGGGATTAGCGATGAGTATTACGAAGCTGCCAAAATTGATGGTGCAAATATTTTTCAGCGAATCTGGTATATTACCATACCTATGCTGAAGTCAACATTTATCATTCTGCTCTTATTTGCACTCGGAAGCATTATGAAAGGTCAATTCGATCTGTTTTATCAGCTTGTCGGGAACAACGGAGTGCTCTTCAACGTTACGGATATTGTAGATACTTACGTTTATCGATCTTTGAAAGTTAATTTTGATATTGGTATGGCAACTGCTGCTGGTTTGTATCAGTCTATCTTCGGATTTGTAATGATTATGACAGTGAATTATATCATCAAGAAAATTAATGATGACTACGCATTGTTCTAAAGTAGGGAGGAGGGATTACATTGGATGACAACATTTTAAGTTCTAGAGTTTTCCGCATGATGGCTTACCTGATTATTATGATTTTTTCTTTGCTCTGTCTCTTTCCTTTCCTTCTGATCATTTCAGGCTCATTGACAGCCAATGAATCCATTATTCGCGACGGTTTTCACTTGATTCCTAAAGTGTTCTCGCTGGAAGGTTATGAAATGGTATTTATCTTTCCAACTCAGCTAATCAAGGCTTATGGTGTAACGATTTTTGTAACTGTGATTGGAACGTTGGTGGGATTGTTTCTTATTACGATGGCGGGTTACGTTCTGCAGAGGAAAGATTTCAAGTATCGCAATCATTTGTCCTTCTTCATTTATTTCACAACGCTGTTTGGAGGGGGGCTTGTGCCCTGGTACATCATGCTGACTACATACTTTGGGCTGGCAGACACCTATGCCGTACTGATATTACCTGGTCTTATGACACCTTTTCTCATTATTTTAATGAAAAACTTTATCAAATCTGCGATTCCGGAAGAATTATTCGAATCGGCCAAAATCGATGGCGCGAACGACTTTAGGATCTACTACAGTATCGTGCTGAAGCTTGCTATGCCTGGCATAGCGACTGTCGGTCTGTTCCTTGCTCTGACGTACTGGAACGACTGGTTCATGTCTTCTTTGTTCATTAATGACGTTAGCATGTATCAGCTTCAATACTACTTGTATAACACGATCAATACTATGATGTTCGTTTCTCAAATGGCCACTGGAACCGGTGTAACCCTAGGGCGTGACATTCCGACAGAGTCGACCAAGATGGCAATGGCGATCGTCGTTACTGGACCCATTATTTTCTTATATCCGTTTGTGCAGCGATATTTTGTGAAGGGATTAACGATTGGTGCAGTGAAGGGTTAGTACCGAAAGCAAACGAAAGGAACTCGTATGCGATCGGCTGACATAGATCATTTAATTAAGGGGAGGGTTAGTATGAGAAAAGGAAAAAAGAAATTGTTAACGATCGGCACTTCTTTATTCTTAACTGCAAGTTTGTTTGCTGGCTGCAGTAGTAATAGCACGAATACTAAGGAGGCATCGTCAGAATCAACAACGAATTCGAATTCGAATACCAGTACTCCAGCACCAGAAGCATCAGAAGCGACTGGAATCGACACATCCAAGAAAGTAGAGCTTCAGTTCTATATGCTGGGCGATGCCCCAAAGGATTTAAAGCTCATTCAGGATGAAGTTAACAAAATGGCATTAGAAGATTTGAATGCAACCGTCAAATTCAACTTCACAACCTGGACAGACTGGGAGTCGAAGTATAAGCTTCTGTTGTCCTCAGGGCAGCCGATTGACCTGATCTTTACGGCAGAATGGACAAATTACCAGTCATATGCGGTGAAAGGGGCTTTCCTTCCGCTAGATGATCTCCTACCGAAGGCTGCACCTAAGCTACAAGCATATGTACCACAGGATTTCTGGGAAGCAGTCAAGGTTGACAAGAAAATTTACACCGTTCCAGCTATCTGGAAGGAGTATGTAAATGATGGTATTGCCTATCGGGAAGATTTGCGTAAAAAGTATAATTTGCCAAAGCCGGAATCACTCGAAACGCTAGAGCAGTATTTGGATGGCATACGCAAGAATGAACCGGATATGCTACCTCTGGCGGATACTGAGGTTAGTCATGTAGATTCCATCCGTCAAATGACTACTAAAACTGTGAATACCAACGATAAAGTTCCATATGGACTTAGCATCATGTATGACACTCCAAGAGACGTAACCAGCTATTGGGGCTCTCCGCAGCATTTGGAAGATTTAAAAATGTTCAGGAGTTGGCAAGAAAAAGGGTACTTTATGAAGAATATGCTGAACATTAAAGATAGTGGTAGTGATATATTTGCTGCCGGTAAAGCCGCAGCAATTTTGGGAAGTGAGAATCCTAACCGCTTTGGTGATGCTGTTGTCAAAGTGAAATCACTGCATCCGGATTGGGAGCTAGGCTATTCCCCGTATCCGAACATGAAAGGATTCTCTTCACCCGTTCACCCGATTCATAATGGCTTTGCAGTTCCACGCAGCAGCAAAAACCCAGAGAGAGCTCTTGCTTTCTATGAGAAATTGGTCACGGATAAACGCTACAATTGGCTGACGCAATACGGTATTGAAGGCAAGCATTTTGAAATTGAAGATGGGAAATATTATAAAATGCTTGGTGATGCCCAATCAAATGGATTCACAAGAGAAGGTATGAATGGATGGGCATGGAGAAATCCGGAGTTCATGTTGTTTGATAAGAGCTATCAAGCTGTGCTAGACATGTTCGATGAAATGGATAAGATAGCAAAACCGAATATTTTCCAAGGTTTTGGAGAGGATTGGACGTCTTATCAAGCAGAGAAGGCGGCCCTTCTACAAGTTGAAAAGCAATACTTATATCCTTTGAATGATGGTATGGTTAAGGATGTTGAAGCCGGCTTGAAGTTATTTATGGAAAAGGCGAAAAAAGCTGGTCTCGATAAAATTCAAGCGGAATACACGAAGCAATGGTTGCAGTATTTGGATGATGCAAATATTAAGTGAGTGAGCCAGTTTAGAGTGTTACTCGTAGAGAACAACAGGATTAACCTCCTGTTGTTCTCTACTACAAGGGTGGTATATTTATGAAGGTTCTTTTTCATGGAACGGCTGCATTTGAAGGGATTCCCTCGTTATTCTGTCATTGCGAGACTTGCAAGCATGCCAAAGTACGTGGTGGAAAAAATATTCGTACACGCACTTCGGTCTTGATTGATGAAATACTTAAGATTGATTTTCCGGCGGACACCTTACATCATTCCATTCGTGATTCTGTAGATATGGATAAGGTTCGCGATTTATTGTTTACACATTCACATTCCGATCATTTGTATCCTGAAGATTTACTGATTCGTGCGCTTGGTTATGCTCAATTTAATGAAGAGGAAGAACTTCATCTATACGGTCATGATTTGCCTATTAAGCACTGTAGTCAATTGCTTGCCACGGAAAGGCATCGCTTCCAACTTCACAACTTGAAGCCCTTTGAAACCGTACAAACACAAACAGCTACGATTACGCCATTGCTTGCCAATCATGATTCTAAAGAAACTTGTTTATTGTATTACATAGAAAAGGATGAAAAAGCCATTTTCTATGGTCACGACAGCGGTTGGTTTCCCAAACAGACTTGGGACTGGTTGAAAGGAAAAAAACTGGATCTTGCTATTCTAGAATGTACGACTGGGAATGCCCCAAATTGTGAAGTTCACATGAATGTTGAAGATACTCTAAAAACACGGAAATGGTTAATCGAGAATTTTGTTATGAAAGCAGAAGGGCGAATCGTAGTCACTCATTTCTCTCATAATGCTCATCTGTTGCATGAAGATTTGGTTCATATTTTTGAGCCGAATGGGATTACAGTAGCATTTGATGGGATGCAACTGGACATATGAGTTAGCGCATAAGTGAAATGAGGATATTTCTATGATTTCAATGGCATTCTTTTTAGTTTTATTTTCAGGTATTACCCATGCGGTATGGAACCTATTTACAAAGAGAAGTTTGAATAAATACGTATTTCTCTGGTCGATTCATATTGTTGGTACACTTGCTCTATTACCTTATTTTATTATTGAGCTGCTCCAAGTTGAGCTTCATGCGGAGACACTTTGCTATATGGCGATATCTGCTTTATTTCAAGGGTCGTACTTCATTTTCCTCTCTAAATCGTATTCCTATGGTGATTTATCGCAGACCTATCCAATCATGCGAGGGACTGGTGTCATGCTAGTGACCTTGTTAAGTGTTGTGTTATTCGGGGATTCCTTAACTCTAGTAGGCTGGATAGGCTTTTGTTGTATCATAGTAGGGCTCTTTATTATTAGTGGAATCGTTAATCGTCATGTAAATCAAGGGGAAACGACTCATTCTATATCCATTTTTTATGCAATTGTAGTAGGGATGTGTGTTGCAGGCTATACATTAATGGACAAACTAATTGTCCAGCAATTATCTCCACTATCAACGCTTGAATTATCCAATATTAATTATGTAATCGTCGCTTTCTTCATGGTTATAAGAGCCGGTCGTGCACAAATTATAAGGGAATGGCAACAAAACTGGAAAATGATCTTGATTGGTTGCATTTGCTCGCCAGCTTCTTATTTTATGTTTCTGATGGCGATGAAGCTTGCTCCACTAGCTTCAATTGCGCCAATACGAGAAATTGGAACGGTTGTAGGTACGATTCTTGGCATACTTGTACTAAAAGAGAAGCAAGGAGTACGAAGAATTATCATGTCGGCTGTGATTACCTGTGGGATCATCTCCATTGCCATATGGGGATAAGTTGATTTACTAGAATTGAGGACTACGTTCTGACCGTATAGGGTAAAAATGAAAGGCCTCTCGTAGGAATACGAGAGGCCTTTCATTCTGTTAAGCATTAGATAGTTTTATACTGTCTAATTAACGGGGCAATTCACAGGTGAATATGCCTCATTCTAATTCTTGTTCTAAAACAGTTTTTACTAAACGACGTACTTCATCTGTTGATCTTGTATCCATTAATTGGTTTCTTAATTCGCTTGCACCTCTAAATCCACGAACATAGATTTTGAAAAAGCGAAGAAGTGGTTTAAATGAACGTGGCTCAAGTTCATTTGAATATTTATCGTGAAGATCCAACTGTAATAGAAGTAAATTGAGAAAATCCTTTGGACTATGTTCTTTAGGTTCTTTTTCAAAAGCAAATGGATTGGTGAAGATGCCGCGGCCAATCATGACACCATCAACGCCGTATTGCTCAACTAACTTTAATCCTGTTGCGCGGTCCGGGATATCTCCATTTATAGTTAATAACGTATTTGGAGCAATTTCATCGCGTAATTTTTTTATTTCAGGGATTAACTCCCAGTGTGCATCTACTTTACTCATTTCTTCTTTTGTACGAAGGTGAATGGAAAGATTCGCAATATCTTGCTTTAATATATGTGTTAACCAATCTCGCCACTCATCAATCTCAGAGTAACCCAATCTTGTTTTAACACTAACTGGCAATCCACCGGCTTTTGTTGCTTGAATAATTTCTGCTGCAACCTCAGGATGTAGTATTAATCCAGCACCTTTACCATTGGCTGCGACGTTTTGTGCGGGGCATCCCATGTTTAAATCGATACCGCGAAAACCAAGTTTTTTCATATCAATACTCATCTGTTCAAAAAATACAGGTTTATCACCCCAAATATGAGCGACAATTGGTTGCTCATCTTCTGTGAACGTTAATCGACCACGTACACTGTCTTTTCCTACAGGGTGACAATAGCTTTCTGTATTAGTGAATTCTGTGAAAAACACGTCAGGTTTGGCAGCTTCACTAATGACGTGACGAAATACAACATCTGTTACATCTTCCATTGGTGCTAATATAAAAAACGGCTTCGGTAAATCAAGCCAAAAGTTTTGTTCGTTACTCATATTATCTCCTCTTGTTGCGATATATAAAAACATATAAGTTATAGCAAAGACCTTTTACCCAACATACATATTATCATTTTTTTTCGTTTGATGCACAGAATCAATGATGTGAGCGACAGCCATGTTTGTGGTGGTAGTATCCACCAGCATATAAGGCCATGGCTTATTTGTTTATAATCTGTTTATTGATCCTTGTTATAATCCTGTAGACAAACGACATAACGCATCCAATGAACAGGGGGACAAGCAAGTGAACAAAAAGCAATGGATAAGCTCTATATTGGCTGCTGCTGTATTATCAAGCCCTATCCTTATGCCGACCAAAGGATCGGCTGCCGCTTCCTTTATTGATATTGATGGCTCATATGCAAAGAAAGCGATTTTTGAGCTATTCGATCAGGGGATAGTGACCGGTGTTGAAGAGAGTAAGTTCTATCCTACGTCGAATATTACACGGCAGGATTTTGCAATTATTTTAGCAAAAACATTGAAACTGGATGTTTCGAACCCTCCTGCGCTGCCAACCTTTCTGGACGTTCCCGCAAGCAACTACGCATACAGCTATGTAGAGGCAGCTGTCAAAGCCGGATTGATCAAGGGTACAGGCAGTAATCTTTTCGGTACGGGGCAAAATTTATCACGTCAGGATATGGTCGTCATGTTCGTGAGAGCATTGGGGGTCAATCCTACGGGTAAAGCTGGAACTTTGCAATTTGCTGATAGTAGCCAAATTGCTGATTATTCCAAAGATTTTATAGCTACCGCTGTAGAATATGGATTGATTACTGGATATAATAATTTTTTTAATCCTGATGCCAAAGTAGATCGTCAGGCTGTAGCTCTAGTAGCCTCCAAGTTTTTGAAGTTTAAGGAGAACGGGAATACTGAGCAGCCAAGCTCCACCCCAACTCCTCAGCCGGGTAAAGAAGTGGTAACAGTACCTACTCCTGTTGTTGGAGGGTCCTCCTCTTCACAAAGTGGGCATAGCAGCAATTCAGATATCAATGCACCTATGGTTGATAGCACCAAGTTCGAGGCGATCGATAACTACAACGGGACTCAAGATCAGCTTCGCGGTTTAGCGGGAGCCATTGGCGAGCAAGGAGCAGCAGTACAAGCCTTCCAGTGGACGGATGCGAATGAGAACGGTGAAGTAGATGCCGATGAATTAGGAACAGCCATCGCATTAGGCACCAGCGAAGCAGACGGATCTGTGAGTGCGGCCAATATTGGTGATCTGCGCGCAGGAACGTATCATTTTGTGATTACCGCTAAGGATTCATCAAATAATGAATCGGCGAAGGATGCTGCACATGCCGTTACGGTGACCTTAAGCAAGAACGAAGTTCCCGATACGACTGCACCGGTAGTGGACGCAGCCAAGTTCGAGGCGATCGACAGCTACAACGGAACACAAGATCAGCTTCGCGGGTTAGCGGGAGCAATAGGTGAGCAAGGAGCAGCAGTACAAGCCTACCAGTGGACGGATGCGAATGAGAACGGTGGAGTAGATGCCGATGAATTAGGAACAGCCATCGCATTAGGCACCAGTGAAGCAGATGGATCTGTGAGTGCGGCCAATATCGGTGATCTGCACGCAGGAACATATCGATTCGTGATTACCGCTAAGGATTCATCAAATAATGAATCGGCGAAGGATGGTGCACATGCCGTTACGGTGACCTTGAGCAAGAACGAAGTTCCGGATACGACTGCACCGGTAGTGGACGCAGCCAAGTTCGAGGCGATCGACAACTACAACGGAACACAAGATCAGCTTCGCGGGTTAGCGGAAGCCATTGGTGAGCAAGGAGCAGCAGTACAAGCCTACCTGTGGACGGATGTAAATGAGAACGGTGAAGTAGATGCCGATGAATTAGGAACAGCCATCGCATTAGGCACCAGTGAAGCAGATGGATCTGTGAGTGCGGCCAATATTGGTGATCTGCACGCAGGAACGTATCATTTCGTGATCACCGCTAAGGATTCATCAAATAATGAATCGTCGAAGGACGCTGCACATGCCGTTACGATTGAGCTTATTAATGGTGTTCTGATCACACCTACGGTTACTAGCTCCATATATGGCTTTGACGGAGGTATTTCAAAAACAAAACAGCTGGTAACTGGTTCTACGCAACGGACCATTCGCTTTGACTTTTTTTCCGGAGAAACCTTTACGAATGCTGAAGTTCAGGTAACGATAGAAGGCATGACCTTTACCACGAATGACTACTATAACATTAGTGGGTGGTTAAATCTTACGAGTGATCAAATTAGCAATGATGGGCATACGCTGACTTTCACAGGAAGCAACAGAGGTGTTTCGGATATCGCGTTTCAACTTGAAAATAAAAAGATGCCGGCCCCTGGGACCTACCTCATTAAGTTCAAAGCAGATGCGGATGGACCCGGAACAGCCAGATCTTATTCCGAAGAACAAGTCATTACCTTAATTATTTTGCCTCCGGCCTAAACTAGAAGCTTCTCATGAGTTCTTTGAACTTGTGTGAAGCTTCTTTTTTTATGAAAAATAGGATTGCTCAATATAGTCTAAATGAGTATTATGAGTAGGTATGTTCTTATAAAAATAGAGACAAATAGGATGGAGAGCACCATGACAACATCACGACAGAACGCATTGATTTTCTCGTTTACTTTTATGGCGTTTATTCTGGGTACGACGGAGTATATTATCGTTGGTTTACTCTCGGAAATATCCTCGAGCCTCGGAGTAACGTTAGCGACAGCCGGGGGCTTGGTATCTGGTTTCGCGATCGCTTATGCCATTGGCACACCCATTATGATGTCTTTGTTCAGCCGTATCCCGAAACGGATTACGATTCTTGTATCGCTTGTATTGATTCTGCTGCTGAATTTGTGGAGTGCTATAACTGGAACCTACAGTATGCTGCTAGTGACTAGAATAGTTACTGCCGTACTATGTGGTTTTGTTCTTTCTGTAGCCATTACAGTAGCGAATGAAGCGGTGGACCCGGAGAAAAGAGGCAAAGCGATCGCTACAATTTTGAGCGGTTTCGCTGTTGCGAATGTATTTGGTGTACCGATCGGCACTTTTGTAGGGCAGTATTTCAACTGGCCTGCAGCATTTGTACTAAATGGGGTATTAGCCGGAATTGCCGTAGCGCTAAATTATGCCTATATTCCACGCAAACTACCGAAGCCTGTGCCTAGCTCACTTAAGGATCAGATCGAACTGCTCACGAATGGACGCATTATTCTTGCGTTTCTCATTCCAGTTACGGCAGTGGGAGCGGTGTTTGTGATGTACACGTACATTACACCATTGCTGGAGCAAGTGATGAATATTCCTAAGAGCTCGGTTAGTGGCGTACTGTTTGTATACGGGATTGCCACGATTGTCAGCAACTGGATTGGAGGCAAGGTTGCAACCGGAAATGCGGTAAGTAAGCTTAGATTCGTATTTCTTATCCAAGCTGTGGTCTATATCATCTTTAGTTTGACCGCATCGATCTCGATTCTAGGAATGATCGTACTAATGATGCTAGCCGTAATGTCGAGTATTGTTAGCGCACCAGCCCAGCTCTATTTGATAGATTTGGCCAAGCAGTATTCACCAAGATCGAAGGACCTAGCTGCATCGTTGAATCCAGTAGCGTCTAACCTGGGAATCGCAGGAGGATCCGCAATTGGTGGAGTGGTTGCCCAGCATGGAGGATTAATCTCCCTTCCTATAGCTGCTTCCATCCTGGCGATATCAGCATGTGTGATTGCTTTGATATGTTATAAGTTGGATCAGCAAACTCAAGAAGGGGTTATTGCTCAGCATCATAACTTAACCTGAAGAGAAGTTATAGAGGTCGTCGGAAATCATCCGGCGGCCTTTTCGTATATCAACTAGTAATCTAGTAAAACAACACAAAAAATCCGTCGGAAGGAAAAATTCCATAGACGGATCGTGAGTTATTATATGCAAATCCAACCAAGGCCGGGGATTTCTTTCCAACTGCAGTTACCAGGGCCGCTGCCAGAACCACTACCAGAACCACTACCGGAACCACTACCAGGAGTAGCTGGCATTGTGGGAAACGGTCCTTCAGCCATGGATATCATTTTTACGTCAATGACAGCACTTTTGCCATCTGCAAATAGCACACTAATTGAATCAGTATTAACTGTATTGACATAGGCTACAACCTTTTGACCACTACTTAAGGTGAAAATCCCCCATTTTCCGAGGAAAGGTTGAATATCAGTGATGGTTAGATATGCAAATACTGGGCCACCACTAGAATGCGTCTGCATTCCTGGTTGTTGGGTGCCGCTTCCAGAATATATGGGCATGGGTCCGCCTGATTGCATGCCACCTGGAGTCATTGGTTGGAATGGGGGGAAACTACGACCTGGGCACACATAGTACGGATTTCTGAAGTAAAAATATCCCACTTATTAACCTCCTTAGATACCTCTAATTAACAGATACCTAAAGTCTATGCTCCTGCCTATGTATTGGTGTATGACACGAATAAGGGCTTCAACTTTACTATAATTGACTATATTCATAATTGTGTTATAATTCAAACATATGTTATTAATGTAACAATATATATTGGTAATGTAACAAATGAAATATCCTGGAGTTATTAGAAGGAGGAGTGTGATTCAGAACAGTAGTTGTTCCTGTGAGTTATTGGGGGAAAACCTGATTTGTAGCGGAAACTGAGGAATTGCAACTTAAACCGATACATATTAGGAGCACTTATTAGTTGCAGTTGCACGCACCCAGAGCTCGGTTCTTCACCTTCAATGGCTATGGAAAAAATAGTTACATGTAGTGCAATAACAATTGTTAGAATATTAACATTTTAAACGTTTTATAATTAATTATTAAGGGAGAAGTGAACAGAATGGACGTTAAAGATATATTAGGAAAAGTAGATCATACCCTCCTTGATGTTACTGCTACATGGGATGATATAAAGAATTTATGTGATGATGCGATGAAATACCAGACGGCCAGTGTTTGCATCCCAAGTGCTTATGTTAGAGAAGCTGCAAATTATGTAGAGGGCAAAATAGCAATATGTACAGTTATCGGATTTCCGAATGGTTATAGTACACAAGCCGTTAAAGTATTTGAAGCAACAGATGCAATTACAAATGGAGCATCGGAAATTGATATGGTAATCAATGTGGGCTTCTTAAAAAGTGGACGTTATGAGGAAGTTTGCGACGAAATACGTGCCATTAAAAATGCATGTGGAAGTAGAGTATTAAAGGTTATTGTTGAAACCTGTTTGCTCACCCAAGAGGAAAAAGTGAAAGTATGTGAGCTTGTTAAAAAAGCTGGTGCTGATTATATCAAAACATCCACTGGATTTTCAAAAGCTGGAGCAACTAAAGAGGATGTCAGCCTGTTTGCACAGAACATAGGTGAGAACGTGAAGATTAAAGCAGCTGGAGGCATTCGCTCTTTGGATGATGCTAAAGCATTTATCGATTTGGGTGCAGACCGTTTAGGAACTAGTGCCATAGTTAAAATTGTAAAAGGGCAGGAAGTATTGGGGTATTAGATATGGTATAATTCTGATAATTATACTTTATTATTAGTAGTTAGGATGAACCGGCATGGATAAGCAAGAGAGAGTAAATACAATTGTATCAATCCTAAAAAATAAAAGTGGCGCATCCATCAAAGAACTTTCACATCAACTTGATGTCACAGAAATGACTGTTCGCCGAGATATTAAATATCTAAAAGAAAATAAAATCGTTCAAGTTGTTTCAGGTGCGGTTATTTATAATGGTTCTGACCCTAATGAGAATAAACAAGATGAATATGATTTGACAACTCAAAAAAATAATCGAGCATCAGAAAAATATAATATAGGTAAGTTAGCAGCTTCACTAATCGAGCCTAACGATATTATTTTTATTGATATTGGTACAACAACTGCTCAAATCATCGAACATATTCCGTCAAATCATTCTGTGGAAATTGTTTGCTGTACTATGAACGCATTAATTGAGATTCATAAAAAAGGATTTAAGGATTTTATTCTTATTGGTGGTCATTACCGTCCAGAACTTCAAATGTTTGAAAGCAGAGAAGGGTTGGATTTAATAAGTAGAACACGAACAACAAAAGCATTTATTTCTGCTGCTGGAGTTAATGCTAAATTAGGCATTACTTGCACGAACAGTTGTGAAGTGGATACAAAGAATGCGGCAATTAATTGTGCTCTTGAGAAAATTTTAGTGATTGATTCCTCTAAGTTTGATATGGTTAAATCCACTTACTTTGCTTCGTTAAATGATTTTGATGCGATTGTAACCGATAGAGGTTTATCAGAAGAGTGGATTGAGAAAATCAAACAATTAAATATTTCTCTTTATCTAGCTTAGAAATTCAGCGCGTGCCGATACTCAATCGGTGCGCGCTGTTTGTTTTTATACTTTTAAACTACTTTCTTATATGTTATAACTAATGCTACATTCTGAAGATCATTTGGCATTTGATTAGTTGAGGGGAGATTTAGTTTTTGCATTCACCACAGACACAAGACAACAAGAATTCGTTATATATCATTTTACTCATTTCGGGGATTGTTCTGGTAGCCTTTAATTTACGCCCTGCAATTACATCGGTAGGCCCATTAGTGGGCATTATCCAAGAAGATGTGGGGCTTGCACACTGGAGTGCAGGTTTATTAATGAGTATACCTTTGATATCCTTCGCTGTTATGTCGTCTCTCGTTCCTAGAATCGCTGCTCGTTTATCCAACGAGAAGACGCTATTGTTAGGTTTGGTTATTCTTTTGGTCGGTATTTCAATTCGTTCCATTTCAATGACACTCTTTATTTTCGTTGGTACGCTATTGATTGGAGTAGGTATAGCCATCGGAAATGTTCTATTGCCGGTAGTTGTGAAGGAGAAATTTCCACAAAAGTTCGGTCTAATGACAAGTATCTATTCCACTTCAATGGGATTGTTCGCATCGTTAGCATCAGGTATTAGTATTCCTCTAGCCCATGGTCTGAAGCTTGGGTGGGACGGAGCCTTAATCGTATGGGGAATTCCGACAATCATAGCGATCGTGGTATGGATCCTTCTAATTAGATTAAATCCAGCCAAAGATAATGCAGTAAAAAGTGTAAGGATCAGTGCTAAGCAAATCTGGCGTTCACCACTCGCTTGGAAAATAGCGCTATTCATGGGATTTCAGTCTTCATTATTTTATATAACGATGTCTTGGTTACCTGAAATCTTATATAACTATGGCATAAGTAGGGGTACAGCAGGCTGGTTATTATCCTTCACACAAATTGTTGGCGTACCTGTTAGTTTTCTTGTTCCTATTCTTGCAGGACGACTACGCTCTCAAGTATGGATTGCATTCGCATTAGGCATGTGCTCCATTGTTGGTTATGGTGGCCTATGGATGGGCTCATCTTACCCCATAATGATCCTAAGTATTATCTTAATTGGTATCGCTTTGGGAGGGAATTTCCCATTGGCGCTAAGTTATATCGGAATTCGTGCCCGAAACGGAAATCAAGCTGCAGAATTATCTGGAATGGCTCAATCCATGGGATATATGCTTGCAGCCATAGGACCTATATTGATCGGTTATTTATACGATATGACCCAAGTGTGGACGATTCCACTGATCACACTGATCGTTATCTCTGGAGTAGTTACAACGTTTGGAATGTTGTCTGGCCGAGATAAGTATGTATAAAAAGACTCCCCATGTAGTAGACAGGTGTAATAATGAACCCTGCTGCTGTATGGGGAGTTTTTTTAAATCGTTTTATTTAAAATACTAAATATCTTTAGCGCTATTTGAATTCGTAGTAATTCTTCTGAATGCTTTAAGTCCAGATTTAGGATTTCCTTTATTTTCTCAATGCGATAGATAAGTGTGTTTCTGTGTAAAAACATAGCCTTTGAAGTTTCGGTGACATTCAGATTGTTAATAAAGTAATTTTCTAAAGTTAACATGTAGCTTGTGCCATGTAATTGATCATGATCATAGATTTTACCTAGACACTTCCGAAAAAATTCTTCTAAGGCAACGACTTTGATATTTGCTTCCAACAGATGGTAAACCGAATAATCTTCGAAATGTGAGACCTTGTTTTGAAGGTTTTTTTGTTGCATCAATTTAATCATTTCGTTCGCCTCAGAAAAGCTATTATGCAGCGAGCTGATTGTACTGTATTGCTGACCAATGCCTATTAAGAGTGTTTCCTTCGTTCTTTCAATAAGTACCTCAAGCAGTTCATTTGCATATAACTTGGCATCACTAATCGCAACAGGAGGTCTTTCTTCATTTTGCCCTACTAGAATGATGACTCTATTATTTCTATAAAAGCACTTTATTTCTCCAATCGCTTTATGCGACAAGTCATAAATGATGTCCACACATTTTTTTGCAATAGACTCCATTTTATACTTTCCGATAATCATATCTTCAAACTTGTCTGCTTCATTCATTTCAATATTTATCACCATACTGTAATACATATAACTTGGATTTAATCCATGTAAATAACATAAGGTTTGCAGCGCTTCATGGGATGATATTTTCCCCGAAAGTAAATCATCAATGGAGTCCTGCTTAATTCTTATTTCAAGTTCGCTAATTTCCTTTGCTTTGATCAGCTCGAGTGCCATGATGGTGGAGGCTTGCTGCAAAATAATGTAATCAAATTCTGATAGCTCTTGCACTGTCTGCCAAATCACAATATAGCCATAAATATAGTTTGAAGCAGCGACAGGAATCACTCGACATTTTATTTCTGCACCTTCTGAATGATAGGTCCTCTTAATAGACTTTTTCATTTCATTTAGATTGGTAGGAATAGTATCGATGAACGCTTTATTAAAAACAGGCTGTCGATTTGAAAAATCAAGATAATACTCAAGAGGACTGTTGTTCTTCGCATGTTCAGTGTGATGCAATAATCGCCAATCCTTGTCTACGACAATAATAGGATTACTAATCGTTTCGGATAACATGGAAGTTATTTTGGCAATACCACCGCCTTCGAGGGTGATTTTGAAGAACAAGTTATGTATATCTAAAGTCTTTCTATTGAGCAAATCATATCTTCCGGAAACCTTCTCATTAATGATCGAGATCATGTTAGAGAGTGTGTATTCAAAGGGCAGTTCTAAAAGGGGCAACCCATACTTATTGGCTTCATCAATCATGTTCTGAGGAAGCTTGTCAAAGTACCGTTTCATTTTTACAACCAATCCTGAACAGTTCAGCTCCGCAAGTTCCTTAATAATTCGATTTTGTAGTTCTGCATTATTTTTAAAGATGTAGCCTGTTGATAAGAGTAGTTCGTTAGGTGAAAGCCAGTCAAAGGCGTCAGGATTCTCAATAATGTTAACGATGGATATGGATTTATCAATGCCTTGTTCTCCAGCAACAATTTTTATTCCCTCTATAGCCTTGATCTTCATTAAGTCTTTAACAGTTAGCAATTTTTGGCACGCTCCTCAGACACACTTTTAACACATTCGCTTGTATAACATGCACAAATAGGATGCACTCTTTTTGGTTCGCTTAAACGATGACGATCCCTACCAGTATATTATATATTAAGTGCGTAAGGTAGTTACGCTCGTCGTTACCTTTGTATGATGTAACCAAATCATATTATTCAATGCATTCATCCATCTGTTGAAGTGAAAAGGAGGTCAATCACCTTTTTTTAAAATATAAGGAATTAAAACAGAGGTGAATCTAGTGAGATTTGCGAAATCCGGTGATGGAGAATTTATTCAACGAATCATTCATCATAAGTTTCATGGTTTTGTTCATAGCATGTTTAATCGCACAATCAATATTCAATGTTTGGATCGTGGAGATTTGTATACTATTGCGTGTAAGGGAATCGATAATGCTCCTAATACACTTATTATTGACTTAGAACACTTTGAAGAAGCAGATATCAGGGTGAATGACATTGTAAGTTCGGATCATTCCGTTTTATCAATTGCTAATAAGATGTCTATCACAATGAATGGTGTTAAGAAATGGAATTGTAAACTGCCTAAATATCCTTCAGAAGCTGATGTCTTAATAATGAATGTATCCACCATGAAGCAATATATCAAACTTCACGGAAATAACAGCAGAATTGAAAGGGCTTTCAAGAGTAGCAATCCTTTTGACGATGAAATGTCTAGAATGCTTCATGAACGGACGCAATTACTTGTATCGGATTTGCAAAACAAGCGAATCTCTACTGCAATCACACATGCAACTTCACTCA
Organism: Paenibacillus sp. NPDC101420; assembly: GCF_050277435.1. Taxonomy (NCBI): domain Bacteria; kingdom Bacillati; phylum Bacillota; class Bacilli; order Caryophanales; family Paenibacillaceae; genus Paenibacillus; species Paenibacillus sp. NPDC101420. Next base: position 243,134 of record NZ_JBNNSE010000006.1, read on the forward strand.
TAGGCCTTGGACCAGGCTTAACGCCAGCCGGTGATGATTTCTTGGTGGGATTGTTTACCGTCATGGGCATCGAGAATCATCAATACTTTTCACACCAATCGTTTTGTGAAGAAGTCGTCTTACATGCGAAGGCTTTAACCAATGATATCAGCTATATGGCATTAGCTAAAGCAGCAGGTGGCCAGGTAAGAGAGTCTATAAGTGACTTAATGGAAGCTTTATTTAGAGGTAGCGAAGAGGAATTGCTATTGGCTTTAGATAGGGTACTGGCTATAGGGTCCACTTCGGGTACTGATATAGCTCTAGGAATTGTTGCAGGGCTGGAAATGAACATGTAAATGGGAGGTAAAAGTATGACTGTTAAAGTTTTAGTAAAACCAAACACGTATATCGATTCCGTATCTTTGATGTCACTTTCAACAAAAGCGAATCAGATCGAAATCGTAGAACAAGCCATTATTGCAATGGGTACTGAAATGAATAAAGAGGTCATTAGAAATGTGGGCTTGATGACACCTGAAGTAGAAAGTGCCAAAACAAGTGATTTAGTGATTATTGTGAAGGCTGCCTCTGAAGAACTATGTGAGGGTGCTTTCGAAAGCATCAATGATTTGTTAACGAAAAAGAAAGATTCCTCTAAAGGAAAGAGTGAGGTTAAATACTCAACCATTACCTCAGCTGTAAACGGTACTCCTGAAGCTAACTTAGCGATTATTGCCGTAAATGGGAGCTACGCTCCTAGAGAAGCAAGAAAAGCTCTTGAAAATAATCTTCACGTCATGCTGTTTAGCGACAATGTAAGTATTGAAGATGAAATTGAATTAAAGACTTTAGCCCAAGAAAAAGGCTTGCTAATGATGGGGCCAGACTGTGGAACTGCGATTATTGGTAATGTCGCTTTGTGCTTTGCGAATGCCGTGAGAAAAGGCAATATAGGGATCGTTGGCGCATCAGGAACAGGTAGCCAAGAGGTAACGGTTCGTATTCATGAATTTGGCGGTGGAATCACACAGTTGATCGGTACAGGCGGTAGAGATCTAAGTGAAGAGGTTGGCGGCATTATGATGCTGGCCGGAATTAAAGCGTTAGAAGAGGACGATGCAACAAAGGTTATTGTTCTCGTATCTAAACCACCAGCACCAAGTGTAGAAGAGAAAGTACTAGCACAAATTAAACAATGTAAGAAACCAGTCGTGGTTTGGTTTGTGGGTGGGAATGAAGAAAAGGTTACCCAAGCTGGCGGTCATTTTGCAAAAATGTCAAAAGAAGCGGCACTTAAAGCGGTACTTTTAGCTGGAGCAGACGAATCGAAGCTTAACAAACGTGCGTTAAATCTTCCGCTTATTGAAGAAGTGCGTGCGAAGTTAAATCCTCAGCAAAAATATATCCGTGGACTATTTAGTGGCGGTACGCTCTGTGATGAAGCGATGCACATTGCTATGGAGAAATTCGATAATGTCTACAGTAACATTCAGAGAGATCCTGAATATCGCTTAAAAGATGTTAGAGTAAGCCAAGATCATACCTTTATTGACTTCGGAGACGACCAATTTACACAAGGTAAGCCACATCCAATGATAGATCCATCCACTCGGATTGAAAGATTTATTCAAGAAGCAAAAGATCCTTCTGTCGGTGTTATTGTGATGGACTTTGTTCTAGGCTTCGGAGCGCACGAAGATCCTGTAGGCGCAATGCTTCCAGCGATTATCGAAGCGAAGCAAGCTGCTGAAGATGAAGGAAGACATCTAGAGATTATTGGATACATTCTTGGAACAGAGCTAGATAGTCAAAATATCGAAGGTCAAATTAATAAATTGTTAGCTTCTGGTGCTACACATGCTAGCAGCAGTCAGAACGCAGGTCTACTAGCAAGAGAATTCGTTGTGAAAGGAGAATAGTCATGAGTAAAATCAATGAACTTTTTACGAATAAACTAAATGTCATAAATGTAGGCATTGCGAACTTTAGAGATGATTTGTTAAAACAAAACGCGAATGTAACTCACTTGGAGTGGACGCCGCCAGGCAGAGGGAATCCAGAATTAATTGCTGCGCTGGATAAGCTTGAAGACCCAAGTGTTACAGATAAGATTGAAGCTGCTAACAAAGAGGCTGTTGAGCGAATTATTAACTCGCAACCGGTATTGATTGGCTTTGACCAAGCGATCAATGTGGTTCCTGGTATGACGAAAAATACGATTTTACATGCTGGCCCGCCAATCACTTGGGAACGAATGAATGGTCCGATGAAAGGTGCGATAACAGGGGCTATTGTATTTGAAGGACTTGCCCCCAATATTGACGAAGCAGCTGTACTAGCCGCGTCCGGAGAGATTATTTTCTCGCCATGTCATGAACATAACTGTGTTGGTTCCATGGCTGGTGTAACATCGGCTTCCATGTTTATGCATATTGTTGAGAATAAAACTTATGGAAATATTGCCTATACAAATTTAAGTGAACAAATGTCCAAAATCCTTCGCATGGGTGCCAATGACGAGAGTGTTATCCAGCGTTTGATTTGGATGCGAGATGTATTGGGTCCTATTTTAAGAGATGCGATGAAACTTAATCCAAATGGGATTGACTTGCGCCTAATGCTCTCACAAGCCCTTCATATGGGGGACGAGTGTCATAACCGAAATGTAGCTGGAACAACCCTGCTCATTCAAGCACTAACGCCTTATATTATCCAAACCGATTTCACGGTTGAACAGAAAAAAGAAGTATTTGAATTCGTTAGCAGCAGCGATTATTTCTCGGGTCCGACATGGATGGCGCTATGTAAATGTGCCCTTGATGCTGCGCATGGCATTGAGAATAGTACGATTGTTACCACAATGGCTCGTAACGGAGTGGAATTCGGTATTCGTGTGAGCGGAATAGCTGGAAACGTGTGGTTTACAGGTCCTGCACAACAAGTAATTGGTCCTATGTTTGCCGGTTACAAACCGGAAGATTCTGGTCTTGATATAGGAGACAGTGCGATCACAGAGACCTATGGAATTGGCGGATTTGCTATGGCAACTGCACCCGCTATTGTTTCGCTTGTGGGGGGTACCGTTGATGATGCAATCAGCTACACCACAAAAATGGCAGAAATCACAACCACTGAAAATCCTAATGTAACGATTCCAATGCTTGACTTTATAGGGATTCCAACAGGTATTGATATTCAAAAAGTCATCCAAACAGGAATTATGCCGATTATCAATACAGCCATTGCACATAAAGATGCGGGGATTGGAATGATTGGTGCAGGTATCGTTAACCCTCCAATCGAAGCATTTGAACAAGCATTACTTGCATTAAGTGAAAATATTAAATAAGAAGAGGGCTAACTTGCTTAGCCCACCATTCTTATTTCGAACTAGACGAACATCTTCGTGCTAGGCTGTGAAGGAGTGAACAATTTTGGATAGTCTATCCTTGAATACAAAACTTATTGAGGCGAGTGAACAGGGAGAACTGGCTTCTGTTGAGAAACTATTAGGCGAAGGTGCCAGTGTTGATTATAAAGATGCTGCAGGGCGAACAGCGTTAATGGCGGCAACTCAAAACAATCAAATCGCGATTGTTAAAAGATTAATAGAAGCAGGAAGTGACGTGAACACTAGAGATATTACACAACTCTCACCGTTTATTTGCTCAGCAGCAAATGGGTTTTATGAAATCCTGCGTCTCATGATTGCTGGTGGAGCTGATTTGAAGAGCGTGAATCGATTTGGAGGAACAGCGCTGTTACCATCGAGCGAAAAGGGCTATTTAAAAACAGTAGAGGTGTGTATTGATGCTGGGGTTCCAGTGAATCATGTCAACGACTTAGGCTGGTCAGCCCTACTTGAAGCAGTCATATTGGGGAATGGCGGACGACTATATTCTGACATTATTGAAGCGCTTGTTCATGCAGGGGCAGATATGCATTTGCCTGATCGAGATGGGCTCTCATCCCTACAACGTGCCGAAGAGAACGGTCAGCATAATGTCGTGAAGATTCTAGAACAAAGCTTCCAAGAAAATAATGAATATGTGAAGCAGGCAAAGGCTCTCGCTAACAACGATCAATATGAAGAAGCTATATCCATCATCAATAGAGCGCTAGAAATGGATGCTGACAACCTGGATTTCATCTATTATAAAGGGTATTTCTTGCAAGAACTAAAGAGATATGAAGAGGCACTTCGATGCTATGAAAGCGCTATCTCTATTGATTCAGCTAATTTAGAATTTTATTTCTACACAGCGAATTGTTTGAGACTGTGGAAAAAACCGGAGGAAGCTCTTCAGGAATATGATAGAGCCTGTGAGCTGGCGCCTAATGAAACGTTCTATCGCTACCACAAATCCAATTATTTAAGAGAGCTTGGGCGACACCAAGAAGCAGTTATCGAGATGGATAAGCTGCTAGCGCTTCAGCCGAATAGATATGACTTCTCCTTCCATAAGGCGAACAGTCTAAGATCGCTTGGTAAGCATAAAGAGGCCATTGAGGCTATCGAGAACGCAATTAAGAATGATCCAACAAATCCGTTATACCACTCACACAAAAAGCAATCTCTTGAGTTACTCGGTTAGCGCATAAAAATTGCAACATAGGAGGCATCAGATGAAAGAGACTGTAATCGTTGCTATTGGAGGGAACTCATTGGTCAAGGAAAATGGCCTGGATTCAATTCATGACCAATCTGAAGCAGTAAAAGAAGTTGTCGTTAATATTGTTGATATGGTGCAAGAGGGCTACAATGTCGTCGTTACACACGGTAATGGACCACAGGTAGGATTTGGGCTAAGAAGATCTGAGATTGCACATGAAATTGCCGGCATGTCTCCTGTTCCACTAGTGAATTGTGGAGCTGATACACAAGGTGGAATCGGTTATTTAATTCAACAAGCTTTAATTAATGAATTTGCAGTTAGAGGGATCCACAAGAATGTAGCTACGGTGATTACACAAGTCGAAGTAAGCTCAGAAGACCCTAATTTCAAGAATCCAACGAAACCAGTAGGATCCTTCTTTTCCAAAGAGCAAGCGGAAGAAATGAAAAAAGAACATCCGGAATGGAGCTTTGTAGAAGACTCTGGCAGAGGATACCGTAGAGTAGTTCCATCCCCAAGACCTATAGATATTGTGGAGAAAGACGCGATTAAGTCATTAATCGACGGGGGCTTTGTCGTTGTCGCTGCAGGTGGTGGAGGTATCGCAGTCGTGAAGTCTGATGATAACACGTACAAAGGTGTTGATGCAGTCATCGATAAGGATTTTGCAACGAGTCTTTTAGCAGAGCAAATTCATGCGGAGACCTTAATTATTACAACGGGAGTGTCTAGAGTATGCATCAACTATGGTAAGCCGAATCAAAAAGAGCTTTCCAAAATGACGGTTAATGAGACTAAACAATATGTGCTAGAAAATCACTTCCCAGCAGGAAGTATGCTGCCTAAAATTGAGGCGAGTTTAAGCTTCTTAGAGAACAACGGAACGCGAGTTATTATTACGAATCCGGAAAGCTTAAAAGATGCGATCAATGAACAGGCAGGCACTCATATCGTGAAGTAATTTAAGCGAGGGGAAGTGTAGATATGGATCAAGCAAAATTGGAACAAAATTATGATAGGTACAAATCATACGGTTACGGTGAGGAATTACTGCCCAAGAAGCCTGAGCAAAGAGACTGGGGAATGTCCAACTATATAACCCTTTGGATGGGTGCTGTTCATAATATTATGTCGTATATGACAGTCGCAGGTTTCTTCGTCTTAGGGTTGGATACAACACAGGTACTCTTTGCCGTTATGCTCTCGGCCATTATTGTCTCCGCATTTTATGCTTTAAACGGATATTCTGCCTCCAAATATGGGCTGCCATTCGCGATGTTGCTTCGTGATTCATTTGGGGTAAAAGGAGCAATTATACCGGCATTGATACGAGGACTTGTTGCCGGATTAGTATTCTTTGGAACCACTACCGTTGTTGGTGCAGAATCATTAAATGTTATATTTGCTAGATTTATTCCGAATTATATGGATTTAGGCGGTGGCTTCACACTCTTCGGGTTAGCATTCCCGACAATGATCTCCTATGCGATTCTTTGGACAGCAACGGTTCTGTTGTTCTTAGGTGGAATGAAAACATTAGGTAAGTTCGGTAACTGGTCTTCCCCAGTAGTGTATGTGTTTATTATTGGTGCTGCTGTTTGGGCGATCAAGATTGCCGGAGGGTTTGGACCGATTTTAGAGTATGTACCAGCGAACCCAAGCTCAAGTCCATTAGTCTTTATTGCTTGCGTGAGTGCATTGGTATCTAACTGGGCGGGTCCTGTTGTGAATATGTCGGACTTCACACATCGTGCGAAATCACCAAAAGCGGCTATGATTGGGTTGCCGGTAGGGTTTATCTTATCTTATATTCTTTTTGCCATCACTTGTGTGGCTTTAATCGCGGGTACTGAAATTGCGTTTGGTGAGCCGATTTTCAATATCGTTCATGCCATTGATAAAATTGAAAACACTTTCGCTGTTGTTGTATTGATTCTAGCGCTAAACGTAGGAGCAATCGCCTTCGTAGTGTTTGCAAACCTATTGCCAGCTGGCTTGCAAATGTCATCTCTTTTCCCGAAAAAATTCACTATAAAAACTGCAGGTGTCTTAACAGCCGTTGTTGGAACTTTGATTTTGCCATGGAAGCTGGTAGAAAGTACAACGACTTTATTCTACTTCTATAGCTTTATTGGGTCCATCTTTGGTCCAATTGCGGGTATTATGCTTTCAAGCTTCTTTATTCATCGGAAAAGAGTATTAAATCTTGATAATATCTATGTCCCAGCAGGTAGCAATGGTGAATATAAGAATGGTTACAATCCTGTTGCGATGGCTGTTTTAGCAGTCAGCTTCATCCTTCCTATGTCAGGTGCATTTCTTAAGGGTATCCCCTTCCTAGTTAGAATGAATGATTTTGCTTTCTTTAGTGGCTTAATTGTTTCGTTTGTTCTATACACCATCTTTAGCAAAACACTAAAATCATCCCAATTAAACTAGAGGAGGAATTTGAAATGGATTACATGAAATTGGCTGTAGACGCAACGATTGAGGGTATGAACAAGAAATTTGGAGGCCCGTTTGGTGCAACGATTGTCCGAGGCGATGAGGTAATTGCAGCGGTTAGCAATACAATGATGAGAGACACGGATCCTTCCGCACATGCGGAAATGGTAGCTATCCGAGAAGCTTGCAAAAAGCTAGACACGATGGACTTATCGGATTGTGTAATTTATGCCACCTGTGAACCGTGTCCGATGTGTATGGGCGCTATTATTTGGTCAGGTGTTAAGGAAGTTCATTATTGCAGCACAAGAGATGATGCGAAAGAGCATGGCTTCTCTGACATTCACCTTCGCGAATATTTTGTGGGTCATGATGAGAGTGTTGTTAATATGATTAAAGTGGAAGCTAGAGAAGATTGCGATCATTTATGGACGCATTTCCACGAATTAAACAAGAAATAATTCATGCGGTCTCCTATATTTTCCGGCACTATTTTAGTGCCGGATTTTCCTGTTCTTCTACAGACCTACTCAGCAAGATGAAGCTGAAGGAAATCAATCACCTGATGAAGAGCTTTTTGCACAACAGGGTTATCGAAATCTTTTTCAAATACATGCTCTCCGTTTGGAATAGTAATAAGCTTTGCCGGTACTCCTTCTTTCACTAGCGCAGCTCTCATGAATACCGATTGTTCATACGGCACATCTACATCGTTCGTTCCGTGCAGTAACAATGTAGGGGGGAATTCCTTAGTTACATGATGAATAGGACAGAATTTGAGGAGTTCTTCCTTATGTAGAGAAGGATTCAAGCCCGTCACTTCTTCGATCCAACGACCGGATTGTCTTGCATATAAATAGAGAAGAAAACGCTCGTCAACGCTTGCGCTCGTAATGATTTGATCGGACACTGTACCTTTTGCAATCTCCATGGAGACGATATCCTTTTCACAATAGAATTTACTTGGTTCGAGTGCCCATGGAGCGCTAATATCGCCATATCCATAGAAGGAGACAATCGCACGTGGCTTATAGGTAAACATTCCTGTGCTTAGTGCAAGGAAACCACCTGCTGAGCTTCCCACTACAGCAATCCTCGAGGGGTCAATGGAGAATTGTTTTGGTCCTTCATTCACTAACCAAAGAAGGCCATCTTGGACATCTTCAAGGATGTCAGATAGGGTTGACCTAGGAGCTAATCTATAATCAATTGAAAATAGCGCAAAGCCATTCTTGGTGTAAAGTTGTATCATTTCCTCGGATAGATCTTCTCGATCACCCCAAAGTAGGCCGCCTCCGTGAATGTACACAATAGCAGGGGCTTGGGGACGGTTTGTTTCATAAAAATCAGCTTTAATTGTAAATGAGTCATTTTCTTTAAAAATAATGGTCTTCTTCATAGCTATCCATTACACCTCATCAAGTAAGTAATTTTTAAAGACTAGCACTACCTCTATTGTATATCATTCACGAATTTTGATGAAACCATAATCATGAATACCCAGGATTGGAGATATTAGCATGGATAGAAAGAGAAGATATCAGGCTTTATTTGATAATATTAATCAATATAACTCGGGTGAGAAGGGCATCACTAGAATTGCCTATACAAATGAAGAGCAGACATGTACGAGTGCTTTTATGCGGATGTGTAAGGCTGAAAATTTAGATATCCGGATGGATCATTGCGGGAATGTGATTGCTAGAAGGAATGGGAAGATAGAAGGGCTCCCACCCGTTGTAATGGGCTCTCACTTGGATACGGTATATCAAGGTGGGAAGTACGATGGGGTAGTAGGTGTAACGGCTGCTTTGGAAGTGATCAAACGTCTAAACGAAAAAGGGATTGAAACGGATCATCCGATCGAAATTATCTCATTTGCCTGTGAAGAATCCTCGCGTTTTGGTATTTCTACAGTAGGCAGCAAAATAATGTCAGGGTTATTTCAGAAGGAGAAATATAGATCTTTGAAGGACAAAGACGGTATTACCATGGAAAAGGCATTTTCGCTATGTGCACTGGATTATAACAGTATTGATCAGGCGAGTAGAGAGAATGAAGAATTAAAAGCGTTTTTTGAATTACATATTGAGCAAGGTCCTGTCTTAATAAACAATAATAAAAGAATTGGAATTGTGACTGGAATTGCTGCACCCGTGAGGCTTCATATTCAAATATCAGGGAAGGCATCCCACTCTGGAACGACACCTATGAATATGAGAAAAGATGCTTTTCTGGGTGCCTCAGAAATAGCACTTGAGCTTGAGAAAGCAGCCAAACTCGAACAAGAATTTGGAACGGTTGCAACGCTAGGGGTGATAGATATCTTGAATGGCGCTATGAACGTGGTTCCGGGAGAGGTAGAAATTAAAATTGATATCAGATCTACTTCAGTGGCATCCAGGCACCGTGTGTTAGACCATTTGTATCAAACAATATCCTTAGTACAAGAAAATAGACAACTTGTAATTGAGAGTACGGAAATTATTTCGGAGGAACCCGTCCTATTATCTGATGAGATCAGTCAGGTTCTAGAATCCATTTGTGAAGAAAAAGGGATATCGAGTCAACGGATGATTAGTGGGGCAGGGCATGATGCCATGAACATGAACAAACTTTGCCCAGTAGGGCTTATCTTTGTTCCTTCTATAGATGGACTTAGTCATCATCCCAATGAATATACAGACTTGGATGATATCATTATGGGGATTGATATTTTAGAAGAAGCTGTTCTTCGTTATGCGTGTGTAAGACAAACATAGATTTTTTCACAGCCTTGTTCATTATTCTTTACATACTGAACAAGGCTGTTATCTTTTATAGTGTTTTGTTGACAACAACAAAGGAGTGTGCTAAATTTATCTTAAGTTAAAGATAATTAATGTAAAGATAATTTGTGAGATACATGTAATCGAATGTTGGAAAGATATTTTTTTTGGTGGATATCTTAACATTAAGATAATTCAATTAATCTTTCTTAAACTAGGGAATTATATTACAAAATCAAACTAAACTTTAGGAGTGTATAATCATGAGAAATTTAAAAGGGATTCACCACGTAACAGCCATCACAAGCAGCGCAGAGAAAAACTACGAGTTTTTTACTTACGTATTGGGAATGCGTCTAGTGAAGAAAACCGTCAATCAAGACGATATTCAAACGTATCACTTGTTTTTTGCAGATGATAAGGGCAGTGCCGGAACGGATATGACGTTCTTTGACTTCCCTAACATTCCTAAAGGTGTTCACGGAACCAATGAGATCGCCAAGACATCCTTCCGGGTACCAACAGATGCTGCATTAGACTACTGGGTAAAGCGTTTTGATCGCCTTAATGTGAAGCATAATGGAATTAAAGAGCAATTCGGCAAAAAGACTTTATCCTTCGTAGATTTTGATGACCAGCAATATCAACTTATCTCCGATGAATTTAATGAAGGGGTCGCATCAGGTACACCATGGCAAAAAGGACCGATTCCTTTAGAGTTTGCGATCACTGGTTTGGGGCCGATCTTTGTACGCATTGCTGACTTCAGCTATTTTAAAGAAATGTTGGAAAGAGTCATGCTGTTTAAAGAAATCGGACAGGAAGAGGCTTATCATTTGTTTGAAGTCGGCGAAGGCGGAAACGGGGCGCAAATTATTGTTGAGCATAACGAGGACTTACCGAATTCGCGTCAAGGCTTTGGTACGGTTCACCATGCGGCTTTCCGAGTAGAAGACCGTGCGATGCTGGATGAGTGGACTAAGCATTTTGAAGACTTTGGATTCCGTACTTCAGGTTATGTGGATCGTCATTTCTTCGAGTCGCTGTATACACGTGTTGCTCCACAAATCCTGTTTGAGCTTGCGACAGATGGACCTGGATTTATGGGAGACGAGGAATACGAAACGGTTGGAGAAAAGCTTTCATTGCCACCATTCTTAGAACCTAAACGTGAGCAAATTGAGAAGTTAGTACGCCCTATTGATACCGTTAGAAGTACGATTGATTTCGTGAAAGAGTGAAGAAGGAGCTGGGGAGATTGATTTCGATTGATCCGAAGCAAAATAGTGAGCGGGAAAATTATAAGTTATTAATTGGTACTGTTATTCCTAGGCCCATTGCTTTTGTCACTACACAATCAGAAGATGGCATTTTGAACGGTGCGCCGTTTAGCTATTTTAATATCGTCTCGTCTAACCCTCCGATGGTTTCACTGTCTATTCAAAGACCAGCGGGGCGATTAAAAGATACAGCCCGTAATATCTATAACAATCATCAGTTTGTTGTGCATATTGTAGATGATGAGAATGTTGGGAAAATCAATCAAACCGCTGCTTCATTGCCAAGAGCAGAAAGTGAAATTGAACTTGCCAATCTTACACCGGTCCCAAGTAAAAATATAGCTGTACCTGGTGTATTGGAAGCAAAGGTTCGAATGGAATGTAAGCTTGTACAAGCGATACCTCTAGGGGAAGAAGAACCTGGAAGTGATCTATTCATTGGCGAGATTGTTCAGTTTCATATCGATGAATCGATTTATCAGGAGGGGCGGATTGACCCTAGAGCCTTAAATGCAGTAAGTCGTTTAGCGGGAGCTAATTACGCTACGATTGGTGAGATTTTTGAAATTGAGAGACCGGAATAATAAACTAAGACCTGTTCGTAAGCGATGAAGCCTACCGAACAGGTCTTTTTGTGGGCTAATTATAGTTCATCAGCTATGCCAAGCAAACCGTAAGGTTTTCTCTCTAAATTTATCTGGACTGATCGTTCCAGATATGTTATATTGCCATTACGGGAGGTGTTACTCATGGCAAGGACAAGAGAGTTTAACGAGGATCAAGCACTACATCAAGCGATGCTGTTGTTTTGGAAAAAGGGTTATGAGGCAACAAGCATACCGGACTTGCTGCAGGTTATGGGCATTAGCCGATCTAGTCTGTACGATACTTTTTCTGACAAGCAAACGTTGTACATTGCCGCACTGGAACATTACAAAAAGGTAAGCTTCAATAGACAGGTCATTCTTGAACAGGCGTCAAGCGTTAGAGCAGGGATTCAACAATTTTTTGAGCAACATATTACTTCAGCGTACGATACGAGCTTACCCGGCGGGTGTTTTGTAACGAATGCAGCTACAACACTAGAGTCGCGGGATGAAAAAATAAATGAATTGATAAAGACTAGTTTTTTGAATTTAGAACAGGCTTTTTGCGAGCTTTTGGAAAAAGGCCGACAATCAGGCGAACTTGATAAAACCACTGATGTCAAAGCGTGGTCTTATTTATTGCTGAATTTACATCAAAGCATAAATATTATGGCAAAAGCAGATCAAGATCAGCAGCGTGCCAAAGAGATGATAAGCTTTGTAATTGCAGCAATATAAATTTTTTTTGGTTATTCTGGAACGATCGTTCCGTTATTGTAAATCATCCTTAATGCGGAGAAGAGACTTATGAAAATATCATTTATCGGGCTTGGGAAAATGGGCTTTCCAATGGCCCGAAATTTGTTGAAAGCTGGTAATGAATTAATCGTTTTTAATCGTACTCGTGAAAAAGCGCAACCCCTAATAGATCAAGGAGCGCATTATGCCGAGACACCATTGGAGGCAGCACAAAAGAGCGATATGGTCATAACCATGCTTTCTGACGATGCCGCTTTGGAGGAGATTGTTGAGGGTCCGAATGGAATTTTGAATGGATTATCAGAAAAAGGAATTCACATATCTGCCAGTACGATCAGTGTAGATCTGGCTCGGAAATTATCCGCGGCGCATGCGGAGAGAAAGCAATACTTTGTGTCTGCCACAGTGCTGGGGCGTCCGGATGCCGCTAAAGCAGCTAAATTGCGCATCATTTTGGCAGGTCCGGAGCAAGCCAGACGACAGTTAATTCCTGTTTTAGAACAATTAGGTCAGGAAATATTCGAGATTGGGGATTATAGTGAAGCAGGAAATGTTGTGAAAATAGGCGTAAACTTTTTAATTGCTTCTATGCTGGAAGCTTTATCAGAAACGCAGCTGATGGTAGAAAAGTATGGCATAGAGCCAGCCCGTTTTATGGATGTGGTGAATGCTCTTTTTCAATCTCCCTTATATCAGAACTATGGGGCGATAATGACAGAGCAGCGGTTTGAACCAGCTGGTTTTAAAATGAAGCTAGGGCTGAAGGATGTTGCACTGGCTATAGAGGCAGCGCAGTCCGTCCAAGCTCCTCTACCTTTGGGCCAACTTATCCATCATCATTTATCTGAAGGAATAGCCCATGGTTATGGTGAGATGGATTGGACCGCTTTAATCCGTTGTCTAGAGCATTCTTCTTAAAAAAATAGGGTTGCCCCAAATATCTGTTGGTTGTAGTGCAGGAGAAAAATTAAAAGAGGTGTGATAAATCATGGAAATAGGTGTTACTTCGTTCGTAGAAACAAAGCCTGATATTGAGACTGGAATTGTAATGAGTCATGCACAGCGATTACGAGAAGTAGTCGAAGAAATCGTCCTTGCGGATCAGGTGGGACTTGATGTTTTTGGTATCGGTGAGCATCATCGTGAAGATTATGCAGCTTCTTCACCAGCAATCGTGTTGTCCGCTGCTGCGTCCTTAACTAAACGGATTCGCCTGACTAGTGCTGTGACGGTCCTTTCATCTGCTGATCCTGTACGTGTGTTTCAGGATTTCGCTATGCTTGATGGCATCTCCAATGGACGAGCCGAGATTATAGCGGGCCGGGGTTCATTCGTTGAATCCTTTCCGTTGTTTGGTTATGGCTTACATGACTATGATGAGCTATTTAATGAAAATATCGAACTGCTTATGAAAATACGGGAATCCGAGAAAGTAACATGGAAGGGAGGCCATCGGCCAGCAATTCATAATTTGGGCGTATACCCCCGGCCCGTCCAGAACTCTTTACCTATATGGATTGGCAGCGGAGGTACGCAAAGCTCCGCCGTTCGTGCAGGACTTTTGGGTCTGCCATTGATGTTGGCGATCATTGGCGGGAATCCAATGAATTTTGCTCCGCTTGTAGAGCTGTACAAGAAGGCGGCGGCCCGCGCTGGACATGATGTATCGCAGCTTCAGGTGGGATCTCATTCGATTGGATTCGTCGCAGAAGATACGGAACGGGCAGCAGATATCTTTTTTCCATCTACCCAGTACGGCATGAACAAGCTCGGCAAAGAGCGAGGATGGTCGTATTACGACCGCTCCAGCTATGATGCCGCCCGAAGCTTTGAGGGTGCATTGTACGTTGGAGATCCGGAAACAGTTGCTCAGAAGATCATTCATCTACGGAAGCATGTAGGAATAACACGCTTTATGATGTATGTTCCACTAAGCACGATGCAGCATGAACTTGTGTTGCGGGCTATAGAACTGCTCGGAACGGAGGTTGCTCCACGAGTACGAGAGGAAATTGCCAAGTGGGAGGCTGAGAAGGAATAAGGATTATACAAGCAATCATTATTGTATTGGAGGGATTTTCTTGAGTATCGATAAACGTATACTACCAGAATTAAGAGAGGCATATTCACAATTTCCAGGGTTTCAATTGGAAGAGAATTTAGAGTGGAGCAGAAGTTTAGTGTCGGCTCCGTCACTGAAGAGGTCAGAGCATGTAAACACAACCAGTCGAAAAATTCCGGGTGTTGCAGGGGAGATAATGGTAAAAATTTATGAACCTGCTGGGCGAAATGCTGACAAGCTTCCAGCTATGTTGTGGATTCACGGTGGCGGATACGTGTTGGGACATCCTGATATGGATGATGAGTTGTGTGAACGCTTTGTTCAGACGGCTAGATGTGTTGTCGTGTCGGTTGATTATAGGCTGGCACCCGAGCACCCCTATCCAGCTGCAATCGAAGATTGTTATGCTGGCTTAGTATGGATGACGGAGGAGGCGGAATCGCTTGGCATTGATGAGAATCGGGTTGCGATTGCTGGTGCAAGCGGTGGCGGCGGGCTGACAGCAGCACTTGCGCTGATGGCACGAGACAAAGGTGGACCATCCATTATCTTTCAGATGCCGTTGTACCCGATGCTCGACAACCGTAACACTACGCCATCAAGCCATGAGATTACGGAAGAAGGTGCAATCTGGAACCGGACGGACAACTTAACGGCTTGGAACATGTACCTGGGCGAGGAGAACGATGCCAGTAGGATAACTTCCTATGCGGTACCAACGAGAGCGGAGAATTTAGCTGGACTGCCACCAACCTATACATGTGTAGGTCAGCTTGATTTATTCCGAGATGAGACTATCGAATATGTAACACGACTTGCGCATGCAGGTGTAGATATCGAATTTCACCTGTATCCCGGATGTTTTCATCTTTTCGAAATATTCGTTCCAGAAGCGGAAGTGAGTCAGCGCGCCGTTCAGAGCTATATGGATGCTATGGCCCGGGCACTTCACCCCAAACACTCGCCCTCCCCAAGCGAGAGCTGTTAATAATGCAAGCGCAAACCATATGATCATTGCTCCTTGTTGTAGATTGAAATCCTCGCCGATTATGCGAGAAAAGATTCTATACAAGGTGGTCATTTCATCACACACAAAAAATACACCCTTAGAATCGACCGGACAAACCATAGGTTTATCAATGTCTATTCTAAGAGGTGTATTTCATAATATTAAAGCGGGTGATCTTAACGAAGCGTCTTGAGCGCACCGCTCCAAGCCAATACTTGATCAAGCATGCCGTTTACATTGGTCAGGTGAAGATCCGCTGGTTTGAACACAGAACCGTTCTCGAAATCAGTGAACAGTGACAGGGCCGGATGTACACGAACGTCTGCTACTGACAGTTCTCCCAAAATTCCACGTAAATGCTCAGCTGCACGAGCGCCGCCTACAGAACCATAACTTACGATACCCGCTGCTTTGTTGTTCCAAGCTTCACGTGCGTAATCGAGTGCATTTTTCAGTGATGCGGAAATACTGTGGTTGTACTCTTGAACGATAAATACGAAACCGTCTAATGTAGCAAGCTTTGTATTCCAAGCGGTTGCTTGTTCAGTGGCATCAACTTCTCCCATTAGTGGAAGTTTGAAGTCCGCGATATCTACGATCTCATAATTAGCATCTCCACGTGCATCTGCTACCTTTTTAACCCATTCCCCTACTTGTGGGCTTAAACGACCTTGACGAGTACTTCCCAGAATGATTCCGATGTTTAATTTAGACATTGTTTGTTCCTCCTCGATTTTTGTTCTACCAAATAGTTTGTCTAGAAATCCCATGAATTACACAACCTTTAAATAAATAATATTAAGCGGGTTACGCTCTAGTTGTCTTTAAATTAAGTATCTTTAACATGAGATAATAATACCGTGTTTAGTTTACTTTGTCAAGCAACTTAATAATAGTTAGTTTATAATTTTGTCTCACCTTTACAAATTTAGTTGTCTAGAATATAATTGTTTAAGCAACTATTAAAAAGAAGATGAAATGAGAAGAGGTCTGATCATGACGACAAAGCATAACCAATCCGAACTTACGTTAGGATTTATGATGGGAACGACCTATCGTAAATTAAGCGCGTTATTCCAAAATGGGCTAAAGGAATATGATATAACACCTGAGCAATGGTCAGTGCTTTTTCAAGTCGACAGAACGGAAGGGCTGATTCAGAAGGATATCGCGAAGCGTTCGGGTAAGGATAAACCAACTACGACGCGAATTCTGGATCACTTGGAGGGAAAAGGACTGGTCTATAAAAGAACCGGGGAGAATGATCGGCGTTCTTTTAAGGTTTATATTACGGATAAAGGAAGAGCTCTGATTAAGGAGACCTTTCCTATTGAGGATCAAGTCACAGATGAGATTATGAACTGTATTTCCAGTGATGAATATGAGCTGCTCATGGGGTTGCTGCTAAGAATAAACAATCATATTGATCAAATAAATGATGGAGAGTAGGAACGTAAGTTATGCCAGAACAACAAGAACTACGTACGAAACTATGGACCAAGTCTTTTATTGCTTTAACGTTTAGTGCTTTATTTTTATTTATGAATTTACAGATGCTGCTATCTTCATTTCCGTCTTATGTTAAAAGTGAATTTCAAGCCGGAGATATTATGGTCAGCTTGGTTACAAGTGTATTTGCGCTAACTGCGATTGCTTCACGTTTTATGACTGCTTTTCTGATGCGGAGGGTTAGCCGCAATGTACTACTATATATTGGTTTAGCCATCGCGGCCGCCATAACCGGTCTTTATGTGGTAGCAGACTCAATCGGGTCACTATTGCTGATGCGGGTAGGCTATGGGATTGGGTTCGGGATTGCCAGCACGATTATTCCCACGATTGTTTCACAGATTATTCCTAGCAAAAGAATGGGCGAAGGGATCGGCTATTTCGGCTTATCAACCAGTCTTGCAATGTCCATTGGCCCTATGATTGGTTTGAACGTAATGAAGCAATCGGGGTTTGGAACACTGGCGATGATCGGAACATTCACCTTGCTTCTTGCCTTTCCAGTCTTATTGTTCTCACGTTCACTTCCAGCTGTACCGAAAAAACAGCCTATTGAGCGATCCATTGCACCATCCAAACCACTCAAGGTTCCTTTTAATACAAAGTTAGTATTGCCTGCAATACTGAATGTCTTACTCGCGATCACTTATGGTGGATTGCTTAGCTTTATCGCTTTGTTCGGCGAATCGGTGCATTTAGAGCAAGTGGGTTTGTTCTTCTTATTTAACGCGATTACGATCATCATTATTAGACCTATTTCCGGCAGATTATTTGATAAAAGAGGTCCGGCTGCTGTTCTGATTCCCGCAGCGGTTTGTGTCGTCGCGAGCTTAACAGTGCTCTCGTATACAACATCCATGCCAATGCTCATTATATCCGCATTGCTGTATGGACTCGGCTTTGGAGCTATCCAGCCTACTATACAGGCTTGGATGCTTCGGACATCTACACCTGCACAGTATGGTATGGCGAACAGTATGTTTTATAACTCAACAGATTTAGGGGTAGCCAGTGGGGCCATTATTCTTGGGGCAATCTCGGCGGCATCCGATTATGGGATGATGTATCGTTATTCTGCTGGGTTCATGGTGCTGTTTCTAATTATTTATATTGGGATTCAGATTACTAAGGCCAGAAATAACCCTTCAGCTTTAAGCCAATAAGGGATGATTTCAGATTAAGCTAATCTTTAGGTACTATTCATATCGTTTTAAGCTAAGGGGGTTATAGTAATCACATAACCCCCTTAAATATAGACCTTGACCCTGCCGGACGTTGGCAGGGTCCTTTTTTTGTTGATGAAGAGGACAGAGATCTGTAGATTAAGCCAATCTTTATCTACTATTCATATTCTTTTAAGCTAAGAGGGTTATAGTAATCACATAACCCCCTTATAATATAGACCTTGACCCTGCCATACGTTGGCAGGGTCCTTTTTTTTTGTTCTTGCGCCATCCCGAAAACATAGGTAGTATACAGATTTTACCCACTAAGGACGGTATAATGAAGAAATCAGGGATGGCCAAAGAAGTAGAGGAGAGGTTCACAAATGAATATGACATGGAATCTGGATAGCTTATATCCTTCCTTTGAGTCAGAGAAGTTAAAAGGCGATCGTGAGCTACTCGGTCAACTTATTATAGATTTGAAAGCCTGGGCTGAGGGCAATCTAAAGCTTGAGGGTGTTTCCGTCGCAGGGATCGAGGACTTTCTAAGACTCTACAACGATTATAAAAGCGTATATGTATGTTTATTAGCCTATGCAGAGTTAACCCTTAGCGCAGACAGCAGTTCTGAGGAAGCCATGAATCTTGCTGATGATATTGAACATATGAGCTCAGAGATTGCTGGGGTAGTTGCGGGTTTTAAACGATGGATTAGCACTTGTGAACACATAGATGAGCTTATCGTTAGCTCAACTTATCTTTTGAAACATCAATTTTATTTAAAGGAGCTTCTTCTGCAATCCCGTTATGTGTTAAATGAGGAAGTAGAAGTTGCGATTGCCAGAATGCAGAGCACGGGTTCCAAAGCGTGGGGAAGGCTCTACATGGAGAGCGTATCGAGTACACTTGCAGATGTGGTAATACAAGGGGAAACTAAGAAAGTAACGCTTGCGGAACTAAGGAGTATGGCCTATGAGAATAACGCTAAATTAAGAAAAGCGGCTTATGAAGCCGAGGCTGAAGCTTGCAGTCGTATTGCTGGGGTTTGTGCAGCTTGCATGAATGGAATAAGTGGTGAGGCGCTAACGATTAATGGCATGCGTGGATATCAATCTTCTCTGGAAAAGGTGTTAGTGGCATCGCGAATGGACAGTGAAACTTTATCGGCAATGCTCGCCGCTCTTCAGGAGAGTTTGCCAGCTTTTCATACCTATTATCAAAAGAAAGCCGAACGGCTGGGACATTCCACAAAGCTGCCTTTTTACGATATTTTTGCACCGATTGGCGAAGAAAGTGTAAAAATCTCTTACGAAGATGCTCAAAAAACAATTGTCTCTAGCTTCGGAACCTTTAGCGAGGAATTGGCCAATTTAGCTCAAAAGGCTTTTGATCAGCAATGGATTGATGCAGAACCTAGAGCGGGTAAGGGTGGATATGGGCTCTGCATTGATATTTTTCCGATAGGCGAGAGCAGAATCATGACACAGTTCACTGGAAATGCTATAGATATTAGTATTCTTGCCCATGAGCTCGGCCATGCATATCATAGCTCCTGTCTGGGAGAAGAAACGATGCTGAACACAGATTATCCGATACCGATTGCCGAAACGGCTTCGATCTTTTGCGAGACGATCGTAAATCAGGCACTACTCACTAGTTCGACCAAGAAGGAAACGCAGCTTATATTGGAGAGAAGTATTTCCGATGCTGGGTATTATCTTGTAGACTTCTATGCCCGTTATTTATTTGAGCTTAAACTATATGAGAGAAGAACCTCGGGTCCGCTTCCTGTTCAAGAGCTGAACGAACTGATGATTGCTTGTATGGTGGAAGCTTACGGTGAGAGCATTGATCCTGATACGATCCATCCTTACATGTGGATGAACAAGGCCGGATATTTTATGGCTGGTTATGAATTTATGAACTTCCCGTATTCTTTCGGACTGTTATTCGCTAAAGGACTCTACGCAGAATATTTAAAAAAGGGCGAGGAGTTTGTCGCCCGGTATCGTCAGTTCCTTAGTGCTACCAGCAAGCATAATATTGCAGATGTAGCAAAGTTTATGGATATTGATGTACACTCCATTGATTTTTGGAGAGGTGCTTTAATGCTGATTGAAACCGATATTGAGGCATTCATCAGTACGACCTAAACAACTCTCCAGTTGTGATCACAGGTAGCTTCAATTTGGCCGCGTTTTTCAATGTAATTCGTGACAATTTCAGACATGTCGATCAGTACTTCTTTGATAATCGGCTTGCCCTTATACATCTCATAATCTCCACCGCCGCTTGCTCTATAGTTGTTCATAACAACATCATATTCCTTAGAGTCCTCCACAGGCTGCCCACGATGCAGCAGATGGAGGACTCTTTTGCCTACAGGTTTATTGACATGAAGCTCGTAGTGGATGCCTTCCCACATATCATAATTGTAATGTTGCGATTTAGGTTCTACATAAGCAGGGTTAACAATTACATTTCCCTCTAGATCCTTTTGAAAATAGTTGGCGGTTTGTTCCAGTGCCTCTTTTATATCTTGTCCGGTCAGTCTTAGCACAGTTAGCGTGTTAGGATAAATGAAGTTGGAAAGAATATCTCTCCGGGTAATGGTGTTACTGAAGCCCTTGCAATCGTTGCTGAGTAAAGCTGCTGTCGAGATCTCTACACCTGTAGCTTCCATTTGTACCTTATTCATAAATTCTATAAAGGGATGGTCAGCCAATCGGCATTCATCTGCACTAGAAATAGAAAGGTCACCGATAACTGTACCTATTCTCTCATCCAACCAGGCTTCTGTTTCTGATTCAAGCGTGCTGCTAAGCTCTAGAATTGTATCATCTACAGCGGTCTTGTCGTCTACAGCAAGGAGTTCGGCTTGTTTACTCTTAATCTTCCAACGTTCGTTTTCTTTTTGAAAGACTACTGAAATCTTACCGAGGGAATGTCCATTACAACCAGGCTGTATGATCGTCACACCATTTAGCTCACTAGCTATGAAGCGATGCTGATGTCCGGTAATTAATACATCTAAGCCTTCAACCTCTGTGCACATTGCATAGGCTTGATTCTCTCCAGTTAGTCTCTCTACAGGTTCACCACTAAGGAGGTCGCGCTCGAACCCGCCATGATAAGCTACAACGAGTAAATCGGGCTGTTCTTCTTCTCTAATAGTGGCACACCAAATCTTTACAGTCTCTAACGAATCCTTGAATTGAAGTCCTTCTATATGGACAGGATTCTCCCAGTGGGGAATGTAATGTGTGGTAACTCCTAGAATGGCTACTTTGATTTTTTTGTCTATCCATTTGATGATATAGGGTCTACCAAATGCAGGTTTACATGTCGCGCGATCTATAATTCCAGCAGATAACCAAGGGAATTTTGAATCCTGAATGGCTTTATTAAGCAGTGGCTTACCAAAATTAAATTCATGGTTGCCAATAATTGCAGCGTCATATTTCAATTCATTCAATGCAGCTATGCCTGGATTTAGTTCGTCACTGTACTGTGTGGCTGCATAATAAGCTAGCGGTGTACCTTGAATAAGATCACCGTTATCGAGAAGTATTAGCTCTGGACAATGGGATCTTTCTTGTTTAATAAGGCTAGCAATGGTTGCTAAGCCTTTTTGTTGTTTCTCACCCGTGCGGTAATCAATGGGCCCTAAATGCCCATGTAGATCACTTGTTATGAGGATTTCGCAGGTTAAGGTGTTGTCTTTATTCATGGGTAGCCTCCTACGGATAATAAGTTCAGACCTCATTCTATCAGATAATTTGGAAATTTTAAGAGATTGAAATAAATTTTACATATATTTAATAGTTAGAGGCCTTAGATTTAATACAAAATATTTATAGTCTAGAAGTACTAAAAAAAAGAGAACAGTGGAGGTCTTTCGTTTGAGAAAAATAAGTAAATTCGTATTGCCGCTAATGATGTCTATTACTTTGCTTAGTGGTTGTGGTGCTAATAACACTGCTAATACTGCAAACCAAGGATCGACGGATGGAGCAAATGCACCGAAGGAAACGGCAGCTCCTGTAGCAGAGGGTTATGTTCCAGAGAAGCTCACAGTACAATTTGTCCCTTCCCAAAATGCGGATACGCTCGAAGCTAAGGCGAAACCTCTTGAAAAATTACTGGGTGATAAACTCGGTATTCCTGTAGAAGTAAGTGTCTCTACTGATTACAACACTGTTATCGAAGCTATGGCTTCCAAAAAAGTAGATTTAGGTTTCCTTCCTCCAACAGCTTACGTATTGGCAAAAGAAAAAGGAGCTGCTGAAGTTATTCTTCAAGCTCAACGTTTTGGTGTAAATGATGAAACGGGTGCTCCGACAGATGAATTGGCTGACTTCTATAAATCTATGATTATCGTTAAGAAAGATTCTGCGATCCAATCCGTTGCCGATTTGAAAGGCAAAAAAATCGCTTATCAAAACGTTACATCCTCAGCAGGTTTTGTGTGGCCGGCTGCAACACTAATGGATGCAGGACTTGATCCGTTGAAGGATGTACAAGCTATCACGGTTAAGGGACATGACCAAGGCGTTCTTGCTGTACTGAACGGTGATGTAGATGCCGCAGCTATTTTCCAGGATGCTCGTAATATAGTCGTTAAGGATTATCCGAAAGTATTTGAAGATACTCGTGTTCTCGCTTTTACTGATAAAATCCCTAACGACACGATTTCGGTCCGTTCAGATATGAATAAGGAATGGATTGAGAAGATTCAGCAGGCGTTTATTGATATCGCTGCTGACAAAGAAGGACATGAGATTATCAAAGATATTTACTCGCATGAAGGTTATGTGAAGTCACAAGATAGCAACTTTGACATTGTTCGTGAATACAACAATAAAGTAAAAACAGAGTAGTTCAGGCCGTTCAAGGATACAACGATGTTGGTGTATAACAGGAACTAAGGATAGCCAGCTCCGGATTCCCCCCCCGGACCTGGCTATCTCTTTTATACGAATATACGAAAACACAAAAAGGAATGATTTTCATGATAGAGCTTCGTAATGTGTCCAAGACGTATCTAAACGGAACCAAAGGCTTAAACAACATTAACCTGACTATTCCAGCTGGAGAATTTGTAGCTATTGTTGGTCTTTCGGGTGCTGGAAAGTCAACCCTGCTACGTTCCATTAACCGGCTTCATGATATTTCAGAAGGCGATATTCTTATAAATGGGCAATCCATCACGAAGGCAAAGGGGAGCCAGCTCCGAATGATCCGTAGAAATATCGGAATGATCTTCCAAAGCTTCAACTTGGTGAAACGTACGACTGTGCTTCGTAATGTATTGGCAGGGCGGGTCGGCTATCATTCCACAATACGGACGATAATTGGCAAATTCCCACAGAAGGATATTGATTTAGCTTTTGAGTCTCTCGATCGGGTCAATATTGCTGAGAAGGCCTACACACGTGCAGATCAACTATCTGGAGGTCAGCAGCAGCGCGTGGCTATTGCTCGTGTTCTTGCGCAGGAGGCGCAAATTATCCTTGCAGATGAACCTGTCGCTTCACTGGATCCACTGACGACCAAGCAGGTTATGGATGATTTGAAAAAGATTAATATGGAGCTTGGGATTACGACCATCGTGAATTTGCATTTTATCGACCTCGCTAGAGAATATGCCACCCGGATTATTGGGCTCCGGGCAGGAGAAGTGGTCTTCGATGGTCCTGTATCCGAGGCCACCGATGAGAAATTTGCTGAGATTTACGGCAGACCGATTCATCAGGATGAGTTGTTAGGTGAGCCTGTAAGCGGAGGCATGTGATATGAGTGTGAATGCAGAGAAGCTACATCCCAAACCACCAAGGAAGATAAAGCATTATTTTACAGCCATTATATTAGTAGTATTACTGTGGAGAAGTGCGGTCTTGACCGATTCATCCATTGGAGAGCTGATCTCCGGTCTGCCAAATATGCTGGATCTGCTTAAGGAAATGTTCCCTCCAAACTGGGGGTATTTTGACAATATTATAGATGCGATGCTGGAGACGATCCGGATGGCATTGGTCGGTACAACGTTTGGTGCCATTCTGGCGGTTCCCATTGCCCTGCTGTGTGCAAGCAATATTACGCAAAGCCGATGGCTTCATTATCCGGTACGTATGCTGCTGAATTTGATCCGCACAATTCCCGATCTACTGCTGGCTTCTATTTTTGTCGCCATTTTTGGCCTCGGTGCGCTTCCGGGAATATTTGCTTTGACGGTATTTTCGCTAGGGCTGATCGCCAAGCTTACCTATGAATCGTTGGAGACGATTGAACAGGGACCTTTGGAAGCAATGACTTCAGTCGGAGCGAATAAGACTCAACGAATTATGTTCGGCGTCATTCCGCAGGTACAGGCTCATTTCATGTCTTATGTGTTGTATGCCTTTGAGATTAATGTCCGTGCTGCAGCAGTTTTAGGTTTGGTAGGCGCGGGTGGAATCGGCCATTACTATGAAGTGACATTAGGCTTTTTAGAATACGATAAGACTTGCACCATCATCTTGTTCACATTAGCAGTAGTCTTGATTATTGATTATGTAAGCACTAAGCTGCGGGAGAAATTAATATGAGTAAATCATGGAATACCCTAGTACCCAAACCTCGTAAAAATCGTTTCCGATGGCTGATTTATGTAGCATTAGCGGCAGTGTACATCTGGGCTTTTTCGGGAGTGCCGTTTAATGGATTTAAAGAAACCGCTGGGATCATTACTAAGGCCATCTTTGCCGGGATATTCTCTCCTGACTGGGCCTTCGTTTATTTACCAGATGGGGAGGATCTGCTTCGAGGATTACTTGAGACGTTGGCTATTTCAATTTTAGGGACTTTTATCTCGACCTTCATATGTATCCCCTTTGCTTTTTGGGCTGCGGTCAACATGAGCAAGGGAAAGGCGATTTCGGGCTCCGGCAAGCTAATATTAAGCTTTATACGGACATTCCCTGAGATCATTATGGCTTTGCTGTTCATCAAGGCTGTTGGACCGGGTTCATTTGCGGGTGTACTGGCTCTAGGACTGCATTCTGTCGGCATGCTCGGCAAATTGTTCGCGGATGAGATTGAGAATATTGATAACGGTCCACTCGAAGCCTTAATCTCTTCTGGTGCCAGCCGCATGCAGGTGTTATGGTTTGCTGTTGTGCCGCAGGTATTGCCAGGCTTTCTATCCTACACTTTATACAGATTCGAAATTAACGTTCGCTCAGCTACGATTCTGGGTGTGATTGGAGCAGGCGGGATTGGCACACCGTTAATCTTCGCCCTCAGTTCACGGAATTGGGACCGTGTCGGAATTATCCTGCTAGGTATCATTGCGATGATTACGATTATTGATCTGATTTCCGGCATGATTCGGAAGAAGCTAGTGTAATAGAATCGCATAATTATATGTTAGACAAAGACCTCCTTAGGGTATGAATCGAGCCTATGGGGGTCTTTTTATGATTAGCGTACTATTCGGAAAAGCTATATAGAAGTAATAATACTTTTTGTGTTAACATATGTTGGTCTATCAGAATTGTAATGAAGGAGTTGAAGGTTTGGAATCTGCGCTTATTGGCAGCTTTGTATCAGCAATGGCTACGGTTCTTGGAGCGTTTCCGATCCTGTTCGTGAAGAGGTTATCTGAGAAATGGAAGGACGTTCTAGTTGCTTTTACTGCAGGTATAATGGTATCGGCTTCTACATTTGGACTCATGCCGCAAGCGATTAAAGAATCGGGAATTATCGCATTAACCTTGGGCCTGATTACAGGAGTTCTACTGCTTGATTTAATTGAAAAGAACATCCCGCATATCGACGTGGAGAATAAACCCGGATATACCAATATGGATTCCAAGGCGTTGCTCGTTTTGATTGCATTGTTCATTCACAATATACCAGAAGGTCTTAGTACGGGATTCAGTTATGCCAGTGAGCAGGCGAGTCTGGGTCCCACCGTGGCCATAGCGATTGGTGCGCAAAATATGCCTGAAGGATTGATTCTCGCAGTCTTTCTGATGAATTCTAGAACAACTAAGTTAAAAGCATTGGGAATCGTTACGCTTACCGGACTTATGGAAATGGTATCTGCGGTTATTGGGTATTTTACGGCGAGTTACCTACAGAATGTAGTGGGCTATGGTCTTGCTTTTGCCGCCGGGGCTATGCTATTCATCGTCTATAAGGAACTTATTCCAGAGAGTCATGGTCATGGTTACGAACGGCCTTCGACGTATTCGTTTATCTTTGGATTATTGATTATGGTGTATATTACGCAGATATTTGGGTGAGTAGGATAGAAGGGATTCCGGTGAATCCTGTCGAACAAGAGTAGTTCTGATGACAACACTTAAACTTGAAAAGCTACCTTTTTACACCTTACTTATTTTTATCGTTGCTGGATCTATAGGAGCGGGGTATTTTTATACCCGTTCCTTTTTGGCGTTGTCTGCTGTGCTCTATGGAGTAACGGCTACGCTGGAAGCGATCAATGTCTCTCTACTCTTGCCAGTATCCTTATTATTCTTATGTTGGTGGTGGTGGTTTTGCGGTTCTATTCCCTTCTGTATATGTAAATATGTACATCAATATAATTTGCAGATTGGATTGGACTGGATGTCGGAGTGATCGGGGTGTTGGTGTTCATCACAATGATTGGTATGTTGAAGAAAGTGGATGATAGTCGAAAATAACATGGTGTATATTAAAAAATGCATTGTCATTTGTTAGATTATACCTTACCATAGGTAAGTATTTCCATTGCATACATATTTAATGAGGAGAGGATTGTCTGCGGTTTTCATTCTACTGCAGGAACTCCTTTTTTGAAGAAGGTTGTGGGAGGTATTCAGCGAACGGTATGAAAAAGTTATTTGGTTCAGAAGAATCGTACTGAGATAATCCATTAGTAACCCAACGGTTAACCTAATGTTCTACATACTAAGGGATACATCAATTACATCTAGGGGGTAATATGTCTATGCAAGTGAAGAAGTCAGTATTCATCAGTTCATTAGTAGTATGCAGCTTAGTGTTCGGGGTAGTTGGAGCGGGAGCAGCAAATGGTATCACAAAGATCCAAGCCGCTTTAAATTCAAATATCAAGTTCAAAGTCGATGGTAATTCATGGCAACCAAAAGATGGTAATGGAAAGAATCTCTCCGCGCTTGTCTACAACGGTACTACCTATTTACCATTACGTTCTACAGCAGAGGCTCTTGGTGTCAACTTGTCGTTGAACAGCGCAACACAAGTGATTTCACTGGATAGTGGTTCCGCAAACGGGATTCCTTATAATGATGCGACGACCTCAGTCGCACCTCCGAGTACAAGCACATCATCGACTCCGGTCACATCTCCAAGTACAAGCACATCATCGACTTCTAGTGATATCAAGGTACTTTCTGGAACTACATCACAAATGACTAGTAAATTAAAGGAACAAGCTGTGATTCTTCTTAAAATGTACGGAGATTCCCTATTAAGTGGAGATACTTCCAACTACGCCGCTTATTTATCGAAAAATGTATCCACTTCTCGTGAGAATTCGGGAACTTCTTTGGGTGATGACTACTTTATAAATAATTATTCTGATTTGGTAACAGGCACAAAAAAAGCGAATTCGGCATCAACTCTCAATTCCTTTGCAAAGGCTTTACAGAATGCTAAACTTTCTGATATTGAGGTTGGGCTTATCAGTGATAAAAATGAGTATTTCCAACGTTTCAGCTTCTCTTTTCAGCCGAAAGACTTTAATGCTCTCAGTACTGTTTACGTCTATTTTTCATATGATGTAGAGACCTATAACAGTAGCAATTATATACTGTCAGAAGCCTACGTAGACTAGGAACTCGAACATAAATATCTTTCAATCAAGCCTATTCTTCGGAGTAGGCTTATTATTTTGACTTTAAAGTTGACTTCATTTATATACTGTAGTGAGATGAGAAAACGGACGTGCCAGATAATGTAGTACTTGAATTGAACTTTGTTATAAACGCTGTGCGCAGAAGTTTGCACCTGAGAAGGCAATTTCTCGTCAGGAAATGGTTGTCATACTAATGAGTGCAATTGATCTCCAAGCTTTAATCTAAAATGTTTAAAAAAACGGCCAATGAAATGCCAGAGCAGCTTAAGCTGCCTGACCTCATTGGCCGTCTTTATGGTTTAATCTATAATTATCCTCGCAAAATCGTCTCGATTTGCTCCAGCTCTTCTGCGCTTAGCTCCGGTGCATTCAAGGAAGCGACTGCATCTTCAATCTGGCTCACCTTACTTGCACCGATCAAAGCTGAAGTGACTTTACCTCCGCGGAGTACCCAAGATAACGCTAGCTGAGACATTTTTTGTCCACGTGCAGCAGCAATCTCGTTCAGTTTGCGAACTTTAGCGATCTTCTCTTCCGTAATGGCATCTTCGGACAGGAATACACTTGGTCCAGCAGCGCGAGAATCAGGAGCAATTCCGTTAAGATAGCGGTCGGTCAGAATGCCTCCTTGTAGTGGAGAGAACACAATCGATCCGATACCCTCCTCAGTTAATACATCCTGCAAGCCATCTTCAATCCAGCGGGACATCATGGAGTAGTTAGGTTGATGAATCAGGCATGGCGTTCCAAGTCGACGCAGAATTTGTGCCGCTTCACGTGTCTGTTCAGGGTTGTAATTCGAAATCCCAACATACAGCGCTTTACCTTGACGTACAATAAGATCCAGCGCAGCCATAGTTTCTTCCAGTGGTGTATTCGGATCTGGACGGTGATGGTAGAAAATATCTACATAATCAAGGCCCATACGTTTCAAGCTTTGGTCTAGACTGGAGACGAGATATTTCTTGGAGCCCCATTCGCCATAAGGACCGGCCCACATATAATATCCGGCTTTAGTCGAGATGACCATTTCATCACGATAAGGAGCAAGATCCTTCTTAAGGATTTGACCAAAGCTTTCTTCTGCGGAGCCAGCTGGAGGACCGTAGTTATTAGCGAGATCAAAATGAGTGATTCCAAGATCGAAAGCTCTTCTTGCCATGGCGCGACCATTCTCGAATAAGTCGTTTCCGCCAAAGTTATGCCAAAGTCCTAGCGAGATCGCCGGAAGGAGTAGACCGCTTTTTCCAGTGCGGTTATATTTCATATTGTCATATCTGGTAGCGCTTGCGTTATACATCATTATTTCCTCCTAAAAAGACTTTTTTTCTGATTACGTTACGTCCTTATTGTAGCGAAAGATCCCGGACAAACGTATGTCAGCAAGGAAGAAGTTTATAGCACAATGTCATTTTCGAGATGACGGATACGGTATTCTTTTGGAGAACAACCTTTCACCTTCTTGAACATTCGCGAAAAGAGTAAGGGGTCCTGATAGCCGACGGAACGCGAGATCTCACCGATAGTACAGAGGGTTTCTGTCAGAAGCTCGCATGCTTTAGCGACACGGTAATTCAATAAATACTGCTGTGGTGGCATACCAATGGTCCGTTTGAACAAGGAAGATAAATATTTGCGATCCAGCTTGAGAGAAGAAGACAGCATTTCCACCGAAATGTTCTCACAATAATGTGTATGCAAAAAGTGGAGACTTTGCTCGACGTAAATACTCTTTTGACGCGGTAAAGGTAGTACATCCGGAACAGCTGGCACCGCTTGTAGCAAGAGGGAGAAAAACTCATACATGATCGCTTTTAGCGGCAGGTCAAGACAATCCGAATTGTCGGCTGCTTCTGTCAGGCGTTCGTAGAGATTAGGCATAAGCTGTTTATCCATCGGGAAGATTGGCTGCTCAGGGGTCAAGGAGGTTTTGGATAAAATATATGATACCTGTTCTCCGGTAAAGGCTACCCAGGAATAGATCCAAGGATTGGTCAGGTCCGCTGCATAAGAAGTAACGATATGAGGGTAGGTAAGAAAAGCTTGTCCCGCTTGCAGGATATGGGTTTGTTCACCTACAGATACCTTTCCAGTTCCCTCATGAATGAAATGTATTTTGTACACGTCACGAACTCCGGGTCCGAAAAAATGCCCAGGTAGACACTGCTCCCGCCC
Organism: Paenibacillus sp. NPDC101420; assembly: GCF_050277435.1. NCBI lineage: Bacteria > Bacillati > Bacillota > Bacilli > Caryophanales > Paenibacillaceae > Paenibacillus > Paenibacillus sp. NPDC101420. The sequence goes on from NZ_JBNNSE010000006.1 coordinate 273,357, forward strand.
CCAGTAATGGAGATGCAGATCGGGATTACCTCTGAAGGGACGCTCAGAATTATAATTAAATATCGCCATGAATGCTTCAGTCTCTTTCTTTTATAGAGTTAACCAAGGGCAAATTTGCCCGTCTTCTTTTATTATACAGTATATTTTAGCAGGGACATTACTTGGAATACTTTATGAATTCTGAGATAGAAGTTTATCCCTGCCCAGTTTGGTTAAGTAAGCTATGAAGCTGAACGTATGAGCTAACTTCGATCACTAGGAGGTAATGGAGATGAATAAGAGAATAGTGGGTGTCTTTGCTGCCGAATACGAAGCTTCGAGGGCTATTGAAGAGTTGAAACGTCAAGGCTGCAGAACAGAGGACATATCGATTATCGCGAGAAATTCAGAGAGTGCGGATACGCTTAGAGATGAATCAGGGACCCAAGCGCCGGAAGGAATAGCTACTGGTGCAGCTACGGGTGGTCTGCTGGGTGGATTAACTGGGCTCTTGATGGGGATAGGCGCTCTGGCTATTCCAGGCATCGGGCCGATCATTGCAGCCGGACCGCTTGCGGCAACACTTGCTGGAGCGGCAATAGGTGCAGGCAGCGGTGGATTAGTTGGCGGTCTTATTGGACTTGGCATTCCTGAAGAGGAAGCCAAGCGTTACGATAACTATGTAGATGAAGGCCATATTCTTGTAATGGTGGATGTGGAGGGCGAGCAGAAAGAGGAAGAAGTGAAGCGGATCTTCGTACAGCATAATAGTCTGAACGCAGACCGTTTTGAGGAAATTGCGAATATGAATACAGCTGAGAATCGAAATTATGATGGCAGTGTAAAGGAAAGTGATGCGCTCCGGGCAGCTGATCAACAAGAGGCGAGAAATTTGGCTCAAGCTACCGGAACCATGGATGCCATGGATACCTTAGCGAGTGAGCGCATTAGAAATAAATAAGAGATGATTATCTATTTAGTAATAAAAACAGACTATTTCACTAGCCAAGGGTGAGCTGGTGAGATAGCCTGTTTTTTTGTGTAATGCTATAGAGAGGCAACATTCTGTCTAACGGTTAGTCCATCCGGTATTTCTTTGCCAGGCAGGAAATGAATGCTACGGATGTAGCGGATTGTTCGACTCTGTGCCCGCATGATGACCGAATGCGTCTCAGCGCGCTCTTTGCCGATAAAACGGACACCATTCAGAAATTCACCTGAGGTTACGCCAGTGGCGGCAAAGAGTACGTCGCCTGTGCCAACCATGTCCTCCATGTATAACACTCGCGTAGGATTAGAAATTCCCATACGGACACAGCGCTGCTGCTCAAGAGGTCCATCAGGAAGCAAACGGCCCTGCTTTTCTCCACCAAGACATTTCAGTGCGGCAGCGGCAAGGACGCCTTCAGGTGCTCCGCCCGAGCCCATGTACAAATCGACATCGCTATCTGGTAGAGCTGCCGCAATAGCGCCAGCTACATCTCCGTGTCCTAGTAGTTTAATCCGTACACCCGCTTCACGAAGGCTATGAATGAGCTCTTCATGCCGCTTGCGGTCAAGTACCATGACGGTTAGCTCGGAGAGGGACTTGCCGCTGAAGTGGCATGCTTTCTGGAGAGTGACCTCTACAGGGTCTTCCAGACTAAGCTTTCCAGCAAGTTCAGGGCCGCAAGCGAGTTTCTCCATATAAATGTCTGGAGCATGCAGCAGACTGCCCTTATCTGCTATGGCAATCACGGATTGTGCATTGTGAAGACCACAGGCCACCACTTCAGTGCCTTCCAGAGGATCGACGGCTACATCGACAGACGGACCCTTTTGATTCCCGACTTTCTCGCCAATATAGAGCATTGGAGCATCATCCATCTCTCCTTCACCAATGACGACCGTTCCGTCGATGGAGACAGAATCAAACATGGAGCGGATGGCAGTCGTGGCTGCATCATCTGCCGCATTTTTATCTCCCCGCCCGATCCAGCGAGCTGAGGATAATGCACCTAGTTCAGTTACCCGTACAATCTCAAGAGCCAGTTCGCGATCCATTCTAATTCCCTCCAGTACATCCCATAAATTTTAACTGAATGTTAGATATAACCCATTATAATACCGGCGGTTTCTTCTATAGCTTTGTCGGTAATATCGATTACAGGACAGCCTAGCTTATTGAACAGAGAAGAGGCATATTCCATCTCCTCTGTAATCCGCTCCAGACTTGCATATTGGGAGCCAGTCGGTAACCCAAGCACCTTCAGCCGCTCGGAGCGAATCTTCAGCATATACTCCGGCTTCATGGTTAGTCCGATCAGTCGGTTCGACGGCAAGTTTAGCAGCTCTTGCGGAGGAGCAATTTCTGGAATAATCGGATAGTTAACGACCTTTTTCCCCCGATGGGCCAAAAAGATACTAAGTGGTGTTTTTGAAGTACGGGACATCCCTAGTAGAACGATATCGGCCTTCAGCATAGCGCCGAGATCGCGACCATCATCACAGGCAACTGTGAATTCGATAGCCTCCATACGGCGGAAGTAGTTCTCATCAAGCTGGTGCAATAAACCCGGTCGCTGCTGAGGAGCGTCGTCAAACGTATCAATGAAAGCTTGCATCATTGGGCCCATGATATCGACGATACGAAGGTCAAGCCGTACAGCCTCTTCTTTAATCATTTCTCTTAGCTCCGGCTGCACCAGCGTATAGACGACAAAACCTTTATGCTGCGCGGCTTCTTCCATAAGCTTCCGGAGCTCATCTTCATGTCTAATGTTCCCGTATCTTTTGATGGTGATCTGCTGATTCTGGAATTGATGAATGACGGCCTGCACGACAGCTTCCGCCGTATCTCCTATAGAATCTGAGCAGATCGTTATTAGGTTGGAAGATTGCTCGATGCTCATGAATTCCTCCTGTTATCCTTTGGCTTCTAGTTCGAGGAGAAGTTTTACGATAGCAGTTTTCGTCAAGCGTCCTATGACATCCAGTTTCGTACCATTGTCTTCTGTGGCGCTGGGAACAACTACCGGTAAACTATCTACCTCGTGAAAAATCATTTTATGTGCGGCATCAAGCACCGTCTCATCTGGTGAAGTTGTGACTACTTTGGGCTGGCGTGTCATGACCATGCTTACGGGCATGGAGACAGCACCCGGATTGCCAAGGGTTACTTTCAGGAAATCCTTACGTGAAGCAACACCGGTGAGCTTGCCCTCTTCGTCACAAATAATAAGGGTGCCAACATCCTGTAGAAATAGCGTAACTACGGCATCTTGAACCGTAGTAGTCTCACGGATAATAATAGGTACACTTTGAATCTCTTTTACCTTTGTCTCTTGCAACAAATAATTGCTTCCCAGACGATTAGATGATTTGAGTCCCGGGAAGTAACCGACTTTAGGTTTAGCATCGATATATTTGAGCATAACCAGAACAGAGAGATCGGAGCGAATCGTTGGCCGTGTTAAATTCAGACATTCGGCAATCTGTTCGCCGGTAATCGGAGCTCTTTTGTTCACAATATCAATGATTTCTAGTTGACGTGATGTCAGTTCGATCGCAATTCCCTCCACTTCAGATAAAAAGGCATTCCTCTTTAGAAAAGAAGCGCCGTTAAGCGAATCCTCCTTTTATATATGAGTCATATATAGATGTTTTTAATTTAACTTGGTTATATAATACGCAATAGTGGTCATAATTGCAATATATAGTACGTCATATATTCATTTTTTTTGACGCAGATGTTCGGACCCTACGCTTTAACATTAATTGTTTCAAGGCATCAGCATTGACCAGGATGGTCCCAGCAATGATAGTGAATACACCGAGGATCGTAACCCAATTCACGGCTTCATGATAAAAGAAAAAGCCAACCCCTACGGCAATCGGTGGAGAGATATAGAGCCAGGTAGAGGGAAACACAGGATTTGTCTTAGCGACGAGCCAGTAGAACAACGAATGACCGACCATCGAGCCGATTACGATTAGATAGAGCAGTGAACCTGCGATTTCGTAAGAGAGCAGAAACTCAGGATGTACATTTTCGGTGGCTAAGGAAAGAATGAATAACAGCACTCCACCATACATCATTTGGGCTGCATTTAGTGCGATTGGAGAGACCTCAGGCATACTGTTGATTACTTTTTTAGAATAAATCGCACCTACTGCGTAACAGCATTCCCCAATGAGGACAGCTGCGCAGCCGATGAGCCATAACGGTGAAATATCAACGACAAGATTAGGAAGAACGAGCAGCAGTACGCCGGTCAACCCGATGATACAACCATATAGGGAGATGGCAGGTGCTTTTTGTCGAAGAATAGAAGTTTGGAGCAACAGAATCATGATCGGACCTGTGGCAGAGAGTACAGCTGCTAACCCGGAAGATACATATTGTTCAGCCCAGTAGAGACCTGCAAAGGTGCCAAAGGTTAACGCAGATCCGGTGAAGAGCATTTCTTTACGCAGGAGCAGGGAGAAGCTAGCTTTTCGTTTCCAGACCATCCATAGAAATAGAACAGCGCCTGCAACAAAAAATCGCAAGCCTGCTGAAAAGAAGGGCGGCGCACCGGCATCCACACCGATTTTGATAGCTAGAAAGGTCGTGCCGAAGATCAGACATACAAGTGCATAAGCGAATAAGATCATTTTGAAAGTCCCCTTTAGTGTGTGTATATAACGATCCTTGAACCAGTTCGTTAATCATATAGGGGAGAACACAGAACAGATGATGTTGAATAGAACAGATGACTTCGAAAATCGTGTACAATACTGTAAATAGGAGTTGTTCGGAGAGGAGTTGCAGTGAGGTGAAAAAGTCAGCGAGCGTGGAGAATAATCATCCCTTGTTTCGGCAGGTATATGAATTTCTAGTGAATCGCATGGAGCGAGGGGAGTGGGGGGCACATGATAAGCTTCCTTCTATACGGCTGCTGGCGGAGGAATTACAGGTACATCGACTGACAGTATTCAAAGCGTATAGAATGCTGACAGAGGATGGAAAAGTTTATGTAAAAGATAAATCAGGTTATTACGTATCGCCTGTTAGCTTGGTTCCTATTGTAGAAAAAGGAGCAGCAGTGACTGCCTATGCGCTCACTAATCCTCTTTCGGATATACAGAGAATGCCTGCTAAGTATCAGTTCTCACAGGCGCTGATTGATCCAGGTCTTTTGCCAAATCTTTTTCTATCCGACTATGTCAAAAAAGTGTTCGATTTATATCCCAAGGTCATGGGGACGTACTCTTCGGTTCAGGGAGATGAGGAGTTACGGGAGACGCTAAGTCGTCATTTTCGGAAGAAGCATTGGCTACAGTTATCTTCGGAAGAGCTGCTTATTACTTCAGGTGCGCAGCAGGCGATCAATCTGATTGCACGAATTGTGCTCGGGCCTATGGACACGGTGCTTGTGGAGCGACCAACCTACAGTGTGGCCATGGATATTTTTCGCCGGGAGGGGGCAAGGCTGGTTCCGGTGGAGATCACTCCGATGGGCTACGACTTGGAGGAAGTTGAAGCGCTGATGAAAAAGCATAGACCGCGCATGTTCTATATCAATCCGACTCATCATAACCCAACTGGATATACGGTGCCAGCGCAGCAACGTAAACTGTTGGTCGAGCTTGCTGAGCGTTATCGCTGTCTACTGGTAGAGGATGACCCATTTCGCGATATGTATTTTGAAGAGGAGCCCCCGCCGCCTTTTTTTGCTTATGATACGGAGGGCTGGGTGATTTATATTAGCAGCTTCAGTAAATATGTAGCCCCAGGCTTACGGATCTGTGCGGTGGCTTGTCGCTATCCGTTTATGGAGCGCTTGATCACGGCCAAATCACTCGCGGACAATGGTACTCCGCTGCTTAACCAGAAGATATTCCTACATTACTACACGTCATCACGTTTGCAACAGCATCTCGGTAAGCTACGCATTGCACTTCAGGTGCATAAGGAGATTGTAGAGGAGGAGCTGGCTGGGACTGGGTGGGAGTGGACGCCTCCGCAAGGGGGCTTAAATTTATGGGTGAAGCTGCCGGACCATCTTTCGGCGGATCGACTGTTTGTCTCAAGTATGGCGCAGTCGATTGCTTTTGTGCCAGGAGAATTGTTTGATCCGCTTGGTGAGATGAGGTCGAGGATTCGAATAAGTTACTCCTTTGCAAGCGAAGGGGTGCTACGTGAGGGGATTCAGCGGATGATTGCAATTGCGCGAGGGTTATGAGTAGGTACAGTAGACATGAGGGACTTATGAAGACTATTTAGGATGGAAAAGATTAGACTTGTATAACTTGTTTGGAAATTGTTGTAACACTTTCTTCTTCTGTTCCGTCTGTAGAGTAAAGAAGGAGGTTATTATGATGGTTAAGACCAAGTTCCGCAGTCCATTTATGATGTTCCTAAGTATAACGTTAATATTTATGGCCTTACTGACGGTGCGTCCCTCCGTTACTTATGCGTGTTCCTGTGTTGTACCTGCGGAGCCACTTGAGGCGCTGGAGTCAAGTTCAGCCGTCTTTACTGGGAAAGTAGTGGACAAAAAGGAGCCAAAGGGGACTATAATCTCATCTGCGGATCCAGTAAAAGTAACCTTTGAAGTCGATTCCAGCTGGAAAGGAATTAAGGGGAATAAAGTTACCTTGAGTACTGCTTTATCGTCTGCCAGCTGTGGGTTTGAATTCGTGGAAGGGGAAAGTTATATCGTCTATGCGTATGCTAATGACGAAGATGACTCTGGTAAATTAGAGGCCAGTTTATGCAGCCGAACGAAGCTGCTTGCCTCGGCATCAGAGGATCTGAAGGAGCTTGGACCTAGTATATCGGCAGGTACTCCTACAGCTTCTCCGGAGGTAACATCAAACCATTCGCCGAAATCCGAAACTGGGAATAATGGGGCGACTGAAGTTGAGGGGAAACCAGCTGCGGAGAGTGACTCTTTTCCACTTGTTAATGTAGGGATCAGTGGAGTCATTATCGTTTTGATAGCGATAGCTGGCGCTGTACTCTACCGTCGTAGAGATGGTGGAACGCGTAAGAAATAAACTGTTGGTCTGATGAAGCGGTCGCCCGGGAAGTATTCGGGCGGCCGCTTATTTATTTGAGCTGATCTTAATGAGATCAATAATTAGGGAATTCCTCCCTGTAATTTATATTGTTTTAATCGATATCATCAATATTCAGGGAATTCCTCCCTGTAATTCAGCAGAAATTGCCCATTTTGGCAATAATCCGTTCATTTATAGGGAGAATTTCCGCAAAAAGTTCAATTTGCACTTATAAAGTCCGAATTAGAGGGAGGATTTCCCTAAAAATATTTCAAGGAGGCTAGGAATCTGTGAAGCCAGCTGAAGTTAGGTAATGAAGGTGATATAAGGTGCTGCCGGTAATGAAGGTGAAGAGGGGCAATTTCATGCCGCAGGCTTACGTCACACCCAGCCAAACAACCGAGCAAGCTGAGCGACAGCAAACGTAACACCAATGGCGATGCCGAGCGGGATGACTGCTGAGAGAACAGCCCACTTCATGCTTTTCGTCTCCTTATAGATGTTCACGAGTGTAGTGCCGCAAGGATAGTGGAGCAGGGAGAACAACATCATATTAAGTGCGGTCAGCCAAGTCCAGCCATGTGATAAAAAGACATCTTTGATGCTGCCCAAGCTGTCGATATCGACCATAGCTCCTGAGGACATATAGCCCATAAGCAGAATGGGCAGTACGATTTCATTCGCAGGAAGTCCTAGAATAAAGGCCATGATGATAAAGCCATCCATGCCGAGCATGTGTGCAAAAGGATCGAAGAATGCAGCCATATGATTCAGGACAGAATCTCCACCAACAAACAGGTTGCCAAGAATCCAAGTGATAATACCGGCAGGGGCAGCAACGACGATGGCACGAGTAAGTACGTTAAGAGACTTATCTTTAGAGGAAATAAGTATGGTCTTCCAAATTTGTGGACGACGATATGGCGGGAGCTCTAGTGTATAATGCGTTGGAACACCGCGTAGCGCAGTTTTGGACATGACCCAGGAAACCGTCAGAGTAACGATGATGCCGATCAGCACCATCCCCATAAGTACGGAGGCGGTGGTGAGGGTACGGAGTGCGCCTGTCGTAGCCGCTCCTGCCATGAATAAGGAAGACAATAGAATCAATGTCGGCCAGCGGCCGTTACATGGAACGAAATTGTTGGTCAAAATCGCGAGCATCCGTTCACGCGGCGATTCGATGATTCGTGTGGAGAGGATGGCGGCGGCATTACAGCCGAAACCCATAGACATGGTCAAAGCTTGCTTGCCGTGACCACCTGATTTTTTGAACAACCGATCCATGTTAAAAGCAACCCTCGGCAGATATCCGAAATTCTCAAGCAGCGCAAACACTGGAAAAAATATCATCATTGGTGGCAGCATGACGCTGATGACCCAAGAGGTTCCTCGATATAATCCCAGAACAAGTACACCGTGTAGCCAAGCGGGGGCATGGATCGCCTCAAATCCGGCAGTGAGATAGCCTTCGATGAAGCCGAAGAAGGAAGCAAGCCAGCTTGAAGGATAGTTGGCGCCGGCAATCGTAATCCAGAACACGATACCGAGGATGGCGAGCATAATGGGGAATCCCCATATTTTTGAAGTTACGATATTATCTAGCTTATAAGTGCTGTTCAGCTTCTTCTTATTCCTATAGGTGACTGCATCCCCGCAGATGCCTGCGGATACGCCATAGATACCACTGACAATCTCATCCCGTATCGCTCCGCCGTCAGCGAGCTTTTTCGCGGTGGACAGCAAGGAATCTAGAGGATCTAATCCCTTAGTGATATGCGGTGACTCCATGACCGATGACCTCCTTTGCTTCAGGTAATTCTTTATTCTTCATATTCTCTTTAAGTGAGGTAAGAAGGCTGTCATCACCATCTAACAGGCGCAATGCAATCCAGCGGGCCGGGTATTTGCTGCCAATGGTTTGTTCTACCAGCGGTGTAAGCTCTGCAATTCCTCGTTCAATCTCCTCGTTGTACGTAATACGCAGTGGCTGTGCAGTGAATGCGCCTGTAGCCACTCGCTCCACCTGATCCAATAACGCCTCAATACCGATTTTATTGCGAGCCGATATCGCTACAACAGGCACGCCGAGACGTTTGGAAATACGTTTTAGATTGATGTCGATACCGAGTTTACGGGCTTCATCGATGAGGTTGATGCAGACTACAGCCCGCCCGGTAATCTCCAGCACTTGTAAGGCAAGGTTGAGATTTCGTTCTAGCGAGGTAGCGTCAAGAACAACTAGTGTCACATCGGGCTGTTCAAAAATAATATAATCTCTAGCCGCTTCTTCATCAGCAGAATTCGAGTACAGCGAATACGTACCAGGAAGATCTACTGCGAGGTACGTATGGTCCTTATGCTTAAACTCGCCTTCAGCAGTAATGACGGTTTTACCTGCCCAGTTTCCTGTATGCTGGCGCATGCCGGTCAGCAGATTGAAAAGCGTGCTTTTGCCAGTGTTAGGATTGCCTGCAAAAGCGACTGTGAAATGACTCATGCTTCTACACCTCCGATGACTTCTCCAAATATTAAAGAGCTTTCTTCTCTACGTAATGCAATGGTCGTGTTGCTTACCCGAAAAGCTATAGGATCTCCTAAGGGACTACGCCGTAACACCTCAACGGCATTACCGACTACAAACCCGAGATCCAGTAATCTTCTTCTAAGCACACCCTGAACTTCAATGCCGCTGATACGCAGTGTGCTTCCTTTAGCCGCTTCTGATAAAGGAATACTAGCTCCAGACATTAGATCCCCTTCTTTCATTTATTATTATTTGTATTTTTATGGTTATTATTTTGTGCATTGGAATTTTTCTTGTGGTCTGACACAATATTAGTATATGTGAACAACTTTGTCCCTGCAACAAAAATGTTTCCCTAAGGCAAAATCAATTTAGGCGCAAAAAAGCCCCTAACGGAAAGAAGGCTTGCGCTCTCCAGCCGAGGGGCTAAGGTTGAGTCTACTTATAGGCTTGTCTTTAATTGGAATAGTCTGATCCAAGTTTTTATTAGTCGTGAAGTTATGTCCAGCTTCCAAAATCAAGCGTGCGTCCAGTCTCTACTAAAGTCTTGGTATTACTTAGAACCTGCCACCAAGCGCTGATGCTGCCTGCATACGAAGGATCTTCAGGATGCCATTCATCATGGATAAGCGTGAGCTTAGTAGTTCCGCCCACTGGTTCAAGCAGCCAAGAAATACGCGATTCATATCTTTCATACCCTTTATGATAGGAGGGGCCGACCTTATGTGTGAAACGCAGTGCTTTTTGTGGGGTGAACTCCAGCAGAGTCCCATAGACATGCAGCGTTTCATCTCCATCTGCACCCGGTCCGATGTATTCCAGTAATTCTCCTTCTTTGAAGGTTGAACGAATAACGCTGCCGTAATAAATCTGCTTCGTACCTTCCGGAGAGATTAAGGTTTCCCATACCTGCTCAGGTGTTCCGCCAATATAAAATTCATAGTGTAGTTCCTTCATTCGTTATTCCTCCTTGATTTATAGGTTCATTTATTCCCTCAGACTCATTTACACTATACAAAAGGATCACTGACAACTACGGTCAGTGATCCTAAAGTAATTTATGTCTTATAATGAGCTGCTAAATTGGAGGCTATGGAGGCTAGTCTTTCTCTTAGTGAGGAAGGCTCCATGATGCGTAATGTGGTTCCATAAGGCAACAAGAAATAGGGTGCATAAGTCAGTAAAGAAGTTTCGTCCACTTGAAAGCGGGCTTGTCCTTCCATGCGCTGTACCAGCGTATGTCCGAACAACCAATGGCTGCATAGATCATTCAAGACTCCCTCGTCGGATGCGATGACTACTGTAACTAGTTTCTCTTCAGTATTGCGTGCAGGCAGTAAGCTCTTTAACAAAAAATCACGTGCAGAGAAGTCAGCAGGACGAGCGAACACAGCTTCTGTACGATGTAGTTCAATGATTCTATCCACCCTGAAACTACGAATTTCATGTCGCTCGTGGCAGTAAGCTACGGTGTACCATTGGCCCTTCCAGAGTACAAGTCCGTAAGGATCAATGGCACGGGATGATTTGGTTTCTCCATTACCCTTACGATATTCCATTTGCAGGGTGTATCCGTTCGCTGCCCCCAATTCCAATTCTTGAATCAGATGGCTAAGCGACGGGGAAGGAGAATGGATCGTCTCAATGCCATTCTCATGGCGCTCCATTTGTTCTAATTGCTGGGCATTGCTATATCTTTTTAGCTTGGATAGGGCTCGGTCCAGAGCTTCAACATAAGGATATCCGGTGCCCCTGGCAAAAGAAGAAGCTTGTAGAAGGGCCCGCTGCTCTTCGGAGTCAAAGAATAATGGCGCCTCAATAAAATGCTCCGGTAAGCTGTAACCGCCACCAGGCCCGCTATCCGCAATAACGGGTACACCACTGATGCATAACGCATCGATGTATCTGTACACAGACCGAACACTGATCTCTAACGCTTCCGCTAGTTCTCCGGCGGTTCTTCCCCGCTGCTTAAGCATCCAAAGAATGGATAACATATGATCAGCCTTGGACATAAATTCGGAACCTCCTTGCTAGGTTTATTGAATAATATAGCAAGTGTAACGTGAGAGTCACTGTTCCGCCAACTGAAGAGAAGTCTTTTATACCATTATTTTTTTGAGACTATGAATGTAACGAGATCGAGCAATAATGAAATAGAGGGTCTGCACAGCAAGGAATGTACCGGATGTAATTAGTACGGGAAGAGTTACATCGGTGATATTCATTTGCTTCAGTATGGGACGAATCACGACAAGGGTCTGAATGGTGGCAATCACAATCGGAATATAAAAGAGCACAGAAATTTGTTTGGTAGCAGAAGCTGACATTTCTTTTGTACTTAAACCGATTTTGGATAAAGCATTGTACATTTGTTTGTCCGTATTCAGCTCGGTATGAAGCTTAAAAAAGAGAAAGCTGGCCGATGAAAGCGAGAAAATCAGCGCGATAAAAATGCCAATAAAACTAAATATGGCTGTTCCCTGTTTGGTTGATAAATAGCTGTCTGCTCGTGCTGTAAGTAAGGCGTTGTATTGATGGTTAGCACTGTTGGATGCTTTACTCCACTGGATAAGTTCTCTGGTGATCACAGCTTCAGGGGAGTTATCCTCAGGAGTAGGGCCGTCCCATGCTGGGATTTTATATAGGTATCTCACATATGGCCTGGTGTATTTCCCTGCTGAAGAAAACTTCTCATAGAAGCCGTCATCTACGATTAAGAGTGAGCTTGCCATGGGGTCCATTGGATGTATCTTGGGAGTTCGCAGTTCTTTTAGCAGCAGCTCTTCATCTTTCTGATTTTTCAAAAGAACCGTTTGATTAGCAGCATAATTCTGTGTCTGGATATGAGGGCTCAGCAGTAATACAGCTTCTTTCTCAGATAAGGGTCCCACTTCGGGCACATTCATTTGAGGAGCCAATTGATTGAACTCTGACCGTGAAATGATATCAATGTTAAGTATGGTTTTTTTATCGATTCCTTGAATGGAAGCGGAAATTAGATCAACTTTATTCTCTGTATACTCGACTTTGGCATTCTGTAATTTATTATGGATGTGTCCTAAATCAGGCATCTCTCCCTTTGGATTATAATTTGAATAATTCATTGCGAAGGAGGTTTTTTTATAGTGCTCCGTGTTCGCTTGATTGATGGACAAAAGAAATCCTGAAGCCATACAAGCAATCGAGGTAACTACCGTAACAAGAAATAACATTCTTGCATTGTCTTTGATCTTGTAGCTCATCTCGGAAATCCACAGCAGATTGGTTCCACGCCAAAGCCGTTTTCTGCTTAGCTTAAGCAATCGTATTCCTAGTACGGACAGCTGAGAGTAGAAAAAATAGGTTCCCGCAATACCTGTAACAGCAGCGACTAGGAGTGAACTGGGAGACAATTGCTTCCGTATAGCGAGAGCGCCGATGGTCAACAGTAGAAATCCGAAAAGCGAGAACAAGAAGGAGACACGAGGCTCTTTTTTAGGCTTAACATTTCCCTTAAGCAGTTCAAGGACTTGATGCCTGCGAATGAACAATAATGTGAAGATCGAAATGACCAGAAATAATGAAATGAAAGAGATAGAAGTAATTATTAACGCCTTCATTGGCCAATAAAATGGCAGTGGCTCCATGCCCATAATTGTCGTGCTTAGCAGCAAGAACAGCTTGGATAAAAGCATGCCAAAAGACGTACCTGTTACTATAGAGAGCATCCCGATCAGCATATTTTCTATAAGAATCAGCTTGTTGATCTGGCCGGGGCGTGCGCCTAAAATCATCAGTATGCCGAACTCCAGATTACGCATTTTCAGAAACGCACTAATCGAGTATAGAACGAAAAAGAACGCAAAGATAAACACGATATAAGAAGCAATTTGCATGCCGGAGGCTGAATTGGCACCCAGCGCGATGTTCGTAATACTAGGGTGGTAAATAAAGACTGAATAAGAGAAAAAGATCATGACCATAAAAGCACTGCTTAAGAAAAAGGCAAAATAAGCCCGTGAATTGCGCCGCACATTGTTAAACGCGAATTGAGGAAAGTTCATGACTATTCCCTCCCCAGAATGAAAGTGTATCGATAATCTTTTGGAAGAAGGCCTGACGGTTATCTCCCCGGTGAATTTCTGCCGCCAGTTTGCCATCTTTTATAAAGACGATTCGATTACAGTAGCTCGCTGCCAGTGGATCATGCGTTACAAGCATTAGCGTCGTGCCCTCTATGTGGTTAATATTCTCCAGCGATTCCATTACCGTCCGTGAAGAGTTGGAGTCAAGCGCACCTGTAGGCTCATCGGCCAATATAATCGAAGGGGAGGTGATGATTGCCCGGGCAATTGCGGTCCGTTGACGTTGTCCCCCTGAAATTTCATAGGTGCGTTTACTAAGAATATCGGTAATGTTTAAGCGTTCTGCGACGCTTTGAAGCAAGATCTCCATCTGCGAGAGTCTACGGTTATCCAGAGTTAGGGGCAGCACAATATTCTCAGCAACGGTTAATGTCTCAAGCAGGTTAAAGTCCTGAAACACAAAGCCTAGTTGTTTGCGGCGAAAATGGGCGAGCTCTTTTTTATTCAAAAGATATGGGTTGCTGCCATTGATATTCACCTCGCCAGAGGAGGGCTTGTCGATCGTGGAAACCATGTTAAGCAGTGTTGTCTTGCCGCTACCGGAGGGGCCCATGATGCCTACAAATTCACCTTTTTCAATATTAAGATGGATATCGGTGAGGGCTTGGGTCGCTATTTTGCCGGGGTATACCTTATGAAGTCCTTTGACCTCTAATACATTCATATCATACATTCCTTCCAATACAAAAGTGATTTTATCCCTCACGAAGCAGGGACGGTTTATGTATATAATTTATAAGATCGAGTGATAAGCTGCTATGGATTTACCTTAACGTTATCTTACAACGTGGTTAAGGTTATGTTCGTATCCTAACAAGAGTGGGGTATTTGCAAAAAAAAGGGACTACATAGCCATAAGTATGACTAGAAGTACCCTCTGGGCTTATTTCTGTAGATGATCACTGTTGCTGAATATAAGTCGCACGCGGGTTCCTTCTCCGAGCCGGGACTGAATAACCACTTTATGTTCGAGCCTGCTGCAAATCTCCCGAACGAGGTACAGTCCCATACCTGTCGATTCATGATAATGTCGTCCACGATCACCCGTAAAGTAGGGATTAAAAACCCGCTTCAAATCCTCAGGAGAAATACCGATGCCTTGGTCGGTAATATCCAGAATCGTGTCGGTGCCTGCACGCTGAGCTGAGAGGGTAACAGTTTTAGCGGTACCGGAGGTGGAGGTATAATTTACGGCATTGGTTAAGATTTGGGTCAGCATAAACATCAACCATTTGGCATCACTATATACAGCGAGATTGGCATCCACCTGTACATCTACTTTTATGCCTCGGCGTATGAAGAGTCTGCGATTCTCGGCTACCGCTTCACTAACTGTTTTGCGTAGAAGTAACGGTTCAACTTGAAAATCATCTTCAAATCGGTCAAGCCTTGCCGTATAAATAACCATCTCCAGCCCACCGCGTAGACGTTCTAATTCCTCCTGAATACTTGTAGCGGCTTCCTCTTCAAGATCCTTTAGCGTGAGCTGAATTACAGAGAGTGGAGTTTTCATCTGATGAACCCAGCGGTTCATGAATACGATATGCTGATCCATTTGGCGGACATGCCCATTTACCTGCTCCTGATACTGGCGGTCAATAAGCTGTAATAACTCATGGATCGCTTCGGCAAGTGGAGTGTCCCCTAAGGATACGAGATGCTTTTGGAGCATGTCCATAGGATCACTTAATGCTGCATACAATCTCCGGTGCTGAACATATCGGTAGCCTAAAAATAGTAAAAGAACTACGGTGCTCAGAGCGATTCCATAGAGCATGATAGAGATCGGTCTGTTCTCTCCAGACAGCCAATATAGCAAAGGAATAAGTAGCATTTGAAACAGATAGAAAAGGATTAGCGAAATCTGGTCTCTCCAAAATAGCTTCATGGCATATCCTTAGTGACAATAAGCCGATAGCCAGCGCCTCTTACGGTTTCCACAATATCGCCAAGACCGAGATCCTTGAGCTTTTTGCGGACACGGGTTATGTACACATTTAAAGTATTATCGTCTATAAAATGCTGATCCTTCCACATGAGATCTAGCAGACGCTCTCGGTTAACAACTCGTCCTTCTTTTAGCAATAAGG
Organism: Paenibacillus sp. NPDC101420; assembly: GCF_050277435.1. NCBI lineage: Bacteria > Bacillati > Bacillota > Bacilli > Caryophanales > Paenibacillaceae > Paenibacillus > Paenibacillus sp. NPDC101420. Next base: position 289,106 of record NZ_JBNNSE010000006.1, read on the forward strand.
CTTCCAGTAGAACCGCTTCTTTCTGTGTCAGCTCGCTAGTATGTCCGCCATATTGAATCACATACCGCTCAGGATAAAGAATTAGTTCTCCGGCTTGGAGCGTCCGTTCCTCTTGAATTTGTGAGTAAGAGCCGTAAGCTCTGCGTAAATGGCTGCGGATTTTGGCAAGTACGACTTCATAATGAAAAGGCTTGGTGATGTAATCATCCCCGCCATTTTCTAGCGCCATCACCTGATCCATTCCACTATCCCGAGCGGATATGAAAAGAATAGGGCAGAGTGAGGTAGTGCGAATCTGGCGACACCAATAAAACCCGTCGTATTTAGGCAGGTTAACGTCCAGCAGAACAAGGTCAGGATGGTTGTCATTAAAAATCTCCAGTACCCTGTTGAAATCCTCTACTATCACCGTACGAAATTCATATTTAGATAGATACGTGCTTAGTAGGCTTGCGAGCTTAGCATCGTCCTCTATGATTAGAATAGTCTCCACAGTTGTGCTCCTTTGATCAAATATAAGAATGCAATGGTTCACACGGTTATACAGTAACACGGACTAGGAAAATTATGCAAAAAGGACGTCTAGCTGCCGAAAAATAATATGAGGAATAGTTGCACTTTGTACAATAGATTCTATCAAAAAGACATTGGAATTTGATTCTATTGCACATTCTGCAACCAATTGGTTACCAAAACGTCTTATTATTACAAATGGGTCGAATTCTAATGTACAAAGTACAACAGAATCCTATTTTCCTATAAAAAAGAATGCATCTATTGCACAAACTGCAATAGATGCATCAAAAAAAGTATTCTTAGAAGTAGAAGGCGAACCTAGCACAACGCTCGTTCGTGCCGCTGGCTAGATCATTCTATTGATATTTAACCACAATCGCGTTGCTAATCTGACGCCCAGGGGTCGTGAGATATTTGCCATTGTAGTATAATCCGCTCGATGCGCCGCCATCCAGATTCATGGCTTGATACGCTCCAGCCTGCTTCATCATTTCTGCCAGCTGTGGGATAGTAGCTCCACCAGTAGTTAGCAGAATTAGCTTGTGGTCGCGAGTGAGGCCGAGTGCGCTGCGGGCTCCGCCGCCTGTTAAGATTTTAGCATCTTTGAAGCCTTCTGCTGCAACATTAAGAGATACCTTACCATTCACAAGCAGACGTGGTCCGGCTTGGAGCGCCCCTTCCATAGATCCGGAAGCGAAATGGTTCGTAAACTCTAGTCCGGGAATAAGCGAGGCCAGGTGATTGCTGTCATAGGTGAAAATCGTACGGCGATCTCCAGAGCTGTTTTTGAGCATTTTTCCACCACTGACCATGTAACCGTAAGGAGCTTTGTAGGCCCCTTTAGTATAGGCATCAAAGAACGTACCATTAATAGCCACTACGGCATTATTGCGCTTGGCTAGACTGCTCAGGTCCTCAACTTTTCCCACCGTATTTCCTGCTAGTACAACGTCGAGCTTCACTTTAGGATGCAGTAGGGATACCGTAACCGTTTGGGCTTTGAAGGATCTTCCGCCCACCTTAAAAGTTTTGCTAGCACTGACAACGGGGGAGGAATCTGCTTTGATAAGTGCGCCAGTCAGTACAGGTACCGTTGATGAAATTCCGTTATTAGTAAGGGTTACAGAAGAGGCTTCCTGATTCCACTCTAATTGAAAGCCCAGCGTTTTGCTGATAAAGGACAAAGGGATATATACCGTACCGTTATCACTAAAAGCGGAATCGGTTAGTGTAACTGGCTTGTCGTTGACTAGCGCAGCTGCTTGTCCTACAGTAAGTGTAATCTTAGTGTCTGCGTTCGTAATGGTTATACGCTTGTCACTAGCATTCATTTCAGCATGTATACCAGTGAAATTATTTAAGAGACGCAGCGGGATGTACGAGTGATTATTCTTGGTCACATACACGGTGTTTTTTGGAACCGGAGCAGCATCAACAGTGGAGGAACAAACTGTATAAACCGGAACCAAACATAGTAGAAATGCGAGAAAGAACGGAAACAATAACTTTTTCATATTAACCAAAATCTCCTTATCCTGTAGCTGATGTAAAAAGCGGTAAGGTTTATTATACCTCAAGTTCTAAAACATGGATAACCTCATTTTTCAAATATCCATGGAAAGATTCTGATAGAATGTAGATACCATTACAAGAATAGTACTAGAACTCAACAACTAAAGGGAGATCTTTATGACTACAATAGGTTTAATTCGCCATGGAAGTACCGCGTGGAATAAAGAAGGCAGAGCGCAAGGGCATACGGATAATCCATTGGATGCTGAGGGTGTGCAGCAGGCGGTTCTTCTTGCTGAGCGGCTCAGCACTGAACAATGGGACTATTTATATTCGAGTGATCTGCTTAGAGCGAGACAAACAGCAGAGGTAATTGCAACAAGGCTTGGTATGGAGATCGCCGGTTTAGTACCAGGGATCCGTGAGATGAACGCAGGGCAGATTGAAGGTACTACGGAACAAGATCGCGTTGAACGATGGGGAAGTGAGTGGAAGAAGCTAGATTTGGGACTGGAAAGTCCGGAGGCCAGTGAGATCAGAGGCAGTCAGGCCATCGAAGATATCGCGGAGAAACATCCGGGCAGTCGTATATTGGTCGTTAGCCATGGTGCGATTTTACGGAGTAGCCTTAGAAGACTTTTTCCAGAACTGAATGTAACTGTTTTGCTGAGTAATACATCTATTACCCGGATTATTAAATCCGATTCGACATGGAATTGCGAACTATACAATTGTGCACGGCATTTGAAGATATAATTAGTGTTCAGATAATGTTCAGAGCATTTTAATATAGTAATTGCTCAGATAGTTAATCATTTTTGTAGTCAGAAGGATGTGCGAATTTAAGGTGGCAGAGGTCCAGATTTACTTACAAACGTTATTCTCCATTCTCATCGCAGCAGCGGCCGGTTATTTAGTGCTAAGACTTTACCGGGATATTTCTTCTAAAACGCCTCAAAAAAGAGCGATTCATACCGGTCTTTCCGTGATCATTATCGTCGCCTCCCTATGGATCATGCACCAGCTAGGTGTAGAAACCTTACTGGGAAATGAAGTGGCCGATGATGGGGTTATTATACCGCTGGTGGTCTATAGTCTTACGATAGCCCTATGTATGTTTTTACTTACACGCATGAATCTAGTATTGGCTGAAAGAGAGCAATTGAAAGAACTGGCGTATAAGGATGCTTTAACGGGGTTATTGAATAAGAATGGAATGGATCATTTTTGGGATCGATGCAAAGTAAATGAACAGCTTGCTGTTTTGTTTCTGGATCTGAATCGTTTCAAATCGATCAATGACAGCTTGGGGCATCATGTGGGGGACTTATTGCTGCAAGAAGTGGGTAAAAATCTAATTCAATTCTCCAGCAAAAGAAAACGTCATATTTTCCGCGTGGGCGGGGATGAATTTGTGATTGTCGCCAAAGGTAGCACTCAGAAGGAAGCGGAGCAGCTTGCTGTGCGGATTCTGGAGAAGACGACTAAGAGTTACCAGCTTGGCGAACATAACTTGTTCGTATCCATGAGTATAGGGATCAGCATAAGTCATGGTAAGGTGGATCATTTTAGGCTGCTAAATGAAGCAGATACAGCGATGTATGCTGCCAAACAGCTTGGTACGGGGCGTTACTCCGTCTATAAGAATTAGCATGAGTTGGTGTAAAATACAAGCGGCAGCCATGGACCTCTACAATAGGTCCACGACTGCCGCTATTTTTATTGGACTAACTATTCCCTTTGAAATGAAATTATGCGCCAGGCGAATGAATGCTGTTAGTCACATCCTTGCGGCCTTTCATGAGGAACAAGCAGACAAGAGCAACTGCCATACTAATCGCCGCCACGTAGAACAGGATCGAGTAATCAAAGATATCAATCATAAGTCCCAATAGTGGAGGCGAACTGATGGCCGCAAGGGAAGAGACGAGATAATACATCCCAGTTCGTGTACCAATGCTCTCTTCTGTCCCTGTTGCCACAACATAAGGATAGGAATTGATATTAATACAAGCCCAGAAGACTCCACCTAGCAACAGTAACCCTCGAAGGAGCAATAAGTCCTTTGCAAAACCGACGAGAGCAAAAATGGTCATTAGTCCGCATACGCCGATGATGATCATTTTTTTCTTCCCGAATCTTCCGCCCAGCCAACCGCTCGGAATGGCGAACAGCACAAAGGCCAAAGAGAAGAAAGTGAGCGAGAAAGAGGCCGCCTGTTCGCTTAGGCCGAGATGATGTTTGCCATATAAGGTAAACAGTGTCTCAACGCCTTGATATGCTACGAACCAGAAGAAAATCGCCGCTAGCAAAAATACTGTGGTACGGTCAAGCTGACTTCGAAAGGAAATACGAGTTGGCTTGGTGGCAGTCCCTGCTTCTGAAGGAAGCTTCATTTGCACGTTTACGCCATCCCGATTTTCTTTAATAAAGCGTGATACGATAAACAGACATAATAAGGTAATCAGTCCAGCAACGATAAACGGTAGCGCTGGGTTTGATTTATACAGGATCGAACCTACGCCAAAAGCGAGAATAGAACCGAACCCACCCATGAAATTAATCAGCCCGTTGGCCTTCGTACGCTGCTCTTCTGGCGTAATGTCCGGCATGAGGGCGACGGTTGGTGAACGGTATAAGCTCATGGCCAGATTCATCAGCATCATAAACAACAGAAGTGTAAATAGTCCGGTATGGAACGGAATCAGCATGGTTAGCACGGCAGCGAAAGGCATACCGATCATAAGATAAGGCATTCTGCGTCCAAAACGCGAGGTAGTGCGGTCACTACGGTTGCCAATCCAAGGCTGCAGGAATAAGGCAAAGTAATTATCAATCGTCATCAAGAAGCTGATAAGTGCCACACTATGTACGTATTTTTCTAGAAAAAAGGGTACAAATGCGTTATACAGACTCCACGTAATGCTGATGCTGAAAAAGCCGAATCCGAGCAACCAGACTTTTTTCACACAGTCACACTCCCTTATTATTTAGCTAGAAGCCCAGCCAGCACATCTGGATGATCTGTAATAATACCTGACACTCCAGCTTCGATTAAAGCCTTCATCCGCTCTGGATCATTAACAGTCCAAGGATGATAAGCGATGCCATGCTTAGCGGCTTCTTCGACGAATTCAGGAAGCACTGCTTGATGATAAGCATGTAGTGCGTTTGCGCCAAGCGTAGCTGCATAATCCCAAGGACGATACAGACCTTCCCCGTATAGAATTCCTGTCTTGATCTCAGGTGCGATCGTTTTACTGTGAGCTAGTGAATAATGGTTGAAGCTTGAAAAAATCACACGATCGCTCATCTTGAACTCCCGTACAGCCGCGATAACCTTTTCCTCCATACCCGGGTAAAAGAAAGTACCATTTTTAAACTCGATGTTCAGTACTGTATCTCGACCTTGCAGCAGATCTAACAAATCTTCTAGCAAGGGGAGTTTCTCGCCTTTGAACTCGGGACTGAACCAAGAGCCCGCGTCCACTTCCAGAATTTCTGCAAGGGTTTTATCCTTCACATAGCCACTTCCGCTTGTCGTACGGTTTAGGGTTTCATCATGAATAAGAACAAGCCCGCCATCCTTTGTCATTTGTACATCGGTTTCAATCCCGGTTGCACCTAACTCAAGACCTTTGCGGAACGCTGCCATAGTATTTTCCGGACACACTGCCGATGCGCCGCGATGCGCAAAATTAATAATGTTTTTCATCAGCTATTCATCCCTCCAACTTAGTGTTTGCTGTCGCCCTGTAGACGAGGGCTACTTTTCATATTCCACATGAAGATAAGAAACCCTGTCTAGAAATACTGACAGGGCTCTATTTCTTGAAATTTAACATGCAGTTAATCTTACTGCAAATTCTCGCCTCAATGATTCATAGCGCCATAAGGAATCCGTTCCAGCAGACCTGATCCATAGATGTTTTGCAGCTTCAGCTCTGGCATATGAATATAACCGATATAACAGTCGCATACCTTCATTCGGCAGGCTCTTACAGCGGATACACCTTCCAAGCCATCGCGGTAGAGATTGCCTATGATACCTCTGTCCTTATAGCAGCGTTTCACCAGTCCAGCGCCTTGTACATAAAAGACTTCATTTCCAGCGTTGCAGGTTTGACCAAGGCTCTCGTAATCCATAGCATTCACAGCAAAATGCGGATCAATTTTGCTCAGAATGGAAAGATCCTCGGCAGTATAGTAATCCGGTTTATCTTTATAAGCATTGACCCATAGATATACACTCTCCGGTAATGCTGCGCGAAGTGAGGCTATAGCAGGAAAGGCGCTGCGGATCCCAACACTCCCTACACTGAAAGGCATATTATTCTCATACAAGGTCATGCATTGCGTTAGAAACTTATCCTCGCTCACCTGTCCGGGGTGATAAGTAGCCCAAAAGGCAGCCTTGTTTCGATTCAGCTTATGAATGAAGTCAAGATTTGCTGAAAGGTTCGTCTGAATCGCTACCTTCTCCACATGCTCCATATTGGAGAGCGAGATCATCGCTTCTTTGTACCAGCGATGAATCAGCCCTTCGCCATAAGGATTGAAAAAGATAGACAGCCGATGGCCCGCTGTACCTTGCAGAGAGGCCCACTCGACAAAGGTCTCCAGTCCTTGTCGATCCTTCGCGAGAGTGGCTGCGCTGTCTCTTGTTTTGCCGAAAGGACAGTAGGGGCAGTCATAGTTGCAGGAGGTGAGAGACCCACGGTAGTAGAGGACCGCATTCATGGTAATACGAACCTTTCCATCTGCTCTCGTATCTCCCCTGAAATAAACCAATCACCGATGGAATCGGAGTAGCCCATGCCTTCAGTAGTGAGGCGTAAAACTCCATCTTCTTCTTTCCCTAAGCCGGTATGAAGCAGGTTAGACAGTTCAGGATAATCACTCCAGAGTGAATTTCCGAAGCGCAGACTATAATCTCCAAGCCTCAGACCTTCACTATGTAAAATCGCCTTTAGAATAAAGCGGCGCTTCTGTTCTTCCAGACTTAGCACAATTCCGTAATCTGCAGTATCGTAACGATCTGCACTGACGTAATCGGCAATAATGCTCTCGGTTGCTTTACGGCTCACCCCATAACGGGAAGCGTAATGCACATTGCGGGTATAGGACCTAGCCCCGCAGCCTAGCCCGACCATTCCTTCTTCCTGACAGCTGTAGTCAAGAATGCGTTTATCTGTTCCTGCGGTTTCCTTGGCGAAACGACGCATGGAATATTGGCGATAACCTCTGGCTTTAAGCAGCTGCCCAGCGGCCTTGTAGCAGTCTAGGCGAATATCCTCCTGACGCTGGATATCATCAGGCTTTACGATGGTATGCTCACGGGTATAGAGCGGATAAATAAAGATTTCCTCAGGATCATAGCTAAGCGTCTGATTTAGAGAATACAGCCAAGAGTCGACGGTCTGCCCTGGAAGACCATAGATCAGATCCAAATTTAGAATGGGAAAATCATATTTTCCCAGCAGCTCCAATGCGCGATACACCTCATCCGGATTCTGCGGGCGATAGATGGCCGCCGATTCAGCTGCGACAAAGCTTTGAATGCCCATACTGACCCGATCCACCGTATATTCTTTTAGAATATTCAGCTTCTCTTCGGTGATCGTCTCCGGTGAAGTTTCCACTGAGATGGAGGCTGAGCTCGTATCCATTCCCATCGTATCAACGGCAATGTGGAACAAACGACGCAGTTGATCTGCCGCCAATAATGTAGGTGTTCCACCACCAATCGCGAAACGGGCATACGGCTTATGTTTGGTGAACGCTGCCCACTGCTTGGCTTGGCGTTCTAGCGCGTCTACGTATGTAGCGTGAACATTCGCGCGTTTATCAGGCAAGGTGAACAGGTTGCAGAATCCACAGCGAGCACCGCAAAACGGGATATGCATATATAGAAAAAAGGATTCTGCAGGTTCATCTCGCCATAAGGTTTCTAGCGGCATCGGAGGCTGCAAATCCCTGTAAGCTGTTTTGTGTGGATAGGAATACAGATAAGATCGGTAAGGGTTAGCAGTAATATTGTCTTTCCACCCGTGAAGCTCTTCTAAAGAGAAGGACGATAACGTCATAACAGTTCTCCATCCTTTCCTTTTATAAAATAAATTCCCGATAAGGGACGTTCCATACGGTCTCGTGAGCCAAGCGATGCCCCTGATAGCCATCTTCGCCAAAAGCGGTTCCATGATCAGAAAACGCCAGACAGAAGGTAGGATTACCGCGTTCCCGGAAGGCATCGAATAATCGGCCCAGTTCACCATCCACATAGCGGAGTGCGGCGCGCTGGCTGTCTACGGAGTCCTTTTTAGCACCGGGTATAAAATAATGGTTTGGCCCGTGAATGGCTGAGACATTGAGGAACATGAACAATCTTTGTTCGCCCGGAGTATCCTTCAACAGCTTCAAGGCATGATTCACCTGATGCTCTGTGGAACGCGGATTGGTGACCCCGAACGTCATCCGCCAGTAGCTTTGCTGGAAATAGCTTGGTAACACACGAGCGAGTGGATTTTTTTTGGTGAAAAAAATAACGCCCCCAATACAAACCGTACGGTAGCCCTCGGCAGCAAGCCCGGATACGATATCGGGTGTATCGAACAGCCAGGTATGGGGATGCGTCTTCATTCCGGTGTTTCGGGAATGGAACATTCGGATATGTTCCGTCTTATCCGTTGTGGCTGGAGTAGGCAAAAAACCGCCGAAGAAGGCGTGATGAGCCGCATAGGTAAAGCTGCCTGGGGTATGTCTTTTCTCCCATGATCCGGTTCCGCACAAGTTCGGGCAGTTTGATTCTTCCATAACAGCAGCATCATAACGAAGAGTATCGAGTGTGATCATAAGAATGTCATGAGTGCCGACGATGGTGTTCATATCCATTAAGATAATCCTTCCTTTATAAGCGGTGTGGAGGGAGGTGTGATATAGTCTCTAGCCGACAATACCTTCATTTCCCATTCGTAGGTGCTGCAGCCGCGGTATTTCACATCGTACAGCAAGTCGCCAAATGGATTGACATCCGCGACAAAACATTGCTGTGAACCCCCGGAGACGAGTACATCGATTCCGGCTACCCCGGAACGGGGAAAAGCAGCCAGTGCTTGCACAGCGGTATTCCGCACCTGCTCCTGTACGGATTCAGACAGACCGGCTTCCGAAAGAGACATCCGCTGGTTGCGTAAATGCAGATTCGTAATTGGTGTAGGGCTGACCCGGGCAACCGCGTGGCAGGCCTCGCGGAGAACGACTAGCTGGCGAATATCGAATGCTTTACCCTTAAGCCCCGCTTTAGGGATCCATTGCTCAGCATAAGCACCGTGCTGGTAGATCCAGTTCATAATTCCCGAGATTGTGGCGGTATCCGTGTACCGTCGCAGTTTACCGGAATTATAGTAAATGGGTGGTCGAGTGATGTAATCCTCGACCCCCACTGTTGTTAAGGCAATTTCGGCCCCCGTCACAGGATGGATTTGATAGGCGATCACTCCAGAAGCGGCAGAACCAAAGGCCAGCTTAATGAATACCCGGTGCATGCGCCGGGATAACATCATCTCCCGGAGAGAGTCATAATCCGTAGGCTGCTGATCTTCGCCTACTGGGCGAGGGATTGGAATCCCTGCCTCGCTCAGAATCTGTTGTGTCTGGCGTTTATCGGTCATGGCCGCAATGTCAGTAGGGTCATTTAACCACAGCGAACCTGGACACGCGGTGTTGGCCTCTCGCTGTAGTCTAGCCAGCATTCGGCAGTAGCCACGGAACCATTGTGATGGATGATGCAGGACACCTTGCATTTCCTTCAATTGACGGGCTACCTTCACGCGGAGTGGTCGCGGATCAGGCCTATCGGCGAAGGGATGCAGGGAATCGTCCATATCTTCCGAATCCGGTGCACCCAGAGCGATAATGGCTCGTTCTATCTCGAAGCTGCTGCCAGGCGATTCCAGTCTCAGTAGCGGGGGAGCTGCACTGAGATCTACTCCGTTATAAACGGAGGACTGACGGGGTATCTGTTTCTTCTGCTCTTCCATAAGATCGCCTAACGATCTTCCTTGCAGAAACTCAGCGTACGATAAAATAATGGCAGGGGGCATTCCAAGATCGGAACGCGCTTGCTGGATGCCGCTAGTCCGTTTATCACCGGGAATACCGATAACGATCATCGGCCTCATGAGAGGCTCACTCTGTGATGGAAGGATAACGCCAGTCTTCCTCATCATCGCTTTCCTGCTTGTCGCTAACATCAACAGGCAATCCACTTTGCTTCCAGCGGCTAATCATCTCGTCAGACATATAATGATGGCTTAGGTTTAATGCTTTTAATTTTTTGATTCTGTCGCTGGCTAGTAGCAATTCTGCCCCCTCGTCGCTTAGGGTACCGAGTGATAGATCGAGCGTATCTAGCTGATCCAGAATAGGAGCATTTGCTAATGCACCTGCGATCTCATCTTGGATCTGGCTATTTTTTAAACCTAGATAAGTAAGCTTAGGGAACTTTCCTACTTCTATAAGAGGGAGAAGATCTGCTAGGCTGCCGTCAAATCCGTAGTTATCTACGCCGAGATATAGCTCCAGCTTGCGCAAATTCGGCAATTGGCTAGTTGCAATCTGTTCAAGAACGGCTTTACCTAAGCCTCCACTTATAATAATCAGTTCTTCTAGCTTGTCGTGTTTGAGTTCTGAGAGGCTCAGCTCATTCCCACCTTGAATCGTGAGTGACTGTAGCTCTGGAAAAGCAGGGAGCAACGGCGATAGATCACTTTGGGTAATCCAAGAAATCTCGCATTCCTCATAGCCCATCTCGCCTATGAAAAGCTTGCGCAAAGCAGGGAAACTAGCACTATGCGTAACCAGTGACTCTACAACTTCTTCTGAACTATTTTCGTAGGCTTGCCCCCAATCACCGATAATTAGACTTGTCAGCGAAGAACTTTCAGGGCTGCTACTAAGTTTCTCAATTTCAGTGCCAATTCTTTGGCCTTCTTCGAATTCGTCGTATCCGATACTAAGCTTTACTTCCGTCATGGGCATTCCCTCCCGGAAAAATTTAACTTCGAAAATACCCTATCATCTGTAGCCGAGGGAGTCAAATCACAGGTTTAAATAATTATAGTCAAATTCGTCATGTCCTTGAGCTAATCATTTATGGTAGGTTTATGCTAGGGAGAATTACATTATTTTGAAATATAAGAAAGTATACGTTTCACACTATATTTTATCCTTATATTTCTCGCTAAACGCTTACCGTCCTTATAAGGACGCCGAAGGCGATTATACTTGAAGGAGCTGTTCTGATGAAGATCAAAATTCAGGAATGGATAAAAGAAGCGGATATTGCAAAGCTGCAAGCGGCTATGGAAGCAGGCGTAGTCAGCTCAGAAGATTTGGTAGCAGCCTATTTGGAACGGATTCATAAGTACGATATAGACATAAACGCAATCTTAGAAATCAATCCAGAGGCTAAAGACATCGCTAGAGCACTGGATATTGAACGTAGGGAACAAGGAAGTCGGGGAAGTCTACACGGTATTCCTATATTGTTGAAGGATAATATAGATACCGCGGATAAAATGCATACGAGTGCTGGGTCAATAGCTTTAGCAGGATCATTCGCGGCAAAAGATTCCTTCGTAGCTGCGAAACTTCGGTCGGCAGGAGCTGTTTTGCTTGGAAAGGCGAATATGTCGGAGTGGTCTAACTTCATGTCTAGTTCAATGCCAGCTGGGTATAGTTCCCGGGGAGGGCTAGTGCTGAATCCTTATGGACCTGGGAGCGTATTTGTCAGCGGATCTAGTTCTGGACCTGCAGCAGCTATTGCGGCGAATTTGGCAGCAGCATCGATCGGAACGGAAACCGCGGGATCAATTGTTGGGCCAGCCTGTCAGCATGCTCTCGTCGGGATCAAACCAACGGTCGGATTAGTCAGTCGTACTGGAGTGATTCCTATTTCAGTTAGCCAAGACACTCCTGGACCTATTGCTAAAACGGTTATGGATGCGGCGATTATTTTGGGGGCATTAACGGGAGTGGATGACAAGGATGAAGCAACATTATCGAGCGAGAAGCATGCTTTTACTGACTATACTCCATTTCTAGATAAAAGCTTTATACGGCAAGCAAGAATAGGTGTCCCACGGCATTATTATAACCATTTAGATGCAGAGCGACTTTCAATTATGGAAGCAGCTATCCAGACTTTGAAGAATGAAGGGGCTACGATTATAGATCCGGTTACGCTTTACGTTGAACAACAAAACTGGAATAATGATGTAATCTGTTATGAATTTAAAAAGGGGCTCAACGCGTATTTATCTGGGGTAGATGATTCCGTTCCGATTCACTCTTTGCAAGAACTGATAGCGTATAATGAGCTCCATGCTGAAATCGCATTACAATATGGGCAAGACACATTAACTAGGTCAGAGGAAGTAACTTTAACAGAAGAAGAATATCAGCAAAAGAAACAAGAATACAGAAAGCTAGCGCTCGAGCAAGGAATAGATTACGTGTTGGAACAATATAGTTTGGATGCGCTATTACTGCCAGGTGATGTAGATGGTATGTATATTGCGGCACGCTTAGGGTATCCGTTAATTACCGTTCCGGCAGGGTATGTAGAACAGGGCATTATTGATGCTGATGGTGATCCTACTCGGGGTCCCTTTGGTGTAGTTTTTTCCGGAAAAGCCTATAGTGAGCCTACGCTCCTATCCATAGCCTATGGGTTTGAACAAGCTACGCAGCATCGTGTTCCACCGCAACTGGAATAGGTATTGACTACTTTATTATAGAAGGAAGAGATCAGCTTGAAATATTGTCTAGAGTGTGGAACAGCGTTAGTAATGAAAGAAAGCGATGGGGAAGGGCAGGTACCTTATTGTAATGCATGCGAAACGTTCAGATTCCCTATTTTTAGCACGGCGATCAGTACAGCAGTATTAAATCGGGATATGAATAAGATTCTATTGATTCAGCAGTATAACCGACCAGATTATATATTGCTTGCAGGGTACGTGAATAAAGGTGAAGATGCGGAAACCACACTTATTCGTGAGGTAAAAGAAGAGGTAGGAATTGATATTGTAGCTTATGAATATATGCGCAGCTTGTATTTCGCACCTTCTAATACGCTGATGCTGAATTTTATAGGTGTTGCAGATACGGAGGACTTAAGTCAGGTGAGTGCTGAGGTAGATCATGCAGAATGGTTTACTTTGGAAGAGGCCGCCATTGCTATTAAAAAGAATAGTCTAGCCGAAACCTTCCTATTGGCGATTATTGAAAAATTGCATGCAGATCAGGTACAGGTAAATCCAGTGTCGGTAGGAGGAACAATTTAAGATGATAGTATATAGCTTTCAGCTGAGAATTATGAGTTTGGCGATGCCGATGGTGCAGGAGATTCTTGAGCGGAGGTAAAACAATGTTTAATCAAGAGAAAAGAACAATTACGACCGAAAGATTGATACTGAGACCCTTTGAATTATCTGATGCAAAACGTGTCTCTGACCTCTGCAATAATTATAATATCTACAAAAGTACGTTGACCCTACCTTATCCATACACAATCGAATGTGCAATATCATGGATTGAAGCTCATGAAGAGAATTTTATCAATAATATGTATTATGAGTTTGCGATTACTGATAAAAGTACAAACGAGCTTTATGGAGCTATAGGACTGACAAATAAGCAATCACACAGAAATGGTGAAGTTGGATATTGGATCGGTGAGGAATATTGGGGTAAAGGATACGCGACTGAAGCAACAAAAGCGATCATTGCGTTTGCTTTTTCAGAAAAGCATTATCATAAAGTATTTGCAAGACATTTTGCTTCAAATCCCGGCTCTGGGAAGGTAATGCAAAAATGTGGAATGGTGGAGGAAGGCATATTCATGCAACATATCTATAAAGAAAATAAATATGATGACCTTATTCATTATGGAATTATTAACTCTGAGGATTAAGCTACATAAAGTGAATTTTAAAGTTTTTACAAGCATATAAAACAAAAAGGAGCCGAAGGGCTCCTTTTTATAGTTCTACCATTGACCTTTGCTGACAGATCGGATGGATTTTATTATTTAAGCTTATATACACGAGCTTCATAAGGACGAAGCTGAATTGTGTTTAGTTCTTCTTCTGGATTTACTTCGTAGTTGGCAATAAGCAATTCCTTCGCTTGGAATTTCACAGTAGAAGGAAGTTCGAAAGTCGTAGGCTCTCCGAAGAAATTCAATACAACCAGTAGCTGTTCTTCTCCAAGAGTACGTAGATAAGCGTATACCTGCTCATTCTCCTCGGCCAAGATTGAATAGTTTCCGTATACGATAATCTCATGCTGCTTACGCAGTTCAATTAGCTTCTTATAGTAGTGGAAAATAGAATCGGGATCAGCCAGTGCCTTCTCTACGTTGATATCTTTGTAGTTAGGGTTCACAGCCAACCACGGATTGCCGGTTGTGAAGCCTGCCTGCGGTTCCGAGTTCCATTGCATCGGCGTACGGCCATTGTCCCGACCTTTGATGTAAATGGAATTCATGATTTTTTCTTCCGAGTGTCCGGCAGCCAAGTATTCCTTATACATATTTACAATTTCAATATCCTTGTAGTCATCGATGGAAGCAAATTGTACATTTGTCATGCCGATTTCTTCACCTTGATAGATGTAAGGTGTACCTTGGAGCGTATGAAGCAGTGTTGCTAGCATTTTGCCAGACTCTTTCGGGAACAGCTTATCATCACCAAAGCGGGATAGCATACGCGGCTGATCATGGTTGTTCATATACAAGCTGTTCCAACCCTTACCGTCGAGTGCGACTTGCCACTTGGAAATAATGGACTTAATGTCCGCCAGCTTCCAAGGCTGTACATTCCATTTACCTCCAGGACCGGAATCGACGTCCATGAGCTCGAAATGGAATACCATGTTCAGCTCGTTACGATCCTCGGAAACATACAGTGAAGCTTCTTCTGGAGTAACATTAACAGCTTCGCCCACTGTCATGATATCGTACTTGGATAGCACCTCACGGTTCATTTCCTGCATATACTCATGTACGCGTGGACCGTTAACGAAATAGTCTCCACCGAAGTGGTACGTAGGCTGTTCTCCGTTACTTTCCCCAGAAACGCTAGGCAATTCCGGTACTTTGGAGATCAGGTTGATCACGTCCATGCGGAATCCGTCAATTCCTTTATCTAGCCACCAGGTCATCATATCGTAGATTTCCTTGCGGAGCTTTGGATTGTCCCAATTTAGATCGGGTTGTTTACGGGAGAATAGATGGAGGTAATATTCCTCCGATTTCTCATCGTATTCCCAAGCTGATCCACTGAAGAAGGAGCCCCAGTCGTTCGGCGGCTGTCCGTCTTTACCCGGACGCCAGATATAATAATCACGATAAGGATTATCCTGCGATTTGCGGGACTCTACGAACCAAGCATGCTCATCTGAGGAATGGTTGACCACAAGGTCCATAATCAGCTTCATGCCACGGCTGTGAAGACCAGCAAGCAGTTCCTCCCAATCGGAGAGCGTTCCGAAATCATCCATGATACTTTGATAATTACTGATATCATAACCGTTATCGTCATTAGGCGACTGGTACACTGGGCACAGCCACACCACGTCGACACCAAGATGGTTTAAATAATCAAGTTTCGAAATAATCCCTTGCAGATCACCAATACCATCCCCGTTACTGTCTTTAAAGCTGCGGGGGTAAATTTGATACACTACGCTTTCTTTCCACCATTTTTTATCCAAGGTTGTAATCTCCTATCTCTATATAGATCTTACTATTTTATTTAATGGATCCTGATGTAAGTCCGCTGATAATCCATTTTTGAGCGAACAAATAGACGATGAGCATCGGGGTTAATGCGAGCAAATATGAAGCGAAAGCTAAGTTAAAATCTGTACTGAACTGCCCCTGGAATACATATTGTACCAGCGGAAGTGTGTAGGAATCCTGATCGCCGAGCAGAACCAGCGGTAGCATAAAGTCATTCCAAGTGGATAGACAAGACAGGATACCGATCGTTGCACTAACAGGAGCAAGAAGTGGAAAAATAATCTTCCAGAACGTTCCGAAGGTCGATGCACCGTCTACAGTAGCCGCTTCTTCCAGTTCATACGGAATGGAACGGATATAACCGGTGTAAACAAACACGTTAAAAGCCAGACCATATACGACGTATAGAATAATAATCCCTACAATGTTGTTCATGTGCAGATCCGTAGTCACTTTGACCACAGGCAGCATGATAATCTGGAAAGGGATAAACATTGCGCTGATAAAATAGAAGTACAGCACTTTGAAAAATCTTCGCTTCATATTACGTGCAATAGCATAGGCTACCATGGAGTTGGTAAGCAATATGAACACGACTGTTGTAATGGTAATCACGGTACTATTTCCTAATGCATTGAAGAAATTCGTTGCTTTAATCGCATTGGAGAAGTTCTCAAAATGCAGGCCAGTTGGCAGCGAGAAGATTGATTGAGCCATTTCCTCGGGATTCTTGAGTGCGATGGCAATGGTCATGTACAGCGGAAACAGGATCAGTATTGAGCCTAGGGCGATAAGAATCGTTACAGGCCAGTTGGTTGATTTTTTGATCATAAGTCCATCTCCCGTTTCTGCAGAAATTTAAGCTGAAGGGCGGAGATAACGACAATCACGATAAAATAAATCACGGCGTTCGCCGATTGATAGGCAAATTCTCCGCCTTGGAAGCCGCCTGTGTAGATTAAGTGGGCAATGGATTGCGTTGAACGACCTGGACCCCCGCCTGTCAAGGCAACGATTTGGTCGAATACCATTAGACCGCCCTTCATCGCGAGCACCATATTGATGGTGAAGAAGGAAGCAAGCATTGGAAACGTAATGCTCCAGAATTCTCTCCAGCGACTAGCGCCGTCCAGATTGGAAGCTTCGTAAAGATCATGAGGAATGGTTTGAAGACCCGCCAGATAGAGAATCGTGTTATAAGCAATCCCCTGCCAAACGGCTACAATGACGATACCGATCCAAGCCCAGTCGGAGTTACCGAGAATGTTCTGTGATAGGAATTCGCTGCCGATTTTCGCACCCCAAATAGGGAATACATTAGCGAACAAGTAGTTAAAAATAAAACCAACAATCAATACGCTGAGGATATTCGGCAAGAAATATACGCCACGGAAAAAGTTTTTAGCTTTAATTTTGGCGTTAAGTCCAAGCGCAATCAACAAGCTGATGATATTGATAAGAATAGTGGTTAGAATGGCATATTTAAAAGTGAACACATATGAATTCAACACATTTTCATCTTGAAAAATGTTAATGAAGTTCTTAAATCCTACGTAATCAAAGCTGTCACTAAAGCCGTCCCAGTTCGTGAACGAATAATATATACCCTGGATTGCAGGAAAGGTATGGAAGGCAAAGAAAAGAAGTAATGCCGGTATAGTCATCAGATAAAAGGCGACTCGGCGTTTGGCCATCATGTAATCCTCCTCATTGTAAAAGCGAAAGAGAAGAGGGGAAGCCCCGTTCTCTTTCGCGGTTCATGTTTGTCTGATCAGTTTATTTCCGGTTAGCTACTTTATCCCATTCCTTATCAAGCTGTTCTAGGTAAGCTTTAATGTCTTTCTTTTGCAAGAAGGATTGGTTGATGGTATCCACTTTCATCGCACTTGGAATGTAGTGGTCAGCAAAGTCAGCCAAGTTGCCAGCGCTAAACGCTTCTTTGAAGCCATCCATCGTTGGATCATCTTGTGTTACACCTTTTACAGCTGGGAATGCTTTTTGCTCATTGATGTATAGGCTAACATTCTCAGGTTGAAGCAGGAAGTCTACGAATTTCTTTGCTTCTTCTTTATGTTTAGTGTTCTTGGAAATCGTCAGCAACGTATCTACGCCAGAAATGACTTTGTTATCGGCAGCATCATTTGTTGCTGGGAATGGGAATACGCCAAGTTCAATGGATGGATTGGCTTTCACGATTTCTGGGATCGCCCATACGCCTTGCAGGTACATTGCGGATTCACCTTTAGCGAATGCTGTGTTTCCGTCATTGTAACCTTTACCAAAAATATCTTTTTGTCCGTATTCCGTCAGCTTAAGCAGCTTTTCAGCAACCTCGTTAAAGCTGTCTGCGAAGGTTACAGTGCCTGCCGCACGCTCCTTGAAGAAATCATTCCCTTTAATGATCGTGGAGAGGGAGTTGAACGGCGTAAGTGTTGTCCATGAATCCTTAAGTGTCAGGTAAAAAGCATTTTTACCGCTGTCCTTGAACTTTTGAGCGACAGCCATGAACTCATCCCAAGTAGTTGGAACAGTAACACCGGCTTCAGCGAACATCGCTTTATTGTAAATGACACCACTTGCGTTTGAAGAGAATGGAAGACCATTCAGTTCGTCCGAACCCGTCAGGTCTTTCAGCATTTGAAGATATGCTGGCTGGATATTCTCAGCGAGTGGATCGCCTGTGAAATCTTCAAAAAGACCGCTGCCAGATAACGTCTTGTAGGTGTCAGTTGCTCCGATCCCTACCACGTCAGGAATATCTTTCTTCGCTGCACGAGTTTTCAATACCGTTTCAGCATCTGGCGGGTTAACCTGTGTGACAACAATATTTGGATTGGCTTCATTGAATTTCGCAACCAGCTTGTCGAAGGTGGCTTTGGCTTCGGTTTTATTTTGGAAAAACTCGACTTTTACCTTTTCACCGGAGGAGGCATTTCCACCACTATTTGCGCTCTTGTCAGCCGCATTGCTACCACAGGCACTAAGTACGGACATAGCCAGTACGCTAACCACTACGGGTTTGATTGTTTTTTTCATGATTAAATCCTCCTAATAATTTGTTGGTATTATGAACATGTAAGAGATTAAACATGTACGTAAATGAAAACTAATTGATATTCTGCTACTTATAGGCGGCAGATATGCATCACCAATAGAGAGAGTAAACGTTTACGTAAAAGGGGTAAAAAGACTCAGGTAAGTGATCTTACCGTTTGTCTTTCCACGATTAAGTGATCGACAATTTTACTATCCACAGTCTCGCCTGTTTCAATCATCTGAATAAGCTTCTCTACGGCGATCTTACCAATATCGTACAGTGGTTGACGCACTGTAGTTAACGGAGGAATAATCATTTTCGCCATTCCAAGATCGTCATAACCCATAATGGATATATCGTCGGGAACACTTAAACCATATTTGATGACCGTGGAAAGAGCACCAATCGCCATTTCATCACTAGCGGCAAAGACGGCAGTGACATCAGGGGCTTGCTCCAAGAGAGCTTCCATTGCAATGCTCCCGCTTTCATACAGAAAGTCTCCAAAGGTGAGATAGCGGCTGTCGAAAGGAATCCCACTCGCTTCAAGCGCTTTACGATATCCTTCGGCTCTGGGTGCACCAGCGATAGCATCGCTTGGATTTCCGCTGATCATGGCTATTTTGCTATGACCTTTGGAAATTAAGTAGAGGGTAGCATCATAAGCAGCCTGGTAATCGTCTACTTTCACGTAAGGTACACTGGCAAATTCCGTTTGAGAAGAAACCAACACAACTGGGATCTTCATGGTTTCTAGCACATCGTAATACTCTTTCTTCAAGACCTCACTAGAGTAAATAATGCCATCGACCTGCTTCTCCCTTAAGAGTTGTAAGTACTTTAACGTTCGTTTACCATCCTGGTCGGTATTACAGACCATTACACTGTAATTGCGGTCATTGGCCAATTCCTCAATGCCTTTAAGCAGATCGGAGGAGAACGCTCCAGAAACACTTGGAAACATTACACCAATCGTCTGCGTACGCTTATTGATTAGGCCACGAGCAATCGCGTTAGGTTGATAGCCGAGATCTTTGATAGCTTCATTTACCTTTTGTTTCGTCTTGTCGGAGTACCCACTTAAATTGTTTAGCACGCGAGAGACTGTTGCAATGGAAACGTTCGCTTTTTGTGCAACATCTTTAATTGTTGGGTTCATTCATACGACTCCTTAGATTACGGTTAGCCTTAGATTAAACGTTTACGCTTCGAAAATCAAATTACTTAAAAAGTATTACGTAAACGCTTACCCTGAATATAAATCCTGGCAGGTATGCTTGTCAACTCCACTTAAAAAATATGTGAATGATAGGAACCATGAAAGGTAATTATTTTTTAATAGAATGAAACCGATTAAATTACCAGAAAATCTCTGTTAAAGTGGTGTATAAGAGGGAGAAATGTAGTTGGAGCAGGATATTAAGAATACAGAGACCCAGAATTGACAAAAGAATATTAGAGGACTAACATTTAGACAGTAAACGCTTACGTCAAATCGGATTGACATGTTTATCGTTGGTTTAGTGTTTAACCGGATAAGGAGCTGCGCTTATGAATATTTATCTCGAAATTCCAGATGTGGATAAGCATTTTCCTTTTAGAAGTTTACTATGTGGAGGAGATACGCTGTGCTATCCGCATTGGCATAAAGAAATTGAAATTATATATGTAACTAAAGGAAGTCTAAATCTGGGAATAAACGATACCCCTATTCACATGGAGCAGGGTGAGGTTCAATTTATCAACGGTGGGGATGTCCATTATTTTCTCGCCTCACCTGAAAGCGAACGGGTAGTAATTCAATTCGATCTTAACCTGTTTCAGGAAGTCGCAGCTTTGAGCGGAAGTGATTATTCGCTTCGTGAGGTTTTTACGCTTATGGAGCATTCTAGTTCAAAATGGCCCGAAGCAACCGCCGTGAAGATCAAAGGGCTGATTGAGAGTATTTATGAGGAAGACGTGCAGCGAAGAGATGGGTACGCTTACTTAATCAAAGCTAGATTGTTTGAACTATTGACCGTTATTTTACGGGAAGTGCCGAAGAGTGCACTCAATAAACAGCCTAAGTTCTCGGAAGATACGCTGAACCAGTCCAGAGAAACACTGGAAAGATTAGAGCGAATTTTTATCTATGTAGAGCAGCATTACCAGGAAGCCATTACGCTAAATGAGGTAGCTAGCTATATGGGCTTTAGTCCGTATTATTTTACCAAGCTATTCAAGAAGAATACTGGTATGACCTTTATAGCTTTCTTAAACGAATATCGGCTTAACAAAGCTAAATGGATCTTAATCAATGAAGATTTGCCGATGTCTGCGGTGGCGGAAGCCGCCGGGTTTGGCAGCGTGAAGACATTCCATCATTTTTTCAAAGATGCCACGGGGATATCCCCCCTAAAATACCATAAGACAATATTCGGGAATAATACAGCAAGAATGCAGGAAGAAAGACGCCCCCGGGCTTTGTATGATAGAGATATCAAAACAGGAACAAGTGGAGGTTAGAATAAAAATGACATTAACAGTAGGAATTATCGGCTGCGGAGGCATTGCAAACGGCAAACATATGCCAGCGCTATCAAAAGTGGAAGGTGCTCGAATGGTTGCTTTTTGCGATATCGTTCCAGAGCGTGCTGAGAAGGCAAAAGCGGAGTTTGGGGATGAGGGCTCCGTGGTTTACACAGATTATAAAGAGCTTCTTAAAGATGCAAGTATAGATGTAATTCATGTATGTACACCAAACATTTCCCATGCAGAGATTTCCATTGCGGCAATGGAGGCAGGCAAGCATGTAATGTGTGAAAAGCCGATGGCTAAGACCACAGCAGAAGCGCAAGCAATGATCGATGCTTCAAAACGAACTGGGAAGAAGCTGACCATCGGTTACCAAAACCGTTTCAGACCAGATTCAGCTTATCTGCATACGGTATGCGAGAATGATGGTCTTGGAGAGATTTATTATGCTAAAGCTAAGGCGATCCGTCGTCGTGCCGTTCCAACGTGGGGCGTGTTTCTGGACGAGGAAGCGCAAGGCGGAGGTCCATTGATTGATATCGGTACTCATGCCCTTGATTTGACTCTTTGGATGATGGATAACTACAAACCAAAATATGTTGTCGGTAACGCTTATCATAAGCTGTCCGGTCGTAAAAACGCTGCGAACGCTTGGGGCCCGTGGGATCCTGAGAAATTTACAGTTGAGGATTCCGCCATTGGATTCATTACTATGGAGAATGGAGCTAGCATCGTTCTCGAAGCAAGCTGGGCGCTGAATACCCTTGATGTTGGTGAAGCTAAAACTGTGCTTTGCGGTACTGAAGGTGGAGCGGATATGGAAAATGGTCTGCGCATTAACGGAGAAGAATACGGCAAGACATTCGAGAAGCATATCAGCCTGGAAGCCGGTGGCGTTGACTTTTATGATGGCGCGGGAGATGATCCTGCATTGACCGAGGCTACTCAGTGGATCGAAAGCATCGTCAATGACACCGAGCCTGTAGTGAAGCCAGAGCAGGCGCTCGTTGTTACCCGCATCTTGGAGGCTATTTATAAATCCTCTGAAACTGGCATGCCTGTATTTTTTGAAAAGTAAGAAAGTATAAGTTCCACGTTATACTTAATCCTTACTTTTCTACGAGAAACGGTTGTCATCTTCTAAGGATGACAACGGCGTTTCTTCTTGAATAAACAGTCAAGTTTAACGACATAGATAACTATGAACTAGGAGTGTGTCCAAAGTGACCAGAGTAACGGTATGGAATGAATTCCGCCATGAACGGCAGGAAGAGAGAATTCTCAAGGTCTATCCGCAAGGGATTCACGGACAATTGGCCAGCTTCCTTCAGGAAGCTGGACTGGACGCTCAGACAGCTACGCTGGATGAACCGGAGCATGGACTGACACAAGAAGTGCTGGATAACACAGATGTACTGATTTGGTGGGGACATGTTGCCCATCAAGAAGTTAGTGATGAGATTGTAAATCGTGTTCACCAAAGAGTACTTCAAGGCATGGGGCTAGTAGTGCTTCATTCGGGTCATATGTCCAAAATATTCATGAAGCTGATGGGCACCAGCTGTGATCTAAAGTGGCGTGAAGCAGGGGAGAAGGAGCGACTTTGGGTTATGGACCCAAGTCACCCGATTGCTGAGGGCATTGGCGAATATATCGATTTGGAGCAAGAGGAAATGTACGGAGCACACTTTGATGTGCCAGCACCAGAGAGTCTAATTTTTGTCGGCTGGTTTGAAGGCGGCAATGTGTTCCCAAGCGGATCGACCTATCGTCGTGGGAACGGGAAGATCTTTTATTTCCAACCTGGTCATGAATCTTATCCAACCTACTACAACAAAGAAATCCAAAGAGTGATCATCAATGGTGTGAACTGGTGTGCACCAACGAAGCGTGATTATCCAGTTTACGGACATTCTGAAGCTTTGGAGCCAATCAAAGAAAAGGTGGTATTATAAATGAAATTAGGCGTATTTGATCCTGTATTTGGAAGTTTGACTCTCGATGAGATGCTTGATAAAATCGCTGCTGCTGGTTTGAATGCGGTAGAGATCGGTTCAGGAGGCAATCCCGGAAATGCCCACTGTCCAACAGATGAGCTGCTTGCCAGCGAATCAGCACGTAAGGAATATCTGGAGAAGTTCACGAAACGTGGCATTATGATCAGTGCATTCAGTTGCCATAATAACCCGATTTCGCCGGATAAAGAAGAAGCTCGTGAAGGCGACGAAATTCTGCGTAAGTCGATCAAGCTAGCTTCGCTAATGGGCGTTAAGGTAGTGAACACTTTCTCGGGAACCGCGGGAGACAGCGACGATGCAAAAGCACCGAACTGGCCAGTTACACCTTGGCCTACCGTGTACAGCGACATCAAAACCTGGCAGTGGGAGCATAAACTGATCCCTTACTGGAAGGAAATTGGTAAGCTGGCTGAGGAGCATGGCGTTAAGATCGGTATCGAGCTTCATGGCGGATTCCTCTGCCATACTCCTTACACGATTCTGAAGCTTAGAGAAGCAACCTGTGATGCGATTGGCGCGAATCTAGACCCGAGCCATCTGTGGTGGCAAGGCATCGATCCTGTAGGCGCGATCAAGATTCTTGGTAAAGCTGGTGCGATCCATCACTTCCATGCCAAGGATACGTACCTGGATCAGGACAATATTAATATGTATGGTCTAACGGATATGCAGCCTTACGGCGATGTACAGACCCGCGCGTGGACCTTCCGCTCCGTTGGCTGTGGACACAGCATATCTGAATGGTCGGATATCATGAGTGCGCTGCGTACTTACGGTTATGATTATGTGGTCAGCATCGAGCATGAAGACCCTCTTATGACGGTAGACGAAGGCTTCCAACGTGCAGTAACCAATTTGCAATCCATTCTTATTCGCGATCAACCACAAGGTATGTGGTGGGCGTAAGAATAGTTTAAGAACGAAAGGTCTTGATTCTCTAGTGTTTGTAGAGGATCAAGACCTTTTTTTGCGTGTTTATGTGGATGTGGGTTAGGATAATGTGCGGATGAAGAAAATAGCAGAAAGCAAGGTTCTAAGATGAATAAAGGAGAGACAACAATGTTACTAGAAGTTATTGCTACAACATTAAGTGATGCAGTAATGGCCGAGCGTTATGGAGCTGATCGAATTGAATTGATCACTGGGATCAGTGAAGGGGGATTGACGCCCAGTCTGGGACTTATTGAAAAAGTGCGCAATGCTGTCTCTATCCCGGTCAGGGTAATGGTTAGACCCCATGCCAGATCCTTTTCTTATGATAAGGATGACATAGAAACCATGGAGCAGGATATTCAGCATATCGTATCTATCGGCGGGTTATCTGTCGTAATGGGTATGTTACGCCCTGATGGAACAATTGACGAAGAGTCACTTCAAAGGCTGCTTCATACTGCAAAAGGTTTGGAGGTGACATTCCATCGTGCTTTTGATGAAGTGAGGGATCAATTTGAGGCGTTAGAAATATTGATGCGTTATCCTCAAATTACTGACATTCTAACATCAGGAGCCGAGAATACAGCCCCTAAAGGTGCGGAACGTCTTGCTGCACTGGAGCAGCTTACCTCGGAGCAATCTATATCTATTCTTGCTGGCAGTGGGTTAACGGCAGACGGGTTAAGTGATTTTATAAAACAAACGGGTGTGCGACGAGTGCATTTCGGTTCAGCCGTTAGAGAAGATGGAGATGCGCTAAAGCCGATAGATCCTCTTCGCTTGCAGGCTGTTCGAAACCTTCTGAATAAAAGGAAAGATCACTAGCTTACCGTCATTATTGATTCCATTCTTCGATAAACTTGTCAGCAGATTTCGATTTAATTTCCGTATATTGGATGATATTATAAAATTGGAATATTAAATTTGCAAATGTTGATCAAGTCAAATATGACAATCGGAGGATGATCCACAGTGAGTAAGGTACAGTTTTCGGTTCAAGTAAGGCTGGTATCCAATCTGGAGCGGTCCAAGGAATTTTACGCTACAGTGTTAAGCTGTGAAGTGAATGATTGGTGGGCGGTACGCGATGAATTTGCACTGGGATTTAAGCTAATTCAAGCAGCTCGTATTGAAGATGTACTACCCAATTCAGCAGGACAAGGTCAGATCATTCCGTGGGATACCTATGCTTATGTGGAGACTCATTCTGAGCTTGACGAGCTATATGAAGAGCTAAAGGGTAAAGGAGCAGAATTTGTTCAAGAGCCTGATCTTCAGGAAGCAGACTGGGGGAGCTGGAAGGATTTTGCGATTAAAGATCCGGATGGATACGTGATTGCATTTGGTTCAGGTAAGAAACATTAGTTGTCTAATCATGAAATACTGAGCATATAAAATATAGAGCTGATCTTTGGTTATCCAAAGGTCGGCTTTTTTAATGTGCGTTCACTTGGTTACAGTATTGCAATCTCTGCGTCAAATGTGGGGGACGAGTTGAAAAGAATAGGTACAGGTTGGTATGCAACAAAATTGAAATGATTTCGTCTTTATATATGGAGGTGGAGAAAATTGGGATTTTTCGTTTCGGGTGGCCGGTTTGAATCATTATTACAGCGGAACATGAAGCTGATGCTTGTATTTGGGCTTCTGTTCGCTGCATGTTTTACAGGTGTGGGAAAGGCGGAAGCTGCTGCTGGATCAGATCTGATTATCGTGAACAAAAAAACAAACAAACTCGCGTATTTCAGTGATGGTAAGCTTGTGAAGACTTTTCCAGTCGCAACAGGAAAATCAAAGGAACTGACGCCTGAAGGCAGCTTCAAAATGGTAGTTAAAGTAAAGAACAGACCCTATTACAAAGAGAAAATACCCGGGGGTGATCCGGCCAATCCACTTGGCGACCGCTGGCTAGGGCTAGAAGTGAACGGAACTTATGGTACCACATATGCGATTCACGGCAATAATAATGAGTCCTCCGTAGGAAAGTATGTCAGCGCCGGATGTATTCGAATGCATAATGATGACATCCACTGGCTGTACCCAAAAATAGCTAAAAATACAAGGGTCATTATTACAACAAGCACACTGGCTATGGAGAGTATTGCGACTAAAAATGGGTATTCCGTAGGAAGTAAGATGTTTGCTGGAGCTTTTGAGCTGGATGGAGTCACGACAAAGCTAAAAGATCCTTTTTTAATGGATAACTCCCGTGTATTTGTTCCGCTGAGAGAATCTGTAGCCTTGTTAGGTGGAACTTTACAGAGCAAAGCTGGAACAGGTGCACTGCTAATTACGATAGGAAATCGTACGGTGGCACATCAGCCTTTATCCGATCAGGCTGTTGTAAATGGAAAGACGTTTACGATACCAGCGTCCCGTAATGAAAATGGTCGATTGATGATTCCGCTGAGCATCTTGCCCGAATTATTTGGTATTCAGGTGCAATGGAGTTCACAGTCTCAGTCGGTAAAGATTATTTTATAACTATTCTTGAACTTTTAATTCTGGCTTAAATGGGTATATACTATATTCATTCAAACCAATTCGGACAATGACGGAGGACCACCGACTAATGAATAACTAACACGTTTCCTAGAAGAAGACCATAGAGCTTGTGAAGTGCATATGCACAAGTCACGGATCACCCGTTCAGGGTGATAACGGTCAGGGATACGTGTGTCGGTCGGGGGTCTTACGTTGCTTTTATATGAATAGATCTATCTATTGTTTGGTTTACTCTGCATAAAGCAGGTGATCACGGCCGTAGTCTATTCATGTTATGGCATATTTCCCCCCCCATCATACGCTATTTGACCGCAGACCGCTGGCTGCGGTTTTTTATTTGCAATATAATCGGAGGAATGAAATATGACCCTAATAAAAGCAAAAAATATACGTAAAGAATGGAACGGGACCCTGTTGTTCGAGAAGGTGTCCTTTGAGATATCAGAAGGAGAGCGTGTGCTCTTGTTCGGTCGTAATGGAATCGGCAAAACCACATTGCTTAAGGGGCTGATCGGTCGCCTCCTCTTTGAGGAGGGAAGTATCTATCATGGTTTGCCACGTGAGGAATGGGGTGTGCTGGATCAGCAGCTAGAAGTATCCGAAGAAGTGACCGCCTTGGATTACGTAATCGCCGGATCGCCAGAGCTCCCCCAATTGAAGCGCAGGCTTGAAATTCTCAGTCAGAGGTTGCAGGAGCAGAACGACGAGAGTGAAGCGGGACTTACTGAATACGCCGAAGTGTACGATCAATACTTGCAGCTTGGTGGTTATGACTGGGAGGCAAAAGCGGAAAAATGCTTGAAGCAGCTCAAACTTGAGCGTTCGGTTTGGAATGTGCCGTACCCATCGCTAAGCGGTGGGCAAAAGACGCGCGTTCAATTGGCCGCATTGTTAGCTCAGCAGCCGAAGCTGTTGATTCTAGATGAGCCGACGAATCACTTAGATGGAGAAACGATGGAGTGGTTGGAACAATGGGTCCATACCTATCCCGGAACTGTGCTTTATGTTTCGCATGATCGTACGTTCATCGATCGAACGGCGACGGCGTTGCTGGAGCTTAGTCCAGAGGGGTGTCGCCGGTATTCGGGTGGATATACGCAGTATCGGGAGCAGAAGGAGGTAGAGGCGCGAACGCTAGAGGGACAATATAAGAAGCAGGAACAGGAAAAGGAGAAGCTGCTGGAGAGCATCAGAAGGTATTCCGAATGGTTCCAACAGGCACACCGTGCTGCCGGACAGCATGATTTCCTGCGTGCGAAATCAAAGAAAAACGTATCTCGTCTTCATGCGAAGGAAGCTGCACTCGAACGCTTAAATAAGAACCGTGTGGAATTACCACGCGAGACAAGTAAGCTGAAGATGAAGCTTGAAAGTGAAGCGTTTATGGCGGACACTTTGCTGTCACTCCGTGAGATTGATTTTGCATATAAGGGTAGTGCGCCTGTACTGAAAAATTTCAGTTTGTCATTGAATCGAGGCGATCGTCTCGCTATTCTGGGTCCTAATGGTGTCGGTAAGTCTTCTTTGCTGAAGCTGATTGCTGGTATTCATCAACCTAGCAAAGGTGAAGTGCGGCTGCATCCGCGTACGAAGGTTGGTTATTTTGCGCAAGAGCTCGATAATCTAGCGGTGTCGTCCACCATTCTGGATAGTTTGCTTGAACTGCCAGGTATGACCCAAACGGAGGCACGAACGATTCTGGGCTGCTTTTTATTTTCGCGGGATGATGTCTTTAAACGAATTGGTGATTTAAGTCTGGGGGAGAAATGTCGTGTAGCTTTCCTTAAACTGTACTTTGGAAAAGCTAACCTATTAGTACTGGATGAACCCACCAATTATCTGGACATTGACACTAGGGAACGAGTAGAAGAAGCGCTAAGGGTATATCCGGGAGGAATTGTGATGGTCTCACATGACCGGTACCTTCACACTAAAGTAGCTAATCGTTTGGTAATACTAGCACCGACTCAGGCACCGAAGTTTTTTCAAGGCTCCTACGAGGAATACATCTCAAAAGACAGGAGTCGAGTGCTTACCCGTAAAGAACAGGCCCTTGAGGACGACCTCGTTCTTCTGCAGCTGCGTCTGGATCAACTGATCCAGAGCGGAACTAGGGATACAGAGGAGGAGAATGAAGCGTTAATGGCGGAAATCGTTAATCTGAGGGCGCAGATTCAGGAAATAGAGGGTAAGGAAAAAACTATACACTCATAGGGAAGAACCGACACAACCTAGCTCAGGATAGAAGGTATCTTGGGCTGGGTTGTTTTTTTATTCCGTTAGAAGTCATCACAGTCAAAGTGTATAATTGGGTGAATATGGATGTTTTGCGTACAGAAAATTTTGAAGGGGAGGCTCTAGAAATGAGAAAACTAGGTTCTTTTATATTGGAATTACTTCGAATGTGTGTATTGCTTGTGTTGACCTTGTTTATTTTAGGCGGGGTAGAGAGATTTATATATCAATCTATATTTGGTCAGCCTATGTATAACTGGAGTATGGCGCTCGGGAATTTATTGATATTTTTTATGCTGTATCGGAATCATTTTCAGTTTAAAGGTTGGTACAAATCGCACAAAAATCAAAAGCTAACGATCCTCACTACGAGAATCACAATGGTTGTATCGCTAGGACTTATCATCCTGCCGATCGGGCTCGGCTAAGCCTATGAGGATTAGAATCATCGGGGGCTGTGATGATTTTTGAATGGAATCGGGGATATGATCAGGAAGCGATACATAGAATAGTTGAATTAACGAATAATTTTTCTGATAGACGGGTGATTCTAAAGCATAATAAGGAACTGGAAACCATTATTGAAGAGCGGATAATCAGGATGAATGAATAAAGTAAGCATAGAGAGTGAGGCCCTAATATGGATAATTATAAGGTTGAACGTTTGGAACAGGAGGATTTCATAGGCTTTTGGAAAAGAGTTCTCGCTACTATTCTTGATCTCCTTATCATTCTGATACCTGCGGTTATTGTATACTGGATATTCAATTCATTAGCTGTATCCTTGCATTCGGAGATTCCCATCATCCTTGAGTATATTTTCTTCGTCGTGTTTGATGTTTTTATGATCGTTAGATTTGGAGGAACGCCTGGGAAGCTGGTTTTAAAGATGAAAATTGTCAATCAGCAAGGGAATATCCCAACGTTGAAGGAAGCTCTAATTCGAAATATTTTCCGAATCATTAGTACGATTTTTTCAATGATTGTTGGCGTAAGCCTCTACGATCTCACTGTGATTTCCACCACTCTTAATTTATGGGCACCTTTAGCTACTGACCTCAGTAAAATACTTGGCCTCATCATGCTTGTGGATTATCTATTTGTCGCATTTACTCCCCGTAAACGGGCGCTTCACGATATGATGGCTGGTAATTATGTTGTTGATAAATCCGCAATCTAAAGGATGCTTTTATAAGCATCCTTTTTTTAATATTAAGTATTTTACTATTAAATAATTTACTATTAAATATTTTAGTGTTAAAATATATCTCGAAGCAGCTAATAATTATGAATATCTAAGGAGGATGTCTTGGAAAACCCAGATATTTTTAGACTCATACATGCAGTTGAATTATTCACGAATGAAATTATTGTTCGATGGATGAATGCTTTTGACCACAATATTGGGATATCTCCTGTTCTCGTCTTGGGAGAATTGAATAAAAAGGGTCCCCAGAAGCAAACTACTTTGGCTAAGAAGCTAGGTTATACGCCGGGGGCGATGACGAATATTGCCAATCGCTTAATTAAGCAGGAAATGGCCGAGCGCAAATATAACGAGGATGATCGCCGAAATGTACTGCTGTCTATCACGGACAAAGGCAGAGATGTACTGAAGGAAGCACAGCTAAAAGGGCAGGAGCTCCGAGCTGAAATGTTTCAGAAGCTCGATGAAGAAGAACTGCAGCAATTCTTGAAAATCTATGAAAAGTTGTTAACGAGCTTTGATAGCTCTGAAACATAAATGAAGTCATCTAAGAATCTTAATCACATTATAAAGGGGTATGAATATGGGAAGAGTTCAAGGTAAGGTTGCATTAGTAACTGGAGGCGCTTCAGGTATTGGCTTATCAGCCGCTACTTTAATGGCTAGAGAAGGAGCCAAAGTTGTCATCGCCGATTTTAATGTAGAGGCTGCCAAAGAAGCAGCGGCTAAGATTAAAAGTGAAGGTGGAGAGGCGGAAGGTCTTTTCCTGGATGCATCCCAAGCGGATTCGATCAAGGAAGCTGTTGATTTCACAGTCGCTCAGTATGGCACAATTACAGTCTTATTTAACAATGTAGGTCTAACTAATCTGCAAAAAGACCTAGATGTCGTCAACATAGATTTGGAAGAATGGGATCGCTTGATGAATGTGAACACCAAAAGTGTTCTGTTAGGCAGCCGGTTTGCCATTCCACATATGATTAAAGCGGGCGGGGGTTCGATCATTAACACAGCTTCCATGTCAGCATTTGCTGGAGATTCATTGCGCACGGCTTATGGCTCCTCTAAGGCAGCTGTTGTGAACCTAACTCGTTACATCGCCACACAATATGGTAAAGATAAGATTCGTTGCAACGGAGTGGCTCCGGGCCTGATCTTAACACCTGCGGCTGCAAGAAATATGCCGCCAGCTGTGCTGGATATTTTTCAGAAGTTCAACGCTCTGCCTTACCATGGAGAAGCGGATGATATCGGAAACACAGTGTTGTTCCTGGCATCGGATGAATCTAAATTCATTACTGGTCAAACGATTGAAGTAGAGGGTGGTCACTATATGTCCAACCCGAGCATTACGGACTTCCAGAATTACATGATGGAAGCTAAAGGTAAATAAAATCATGCGTAATTAAAAAATCCGGTCCATGCTCGTGTTAATCGAGAGGGACCGGATTTTTGTTTGTATAAGTGAGTTAGGCTAAGTTAGCTTACCTTTTCAACAGCTTGCATAAAGGTCTTCAATGCGGAAGACTTTGCCCCTTCGATCCATTGCTTCAAAACATCTGTCTGACCATTTACATACCATCCGAGTTTTTCCTTCAGCTCTTGGTCAAAGTTGTTAGGCTGTTTTGTTCGTTCAGCTATGAGCTGTTTAATCATTTGTGGCCAACGATACCCATTAAGACCAAAGCTGTGTTCGGGGTAATGCTCAGCCAGTGTCAATACAGAAGAAAGCGACTCACCAGCGTATAATTCTGCCGCCAAATAGCTGCCAATAAAACGATGGCTGTTATCATGCTCTAAGGCGATAGCAAATTGCTCCCGAGCTTCTGTAAGCTTGCCTTGATGCATGAGAGCTACGGCGTTTATAGAGCGTACATAACTGTTTAATTCGATTGGGTTTAACTCGTTGTAGCGGGAATGAAATTCGTTATAAGATTTCCAGTCCTTATGGTCAAAATAATACTGTGTCAACGTGAAGGTATAATTAGAATAAGGATGCAACTGTATGAGCTTTTGGAGTAGCGGAATCGCCTGATCTTCTAATGAGTCATCCTTCGTCAGGGAGGATTTAGCGAGCATCAGCTTCACAAGCATATGCAGGGCATGAGCATCCTGTGGATCATCGGCAACATTCTGTTGGTACATTTCTATGGCTTGATCAGGTTTCTTATTTAACAATAGTCTATCGGCTATGGTTAATTCTCGTTCCTTGAGATAGAAGAAGGGCAGATTACCAACGGTGTCTTCGTTCAATCTGTAGCCATTACTGCGGGTAAGCAGATGTCCATCCGCATCAAATGCCTCGATATTCCAAGAAAAGCGTGCTTCAGGATTCATGAACACGAGAAAAGATAGAGGATCAATCGATTCAAAGCCCTCTCCGCCACTGCCGTAGGAGAAACCACTGTTGTAATAGAGTTCATCTACTGGAATAGAGACTTGATTGTCCGTGATATGGTCCCGAATCTGCGAACTGAAGGAGCTCCCCACCATTGAGACCCCACCGCTTAAACGATAGTAAGCCGCACCTTCAACAGCCTTCCAGTGGAAATCTACAGAATGACCCGTTATCGTCTCCTGATTAATAGGAGACTGAAGCTCAAGCAGAGGTCGTAGAACAATGCTCTCATTCAACCTATCATCCGGTTTAACTTCAATCCAATCGTCATTCTGTACAGGCCAAGTCCATCCGTCGATCTGATCATAGCTAAGTCCAAGCTGCAATTGATAGAAGCCCGGAATCACACCGTGGAATTCGAAACGCCCTTCATCGTCGGTAACGATTCGGTACGGTTCAGCAGCTGTGATGCTGTGATTAACCTCGCTTTCAGCACGGAGAAAAATACCTGCGCGTGAGATTGGTGTCCCATCGCTTCGGGTTAGGGTTCCAGATACGACAGCTGTTGAGGTACTTCCCATATCTACAGCTGACTGAATGGCAGATATTAGCGCTTCAAGCTGCATTTCGGCTTCTGAAGTGCCAATCGTTGGTGCTGAACTTGATAATGAGCCCGCTGCTTCGCTGTCTGCAGTGTCTTTATCAGAGTTACTAATGACAAGACTCATTTGTTTATGAATATCCTGCCAGTATTTTTTGTAGCTCTCCAAGCCATTGGTTACTACGGCAAGGGCTTCCTGCGCTTTGCCTTTCGTGAAGAGCAGGCGCCCGGTAAGCCATGCTTTTTGCGCTTCTAAATCTTTCTGATTCTCGTATGGAAATGTAGTTTGTTCAAGAATAGATTCAGCGGCTGTTGTATCCCCACGATTCAGGGCACGTTCTGCTTGAAGCAGCGCCAGTTCTTTTGCCACGCTAGAATTACTGTCTAACTGTTTCGCGGCGGTGTTTAGCGCTTGATCTCCGACGTCTCTACGACCAAGAGCATCATATTCGTAGGCAAGCAGCTTTACCGCAAATATACGTGTATTATTCGCTGGCCCATCAAGAATGTATTCCTCTAGCAACGCGATTTTATCCTCTGACAGCAAGCCGGAAATACTAGGTTCATCATGATTCCACTGACTCATAGAGGGGCCAATATTTACGTCGTATCTATACGGATCGTAGCCGTGCTCCTTATCGATGATATTTGTTTGAATAAGCTCCATACGTTTACTGCCAGTTGTAGACTCTAGCTTTTTCAGAAGTTCTGTACGGGCCAGGTTAGATTGAACAGCTGGGCTTTCCTCCATTTGTGCCTTTGAGGAGGGCAGAAAGTTAAATAGAAGAATGAGCAGTGAGGCAGGGAGTAGCACGAATGACACTAGATGTTTGACTTTGATCTTAATTCGCATGTCTCTTCACCGCCTGATCATAGATATCCTTCCAGTACGTATTGCCCCCAGCCTCAATAAGTTCACGGTTCGGGTGCTGCTGGACGTTTTGTTGTGGTTGATGTTTAACCTCTGGTTGATGAAGTGTCAATGATACGACTAGAATAATGGCACCAATCGCGCCTATAGGTTTCACAGGGATCTCGATTTCTTTATTCCAGAAAGCCAAGAGACGAGCTCCAAAGGTTGGAGGGTGGGTCATCTTGAGGACGCGTTCATGTCCTTCGAAGTGTATGGGTTGTAGTTCTTCATCTAGCTGTTGCTTGATAGCTTCGCGTTTCGTATTCCCCGTATTCATAAGAAATGTCCCTCCTTCTCCAACATCTTTTTTAAGAGTGTCCGTCCTCTAACTAACCGGGATTTAATCGTATTCTCCGGTGTATTCAATTGCTCGGAAATTTCACGGATGCTCATCTCATGAAAGTAATATAACGTCAGACATTCGCGGTATACATAATCGAGATTCCTGATGAATTCGGCGAGTCTAACATTATGCCATTCCACCATAAAAAGCTCTTCTGCACCGGCAGTGAAGCCCGCATCATCGCTGGCTTGTAGCTCTGACCCACCCGAGGGGAAAATATTACGCCAGCTCCAAGTCCGTTGCTTCATGCGGCAGCGGTTGACTACGATGCGAATGAGCCAAGCCTTTAACCGTTCGGGATCCTGCAACTGATTCATTTTGGCATAGGCTTGAATAAAAGTATCTTGTACCGCCTCTTCGGCACTCTGTCGATCCTTGAGCAGTAAGCAAGCGGTTCGGAGCAGCATATCGCCGTAATCGTCCATCAATAGGCGGAGAGCTGACTCATCCTTTGCTTTGATTCTCTCTATAATATTCAGATGAAGCTCCCCTCCCTTTACTAATAAGATGCGGCTTGGAGGATTAAGGTTGCGTTTGTGTGGAATATTTTTACTAAGGGGGAGTATCTCCCGAGATGATGTCCCGTAATTTATTGATGTTCAGCAGATTTGGGTAAATGATTTTTAGACCAAGCCAAGCCCTCCTTGGCTGATGAAACTTTTTCATTTCAGTATCGTCTATATTTTCAGTTCCATTTTTTTGCAAGCTGGTTTTGAGCTAACCCACTAAGGAGATGACATCATGTCGGTACAGATTAAATTTTTAGCAGCTTCTATTTTGCTCACAGGAATGATTGGATTAGCTGGATGCAGCTCGAACAATGAGCAAGCTAATTCTGCTTCCCCAACTACGGCGCCAACTGAAACGGTAACAGCAACCGCAGAACCAGAAGTTAGCCCATCAACCACTCCTTCGGAAACCGCACCAGCAGCGACCGCTTCCCCTACGGAGACTAATAAAGATACAGCGAATGCGAATCCGCAGAATAGCGACAAACAACTTCAAGAATTACTTGAGCTTGCTAAAAAGGGCAAGGTGCCCGGTGTTGAATATGCTGCTCATACCGGACTAATTGATGAGGTAGAAGCTGATTGGGGTAAACCTGATCAACAAGAGTCAGCGGGAAAAGGTATTTATGCTACCTACACTGATGAACATGTCGTATTCGGATTCAATAAAGGGAGCCTAATCTTCGATGTTCGTTCCAGTGATGCTGCGCTGCAAGAGCTAACACTGAAACAGATCGAGTCCACACTGGGCAAGCCGGATGATACCAAAGTAAATGGCGAGGATAAGATCTACACTTATCAAGCCAATGATCAATTCCAGTTGAAATTCATTATTCCAAACTCGACGGGTAAGGTAGGTCACATCTCTGTTTTTAGTGAACAGGATTCCATTAATAATATGGCTGGATAAGACCAGCAATGGGTGCAAGGAGCAATCATGCAGAGAAATCTGCGGGTTGCTCTTTTTGTATGTTTTTTTTTAATCTGGAGTACGCCTTGGATGGGCTGATATAATGTAACCAATGAGCGGATTCGGGGGAAAGAGAGGTTCTATCATGCAGCTGGAATTAATCGAAAGTGAATATAAAGTGACCGGAGATGGGATAACGATCGAATTATTCCCAAAAGAGTTTACGCTTTTTCAGTTCTTGTACAAAAATAGAGGGCGTACGTTTAGTCGAGAACAACTGCTGGATAAGGTATGGCCCCTAGAATACCCAGTAGAGCGAACGGTAGATGATCATATTTATCGCCTTCGTAAAAAGCTTAACAAGCTACAAGGCTTGGATATTAAGACTGTTCGTGGATTTGGCTATAGTCTGATGATGCGGGAACCCTCAGTAACTATGACCAATCCGACTACATATGACGCAAAGATGCAAGAGACGATGCGGGAGGTATTCGTAAAATATCATCAATACGGCCAAGGACGATCCATGTTAACTTTAGCGCGACAACAGGATGTTTTGGGTTATGAAATGGATCCGTTCTATTCGATCTATATTCATTTTGTGCAGGGAGATTTGGAATGGCTTCTGAACACAGAGGAAGTTGAGATAGAAGAGCGTTTCTATTCTTTGATGATCTGTTATATATTTTTGGGTGATCCGAAGAAGAAATTAGAGTTCTGTGAGCTAGTCCTTGAGAAAAAGATTCTTTTGCCGCCCCAGCATCGTGAAATGGAGATCCTTAATATTCTGGATTTGTACACATTTGCCGGGCAACCGGAAAAAGCAATAGAACGATTAAAGCTAACGCATGAAGTGATTAAAGAGCCTGGGTATGAGAACTTCATTCCTGTAACGGCCATTTCCGAAATGCTCGTACACTTGTGGATGGGGACAAAAGATCAGGAATTGGAGCGGATGGCAAAAGACATTGAAGTGCTTTTGCAGGAGAAACCTTTTTTGCGTGAGATCGGCAGTTATAAAGTTGCAAGAGGCTTGTGGTGTCTACGGCGCAAGTCTTGGCGTGAAGCAGAGCAGTTATTGGATGAGGCGCTTCAGGTGCTAGAGATGTCAGGATTCGTGCCGATGCGGATATATGCGTTATACCGAATTGTTCACTATTGTAACGAGTTTTCTCCCCAGTCAGCTTTGCATCAGAAATATGCAGATTTATTTGAACGAGAGAAGGAAGAGCGGGGATTCCATCGTTTGGAGCAATCCTTGGAAAACGTGCTTATGAATATCGTGACAGCTCTCTGATAATTCTCTGACAATTCTCCGTTACATTAAGATCATGCTTCATATGTTCTTGTTCTTAATCGTATCTTGGAGGAATGTCCGATGAATGCTTCATCACAAGCAGGAACGAGTCTGCTAAAAAACAAAGTGTATATGCGTGTGTACAGCGCATATGCGACAGCCACTTTTGGGGATTGGTTCGATGCACTGGCGATTCAGGTACTCGTAGGGTACCGCTGGCAGGCTAGTCCGTTAATGCTGGCTTTAATTCCAGTCTCCATAGCTTTACCTGGGATTCTGCTCGGCTCCGTGGCGGGGGTAGCGGCTGACCGACTAAATAAGCTAAAGCTAATGCGGATGTGTGATCTACTAACGGCATTGTTAACAGTACTAGTTCTTTTCGCTCCCAGTATGGTGTGGCTACTCCCGTTACTGATGTTGCGTGCTGCTATCTCGACGTTAAATGTGCCTGCCCAGCAGTCGATGACCCGCAGTATGGTTAGAGAGGATCAGCTGCTTCAAGCCACCTCACTTAATGGAATCGTAAATCAGGGTTCTAAAATCGCTGGGCCATTGCTGGGTGGTTTTGCATTGTCTGTGCTAACGCCGCAGTGGTGTATTTTGATCAATGCTTGTCTCAGAGGCTGTTCTTACTTGCTCCTACTTACTGTTAAAAATAGTGAAGCAGGACAAGTCAGCTCAGAGAGCAAGGGGGATCCAGAGGAGCATGTTTCTCTCCGCACGATGTGGAAGGAAGGCTGGAGCTTTATGCTGCGCAGCAGACTGCTGCTAAACAGCATGCTATTTGGTTTAGTTGGTGCGTTAGCTATTCAGATGATCGATTTTCAGTTTACAAGTCTATTCAGAATTATCGCACCTGCTGAGGAATCTATGCTGGGCTGGCTTGTCGCGGCAACTGGTGTGGGTGCAATATTGATGATCATGGTCATGAACAAAATGAACCGGGGAACAGGCTACGGCTGGAAGCTAGGTACGGGTTATGCACTTATTGGTGTATCGGTCGGAGGGCTTGGCCTGCTTCAGCCAGGCGTTACTAGCCTTCCTGTATTGCTGCTGGGATTCGTACTGGGTCTCGGAAACGGAATGTTTATGATTACCTTCAATTATTGTTTACAAAAAGAAACTCCTCCGCACATGACAGGGCGTGTGTTCGGTATTCAAAGTACCATTCTTAGCGGAGTTATGATTGGCGCTCCACTCCTCGGTGGAATGCTGGTTCAGGCTGCTGGGCCTAGCCGAATCTTTTTAAACTTTGGTATCGTAATCGCTTTGATAGGTGTGCTTGGGATAGTATTTGGCCGCATGCTGTGGCCTGTGCAGAAAGAGAAAAGTGATAGCTCAACGGAGCAATCGGGGAAGGTTAAAGTAGTGGAAACTTGAGGCTGCAGATTTATTCAGAAATAAGCTTGCGAAGGTGTGGAGTGAAGGTCAGGCAAACTTGCCAGACTAGAAGGCTTGAGTAGCATAGACTACCTAGCAGGCTTACCTAGCATTTAGTTGCAGAATCTGCAATTAAATGCTGTTCCATCGTTCAAGCCGAACTTTAGTTGTATTTAGTGCAGCTATAATTTGATTTTTTCTCTTTTGGGGTAGAAATGATGGTTTTTAGTTGCAGAAACTACACTTATTTGCTCAGCAGACCTCTTTTTACGCTTAATAGTTGTATAGAGTGCAATTAAGAGATTTCCTAGCTCGCTAGGATCAATTCTTGCCCGTAAGGGCTTTTTTTATGAAGGAGTTTGGATAGAACACGAGAAATGTAAAGGTAGAGGAGGGGAAAGAATGACAACTTTTATTTATATGGTAAGGCATGGAGAGTCACCCAAGCTGCCCGGAGGAACTGAGAGAACACGTGGATTAACAGCGAAGGGGGAGGCGGATGCCCGTAAGATAACGGAGAAATTACGTCTCGAAGGAATTGAAGTCTTTTATTCAAGTCCATATCTTCGGGCTATACATACGGTTTCTGGCTTGGCGCAGGAGTTAGGGGCAGAGATTCAAAGTGTTGAAGATCTTCGGGAAATCCATTTTTCGGATGGAAATATGATCATGCCTGACCAGGAGCTATATCCATTACTGGAAACAATGTTTGCTGATCCGGATTTTGTTCCGGTTGGTGGAGAGTCCATTCATGCGTGTCAGAAGCGATCAGTTAGCGTACTGCAAGATATACTGAAACAACACAGTGGGCAAAAGATTGCGATTGGCACTCACGGTGCAGTCATGACGCTTATGATGAATTATTTTGACGCCAAATATGACCTGGATTTTCTACTACAAACCACAAAGCCGGATGTTTATAGAATGGAATTTACAGGCGCAACGTTAGTGGGTGTGGAAAGGTTGTGAACTCCCAAATTGGGATAAAGCTGTGATTATTCATAAGGATGGCCTAGCTTAGATAATGTTCGCTAGGAACCATCCTTTTGTTTATTTACAAGCTATAAAATCGCTTAGTATTCGCAGTTAGTATCTCTTCTGCTTGGCTGGAAGTGTAGCCATGTAGCGCTCCCCAAGCGGCAGCAACATCTCGAATCATAGATGGATGCGTGACTCTACCCGCAAAAGGTCCTTCAAATGGCCAAGGACCATCGGTCTCCGCCATGACAAGCTCTGGGGGATAGCGGCGGGCAAGCTCTTGGATCTCCGTCTCATAAAGGATGTCAGGGGTGAAAGAGATGTAGTAGCCATTCTTAATCATACGGGTAATGGCTTCTTCGGGTCCCTTGAACCAGTGGAAGTGGGCACGCTTTATACCATGTTTCTCTAAAAGATCACAGGCAATCAGCGCATCCTCATAGACAGCGTGCAGGACCACTGGTTTATCTATACGGGCGGCAAGCTCAAGCAACTGATCAAGAAGCTGAATGTAAGGCTCCATATCAAAAGCTTCGCCGCGCTCCAGCGCTTCAGCACGCGAATAATAAGGCAGTCCAATTTCACCTACAGCGATGAAATCCTCCCGGGCTTGACGCTCAATCCATTCCAGCAAAGAGGATAACTCAGCTTTCTGCGGTATGGGTTGCTCTGGATGAAAACCATAAGCTGGACGTACCACTCCGGGATAGGTAGCGGCAAGCTTTTGAGTGCGAACGCAAGAGTCTAAATTCATGGAGACAGCAATCAGGGCTTCGATCCCCAAGTTAGGAATCTCACTCAACATTTGTTCTGAAACCTCAGGCTCATATTGCTCTAAATGTACATGGGCATCAATCATAGCTGCTTACCCACCACATAAGAGGCATACTCCTCATGCGGCTCAAAACGAATGGATTCAGGTTCCATTCCATCATTCCCTGATTTGTAGGAAAAGGTTAATGTGCCAATACTATCCAGAAATCCGATATAAACATTGGTTTCAGCTTTCAGCTTGCCTTCTTCTACCATGTAGTAAGTCACAGCACCAATCCCGGCTTTTTCGCCAAGATTGCCATCCTCGCCACGATCCGGATATCGCATAGTAACCATAGATGGAGTTGAACCTTTTACCTGAATTTGAATTAAGGCATCGCCTTTTTCATTGGAGATTTTTGAGGTAACAAATGCTGAGACAGCTTTATCTGCGGAAGGTACATTCATTTCTTTCCACTGGTCAGGCTTAATGACGTGAAGCTCCTGCATAGACATGCCCGTACCTGTTCCTAGCCACAGTATGACAACAACTTCTTCCTGCCCATCCTGATCTATGTCGGCATAATGAATCTCAGGAGTGTAACCTAACAATCTTGGTGCTTCCCAATTAAACGTATGCTTGTTACCGTTCACCTCTACAACAAATCCTTCGTAGGTACCGCCATTTTTGAGGGCAGTATACAGCTTAACTTGGTCATTTTCTGTAGCAATCGCGAGAGGTTCGCTGGGTGTTCTTACGGTAGTACTAACATCCCCTGATGTAATGGAAACTTCATTTTGCGAGGCATTCAGCTGCGCAGTGGCACCAGAGAGAGAGTTTAGAGAGTCTGCCGGAATATATATAATACCATTTCGAAGAATTGCAGGTCCCCCCAGCTCATTTTGATAACCGTCACCTTGCATATACTCATTACCTGGCTTCAAAACATATTTACTGCTTCCATCAGAGATGGTTAAGGTTTTCGTAGCATTATCCCATTGTTGTTCAGATGAGTAGTACTCCATGAGTACTTTTGCAGGTACATAGACCTTATCACCTGAGAAAAAAGGTGGGAGAGAAGGAAGAACGGTTTCTCCATCAACGATTAGCTTCAGTGGTGCTTCAGTAGTTTGTGTTTGGTTAATTGCCATTGTTGTATCCATATCTATAGATGCCGATGCTCCGCATCCGGCTAAAAAGAGCGTGATAGCTCCGATTACGATGATTTTATTCATAATTACCTCCGAGGATTAAGTCCAATCCTCTTAAGTATAGATTAAATCAGCGCGTAGTAGGTCACTTTCTGTAAACAAAGCAGAGACAAGGTTGTTACGTTTGCTATTTATTTAAAAATACGGTCCGAGTAACTTGTGATTTAGGGTCTACCGTTAGACTTTTGGTATAGCGGATCTCCCCAATAGAACAACCCGGTCCGATGACAATATCTTCACCGCAGACGAGATCTGCTGTCGTTCGATATAACATGATGCTAGTCCCTTCAATCGTTTTGCAGGTAAGCTTCCGGAAGTAGGGGATTAGCGCATTCATTAGCTTCAAAGATGGCTTAACAGTAATGGTACCGCTAGATTTTATGACATTGATTGTGCTTCTGTTTCCTAAACGTAGCTCAATGGATGATTCAGCAGTTAACCTATGAATCTTCACAGCACCTTCGGCATAAAAGGTTTCGAGTGCAGCATCTTGTGCTGCAGAAAAGTATCCAGACGATTGCAGTCTGTGTGCCTGGATGTGTTGAACTCGTAGACCTCCTAGATTGATAACCTGTTCGGCTCTACAATGACCTCCAATCGAACAATCACCAGATACTTTTAACTTAGCGGTAGTAACATTCTTCTGTGCACTTAAATGGCCGACAACATCGATGCTATCCGCACGAACATCTTCTTTGAGGGTCAGTGAACCTCTTACTTTCAGCGGTGGACCGATCATTTCCTGGCGTTCAAAAGGATCATTAGCATTGGACATTTACAGGGGCCGCCTTTCGGAAAATATTTTAATGATTAAAATATATAATTATTATAATATATAGTCAATATAGTATTTTGGACATAAAAAAACTGCCGTCAGTTTCCTGACAGGCAGCATATATAACCCAAAAGCTTTTAGTTCATCATTTTATCCATTAGCACGTTTATTTGTTCTAAGGTTCCTGAAATTTTATCCAAATCCGAGGTAGGAAAGGCTTCAAAGATATGGAGAATCCGCTGATGCCCTTGTTCTGTAAGGACAATGTTGACGACTCTGCGATCCTCCTTCGTCCGCACACGTTCGATAAGACCGGCATCTTCCAACTTATCACACATCGAGGAAGCGGCTCCTGGTGTAATAATGAATCGTTCGGAGATGTCAGTAATGTTCAAGCTACCTATAAGCCTGAGCTGGAACAGCAGTAGGATCTGATTGTGAGTCAGGGTCTCCTGCTTGGTGATCATATCAATGAAGAACTGGGATTTCTGCTGCACATTTGCCATAGATTCCATAACCTTATGGATAGCATATTGTTTATCTTGCTCTGTGCTCATAGCCACGCTCCAATTTACTTTAGTTCCTAAAATATATAGAAGCTATAATAAGCTTGTCAAGTTAAGGGGTTCTCTCTTTCTTACAGGCGAATTTACTTAGCTAAGTAAAATTTTGCTGGAAAGGAGAGTTTGATTGATGCCAGAGCGCGTGGTGCTTGGTCCATAACGGCGGTCAAACCACTTGAACCTGATGCAGCTCAAAAGGCTGGGTTAAATTCGTTAAAATAAATCGAACGATATCTCTTTGATTTACCAATATATAGTGTAAGACCGAAGGAGGGATTGAGAGGGATGAAACATCCAAATGAATATTCTCAGCTCATTGCGCTTACGCTAGCCGGCAGTCGTGAAGCGTATGGTGAGCTATATGAAGCAACGATCCGGGATGTGTATCAGACCGTTCATTTCCTCGTTCGAGAAACCTCCGATGTGGATGATATCGTTCAGGAGATTTACATTCAGGTGCACCGTTCTCTTGAACAATTTGACGTAAACCGCCCCTTTAAGCCTTGGCTGATGGGAGTGGTCATGCGGCAAATTCATGCCTATCGAAGAAAGAGATGGACGCATCTCCGAATGGTAAAAAAAGTAGGACAAACAGATCTAATGCTGGAGCATGATTTCACGAGTGATGTTGTGGAAAGGTTATCTAACCGCCGCCTGCTAGCAAGTGTAGGTCGTCTTCCATTTAAGCTGAAGCAGGTGATTATTCTGCATTATTTAAACGAATATTCACAGGAAGAAAGTGCTGCGATACTGGGTATTCCGCTCGGAACCGTGAAATCCCGTATTCACGCTGCACTGCAGAAGCTTCGTCAGAAGCCAGACAATCATACTCTTTTTAAGGGAAAGGTGGAGGACCTGCATGAATTTAAATGAAGAGTTACGGACAGTTCTGCAGGAAGAGGCGAGAAATATAAGTGCCCCACCGGAACTGAAGGAGCAAATATTAAATAGGGCCGTAGCCAAACAAGGGGGAAGACGTATGAAGAAATGGCTCGTGGCAAGTATTATGGCGGCTGCATTATTAATTCCTACTGGAGCTTATGCCGGATATCATTATTTGGTAGACAACATGTATGGATCCCCAGCAACTGCTGCTACGATAGGAGTAACCCAGCAACAATATGACAGGCTTGAGGCCAAACTGCAAAACGCGAAGCAAAGCTTTGACGAAGAGGAATTCACAAAGCTGATGTCCTTACTAGAGGAAGTGGGAGCTTATAATCTGCAAATGGCCGATGCTGAAGGCGTCTTTCACCTAGAACAGTTAGGTGCGAAGGACCAGAAGGCATATAAAGAGTTACAGGCTAAGCTTGAACCTTATTTCGAACAAATAAATGAAGCGAAAACATCAAAGAAATCAGTGCAATCCGTAGATCGTGATGCTTTCTGGAATGGCTTGCTTGAAAAAGCTGAACAGAGGCTTACTAAAAAAGAGTTTGAGGAGATCGAACGATTAATCATAGACTTACAAAGCTATGATGCTAAGGTATTTGATGCAGATGGCAGTGTTCATATGGATCGGCTTTCGAAAGAAGAGATACAAAACCAAGAGAAGTTAATTGAAACGCTAGACCCTTATATTAAAAAGCTGGATATGATGATTAAACCTAGCTCTTAGTTGAATTTAAATGCATGTATTGAATAACTATCGATAACAATATCATAAGAAAAACCATCAGAAAAGGTCTATTACACCTTGTATTCTGGTGGTTTTTATCTTTTACTAATTTAAAGTCTATACATTGATCACCGAATAATTGCATAATGAAAAGGAATAGAAAAAAAGTATTTGACCACTGGAATAATTAGACATATATTTATTAAAATGCTATTTGCTTATCTATGAATTATGTTGGCGGAAGGTGGCT
Organism: Paenibacillus sp. NPDC101420; assembly: GCF_050277435.1. Classification (NCBI taxonomy): domain Bacteria; kingdom Bacillati; phylum Bacillota; class Bacilli; order Caryophanales; family Paenibacillaceae; genus Paenibacillus; species Paenibacillus sp. NPDC101420. The sequence continues at coordinate 333,830 of NZ_JBNNSE010000006.1, forward strand.
TTGATCATGAAGCAGATGACCATTCGTGCAGAACTGGCAGACTATCTCAAGAAGCAGGGGATAACGATCAATCAGTTCGCAGAGGTGTCTAAGGTGAATTCAGGCACGATCAGTAATATCATCAATGGGAATCGCCCAATAGCCATGCAACAATTAGACCGGATTACAGAAGGTATGGGATTAGAAGAAGGCTGCTACTATGATTTGTATGTGGATGAGTGTTTTGTTCACTCCAATCCGAATTGGAGACGTCTTCGGCCATTTCTATATCGCTGTGCAGAGCTGGATAAGCTGGAATGTATTGCACGGGTAGTTGGGATCATGATGGATAGCTTATCTTATACGCCTTCGTTATTTGATACTGCAGAAGATTTTTTTACGCTAGGGAAGCACAAAGCAGCAGCGATGTTATATGAGAGTGTGGCTGAGAGTGAGAAGTATCAACATTCAGAGCGGCTGGCCCTTTGCCAATACAGGCTATTCACGATCGCTTTGGGTGAAGATCGGGATGCTAATTTGCGAGCAGCTGTGCAATTTGAAGGATTTGTTAACCGGCTTGATGAGGTGGACCAGCTTGATGCGCTGAAAGATTTGGCGAATACATATAGTGCTTTACGACATTGGGACAAGGTAATGGCAATGGCTAAGGAAATGGGGAATAAAGCAACAATTCAATATCATGCTAAATACGACCGTGCCAGAAAAAGCAGGCTTCAAAAGGAACCTGAAATCCCACTATTCTCATATATTCAATACTCTTACATGCTACGTTCAGTAGTTTATAGAGAGCTAGGAGATTATGATAGGGCTTTACATTATGTTAACATGTATATGGATATGAACTGGATTCGGGAAGACACGGAAGAAGCTTTGCAGCTTATGAATCAATGTATGGAGTGGGCACGGGCTAATATTAACTTGCTGCGAATTTTAAAAGGGGATATAACGGTGCTGCCGGAATATGTGGCATACCTTGAACAAAGGGAGGAAGAGATCCTCTCAGGTCTGTTCAAAATCCTTCAAGCAGCTAATTATTACCAATTTAACGTGGATGATATTCTTCTGCAGTTTGAGGGGAAAATATCAGATTGTAGAGATCATCATCAGCTAGAGATTAGATCCTATAATCAACAAATCTTCGAAGATAGATATACCAACTTGATGGCTGAGATAGCGTTTTATTATATAAGAAGAAATAAATATGAGATTAGTATAAAGTATATAATGGAAAGTTTAGAATATTCAGTAAAAATCAATAGCGAATCATGTATTATAAAATGTGTTGGAATGTTCGAAGAGCTACGTCATACGGTATCTTTAGAAACGCAAAAAGAATACAGAAACCTAATTAGTAAGGTGCAGCGAATCAACGAAAAGAAAAATGGCTTTGTTGTTAGCAGTGCATAGTAACGTAATTATTACCTTCATTCTAGTATTTATTAGAATCATTTCTTTATAGTACTGCACTTATTTGTAAATTATAGAATTTGACATATACCTCTAGTATATTAATTTGAGGAGGTAGTGTAATGAATAATCCAGAAATTATCCAAAAGAGAATAGAGGGTGCTAGAGCCAAACTTTATTTAATGGAAAGGGAATACGGTGGATTGTTACATCCAAATGTGATCAGACAGTCGATGAGGTTGGATGAATTAATCAATCAGTACAATAAAGCAATACATAGTGATAATGAGAGTTGAAACAAGAAACTGATCGTATAATTTTCTCTCTATTCAAAAGATAAGACCTACATAATGTTATTACATTTCTGTATAAAACATAAAGCCAGCGCTATGCGTGGGCTTTTTTTGTTTGTATGTTCCTGAAAAATAAATCTAACTCCCAGCTTGTCATGCCCGTCTGCATATTGCGGCCAAGTCCCTCATAGACATGTACTAATCAATGCATTCAAAACAGGTTAAGGGGATGATGTCATGCGCCGGACAATATGGGTACTCGCGATCATTATGAGCGTGGCCCTGGTGATGACGGGGTGCGGGAAGAAGGATGCCGCTTCCGTGGTCAAGGATTTGAACAATGTGGCCGACAAGTTGGAGAGTAAGCAGGGAACGTACCAAGCTTCAGGCATTATGACCCTATTCACCGGCGAGCAGCCGCAGGAGTATAAGGTAGAGGTATGGTACAAGAACCCTTCTTATTACCGGATCAGCTTGGCGAATGTACAGAAGGATATTACGCAGATCGTGCTTCGTAATGATGAGGGAGTGTTCGTACTTACACCAAGTATGAATAAGAGCTTCCGCTTCCAGAGTGATTGGCCGGACAATCAAGGCCAGGTTTATTTGTATCAGACACTAGTTCGGGGCATCGTCTCAGATAACAATCGTCAATTTGTGGAAGATGGAGATAACTATGTGTTTGAGGTAGCTGCGAATTATCAGAGCAATGCCCTTGTGCGGCAGAAGATTTGGCTGGATAAAAAGACTTATGAGCCTAAACAGGTTCAAGTCTCTGATTCTGAAGCCAAGGTAGTTGTAGACGTGAAGTTTGACACCTTTAAATTCGATACAGATTTCACTAAGGATTCCTTTGATATGCAAAAGAATATGACTACAGGTGCTGCTTCAGAAAGTACAGTAGCTCAGGTTGACGAAAATGGAAATCCGGTTGTAGTTCCTGAGGGTCAGGAGCAAGAGGGGCAACCTGTCGCTGCTGAGCTGGGTGACTTTGGTATTATCGAACCGGGGTACGTTCCGGCAGGTGTCGAGTTGAAGGACTCCCATAAAATGGAGGGGAACAAGGATCATGCTGTTCTCATCCGGTATGATGGGGTTTATCAATACACCATTATGGAAGCCCGTCCATTGGACCGTGCAGTAGCATTGGCTCCTGGAACGCTGATAGATCTTGGTTTTACCGCAGGACTTCTGAGTGGTGATGAGCAGCAGACTTTGACTTGGATGTCTGAGGGTATAGAATATCGAATTACAAGTGCTAATCTTCCTGTTAACGAAATGATGCAAATTGCCGCTTCTATGGAGGCACAATCGGGTAAATAATATAAAGTAGGCGGATACTGCGTTTTGTGGGATTCTTTCCTCTACAACGTAGTATCCGCCTTTCTATATTTGCCAGCGCTCCAGCCGCTTTGAACTGAAGCGAAAAGATAACTGAGCTCACATTGACAGCCACCTTCCGTAGCATTACCATGAGTACTAAGACAATGATCATTACAGCTATGACGTTTTACTACAACGTAAGAAGGTGACTTTGAAGTGCAAGCAAGCTATCGACCGACAGTAGCCGAAATTAATCTGGATGAATTGCGTGCCAATTACGAAGCCTTTCGCCGCTACTTGCCGGCAGAGACAAAGTTTATGGGATGCGTCAAAGGAAATGCGTACGGCCATGGAGCAGTGGAAGTGACACGGGAACTGGAAAGACTCGGAGCAGATTATGTTAGTGTGGCTTTTTTGGATGAAGCATTGGAGCTGCGTCAGGCGGGAATACTGATTCCTATACTGGTGCTTGGCTACACTTCTCCAGAAGGAATAGCCGTTGCCTGGGAGAACCATGTAACTGTAACACTGTTCACACCGGAAGTATTAGAGGCTGTTAGACAGCTTCCTGTAGATCCGGAACATCGGCTGAAGGTGCATATCAAGATTGATAGCGGGATGGGGCGACTGGGTCTTTTACCAGATGACGCACCCGCATTTATCTCTGAAGTGCAGTCTGTTGCGCAGGCGGAGCTGGAGGGTATGTTTACCCATTTTGCCAAGGCAGACGAACTAGACAAAAGCTATACACTGGAACAGCATCGACGGTTCATGAGCGTGGCGGAAACGCTGCGGGAGCAGAACATTCAGATCCCGATCATACATACGGGCAATAGCGCTACGGCCATTGATTCACCTTATTTATCCAGCAACATGGTGCGGGTAGGCATCAGCTTGTACGGATTTTATCCCTCAACTGAGGTAAACCGTCAGCTGGTAGAACTACATCCGGTAATGACGCTGAAGACGCAGGTTGTATATGTGAAGAGCCTGCCTTCTCATTGGGGCGTCAGCTACGGCACTCGGTACTTCACAGACAGCGAGGAGATTATCGCAACGTTACCTGTGGGGTACGCAGACGGATATTCCCGCATGCTAACTGGCAAAGCGGAGGTGTTAATACGTGGACGCCGCGTTCCTGTCGTCGGAACAATCTGCATGGATCAGTGTATGGTATCACTCAAATCTTTCGCTGAAGAAGCGGAACAAATTAAAGCAGGCGAAGAAGTTGTACTCATCGGCCGTCAAGCTGACGTGATGGTCACGGCAGACGAGTTGGCTCTCCATCTTGGAACGATTCACTACGAGGTAATTTGCATGCTGGCTCATCGGGTGCCGCGCGTTTATATCCGTGAAGGCACACTTCCTAAATTAGTAAATGCTCTGTTACAATCTTAAAGTTCTTGACAGTGATGTTATTCAAGGGAGAAAATAGAAGGAATTGTATCGTTTTAGGAGATATGACTAAAAGCCTATACGAACCGCCATTTCTAGTTTATAATGGGATGCAGCATACTTGATATACTGGCGGCATATATTCCTTGTATAAAATTCCTTGTATATTGCAACACTGGAACACAAGGGCAGAAGGTTTGTGGGGGTGGAAGAGAAGGTGGCCAATTTGCAGAACACCAAAAGAATCATGATCAGCTTGCCCGATCATCTCTTGCAGGAAGTGGACGGAATTGTTCAATTGGAGAATTCCAACCGGAGTGAATTGATTAGGCAGGCCATGAAGCTGTATTTGAGCGAACGGAGGAAACGTTCTATCCGGGAGTCCATGCAGCGCGGCTACATGGAAATGGCTAAGATCAACTTGACCATGGCATGCGAGGCGTTCCTCGCGGAGGAAGATGCAGACAGCACTCTTGGCCGCTTAGTAAGCGGGGTGTAGACATTGATCGTTAAACGTGGCGATGTTTTTTTTGCTGATCTTTCGCCGGTTGTAGGTTCTGAGCAAGGCGGAGTAAGGCCAGTACTGGTAATCCAGAATGATATTGGCAATCGCTTTAGCCCGACGGTAATTGTGGCCGCAATCACGGCCCAAATCCAGAAGGCTAAATTACCTACGCATGTGGAAATTGACGCAGCAGCTCATGGCTTTGACAGAGACTCTGTTATACTGCTGGAGCAGGTTAGGACGATTGACAAACAACGCTTAACTGACAAGATCACCCACCTTGATGATGAGACTATGAAGAAGGTGGATGATTCGCTGCAAATCAGCCTCGGACTGATTGATTTTTAATCACCCAGGGTTATAGATAATCCATGAGATAGGCGCTCGGGTACGAATCCGGGCGTCTTTTGATGTGCATTTTTACGAACTCATGGTAAAAAAGGATTAGGGGTTCACTTTTACAAAATGATCTGATAGTATTAGACCGTACGGTCGGTTTAGGAGGTGCTTAGAATCAGAGGACGTTCAGACGGAGAAGAAACAAAGAAACGAATTGTACTTAAAGCCACACAGCTGTTTGTTCAGAAGGGGTATGCAGCTGTAACCATGAATGAAGTTTGCGTAGCCTCGAATGTTAGTAAGGGCAGCTTATATCATCATTTTCCGAGCAAGGATGAACTTTTTCTATATGTGGTAGAAGAGGATACCGCGCAGTGGTTACAGGCGTGGGAAGATAAGAAGAATGAAATTGTTGGTGTTCAGGAGCGTTTATATGCTTTAGCCGAGCACTATGCAAATGATTTTCAGAATCCGTTGATTCAGGCGCTTGAGGAATTCTCAAGAAGCAGAGTTCATCCGGAGGATATCACTAAGCGGCTTGCTCATTTATATGAGGCTGCCTCGCATGCGTGTCGTGATCTTCTGAAGGAAGGCATGGACACGGGGTATTTTATTAAGGGTGATTTAGAGGATTATGTGATTATTGTAAATGGTATGCTCGAAGGGATCGGAAGAGCTGCTGAATGTTCTATTCCTGAAAAGACTCCGGATGATATCAAAAAATATTACCGGGAATCAGTACGACTGTTATTACAAGGGATATATACGGGATAAGATATAATGGGGCTTGAAAGAAGCTTTACATTCAGGAATCAAGAAGGCTGAAGCTTCTTAAAGGCACCGGATTAGAAGGACTATTTTTTTTGCTATAATTTAGACCGGATGGTCGGTCTCTAAAAGGAAATTATTCGAAGACTTGGCTTTAAAAACTACGGAGGTTAACACAATGTCATTACTACTTAGAAACAGGGGCGCTATGCTACTTGTTATGCTTAATATTTTTCTTGCTTTTACAGGGATCGGACTTGTAGTCCCTATCATGCCTACTTACATGAACGAACTTGGGATCACAGGAAGTACCGTTGGGCTGTTAGTGGCTTCATTCTCCCTTGCCCAATTATTAGTATCGCCATTCGCGGGCAGGTTATCCGACAGAATTGGCCGAAAAAAAGTGATTGTTGCGGGTCTGATCGTGTTTGCTTTTTCAGAGCTGCTCTTTGGTCTGGCGAATGTGTCCTGGCTCTTGTTCGTTTCAAGACTGCTCGGTGGTGTAGGCGCTGCGTTAATTATGCCAGCAGTTATGGCTTATGTAGCGGACACGACCTCTTTTGAAGAGAGAGCGAAAGGCATGGGGCTTATTAATGCAGCCATTACTACCGGATTTATTATCGGTCCAGGGATTGGCGGTTATCTTGCTGAGCTTGGCATGCGGGTACCCTTTTTCTGTGCGGCTGGTGCGGCTGGGATCGCAGCTCTAATTACAGTTTTGATCTTGCCTGAGTCTCTGTCTGTAGAGAAACGGATGGAAGCGAAGCTATCTAAAAATAATCAGGAGAGCTTCTTCACGCAATTGATGCGTTCTTATCGTGAACCTTACTTTTTCGGGTTAATTATTGTATTTGTTATGGCTTTTGGATTGGCTAACTATGAAACGGTGTTCGGATTGTTCGTGGACCATAAATTTGGCTTTACCCCTAAAGATATTGCTTTTGTAATTACCTTTGGCTCGATCGCCGGTGCTGTGGTGCAGGTATCCGCGTTTGGCTGGATTCTGAATAAATTCGGCGAGAATAAGGTAATCTCCACTTGCCTTATAACTGCTGCAATGTTTATTCTGTTGACGCTGTTTGTAAGTGGCTTCTGGGCGATTTGTGCGATTACCTTTGTCGTATTCTTGGCTATGGATATTCTTCGACCAGCGGTAGGCACCCAGTTATCCAAAATGGCGGGGGAAACGCAGCAAGGCTTCGTAGCAGGAATGAACTCTGCTTATACGAGTCTTGGAAATATCGCAGGGCCTATCATTGCAGGGTATCTTTTTGATCTAAGTATTAACTTTCCATATGTGGCAGCGGCGTTTGTTCTAGCATTATGTTTTATGTTGTCACTTAGTTCTGGAAAAAGGGGAATGGGACAACGCGCGTAAACCACCCAATCTACCTCCTCTCTAGGCTGGACTTTGGAACAGAGCCGATCTGTGATACTATTTTAGTTATGAGAACAAGAATTGTATAAGCAGATTGTGTACGGGAAGAGGGATACTAATGACGGTAGATAACAGCAAAACGGGAGTCATTACGGAAGAGGCGGCCGCACAGCGGGAGCAGGAATTGATTACTGTAGCGATTGCCAAGGAATTGAACATTAGCCTGAAGCAGGTGCGTACAACGGTTGGACTGCTGGATGAGGGGAATACGATTCCGTTCATCGCCAGATACCGGAAAGAAATGACGGGTGAGCTGGACGAGAATGCGCTGCGTGATATTGAAGAGCGCCTGGCTTATCTTCGCAATTTGGGCGAACGTAAGAAAGACGTTATCCGCAATATTGAAGAGCAGGGCAAGCTGACCAAGGAGCTTCATGAACAAATTACCAATGCGGTCAAGCTGCAGGAAGTGGAGGATTTGTATCGTCCTTTCCGTCAGAAGCGTAAGACTCGTGCTAGTGTCGCGAAGGAAAAAGGCTTAGAGCCGCTTGCGAACTGGATTATGGAGCAGCAGAGACAAGGTGACCCACAAACTGAGGCTACGAAATATATAGATGCTGAAAAAGGAGTGGAGACCGCAGATCAAGCGCTTCAAGGTGCACTGGATATCATCGCCGAGAACATTGCAGATGATCCTGCGATCCGCTCTTGGGTTCGGCAATATACGGCAAGTCAGGGCATCCTTGTGTCTGAAGCTAAGGATGCAGAGCAGGAATCCGTATACGAGAACTACTATAGCTACCGTGAGCCTGTACACAAAATGCCACCTCACCGAATTCTCGCCATTAATCGCGGTGAGCGGGAGAATATACTGAAGGTAGGCATTGAGGTTGTCACTGACAAAATTCATGCTTACATTGCGCGGAAAATCATTAAAGGCCCATCCCCAGTGAAGGAACTGCTGGAGGCAGTGACTGAGGATGCCTACAAGCGTCTGATAGCTCCTTCTGTGGAGCGTGAGGTTCGCGGGGAGATGACCGAGCGGGGCGAGAATCAAGCGATCTCAATCTTCTCTGGTAATCTACGCAGCTTGCTGCTGCAGCCGCCAGTTAAGGGGCGCTGTGTGCTGGGTGTTGACCCTGCCTATCGTACCGGCTGTAAGCTGGCCGTCGTAGACGATACTGGTAAGCTGCTTGAAGTAGCCGTGACCTATCCAACACCACCGAACAACAAGAAGGTTGAAGCTGCTGCTAAGTTTAAAGAACTAATCGCTAAATATGGCATTCAGCTCATCGTGATCGGAAATGGGACAGGCTCTCGTGAGACCGAGCAATTTACGGCAGAAGTGATCGCCGAAATTGGCGATCCAGAGCTGGCTTACCTGATCGTTAATGAGGCTGGTGCGAGTGTTTATTCTGCTTCCAAGCTGGCGCAGGAGGAGTTCCCGGATCTGGATGTAGCAGAGCGTAGTGCAGCTTCTATCGCCCGCCGTGTGCAGGACCCGCTGGCGGAGCTGGTGAAGATCGATCCGAAAGCTATCGGCGTCGGGCAGTATCAGCATGACGTCTCCCAGAAGCATCTGGAAGAGAGTCTTAAGGCTGTCGTAGAATCGGCGGTTAACCATGTGGGCGTGGATGTAAATACGGCATCTCCTGCCTTGCTCTCTTATGTGGCTGGCGTTAACGGTACAATTGCTAAAAATATCGTTAAATATCGTGAAGAGAACGGTAAGTTCACGACTCGGAAGCAGCTGCAAAAGGTGCCTCGTCTGGGTGCGAAGTCCTATGAGCAATGTATCGGCTTCCTGCGGATTCCAGGTGGAGACAACACCTTGGATCGCACACCTATTCACCCCGAGTCATATCCCGTGGTGGATCGCTTGTTCCGCGAGCTAAGCCTCGATGTAAATAAGCTTGGCAGCAAAGAAGTGGCTTCACAGCTGGAGGCACAAAATGCCGAGGAGCTGGCTGTGAAGCTGGATGTCGGCGTGCCAACGCTTCGCGACATCCTAGAGAGCTTGCAGCGTCCGGGCCGCGATCCTCGCGAGGAGCTGCCGTTGCCGATCTTCCGCACCGACGTGCTGAAGATCGAGGATCTGGTTCCCGGCATGGAAATGCAGGGAACCGTCCGCAACGTGATCGATTTCGGCGCATTCGTCGATATCGGGATCAAGAACGATGGGCTGGTGCATATATCCCAGCTCAGCGGCAGCTTTGTGAAGCACCCGATGGATGTTGTCTCCGTAGGAGATAATGTCACCGTCTGGGTGATGGTTGTTGACCTGAAGAAGGGCCGGGTCAGCCTGACCATGCGTCCGCCGCGTGTTGAGGCAGGAAGTCTTAGCTAAAGTGAACTAAGTGAACAAAGAAAGCCATCTACTTCGTGAGGAGTAGATGGCTTTTTCTTTTGACTGAATGGTATTGAAACAAACAGCTGTATCTATGAAGATCTCGTTAAATTGTCTAACTTAATAGCTAACTCATTTAGATTGCTGATGCTAATCACCGTTTCAGAAACATGTTGTTGCTGGACCTCAGCGCTAGCGAGGACTTGTTCAATAGCTGCGGTATTCTCTTCGGTAATTGCAGCCACTGAATTAACTTCGCCGAGTACAAGGGTGGATGCATGCCGGATATGATCGCTCCTATCCTTCAGGTCTTCTGCTTGTTCAAGCACTTGGTGTGTATTATTTCGAATACCCTCGAATAATCGAGCGATATCATCAGTGGAATTTTTCCCTGATTCTACAACTAGCAACCCGTTAGAAACCATATCGCCAACCTGCGCAATATTATTTTGAATGCTTCTGAGAATCCGGGCAATGTCCGCGGATGCATTGTGGGAGCTCTGTGCCAATTTTCGGATTTCATTGGATACGACTGCGAAACCTTTGCCGTGTTCCCCCGCATGAGCGGCTTCAATGGAAGCATTTAGCGACAAAAGATTCGTCTGCTCAGCAATTCCTACGATGCTGGAAACAATCGATTCAATCTTCTGATTTTCTTCATTCATTTGTGTCATCAAGCCAGCAGTACTCGTTACGATATCCGTAACTTCAGACATAGTTCCAGTTAAGCGAATGATTTCATCTTGCCCCTCTTGCGTAATTTGATCCGTTTCACGGCTTCTATTGCTCATGGAGACGGAGGCAGCATTTGCCTGCATAGCTGATTCGTTTAACTGCTGCATAGCATTTGAGATTTCGCTAACACTTTGTGCTTGTGATTCTACTCCACTAGCTATCTCTTGGAAGGCGGTTACGACTTCTTTGGAAATTCGATCTGTTGTCAGTACGTTGTTATGCATTAGGTTACTAGATTGACTCAGAACTCCTACGGATTCAGTAACACCTGTAAGGATGGTCTCCATTTCCGCTCTGGCACGTTCAGCTTCGTTTCTGCTCTTAGACATATTTTTGAACATTTTCGCACCAATCTGACTCTGATAGATCAGAACCAGTATCATCATGATGAGAAAAACGTTAACACTTAAGGCGTCAACGGATTCGAAAGCGGGTTTGGTCATCAGAAAATAGTTGAGTAAGATACAAGCTATCACACCATTAAGGAGCAATGGGCGATAGTTGTGATAGAGGGATACGATGCCTAGACCCCAGTATAGAATTAACGTACTAATGATATTTGCCCCTGCATCGATGTAGAAGTATGTAATGATATTAAAGCCAATAGCTGTTATGTACATAATATAGGGTGTAGCCACACGTTTCCAAATTAGTACCGTACACAATAATCCAAGGGGTACGGCTGCTGATATAATCGCCATGATTGTTTGTGGAAATCTGTAAAGCGAAATTGAACCGAACAACAAACAGCCCCAAAACAAGTAAATAATTAATTTGTTTCTCTGGTGTAATTCGGACATCTGATTCAAGGGCATATTCACACTCCATAATGTAATAGTACTTCTGATTTTTAAGTTTAAGAGATTCACGAAATGATGTCTATGATGTTAAGGTAAGTGTCTGCGATCCTTAAAAAAACACGAAAAAAACCTCCCTTAGGTAAAATGGAAGTACCACACAACCATTCAGATCCGAGAGAGGTTTCTTTTGTAATATTATTCCGCAATTATCAAGCTCGTGCGTTTGCTTTTAAACTTCTGCTGGAAGCTTCGATCTATATTACGGTCGGTAATAATGTACCCAATTTTATCGAGTGAGGCGATGCCGATGGTCACATCTTTCCCGAATTTAGTATGGTCAGCAGCAACATAAACTTCTTTGGAGAGATCGATAATTTTTTTGCGCGTTTGCGCTTCCTCCAGGTTATAGTCGGAGATGCCTTTTTCAAGGGTAATGCCGCTTGCGCAAATAAAAGCCTTAAGGATATTTAATTCACTGAAATTAAATAGATAATCATATGCAATGACAGACTGCTCATTTAGTCGGACCTTTCCGCCAATGATAATAAGCTCAACCGCACTGTTCATAAGCTCGTTTACCACAGGAATGGAGTTCGTAATGACCGTGAGATTCTTTTTATTCTTGATATATTTGGCGATCTGATAGGTGGTAGAGCCGCTGTCCAGATAGATGCAATCCCCATCGTTGATATATTCGCTGCACTTTTGGGCGATCATTTTCTTTTCCTCTAAGTGACCGACCATCCGCGCATCCATTGGAGATTCAGCAAACTCCGATTCCACCAGTTTAATTCCACCATAAATCTTCTTGATCTTCCCTTGCTTGTCCAGCAGGTTGATATCTCTGCGAAGGGTATCGATAGAAATATTAAGCTCTTCTGCTAGCTCCGGCAGCTTCTGAACCTTTTTGAACATTAAGATTTCTATGATTTTCTTTTGTCTTTCCAGTGGAAACATGTAATCACCCATTCAAAGTTTATATCGCTTTCGATAGTTGAAGTATAAAGGGATTAATATAGGGTAGCAACTACTCCTTTCTAAGTTAGTCATGATATACTTATAATATACTCACAACTTATTTATAATTTACATACATTTTACGTAACTGTTTATCCTCAAAAACAAAACCTTTTTATACTGAGGTTGTACTTGAGGAGGTGGAACCTTTGCTTAAATTACAAAACATAAGCAAGCATTACGATAACAAGGTTGTTCTAGAGGATATTAGTCTAGACATCCAAGCAGGGGAAATTGTCTCCTTACTCGGCCCCAGCGGGAGTGGCAAAACCACCTTGCTAAACATCATCTTGGGATTGGCTAAGATGGAGCAGGGGCAAATCATTTTTAATGATCAAGATTTAAGCAATGTACCCATGAAGAAACGCGGATTTAATATAGTGTTCCAGGATTATGCGCTCTTCCCCAACCTTAATGCTTACGAAAATATCGTTTATGGTCTGAAAAATAAAAAAGGATTAACGTCGGAGCATGAGGTTCAGGAGTATATCGAGTTTCTGGAATTAAAGCCGCATTTAACGAAGAAGATCGGCGCTCTATCGGGTGGGCAGAAGCAAAGGGTGGCTTTGGCAAGAACACTCGTAATGAAGCCCAAATTATTACTGCTCGATGAACCTCTAAGCGCACTGGATGGAATCATCAAGGAATCTATTAAAGCTCGGATTAAATCCATCGCCAGAGAATATAAGCTTACGACGATTATCGTCACCCATGACCCTGAAGAGGCTTTAACCCTGTCGGATAAAATTCTCATCATTAATCAAGGTCATATTGCCCAATTCGGAACACCTCAAGAGATCATTCAACAACCTAGCAATGATTTTGTAAAAGAATTTATTCTGGGGCAACTGCAAGTGAAACGGGAAAATATCTATAACCTGTTCGGTGAACATTATGCCTAAAGCTAAACCGGAAATGCGGATCATTTTTATCCCAATCGTATTGTTATTTATCGTGTTCCTGATCTTGCCACTGGCAGTTTTATTTAACCGCTCGTTTGAAACGGGCCAAGGTTATTCGGTATCCAATTATCTCACCATTCTGGCAGATCAAGAGATTCGAGAGTCCATCGGAAATAGTATGAAGGTCTCCGGTGTTACGGCACTCATCACGACGGTTCTAGCTTTTATCCTAGCCTATTCTATCCACTGTACAAGAATCTATCGCCCGTTAAAAAGCATCATTAGAACTGGAATTCTGATTCCTATGCTGCTGCCTACAATTACTTACGGGTTTGCGATAATGTACTCTTTTGGCAACCAGGGACTGATTACTAAAATCTTCGGACGGAATTTATTCGAGATTTATGGATTTAATGGTCTGTTGATAGGCTACGTAATTTATACCTTACCTTCTGCTTTCCTGCTGATTCATAATTCGTTCAAGTACATTGATAAAAAGTTCATCGTCGTATCCAAGCTTATGGGGGATGGGACGCTGCGAAGCTTCATGAACACGATCGTTCGGCCTTTGTGGGGCACTTTGGGAGGGGCGTTTGTTCTTTCTTTTATCCTAAGCTTCACGGATTTTGGGATCCCTGCATCGGTGGGGGGGACGTATAACGTGGTTGCTACTCAGCTGTATCAGGTCATGCTTGGGGCTATACCGGATTTCAACAATGGGGCAGTTATTGCTGTACTGATGTTAATACCGGCGGCGTTCGGGGTTGTACTGTTAACGTATCTTGAAAAATTCAACTTCCATTATGACAAGGTGACTGAAATCGAGATGATCCCGAATAAAGGCAGAGATTCGGTTCTTGGACTAATCTCATCCGTGATTCTAATCGGTCTACTAGCTGTATTTTCAGTCATGTTCGTTGCACCACTGATGAATGGCTATCCTTATGATCTTACGTTTACATTCAAGCATTTTGTGGATGTTTTTCAATCAAGCGATTTAATCAATGTATATAAAAATTCCTTGCTCGTAGCAGGACTGACGGCAATCGTAGGTACGATCGTGGCTTATGCTGCGGCTATCATCAATGTGCGAACGCCTATAAAAGGGAAAGCGACTTTTGACATCCTATCGATGGTGACGAACACGGTACCGGGTATGGTCCTTGGTCTGTCGTATCTACTTCTGTTCAATAACAGCAGTCTCAAAGGAACCTTTACGATTCTTGTGCTCTGTACCCTTGTTCATTACTTTACGACTCCTTATTTGATGGCAAAGAACTCTCTGGCGAAAATGAATCCATCGTGGGAGACCACTGCTGAATTATTAGGTGACAGCTGGCTGCAGACGATCCGCCGGGTCATTCTACCGAACTCTGCATCCACGGTGATAGAGATGGTCAGCTACTATTTTATCAATGCGATGGTGACCATTAGCGGAATTATCTTTTTAGTGACTGCCCAAACCTCGGTAGTTGCCAGCAAAATAAAAGAGCTGCAGCATTTCGCCAAATTTAATGAGGTGTTTGTCCTATCCATCCTGATCTTTTGCACCAACCTTATCATTAAGCTCCTAGGTGACTATCTCCAGAAACGGCACTCAAACTCTCGTTAGTTAACGATTTTAAATATAAAAAAACCAGTTAAAGTGAGGGAGAAATTATGTCTAAGAGAATTAAGGGATTCAAAGGAATTATGTTGTCTATCGTGGCTTTGAGTTTGGTGTTCACATTAGCAGGTTGTGGAAATAAAGCAGCGGGTGATGCGAGTAAAGTAGTGATTTTGACCAATGCGGATGAAGAAGCTGTAGCCTCTATGGAGACTGCGCTAAAAGGTGCGGGGTACGAAGGGCAATATCTCTTTCAATCCTTGGGCACTTCTGAGCTGGGTGGAAAGCTGATGGCAGAGGGAGACAAAATTGAGGCTAACCTGATCACGATGAGCTCTTATTTTGTAGAAAGTGCGCAAGAGAAACATGGCATGTTTAAAGATCTATCGTTTACGACTAACGCGCTAGATTCCTATTCAGCGTACTATACGCCGATTTTGGCGAATACCGGTGCTATTTTTGTAAACACAGCGGTGCTTAAAGATAAGGGCTTGGCGATGCCAACGTCCATTAAGGATTTAACAAAACCAGAATTTAAAGGCTTGGTATCTGTTCCGAACATTATGGACTCTTCGACAGGCTGGTTGTTGGTTCAGGCGATTATTTCGCAATACGGGGAGGAAGAAGGTAAAACGGTTCTGCATGATTTAGTTGCTAATGTAGGCCCACATCTGGAAAGCTCCGGTTCCGGTCCGATTAAAAAGGTAAAAGCAGGAGAAGTAGCTGCAGGCTTTGGACTTCGTCATCAGGCAGTATTAGCTAAAGAAGAAGGCGCACCGATTGACTATGTAGATCCAACAGAAGGTAACTTCTCGCTTACAGAATCCGTAGCCGTGGTGAAAAAAGACGATGCAACAACAGAGCTGGCTATGAAAATGGCAGAAACCATTATTAAAGATGCCAGAAAAGACTTAATTACAAATTACCCAGTGGCTCTATATAAAGATGAAACGGTTAGTGATATCCATAAGCCTGCACACAGTATGAAATTTGTTAAGCCGTTGACTGTGGAACTGCTGGAGCAACATCAACAATTCTTTAAAGAAAATAAATAAGATTAGAACAAGGAGTGAAGGGCCATGAACAACTATAAATTGCTGACACCCGGTCCATTGACAACTACTAACACGGTCAAAGAGCAAATGCTCTTTGACCGTTGTACTTGGGACCAGGACTATAAGAACATTACACAACAAATCAGATCCAGACTTCTGGATTTGGCAAGGGCAACGAACGATGAATATACGACAGTTCTCATGCAGGGTAGTGGTACGTTTGCAGTGGAATCTGTGCTTACTACGGCGATTTCAGCGGATGATAAGCTTTTGATTATTACAAACGGTGCCTACGGAGAACGTATTGTGCAAATGGCGCAATATATCGGACTCCATTATCGTGTGTATAGTGCCCTATATAATGAATTCCCCCAAGAGGCAGAGCTTAGAGGGATTCTTAAAGAGGATCCAGCCATTACGCACATTGCGATGGTGCATTGCGAGACGACGACAGGGATTCTTAACCCGCTTGAGATGATCTCACAACTGGCAAAAGCCTACGATAAAACATTAATTATCGACGCGATGAGCAGCTTCGGTGGAATAGAGATTGATGTACCTGGGCTTGAAATTGACTATTTAATCAGCAGCGCCAATAAATGTATTCAGGGTGTTCCGGGATTTGGGTTTGTCATTGCAAAGCTGGATAAGCTGCTCACATGTAAAGGGAATGCACGTAGTCTATCACTTGATCTATACGATCAATGGAAGGCGATGGACGCGGATGGGAAATGGCGCTATACGTCTCCGACCCATGTAGTGGCTGCATTTTCGAAAGCGATTGAAGAACTGATCGAAGAAGGCGGCATTCCTGCAAGGGCAGCAAGATACCAGAATAATAACCGCATACTGAGAGAAAGACTTGCGAGAATAGGAATAGAGGCGTATATCACAGACGATAAGCAGTCTCCTATTATAACCACCTTTCTTTTTCCGAACGAGACATTCAGCTTTGAAGATTTCTATGAATATGTGAAAGAAAAAGGCTACGTCCTCTACCCAGGCAAATTAACGGAGCACGACACCTTCCGGATTGGGAATATTGGTGAGATTTACGAAGAAGATATTCAGAACTTATGTAATATTATCGAAGCATACATGGGAGGAATGACACAATGAATCAAGTCGAAGGCGTAATTCTGGATTGGGCAGGAACAGCGGTTGATTTTGGCTGCTTTGCACCGGTGAATGTGTTCCTTGATATTTTTCGGGAAGCTGGGCTTGAAGTTACGATGCAGGAAGCAAGAGCCCCTATGGGGATGCTGAAAATAGATCATATCCGTTCGATGTTATCCATGCCAAGAGTAGGTGCCTTGTGGGAAGAAAAGTATGGCAGAGCTTTTACTGAACAGGATGTAGAGAACCTGTATGCTGAATTCGAACCGGCATTGATGGCATCCTTATCCGAATATACTGATCCGATTCCGCAGGTTATTGAGACCGTCCAATTGCTCAGAAGCCAAGGACTAAAGATTGGTTCAACGACTGGATATACAGAGTCCATGATGGATGTTGTAATTCTGAATGCCGCTGGGAAGGGCTATCAACCGGATTATGTAATCACGCCAGATGGAACGCATTCACTGGGAAGACCTTACCCGTATATGATTTATCATAATATGGAAGCTTTAAAGTTATCGGCAGCATGGAAGGTTGTTAAGGTAGGCGATACGATTTCAGACATTCAAGAAGGTGTTAATGCAGGCGTCTGGTCCGTAGGTGTAATCATTGGAAGCTCTGAAATGGGCTTAAGCCAGGAGGAATTTAATTCACTTTCAGACGTGGAGAAGGACACGGTGATCTCAGCGACACAAACCTCTTTTATTCAAAACGGGGCAGACTTTACGATTCAATCGATGAGTGAGCTGCCTCAGCTGATTGGGCGAATCAATGTACTGATTTCTCAAGGAATCAGACCTTATGCGAGATAATCATGAGCTGAAAAGAGAAGGTGACATCAACTTTAGCCCCTTGCGGACAGAGTGGATGACCCAGTTAAGCGCTGTGAGTATAGATAGGATCGAAGCGGACGAGCGTGCATATATGCGACAATCCATGTCAACGCCGTGCTTGAACAGTATCGTAGATGCTGAGGGATGTTATATCACAGATGTGAATGGACGCAAATATCTTGATTTTCATGGAAATAGCATTCATCAGATTGGCTACAAGAATCCATACGTAACTGAAGCTGTGAAAAAACAGCTCGACGAGCTACCGTTCATTCCAAGAAGATTTACGGCAGATATTGCAGTGAAAGCTGCAGAAGCTTTAATCAACAAAACGGCCTCAAAGGACTATAAAGTATTATTTACGCCTTCCGGAAGTGCAGCTGTAGGTCTGGCCCTTAAGATTGCTCGCAAATGGACGGGGAAGCATAAGGTCATCTCCATGTGGGAGTCCTTCCATGGCGCGGGGCTGGACACAATCGCTGTCGGAGGAGAATACGTGTTTAAAAAGGACATGGGCCCGCAAATGCCAGGAATGCTGAAAGCCATTCCTTTTAACGCATACCGCAACCTGCTGGGAAGTCATTCCCATGAAGCAGTGGCTACCTTCTGCCTCGACTATCTGGAATATATGATTCAGCATGAGGGGGAGATCGGGGCGATCTTACTTGAGCCTATTCGGGCGACGGATACGCATATCCCGCCTATCTCTTATTTCACAAGATTAAGAAAAATATGTGATGAATATGGGATTCTGCTGATTTTTGATGAGATTCCAACAGCGCTGATGCGAAGTGGAAAGTTCTACGTCCATCAGAATTTCGATATCGAACCGGATATCCTCGTGCTCGGAAAAGGGTTAGGCGGAGGGGTGATCCCGCAAGCAGCGGTGCTTACCAGAACGCAATATGATTGTGCGGGGGATATTTCTTTGGGGCACTATACCCATGAGAAACCGGCGTTAGGAAGTGCAGCGATCTGTGCCACCATCGATTATATCGATGACTTAAATCTGCAGGAACAATGTATCAGCAGGTCTGAATTTGTAAGAGGGAAGCTTGAGACTCTGTCGGCTAAACATCTTTGCATAGGAGATGTCCGTATTGCTGGACTACTGATTTCTATTGAACTTGTGAAGTCCAGAGAGACTAGAGAGAAGAATGAGGAATTAGCTGAGCAAGTACTGTATTATTGCTTGGAGAAGGGTCTTTCTTTTAAATTGGCTGGAGGAAACTGCATCACCTGGCATCCTCCGCTTATTGTATCTGAAGAGAAATTAACTTTTGCTGTTAATCTTCTGGATGAAGGATTGTGTAAATATAGTTGAGAGATAGGCAAGCTTCAAAACAGGTTTCTTCCGCTCCGTACATGGGGGGAGAAACCTGTTTTGTCGTTTAAGGAATGAAAGACCTGCTCTTTTTGGGTAAGTTTAGAGTAACAGTTGAGCCAATAGATGAGATGAAGGGGACGGAGGAGGGTTTTGGAACTGGAGGAGCGTTAGTGTCCGTCTTTGTCTTCAGATTTCTACCACATATACTGGTTTGAAATCAAGAAATCTGAAGACAAGAGCGGGCGGAAGTCCAAACATTCACCGCAGTTACAAGGTAGATTAATTATACGAATGGGCTGGAGCAGCATTTAAAAAGATACGCAACAGCTTGTCCACCGCAGTGTCTAGACGAGAATGATTGTTAGCTGCAAGCCAATCCTCTTGCACGATGATGTAGCTGCACGAGCTGCTTTTTAAATAGCTGTATATAATTTGTGCTTCGTCAATTTCATGGCGAGTAATTGCTGCCGGGGCCTGGTTAAGTTCACCGCAGAAAGTGTCCATAATCGCTGATGTTATAACGGATTGCAGGTAGGTAATATCGGGTTGATCGTATTCGAGCTTAGTATGCGCCAGGATACGATTGCCTTTGAGCAATATGAGTTTAAGCGTTTGTTCATCCATGGCCTCAAGGATCGCGATATTCTGATTCTCTGCAGCGAATTCGATAACCTTCTCTTTGTGATTCAGGAAGCTGATGGCTCCGATGTAATCCCTATATTTGGCGGCGGTTTCGAAGTCAAATTGCTCTGCAGCTTCAGTCATCTGTTGCTCCATCTCCACAAGGAGACTGGAATCCGTTCCGTTTAGTAGGGCTATGACTTTATCAATGATTGTATTATATTGAACGGCAGCATCGCCGCCAGCACACATCCCTATGCATAAGCCAAGCGAATGGTTTAGGCATAAAGAATTTTTGAAGCTTGGATTGCTGCAAAGGATTTTTGAGCTTTCCTTGATGCCTTGCACGGCTCTTTCCACGGTACTTCTGCTCGTGTAGGGGCCCCAAATATGGTTACCTTTTTGAACAGCAGGATCATAAGTAATCTCTAACGAATGCATTTTATCATCCGTTCCTATTACGATATACGTATAGGCCTGCGGATTTTTCATTTTTCTATTGTACATGGGCTTTATTTCTTTAATTAATTTGCACTCCAGCATAAAAGCTTCGAATTCGGTATCTGTAAGGATAATATCCAAATCTTTAATATGGCGAACGAGCTGTTTTACCTTTGGGGAATGAGACTTCGAGTTTTGAAAATACGATTTTACTCTCCGTTTCAGCTGTTTCGCCTTTCCCACATATATAATATGGCCGAGGCCATCCTTCATGAGATACACGCCGGGAGTCAGGGGAAGGCTCTTAAGTTTTTCTGTTAAATGAATAGTAACCCCGCCCTCTCATAAGAGTTGTTTGACTGATAGTTTTAGTATAAGCCTGCAACCTTCATTTGTTCAAATCAGTCTAAAGAGCGAGGGATCAAAAACGAGGAGGGATCTTATGTACTTCGCAAGAAATATCGGTGGTTTGGCGCTGATAGCAGCTATGTTATGGCTTACAGCATGCAGAGGAACGCCAGAAGCGGGAACGGAACCGAAGGTGACCCCAGAACAGACGCAAATGCAGATGCCTGAGCAAACGCCAGAGCAGACACAAACTGCACAACCAGCGGCTACTACGGAGCCACTACAGGAGACGGAGCCATCAAGCACGGATCAGCTACTGGATCAGGAGGGACTTCCGCCAACTGTAGAGGAAGCTGCGACGACAGTCATAAGGTCTATTAAAAATAAGGATATGAAGCAATTGGCCGCATGGGTACATTCAGATAAAGGGTTACGTTTTTCTCCATACGCATACGTAGATACGAAGAATGATCTTGTATTCAGCAAGGATGAAGTGGAAGGATTAATGAATGACTCTACCAAAAGAGTCTGGCGAACATTTGCTGGATCGGGTGATTTAATTGAGCTGACATTCGCAGATTACTACATGCGGTTTGTCTACGATGCAGACTTCATTCAGACGGCCGAAATTGCTGTGAACAAGGGGCTTGGGCAAGGTACAACGATCAATAACTTGAACGAAGTGTATCCCAAGGAGCAATATGATTTCGTTGAATATCATATTACTGGCATCGATCCTTCTGTCGAAGGGATGGACTGGCGCAGCCTGCGTCTAGTTTTCGAGAAGATTGGAGAGGATCATGCTCTAGTAGGGATTATTCATGATCAATGGACACCCTGAGAAGTAAGAAATTCTTATTGGTCCTTGGGTAGTTTAGAACATGGGGGAGAACCCAAAAAACGAAGGTGCCTCAGTAGCCATTTTACGGCTTTTGGGGCACCTTCGTTTGATTCGTTCCATAAAAATCGAGTCCGGAACTTTTATTGAGTAGCGCTAGAAGAATAAGATGTAGATCCGGATACCGATTTAGCGATCGCTTTATATCCCTCTGGCAGATAAGTGACAACAGATGCTTTTGAGATCACCTGTGCGTACATTTTTCCTGGTTCAGGAGCAGTCACATTAAAATAAATCACAGCGGTCTTGTCTTTGCCAAATTCGATTCGCTCAATCACTAGTCCATATCCAGAATGCGGTAAGTTGTTAACGGTCAACGTAGCCTTGTTTACTCCTTCACCCGCTTTGGTTAGTGTAACCTCAGTCTCATAGGTTGGAGTAGTAGGGCTGCCATTAGACACAATTACGCGTTTGGCAAAAGCAGCTGCATCGTAGGTCATCGCGGCTGCTTCCGAACGGGTAATGGCATCATTTGGCCGGAAATTACCGTTCTTATCGAGTGTGGCGATATGTGTATTCAGCAGGATCTGGAGACTATTTATAACCTCTGTAGAAAGTTTATCGCCATCCTTAATGTCTACATACATGAGTGTAACCGGGAAGTTACCTTTACTTTGCAGTGCTTGCGTCAATAAGTGAGCGAACTGAGCACGGGTGATGGTTCCGTTAGGATCTACTGTTCGATCAAGTGAAAGACCATTTTGCTTGGCAGTCAGGAAGGCTGAAGCATACCAAGATTTGTCGTTCACCTTATCAAAATAATCACTAGCTTTGGATGAGCTGTTACCCGCCTCTGGCTTCGGAGACAGATTCAGACCCCCAACGATGAACTGAATCCCTTGGGCAAAGCTTACTTTAGATTTAGGCGCGAACTTATCTTTGTCTACTCCATTTATAATCCCCTCTTTATGCAGGGAGTTAATTTTTGCTTCCGCAGGATCACCTTTCAAATCCGAAAAAGCAAAAGCAGATGTTCCAAATGACAGGCTTGCTGCTAGAATACCGCAGGCTATCGTCATTGTTTTGACATTACTTATGAATAATGATTTCTTCATTATGCGTCACCTCCATACTCTTAGATGGTAGATTAGACCAAAATGTTGCAGGCAATTTAAAATATTATAAAGATTCAAGTAAAACGTTATCCGCGAAGGAGTGACTCGGCACCATCTACATAGATCTCAGTTCCTGTGACATGGAAAGACTCATCCGAGGCGAGAAATAATACTAGATTGGCTACTTGTTCAGGTTTACCGGGCGCATCTTCCAGAGGATGATTGCCTTTTGGAAATTCTACAGGAATCATCACTTCTTGAAGATCATCACTCTTATCCGTATTATCTCCAATTTGAGTGTCGATTGATCCAGGACAGACCGCATTTACGCGGATACCGTATTGCGCCAGCTCTAACGCAGCCATTTTCATAAAAGCGACTTGTCCAGCCTTGGAAGAGGAGTACGCAGCAGCGCCGATGTTCGAGAACACTCGATTTCCGTTAATAGAGCTAGTGATAATGATGCTGCCGCCATTTTCTTTCATATGGGGGATAGCATATTTTACTGTGGCAAAGGTACTGCGTAGGTTGGTATCTAGCGTCTGGTCCCAATCTTCGATTTCTAGTGTTTCGATTGGAGCCCATGTACCATTAATTCCAGCATTCGCAAAAATAATATCAATCTTCCGAGCCTCATCCGCAACCTTACGAATACTTTCTTCGACAAGACCTGGATTGGAAACATCGCATTCGATAACTGTAGCTGTTCCTCCAATGGATTCAATTTCACGTTTAGTTTCATAGGATTCCTCAGGGGTGCGATCAAGCATATATACCTTAGCTCCGTGCTGAGCAAACCTTATGGCTGTAGCTTTTCCAATACCGGACCCTGCGCCTGTGACTACTGCAACTTTATTTTGCAAACGTTGATCTAACATGATGAATTTCCTCCTTGGCGTTAGACTTCTTACTTAGTAATTACATACCCGGCATAGCTGAATTTAACCAATTTAGTAGGAGGGTGGAACAACAAGGAGGGATGTATTACTATGAGACATAAGGATGTGTACAATATAAATTTAGATCAATCTAGCTCATGATAGGGGTACTATAGATGATTCAGCAGCAGGGAGCAGAACGGATTAATGTGGGGATATTTGCCCATGTGGATGCCGGCAAGACAACAACAACAGAGCATATTTTGTATGAAAGCGGTCGCATTCGAGCGCTCGGCAGCGTAGACAGTGGGACAGCATTGACGGATTCTATGGATGTAGAGCGGCAACGAGGAATATCCGTTCGGGCGGCATTAGCTTCTTTTGAATGGAAGGGTGTGCAGATCAACCTCGTTGATACACCAGGACACGTCGATTTTCTGTCAGAGGTTGAACGGTCTTTGCGAGTGATGGATTGTGCGGTGCTAATTTTGTCGGCGGTAGAGGGTGTGCAGGCTCAAAGTGAGATGATCTGGAACGCGCTGAGGAAGCTGGGAATACCGACGCTTATTTTTATGAACAAAATGGATCGTGTAGGTGCAGACCCTGAGGCTGTGCTGGCGCAAGCGCGAAATTATTTGTCTAGTGATATCATTCCTGTACAGCAACCCACCGGGAAAGAGCAGGAGTACATAGGCGCAATAGATTTGTGGGGGAGCGATGCCGATCCTGCTGCACAGACTGAATTGTTGGAGGCATTGGCTGAGCGGGATGAAGATCTGCTAGAGACGTATATGTCAGGTAGTTCGATTGATCTTGCAGCTTGGAAAAAATATATGAAGACAGCTTCCGCTTCAGGACGCTTCTTCCCAATGGTTTATGGTGTTGCCGCCAAGGGTCTTGGCATTACTGCATTGCTGGACGCGATGGTTGAGTATTTTCCGCGAGCTGGTGGCAATGTTGAGGGGCCGGTGTCCGGCATTGTCTACAATATTCAGCGTGATAAAAGCATGGGGCGAATGGCGTTTGTCCGCCTTTATGAAGGAACGATCCGTAACCGCGATACGGTAATGAACTACACGCAGAATATTCAGGGAAAAGTGACCCAGATCCGCAAGGTCGAGGGTGGTCGTACTGAGGATGTCGGATCGCTTGAAGCGGGGGATATCGCTGTAATCTATGGTCTTTCAGGGGTACGGATCGGAGATGTACTCGGCCATCCGGAGGCGATTCCGGAGGAAGCGAAGCTGGCTGTACCGCTGCTAACGGTGCGCGTATTCTGGGGAACCGATATGGATGACCATAAGGTTATCGGAGCATTGCAGGAGCTGGCGGATGAAGATCCGCTCTTGGATGCGCAGTGGCTGCAGGATGAGCGAGAGCTGCATATCAAAGTAATGGGACCTATTCAGCTGGAGATTCTGAATAGTGTTCTGGAGGAGCGGTATGCGCTGAAGGTTACCTTCGGTCAGCCTTCTGTTATCTATAAAGAAACGCCAGCCTCTGCTGGGGAAGGCTTTATCGCTTATACGATGCCGAAGCCGTGCTGGGCGATTCTGCGGTTTCAGATTGAGCCCGGACCTCCTGGCAGTGGTTTAGTTTATGATTCGGTAGTGCGGAGTTCCGATCTGCTGCCGCAATATCAGAGCGAGACCGCACGCCGTGTACCAGAAGCCTTGCAACAGGGCTTGTACGGCTGGGAGGTTACCGA
Organism: Paenibacillus sp. NPDC101420; assembly: GCF_050277435.1. Lineage (NCBI taxonomy): Bacteria > Bacillati > Bacillota > Bacilli > Caryophanales > Paenibacillaceae > Paenibacillus > Paenibacillus sp. NPDC101420. Next base: position 358,928 of record NZ_JBNNSE010000006.1, read on the forward strand.
TCTTAAAGTGACCTTAATCGAGGGACAGCATCATGTATGGCATACCCATCCGCTGGATTTTGCCGTAGCGACTCCTATGGGGATTATGGATGGACTCGCGCGGGTAGGCACTAAACTACTGGAGCCGATTCTTCAGGTTCGCATCGTTGTCCCTGAGGAGAATGGCGGCCGAGTGATGAACGACCTGGTTCAGATGCGCGGCACCTTCGAGCCACCTGTGCTGCAAGGTGAGCGGATGATCATCGAAGGCCGTCTGCCACTGGCAACGTCGCTTGATTATCCTGTTACTTTAAGCTCCTATACGAAGGGGCGTAGCACGTTCACTTCTTTTTTTGCCGGCTATGAAGAATGTCCTCCAGACGTATCCGCTGAGCGCACCCGCCGGGGCGTGAATCCATTAGATCAGGCGAAATATATATTAAGCGTGCGAAAGGCGCTGCAGGGGTGAGATAAAATGACGATCAGAGAAGCAACAGCTAGTGATATAGACGGGATCGCTTTCGTCCACGCTACGAGTTGGAAAACCACGTATAAAGGACTAATATCAGACGAGTTTCTTGATAATTTCACAGTAGAAGCTAGAAGGAAGCGTTGGATTCAGAATTTTGAAAATCCCAATAAAGACGAGGTAATGTATGTTGCTGAAGATGAGTCTGGGATGATCATTGGCTTTGCAAATGGAGGGGCGCGAAGAGAGCCGGATCTCTACGATGCGGAGCTTTACGCACTTTATTTGCTTAAGGAACACCAAGGAAAAGGTCTAGGGAAGCAGCTCATAAGAAGTGTAGCACAGAATTTATTGAAGAAAAATTATAGCTCGTTCATGACTTGGGTGCTGGTGGGCAATCCGGCGATTCATTTCTACCACAGCGTTGGGGGAGAGTCTATCTCAAGTATAGAAGTTAAGATAGGGAATGAATTATTAGAAGAAATAAAAATAGGATGGCAAGACATTAGAGGCATAGGGATTGATTAATGACTTTTTACGCAAAAAAAGACTCATAAGGGATACAAAACGCATACCCCTTATGAGTCTCATAATGATTTATTTAATGTACGTACGGCTGACCAGAACATCTGCAATTACATCTGTTGGAATGATGAATTCTCTAACGCCCATGTAGCCAGGAGCCACATCATATTTGTTAAAGGAAATAACCAGCTGGTACTTATCGTTGATATAGAAATCTTGATCTTTAGCTATATTTTCAAATTGATAAAAAAGGTCTTCATTGGGTTCATCTGTTGAAATCCAGTAGAACATATCTTTATCTGCTTTCATTTGGGAGCGCATCTGTTCTTTAATATTTTCACTTATGATACTGATATATCGATCATCCTTAAATAACATAGGCAGACTTAGCAGGATTTGATTCTTCTTGTCTATCGTATCGTGCTGCATTGTTGTTGACGATGAACCTACGGTATTTACCACGTATCTGCTAATAGCAAATAGCTCAGCATTGTCCGTTTTAACCTCAAAGCCTGTATCGACCCCTAAATGCCCCTCTCCGGATTGCTTTAAAGACTCCATCTCTGCTTGAAACTCATCATATAGTTTTTTGTTTTCTTCGAGATATTTTTCATTCAGAGTCGATTCCAGCTCTTTATTCTCTAGGTTAGTAATGATGGGGACCTTTATGTCTGCATTATAGGTCTGCTCATCCACTTTGTATTCTCTAAAAGTTAGCACTTTAACAATACTGTCTACACCAGGTATAGCGGAGAAGGCATTGGCAATGTTAACATTGACATTAATCCCAATCACGAAAAATAGGGCTGCCGCACAAACTCCAGATATCCACTGGTAACGTATTCTTCTTATCTTCCTTTTCTTTAATGCTTTACTTACAACGAAATCTAATTCCTCAGGAATAGGGAGTTTGTTATAATCTTCTATAATTTTTTTGATTTGGTTATCCATTCTAATTGATCTCCTTTGAGGATTCTTCCTGCATGTTGACTCTTAATAACTGGAGTGCTTGATATAGTCTAGTCTTTACTGTATTGACGTTTTCATTTAATACTTCCGCAACTTCCTCGATCTTTAAATCTTCGATATATCTAAGGACGATGACATTTCGATACTTAAGGGGGAGATCATCCAGCGATCTTTCTAAATCAATATCTGGATACACGTCTACCGCACCAGGGATAAAAAAGTCGAGTGCTTCATCATCTACCGGTTGAACTCTTTTATGTTTCCTCAGAAAATCTAGTGAGGTAGTTACTACGATTCTAAACAACCAACTCTTTACGGATTCTGGGTTTTTTAGCAACCCTATAGAGGAGAGAGCTTTATAAATCGAATCCTGAACAACATCTAATGCATCCTCTTTGTTCTTCACATAGCTGTAAGCTAGACGGTATATGTTCTCCTTGTTATCTGTAATACAAAGAGTGAGTAATTTCTCTTTATTCCTCTTAAGCATATTCGTAAAACCCTTCTCTTTTTATATTGCGTAGCTTTAGTTTGTTAGATTACTATTCTCATTGATTCTCCTTTTGTATGGCTTTAGCTACAAGTGCGGCATAGGATTTGGCACCTTCTCGTTTTAGATGAACGCCATCCTCATAGAAGTAAGAATCCTTTCCTTCGCTTGAGGAATGCCAGTCTACAACCATAGCATTGGGGAATTCTAAAGCCACTTTCTTAAGCAAGGTATTCACAGTATTTTGCCATTTTTTCGGTACACGTGTGTTTACTAGTACGACTTGCTGAACATCTTCAAGTGAAATAAGTAATTTCCGCAATTGATTGGAGTTAAAAGCTCCGTTCGTACCTAGATTAATGATCACTCGAGTGCCAAGTTTCCCCTTGGTTCTAAGTTTATCGACCACTTCTTGTGCCTGTGACATCTGCCTGCCTACCTTACCATCGATTACAATGCCTGGCAGAAGTTCTTGTAGATAAGGAGCGGCATCGAGGATTACGGAATCACCTATCGCAGTAACACCTTTACCTGCTTCTTCTACCTGAGGCTGAGGTTCTGGCTTCTTCGGTGGATCTACTGGTACTGGTACAGGCACAGGCACAGGTGTTGGTATATTTTGAGGGGGCACTAGTGTGACATTATGTTCATTCTTATCGGGATTAGTAATAGTGCCTGTATTCGGATCTGCGGATATCTTAGTATCCAAGTTGCTACTGCAGGATATGGACAATATGATTAACGGGACTGCAATAAAGATGAATAAGGGTCGAATCTTGAATTGCAGATGAATGCTTAATTTCGTACACCATCTTCCTAATAAACCTTGACGAATAGGTTCTTCGATATATTTCCACGATAGTGAGGCTAATAGGAGGCTAACTCCCAGCTGAAAAAGAACACGGAAACCATCGAACCCACCTGTATCTACTGTAGGATTATTTAGAATGATGACTGGATAATGCCATATGTAAATACTATAGGAACGTACGCCAATCCAACGCAAGGGCTTGCAACCCATGATTTTAGCTAGTCGGCTCGCAGGATGTGCGAGTACAGCTATTACAATTGCGGAAAGAATCGACACTATAACCAAGCCGCCATAATAAAGAAATTGTCCGTATTCATTCGTCCGCCAAATCATAAGAATGAGGGTGATTAATCCGATTGCACCACTGAAGTCAAGGATATAGCGAGATCTGCGTGAAATCTTATCGGTCAAATTTTGACTCGGCCATGCTAGAGCGAGAGCGGCTCCAATCAGTAGAGCAAAAGCTCGGGTATCAGTACCATAATAGACTCGGCTTGGGTCAACTCCAGGTTGATAGATTAGCGCCATAGCAAGTGCCGAGAGGAATGCCCCTGTTAGACACATCACAATGAGTTTACCTCGCTGAGGTGCAAGGCGTAACCCTACAATAATAACCAATGGCCAAATGAACTAGAACTGTTCCTCAATAGCGAGCGACCACAAATGACCGATAGGAGAAGGAGGTCCAAAGCTCTCGAAATAAGATACATCGTGAAAAATAAGCCA
>NZ_JBNNSE010000007.1:0-295372 GCF_050277435.1 Paenibacillus sp. NPDC101420
TCCCAACCAGCCTCAATCATGGTCATGACAAGTAGGGGTGAACATTATAGCTCTCGGGATCAAGTCCCACGGGCAGGTACGTTCGACCAGGCTACCTTAATCCTCTATGCAAATGAAAAAAGGATCAACCAGAAAGAACTGGTTGATCTCATAATACGAACGGGCAGGATAGTCACAATGAGACTTTGAGACTTGGTTTGATTCCGGATAAATAAAAGTTGCAAAAAGGAAAAATATTGCTATACTAAGTTTAAACGTTATTTTAAATGCTATTTAAAATGTTGTTTAAATCAGGGTAAATATACTTGGAGGTTGCCTATGGAGACAGACAAAAAGTTGGAAACAAAAGAGAAGATTATGCGTGCCACACTGGAGTTGACCAAACAAGAAGGCTTTGAAAGGATCACTATAAAAAAAATTGCAGAAGCCTCAAACACGAATGTCGCTCTAGTTAACTATTACTTTGGGTCCAAAGAAAACTTGTTTAGCGAGTCCATCAAATTGATATTGAACAGCTTTCAGCATACCTTTGCCATACTTGACGATTTCTCTATATCCTCACGGGATAGATTGAGGCAATTTTTACTAGATTATTTGCAAGTGATCCGTCAATATCCCGAATTGCTCTCCAGAATCATCCTGATGGGCAATACCGTTTTCTCCTCGCAGCATGAATATGGATCATTTTTGAATCTATTGGGGTTTCCTAAGATACAAAATACTTTAAGAGAGTTAACCGATGAACAGCAGCCAGAGCACCTGATGACCATGACGATGCAGATTTTTGGAGCGCTTTTTCTACCAGCACTTATGAGTCCTATTCTAGAAACAGGAGCTTCCGTGAAGATTGCACCTATAGAGGAACAGATTGACTTGCTCTTTGCAAGATACTTTCATTAATAAACTCAGATTGAGGTGATTAAATGAATTTTTTGAGAAAATATTGGCAGGATATAGGACTATTCATTGGCATTGTTATATGCATTTATCTTCTAATGAACTGGGAAACAATACCGCGGATAAACAGCATATTATGGTTAAGCTTTGTGGCGATCCTTCTTCATCAGTTTGAGGAATACCGCTGGCCAGGGTACTTTCCAGGCATATTCAATATAGCCCTGTTTAAAAGTGAATCCCCTAACAACTATCCATTAAATAAACAGTCGGCAATGATTATTAATGTGGTCATCGCCTATGTGTTCTACTTGCTCCCTGTATTCTTCCCGTCAGTAGTATGGCTGGGGATGGCACCTGTTTTAATGGGCTTTTTCCAAATCATTTTCCATGGAGTCGTCATTAATATAAGAGCAAAAAGCATGTATAATCCAGGATTAGTCTCCGCAATTATTGTACATTTACCGGTGGGGATCTGGTACATCAACTACTTATATGAGCATCATTTAATAACCCTCTCAGACTGGATTTGGAGCGCAATTTATTTTGCCATAGCTGTTTATATTTTAATAGTGAAAGGAAATACATGGATGAAAAACAAAAACTCCATTCACAAATTTTCGCAAAAACAATTATGGTCTTTTCGTAAGTAGGTCCTCATAACCCACCAGAAGGTCCAGTTGTTATAACACTTGATGTAAAATTAGACGGGGTTAATGTAACTAAAATTGAAGGATGATTATTTTCTCAACTAACGGGAAACGTTAGTTCAATAACACACAATGATGAGTAGGTGCTTCGTATCCTGCTCTTTTTTATTAAACTAACGGGCAGGATTGCGTGGTGGTAGACTGATACCTCCGCATGAATATTGAGCAGTAAAGAACGGTTTAAATTCAAACCAACCTTCCATTTATTAGGATTATATTGCATAATCATTAGCACAATAGAAGTTTGAACTGAAGGTGGGGGGAAGACAGATGAATGCTTTTACATTAAGCGCTGCTAATGAATATGCTCTGGCCAATGATATTGAAACGTGGGTTCATCTTTTTTTAAATGGAGAAGGCGACAATATAGTCATGTCAGAAGACTTAAAAAAGAAAAAACGATATTGGCTAGGACCTATTGAAATTGACATAAAATATCTAGAAAGAGTAGTTGGACCAGAAGAACATTTGGAATATGTAGAGGAAATTAAATGGTGGAACTATAACATTGATCAAATTTGCAGTAGATTAGAATCTGGATGGGACATGCCTCCGTTGATTGCAGAAAATGGAAATGGGAGTTTTAGATTACATGACGGTAATCATCGACTCGGTGCATTACAGAAATTAAATAGGGAAAAATATTATCTTATTATTTGGGACGATCATTCATATGAAGACATAATAAATCATTTGAAAAATTGTGGTATTAATATGAAATGATAGACTTTATTTGAATGCTATTTGAAAAGTTACGAACTTCATTCACGCTTCGAAGCCTGACGACTCCTTTGTTCGCCCGAAGAGGTAGGAATTAAACTTACGAGACACCATAGTGGAATAGCGGTTGCTTCGGCAGTCGTTTTTTATTTGTTCAACTAACGGGCAGATTAGCGCGAAGGCAAGCCAAACGAAATAGAGTATAATAGGATTAAAAATTGAGCCCAAAAGGTGTGTTTTCATGCCCGAATATTCTCATATCCAAACTTATATAAAGTGTGATCATCTCAATTTCCAAGATGTTATCAGGCTCTTTTCAGAAGTAATAAACTCGCTAGAACTTGATTCTAAATACTTCAACGACGAGCTGGAATGGAAAGTCTCGGAAAATGGTTTCATGTACGTTGGTGGCGGCGCTGCGCCTCAATTGTATGACAATAACGGGTTCCAACTCCATTTACGGCCATATGTAGTAGGTTTAACACCTGAAGTTATTGAAGAATTAAAAGAATCATATCTGGAAATTAGTATCTTGCTTTGGACGGAAGAGATAGAACTCGATTGGAGAACAGGACTATTACGAAGCCAGCATCAATCCTTGATTTGGAGGATTATTACAAAGTTCTCTGAGGAGTTTAAACAAACTGGAGTATTTTTCACAAATGAAGTTATGGATGGAGTTCCTTGGGAGGCAATAGTGTCAGGCAATAAAGAGGGACTTTGGGCATTTGATGCTGCTATTTTACCTATGCACCTGTTTGATTTATATAAGGATTTTCCAGAAGATATTTTTATTTATAAGGATGAAAAGGTAATGTATGTTGCCAAAAAATCCGTATGGGGGACAGAACCTTGGCATATCCAACGATTGAACTAACGGGGAACTATAGTTGAACGAAACAAGGAACAGTTTGCCTCGACAGTGTTCCTTGTTTTTATTAAGCTAAAGGGCAGGAAAGCGTGGAATTCTATTAAAAGGAAATATTTACAAATAGGAACAATTGTTCTATTGTGAAAGAGTGAACTTATTACATAGGGGGCTCATGGAAATGATAAATCGAATTTCAACGCCGTTTAGCTATTCGTCTGCTGTTGAGGCTGGAGATTATGTATTTCTAGGATTACATAGAGGTTTTGGAGTAACCTTTACCGAGCAGATTCACAATACTTTTTCACACTTAAAAGACACACTCAATCAACTCGATGTACCACTTGAAAACGTTGTGAAAGTTAATGTTTACCTCAAAAATATTAAGGACTTACCCGAAATGGAACAAGTTTTTTGCGAGTATTTTGAGAAGGACAAATTCCCTGCAAGAATGACATCCACAACAGAGTTCATTGATTCAGATTGTCTTATGATGATTGACGGAATAGCGTACAAAGGATTGAACTAACGGGGAACGTTAGTTCAATAAACTAGCGGCTGTCTAAATAGTTCCGGGATTCTGCCGTTTACAAGGAAGCATCGTTATTAGACGATAAAAGAGAGGGTGTATTCATGAATACACCCATCAGGGTGGTAACGCGAAATCAACTCCGTCCCTTAAGGGAGGAGTTTTTTGTGTTCTTATAAATGATTTTAAGAAGGATTAATTATGTTCCAAAAAATCTATGCATTCGATCGAATTCTGAGCCAGAATATGTTTATTGCTGTAAGGACTTCTTGCCGAAAGAAGGGGTATTCAGGTGCACTGGTATTTGAGTTAAGTTTTCTTCTTTTTGGGAAGATTGCTTGTTGATATCAAGTTATCAAGTTTAATAGTATTTCACATATTTCATAAGCTCAGCAATCCCTAAAAACTGCTTCATTAATTGACTGTTTAATTTTTGTAACGCAAGCTCGAATGACATTTCTACTTTTTTATAGTTTTGTGTCTCTATTTCATTCAGGAGTTGTTTCATATTCTCGATATAATACACGGTTTTCCTTAAACTGCTGATCAGTATAATCTTTCTTAATTCCGTTATAGTATAGACCCTATAGCCGTTGTCTTTGTTTCTGTTAGAAGTAATAAGGCCTTCTTGTTCCCAATGTCGAATGGCTGAAGGCTTAACGCCTGCCATTTGTGCAACTTCACCAATAGTCATTGCATTTGTGACCTCTAAATCGTTGTATTTTGATAAATCTGCATTTCGGAACATGCGTAACACATCCTCTAACCTATGCTTTTCCGTTTGTGTATTATGCTGTTCCTGATTGATTGACCAAAGTGCATCCTCAATTTGCCGAGCTTTAATCTTTCTCATCACATCGTACACAACTGGAATCTCATATCCTTGTAAAAGTTCCCGAATCGTAATAAAAGCTTGGACATGAATGTCTGTATAACACCGGCGATTGCTAGGAGTCCTTGGGACTTCGGGAACTAAGCCTTGATCTTCATATCTTCTTAATGTAGTGGTACTTACATTTAATTTCTTAGCTATCATTGTTGGTGTATAATTATCTCCCATAATCTTCATCACTCCAGAACATTAAAGTTAAACCTTCAAGTGCTACAACAACATTAAATCTAATTTAATTAGATATATCAAGGCTTAGTATGAGATAAACCGAAAGATTGCATGAATGTTATATGATATTTTTATAAAACAGTAAGGAGAGGATTGTTTGAAAAAAATCATACGATTAACCAACCATTCAGCAATAGAAGTAGGATTGACAGGAGGATCAGATCGTCCAACCATTATGTTACCTATCGCTAAAAAATCCGTGTACAATCAGGAGGCAGAAAATCTAAAGCTATGGGGCGTAGATCCTGAATTAGGTAAACATTTTGTTGAAGGTCTCGCGGATACGTTTCAAGTGCTTTATTTTGATTATGAAGGTCATCTCTTTCAACATCCAGTGGACAACTTAACCGTAGACCATATTGTGAAGGATCTGCTCCTCATTGCTGATGAAATGAACGTTAAGAGCTTTAGCTACTACGGTTATTCCTGGCTAGCTTTAATTGGACTACAATTGGCTATCAGAACAAATCGTCTGGAAAGCTTGGTCATGGGAGGTTTTCCGCCATATAATGGTCCCTATCAAGAGATGCTGATTGTAACTCAAAAAACACATACCCAAGCTTTGAATAATCAAAATGAGGTAGCTGAAAAAAGCTCCATTGAAACAGAGAATCCTAATGAGATAGACTGGGACAACATCAAAGTATCAATGGATACCCGTGTAACAGCTCAATTTGTTGCCTTATACGAGAGCCTCACAGCTTTTGATGATCGTAGTATTCACCATTTACTTAGTCTTCCAAAATTAGCTTTTGCAGGAGAAAATGATACTATCGTATATGGTGAGAATTTTGGAAATGTTACCGTTGATATTGCTGGGATATTAAAGATGAATTCGACGAAGCTGTGTGATTTAGGTTGGGATGTTGAAGTGCTAACGGGAAGCCAAATGGATCATACAAAAGCTATGCAACCAGCCGTGGTAATACCATTAATTAAGCCCTGGTTTATAAAACAATTATGAATACAGACTGGACTGTAATTCGGGAGTAGTTGTACCCAGCTGTAAATGAAAGTGAGAGGGTTACAATTAACAAGCTTATTTTGCAAGTAGCATCATCGGTTTTAGCATTTAGTTTACTCGTTGCCTGTAACCATCAACAAATCAACTCATCTACTCAGGAACAAAAACCATCAGTGGTTAGCTTATTTCCAAAAAACGATCTCATGGATTCTATTGTAATTGACGCAGTAAATGAGGATAAATCAATTCGGGCGGAACAGCAAACGGAAAAGGGAACATTATTGATGATAGCCAAAGGTAGAGAAGAACTTGGGCATTTGGTCGTATCGAGCACGATGGGACAAGAGGGTGATCAGACGTTTCAGAGTAATTACTCTATTATCTACAGACAGGGAGATCAGGACAAAGTCTTAATGGAACTACCCAATTACTTGTTTTTCCGACCATCCAGCAAAAAAATATCTTTTGAGAAGCTGAGTTTTAAAGAAGCTGAGGTTTACATCCTTACTCCTCAATATCAAACAGGTCATGGCGTGGAAGGATATATTTTCGCGATTGATAAGCAAAATGAAGATGTATTCCCATTAGAAATCGTAAAGAAGGATCAAGTCTCGAAAACACTTCTTTATTCAGAAGCTGAGCCTTTACCGAGTGTCGAAAATAATATCTTAGTAGTCCATCCACCAGTTGGAGCAGGTACACAAGAAGCAGATGCAAAAGATATCTTTTACAAATTGGATTTAAACAATAAACGGTTTGTGGCTGAATAGCATGATTTGAACAAAAAAAAGGTCAGTTCACGAAATCGCGGAGCGTCTATGCTTCTATCATGAAGCTGCAGCAATTCCTCTATAGTTTCTACTTTTAATATATTGGCCGGTGTTGCCCTTTATAGGGTACACCGGCTTTTTTCATAGGAATCAAAAGGATAAGATCACACGTCATATTATTGGCATTGAATGTCGAAGCTTATGAAGACATAAAATGATTTCCCGCACTAGTACATAAGAAAAAAACTTTTTTGCAACCAAAACCCTTCTTTTCTTACTTTATAAGTGAGGCCTTAATCAAACTGAACGGAAGTGATGGAGTGGACGATAGTGAAATCATACAGCTGTACTTTGCCCGCAATGAAACAGCAATAGAAGAAACATCCAAAAAATATAGAAATTATTGTACCAAGATTGCTCATAACATTCTGTCTAATTTTGAAGATTCGGAAGAATGCGTGAACGATACCTTTCTAGGAGCGTGGGAAACGATACCGCCGAAGACGCCTGCTAAGCTCTCATCTTTTTTGGGGAGGATCACACGAAATATCGCGTTAAATAAACACGATTATTACATGGCCAAAAAGCGGAATAAAACATTCGATACGATTCTTGATGAATTAAATGATTGTTTATCCTCTCCAGACAATGTCGAAAGTCAATATGAGGAAGAACAAATCGCTGAATCTATAAGCAATTTTCTGCTGAAGATTAATGAAGATCATCGGAATATTTTTCTGAGACGTTACTGGTATTCCGATTCTTTGGCTGATATCGCAACTCGATTCTCAATAAGTGAAAGTAAAACGAAATCGATTCTTTTTAGAACACGAAAAAAACTCCAATTATACCTTATGAAAGAGGGCTATATCCTATGAATAATAAAGATCTATTTAAGACTATTGGTTATGTAGACGGCAATCTGGTGGAAAAGGCCAACACAGCCAGGCGTACTAATAAGAGAACATATGCGAAGTGGGGAACCATGGCTGCTTGTGCTGCACTTGTGTTAGGAGTGGCCATTTATACATCTCCTCTAAAGACATCATTAACGAATTCACCACAAATCTCGAAGCAAACGCCAGTTTCAGCTCCTACCGGAGTTCGGAAAATTTTAAATTACAACGGATTTCGTTATGCATTTGTAAGTGATGGTGCTCAGTTTAAGTTCACAGGAATGAAGCCTGAAAAATCACTTGGAACCATAGATTTTGATATTAACCAAGAGATCGGGAAGAACGATGGAGGAGAAGTTGTAGAAAAGGATTTCTCGTCTACGTTCGCTGTTGGAGGTAAGTTATATGAAATTCCGACGTACCCATCCCAATTCCGCATCGCTGTTAAAGTTGAGGAGCATTATTATTTGGCAGAAATCGTGGCGAAGACTAACGATTCTACGATGGCCGCTAAGGAATATCTGGATATGTCTAATCTAAAAGAGCATGCAAAAGATATCCATGTTCTTAATCATGTGGGAAATGACGTGTTAAAGAAAATGACAGATCATGCTTCTGTGGAGTCTATCATTGATGGGCTGTACAGCGCAAAAACAGCTGATTTAAGTAATAAAGAATACGAGGCTATTGCAGAGGCGCAATCCCAAGGAAAATCGTATCAGTTAAAGTTCAACCTCAAGGACGGAACCTATATGGGCATGTATATCATTCCTGAATTAAAAGTCGTATCTATGGGAGATGCTTACTATCATTTGCCTGACACCTTTTTTGAACAATCTGGAGATCTTTTTTTAGGGCTTGCACAAGATGTGTTGCCGCTTTACTAAACTTAAGAAGATTTGATTATGCTTAAGAAAAAAGTAACGATTTCTAACAAGTTAAAACAAAGGCATCGAATCCACAGATTCGATGCCTTTGTTTTAGAGTAGAGTACAATTTCCCAGATTGTGCGTTAGCCCTCACCCACTAATAGTCATTTGCGTAATGATTTAAATCATAATGGGCAGTTTAATCCTGGTGAACCTTGGATTCCGAATGTTAATGTTGTTCTATATAGTAATTCGAGTGGACCTGTGTTTCTACGCTAACGAATGTCAATGGAGTTTATAGTTTTCCGATTACCGTTTCGGGAAGTTATTTCGTTTATAAGACGGTTACAGATTCGGATGCTACTTGTCCACCAACTACTTTTTCGCAGCCAAGTGGATTTACAATGTCAAAGGGCCAAGAAAACTGACCTTAACCGTTACGAAGTCTCAAATCAGCAATAATGCAACTGTAGCCAATCAGAACTTTAGCCATGATACTACAAATAATCCCTTAAGATGTAATACAACAATGATTCAATTTGCAGGAAGACCTTTCGTTTGGTATTACCTCAATGTTGTAACAGGTGCAACCGTTATTCGAGGAACGGTTAGCCCCCCTGTAGATATAAATGCAATCGGATATAATCCACTGGATAACTATTTGTGTGTCTCTATTTATAGCGTTTAAGGGTAAATTGAAAGATCGTTCCCTTTCCCGGTTTACTTGTAACCGATATTTTTTCACCTAGACCATTCACAATTTCTTCCGCAATTGCGAGCCCCAGACCGCTTCCTTTTTCATTATGTGACTGCTCGCTCTTGTAAAATCTTTCAAAGATATAAGGGAGGTGATCTTTCGCAATACCGGGTCCATTATCAGATATCAGTACAGTTACAACCCTTGAATGTACTTCAGCATCAAAAGTTATTCTTCCATCTTCTCCTACATATTTCATGGCGTTATCCATTAAAATATTGACCAGCTGAAATACTTTATCTTTATTAGAAAGAACAGCAGGCAGATTTCTAGCGTTCTCTGTAATCTCAAATACAATGCCCATCTCATCAGACAAGAAAGAGTATTTAGACTCTATAAGCGCCACTAATTCCTGCGTATCTATTTTTTCTTTATCCCAGGTATCTCTTTTATTTTGCATTCTTGATAATTCCAACACATCATAAATCAAACGTTGCAGACGTGCACATTCGGATAAAATAATGCCATAATATTTATTGGTTTTTTCTTCGTCTTTAATCATTCCATCTGCCAATGTCTCTGTTAAAGCTCTGATGGAGGCAATAGGAGATTTCAGTTCATGGCTAATATTAGCGATATAATCCCGGCGAGTTTTTTCAAGCTGTTTCATTTCTTTAAGATAAGAAGAGATAAAAAAGCCGATTATTAGCGTGCCTAATAGTAGGGTGCCGGTAAAAACGTAATAGAACCCATTCAATACGGCTTGAAATTCACTACCCGGCTCTAATAAAAAGACAACTCCGACCGCTTGCTCATTCTGAATAACGGGTGCACCCACGACAATGGATTTACTCGGAAACCCGCTAATATTTTTAATCGCAGCAAATTTATTCGCTTTAATTACTTCTGGAATATAATCTATAAGGGCATCTTTGAATTCTTCCGATGTAACATTGAAAAATTGCTGCTTACTCTCGTCTCCAGGTGAAAGGTCATTTCCCTCCAAATCATACACCTTCATAAGGTAGGGTCTAAAACCCCTAATATTCTTCTCGTTTTGTGCGATTTCAGCAGCTATAGAGGTTGCCTGAGGTAGCATATCTTTTAATTTATAATTCAAAAAAAGCTGTTTTATAATCAAGGTTCCCCCGATTTGCCCTAAAATAAAGCAGAAAAGGATGGCCAAATAAATTACTTTTTTGTTGGAAGTTACTCTTTTCATTTAGAAGACTCCATTTTATAGCCCATCCCATAAACGGACTTGATTTCAAACCCCAAATCTTCTTCGGGTAGTTTTTTTCTCATTCTCTTAATGAGATTATCAACCGCTCTAGTATCGCCAAAATAATCATATCCCCAGACCTTATTGAGGATTTGTTCTCTTGAAAGCACTTTGTTCCTATTGGTTGTAAAATAGATCATCAATTCAATTTCTTTAGGTGTAAAGTCCATTCGGTTTCCCTTGATATGGATTTCAAAAGCATTGCGATCAATTTTCATTTCACCTAGGGTCAGGATTGCATCTTCAGTTGGAAAGGTATAATGGATCCGTTTCAAAATGGTTCTTACTCGTGTGACAACCTCCCGAGGGGAGAACGGCTTCGTTATATAGTCGTCTGCCCCAATTTCCAACCCCAATATGCGGTCAGTTTCTTCACCTTTTGCGCTTAGCATAATAATCGGGACGTTACTAGTTGTTCGAATCTTACGGCACACCTCTGTCCCAAAAAGCCCGGGTAGCATAATGTCCAGTATGACGAGATCAAAATGCTGATCCTCTAACTTTCTAAGCACTTCTTCACCATTGTATACCGATTCATATTCCATATGTTCTGCAAGTAAATAAGCAGATATGCTCTCATGTACAGCAATATTGTCATCACAAATTAGTATTTTCACTTTTCCTTGCATAGCTACCACCTTTATTCCGATATCATGGACCTTATTGTAAGTAAAATGTCTATACGGAGCAAGGAAGACTCAAGCAGAATGGAAAGAGACCGATTGGATGATCGGCCTCTCTTAACCAAGAATGCTTTATTCAGAAATATATACATTAGAAGTATCCATATTTATGGTGTGCGTTGCGGCATTCCATACTAAATTAAAATCAAGGGATTTTGCTATATCCCGGAGCTTATAATACTCATTTCCGCCGATATTATAGCCTGTTACTGAAATCTCTTGACCGTTTAAAGTTATCTTAGTGGATGTCGTAACACCTGTTTTCGAATTAGTATTTCCGGATGTTGAAAGTTCAATGCCAGTCGGGGTGTACGCTTTGTTAGATGTAATGTTTAAAGCATTTGTCTTCGCATCTGAGGTCACTTCAAACTGTTTTGTAGTGTTGTTTACAGCCATAGCTATATCCCGCAGTTTAAAATAGTTGCTGCCGTCAATAGTGTACGCATCTACAGATATCTTGTTCCCATTCACCATCACTGATGACTTGGAAGGAGTGGCAGTTGCGGATGCTTTTGGTGATGTAGCACTAACCTTGTCCGCCCAAGCAAAAAGCTCGTCCAGATCGTAATCTCCGCTGTGTGGAATATCCCAAGCCATCGCAAAGTCTACATTTAAGCCTTTATTCTCCAGCTCCGTAGCCAATATAGTAGAAACAGCGAGAGAGGTATCACTATCTTTGGTACCCATCCGAATCCGCCAATTACTTGTAGTGGTTGTTCCCTCAGTACTGATATAGTTCATCGGATTCATCATTTTCACTAGATTCTGGGCAGCAAGCGTTCCGCCGGCCGTATCATTATCCAAACCGAACTGGGTAAAATGCTGGGCAGTGACGTTCGATGTGCCAAACAGTTCGTTTTCGCCATTGCTCAGGTCTAAACCGTCAAAGGCTCCAGGCAGCTTCATTCTGCCCAAGTAGGCGAGGTATTGATCATAATCGATATCAGTGAC
Source organism: Paenibacillus sp. NPDC101420 (assembly GCF_050277435.1). Taxonomy (NCBI): domain Bacteria; kingdom Bacillati; phylum Bacillota; class Bacilli; order Caryophanales; family Paenibacillaceae; genus Paenibacillus; species Paenibacillus sp. NPDC101420. Next base: position 11,954 of record NZ_JBNNSE010000007.1, read on the forward strand.
GGTTCCATTTTCTATTGTAATCCATGTTTTATCAGACAGATCTGAACCTGCTTTTAGCGCTTTTTGCGCTGAAGCGATGACCAAGGATTTGATGTAATCTTTAAAGGGACCATTGCCATCTGCATTCATTGTTAATGCCGTTCCATCGGCTTTTGTTAGCTCTAGGCTATTTACGTAAGTTGGGAACATTGCTTTCAGTTCGTCTGATATTTTAATCTGATCTTCCGTTAATGTTCCTTCAACCATCTTTCTCTCCATGTTAAAATCCGTATTTCCGGAGAAATCCAGCTTTTCATAAGAGATAATATCGTTGAATTGCCATTCATAGGCTGCATCTGCGTTGTCTAGATTCGTAATTGGCGTGTAAGCCGAAACAGCAAAAACGTCATCACGCTCGTCGGCTGCACCAATAGCCTCCAAATAAGGCTCATATTCCGCATTATTGCCAGTCGCACCTAACAGTGTAGAGAGCGCTCCACCTGCGCTTGTACCGTTCGAAATGATTTTCTCGGCATCGCCTGGCATGATATCGTCATTATAGCGAAGGTAGCGGACAGCTGCCTTCAAATCCACAATCGCTGCTGGTGCCTTGCCAGTGTATGTGCCATTGTCATCTTGTGTAGTTCTACCGCGAGCACCAGGGGATGCGACTACATACCCTTTTGACAAGGCAACTGCTATAGCGTTAGGTGACCCTGAGGAGGCAGGTCCTGCAGTTACGTTTGTGCCAACTGCAGGACTATTTAAACCGGTTTCCGCTTCGGGCTTACTCGAATCAGTTTTCGCATTCGCTTCTGTAGTAATTTCGGAATCCTTATCTGTTTTTTGAGCAGCGCCTTGCGGACCCGCTCCCATACCCATGCCTTTGCTCGACTCAGTACTACCTGGCTGAGCAGGCATGTACCCGCCGACCTGGTTCGGGAAAAAGATAGGTGCTGTATCGGCGGTATAGCTTCCGATCGATTTACCTTGGAAATAATCCTCAGGGACATAAACGTTCATGATTTCATAATTAGTATCTACTGGATTCTTAACGTAGACAATATTCTCATAAGCTCGGTAAGTGACTGATCGGCCGTCTACCGTCAAAGTTTTAGTAGTATATTGGGCATCATTGAACTTTAGGCTGTATGCTCCGGAAGTTGCTGCACTAGCAGAGCCTGTAGTGAACGACATCGATAGCAGAGAAAAAGTAAGAACAGGGGTAATCCATTTTTTTAGTTTCATAGTTTTATCTCCTTTTTCTAAAATTTAATAGATCATTTCATCAGCGATAGATATCTACAAACTCTTTTCAACTCCTCTCTGCAAGTGTTAGCTTGGATTCCGCACGAATATTGCGAATATCCTTCATGGATTGAATCTAACAAAACATTGTGGCATAAAAATATCATCCTCATTGAGATATCGAATCTTAATCAGAAAAGTAAAGGAACTGTTAATGGAAGGAATAGGAATCTTGACACGACACCATTTGGTGTCCTATAATCAATATGACACTAAATGGTGTCCGATTGGGTGCTGATGAAGTATAATCGGTTACACTACAGGTAATATTACGGAAAAGGTGGGGGTGGTTTTGAACGATAATAGTCAAGTGAGGGATGTATATGACGCTGTTGCAGATCCAACAAGGCGAAAATTACTTCAAATCCTGGCTGATGTTGATGAATTACCCCTACATGAAATCACGGTTCATTTTGATATGGGCCGTACTGCAGTATCTAAGCACTTGTCTATTCTTAAAGAGGCTGATCTTGTAGTTGCTCGAAAGGTTGGTAGAGAAACGAGGTATCGTTTGAATGCCAATCCATTGAAAGAAATTCGGGATTGGGTATCTTTTTACGAAGGCTTCTGGAAAGAAAGAATCGATAAACTAAAACTTTTATTGGAGGAAGAATAATGAAACCAGATGTATCCTTAGATTATCAATTTACAAGCTCCATCGAGAAGGTATGGAACGCTTTGACGGATTCAGATACACTTGCGAAATGGATTTGGAGCAATGACTTTAAACCAGCCGTAGGGCATAAATTTCAATTTCGTGCAGAGCCAAATGAATGGTGGGACGGTATTGTAGATTGCGAGGTTCTCGTAGTAGATGAGCCACATACATTATCCTATACTTGGCATAGTGCCGGGGAAGGTACTACAGTTACTTGGACTTTGAGCAAAAAGGAAGATGGTAAGGTTCATCTGCATCTTGCTCAATCTGGATTTAGTGAAGAGACCAAAGCTCGCCAAGGTGCTATCGAGGGCGCTAAATATGCTTGGGCGAATATGGGCAGTCAGCTTGAAAAAGTATTAGCAGAATTGTAATTTCAAGAATAGGGCGCTTTTCTGAAACACGGAAAGTGCCCTTTTTAATGGAATAAATGATGGCAATACTAAATGAAGAGAATGGAGATGAGATGATACCACTATGAAAATCAACCGATTGATTGCGAACAATATTAATAAGTTAGATGCAGTACTTCCAGTTAACCAATCCCTAGGGATTGCTGGTTTATCCGGATCTGGTAAAACCACCTTTTGTCAAACCATCGGAGAAGAATCCAAGAAACGTCTCGTTTCTTTATTGCCAAAGGCAGAATATCAGTATTTATTCCCTAACATTATGGAGACTAATTTCAGTGCGATTCAGATGGAAGAAATGCCACTCGTACTTTTTCTAGGGAGATCATCTATTTCTTCCAATCCTCGTTCAACCATTGGCACACATACGGGCGTGTTCACAGAGATTCGAGTTGCGATTGCTGAACAATATAACCTATCGCCAGAGGTTTTTTCATTTAATAATGAATTAGGCTGGTGCTCAGATTGTAAAGGTCGCGGCACTACTAAAAATGTCGAATGTAAAAAGTGTAAGGGTAAGCGATATAATCACGAAGCTGAACAATACAAAATGGAGTTATTAGGTCAAGGCAAGAGTATCTCCGATATTAATGACTTAAGCATTGAAACCATTTTTTCTCTAGCAGAAGTTCTAAACATTAGTGAAGGTAAACAAAACATTCTAAAGAACATAATCCATATGAATATTGGTTATCTAACCTTAAATCGTATAATGGGTACCTTGTCAGGCGGAGAGTTAACACGACTTTACTTGGCAGAATTCATGGCAACCAGTGAAAATACAGTAATTATCATTGACGAAATCTCTGTGGGTCTGGATCACCAAACCCTTTTAAAAATATTAGAGCAGATAAAACAACTAGGATTTAAGAATCAAATTTTGCTTATTGATCATTCGGATACCGTATTAGACATAACGGACGAGCAATTGTTCTTTGGACCAGGAAGTGGTAAATACGGCGGAAAAATCGTTGAAGAATCGCCACGTCCGGCGCCCATCAATGGAGAAATAAATCAGACAGCTCCAACTGAATATTATCATTTTCATGATCTTTACTGTCGTAATATTCAAATCGCCGAAATTCAGATTCCTCGTAATAGACTTGTAACGTTCACTGGGGAATCTGGCTGCGGCAAATCTACATTGGTCAATGAGTGTATGTCCAAGGATTTTGTGAAGCGATATCCCAAGGATAAGCTGGTGATTGTGGGGCAGGATCGAAATCAATCGATTACCAGCCGGTCTACGGTTGCGACTTTTCTTGATATTAAGAGAAAGCTCACAAAATATAGCGAAGAGATTGATGATATTTTTCAGCGCTCAATTGAAGATATTATTGATGAACTGCCAAATGAAGACATCGCTCATAAACGTTTAAGTTTATTGATCAAGCTCGGGCTGGGTTATTTAACGTTGGAAAGAAAAACACAGTCTTTATCCACAGGTGAATTTCAATGTGTTCATTTAGTCTCCGAGCTATTTGCAGGTTCAAGAAACCCCAATACACTTTTCATTTTTGACGAGCCTTCCAAAGGGTTATCACAAAATATTCTAAATCAATTCATTGATAGCATTAGAGACATTCTTCAGGACGAATCCGTCTCCATAATGATGATTGAACATAACTCGTATATGCTGGAAAATTCTGATTTTATCGTTGATTTTGGTAAAAGACAGCTTGAACCTGTTGAGCATCTAGAAGTTGTAAGTCATGAAGATTATTATCTCCAGCAAATCAGTGAAGATCATGTCGCTCCATTGCAGATTTCTTCAACACTGCGGCAACAAAATGGCATTAACTATTTAAAAGAAAATCAAATTGCCTACTTTAAAAATGCGGAAAACGTTTATAAAGGTGGCATCTTAAAAAGCTTATCTTCTATGGCGCGTTTAATATATGGTGAATATGAATCAGATACCATTGCACCTGTCATCGCCATTGATCTGGAAAGACACCTATATAGTCAATATACTTTTCTATATGAAATTGGTGGCTTGATCAACCAAATTGTAACGGCACATCCGACCAATAAAGATACAAATAGCTTCGATTTCTATAATCAAGACAATCATTGTCCATGCTGCAAGGGACGTCGAGTCATTGAAAAATTTGATTTTGAAGTTGTTCTTCAGAATAAAAATGTGCCATTTTGGGATGGCTTATTGCATCCAGATGCAATGGATATTCTGAAATTCTATCAATTCCCCAAAATCAAATTCATCTTTGATGAGATTAAGAATGAACTCGGACAAGATATCAGTAAGAGTTATAATGAGATGACGGATGCAGAAAAGCATACATTTTGGTACGGTTATTGGGAAAAGTCATTTTATGATAAAGCAAGCAAGGCAACGAGAACTTGGGAAGGCTTTAATTACATCATTGGGAACTACATGGTGATATCGAAAGCGATTATTAAAGAGCATATTAAACAATCCAAAATACTGATTACCTGTCCAATCTGTGAAGGAAGCGTACTAAATCATCATAAGAAGCTAAAGTTTGGCGACACAGATATTCGTGAGATCATTGGACTACCTCTTGATCAAGTGATCAGTACCGTTGGCAAATTACCGGTGCTTGAAAAAATGAAAGCTATTGTCGGCGGTGATATGGTTCTAGCAGAGGATGTCTCTCTATTGCCTAGGAAAATACAAGTTGCTCTAAAAATGCTTGAACTTGAAGTAGCGAGCTTTGCGCACTATGAAATGGTATTACAAAATGCACTGCCATTCTGGGGCGATATTAGCGGCAGTATTGAATCTATTAGCTTGAATAATCAGATTACGATTTGTGATTTTGAGAATATCACCGAAACCAGAGAATACATCATTGATAAGTTTTTCACGAATGGAAAATACAAAAAGCTGACCTATGTTTATGAAGCGTTTGGTTACAAAAAACTGGTCACTCTAATTAATAAGATAAAAGCTAGTCAGCCATGTCCATTCTGTAAAGGAAAGAAAGTCATATCCGAAGATGGACTTCACGATGGCGTTTATAAGTTAACGATTCCATGTGTTAGTTGTTACGCAAGTGGCATTAATGATGAAGGGCGTAAAGAAATTGTCGAAGGCATTGACGTCCAGACTTGGCTTACAGGTAACGTTAGTGATGTCGTGACTGAAAGCTCAAATATTGATGCTGTAGCAGATATTCCAATTTTCAATCGTATTCGGGAGTTAAATAAACAAGAAATGATGGCCGTTTATCAATACCTTGAAAATAATTAGTTAACCTAATGAAACCGCGCTATGCGCGGTTTTTTATTATGTGGACACACTTTTGGGATAGCAAACGATGTGATATAACTCACAATTTAGACACATCTTATTAATAGGGATAGCTACATTGAGCTATAGGCATGCAACTTCCTTTTCTTTACAATTAGGCAAATGATAGATTAGAGAATGAATTGCTGATAGGGGGTGAACAATGGTTATACGCAAAAGTTTCTGTCACCTCAGAGTAATGCTAATGATGTTCTTCAGCCTTTTCTTAATAAATACGGCCTACAGTGGGAGTGCCAGTGCAAATACTACTTCGAAAGCGATTCCACTCCAGCCGATTATTAATGCGGCCCAAATCGGAGATTCGATTACTTTAGCTCCAGGTACTTACCTGGGTCCGGTTCAAATTGATAAAAGGCTGACGATTAGCGGGGAAGGAAGGGCAACACTATTAAATTCATCTCCCGATGCTGAGGTTGCAGTTATGATTCAGGCTGATGGGGTAAAGCTTCAAGGACTTAATATACAGCAGCATAACGGGGGAGAAGCAGCAGCGATTCGGGTGGAAGCCGATCAGGTAACTTTGAAAGATTTAGTCATACATACATTTGGCTTTGGCATTATGCTACGTGAGTCTGATAGTGGAGTTATAGTAAACAATAAAATCCGTTGGTTTATACCTAAAGGTGCTGCTTCGGGAAAAAGAGGTAATGGCATCGATCTCTATAACTCTCATGGTTCAGATATCAGAGAGAATGAAATCTCTTATCTCCGAGATGGCATTTATTTAGAGAAGAGTCGCAATACAAAGGTTGATCACAATCGGCTCTATCATTTACGATACGGTGTTCACTGTATGTATATCAATGGATCATCTGTTACGAACAATATTGGAGAATACAACATTACTGGCGCGATGGTGATGGGAGTGAGCGACGTTATGGTATCAGGAAACTCTTTTCGAAAACAAAATCAGAATGTTCATTCTCAAGGAATCCTGCTCTTTGACGTTCGTACCTCTCAGATTGTAAATAACCTCGTGGAAGGAAATCGGGTAGGAATCTATATGCAACAATCCTCCGACAACACTCTCCAGAATAATATGGTGCTCCGAAATTATATTGGGATTCAATTTGAGGGTTCTGAAGGCAACCGCTTTCAAAAGAATGCTTTTATTGCAAATGTGATTGAAGCACAGGCAACGGATTCTAAGAATAATAAGATGACGAGAAATTTTTGGGATTCATTCGAAGGGTTGGATGTATCGGGTGATGGCGTAAGTGATCTGCCATATGCTATTAATCCATTTTATCAGCAATTAGTTACAGAAAATGCTGCTTATCAGCTCTTTTTTCAATCACCGGGCATGACATTTTTAAGCGATCTGTATACAAATGATAAAGAACAATGGTCCACCGATCCAGAGCCGCTTATGCAATTGGATTCAGTTCATGCAGATGTTGGACAAGTTAGTGAGGGGCAAGGGTCGGTGATGGTAGCCGGTTGGCTGCTTTTGTTTTTCTCTGTGATCACAATACTATATATGGGGGTATTACGGTTATGAAAAAATGGGGTTTAATGCTGATGTTGATGGTGGGTTTGTTAATTCTAGCGGCTTGTGGTTCCAAAAAGTTTGAACCTTTGGCGATTAATGAAGAAGTTGATATTTGCGCGATTTGCAATATGCAGGTTAAGGACGATGCCTTTGCTACTCAGCTAACAACGAAAGACGGGAAGAATTATAAGTTTGATGATATTGGTTGTATGAATGAATGGAAGAACAAGAATGGAACCAAAAACATTGGAAAGGATTATGTCCGTGACTATAACGACAAAGAATGGGTAGAATTCAGTAAGGCCAGCTTTGTCTATGATGAGACACTACGCACACCTATGGCTTATGGAGTTATCAGCTTCAAGGATACTGCTTCTGCCGAAGCTTTTGTGAAGGAACAAGGTGTTGGCAGCGTTCTGTCAGCAAGTGATCTGTCCAAGCATGAATGGAAACAAAATACGGATATGATGCAAATGGATATGAATGGCGGAGAAGGTCATATGGACGAGCATAAGTCAGAGGAAATGGAAGGTATGACATCGGATAAAGAGATGGATATGTAATGGTTGATATCCTGCAAGTCGCACGCAGAGAGATTAAAATGGGGTTTCGAAATCCATGGGCTTATACTTTTTTGGCATTATTTTGTGCGTTTAGTCTTGGCTTACTACTGATTAATGCACAAAATGAGATTCAAGGCTACACCGCAGTTACAGGTTCCATGCTAAGTCTGATTTTGTATCTACTGCCGCTTATGACATTATTTCTAGGCTCGTTTTCACTGACTTCAGAAAAGGAAGAGGGTAGCTGGCAGCTTTTATCTACTTATCCAATAGGAACATTGTCATTTATTCTTGGCAAGTATGTGGGGCTGGCTGTCGTATTACTTACGGTTGTGGCTTTCGGCTATGGTTTAATGGGAATGATTAGTGGATTCTTGGGCATGGCCTATGATTCTACTACTTACTTTCTATTTTTGTTTTTTTCCGCAGGACTTGTTTTACTATTCTTGACCATCGCTTTGTTTATCGGTTCATTATCAAGAAACCGCTGGCAGGCGCTGACTGTTTCTGTTGCTGTGTGGTTTTTCACAGTAATAGGTTGGCCGACGTTTTTGATCGCCTTTTTAGGTTTAATGCCGTATCTCTGGATTAAGCCCTTGCTGGTCGTATTCACAATACTCAACCCAGCAGAGCTTGTTCGGTTATTCGTTGTAATTAAGCTGGGCGGAGGTTCAGTGCTGGGACCTGAATATTACCAATGGGTAGAATGGATAAATGGTTCGAAGGGTAGCTTGTTGTTTATGGGAGTCTGTCTAGTCTGGATGTTGAGCTCGATCCTGTTTGTAAATTGGATATGGGAAAGGGGGCGCTCTCGTGGATAACCCCTTAGTGAATGTAAGAGGAATCTCTAAAGTTATTAAAAAGCAAACAATAGTTGAAGAGATTAGCTTTCAAATCCCCACTGGGAGCATACTTGCACTATGTGGCGGTAACGGGGCTGGCAAAAGTACCGCTTTGCGAATGGTTGCCGGTATTATTCAGCCTTCGGTGGGCGAAATCTCAGTGGGTGGTTTATACTGGCACAAATCACGTAAACAATTCTCGGAACAAATTGGTTATATGCCGGATGATTATCAATTCAATCAGGGGCTGTCGGCAGAGGAAGCTCTGACTTTTTGGGCCGCTCTCCGTAGGGTACCCAATCGCAAAGCGAGAGTAAACGAAGTCCTTGGCTTAGTAGGCCTACAGGATAAACGAAATCGTCTGGTCAACACCTTTTCAAAGGGAATGCGTCAGCGTATCTTATTTGCTCAGGCATTGTTGGCCAAGCCTTCGTTGCTAATTATGGACGAACCCACAAACGGTCTTGACCCTTTTTGGATGAATGAATTCGTAGATCTACTCCAAAGAATCAAGGAAGAAGGGCATACCGTTATTTTCTCCACACACCAGTTAGAAATCGCTGATAAAATCGCTGATCAGATTGTCTTTTTAAGTCATGGAAGAAATGTTGGTTCAGGTCCGACCAAAGAATTTCATGCGAAATTTGGTTCTCTGTATACAGCCTTTAATCATAGTCTGGGTCTGAAATGAGCATGCGTCGAATCATTGCTTTGCTGGTGATTATCGCAGCTGTCACGACTGTTGTATGGGTATTTAGCCATCATGAAACAAGAGATTCATCTGAGAGGATTGCAGTGGGCTCTATCGCTCCCGAATTTGAAGCTACTTCTATAGAAGGTAAAAAGGTTCGACTAAGCGATTTTCAGGGACAGATTGTGGTGCTTAACTTTTGGGCTTCCTGGTGCACGTCATGTGTGCGTGAAATGCCCCTTCTGAATGACATTCACAAATCCACTAGTTCTCAAATTGAAACCTTGTTTATTAATGTTGGTGAGTCTAAAGGGACTGTATCAGAATATCTTAAGGATCACAGTTTTTCTTTTCCAGTTGTCATCGATGTTTCCGGAAAAATATCTACTTCATTCGGAGTTAGAGCGCTTCCTGCTACGTTTATTATAAACGGAGAGGGAAAGATCAAAGAGGCTATATTAGGCGAAATCACAGATTTCCCCTTAATGCAACTAATCAATTCATATACATATTCCGGTATACAGCTGGAGTGAGATTCTCGAACCGTTTGAATGTTTTAATAAAATAACCAGTATCACAAAATCCTAAATCATCGCTCACTTGATTAATAGGTGCGTCTGTGGTTTCCAGCAACTGCTTGGCCCATTCAATTTTGAGCCTGGCAACGAAGAGGGAGAAGTTCTCGCCTGTTTCTTTTGTAAATATGCGACTGAAATAACTGGGGCTGATATGACAAAGCTTGGCCATTTCTTTTAGGCTGAAATTTTCATTTTTGTGCGCATAGATGTAATCGAACGCAGGCTGAAGCACTGCATTTGAAGAGACGAACTTTTGTGCTCCATTTTTCAATTTGGTCTCAATAAGCGCTCCTGATAACTCTTGCTGCAGAGACTGAATTTTGCGATAAGTAAGGTCTGTCTCCTCGAAAGATTCTGCTGAAGAAGATATATCGATATCTGTGGTCAGTACTCTTTTGTACAAATCAACGGTAGTACGCTTTTGAATGGCTTCTTCCACGATGTAAGTACTTAACTGTAGAAGTAGGTCCACGCATTTGGTTACTTCATCGTAGGATAGGACAGGAAGTGCTTCGTAATCCTCTTTGAGCGCTTGAAACTTCATGTTCGACTCAACATTAGGCGGCCTAGATACTATCTGCTCCAGCTGTGACACATCAGGTTCACGAAGCTTAAGCTGTCCGGCCATAATTGCACCTAAATATTGATCGTCAATAATAATTGGAATCGCGATATCGATAATGTTGAAATGGCATAAATAAATGTAAGGCTTGTTCTGGCGTACAGCTTCAATGCCGGCACGAGCATCACATTTTTGACAATAAGGAGAGAGATTAGAATCTTGGCGAACGCCTTGGCAGAAAGGCTGACAGAAGCTGTGCTTAGTTACGGGAACGCCTTTATAATCTACGGTAAGAATCGCCATTTTAGTCACGAGTGATAAGGAATCCTGCAGTTTCTCCCATTTCTTCAAATCAATTATTTCTTCTAAATTAAATCGAGATTTGGACATCACGATATTCTCCTAGGTAAGTTATAGAAACATATTGAACATTATAGCGAATTTTTGCTCAAAAGGACAAGATAATACTATTCCTTAATAAGAAGACAAAAAAACTCGATAAGAAAACGCTTTATTCTGATCTTATTGTTTCATGCATACCGAAATAGAGCAATCTATAATAATAACTATATACAACCTAGGAGGAATGAAAATGAGAAGAGCGTTTATCAGTCCGACGAAATATGTGCAAGGTGAGAATGAACTTTTGAATTTAGGCTATTTTGTAAAAACATTCGGTGATTCCGCACTGCTCATTGCACATCCAGATGATGTTACACGTGTGAAAGATAAATTGGAGTCAACTAAACAGAAATTTAATATAACGCTTGTTGAAAGTGGCTTCCATGGGGAATGCTCAAGACAAGAAGTCGCAAGATTACAGGCTCTGGCTAAGGAACATCAATGTGCATGTACGATTGGTTTGGGTGGAGGTAAGGCGATTGATACGGCAAAATGCGTAGCAGAAGGTGAAGCATTGATTATCGTTCCAACGATAGCAGCAACTGATGCACCAACAAGCCACTCCGCGGTACTCTATACCCCAGAAGGTGAGTTTGATGATTATGCTTATTTCAAGCAAAGCCCAAGTGTAGTCATGATCGACACAACAGTCATTGCCAAAGCACCAACAAGATTTCTTGTTGCAGGGATGGGAGATGCACTCTCCACTTATTTCGAAGCAAGAGCTACAGCAAATTCTTATTCCAATGTGAATGCGGGATTGCCTTGCGGGGTTCGTGAAGGTGTTTGTGGGGAAGCTAAAGGAACGATAACCGCACTAGGTCTTGCCAAACTGTGTTATGACACTTTACTTGAAAGTGGGTTCAAGGCGAAGCAGGCCTGCGATCTGAATATCGTAACTCCAGCCTTGGAGAATATCATTGAAACGAATATTTTGTTATCGGGACTAGGCTTTGAAAGTGGAGGTTTGGCTGCGATTCATGCGATCCATAATGGTTTAACAGCTTTAGAAGGAACACATCATTATTATCATGGTGAGAAGGTAGCCTTCAGTACAATTGCTCAATTGGTGCTTGAAAATGCAGACCGTACCGAATTAAGAGAAGTATTGGATTTCTGCCTGTCTATTGGGCTTCCGGTGTGCTTAGCAGATATCGGAGTGGAGCAAGTAACTTACGAAGAACTTCTTGAGGTTGCTAAAAAAGCTTGTATTGCTGAGGAATCGATTCATTCGATGCCGTTCCCAATTACAGAAGAAGCCGTAGCATCGGCGATTATGGCTGCTGACCAATTAGGCCGTCAATACAAATTAAGTAAGGAGCTTTAAGATGAAGAAAATTATGAATAAGCCGGAAACGCTAGTCCGGGAAATGTGTAATGGACTTGTCTTAGCGCATCCTGAGCTGGATTTCAACGATAAATTCAAAGTGATTTCTAAAAAAGAGATCAACACCAATAAAGTTACACTAATAAGCGGCGGCGGAAGTGGGCATGAACCAGCCCATGCCGGGTTTGTAGGCAGCGGTATGCTGGATGCAGCCGTGTGCGGTGATGTGTTCGCTTCTCCATCCCAGATTCAGGTCTACCAAGCGATCCGTAGCTCTGCAAGTAAAAAGGGAACGCTGCTTATTATTAAGAACTACAGCGGTGACATCATGAACTTTAAAAATGCGGCTCATCTTGCAAGTGAAGATGGCATACAAGTGGAATATGTCAAAGTAGACGATGACATTGCCGTTGAAGATAGTCTCTATACCGTAGGGAAACGAGGGGTGGCCGGAACTGTTCTCGTTCATAAAGTAGCCGGGGCTGCGGCAGAAGCAGGACTGTCCCTGACGGAAGTAAAAGAAGCGGCGCAACATGCAATTGACCATGTTCGCACCATCGGCTTCGCCTTTACATCTTGCACCGTTCCTGCCAAAGGAACCCCGACGTTTCATATCGAAGAGGATGAGATGGAATACGGTGTTGGAATTCACGGTGAACCTGGAATTCGCAGAGAAAAAGCCGTGTCAGCGGATGAACTGGCGCAGCGAATGGTTACGTCTTTACTGAGCAACTTGCAAATGAACGATGAGTCGCAGCAAGAAGTTGCTGTTCTGATCAATGGATTTGGTGGAACACCACTGCAAGAGCTTTATTTGTTGAATAATTCTGTGATCCGTGAATTGACGGCGAAGAATAAGCAAGTGTTTAAAGTATTTGTCGGTAACTATATGACCAGCATCGATATGGCTGGCGCATCAGTGTCGATTATGAAGCTGGATGAGACGCTGAAGAAATGGTTGTCTGCTCCGTGTGATACACCGGTATTGTCGGTTAAAGGTTCATTTGAGCCTGTGAAATATACGGAAGTCATCAAGGAAGAGAAAGCAGACAGCACGGTATCCTTCAAGAATAATACGGATGCTGAAGCAGCGGTAATTAAGAACTACCAGTTTTCCTTACAAAATATCGTATTTTTGATCGATCAAATGAGTGAGGTCATTATCGAGAATGAGGTACCGTTCTGCGAGCTAGACGCCCACGCCGGAGATGGTGATTTTGGGATGAGCGTAGCCAAGGGCTTTAAGCAGTTGAAAGTAGAATGGGAAGATATTCTAGCTAATCATCAGAGTGATATCGGTGACTTCCTTGATGCTTGTTCATTGATCATTATGGAGCATTGTGGAGGAGCTTCCGGGCCAATCTGGGGATCGGGATTCCGCGCTGCGAGCAAGACTGCGCAGCAGAAGCAGGAGTTATCCATTCAGGAATTTGCCAATATGATGCAAGCGGTTGTCAAAGGAATTCAAGATACGGGCGAAAGGTCTTTCGGGAGAGGTGCTGTCGTTGGAGACAAGACTTTAATTGATGCGCTTGTACCTTTTGCGGATGCCTGGACACAATGCGCAGAACAAGGCGAAGATATAAAGCTGGCAGCTATCAAAGCTGCTGAGGCGGCAGTTCTCGGTGCCCGGAAGACTTCCGATATCGTCGCCCGTATGGGAAGAGCAGGCACGGTAGGTGAACGCAGCATTGGTTATCCGGATGCAGGAGCTTACGCGCTTGGAGTTATTTTCACAGAGCTAGCTAAATCGATGAGATAAGAGATAATATAAACTGAATCCGGATTTGAATAATGCTACGAAAGTTAAAAGCTGATTAACAGAAATCGACACCCCCTTATCCATTAGAATGAGGGGGTGTTTGTATTTGGAATCATACGCTAACACTCCTCATAAACTGTTCGTTGCAGTTTAGCTAATGTCTCGGATATAATGATCTAAATGATAATCGTTATCATTTAATACATGAATAAAGGTGATCTCCTCATGATAAAACACTACATTGGGGTTACAGCATACTACAGATCTGCTGAGGGTATGAATTAATGACAAGAAAATCAATTCATAACATCTATAACGGGTATTTCAATGCATTGTTTGAGACTCCGGCTATAAGGGACACCACAGAGCGAATGCATTTCTCACAACCTAGTGACCATGGATACGTCGATAGGGTTATCACATCTTCCGGGATCGAAATTGTAGATAGTGATTACCGTTTCACTGAGGATCGTTTAATCCGAGTTCAATCCGAAGCAGCTATGATTGAGCTAAGCTTTTGCCTGCAGGGCAGCGGAGAAGTTCATGTAACAGGCAATAGTCACGAGTTGGTGCCCGACAGTTGTTCATTGCAGCTCATGCGAGATTTCCAAGCCGAATTTCACTATCGCAGTGCTGAACCCATCCGTTTACTGTCCATTGGTGTACCGGTAACACTGTTCGATTCGTGGATGGTAGATCAAGGATCTCCACTTACCTGCAGTTTATCCGGGCTGTTAGATACACAATCATTTCGTATGTTCCGTATGCCTATTCTTCCAGAAACCTCCCGAATATTGGTTCAATTGAGAGATTGCCCATATCATACCTCAATGCGCAGGTTATACGCAGAGGGTAAGGCATTAGAACTCCTTTCCGCATATTTGGGCGCTTTTCTTTTTGAGCAGAGTCATACTAAACGTAGCTTGCATTTATCTCGCACTGACCGGGAAAGTATTCGGAGAGCCAGAGAAATCATACTCGAGCAAATGGCAAACCCTCCATCACTCATAGAGCTTTCCAAGCTGGCGGGTATTAACGAATACAAATTAAAAGTTGGTTTTAAGGAAGAGTATGGTACGACTGTATTTGCCTATTTACGGAACAAACGTTTAGAAAAAGCATGGGAAATCATGCGTTCCGGGGAGAGTAGTGTTAGTCAAACAGCGACGATGGTAGGTTACAACAACTTTAGTCATTTTGCGGAGGCGTTTCGGAAGCAGTATGGAATAAATCCTTCTGAAATAATAAAAAAACGTTAGACAACAAATAAATATCCGCCAAACCGTTATTCAATCCCTCTATCGGTAGTTTAGCCCTATCAGCAGAGTGTATGATCGGACTTGCTAGTAGTGAGAATGATTATCAATAGATTGGAGAGGGTTGGAAAAAATGTTCAGTTTAAAACGTATCTCTTTTGTCGGAATCGCCTTATTCATGATGGTGATGTTGTACGGATGTGGGAATTCAGGGCAGGAGGCTCAAGGGGATAACACCCCACCTGCGGTAAAATCTGAACCCGTCGCTACGAATTCCTCCGAAACACGTACCATTAAGGACGCCAAGGGAGATGTTGAAATACCGGTAAACCCGGTTAGAATTGCCGATGTATCTGGCTCAACTGAAGAACTTTTAGTGCTTGGATATAAACCTGTGATTACCGGGAATACAGACATGGCTAATTCACTGGAAATCACACCTATTCTAAAAAAAGAACTGCCTAATGTAACGCCCGTTGGATGGTTTCAAACGGAAGTTAACTTGGAAGCGATTAGTGCAGCAAGTCCTGACTTGATACTGGCAGGGCCTACGCAAGAGAAAATCTATGATCAACTAAATATGATTGCTCCAACTGTAAGGGTTCCTTATGGCTTTAATGCTTTTAGAGAGCGGTTTGCCTTTGTTGCAGAGGTACTTGATAAGAAAACAGAAATGGATGAGTGGCTGAAGGCCTATGATCAACGTGCTCAACAACTGCATGATCAAATCACAAAGATAACTAATGAAGAAACGTTTGCGGTAATCGAAGCTACAGAGAAAGAAATCCGGATCTATTCCCGCACAGGTATTGCAGATATGATTTTTAATGATCTTGGATTACTCATCGCGCCAGGTACACCGGAACCAGACCCATGGGGAGGAAAAGTAACAAGTCTAGAAGCACTGTCTACCTTTAATCCAGACCACATCATTTTATTATCTGATAATGACCGGAATGTTCTAGACCAAAGTAAGGTCTGGAGCAGCCTAAAAGCTGTAAAATCGAAAAATATATATCGCATGACAAGCAGACAAAATTACAATGAAGCATTCTTTGCATTGGGGAAAGAGGCATTGCTGGAACAAATCGCTGAACAAATCAATGAACATATCAACAAGTAAAGCTATTCTGTTTAAAATTGTGTAGCTAAAAAACACTGATCCTAATCTGGATCAGTGTTTTTTTAGTTCGAGATTCTTCCAACTTTATGAATCTAATCAATACATTCAATTCTCCTATGAAGGGTTTCTTCATGAAAATCAAAGAATTTGTATATGCTGCATGATTCGCTGGAAGTCAGAACTTGGAATCTAATTGTCGTAAATTTGATTTTTGGTGTAATGTTGATTAATCTGATAGGTGCGCCTATCATGGCATTGATTACGAATACTTCCATTTGGGCTAGATTAACAAGTGTGGTGATCTTTCTTCCAGGTGATATCATTAAAGCGGTTATTGCAGCCATCATTGCGATATAGCTTAGAATAATCCGCAGGTTTTACATAATTATAAATCAAGAGGAGATTTGATAGGATTATGAATGGTAATTAACTGGATATGATGTAGAAAACAGCACCAAGTAAACAACAATAAATTTTTGAAAAGAAGAGGGAAGTTTTATGCAAAGGATTCAAAATTCTAAAATGTACTTTATATTTATTCACATATTTTTGTTGATCTTATTATGTACCTCAATGTATGCCTATTCTCCATGGATTCGTACTAAAGTGAAGGAAATTCTCGAGCCTGCGGACAAAGTCTATACCATTGCTCATCGTGGCGCTTCGGGATATGCTCCTGAGAATACTATACCTGCATTCGAACTAGCCATTGATATGGATACCGATTATATCGAGTTAGACATTCAGTTAACTAAGGATCGTGTTCCTGTTGTTATTCACGATGAAACTATTAATCGTACGACAAATGGAACGGGGTATGTTAAGAATTATACTTTAGAGCAGCTTTCGAAATTAGACGCTGGCTCTTGGTTTAACGAACAATATCCCATGTTTGCTAGGGAACAATATGCTGGATTACGTATTCCGACGTTAGAAGAGGTATTTGAAAGGTTTGGAAAAGAAGTGGACTATATGATTGAGATTAAAGATCCTGCTTTGTATCCGAATATCGAAACCATATTAAACGAACAAATTGAAAAATATAATCTGTCTGATCATGTTTCCGTACATTCATTTAGTGAGGCGAGTTTACGTAAGCTTCATTCGATTAACCCAGAGATCCCGCTTTATCAAATTGTTTGGTATAATATTCCGGTTTACAAAGTACCAGAGTCTTTTATCAATCGGGTGAAAACTTATGCAGTTGGTATTAGCCCTAACTTTCAAAGAATAAATTCCTCCTATGTCGCACAGGTGAAAAATTCGGGTCTAAAGGTATTTCCGTACACAGTGAATTATCAAGTGAATATGGACAAAGCCGTGGTTTGGGGCGTAGACGGGGTACATACCAACTTTCCTGACCGTTTTAATGAAGTGATTAAGAATAATAAGAAGTGAGGAAGTACGGAAACGGGAATTCAACTATCGGAAATTCATATGCCGAATACATCGATTTCAGAGACAGGATACCATGTTTTTGAATTTACGTCTTTAAAAAACACTTGAATAGTATAGGTGCCTTTTGTATTAAACGAATAAGTAAATTCGTTAGTTTTGAACCAAAAGTTTTCTTCACTTTTCTTAATTTGTTGATTATCGATAGTTTCTGTTTTATCTGCGGGATCAGTGATCGTAAGTTTTATATCTGAAATTTCTGTTTTTAAATGATCTACTTGTAATAAGGTTGAAAAGGCAAACCGTGAAGGGCTTTTTACCTTACCGAAAATCTCTCCATTGTTATCAAGCAATACCATGTTCACATTTGGCTTGTAGATTCGAACCGTTTTACTTGTTTCATCTAAAGCGATTAAAGCAAACAAATTTTTAGAGAGCTGTTCAACAGGTAAGAGGATGTCCCCCTCGGATATTACTGCTGCCTGTTTTTGTACCACATTATTGAAATATAATGAAACTTCTGATTGGTTCGATGCGGCATAAATCATTGTTCCCGGTAGAATCATTATGCAAAGTGCTAATATAGTCAGTTTAATTATTTTTCTCAATGAAATCTCCTCCTATATTTTTGTTATGTTAATTATACCCATAAGATGGAAGATAGTTTCTTTTATGCAATTAATAAAATAAAAAAAGGTCAGTAGAGGGGATTACCCTTTCCTGACCTTTTTGATGTTAAAATTAAGGAGCGATAGCAAGTAGAAGACTGCTTCCTTTGTTCACCCTAACTAGAACCCTCTCACACTGCTTGGGGGTACTTTTCTATGTTTTTTGAAAGTCCGGCTGAAATAGTAGATATCACTGAAGCCAGTTGTGGTAGCGATTTCAGAAATCGTTAACTGGGTATGCCTTAGCAAATAATCTGCACGGTCTAAACGGACAGCATTTATATATTCCGAAATCGTATGACCAGTTAATTCCTTGAAGAGACGACTGAAATGGAAGCGGCTTAGCCCTGTTAGAGCCGCAAGTTCGTCAACTTGAATGGGCTCCTGGTAATGGGTATCGATATAACGCAAAACAGGTGCGAAGCGTTCAACGGTTTGAATACGTCTTTCTTGCTCAGCCTGTGAGAGTACGGTGACGATATGTCTGCGCAATAGCAACGTTAGCAGGCGGTATAGCTCGGACTTCACGGCCAGCTCATATCCGAATTCGCGAAGTTCCAGTTCCCGAATAATCGCCAGCGCACAGTCTGTAATGTGCTGATCTCCCCGGATATGATTACGTAACAGCAGCTGGTTCTGCTGAATCGGGGCGATGAACTTGGTCTCGGCAGCGTCGCTTACCGCACTATGCAGCAAAGAAGTATCTGCAATGATCGCATAATACAATAAATCAGAAGAAGCGCTCACCCCATAATGCAGCTCGTTGCTGTTCACAGCAACTAAATCACCAGCCCGTACGTTGATCGGTGTTCGTCCGCATTCAAAAACAGCCTCACCGCTTTCGATAAACAGAAACTCAAGATGCTCATGCCAATGATGTGGGAACAACAAAACTCCCTCTTGGTTGAAGCGCTGGGTATGTACTTTAATCGGAAACTCGGGATCCGGCATGTCCATGGGTTCCTGTAGATGTTTATCATAGTCCAACATTTATTGACTGCACCTCCTATAGCACAATTGTACAAATGAAACCGCAAGGTTCTGCATGGTGTTTAGGGTTGAAATCATTATAATACGAATCATAACCTATGCAAAATAAAGGAGAGAGTATTTATGGATATGATCAAAATTGGCGTAATAGGAACCGGCTCTATCTCCAGCATGCACTTAAGTGCTTATCGGAATAATCCGCAGACAAACATATATGCGGTTTGTGACCTGAATGAAGAGCGTGCACGAGCTGTTGCTGCTGAGTATAACGTGGAGAACGTATACACGGATTATCGTGAATTGCTGGCTAATTCCGAAATAGATGCAGTCAGCATCTGCACATGGAACAACTCTCATGCTGAGATTAGCATCGCGGCACTTGAGGCAGGCAAACATGTACTTGTGGAAAAGCCCCTTTGCCGCACGGTTGAAGAAGCGCTTCAGGTTCAGCAGGCAGTGGAAAAGAGCGGTAAAATTTTGCAAGTAGGCTTTGTACGACGTTATGACTCTAATGCCCAGCTTCTTCAGACATTGGTGGAACAAGGAGAATTCGGTGAAATCTACTATGCGAAGGCAACGACGTTCCGGAGACTTGGTAATCCCGGCGGCTGGTTCAGTGATATTGAACGCTCCGGCGGCGGACCATTGATTGATATCGGCGTCCATGTGATCGATCTATGCTGGTATTTGATGGGCCGTCCGAATCCAGTATCAGTAAGCGCCAATACTTACCGGAAGCTCGGCAATCGTTCCAATATCAAGAACCTTTCTTTCTATAAAGCCGCTGATTACGACGCAGCGAACAATACGGTGGAAGATTTAGCAAATGCACTAATTCGTTTTGAGAATGGAGCTTCGCTGATGGTTGATGTTAGCTTTACATTGCATGCCAAAGAAGACGAGCGCTCGGTCCGCCTGTACGGTGACAAGGGTGGGTTTGAAATTGATCCTGAGATAGTCCTCGTCAAAGAACAGTCGGATACGATCGTCAATATCTATCCGCAGACCGATCATAAGGGGTTTGAGTTCAACAGTGCATTCCAGAATGAGATTAATCACTTTGCGAACAACATCAGCAACGGCTCTACACCGATTAGTCCTGTGCAGGACGGCGTTACAATCATGAAGATTCTCGGCGCGATCTATGAATCCGCTGCCAAAGGCGAAGAGGTGAAACTATGAAGCTAGGAATCAGTACCTACAGTTTGCATTCAGCTTTTTCAACGGGTGAGCTTACGCTTGAAGGAGTCATTGATACGATCGCCGATCTGGGCGCGGAGCATGCGGAGATTGTACCCTTGGGCATCAATTTAGTTGAGAATCCTGAGCTAATTGATCAGATTGTACGTACGGCAGCAGGTCGTGGACTAGAGTTGTCTAATTATGCTATCGGGGCGAATTTTGCCGGGCTGGAGACAGCGGAAAGACAGCGTGAAGTCGAACGGGTAAAGCGGGAAGTAGACGTCTGTGCGGCATTAGGCATTCAGCGGATGCGGCATGATGTAGCCTCGTCAAATGATCTATCAATTACGCACTTTTTGGAAGAGCTTCCACATTTAGCTGAAGCCTGTCGGGAAATTGCCGATTATGCCGCAGGTTTGGGCATCACGACCAGTGTGGAGAATCATGGATACTTTATTCAGCACAGCGATCGTGTACAGGCGTTGGTTCACGCAGTAGGAAGAGATAACTTCCGTACAACACTCGACATTGGTAACTTCCTGTGCGCAGATGAGAATCCGCTTATTGCTGTGACTAACAATATTAAGCTTGCTTCGATGGTACATTTCAAAGATTTTTATATTCGTCCGCAGGATCGCCAGCCTGGCGAAGGCTGGTTCCAGTCTACTGGTGGGAACTGGTTGAGGGGTGCCATCGTTGGTCAAGGAGACATCGATATGCCGAGTGTCATTCGAACCGTTAAAGAAAGTGGCTACGACGGATATATCTCTGTAGAATTTGAGGGAATGGAAGAGTGCCGTAAGGGGACAAGACTTGGGCTCCAATACATCAAGCGGGTTTGGAACCAAAACTAATTCATTTTAAAGGAGGATTATAGCATGGTTAAACCAATTATCACTAACAAAATCGGCGTTATCGTAGACAGTTTTCAGGTCGGAGTAAAAGAGGGGTTGCGCAAGGCAAAAGAAGCAGGGGCTGATGGAGTTCAGATTTATGCAGTACAAGGTGAATTTGATCCCGCTAACCTTTCTCCTTCAGCCCGCCGTGAATGGAAGGAATACATCGCTTCACTGGGTCTCGAAATCTCTGCCCTCGTTGGAGATTTAGGCGGACATGGATTTCAGGACCCTGCACAGAACCGTGCCAAAATCGAAAAGTCCAAACGCATTATGGAGCTGGCCAAGGAGCTAGGTACAGATATCGTAACTACACATATCGGTATTGTTCCCTCTGACCACACCAGTAAAATTTATGAAACCATGCACATCGCCTGTGAGGAACTAAGCAGATACGCGCATGAGATGAATTCTTACTTTGCGATTGAGACTGGGCCAGAACCCGCTGCGCGTCTGAAGACGTTCCTCGACGGTTTGGGTTCCAAAGGGGTTTCTGTTAATTTTGACCCGGCCAACATGGTGATGGTGACTGGTGATGATCCCGTGCAAGGTGTTCATACACTAAAAGACTACATTGTACACACCCATGCTAAAGATGGTCTCAAACTTGCCGATATCGATCCGCGCGATGTTTACGGTCAATATGGTTATGAAGCACCCGCATTAGACCATGAGAAGATGGCTGAAATGGCCGAGACCGGCTCGGCGTTCCGTGAAGTTCCACTTGGAGCAGGTTCTGTCGACTGGAACAATTATCTGCAAGCGCTGAACGACATCGGTTATACAGGTTTCCTGACCATAGAACGGGAAGTTGGCACTAATCCAGAGGAAGATATCCGCCAGGCTGTGAATTTTTTAAAGGCTTTTCGGGTCTGAGCATGGTAGTAATAATGATTAAATAGTTCATCCAACCTTTGGGATAAAAGAGAAGCTGCCTTACAGGAGAACAGGCCTGTACGGTGGCTTTTTTTATTGCTACAAACAATTTTACATAGTTCAGGATAAGAATCTGATCCAATTGCTAATCTCATTTATTGCAACTTTATCCTCTATTTGGCGTTAAAGAAGAGAGAATACGAAGGGGGAGCCTATATGAAAAAGATAAATCTACTAGCCCTTTTAGCAGTCATTTCAGTAATCATTGTTGGATGTTTCAATACAGGGAATAAGGATAAAGTGAATCAAACCCTGATCGATCTGAGCTCTGTTAATTCCATAACAATCCAGAACGATAGCGGTGAATCCATGACCATAACGGACAATAATTTAATAGAACAATTCAATGAAGCCATACATACTGCTGAGTATGACTGCGCCAAGCTTGATATTGCAGCACCCGATTATGAAGCTACTGTTGAATTGAAGAATAAAGAAAACGAAAAGTTCTCATTCTGGATTAATGGCGAGAATAATGGTCTTTTCACCAAATCAGGACAAAATGGACATTACAAGCTGCCGGAAACAAAAAAAGTAGTTTTACTTGACTTATTTCAACCCAATGAGCAACAAGTAGAAGCCGATAATCTAAAAATTGACGAGGAAATCAAGCGAATCACAGTAGCGAAATCTCTAGCACATGGTTCAGTGAATGCTAACATAAAGGCTGAATACATAGATCATGAAA
Source organism: Paenibacillus sp. NPDC101420 (assembly GCF_050277435.1). Classification (NCBI taxonomy): domain Bacteria; kingdom Bacillati; phylum Bacillota; class Bacilli; order Caryophanales; family Paenibacillaceae; genus Paenibacillus; species Paenibacillus sp. NPDC101420. The sequence goes on from NZ_JBNNSE010000007.1 coordinate 34,957, forward strand.
GCATAGAAACTTTCGTCCGAGCCATCCGTACCGCTGTACAAATACCAGGAAATTTAAATACCGCAACGCCTAACTATGATATTGTTCTAATTTCAAATAATAATAAATATGCCTTTCATCTATGGATTAACGAAACAAGCGAGCAAGGCATGTTAATGAATGTGAACGAAACAAGCACAGGCTACACACTTACTAAGGAATCAACTATCGAGTTAAAAAAGCTTATATTCTTGGAAGCAAACTTTAAGGGGCTGGAGTTTAATGCAGTACGGAGCTCAAATGGAGAACTGGTGGCTAAACCAATTGGCATAACCGAAAATAACTATCTATTAAACGGTGGGGCAGTGGTTGAATTACAAGGAATCTTATATCATACCATTCATTTTTTCTATGGCGACCATAATGCAGTTAACGCTTTACTAGCCCATGATCCTGCTACGAATGAGGTGATGGTGAAATGGAGCGATGAGCTGATCGATACCGATAACCGTTGGAACAATGCATTTATGAACAACTATAATATGCTAATCAAGTTGGACGAGGATCATCTATTATTTCTGGAATCGGATCTGACGAAAGAAGCTGGGAAATATCATTTGTCCTCTTATAATGTTGTTACAGGAGATATTGAGCGACTTCGGGAAGACTTTTGGCCGCTTTCTGATGATTCTGACTACATCTATAAATTCCAGTGGAATGCGGATGAACAAATATTATTTATGCAAAGTTACCTCGGCAATGTATGGTTGTTTGATCTGAGGAAAGGAAAGGACGATGTGCATCTTCTAAAATATCCGGTAATCCCTCACTCGACGACCGGTGCGCCATCCCTGTTTCTTTCACCAACCTTTAAGAGATTTGTACATGATGATGAGAGCGGCCAATTAACCTTTTACGATAATAAAGGAGCTTCGCTACGCACTGTAGCTTTACCACAAGAGCAATATGTACCTTCTGAGAAAATAAAGTGGAACCCGGCGGGCACGATTGCCTGGATGGATACAGCAGAGATGAACCAAAACCGAATCCATGACATCGATATCGATTATTTGAAAATCGCTCCCCAAAAAATTGATTTTTATAATCAGGATGGGCTTCCCACCGGCTCCATTAAGACTGAAAGCGACCAAGAAGATGCAGCGGTTGAAGTTGTAGGATGGATGGACGCTAATGTAGCTGTGATAAAATCCTATTCCGTAGAACTTTTGTACAAGGATACTATAGGGCTGAAGGTTAAGAATGTTTCTTATTATCTCTATGATGTAAAGAAGAAGCAGAAGGGGGCTAGCTTTTTGTCCATCCCCGCCAAAGCAACTGTAATTTTAGATCATCGCCTGGATGATGCTGATAATGAAGGCAATATCACTGTGAGTTTTAAAGAAATTACCTATAAAAAAGGAAATTAAATGAGCCTCGGAAGTTCGCCGCAATGATCACATAAGATCATTGGGAAGCTTCCCGAGGCTTCTTTTTTTAATTTCAAGACAACGGTTAAGAAGACGTTATATTCATCGAGTAAGTCTGTCTCGAATTTTATATTTATCCTGCTGTTGTACGGACTGAGGTTAGTAGGTCTAGTTGGAAACCCTGTACCAGGGTTTCCCCGTTCATAAGATCGGTCTCATACGCCCGTTTGAAGCCTAAGCGATAGTAGAGCTTGATTGCTGAAGCCATCATTTCTGAGGTATGCAGATTTAAAGTGGTGGCTCCTAACTCACGAGATCTCCTAGCAGCTTCGTGAATTAGATGGGTTGCAACACCGAGGCCGCGAGCGGATGGGGATACGGCAAGCAGGCGTAGGATAGGGGAGTGAATGCCTAACTCTGGTTTACCGTAAGCCGTTTCCGAGGAGCTAAACAAGAGTGTGCTACCAATGATTTTCTTGTCGATTTCAGCGATGATCCGCATAATCGGGGCATCGCCATGGACAGATTCAAGAAGTGATTTCCGGTACGCTAGCCACAACGGCTCGGGCATAATTTCCGAGTATTGGTGGTAAGCGTCCAGTATCACTTCAGCGATGGCATCACGGTCATTATTCTCAGCTTCACGGATAATAATCTTTTGTGACATAATCTCGCGATCCCCTTTCAGTTAATGTATAGTTCATACGAATGAAGTCATTATAAACGATAATTCCGAGTTATATAAGGGGTATTTTATTATTTTGATAAATGAATAGAAAAGCTCTATATGAAATAAACATAACAGTCGATTATAAAGGGATTCACTATAGCTTCTGTAGTTTCGAATTTTAAATTATTTATCATTTATGAATGAAATTTTGTGGAAATCCGATTATTTTACACGGAATTTAAGTTGACAAAAAATAGGGGGGTGCATAAGATATAAACAAAATCTATAGGAAAGCATCGTTCTATTTCATTGTTTTTTCATCGGAATAGTAAAATTAATATTAGTTTAGGGGGAGTAGGGATGAACATTGAAAATATTGAGGCTTTTGTCTACATTAACCATTATGGAAGCTTCAATAAAGCGGCCGAAGTCCTATATATCTCTCAGCCGACAGTTACGGCACGGATTCAATCGCTCGAAAGGGAATTGGATTGCAGAGTGTTTGATCGGTTAGGTAAGCAGATTAGCCTAACGGATAAAGGTAAGCAATTTCTTCCCTATGCCCAGCAGATTCTCCAGATCTATCAGAACGGTAAATATCAGGTTCAGGCCAAGGGGCTTATTCCAAATGAACTGAGAATCGGCAGTACTGTCTCGGTATCCAATTATTTAATGCCGCATCTGATGCTTCATTTGAAGCGCAGGTATCCGCATATCACGATCAAGCTGACGACAGCTTCTACGGAAGTATTGATTGATAAGCTGAAATCGAAAGAGCTAGATCTGGCTTTTATCCGTAAGGTCGTAAATCCAGCCATTCAAGCCTTTCCTTTCTGCGAAGACCCCATTTCGCTGTATGTAGAGAAGGGGCATCGCTTAGCTAAGGCACAACGTACATCGCTGGAAGATATTCGCCAGGAGACGTTAGTCTTTTTTGAATGCGGGTCTTTGGATTGGATGCGACTGCACCGAGTATTTGAAAGCATGGAACAGCCGCCGAAAATTGAATATCAGGTGGATAACCTGGAGACAGCCAAGAAGCTGGTGTTGAAAAAAGCAGGTATCTGTTTCCTTCCGGCACTTAGTGTGCAAGAGGAAGTAGCGGCTGGGACGTTAGTACGGGTGGATATTGCGGAGACGGAAGGCATCTCCTTACGAACCAGCCTGATTTCACTAAATGGGGAGAACGCTGAATTCATAGAAACCCTGCTTGAACTCGGTATTGGTAAAACGGGAGATCGACTAATTGTATAGATGTATTAAAAAACTCTATTAGCGCATGGACACATGCAGTGATAAAGTTAATTGCATATAATGACGACTATTTCGATAGGAATTATAAATTTAATTTCGGAAGGATGGAGGGCTTGCGATGAGTGAGACATACAGACTGGCAGAACTGAAAGATGCGGAGATTTTGCTTGAGGTTACATATCGTGCGTATGAGCTGATTCGTGAGCTCGGGCTGCATTGGCCGGCGGCTACAGCTGACTTGGCACTTATTGAAGACAATATTGCTACGAATGAGTGTTATGTGCTTGAAGTTGATGGAACGATAGTTGCGACGATAACACTTTCAAAAGAAGAAGAGATTAAGAAGATTAGCCCACTGCCTTTTATTAAATGGTTTGCTGCTCATCCGGATTACAGTAACAGAGGTTATGGTGGAAAGCTTCTGGATTGGGTGGAAGAGCACATTATTGCTGGACAATTGGGTTCGGCTGCGGTCACGCTGGCAACGGCGAAGAAGCACCCATGGTTAGTTCAAATGTATGAACGCCGGGGGTATGAACGGTTTCTGGAACTGGATCAGCAGAATGGTGACGGCATTATGTATCTGATGAAAAAAACACTTTTAGATAAACCACAAATCATTCAAAGGGGATAGAACAATGAAAAAGTCCATTTCATTAGTAATTGCATCGTTATTGACACTGGCGATAGCAGGTTGCGGAAATAACAGCACGAACAGTAGTCAGAATGGAAATGCAGCCGAAGCTTCGGCAACGGTAAATGGTTCGACAAAGGTAACTAAGATCATCGTAGGCACGGGTACTGCTTTTCCGAAGGTCTGCTTCATAGATGAGAACGGCAAGCTTACAGGCTTCGATGTGGAACTGCTCAAAGAAATCGATAAGCAGCTGCCTGAATATGAATTTGAGTTTCAAACCATGGATTTCAGCAATTTACTGCTGAGTCTGGAAACTAAAAAAATCGACCTGGTTGCCCATGTCATGGAGAAAAATCCGGAGCGGGAGTTGAAATATTCTTTTAACAAAGAAGCCTATGCCCACTGGAGAAACCGCATCGTAGTGGCGAAGGATAATGATTCGATCCAATCACTGGATGATCTTAAAGGAAAAAAGGTATTAGTCGGTGCGACAAGCGCACAAGCGCAAATTCTGGAAAACTACAATAAAGAGCATGACAATGCGATTAATATCGTGTATCAGAACGGTGCAGCGAATGATACCGTCGCACAGATTAGTACTGGGCGTGTGGACGCTACGCTGGCTGCAGATTTTGTCCTGCCGATCATTGATCCGCAGAGTCAGCTAATAGCTACGGGCGACGAGCTGTCCTCCGCGGACATTCTCTATGTTTTCCGTAAGGATGATGCCGATTCACAAAAGCTGTCAGATGCGATTGACAGTGCGATTAAAGAGCTGAAGACGGACGGAACACTGGGTAAGCTGAGCACGGAATGGCTGGGTGCGGATGTTACAGCGGATTCGGTTAAATGATTGAGCCGGTGAGCACGGGAAGGGAGGGAATATATGGGCGCACAGTTTGATATCAGTTTTGTATTTTCGTTTTTGCCTAAGTTACTAGGGACTTTAAGTACCACGCTTCTGATTGTCGCCTGTTCTCTACTGACAGGAATTATTGTCGGCTTTCTCGTAGCTCTGCCAAGACTTTATAAAGTGCCTGTGTTAAAGACCCTCTCCGAAATCTATATTTCTTTTTTTCGGGGAACTCCGATTCTTATCCAGCTCTTCTTGTTTTATTATGGTCTGCCTGAAATTATGAAGCTGGTCCATGTGGATATGACCCGAACTCCTGTACTTGTCTTTGTGATTCTAACCTACGGTCTGCATACGGGAGCATACATGTCCGAAATGATTAGGGCTTCTGTGATGGCGGTGGATAAGGGGCAGGTGGAGGCTGCATACGCTGCGGGGATGACGGGGTTTCAAGCTTTTACACGAATCGTGCTGCCCCAAGCGCTAGGTATAGCAGTTCCTGTATTCTCTAATCTAGTAATTGCACTACTGAAAGATACGTCATTAGCTTTTACCCTCGGGGTGATGGAAATGTCAGGTAAAGCTCAGACGCTTGGCAGCTTAACACAGCATTTTATTGAAACCTATATCGCGCTTGCGCTTATCTATCTGGTCATCAGCTTTACGATTGAGAAGCTGCTGCTTGTAGCAGAACACCATCTGCTACGGCATGAAAGACGAAATACGCCTGAGAAAAAATTGTTTAAAATCAACAAAAGCTGGTCCTACCGACGCATCATTGCAGAACTGGGACCTGGCAAAGGAGGCACCGGATTATGAAACTGGACCCATCGTTTATATGGACTGCTCTGGTACAAATTCTGAGTGCAATTCCTACGACCTTATATATTACCGTTGTCTCTGTATTGATTGGTTTTGTGATTGGAGTGGCTGTAGCCTTGATCCGGCTATACAAAGTTCCACTGCTGCATCCGCTGGCCGTCGGTTATGTTACGTTCATCCGCGGGACACCGATGCTGACGCATCTGCTGCTTATATATTTTGGGCTTCCTGTGCTGATTGATGGTCTGGCGGCGCATTTCGGCTGGAGCTTTAGGTCGGTTTCGATTCCGATGATCGGTTTTGCTTATATTTCATTCTCGATTACTGCTGGAGCTTATATGTCCGAGGTCGTCCGTTCCGGTCTGCTCGCTGTGGATCGTGGTCAGCTAGAAGCGGCCCACTCTATCGGTATGACTACGCCCCAAGCACTAAAGCGGATTGTTTTTCCTCAAGCGCTGGCGGCAAGTCTGCCTAATCTTTCGAATTCAGTAATCGGTATGCTGCACGGATCTACCCTTGCTTTTACTGTTTCGGTGGTGGATATCAATGCTAAGGCACAGATAGTGGCTTCAACGAACTGGAAGTTTTTTGAGGCTTATCTGGCGGCAGCACTGATCTTCTGGGCACTAACATTTCTGATCGAACGCGTGACGTCGGTCATTGAGAAAAGGATTAATCTGTACAATCGAGGTGGAGTAGCATGATCAAACTTGCGCAAATTTCGAAGTCATTCGGTCGGAATCAGGTATTAAATAATATAGATTTAACGGTGACGAAGGGAGAGGTTGTCGTCATTCTCGGCCCCAGTGGCTCCGGCAAAACGACTCTCTTACGCTGCGTGAATTATCTGGAGAGGCCAAGCAGCGGAGAGATCGCCATTGGCGATTTCAAAGTGAACTGCAAACATGCCCGCAAAAAGGAGATTCATCAGCTTAGGCAAAAAACGGCAATGGTATTTCAGCAGTACAATTTGTTCCGTCATAAAACCGCGCTGGAGAACGTGATGGAAGGGCTGTTAATTGTCAAAAAGCTTCCGAAGGACGAAGCGAGAAAGCGGAGTATAGCGCTGCTTGAAAAGGTTGGTCTTGCCAGCAAGCTGGACGCTTACCCGAGTCAGCTGTCCGGGGGTCAGCAGCAGCGTGTAGGGATTGCCCGAGCCTTGGCGCTTGAGCCAGAGGTTATATTGTTCGACGAACCAACATCAGCGCTGGACCCTGAGCTAGTGGGTGAGGTGCTGGCTGTTATCCGAAAAATTGCCAAGGAAGGCATCACAATGATTGTAGTCACCCATGAAATGGGGTTTGCCCGCGATGTGGCGAATCATGTGGTTTTTATGGACGGAGGCGTCATTGTTGAAGAAGGAACGCCGACAGAGCTGTTTAATCATCCGCGCGAAGAAAGAACGAAGCAGTTCCTGAAGCGAATCACACCTGAATTTAACTATTCCATATAGGAGGAAAAACAATGGCTATTACAATCAGCGTACTTGATCAAAGTCCGATCTATCCGGGAGAAACGCCAGAGGAAGCATTCCAGCATACCATTAAGCTGGCACAACTGTCTGAGGAGCTTGGATTTCATCGATTCTGGGTTTCCGAGCATCATGACTCTGAGCAGGTAGCCGGTTCTTCTCCAGAAGTACTCATCTCACATCTGCTGGCCAAAACAGAGCGCATCCGCATTGGCTCCGGTGGCATCATGCTCCAGCATTACAGTCCGTACAAGGTGGCAGAGAACTTCAATGTGCTGTCTACACTGGCTCCTGGCCGAGTGGATCTCGGAGTGGGACGCGCTCCCGGTGGACTCCCGCGCAGCACACAAGCGCTTCAGCAGGAAAGAACCGAATCCCCTAGCTTAACGGACAAAATCATCGAGCTGGAGAAATATGTGCATAACCGGCTCGAAGAAAACCACCCGCTAGCTGGTTTGAAGGCAGGTCCCCTTCCTGGTATTCCGCCTGAGCTGTATGTGCTTGGCGCGAGTGTAGGCAGTGCAGTGATTGCTGCTGAACTTGGATTACCTTATGTGTTCTCCCTATTTATTAATAGCGATAAGACAGTAGCGCTAGATGCTATTCGTGCTTACCGAAGCGGTTTTGTTTCTTCACAGGGCAGACAACCGCAAGAAATTATCGCTTTAGCACTAGTGGTGGCTGAGACAGAAGAGGAAGCGAAAGAACTGGCGGGCGCACATAAGTTGATTCGGATTCAGCTGGCAAGCGGGAAGAAGCTAACCGTTGGAACCCGGGAACAAGCGGAGGAGTTTGCCCGCCAGAGCAATGAAGCATACACGATTGAAGAGTTGGAACCAGAGATTACCAAAGGAACAAAGAACTCTGTACGTGAACAGCTATTGGCACTTTCAGAGGCATCAGGTGTTGAGGAGTTCATCATAACTACGAATGTGCAGCCTTTTGACAAAAGGTACCGCTCCTTTGAGCTCCTGAGCGAAGCAATCGCTGAAGTGCCGGCAGAGGCATAAGCGGGCGGATCAGGATCACACAACAAATCGTTTAAAGGAGGGTGACTGTATATGACTAGTAAAGCTAAAGAGCTGAGTGCGGAAGCGCTTGGAGAAGAATTAATCGGGATACGCCGTCATCTGCATCGGCACCCGGAACTGTCGAACGAAGAATATGAGACAACAAAATATATTATTTCCCTGCTGGAGCGGGCAGGAGTCAGGGTCGTAGATTACGGTCTGTCTACCGGAGTGATCGCAGAAATTGGGGGCAAGCAGCCAGGTCCGGTCATCGCGCTGCGCGCAGATATCGATGCCTTGCCAATCCAGGAGGAAACTGGCGCAGCTTATGCTTCGTTGTATCCCGGCAAAATGCATGCCTGCGGACATGATTTCCATACGGCTGCCTTGATCGGTGCCGCCTATCAATTGAAGCAGCGAGAGGGTCAGTTACTAGGAACGGTACGCCTGTTGTTTCAACCGGCTGAAGAGAAGGCGCAAGGGGCACAGCGGATCATTGCTAGCGGGGCGCTAGAAGAAGTCCGGGCAGTAATCGGGCTGCATAACAAGCCGGAACTGCCAGTCGGAACGATCGGTATTACGGCGGGCCCTTTAATGGCAGCGGCTGACGGGTTTGTGATTGAAGTGCAGGGTGGCAGTTCTCATGCTGCCGTTCCAGAAGCTGGGATAGACCCGATTGTAGCTGCTTCGCATATTGTGACCGCATTTCAATCCATTGTAAGTCGCAATGTCAGTCCCCTACAAAGTGCGGTGGTCAGTGTGACGCAGATTCACAGCGGAAATTCATGGAACATCATCCCCGAAAAAGCCGTGCTTGAGGGTACAATCCGTACCTTTGATGAAACGGTGCGCAGCAAAGTACTTGACCGCTTTCGGGAAGTGGCGACTGGTGTGGCAGCTGCTCTTGGAGCAAAAGCTACTGTCCGCTGGATCGAAGGGCCGCCTCCGGTTATCAACGACGCCACCTTAGCGGTGTTAGGGGTAGAGTCGGCTGAAGCTCTTGGCTACCGAGCGGTCAAACCTGAGCTTTCACTGGCCGGAGAGGATTTTGCCTACTATCAGCGCGTGGTACCCGGATTGTTCGTCTTTATAGGTACTGAAGGAAGCCAAGAATGGCATCATCCAGCTTTCAATCTGGATGAACAGGCACTCCCTGTGGCAGCACGTTTCCTTGCGGATGCGGCTGTACGTTCCCTTGAGTACTACAATTCCGGTGGAGGTGCAGAATTATAGCTGAACATAAAAGTTACGATGTAATTATCGTAGGCGCAGGCTCGATGGGCATGAGCGCTGGTTACAATCTTGCGAGGCGCGGAGTGAAGACGCTGCTAGTGGATACCTTCGATCCTCCACATACACAGGGCAGCCATCACGGGGAATACCGGCTGATCCGGCATGCTTACAGCGGTGACCCCGCCTACACTGATTTAGCTTTACGGGCAGATACACTATGGAAAGAAGCGGAACTGTTGAGCGGAACAGAACTCCTTGTCCGCTCAGGTGTCTTGAATCTCGCGGATAGCGCAGTGTATTCCTTCAACGGTCGTCTCGAAGAAGCGAAGAAACGGAAGGTGCAGGTCCATCATCTGGATGCCGAAGAGATCCGGCGGCGCTGGCCGGCATTGAACATACCAGAATCATTCGCGGCAATGTATGAACCGGATGCCGGATATTTGTACAGCGAACGCTGTATTTCCGCCTACCGCCAGCTTGCCCTTGGACATGGTGCGGAACTGTTGACGAACACTCCAGTAGTGAATGTCACCGCTCGCGAAGGCAGCGTTACGGTTCATACGACAAATGGCGATTATCACGGAGCGGCAGCTATTCTTAGTGCCGGAGCTTGGTTTGGCAAATTGGCACCTTTTGTACATTTGCCGATTAAAGCAATCCGCAAAGTTGTGGGCTGGTTTGAGAGCTCCCCTGCTTTTGCTGCTGGTAATTTCCCTGGCTTTACGTTAGGAGCAGAGGAAGGTGGCTATTACGGATTTCCCAGCATTGATGGAGCTGGCCTAAAGATCGGCCGGCATGATACAGGGCTGGAATGGAAGCCGGGTACACAGCTTTCCCCGTTCGGCAGTGAAGCCAGCGATGAGGGTGATCTCCGCAAGGTACTGGAGTCTTACATGCCCGGTGCAGCTGGTCGATTGCTAAAAGGTTCTGCATGTAAATATGAGCATACGCCTGATGAAGATTTCATTATAGACTGCCATCCGCTCCATTCCAATGTGCTGATAGCTGGAGGGTTTTCGGGGCATGGTTTTAAATTTTCTAGTGTTGTGGGTGAAATACTGGCTGACTTAGCGATCGGCGGAGTTACAACTCATAACATCCAGCCTTTTTCGTTATCTCGTTTCGCACCACCGGATCATTCGCGAACAAGTCTTATATTGGAGGGGATTTAATGAGCAGAGTTCAAATCAGTGATTATCTAAGGACGTATCATCAATTAGTAAAGTCGACCGCCGGGTTAACGGAGGAACAACTGAAATGGAAGGCAGAACCCGCCAGTTGGAGTGTGACTGAAGTACTGACTCATCTGGCTGATCACAGCATCGTAGTTTCGTTCCGCATTCGTGATATTCTCGCTGCTACGACTGCACAGCTTCCAGTCTTCAATCAGGATGCTTGGGTCAGCGGTCAGTACGCCAACAGCGGCAATGCTTCCGACAATCTGGAGCTGTTCCGCAGCCTGCTTTACTATAACAGCCTTTTGTTTGAACGGCTTAGCGAAGAAGATTGGGAGAAAAGCGGAATTAATTTCAAGGGGGAGACCGTGAAAATTTCCGATATCGTGCACGGCTTCACTGGACATGTGGAGAGACATCTTGGCCAGATCGAGCGAATCAAACAAGGCGCAGCTAATGCATCGTTTGTACAATGATTGCTTCCGAAGTCAGTTTTGCATGAAATGAAATCTAGGAAGCGTATGCTCACAAAACTTTTAGGAGGAATGAACATGACCAAACCAAGACAACTGAAGCTGGGTGCACTGCTGCATGGGGTAGGAGGCAGCACGTCGATGTGGCGCCATCCAGATGCCAAACCAGATGCCAGTGTAAACTTTGAATTATACAAAGAGTGGGTACAGAAGGCAGAAGAAGGCAAGTTGGATCTGATCTTCATCGCAGACGGTCTGTACATTAATGAAAAGTCCATTCCTCATTTCCTTAACCGGTTTGAGCCGCTGACTATTCTTAGCGCACTCGCAGCCGTCAGCACTAACATCGGTTTAGTTGGTACCTTGTCTACCTCGTACAGTGAACCATTTACCGTAGCGCGTCAATTCGGCTCACTGGATGTAATCAGCGGCGGCCGGGCCGGCTGGAATGTGGTGACTTCACCTCTGGAAGGTTCTGCGTCAAATTACAGCAAAAAAGAGCATCCTGACCATGGCAAGCGCTACCGCATTGCCACCGAATATTTGCAGGTGACACGCGGACTATGGGATTCTTGGGAGGATGATGCGTTTGTACGAGACAAGGAATCAGGTGTATTCTTTGATCCGCAAAAAATGCATACCCTGGACCATCAAGGAGAGTTCTTCTCTGTGAAGGGGCCGCTGAATATTGCTCGTTCGAAACAGGGGCAGCCAGTTGTATTTCAGGCAGGATCCTCGGAAGTCGGTAAGAATTACGCCTCCAAGGAAGCAGATGCTATCTTCACTGGACACGAAACGCTAGAAGATGCCCAAGCATTCTATAACGATGTTAAGACACGGGTAGCTTCGTTTGACCGGAATCCGGATGAAGTGCTGATCTTCCCTGGAATTGCTCCAATCATCGGTGACACGCCGGAGGAGGCAGAGCGCAAGTACCAGGAGGTTGCTGGCCTTGTAACGATTGAGAATGCACTGAACTACTTAGGCAGATTCTTCGAGCATCATGATTTCTCGCAATATCCGCTGGATGAGCCGTTCCCTGAGCTTGGTGAGTTGGGGCGCAATAGCTTTCAGAGCGGCACGGATAAAATCAAAAAGGATGCGAAGGAGAAAGGCTTGACGCTTCGACAGGTTGCCTTACAATCGGCTACCCCACGCAGCAGCTTCATTGGCACACCGGAGCAAGTAGCTGATCAGATTCAATCTTGGTTTGAAAGTGGTGGGGCAGATGGATTTATGATCGCGGCTGCCGTCCCTAACGGACTGGAGGAATTCATCGATCGGGTGGTGCCGATTCTGCAGGAGCGGGGTTTGTTCCGCACTGAATACGAAAGTGACACGCTGCGTGGAAACCTCGGCATACCGTTGCCGGAGAACCGTTATTCCAAAGCTTCTCAACCAGCAGGGCAAATTTGACGGTTGATCCAGTATTCGCAATCCACCAAAACTCGAATATTGCGGAGATGATGCATTACGCCGGCCAGCTGCAGGATGAAATGATTGAATACCGTCGTGATTTGCATGCCCATCCGGAGCTACTGTATGATGTCGTCCGCACTTCTAATAAAGTAGCAGAATTGTTAGAGGAGTGGGGGATCACAGTACGTAGAAATGGCGGCAAACATTTCGGAATGGGAGTGGTCGGCCTCCTGCAAGGCTTAGCAGACAATGGCAATAGTGGGCCTACTCTTCTTCTAAGGGCTGATATGGATGCCCTGCCGATACAAGAGTGCAATGAGTTACCTTACAAGTCAGTCAATGACGGCATCATGCACGCCTGTGGCCATGATGCCCATACCGCTATGCTGTTGGGGGCTGCCCGAACCTTGGCAGCCTTCCGGGAACGATTGATGGGTACGATCATTTTCGTCTTCCAGCCAGCTGAGGAAGGCGCGGTCAAGAGTCCGCTTGATGGAAGATTACTCTCAGGCGGCCGCGATCTCATTGAGGATAACGTGCTGGAAGGTGTCGACTATGCCTACGCGCTACATGTCATGCCAGAGCTTCCGGTCGGAACGCTTGGTATTCACCCTCATGATGCCATGGCAGCGTCAAGCCATTTTAAGGTGGAATTTCAGGGAACATCCGGTCATCATAGTGCTCCGCACAGAGCTGTAGATGCGATCCAGATGGCGGCACGATATATAGGAGAGATTAACGGAATGATGGCTAATCGAATCGATCCGCAGGAGGCGGCGGTGTTGGCCTTCGGAACGTTGCAGGCTGGTACTGCTGTTAATGTGATCGCTGAACACAGTGAACTGACAGGAACGTTCAGAGCGTTTACCAAGACGACGGTAGCTGCAATTACAAATGGTTTACAGCGCCATGCTTCAGCTATAGCTGAGTCTTATGGAGGGAAATACAAGCTGGAGCTGCGTGAAGGAATTGCAGTAGTGAACAATGCGGAAGCGGTGCAGCAGGTGCTTCATGCAGCCCGTGCAGTTCTAGGTGAGGATCAGGTAATACTTCTGGAGCAGCCAAGTCTGGCTGGTGAGGATTTTGGTTGGTATCTTGATAAAGTTCCTGGTGCCTTAGCCTTTATCGGTTGCGGCAATAAGGAGAAGGGAATTCTCCATGCTATCCATCAGCCACAGTTTAATATCGATGAAGCGATGCTAGTTCATGGTGCGAGGATACTGGTTAGACTCGCAATACAGCATAATGGATCGGCCAGCGGCAAACAAAAGTAAAAGGTACCCCAATGGGATACCTTTTACTTTTGTTTAGGCTTGTCAACTCACCAGAAATACGTTCCGAATGAGTAACCGTTTTTCCCAAAGAATGTTATCTCCCCGCTTGTCACGCCCTCAGGAATGTCAAAAAACATGCCTTGTTTACCCGAGATATCATAGGTGTGAGTTACTCTCTTATCATGAACTTTGTAACTTACCTCGAAATGACTGAATTGCTTCTTAAGACCTTGATCGAACATACCGACACTAACGAGTTGTCCGCTCCTCTTCACTTGGACGTCGTCTCCATCATCCCCCATGCCTAAATCCATACTCCAGTCCAAACTCCCGTTTTTTAAACGATCGACGTATTTCAACGTAAGCGATTCTACGCCATCTTCCTCTTCGATATGTAAGAGTACAGCTGTATATTTATCAATAATCCGAGAATCCAGAACTGGGAGTCCGCTCAAAATAGCAAATTCAGTTAACTCCTGCTCTGTTATTGCCTCTCCTGAGGGATCATCCATCTCGATAGGTTTCATTCCTAGCCAATCTTCCCACTCCTCAGGAGATTCGAGTTCAGCACGAAAGTCATCATCCGTGGTAATGATCGCTGTTCTAGTTGCTACATCCCAATCAACGGAGATCCCGATTCGTTCGGCAATAGCACGCAATGGAACCATAATATCACTGCCGGAGAGATAAGGTGTAGGACTCTTCCAATTGATCCAAACATCAGAATCCTCTATATCTTCGTTGTAATCGCTAAACATATAATCACTTTTATCCGGATAAATAGAAAGTGCTCCATTAAAATGTGAAATAAACACATGTGGATAAGGGTTATCTATAAACTTCGTAATATCGGCTTGAATGTCGGGATGCTCAAAAATTTGGGTTGGAACGAAGGATTTTCCCTCTATTAAAGTAGGCAACTCATCTTGAAAGGAAAAGTTTATGCCATTAATTGTAACGGAGGGTTGGATTGCAGAACGTTGGATAGAATCGGATAACTTCGGTACAACAGAAGCCGATGCGAAGATCGGAGTCGAATTGGAAGCTGATAAGAAAAGAATAAGTAATACGTTCATGAAGCGGCGGTTGTGCATGAATACAATTCTCCTTTTTTTGTTTATCACTTTAATAATCAAATCAATATCCTAAATATACCATGTGGAGATTATTATAGGCGATTCTTAGCACAGGCTTAAATCGAGTAGTTTTTTCTTAACAGGATCATTAGTTTGACATTATGCAAGCACTTAACTATACTTATTATAGTGACTTACTTAATTATATTGAATCGACAAATCATAAATGAATTCTAACTTTTTAAAGAAAAGAGGGTAATCATGGAACAATATCGGATCAATGCAGACAATGGCTTAGAGTTTGGACTTTATACATTAGGTGATCATCTAGCGAACCCCGAAACTGGAAGCCGAATATCTGCCAAACAACGCATACGTGAAATTATTGACTTGGCTCAATTAGCGGAGCAAGCAGGAATTGATTTTTTTAGTGTAGGAGAGAGTCATCAAGAGTATTTTGCTACTCAGGCGCATACCGTCGTGCTGTCAGCTATTGCACAGGCTACTAAGAAAATGAAAATAGGTAGCTCATCTACGATTATAAGCACCTCTGATCCGGTTAGGGTGTACGAAGATTTCGCTACAATTGATTTGATCTCAAATGGTCGAGCTGAAATAATAGCTGGCCGTGCCTCTAGAGTGGGGTTATATGAACTATTGGGCTATGATCTTAATGATTATGAGGAATTATTTGAAGAAAAATTCGACTTGTTATTAAAGATAAATGAAAACGAAGTTATGAATTGGAAGGGAGAATTTCGTAACCCTCTCAAAAATGCAAGAATCCTTCCCCGTCCTGAGGGAAACTTACCGATATGGAGAGCTGTAGGGGGAACTTCTGCCAGTGCGATCAAAGCAGGCATTGCAGGTGTTCCAATGTTTTTGGCCCATTTAGGGGGTCCTGCAGTCTTGTTTAAAAGATCCATTGATGCTTATCGTGAAGCTGCAAGCCAGAACGGATTCGATCCGTCGAAGCTGCCTGTAGCGACTGCTGGATTCTTTTACGCAGATGAAACGACACAGAAGGCACAAAGAGCCTATTATCCATATATAAACGAAGGAATGAAATTAACCAATGGACGTGGTTTTCCTAAACAGGCGTTTGCTCAAGGAGCCGATCCCCGCGATGTTATGAATATTGGCAGCCCACAGGAAATCATTGAAAAAATTCTATATCAACATGAACTCTTCGGCCATCAACGATATATCGCACAAATGGATTATGGTGGCGTACCTTTTGAAAATTTAATGAAAAACATAGATTTAATTGGTTCTGAAATTCTACCAGCTATTAAAAAATATACGGCAAAAAAATAAACTCCAGGAGGTCAGAATTATGAAAATTGTAGCATTATCAGGGTCAAAGATAGGATCGAAAACCAGAATCGCTATGAATTACACAATAAATTCGTTTCATGAAAAATACAAAGATGCAGAAGTTACGCTTCTAGATCTGGCGGAGTATGATGTTCAATTCAGTGATGGTCGCAATTATCTGGAATACGAAGGGGACACCAAGTACGTAATTCAAACGATCATGGAAGCAGATGTTATCGTAATCGGAACGCCTATATTTCAAGCTTCCATCCCAGCAACACTAAAGAATATATTCGATTTAGCACCCGAAAAAGCATTTCAACACAAGGTTGTAAGTATGCTCGTCACGGCAGGTTCTGCACGTCACTATCTGGTAGCTGAGCAGCAATTGAAACCGATATTGGCCTATATGAAAGCGCAAATTGTTCAAACGTATGTATTTATAGAAGAGAAGGATTTTTATCGAAAAGAAATAGTAAATGATGATGTGCTATTCCGTATAGACCGCTTAGTGGAAGATACCTATGTACTTTCTGAGACCTATGCCAAAATTCGAGAGGCTGAAGAAGCTAAATATGGTTTCTAAGAAAGATCGAAATAGGCTAACATTTCGCAAACTAGTTACTATTTTCCAAGTCACCCTTCATCCTTTAGGATGAGGGGTTATTTGTACAATTTCGTTCCAATAAGGCTCCCAGCTGTTCTGCTAATACTTGATAGGTTACTGGTCTTTCGTTCGTAAACCACCATTCAACTACACCTACATACGAAGAAGCTACAAATTGTACGACTAGATCCTTATTTAATCCTTCGTTTTTACCCTTTGTGATATCCACTTCGTCTTTGAACTCTTCTATAAGAAATTCCAGAAAACGACTCCGGAAGAAAGGGGCTCCTTTACTAGCCAACATCATAGAGAAAAAGGCATAGTTACTCTCAAAGTATTCCGTCCAAATCACGGACCCCGTTACAAAATCCAAATCAGAGGCTGCTTCACATTTTTCACGAAGTTCATTGATATGCTTCTCGATAAGCTTATCAAGAAGATCATATTTATCCATATAGTGAAGGTAAATAGTACCACGGCTTACGTTTGCTTTATCTGAGAGTTCCTGAATGGTTATATCATCAAAATTTTTCACAGTCATTAGTTCAATGACTGCTGTCTTCAGGGCTTCCTGTGTTTTTAAGATTCTTCGATCGACTTTAGACAATTTGCTCACCGAACTTTCTTTATTCATCAATTAAAGAGTAAGAATTCATTATATAACATACTATAACGAGCTCATCAATGGGACATCTGTTTTAAATTTATATAAAAGAATCGCGAATACGCAGTAGGAAATAAACAATTTCGATGGTTTTGTTTATTAATGTACAAATCGCATCAAATTAACAATTGGCACCAAATTTAATCCGATTATAATAATAGACATGTGATCATTATTGTAATTATGCGTATTAAATATTGGTTACAACTACTCATGTGCTAAGTATTCCAGCAGCAAAATCGGAATAAGAAGTTTAGGAGGAAATGATTATGAATAATCGCACATGGCTTATCACCGGTGTGAGCAGTGGTTTTGGTTATGAGATGACGAAACAGCTTCTTCAGAAGGGCAATAAGGTTATCGGTACTGTTCGTAACAAAAGCAAGGTCGCTGACCTCATTGAGAAGTATCCCGAAACCTTCAGTTGCGAGATTCTAGATGTGACCGATTTTCCAGCCATTCGAAATCTTGTCGATAGATCTTTTGAAAAGTTTGGACGTATCGACGTTATCATAAGCAATGCTGGTTATGGACTTTTTGGGGCTGCAGAAGAACTCTCTGACGACGAGGTTAATCATATCATTGCCACGAATCTAACGGGGTCCATCCAGCTTATTCGTTCAGCTATCCCGCATTTGCGCACTCAGGGTGGTGGACGCATTATTCAGATCTCCTCCTATGGCGGGCAGGTCGCCTTCCCAGGAAATTCGATGTACCATGCGACCAAGTTTGGGATAGAGGGCTTTTGTGAGTCCGTTGCTCAGGAGGTTGAAGCTTTCAACATCGGTATTACATTGGTGGAGCCGGGAGGAGCCCGTACCGAGTTCCGTTATGGGAGCGCACAGGTAGCGAAACTCATGACAGAATACGAAGGCAACCCAGCACATAACTTTTTGAACATGCTGGACGCTTCTAAGAGTTTAGCTCCTGGAGATCCTGTGCGGATGGCTGCCCGAATCATAGAAAGTGTTGAATTAGAACCGGCACCGATACGAATGATACTTGGATCTCATGCACTGGCAAGCACGATTTCGACCCTCAAAGCTCGTGTTGCCGACTATGAGAAGCAGACTGAACTGGCAGCTTCTACTGATTTTCCAGCGGGAGAGTAAGAGGATCGCAGTGCACTAATAATCATTAACTATAGGAAGAAAGTAGGAATCAACGATGAAAAATGAACAACTTAGTAGCAGCACTATTTTTCCTTTAGGGGAAAAGGTTAAAGCAAACTTTACGGGTGACGCTTATTTGCAAATGGTGTTTACAGATCCGAAGCCGCTTAATACCGCAATTGGTAATGTAACCTTTGCTCCAGGCGCACGCAATAACTGGCATGCTCATAAGGTTGGACAAGTTCTGTTAGTCACTGGTGGAAATGGCTGGTATCAGGAAGAAGGAAAACCTGCTCAATTGCTCGAAATAGGTGATGTGGTCAACATTCCAGCTAATGTGAGACATTGGCATGGCGCGACAAAGGATAGTTGGTTCGTTCATTTGGCTATGACTCCAGGCGAAACAGAATGGTTTGAAGCTGTCGAGGATGAATGGTTTGAAGCACTTTAAGAACTAAAACTCATTTAAATATAGAAATGGAGGCTTGCTTTATGGAATATATCAAATTTGGAAATACGGGAATGGACGTCTCTCGGATTTGCCTTGGTTGTATGAGCTTTGGAAAAGTGCTGCCTGGAGGGCACCAATGGGTGCTCGATGAGGAGAACAGTCGTCCTATCATTAAAAGAGCGCTTGAGCTTGGCATCAATTTTTTTGATACAGCTAATATTTACGCAAGTGGTTCCAGTGAAGAGATTATCGGACGTGCGCTTAAGGACTATGCGAATCGGGATGAAATTGTACTTGCCACGAAGGTCTGGGGCCAGATGCGTCCAGGTCCTAATGGTGGTGGGCTTTCTCGAAAAGCTATTATGAGCGAAATAGATAACAGTTTGAAGAGACTTGGGACCGATTATGTGGATCTCTATATCATTCACCGCTGGGATTATAACACACCCATTGAAGAAACCATGGAGGCCTTGCATGATGTAGTGAAGTCTGGAAAGGCTAGATATATCGGTGCGTCTGCTATGTATGCTTGGCAGTTCCAAAAAGCATTACATGTGGCCGAGAAAAATAGCTGGACTCGCTTTGTATCCATGCAAAATCACCTTAATCTCATCTACCGAGAAGAGGAAAGGGAAATGATGCCGCTTTGTCAGGATCAAAAAATTGCGGTAACTCCTTATAGTCCTCTGGCATCAGGAAGATTGATTCGTGATTGGTCGGAAACAACACGCAGATCCGAAACCGATCTCATTCAAAAATCAAAGTATGATTCAACTGCTGATGTAGATCGATTAATTGTTGAGCGAGTAGCGTCGTTAGCAGAGAAACGAGGCGTACCACGTACTCATATCGCACTTGCATGGCTGTTGCAAAAAGCTTCTGTAGCTGCTCCAATTGTGGGCGCGACGAAAATTGCTCAGCTCGAAGATTCAGTAGATGCTCTAGCGGTGAAATTATCACCTGAAGAAATTTCATTCCTTGAAGAGTTGTATGTTCCACATCCAATAGTTGGAGCTCAGTAATGAAGACTGGTTAAGCTTGTCACTTAAACGTAGACCTTTTCGCTGTCTTTGTGCATTCGAATATTAAAATAAAGCCGATGATCTAAACCAAAAGATCATCGGTTTTTTGTTTGCTTAATAAGATAACGGACCATGTATCTCTTAACGTAATTCACTTGGAGTCCGTTGTTTAATCTGTTTAAATACTCTGTTAAAGGTACGGATATTAGTGAAACCGCATTCCAGTGCGATATCTAAAATGGATTTGTCTGTGGTCAGCAGCAGCTGTTCTGCTTGGTTGACTCGGATGTTGCTAAGGTATGCAATATAGCTCATACCCGAAAGACTCTTGAAGAAGCGGGAGAAATAAAAGAGGCTCATATTGGCTTGCCTTGCGGCGTCAGCAAGTGTGATGGGATGCATGTAGTTGACGTCGAGGTATTCAAGAACCCCTTGCATAATCTTCATGTTAGTGATGCGCCTTTTATCTTTCTGTGGATTAATCTTATCCAAGGGAACATGCCGTAAAATGAGTCCGCTCCACTCGTGCAAAAGGCCGATGATTACCTGTTCATGATATTCCAGCTTCTGATTATATTCGTCCATAAGTTCCTGCAGGATCTGAGAAAGACGATTGTTGATACGCACTTCTTCTTCTCGTATAGCTCGTTTCTCCATAAATGGGGAAGTCAGCCTCACATTCAAAGGCCATCCACCAGGAAAACCGATTAATGAAGGATTGAATATCACCATCATTATCTTGGAGCTGCTGTCTTTACTGTCATAGTAGTGGATGTCTCCGCTGCTGCATATAGCCATATCTCCCGCTTTCAAGATCCTTGTTTCGGAGTTAATTCCCATCCGAATTGAACCTTCAAATACATAGACTATCTCAAGATCGTTATGCCAGTGGGCTAGAAAATCAATATCATTAGACATTATTACAGTGAAGGGGAACGTCGAATGGTAAGTTCTATTTTCGTGAAAGGCTTTCATGAGATCTCCTGTTCATGTGGTTTGAATTTTAGGTTCACCTCTAAAACTTAGCAAAAAATGACCATTCCTACAAGTGAAATGGCGAGCACACCTCTCTGATCTGGATTACAATTTCATCAGATGGACGAAAGGTTGATTACATATATAAAGGAAAAGGAGATTGCAGGATGACGAAGAAAGCATTGATTGTAAAAGGTGGATGGGATGGGCATGAACCAAATGAAGTAGCCGCAATTTTTGCTGGCATTCTAGAGGCTGAAGGCTTTGAAGTTGAAGTGTCTGATACGCTGGAGAGCTTCAACAGTGCAGAGAAGCTTACGGATTTAAGCCTTATTGTACCGGTATGGACCATGGGAGAAATCAGTAATGATCAGGTATCCTCAGTTCTGAAGGCAGTAGCTTCTGGAGTAGGAATTGCCGGTTGTCATGGAGGGATGTGCGACTCTTTCCGTAACAATACAGAGTGGCAATTTTTGACCGGGTCACAATGGGTAGCACATCCATTTAACGATGGGGTAGAGTATGAAGTTAATATCGTACATTCTGGCTCCAGTCCCATTGTGGAGGGTATCCAAGACTTCAAGGTGAAATCGGAACAATATTATTTACATGTAGATCCTGCAGTGGATGTCTTGGCAACAACTACGTTTGTAATGAGTGAGGGTGAGCATTCAGCAAATGGTGTCATCAGGATGCCCGTTGTATATACGAAGAAATGGGGAAAAGGGAAGGTTTTCTATAATTCACTTGGCCATCATGCAGACGTTTTCGATATACCGGAAGCCAAGGAACTGATGCGAAAAGGCTTTTTGTGGGCGGCTAACTAAAACTGAGATAAGGTGGGAATGATCTTGCGCAAAGTGAAGGTAGGTATAGTCGGCTGCGGTAACATCAGCAGCATTTATTTTGAGAATTTGAATGGGACCTTCGTTAATACTGAGGTCTATGCTTGTTCCGACCTGGATAAAAGTCGTGCAGAGCAAGCGGCGGAGAAATATGGCGTTCCTCATGTATGGACGACAGAACAATTACTTGCTTCGGAAGAGATTGAAATAGTCGTTAATCTAACAACGCCTAATTTTCATTTTGACGTGTGCAAGCAAGCCTTGCTAGCTGGCAAGCATGTGTATGTGGAGAAGCCCTTATCACTTTCCCTTGAAAATGGCACTGAGCTAGTTCGTCTGGCGAAGGAAAAGAACCTGTTCCTTGGCTGCGCACCAGATACTTTCCTTGGAGGCGGTCTGCAAACCTGCAGTAAGCTGATTGCGGATGGTTATATCGGGGAGCCGGTGGCAGCAACTGCCTTTATGCTTTGTCATGGACATGAAAGCTGGCATCCTGATCCGGAATTTTATTATAAAGCCGGTGGAGGACCCATGTTTGACATGGGACCCTACTATCTAACTGCGTTAGTATCTTTGCTAGGCCCAGCTAAAACAGTATGCGGCATCACTAAAACCTCTTTTGCTCATAGAACGATCACGAGCGACAAAAAGTTTGGC
Source organism: Paenibacillus sp. NPDC101420 (assembly GCF_050277435.1). NCBI lineage: Bacteria > Bacillati > Bacillota > Bacilli > Caryophanales > Paenibacillaceae > Paenibacillus > Paenibacillus sp. NPDC101420. The sequence continues at coordinate 57,380 of NZ_JBNNSE010000007.1, forward strand.
AAAGTCATTGATGTAGAGGTGCCCACACATGTTGCTGGAACGATTGAGTTTGACAGTGGCGCTGTGGCAACCATGATTACCAGCTTTGATGTTTGGCACAGTACTTTACCGAGGATCGAAATCTACGGATCGCAAGGAACCTTGATCGTACCGGACCCTAACAACTTTGGAGGGCCGATCCTTTTACGCCCGGCACACAGCTCGGAATTCCAAGAGATCCCACTTATCTACAATTATGCAGATAATAGTAGAGGCATAGGAGTAGCAGATATGGCACACTGCATCGACACGGGGGAGACTCCTCGTGCAAACGGAGAACTCGCCAATCACGTACTTGAGATCATGCATGCATTCCATACAAGTTCCGACTCTAAGCAATATGCTCAACTGGTAACCAGCTGCGAGCAGCCCAAGCCATTGCCGCTGGGCTTAGTCAAAGGGTATTTAGAGTAGTGATTTCCCAGAACAAATACTAAATGTATGCTGCAGATAATCAGCTTTCAAAAAGGGTAGAAGACAGATCTTTAAGTCTTCTACCCTTTTTGGTTTGATGAATCGCAGCATACACCAAATCTTCACCATACACTTACCAGACAGGTCTTGATCTCATAGTAGATTTATCTTCATTTGCTTTATATACAAGTGTTGTTAAATCATCTTTGAGCATCTGCAGTCGTTCAGCACCTATGATTTCAATCCAACGTTGCTCAATCTCAGTTAGTATTTCCTCTTTTGCTTTCACTGCTAACCAACCTCGCTCAGTCAAAACAATGATTTTTCCTCTCTTGTCAGTGGGATGATTTTCGCGAATTACATAACCACTTTTCTCAAGATAATCTACCATTTTACTTACAGCTTGCTTCGTAATTCCTAAATATTCGGCTAATTCTATACCTGTTGCTCCGTTTGGAGCAATACACTTAAACATAAAACCATGTACAGGTCTAATATCTGCAAATCCTAATTCACGCAATCTATCATGTAGTTCATTAATTGATGTACTAAAGGATACTGATAAAAGTGTTGTCAGATCCAATTCACTAAAGATTTCCTGAGTCATACATAAAACCTCCTTAAATAAAGTCAACTTAGTTGACTTTGTACGAAATACATTGTACTATGCGAAAAGTAGTCAATCAAGTTGACTATATTTTCTGTTGTGAAAGAAACAGGAATTACTGAAACAGAATTAATAAATTATGGAGGGTTCTCATGACTAATATTGTTAAAGTTAGAGCAAGTGTATTTATTCCAACACCGTGGACTGATCCTAGGAAGGATGAAGAAACAGGAAACGTAATCCATTTTGAAGGTGACTCACGTGAATTCACACCCTATGCTGTCAACGCTATGCGCTCCAGAGTGGAACAAGAAGTAGTTGTAGATTTTTACAAAAAAGATATTTTCACATATGCAAATACTGGTATTACAACAGAAAGAGTCACTACTCCAGATGGTTCTGTTAATAAAAAAACAGGAAAAGCTACTACAGAAGGTATTTTGTGCACTGATATTGTGTGGGGCTCTGAAGACGTTAGGTTTCAAATGAGTGCAAGTGCTAGCAATCCATTAAATGCATTTGCACCTCCAGTTGACTATCTTTTAATAGTTCATATTCAAAAGGATGGTACTGTCAATATGCAAGGAGCACATGATGGATTTCCTTGTTTTGAATTTTATAAACAAGTGAACTTTGGAACGTTCGAACAAATTTATACACATGATTACAGAGTAACTGGTGATACTCCTGAAGCTATGGCTGGAGAAATGGAGTATAGCTTCAAAAAAATATTATAAACAACATAAGAGTGCACATCAGGAGGAACAAGGAATGACAACCGTTTTATTTGTAAAAGCAAACAATCGACCAGCAGATCAGTCGGTAAGTGTTAGATTATTTGAGGCTTTTTTAGCGAGCTATAAAGAATCACATCCAAATGACACTGTAGTAGAGCTGGATTTATACAATGAGGAATTGCCTTACGTAGGTGCAGATATGATTAACGGAACATTTAAGTCTAGTAGAGGATTAGATTTAACAGTAGAAGAAGCAAAAGCAGTAGCTGTTGCTGATAAGTATTTAGATCCATTCCTTGCAGCTGATAAAGTCGTATTTGGGTTCCCTTTATGGAATTTAACCATCCCAGCTGTACTACACACATATATTGATTACTTAAACCGCGCAGGCAAAACATTTAAATATACGCCAAAAGGTCCAGTAGGGCTTATTGGAAATAAAAAAATAGTGTTATTAAACGCAAGTGGTGGTGTGTATTCTGAGGGACCAAAAGTTGATTTAGAGATGGCTGTTAAATATGTAACAAGTATGATGAACTTCTTTGGTGTGAAAAATATAGAGACTATTATCATTGAAGGGCACAGCCAATTCCCTGATAAGGCAGAAGAGATTATTGTCGCAGGGCTTGAAAAAGCTGTTAAAGTATCAAGGACGTTCTAAATAACCAAGCGTGTATCAGTCTATATAGGGCAGTACCAACACTTTTATAGCGGTGGTGCTGCTTTTTTATTCGCCTATTTCACTATTTTTGGGGATTACCTAAAGTCGATAGAAAGAAGGATTACATTACAATGGAACGGTTATGGACAAAAAACTATATCATGCTGACCCTTACAGCTTTATTACTATTTAGTGGATTTTATTTACTAATGCCAACATTGCCTATGTTTATCAAACAACTAGGTGGAAGTGAATCTCAAGTTGGATTAATAATTGGAGTGTTTACAATATCGGCAGTAATTTTTCGTCCTATTATTGGAGGATTAATGGATCGGTTTGGTCGACGTGCATTTATAATAAGCGGATTACTTTTTTTTGCTATAACCATGTATTTTTATGATTGGGTAACAGGCATTATATTTTTAGTAATATTACGTATCCTTCATGGAGTCAGCTGGGCAGTTGCTACAACTTCGATAGGAACGGCTGTGACTGATGTTATTCCACAATCTCGTCGTGGAGAAGGAATGGGATGGTATGGACTAGCAATGACATTAGGAATGGCGTTAGGACCAATCATTGGTCTTTGGGTAACAAAATCTTATTCATTTCATTACCTATTTCTTCTATGCACAGCATTAGCTTTGATTGCATTCATTCTTGGATTTGGTGCAAAAATTCCAGCAGTTCAAAACACATCAAAAAAACCAATATCATTTTATGAAAAAACAGTTTTACCTATCGCTATCGTTACATTTTTCTTATCATTTACTTTTGGTGGTATTACAACTTTTTTACCACTGTTTGCGGCAAATATTGAAGTTAACACGGGTACTTTTTTCTTAGTGTATGCAGTCACACTTACAGTAATTAGACCACTTACGGGGAAGATATCCGATAAGTATGGGGAAGGGGTCATTATTGTACCTGCTCTTTTCATATTGATAGTCGCACTATTCGTCCTAACAATGACTAAAGGAATTGCTGGAGTGGTTATTACAGCTATTTTGTACGGAATTGGATTCGGATCAGCTCAACCAGTGCTTCAAGTAGCGATGATTCGATTAGCCCCACCAGCGAAAAGAGGTGTAGCGAACGCTACATTCTTTACTGCTTTTGATTTAGGAATTGGTTTAGGAGCAATACTACTTGGATTTGTTTCACAGCTTATGGGATATCAGATGGTATTTATTACTTGTGCTATATCTGGGTTTATTAGTCTGGTGCTTTTTATATTGATTGTAAAAAAGACACTAAAAACAACCTGAACCTTCGTTATCAATAAGACAGTAAACTTGATTTCATGGGTTTATATGATAGGATTTTGGATGAGGCAAGGCTCTATTAAGATTAAGAATAGGAGGTTAGGTATGCAAGAAAATACATTGATAGCCTCGGATTTCAGGTTTTCAATTAATCTCCCTGAAGACGCTATCGCTTCCTGGCATCAAGAACTTGAGGTAATGTACATCTTGCAGGGAACTGGGGTACTACAGTTGGATGACAATCAGTTTACCTATGAAGTTCAGCAGGATGACATTATTGTATTGAATAGCTACCAACTGCACGCTTTAAATATGAAAGGTTCGGGCAAGGCGCTATCGCTGTTTATCTCGCCGGCATTTTTGGCAGCTTTTTGTCCTGAGATTGAAAGTATAATTATAGAGTGTAAGTCTTTTCTATACCCTAAGGACGAACAAGCTCGCTTTAATGTAATCCGAAGTGAGTTCGCCAGTGTATTCCAGGCCTATTACAAAAACGAATCTCGTTTACCTATACTAATGCGTAGTCGTGTAGGTGTACTGCTGAACAGTCTAGTGCATACTTTTCTTGAGCAGAACAAGCAGAAGGATCCCTCCAAATCCTCAAGTAAGGAAAGATTGCGCAAAGCAACCGACTATCTCCACCGACATTATCGGGAAAATATTACTCTGAGTGGACTAGCCTCCACTATCTATTTAAGTAGCTCCTACCTGTCCCATTTATTTCAGAAACAGCTTGGCCTTACTTTTACTGCCTACCTTACAAATGTCAGACTGAGTCAGGCAGTGGCACTTCTTCGTAGTGAAAGAACGATCACGGACATCGCCTCAGAAGTTGGATTTCCAAGTACCAACGCTTTGATCGACGCCTTCAAACGGCGCTTTGGTGTTACACCAGGGCAATACCGTCTAGTAAATGAGCATGATGCGACAGATCCACAGGAGAACAGAATGGTCACAGCGGGATTTTCGACCGATTTCACTTCACTAATGCGGCATTTGCATCACAACGAGCACTCCATTGTCCAACCTCAGGTCAATGAGGGATATGATCTTCATGTGGACACTGGCCGTAAGATTCGGACGCTGAGTCATAACTGGCGGACGTTGATTAATGCAGGTTACGCCAAGGATCTGTTGAATGGCGCGGTACAGGCGCAAATACGAAAGCTGCAAAAGGAGATTGGCTTTCGCTATATGCGCTGCAAAGGTCTGTTAGACGATGACATGATGCTGTATGTCAGGAAAATGTCTGGTAGCGCAGATTATAACTTTGTTTATGTAGATGAGGTACTGGACTTCATGCTTTCAGTGGAGTTAAAGCCTTATGTTGAATTTAGTTATATGCCTTCTGCATTAGCGAGGGAAGCCGTGTTTCCATTTAAGAGGCCAAGCATCCTTTCTATGCCTGAGCATCTTGACAAATGGCTCGACCTTGTGACTTCCCTTGTTAGGCATTTCATTGATCGGTATGGGATTGAGTCCGTGCGGGAATGGAGATTTGCTCCTTTTGTGAGTCCAGAGTTTTCAGGATATGGTGTGTTTACCATGGAAGAATACTGGGTGCTTTACCGTGAAACCAGCCACGCCATCCGTGCTATCGATCCGCAGCTACATATTGTTGGTCCAGGAAGCAACATTGATTCTAGTAATTTTATCAGCGAATTCCTAGTGTCTTGCAGTAAGGGGAATTGTTTGCCCGACTCTCTGGCTCTACGTGCTTATCACAGCATCTTACCGGGTCAGGAAGACACTGGTCTTCAGCTCATGGCAGAGGATGAAGCTTTTCCACTTGCGGTAAGCGGCGATGAACAGTTTATGAAACACGCGTTACATAAGGTCAAAAAGCTGTTGCGTCAACGTGGTTTCGCTAGTCTGCCTGTGATTCTTGAAGAGTGGAGTAATAACATATGGCAGCGTGATTTGTGTAATGATACCTCCTACAAATCTGCTTTTCTTTTCAAAAATATTCTGGAGAATTACGACCACTTTGAGGCTATGGGATACTGGTCGCTCAGTGACCATATGGAGGAAATTGTTCCTTCGTCGGATCTTTTTCATGGCGGGTTTGGTTTATTCACTCGCGGAGGTTTGCCCAAAAGCTGTTATCGGGCGCTGCAATTGTTGCGTTATGCAGGAAGCGGTCTGATAGCTGAAGGTGATGGGTATTTTATAACTTCCTCGAAAGGTGAAATACAGATATTTCTATATAATTATTGTCATTATGATACTCTATATCGCTACCGTCATACCACTCACTTGACTCAAACCGAACGTTACAACGTGTTCAATATACGCAATACCCGTCAGTATCACATTCGTCTAGACGGCTTAACGCCGGGTGTTTATACAGAGCGAAGGTATTCAGTAGGTCCGGCTGGGGGAAGCGCCTTTGATGAATGGTTGAATATGGGGGCACCTAAGGACATGCGTCCAGAAGAATGGTCTTATCTTGAAGGTCGGTCCCTGCCGTTATTTCAAATACGTTCGCTGCAAGTGACAGCAAATTTTGTGGTAAATGCTGTTGTACAACCACATGAGGTACAAGTGATTAGATTAACACGTTAAATAGAGAATAGTATAACAAGGATGACTTTAGTGTTGTCCTTTTTTGTTTTTTATATTGTATTTTTGCTCTCGACATCATTTTTGAAATCGCTTTCAATATTAATGATAAAAGAAGGATATAACAAAAGAAATAATGCGATATTTTTTCTGCAAACCCAAACCTATAATTGAGTTATGGCAACCAATACAAATCGCCGCAAATCATTTTACCATACAACATTTGAAAAGGAGTAATCATCATGGAACGTAAATATTCGCAACAGCTTCTTACATCGATGCTAGAAAGGCAACATGTAATTAATGAAAATGGACTGGATATCCTGATTAAGCCTATTCCTGAAACCGATGAGCCTGGTGTACTGGATCCTCGCTTTTATCAAAGTATGGAGTCAATCCTAAAAGGTTTCAAGGGAATGCTGGTTAAGATGATGTTGAAAGGCAGCCGAAAGAAAAATATCCAAAAAAGTGCAGCCCAAATGCGCAAGATGATGAATGGCGTGAACAGCATTCCGATTACTGAAGGTGTTGATGTGAGGCATGCTACCGTTCAAAACGGTAATGTTGCTGTCCCGGTACGAATTTACACTTCGCAGAAGAAGAGTGGAGAGTTGCAGCCAGTGTTCTATTACATCCACGGAGGCGGTTTCGTAGCAGGAGGACCCGAAGTAGTAGAGGAGATGTGCAAGCTTGTGGTTGCAAATACGGGCTGTGTATCGATTCAGGTTGATTACCGCTTAGCTCCGGAGAACCCATACCCCGCTGGGCTCGACGACTGTTATACCGTGTTGAAATGGATATATGCTCACGCCGAAGAATTTAATGGTGATCCGAATCGCATCTGTATTTCCGGTGATTCCGCAGGTGGGAATTTAGCCACGGTATGCGCAATGAAAGATCGGGATGAAGGAACGCAGATGGTAAAGGCACAGGCACTACTATATCCAAGCGTGGACGCAGCAGGTATGCAGGAACATATGCAGCGCAGAGATGTTTATGAAATATCCCCTTCTCAGGAAAAAGAAATTAGATCTATATTGGATCTGTTGAGCGGTGGTTTAGGAACTGTCGGCTTAGGTGAATATCTGGGCGTGCCCGATGATACAATCCCTTATGTGAGCCCGCTGCGAGGAGATCTGAAAGGGATGCCGCCTGTCATTATTTTGTTTGGCGAATATGACTTTCTGCGGATTGAGGATGATGCATATGCCTTAAAGCTGAAGGAGTCGGGCGTCAAAGTGAAAACGGTACGGTACAAAGGACTTTCTCACGGCTTTGCCGATCAGGTGGGGGTCACACCGCAAGCGGAAGATAGTTTGATTGAAATTGGGAATTTCATGCTGGAGAATGTGTAATGAATTATATTCAAAAGCCGCTCATTGCGGCTTTTTTTATTGTTCTGAAATTACTATTAAATCTTGTCATCAGGCACATTCATGCTCCGGCTATATTGTAAGTTTAGACCTGTCGTCATTCAAATGAGTGTTAACCACTCTACTGAATTATCTGGCTTAATATGCTAAGCTTTATATAGTAGAGCATTATACTGCTAGAGTTCAGTGATTACCATAATAGGAGTGATATTTTGCAGACAAAGATCAACCTAGAAGGCGAATGGAAGTTGCAATTGGATGAGACAAAACAGGGACTAACCTTGCCTTTTACAGATGTTATCACACTGCCGGGAACAACGTCATACGCACGTAAAGGACCAAAGAACGAGGAAGTTTTAGTAAGCGCTCTAACCGATGAATATTTGTTTGAAGGGCAAGTCTGGTTTGCAAGAGAGGTATTCATTCCGGATGAGCTGGCCGGTAAGGCCTGCTATCTATTTTTGGAACGGACGAGACTTACGACGCTTTGGCTGGACAATACGGAGATCGGTAGCCGTAATAGTCTGAACACCCCGCATATATATGAATTGCCGAAGCTACAAGCTGGAATTCATACAATCACCGTCCGTGTGGACAATATCGATTACCCAACCAAAGGCGGACATTTGACTTCACAGGATACCCAGACCAACTGGAATGGAATTACCGGTCGTATGGAGCTTCAGTTCTATGGGGAATCGCAGCTTACTAATATCCGATTGGAGTCGAATCTGACTGAACGTACGGTTCGTATTACAGCAATTTTGGACAGCAACAGTGAAACTACGCTTGCGGTGTCTGCCCAAAGCTTCAATAGTGAAGAGACACACGCGGTGGACGAGCGTGAGTTTCCTGTTTCACCGGGGCTTTTTTCCGTCGATTATGTGCTAGGACAAAACGCGTTGCTCTGGAGTGAAGGCGCTCCCAATCTTTATAATATAACCCTTGTTTTGAAAGACAGGGATGGACATATTACTGACCAACAGGAGCTTATCTTTGGTTTGAAGGAATTCCGAGCGGAGGGCGACAAGTTTACAATCAACGGAGAGAAAACCTTTCTCCGCGGCAAACATGACGGCCTGATCTTCCCGCTCACCGGCTATGCCCCAACTGATGTCGAGGAATGGGTAAGAATCCTTGGCATTTCCAAGTCCTATGGTATCAATCATTATCGCTTCCATACCTGCTGTCCACCGGAGGCTGCATTTACCGCTGCGGATATGCTTGGGATCTATATGCAACCAGAACTTCCATTCTGGGGTACAATCACGGAAAAAACCGATGATGGCCATAATCAAGCAGAGCAGGATTATCTGATCAGTGAGGGTTATGCCATTCTCCAGGCCTTCGGCAATCATCCCTCCTTCGTGATGATGTCCCTTGGTAATGAGTTATGGGGCAGTAAAGCTAAAATTGATTCTTTCCTGAAGGACTATAAAGCGTTCGATAATCGGATTCTCTATACACAGGGCTCCAACAACCACCAATGGGTACCGGAAATTCTGGAACATGACGATTTCTTCAGTGGGGTACGCTTCTCCAGAGACCGACTATTTAGAGGCTCTTATGCCATGTGTGATGCACCACTAGGACATGTACAGACTGCCTTGCCGAGTACAATGAAGGATTATGATGATCAAATCGTACCTTTGGATCTCTTAGATGGAGAGAAGATCGAAGATACAGCTGGCGGTGAGATCCAGATTCAGTATGGTACCGAAGCCAAGACCGTGAAGGCAGATGAGGCATCCGGAGAATGGATACCGCATATTCCTGTTGTTTCGCATGAGATTGGACAATACGCAACCTATCCAAATTTTGAAGAGATCGAAAAATATAACGGACCACTCAAGGCCGAGAATTTCAAAATTTTCCGTGAACGCTTGGAAAGTAAGGGACTGGGGCATTTAGCCGCTAAATACTTCGAATGTTCAGGTCAGCTGGCCGTAGCCTGTTACAAAGAGGAACTCGAGGCGGCATTCCGCTCCCGGCGGCTTGCCGGCTTCCAGCTCCTGGATCTCCAGGATTTCAGCGGTCAGGGAACAGCATTAGTAGGTGTCCTCGACGCCTTTATGGATTCCAAAGGAATGATTAGCCCTGAGGAATGGCGAACCTTCTGTAATGATGCCGTTCTGCTGGCGAGATTTCCTAAGTATAACTATGTCTCCGGTGAACCGTTCGATGCTCATGTAGAGCTAAGCTGCTTCCGCAGCGGTTTGCCAGATACACTTGAATTACGTTGGGAACTGACTGTCGATAACGGTATTTTGGCAGAAGGGACAAGCGAGGTGAACGTTCCTGCAGGAACGAATTACATCAATATCTGCGATTTGGAAATAACGCTGCCTGTAGTTGACCGGATGAGTACAATCGTATTGTCTCTCTCGATACAGGGGACAGATATTCGTAAGAGCTACGATCTATGGATTTACCCAGAAAAGAGCGGCAATATGCTGGAAGGCATCCATGTATTCGACAAGCTGTCTAGTGATGCGCTTGCACTGCTGGAGCAAGGTGAGAACGTGCTGCTGATGCCGAAACCGGAAACTCTCCAAAATGCTGTCGAGGGTTATTACTGCACAGATTTCTGGTGTTACCCAATGTTCCGCTCTATCTCAGAGAGCATGAACCGGCCAGTTCCTGTGGGTACCATGGGGCTGTTAATTGATAACAGCCATCCTGTATTCCACGAGTTCCCTACCGAGGAGTATTCAACATATCCATGGTGGAATATCGTTCAGCACTCAAAATCCATTATCATGGATGAAGCTGATCGAAGTTGGAATCCCGTGGTGCAGACCATCGACAATTTTGAAAGAAACCATAAGCTTAGTTTCCTCGTGGAATGCAGCGTAGGAGCAGGCAACTTACTAGTGTGCGCTTTAGATGCAGACAAGGTAAGCAATACGCCTGAAGGAAGACAGTTCTTATCAAGCCTTGCGGGTTACATGAAATCCGCAGCGTTCAAACCACAATACAAAGCAACTGTTAACGAGCTTCTTGAGTTAATCAAGTAGGGGTTTGCTAAGACTCTTCATTGTATTTCATATGGATGAACAGAACACAGGGACAGTGATTCTTTATATACGATGGACCGTTTAACAGCAGAGCAGCGATTCTCTAAGTCACGAGAGAACCGCTGCTCTTTTTGTGCTAGTCAGGAGGCAGACTTCAACTTCAACAGTGTAATCATCCTCTAGCTTGTGAGAGTTTCGGACTCCAGTGAACCTATTGCTCAGAAAGAGGCTCCCCAGTGGCCTTTCACGGCTTGAGGGAACTCCTTTTTTCGCGTTCTACAAACGGCTTGGTTCTAGAATAGTTGTTTGTATTTATCTGCAACTGCGCAGATTAACAAACGATTTCACAGGGTTAGGGGCCTTCGAAAATGATAACCCGATGCTATCATTGGTAATGAAGCTGGATGAATAGAATTGTAAGCGCATTAACCGATGGCGCCAGATCCGTTCTTAGTCATGAACAGCGCCAAATTAAGCAGGATTTGGGGGAACGGGAGAAGACATGAAACAAATATTATTGAACGATCTAAAGTGGGAAGTCAAGGGGTACTGGCCTTGGGTGCCGTTAAAGGGCACCAGCATGGAGCTAGGGCAGGAATTGATGGGAGTTACAGACTGGATGCCAGCTACTGTGCCGGGTGGAGTTCATTATGATCTCTACAGACAGGGCTGGATTAGCAATCCTTATGAAGAGTTGAACAGCTTAAGCTGTGAATGGGTAGAGAACCGTTGGTGGGTTTACCGCACGACTTTGAAACATCCTGAGCTGAAGGCATCCCGAGTTGAACTGGTCTTTCAGGGGCTAGACTATGAAGCAGCTGTTTACGCCGACAATATCCTGTTGGGTGAACATAAGGGAATGTTCGAACCTGCTGTATTTGATGTTACAGATCTCCTCTCGGAGCGGGAGAGTCTGGAAATCTCAGTGCTACTGAAGCAGGCACCGGATGAAATGGGTCAAATCGGCAAAACTTCGGCCACCTTTACGCAGAAGAGCCGTTTTAATTATAAATGGGATTTCTCCACCAGGTTAGTTAACGTCGGAATCTGGGATGATGTGGTACTGAGGGTTCACCGGGATTGTTCTTGGCAAGACGTGTCGATCACTACAGATGCGGACCTTGGTGAAAATGACGGGCAGGTGTCTGGTCGAATTTCTATTCAGGCAAGCATCAAACAGATGGCTGGTCCTGAACATACAGGAAGGCTGACAGCGAGCATCACTTGTTCTGATCCGAAGGGGAATCCGCTGCTGGTTCAGACGTACTCTGTTCTTGCGGGAGAAGTTGTGAACACGGAGCTCGAAATACCTGAACCTCAGCTATGGTATCCAAACGGTTACGGAGAACAACCGCTCTACAGCCTTGAGTTGAAGCTAATGGACGAAGACGATATGGAGCTCGATACACGAAGCTTACAGACAGGCATCCGCAAACTTAATTATATCCTTAATGAAGGAAGCCCCGACAACGCGCTACCTTATACGGTTGTGATCAACGGGTGCAAGATTTATATAAAAGGGGTAAATATGACACCCTTGGATCATCTCTACGGAAATGTGACGGTCGAACAGTATCAGCAGATGATCCATCTTATGAAAGCGGCACATATCAACCTAATTCGGGTATGGGGCGGTGGAATCATTGAGAAGAAAGCGTTTTACGACTTATGTGATGTAAACGGCATTATGGTCTGGCAGGAGTTCATCCAATCGAGTTCTGGCATTGATAATATTCCATCCAAGCAGCCAGAGTTCCTGGAACTGCTGCGTAAGACGGCTTGCACCGCACTCTGCGACAAACGCAATCATGTATCACTAACGGTATGGAGCGGTGGAAATGAATTAATGAGTGAACCAAACAAGCCTTCAGACCTCAGTGATTCCAATCTGGCGATGCTAAAGGGGCTGGTAGAGCAGTATGATCCGCAGCGGCTCTTTCTGCCGACCTCGGCATCTGGTCCGGTGGAGTATATTACGGAAGCCAACGGCCAGGGGCATGATGTTCATGGCTACTGGAAGTATATGGGCAACCCCTATCACTACGAATTATATGGCAGTAACGATAATCTGCTGCATAGCGAATTTGGTGTGGACGGTCTGAGTTCTCTCAAAAGCCTAGAGAAATTTCTGAATGAAGCCAACCAGCAGCCTGTCTCGATGGAGAACAGCGCCGTATGGAGACATCACGGGGAGTGGTGGGATACGCTAAGCCGTGAAGAAGAAATGTTCGGTAGCATGAATGATTTGAAGCAGTTCTCTGCTTGCAGCCAATGGATGCAGGCAGAAGGAATCCGCTTCGTGCTGGAGGCTAACCGTCGCCGCAAATTCCGGAACAGCGGCAGCATTGTCTGGCAGTTCAACGAGCCATGGCCGAATGTGTCTTGCACCAATCTTGTAGATTATTATGGTGAAACTAAAATGGCCTACCACTGGGTGAAACAAGCCTTCCGTCCGCAGCATGCTTCGCTAGATTATCGCAGCCTACTTTTAACGCCTGGTACTAGATTTCATGGAAATGTATTCGTACATGGTGTGGATGGAAGCAAGGTAAAGGTTGATGCAGAAGTGCTAGATGCAACGGGCAGAAGCCTATATCGGCAAACCTTCGAGGCAGAAGGAGACAAAGATCGTGCTGTCTGTGTTGGGGAGTTGAATTTCAACGTTCCTGAGCCTGAGGATCCATTATATTTTGTCAGATTGTCATTCCGGAACATTGAAGAAGAATCGCAGCAAAATTTATATGTGTTCTCTACCGCTAACCAACATCTTTATGCCCCAGCACTTGATCTTACAGGTGGCAACCTTCAGGTGCGGCAGGAAAGCTTATGGCAACCTACTGGTGTAGGAAAGATAAGTCACCAAGCTCACTTCACTCTCCATAATACTGGTAGTGAAGTACTGTTACATGTACATGCAGAGGAGAAGGGGGACCGCTACTGGATGGAAGCAGAAGAACAGTTCCTCACCCTTTTTCCAGGAGAAAAAAGGACGGTGACGGTTACTTGCACACCAAAACTGTCGGGAGGATTTCTGGCTGTGGAGAATTACTGTAGTACCGACGGTCTGCCAGAAATTAAATTTTGCTCGTTTCTGACAGCACATGGCGATACGATACCAGATGAAGGAGAAGGAATATATGAGTAAATCATTGTGTTTTGTACCGGGGAAATACGTTCCGCTAAGTCGCTTTATTCTGAGTGGTGGATCTGAACCCATTGCTCTACCCGTTACTAGGGCTGTGGCCGATTACTTAAAAATGCACGATGCAGAACTACTGCTGGCCTGCTTGCGGAGCGGTGAAGTAACTTATCACAAAGCCGGTTGGTCAACCCTGCGAGAGGATACAGTCGAGGCTGAAAACGCGGAAGGAACCCAGAATTCAGAGGAAGGAGTGTTCGTATTGGTCAGTCCGTTACTGATCAATACGCTTCCAGTAGTGTCACACTGGGATAACAGTACTGCTGAGGGGAAAGGCGGCTTCCGTTATGGTGGGACCGACGGCATCGGGACCCTGCGGATGGACGAAGCTGGAGAGAAGGTTGTAGCTGAGCATGTACGGCTCTATAATAACGATCCAGATAGCCCTTATGTATACAATACCGAAGATTATCAGTTGTTCGGCAGTAACGAAGGGGATAAAGCACTTAAAACCCCGCAATTTGAACGCTATATTGGTGACCGCTACAGTCTCTATGCAGTAGATGATTTAGTTGCCATCTCCTTGAGCGACCGTATCCTGAAGACCTTCGGGTATCCGGTGGTCTACCGTAATGAATCCGCTGACGATGGGGCTCTTTTAAGCAATGCGCCTGTGTTTCAGCTCATCAGCGGCAGTCTGTTGGTTACGAAGAACGGTCAGCATAGCCTTGCGTCCTATATTTTGCCGCCCAATTGGAGTGCGAAAAGTGTTAAGGGCTATCCGCTGTTATTCAACGGTTATTATGATGCCAATGAAAATACCTTCAGCACTGTAGGTCCCTCATTTCTGGAAATCATCGGAAAGACTCTAGCCAGCACAGGCAAAGGTGTTGTTGGTGTTCTCTGGAACGGTGGAGGTTACATCGGCAGCCGCTCCCTGCAAAGCTCCATTTACGCCGGCATTGGGGCGGCAATTGCCAGAGGCCAAGATAGCTATGGTGGTGATGCGGAGCAGGTTGTGGCCGTGGGTGGCTCACGCGGTGGGCTGACCGCGTTGCTGGCGGGAGGCAATCCTCTAAGGCTGCCGTACCGGGTGCGGTACACATTGTGTTATGCACCTCCGCTAATTCTGAATGGGCTTACCCGTGAGTTTGCGGAAGGGGCATGCCCGTTGATCTGGCACGTGGCAGAGGTGGACACCGGGTACCGGGATATCTGGAAGAAGGACTGGCGGCATCCTCAGACCAGAAGATCAGGTATCGAGACTCTGCTACAGACACTTACGGGAGCCGGTGACTCTGCAAGTCTGCGGGAAACGACCGGACTGGAATCCGATTTCTTCCTAGACGGCCTTAAAGCGAGCGGCACTAAGCTACTGATAAACCACGGCACGCATGATGCCTTTACCCTCAGCCGATTCAGCTTTACCTTCGCGGCCTTGGTCCGGAGTCGCGGCATTCCACTTCGCCATGAGATCGGCTACCGCTTCGGGCATAACAACTGCACGGACCTTTACGAGCAGGCTGCTCTGTGTCTAAAAGCTATACTACAGGAACAGGAGCTTGAATTCACGGGGACGGTGCATTATCGCAGACGCAGTCCAGCTGCGGGCGAGTGGGAGCAGACGGAACGTTTTGTTCCGGTTCATCAGCCAGTTTTTCTGGAGGCACCGAAGTTCGTTGCGGTGGGTAGTCCAGTGGCTTGGACTCTTTATGGAGAGCCGGGAATGGAATACCGCCTAGAGCTGGGAATCCTAGATCAGCAAGCTTGGGAACAGAAGCAGCAGGTAGTCCGTAATGAGTGCATTACCCTCGCTTCCGGTGTTTTACCTGATAAACAGCATCCTCTTGAACTCTGCTCATGGCAGGATGAGGTAAGTCAACTCGCTGACGGGCAGCATGCGGGTTATTATCTCTATGAGTTATCTTACAGGCTCAAGGGTGAACAGGACTGGAACGTAGTATCTCCATCCCGTGTGCCGCAGCCCGGCGTGGAGCCGCAGGCGGTACTCCGCATTTTGGAGGAGCAGCCCAATCCGGCGAGCGAAGCATTTCGAGCGGAAGCAGCCGTCCTATGCATTAGCTCAGGGCTAAGTGAGGCCTAAACAAAACGTCATACCATGAACATAAGCGGTGTACGACCATTCCGGTGCGTACATTGCTTTTTTTTGAAATATAAGAAAGTATAAGTTTCATACCATACACAATCTCTTATATTTCTCGCATGATTGCTTACCAGCAAAATAAGTAGCTTTACAAACGCTTTCGCAGGGTTACCGGATTTCGAGGTTTTGTAGGAAGCGCTATCATTTAAATATAACAATTATACAACGCCTGACCGGAGTGAATTCTTGGCTTCGGGAGGAAGGAAGGACAGGAGCATGATTGGAAAAACCACTGAACTAAATCCTTTAATGACTAAGAAAAAGAAAGGTTATCCTGTGCGGCGTCTATTTAGAGATTGGTCATCTTGGATATTAATTGTCCCTACGCTGTTTGCCTTTTTCTTTTTTTCGTGGCAGCCGCTGGTCAAGGGCATTGTGCTCTCTTTTTTCAATACAGAGGGTTATAATGCCGTAAGCTTTGCCGGACTGCAGAATTACAAGGATGTGATACAGAACTCAGCATTTCAGCAGACACTGACCAACTCTTTCGTGTATGTGTTCTGGTCGCTGCTGATCGGTTTTGCTGTACCCATTATAGTCGCAGTTGTGATCAATGAGCTCAGGCATGGGAAATCGTTTTTCCGCTTTTCGGTCTTTTTTCCGAGCATGGTTCCCGGCATTGCTGCCTCGATGTTATGGATGTTTCTGTTTGAGCCTGGGAAGGGCGGCGTGCTGAATATTATGCTGAGCGCTCTGGGATTCCCGGTGCAGCAGTGGCTTCAGGACCCGGACATGACGATTATGCTGATTATTTTCACGATTACCTGGCGGAATTTCGGGGGAACGGTGCTGCTTTATCTAGCCAGTCTGCAAAGCATTAATCATGATCTGTACGAAGCGGCTTCCATCGACGGTGCGAATGTATGGCGGAGATTTAAAAGCATCACCATTCCGCAAATTTCCAGCATGATCGGATTGATGATGATTTTGCAGATTAGCGGTGTATTCCAGATTTTCAACGAGCCTCTAGTCATGACCGAGGGTGGGCCAAACAATGCTTCGATGACGTTGATGCTGCAAAGTTATTATTATGCGTTCCGAAGTTTTGAAGCAGGGCATTCCATGGCGCTGGGGGTTATTACTTTTCTTGTTCTGATGGTGCTAACTATTATTTATTTCCGGCTGGATAAGAAATTGAACAGGGAGTAGAAGCTATGAAAACAAAAGAAGCATTTGGTATTATCGGCAATATAGAATATAGATCACCTTGGGTGCGCGTGCTGTACTGGTGCATGTTCATTCTGATGATTGTGCTTGCCGCCGTCTGTATTCTGCCTCCGGTCTGGATTATGGTTTCGAGTCTTAAAGACATCAAAGAGTTCTATGCGATCCCGCCCACCCTGATCCCTCGCTCATTCAATGTTGGCAAGCTATGGGAGACCTGGCAGGAATTTAACTTTTTCAGTTATTATCTGAATACGGCTTACTTAGCCGTCGGTTCTGTACTGTTCTGTCTTACGTTTAACGGGCTGGCAGGATATTTTTTTTCCAAGCTGAAGCCTCGAGGGAGTGCACTGCTGTTTGCTCTGATCGTGTGGACCATGATGGTTCCGAATACAGTCGGTATGGTGCCGCTGTTCAAAAACCTGATTGATTTTCCACTGCTGCACTTGAATCTGACCAATACCTACTGGCCGATGTGGTTTATGGCTGCCGTGAATCCAGTGGTAATTCTGATCTTCAAGAACTTTTTTGATACCATCCCACTGGCGCTGCTGGAAGCGGCCAAAATTGACGGAGCGAGCACCATCGGCATTTTTATCAGGATAATCCTCCCGCTTAGCGGACCAGTTATGGCCACAATTACAATACTAACGATGAACAGTGTCTGGCAGGACTTCTTCTGGCCTTTTATGGTGCTGAAGGATAAATCGACCTGGTCGGTCATTGTGGCCATCTATAATCTGAAAGCGACTTTGCCGCAGGACATTCAGTTTATTGCGCTGACGTTTGCGATTCTGCCACCGATTATTCTGTTTGTTTTTTTCCAAAAGTACATTATGAACGGACAATCCATGGGCGGCAGCATTAAAGGGTAACATCACCCGATCACAAACCATTTCACAGTTTTGCCCCGTAGGGTGCTGCAGAAGGTGCGTGGTAAGATGATTTCAGATTTAAAAGAAAGCGCTTTACATGTTGTGAAGAATGCTTTAACAATAAGACTAGGGGGAATTACATTGAGAATCGAACACACCAAAAAAATTACAGCTACACTGGCGCTAACGCTGCTTCTTACGGCCGGTCTGGCTGGCTGCGGAGGCTCCAAAGAAGAGAACGCCGGAGGGAATACGGAGGAAGCGAGCAACAAACAGGTGACGATCAAGGTCAGCAACTGGCCGAAGCCGAATGAGGAAGCCAAAATTGCCCAGTATGAGCAGCTCATGGCGAAGATGAAAGCTAATTATCCAGATATCATTGTGGACAAGGATGAATGGGGTTATGATGTCAGCTCTTTCTTGCCTAAAGCGGCTAGCGGTCAGCTTCCTACGGTGTACGAAACCTTTTTTACAGAAACTAGCAAAATCATTAAGGCAAATTACGCGGCAGATATCACGGATACGATGAAAAAATATGGCTATGACAAAGCGATCAATCCAGATCTGCTGAAGATGGTGACCAAGGACGGCAAATATTACGGGATTCCGAAGGACGGCTACGTGATGGGGATGCTGTACAATATGAATCTCTTCAAGGAAGCTGGACTGCTGGACGATAAGGGCATACCAAAGTTCCCTAAAACATATGAAGAGCTGGCACAAACTGCGCAGATCATCAAGCAAAAGACCGGTAAGGCGGGAATATTCCTGCCAACCAAAAGCGGCCAGGGCGGCTGGATGTTCATGAACATTGCTTGGGCTTACGGCGCGGAATTCGAGAAACAGGTAGATGGAAAATGGCAAGCGGTGTTCAATTCTCCAGAGGCAGCGGCGGCCCTGCAATATGTGAAGGACTTGAAATGGAAATATGATGTCCTGCCGGACAATAATCTGGTGGATGTTACGAATGACATGTTCCGCATGTTCGGAACCGATCAAGTCGCTATGAGCTTTGGCATGAATGACTGGCCTCCAGTCATCCAGCAGCAGACCAAAATGTCTAAAGATAATGTAGCAATGTCCGCCCTTCCAGTTGGACCGATCGGGAAACCTGTAACTCTGCTCGGCGGTGGTCTATATATGTTCTCGCCTAATGTAACCCCTGAGCAGATTGATGCTGGATTCAAATGGCTAAAAACCTACGGCTTCACACCGGAGTCCTCAGAAGAGGCATTAACTGGTTGGGATATCGAGAAAAAGACACTGAGTGATCAGGGGCTGATCGTAGGCCCTTACGGCCTGCGGATTTGGACAGATGAGAAACGGATTGGTGAAGAACAGAAGATTCTCGACAAATACAACAATGTAAACTTGGATTTGTTCCGTGATTATATGGACAACGGCAGCAAAGGCATGCGGGCAGAAGAGCCGGTCAACGCTCAGGAATTGTACCAGAAGCTGGATATTGTACTGCAAACCGTCCTAACAGACAAAAACGCAGATCCACTGGAGATTTTGACTAAGGCTGCTGAAGAATTCCAACGTGATTATCTCGACAAGGTGAAATAAACACAGTCAAACGGCGGCGTCGTCCTTCTGAAGGGCGGCGATGCCGTTTCTGCGTAGATTGACAAATCTACTCTAAGGGATAAAGGAGAGGTGCATTATATGGCAGCAAAAGAATGGGGAGGCTGGAGCGCGCGATGGATCTGGCCTTTGGATGAGGAAGGGACAGAAAGTTGGGAGCAGCAACACGAGCGAGTGTATTTTCGCAAAATGTTTGAGCTGCCAGCTGGAGCCGAGAGGGCCTACAGTCTGAATTTGGCCATTACTGCTGACAGTCGCTACAGACTCTTTGTTAACGGGCAGCGTTTATGGGCCGGTCCTTGCAAGGGTCATGGTCATGTACACTATTATGAGGAGTTCAATTTGGACGACGTTTTGCAACCAGGTATAAATGTGATTGCTGTTATGGTAGTTCATTATGCAGGGACATCTCCCTTTGAGCTGGGGGAAGACGGACCTCTATCCATCTGGCGTTCGCAAAAAGGCGGCTTGCTTGTAGAATCGGAAGTTATGAACAATGGGCAGCTTGTGCAGGAACTCAATACGGATACCTCATGGAAAAGCATTAGGGACCACAGCTACCGACTTCAGCCGTTTCCGATTATGCGCTGGATGGGCGGATTGGAAGAGGTGGAGGGGGACGTAGCGCTGCTGGATTGGACGCTGCCGGAATATGACGACAGCGCCTGGTTAGCCGCAAGGATTGTACAGCCGGTGCGGGATGATTATGGCCAATTGGCCCCATGGCAACTGGACAAACGTCCGATTCCGCTGCTGTATGAGCGGGAGCAGCTCTTCCTGAAGCTGATGCGCAGCAGCAGTGGTGAAGGGGAAGCCCTTTTTGAAAACGGGCATAGTCTGGAGCTGCGGAATGAAGCTGGTGGAGCCTCGACGCCATTAGCAGGAATACACGTGGAAGCGGGACAGCAGCTTTGGCTGGAGCTGGATGCAGGTGAGCTAATCACAGGTTATCCGCAGCTTAAGCTCCTTGGGGGTAAAGGTAGCCGGATCACCCTGCTTTACTCCGAGTGCTACGAAGAAGAGACTGGGGATGACGAGATCCGCCGCAAAGCTGTCCGAGATGATATGCGGGAGCATGTACTAAGAGGCGGATATGACAGCTACCACCCAGCCGGTTATGGCACCTCGATGCAGGTGGAAACCTATGAACCGTTCTGGTTTCGTACCTTCCGGTATGTCCGACTGGAGGTGCATACTGGAGCTGAACCTTTGACGATATCCGGCTTCAGTTATCGAGAGACTGGGTATCCGTTACTGGCGGAAGGAAGCTTTCATTGCAACGATGAACGATATAACCAGCTCTGGGAGCTGAGTGTCCGAACCCTACAACGCTGCATGCATGAGACCTACGAGGATACGCCGTATTATGAACAGCTGCAATATACCATGGATACCAAACTGATGATGGAGTTTACGTACCTGTTGTCAGGAGACGACCGATTGGCACAGAGGGCAATGGAAGATTATAGGGCTTCGCAGCTGCCAAACGGCATGTTGCAAAGCCGCTACCCCTCCGTGCTGCCACAGGTCATTCCCTCCTTCTCCTTGTATTGGATCGGGATGATTCATGACCACTATAGATCCTTTGGAGATTTGGATATCGTAAATCAGTACCGACTGCCACTGTTATCTGTATTGGACTGGTTCGATCAGCGACTGACACCGCAAGGTCTGGTGGACAGAACGCCTCGCCAATATTGGAATTATTTTGACTGGGTAGAAGAATGGCCACTTGGTGCACCAGACTGTACGGATGATGCACCTGCAACCGTGCTTAGCTTGATGTATGCAGCCGCGTTGGAGCAAGCGGCTGAATTACTTGCCGCCAGCGGGTGGACGCAGATTGCATCTGAGTTGCGCCAGCGCAAAGCCGCGGTCAACACTGCGGTACTGGATTGCTGTCGCCAATCGAACAGCTTGATGTTCCGCGACAGTCCGGCGGCAACAGCGGAATCGCAGCTTAGCCAGCATACGCAGGTCTGGGCGATTTTAGCTGGCACGGTGGACGCTGTAGAGGGGGCAGCACTACTAGAGGCTACAATGGCTGACACATCACTGGCTAAACTTTCGCTGCCGATGAGCTATTATCTTTTTCGCGCGTTGGAACATTGCGGATGGTATGACCGCTCCTTCGGACTATGGGCTCGTTGGATGAAACAGCTGGATTTGAACCTCACTACACTCCCAGAAATGGACTCTGTTGGAACCAGAAGTGACTGTCACGCCTGGAGCGCGCTGCCGATCACTGAGTTCACAAGAGGGATATTGGGTGTCCGGCAAGGGATAGAGGGAATAACCGTAAAGCCACATTGCGGCGAACTGCAACAGGCCAGTGGAATCGTAAGCACAAGTCTGGGTCCAATACATGTAAAATGGGAAATTCATTCAGAAGCGGGACATAAAAGCTTCCATTTTGAAGCTAACTGGCCAGCCGGTTCGGCGATTACAATTATCTTGCCTAATCATGAAGTGCTGCTAACAGATGCAGGTTCTTTTTATAAGGAGATCGACATTAGTCACTTTAGCTGATAGTCTGATTTCAATTGATCTTCGTTTTCGTTGATTCATACACCAGAGGGGATGGGGAGTTATATGTTCAGATCATTCGGCCGCAACATCCGCCTTGTCCTGGTGCTGTTTATTACCGTTTACATTGCCGCTTCGAGTTTCATTTTGTACCGTACTATGGAGCATAGAAGTTTGGATATGTTGCGGCAGTTGTCCGTTCAATACACTGGCCAGCAGCATAAGAACACTCTTTTGTTCATGAACTGGCTAGAGGAGACCTCCAAGCTTATCTCCAACAATCAGGTGGTACAGAATGCGTTGAAAAAACCAGCGTACGACGGAGCGATTTCTCCTATACTTGAGGGCATTCGCTCCTCTAGCAGTGACATTCTCGGCATTTATATTTGGGGTGAAGCAGGGGGGATGTACTCCTCGAGCAATGTATCCGGGCTTCTCCCCTTTACAGAGATCAAGAAAGTTCCGGGGATGGAACAATTTCTGGATAATCGGGAACAGGCTTTGCGCTGGACGGTGCTGAACCGGGAACATCTGATGAACGCGCCTTCTGATCTGCGCGACCGTCTGCTGCTTGAGGTGAAAATTCAGAATACGGAGGGGCAAATTTTAGGTCTGCTCTCGCTCGAAGTTGAGATTGACAAGCTGTACAGCTTCTATCTGTCAGGTAAGAATACGATCTACGGCGAGAATGAAGTTTATCTGCTGACAAGTAACGGAAAGCTATTGAATGCGGCGGATGTGCCCATGAAGCGGCTGCAAGAAATTAGAACTGCGCTGGCCACACCAGAGAAGGATAATCCAGCTATGCCGGAAGAACAAGATAGTTCAAGTAGCGGTGCTATGGATTTGTTGGAGCGTGAAACGGCCGACGGCTTGATTTTGCTCTATCCGCTGCCCGAATCGGATGAGCGGATTGTCACCTACATCTCTGCAGACGGGATGAATGCAGAGCTGCGGACATTTAAGTATTTAATGATTGGATTAAACATCGTCGTGTTCATAGTGTTCTGGTTGCTGATCTCAATGCTTAGTGGCAGTATTGTTAATCCGCTGAAACAGTTGTACTTGAAAATTAACTCCACGATGAAAGACTAAGATTGGCAGTCGGAATGGCAGACAGAATCTATGAAGCATTGGAATTTCAGGTTACCCGCTAAAATCTGCAAAAGGTCACTGGCTAGCAGTGCTTATATCTACTTGGGTGGGAACCGATCACAGCGAATCTACTTCGTAGGGGCTTGTTCAACTATTGGGCTGGATAACGTTATGGTAAGATAATGCAATAGAACATATGGGGTGAAAAAATGAGAATGTATGCTCTTCTTACAGAACCAATAGGGAACATAAGTAAGGTAATGATTTATGAATCAAAGTATCGTGTTTATTTATTTCTATTTGAAACTCATGAAAATAAGGGTGCAAATGCTGACTATTGTTATGAAACATTAGAAGAAGCAATGGAATTCTGCAATGAGGAACTAAACATAGTTGAGGAACAGTGGGTTGTTATTAACGATCCCAAAGACGGGGAACAACACGATATTATTTATTAAATCAGTATTGACAGCATTGAGCAGAATATCTACCCACACTGCTCACACGTCAAAAAAAGAAATCGTTCTTTATGAGAAAAGTGGAAGTACCACCTACCTCTCAAAAAAGGAACGATTTCTTTGTAGTGTCCGCATTCATTAACAATCTTAGTTAATTGGGCAGCTCCTTCTTCAAGCTAATCGTAACCGTGGTGCCTTGCCCCGGAGTGCTGGAGATGCTTAGCCCATATTGAGGACCGTATTCCAGCTTGATCCGTTCGTCCACATTTCGCAACCCATATCCGCTCTGGAACAGCACATCTTCCTTAGCTTGGCTAAGTGTCGCACCGTTGGCAAAGCCGACTCCGTCATCCGTCACTGTAAAGCGAATCTCATCCTCCAGCAGCTCGCCTTTAATCCAGATTCTGCCCATGCCACGTTTTTCGCTAATGCCGTGCTTGATCGCATTCTCTGCGATAGGCTGAAGAATCAGCTTTAGAATGCGGACTTTGCGCAGCGATTCCTCAATATCGTATTCAATCTCGAATTTATTCGGGAAACGCATTTGCTCGACCGTCACAAAACTCTCAACCAAACGGATTTCTTCGTCGACAGTAACGAATTTATCGCCTTTATGCAGGCTAATCCGAAAAAAGGTCGCGAGAGAAGAAATCAGCCGCTCAATGTCGGGCTGTTTCTTCAGCCGGGCAATCCAGGCAATCGCATCCAACGTATTATAGAGAAAATGGGGATTGATCTGCGACTGCAACGCAGTCAGCTCCGCCTTGCGCTGCTTCTCTTTTTCCTCATCTTTTTCAAGCATTAATTGGCTGATCCGTTCTACCATCTGATAGTAGCTGTTCTCTAGCTGGAAAATCTCATCGACCTGTGCCCGCTGCTCATAGACAGCTGCTAGGTCTTTTTTGCCAAACAGACTCAGCTTCTTCTTCAAGTTCAGTAGTGGTCGGGTGATTTTGGCCGCCAGATAAAAGGAAAGAATCAGTAGCACAATGAAGGTAACACTGGCGAAAAGAAGGGCATTTCGGTTACCCTTGGCAATTCCCTCCAGCAACTTATGGCTAGAAATCACACTGGTGAACTCCCAGCTAACGCCAAGCGTTTCCAACCTAGGATTCAAAGGATAAGTAGCAATGATATAGGAATTCCCGTTATCTGACCAGGTGCGGTAGCCTTCTTTCTGACCCGGACGAAGAGGGGCGTTCTCCTCCAAAAAATTGCCCAAGAGCCGCTTGTCGGGGTGAGATATAATCCGGTCGCTGGAAGTCAGGAAGGAGTAGCCAATGCCAGTGAAACTGGAGGAATAAAGATCTGCCAAGGCGGCTTCTCTGACATAGATGATGACGACCCCGATATTTTGCCCCGTATTGAAGTTCCGGAATTGCTGTCCGAAGGGGATATAGGCATTGCCGTCCCCATCCCGTTTGATTTCACCGACAACAGGCATGCTGCTCTCCTGAATACGTTTAATGAACAAGGCTTCGGGAACCTCGAGCATCTGCTCCTTGGACTGATAAGAGTAAAGCATATTATCATTGGTGTTGATGATTACATTGCCCACCAGATCATTCTGTGCCAGCATACCGTCGATGATAGCCCCGATCCGTAATTCCTTGTCTGCTGCTGGCAGGGAATCGTTATTAATGATCTGGTAAATGTCGCTGTTCACCAGAAATCGCAGGAACAACATCTGAATGTCATCGACCATCAACTCCACACTGAGCCCAATTTGGCGTTGAGTCTGGACCACATGGCGATACAGATCCTTCTGCAGATAGGTATAGGAATAGAAGTTAAAAATAACAAGCATCAGCACCAGATGCAGAGACAATCCCACTAACAGGACAACAACAATCCGACTTTTGATCTTGAACCTCCGCATCCAAGAATCCATCCGGTTGGCCATCGTTAGCTTAACCATAGGTTTTTGCATATTCGCTCGGCGGGATGCCCGTCATCTTTTTGAAAATCTGGCTAAAGTATTTGGAGTCGGTGAAACCAACCTGATTGCCTACCTCATAGACCCGGTACATCGGATTGCGCAGCATACGTTTGGCTTCTTCAATCCGATATTCCGTCAGACATTCATAGAACGTCTTGTTCAAATCTTTGCGGAATAGATGCATTAAATGGGTTGGACTGACGAACACCGCAGCAGCAACCATCTCCACGGTAATGTTCCCAGCATAATGCTCCCGGATAAAAGCGAGGGCGTCTCTGATTTCACGCCGGCATCGAGCTCCGGCCTCTTCCTCAGCGTACAACACGCGTTCAATACCAGACAATGCACGCTGCGAAGCAAGCACAGCCTGTTTGTATGAATCTACGATTCCGTTCCATTCTTCAGTTGGTTTGCCGATGCCAACGCTAAGAGCCTGGCCGAAGTGCTGCTGGCTCCATTCCGATAGCTGCTTACCTAATCTGCGGGCAGAATCACCAGCAAGCTCAGGTTCATCGGTTCGGAGAATCATAACCCACTCCAGATGACTATCGCGGAATAGACAGAGCTGTTCAAAAGAATACGCTTCCAGAATAACCGCTGCTTCATCCTCCAACGCTTTGCCTACATCAGTTCCTTGAAGACCATTATCAGCAGGGAAGGCTATGGACAGCGGCAGCATAGCTTTTCCTGGTTCCAATTGCAGCTCCAGCAGCTTTATTTTGCTGGTAATGAATTCCTCACTATGCAGCTGGCCATGCAGTAAATCCTGCCAGAATTGTTTGGATATCGCGGCAATTTCCTCATTAAGCTGTGAATATCGCTTGGAGAGTTGCTTTTTCCCCAGGATTTCATCGCCAACGCTTCGTACTGTATCTGCGAGTTCTTCTATATTAATGGGCTTCAGCAAATAGGTGGAGGCACCATAACGTAATGCAGCCTGCGCATATTGAAATTCGTCATAACCGCTAAGTACGACAATGCCTACGAGCATGTCCTGCTCCCGTATTTTCTCGATAAGTTCAAGACCGTTCATATACGGCATACGGATATCGGTAATAATCACATCCGGGCGGTGCTGTAGTGCAAGCTCCAAACCCTCTTCACCATTGCTGGCTTCTCCTATGATCTCGACGTTGTATTCTGCCCAGTCTATGGTTTGGGTGATGCCCATACGGACGAGATATTCATCATCTACTATAAGCGCTTTCAACATTGGCCTCACCTCGAAGTAGTTTCTAATATGTCTTACAGTCATTATAAACATGAAACCTCTTTTAGAGGAGCGGTAATTTCTCAGTTGTCAGGATCACAAACGATTTCGCAGTATGTTCACCGGTGGCTAAGTACAAAAATGTCCGCATAGCGGAAGTTCTAAACATTTCAACAGCTTAACAAACCGTTTCATAGGATTCCATCCTAACTTTTGCAAAATGTACTGTGATAGACTTTAACCGTAAAAGAGCGGTAAGCGCTTTTATAAATACATGACATCGAAATTGAACGCTGTAGGAGGAGTACCCTTGATACAAAAATCATTTATTCCATTCGGGTTTCAATATTACCGTTCCCCAACCCCATTCCGGGATCAATGGGAGAAAGACCTAAGCAATATTGCCGGGCAGGGCTTCAATTGTGTGAAGTATTGGGTGCAGTGGCGCGCCAGCGTGTCCAAAGAAGGGATCTACCAGTTCGATGATATTCAGGAGCTGATGGATATTGCTCAACAGAATGGCTTAAAGGTCATTTTGAACGTGATTTTCGATGTGGCGCCAGCCTGGTTTTATAAAAAACATCCTGATTCCAAAATGATCACAGCAGACGGTTCCGTTCTGGAACCAAGGGCAATTAACTGCCGCCAGATTGGCGGAGCTCCTGGACCTTGTTATCACCATGCAGCTGCAGCCACGGAGAAGGCGAAATTTCTGGCGGAAACAGTGAAGACTTTCAAAGATCATCCTGCACTCTGGGTGTGGGATTTATGGAATGAGCCTGAGCTGACGACAGGGATTAAGCGCAAGCTGTCATTTGACAACCAGGTATGTTATTGCGAGCACTCAGTGCTGGCATTCCAAGAATGGCTGAAAAATAAATATATTACTCTGGTAGCTCTGAACGAATCATGGCAGCGGACTTACGGAAGCTGGGAGGAAGTAGAGGCACCGCGTGGGCAAGGCGTATTCAATGATTTGGTGGACTGGCGGCTGTTCATGTCCGGTACTTTAACAGATGAGCTGCGGAGCCGGGTAGATACTGTGAAGTCACTGGATCTGCTTCATCCTGTTATGGCACATACTGTGCCAGCTCCTATTTTTAATATGATTACAGCAGGATCAGACGACTTTAAGCTGGCTGAGCCCTGTGACCTGACAGGAAATAGCCTAGGGTCCTCAGCTTGGTCGGCTGATCTACTGATCTCTGCCGCCAAAGGCAAACCGATCATCAACTCAGAGATTCATGCGCTGCCTGGCAATACGGCGATGAAACCGCGCCAGCCGGAGCTACGAGAAATGAAGCGGCATATTCTGACCCCGCTCGCCCGTGGCATCACGGGATATCTGTTCTGGCAGTATAGACCGGAGGTATTAGGACAGGAGGCTCCGGCTTGGGGTAGTGTGTATTTGGACGGCAGTCCAACCCCATGGTACAAGGATATGGCCCAACTAAATAAGCTTGTGCAATACAATAAGCATGAGCTTTTACAGGCAAAACGGCGTGGGGACGGGATTGCTATTCTATTCAGCCCACAGAACCAAATCGCAAACTTTGCTGCCCATGATCATTTGGACACCTATAACGATTCCCTTCAAGGCGTCCATAAACTGCTACATGATCTTAATTATAAAGTGGAATTTCTGCATGAGTCGGATGTTACGGAAAAGACATTGGAGCAATACCGCTGCCTGTGGATGCCTTATCCACTGTATCTGAACCGTAAACTGTGTGACCTCCTGCGTGAGTGGGTAGAAAAGGGAGGCATATTGGTTTCGGAATGCTCCTTCGGCGCGCTTCAGGCAGAGAATGGCTGTCACAGCTATACAGTTCCTGGTTACGGATTTGATGAAGTCTTTGGGGTTCGGGAGACTTGGATTCATTCTGCCGAGAATCTGGATCATAGCTATCATCAGGTAGCATTCGAATCACGGACGGCGATCCCACTCCTTAATGTAATGGAGCACAGCAAGGAAGGGGAAGCAGCCGCAGATGATAAGGCACACGGCTCCTATTACAAATCAGATATTTCGCTGCAAAGTCATGTGAAGGTCCTAGCCGAATTTGCCGAGGACAACATGCCTGTGTTGACGGCCGCCGCTTATGGCAATGGGCGTGCTGTGTGGTTCGGTACCTTACTTGCGGCTGCCTACTGGCAGGATGGACATACCGGAACGCTCCAGTTGGTGCGCGATCTTTTACAGCAGGAATTGAAGCTACAGCCGAATGTGCAAGCAAGCGGAGGTGTCCGCGCTGATCTTTCCGAGTGGGAAGTTGAAGAAGACAGAGGTGCGTTCCTCTATGTGCATAATGAAGGGAACACGTTGGCAGAAGCCAAAGTTACGCTGCCTGCCAATTATACTTCAGCAGAGCCATGGTTTGACGATGGGAATGCCAAAATTCAGCCAATAAATCCGTTAGAACCTTCAACAACTCAACTGTCTATACGGGTAGAAGCTGGAGATGTTCAAGTATTTCGATTATCTTAGCCGGCAGCAGTTAAGGTCGGAGATTATAGAGCTGGTGTAAGCCAGCCAAAGGAGTGTATCCATTTGGGTTTGTTAGATTATGTTAATCCATTACAGGGGACTAAGTCGGATTTCCGCTACTCACACGGCAATACGCTGCCGCTTACAGCGATGCCATTTGGCATGGCGGCTTGGAGCCCACAAACCCACGAAGCAGGGGGGACCTGGTTCTTCCATCCGCACCATCGCCACCTGGAGGGCATACGACTAACTCACCAGCCCAGTCCTTGGATCGGAGATTATGGACATCTAACACTGTTGCCGCAGACTGGACCGTTATTGCTCAGTCCTGATTCGCGCTCATCTTCCTTTAAACCGGAAGAGATGCAAGTGTCCCCACACTACTTCGATGTGTCTCTTCGGCGATATCGTACCCGACTGGAGCTGACCCCTACAGAGCGCTGTGCAGTGATTAGAATAACATCATACGCTAAAGGACAGCAGAACAGGCTCATAATAGCACCGCTAAAAGGCGAGTCTCAACTCACCTTTCAACCGGAGAAACGCAGGATCATCGGCTTTACAAGAGGCCATACCGCCGGGGTACCCGATAATTTCGCGATGTATTTCGTCTTCCAATTCGACACAGACATTCTCATGGAGGATTCGGGAATCTTTGACGGGGAGTACCAACCTTTAGGGACGTATGAAGGAACCGGCGATAAGCTGGGTGCATACGTAGAATTAAACCTACCGGAATCC
This sequence comes from Paenibacillus sp. NPDC101420, assembly GCF_050277435.1. Taxonomy (NCBI): domain Bacteria; kingdom Bacillati; phylum Bacillota; class Bacilli; order Caryophanales; family Paenibacillaceae; genus Paenibacillus; species Paenibacillus sp. NPDC101420. The sequence goes on from NZ_JBNNSE010000007.1 coordinate 87,441, forward strand.
GGTGTAATAGAAGTGAAATGCGGCACTTCCTTTATTAGTGGGGAGCAAGCGCAATTGAATCTCGATCGGGAGGTTGGTGGGAACAGCTTCGGAGAGACCTTGAGCAAAGCAGAGGCAGGCTGGGAAGAACGGCTGAGCCGCATCGTTGTCGAAAGCGCGGATGAAGAGAACCTCAGTACCTTTTACAGCTGTATGTACCGGATCTGCCTGTTTCCTAGAACATGGCATGAATATAACGAGCAGGACGAGCAAATTCATTACAGTCCTTTTAACGGCAGCATTTGCCGGGGTCCAATGTATTCAGATATCGGACTGTGGGATGTATACCGGACTAGCTTCCCGTTATACAGTATCCTGTTTCCATCCTTGCTCGGTGAGATCATGCAGGCTTGGACATTAGCTTACGGTGAAAGCGGCTGGCTGCCAAAATGGCTGTCACCAGGTGAACGCAGTGCCATGCCCGGCACACTGATCGATGCGGCAGCTGCGGATGCCGTGGTTAAGGGCATCGGCGGCTTCGACGTAGAGCTATTATATGAAGGTTTGCTGAAACATGCAGATCGTCCGGCTACAGACGAGAAGCTGGGTAGACGGGGGCTAGAATTGTATTTGCAGCACGGCTATCTGCCGCATGATCGTTTTCATGAAAGTGTAAGTAACACGCTGGATTATATATACGGGGACTTCTGTATAGCCCAGATTGCCAAAGCACTCGGCAAAATGGATGATTATGAGCGTTTTATGGACCGGGCGCAGAATTACAAACTGCTGTTTGATCCCGAGGTTGGTTTTATGAGAGGCCGTAACGAGGACGGTACTTGGCAGGAAGGATTTGATCCTTTGGCGTGGGGTGATCCGTTCTGTGAAGGTGGAGCTTGGCAAGGGAGCTGGGCGGTTCCCCATGACTTCCCGGGATTAGCCAGTCTGATGGGTGGCGAGGAAGCTTTTGTTCGGCGTCTGGACCAGTTAATGGCTGAGGAACCGATATTCAAAGTGGGATCTTATGGCTTGGAAATTCATGAAATGTCGGAAATGGCTGCGGCCGATCTAGGGCAGTTTGCCATCAGCAATCAGCCCAGCTTCCATATACCTTATATTTTCGCCCGACTCGGGGCATTGTCCAAAACACAGTACTGGGTTCACAAAACCATGGCTAAACTGTTCAACAGTGGAATGGATGGGTTACCCGGTGACGAGGATAATGGCAGCATGGGTGCCTGGTATATTTGGAGCGCCATCGGACTGTATCCGTTAAGTCCCGGGATTTCCGAATATGTACTGGGCAGCCCACTATTTGATAAAGTAACGATTCGACTTGAAAATGGGCGGCAATGGGTCATTGAAGCGCAAAACAACAGCCCCGCCAATGTGTACAGTAAATCAATCCACTGGAACCATACGCTTTGGGAGCACCATTCTTTGCCTCATGAAGAGATTATCAAAGGCGGCGTCCTGAGCTTCAGTATGTGTCCGGGGGTAGTCCCGTCCTAAAAGCAATGCAAGGCAGTCCGGAATATTTCGGGCTGTTTTTGTTTTTTGGATGGAGTGAAATTTCTCTTTTTGGTCAAATCGTGAAATGGCAAACCATTTCGCAGCATTCCCGCCTGTTTTTTCAAGGGTAACATGTCTAATATCGAAGAGAATGAAAGCGCTTAATAAGAATGCGGAGAGGAGGAATCAACTTATGACTTTAAGGCTTCATTCCAAAAGAAATCGACTTATCACTATTCTATTCGCTCTCATTGCGGGAAGCCTGCTGCTGATTGGCGCGATGAATATGCAGGCTCCACAAGCAGAAGCACCACTTCTGACCCTTAACGGACAGGAGGTCACTGCAGCGGAGTTCAACTGGCATCTTCAAATGAATCGGGCACTGACTGCTGATTACTTCAAACAGACCTACGATGCCGACTACTCAGAGAAATTCTGGTCTACCGACTATTCCGGCGAAAAACCAATCCACAGGTGGATAAAAGAATCCCAGACGCAGCTACTGACGAAGCGGATGGAGTTGCAGCTTGCTCAAGAAGCAGGTGTGGTATCGGATATCAGCTATGAAGGTTTTCTAAAAGGAATGGGGCGTGAGAATCAACGGCGGAGTCAGGCGGTAGCGAATAAGGAGGTGGTGTATGGTCCTCTTCATCTGGAAGCGCAGGCCTATTACAGTTATTACATGAGCAACCTTGAAGATGCCACGATTGAGGCAATGCGCAGCAACGGAGGCATCGTGATTTCAGATGAACAGGTAAGGCTGGAATATGAAGCAAAGCAAGCTGCTAAATATTCTCGGCCGGGAGCTATACATCTTGAATGGGCATCACTGCCCTTTGGTCCGGAAACAGAATACAAGGATCAGCAGGAGGCCATGGAGAAAATGGAATTGCTCCGGGCAGCAGCAACAGCAGAAATAAGATCAGACGCAGGCATCCATCAGCAGGCAAAAGAGCTGGGTATAAACGTGGGCGAAGTCAAAATAACAAGTGCTTCCCGGCGAACAGCAGCGCTGGAAAATCCTAAGGTATTGCTTGCTGCCGATCAGCTTGCACCTGGACAGATTAGTGGCTTGTTTGCTGAAAATGGGGCCATCCATCTACTTTACTGTCTATCGGTAGAGGATGCAGGAGTTATACCTTTCGATCAAGTGAAGGATGCTATCACACTTCATTTGGCGCAACAGAAGTTTAGATCCATGGTGGACGATAAGCTATCCAAAGCTGTCCCAGAATGGAATTACCCAATGGCTGAAAGACTCGCAAACCAAGCCATTCAATAAATGTTCAAGGGGGAATAACACAACAATGTTAAAAAAACTCGCAAAATCACTGCTAATGATGGTTCTGATCTTTACGACAGTGTTCCCAGTAATGGGTGCTTCTGCCCATGCTGAAGAGACGTATGCCGATGATTTCTCTGCTCTGCCAGCAGCGGAGCTGAGTTCGGAGAATTGGTTGATTGACAGCAGCAATCCTCAATTCTTCGGCGGAGATGCTACGCGGTTGGTCAGGACATCCACGGATACCGGTTATGCCGTTTATTCATTAACAGGAATTCAGTCGTTTACGCTTCAAGCCTATTATTTCTCTGGCTCAACAGCTGTAATCAAGTTCTACGGATCGGGTGATGCGACAGCGTGGACGGAGCTTCCAGCCATTAATGACAGTCCCACAGCAACCGGTTCTGGTTGGTATGGAACAGTATACACGCCCGCCGGTGCACTTCCGAATGATGTCAATTATCTCAAAATCGAGATCAGCGGCGACCTCGACAGCTGGCTGATGCAGCTTGGACACCTTACGCTCTCCAATGTATCACTTGCACCCCAAACGATTAATGATGAACTTGATGATGTTTCACAGCTGTATACATTTAGTACAAATTGGTCTTTAGATACAAGCAATCCCACTTTTTTTGGTGGAGATCATTCTCGTGCTGTGAGAACAGCAGATTCGGCAGAATCACTTGTGTACCATTTGCATAATTTGCAGCATTTCATCGTCCGTCTGCATTCCTTTGCCGGGTCTAGCGGAAGCATAAAGTTCTATGGATCGGCGGATGCATCCACCTGGACAGAGATTTCAGCAATACATGAAGCTCCACAATCTACAGGAGATGCAGCTTGGACCGGGACGAATTATACCCCAGCACAAGGGATTCCTTCAGGCATTCATTATTTAAAAATAGAGCTCAGCGGCGATTCCGCCCCTTGGCTGTTGCAGCTAGGATCGGTCTCCTTGTCCAACCGCTTGCCTGGAGATGGAGGGAACAGCGGTGGAGACGGAGATTATTACGTCGATTCATTTGCAGGCAGCGACAGCAATGATGGAAAAACACCTGAGACAGCCTGGAAGACCTTCTCTGTAGTTAACCAGACTACCTTTGAGGCTGGAGACCGAATTTTGTTAAAGAAGGGTGGAATCTGGAATGAACAATTATATCCTAAGGGTAGCGGAACAGACGATAAACCGATAACAATCACTTCCTATGGCAGCGGAAGTAAACCGACTATCAATGGTGGAGGCATGGCCGGAGCAGCTGTATACCTGCGTAATGCCTCAAACTGGGCAATTCGGGATCTTGAGGTTACTAATTATGCTTCCGAGAGAGGAACGGTTTACCGGGAAGGCATAATGGTGGAGAACGCAAACGGAGGGACATTAAGAAATATCCTCATCCAGGATAACTATGTTCATGATGTATCAAGCAGCTTCCGTTATCCGACAGTTTCTGGAGCTGAAGGCGGTCCGCATGCATTCGGTGGAATCTCCGTATATGTGGGCGGAACGACGGGCACGGACAAATTTGATGGGGTATGGATCGAAGGCAACACGGTCGAACGAATTGGACGGACAGGAATTGTGGTATGGGATCAGCGTTTCAACGGAGCCGACTATGCTACGGTCAATGTTACGATCCGCGGAAATTATGTCAAACAAGCAGACAGCGACGGCATTCTCACTTTCGGTGCGGACGGAGCGTTAATTGAGCATAACATAGCAGAAGAAGGTGGGAACTACTCCGAAGAAGGCGAGTTTAACGGCTCAGCCGCAATCTGGCCGACCCGGGGCAAGAATAATATCGTGCAGTTTAATGAGTCCTTTAACACAAATAAACCAGAGGGAGATGGTCAGGGCTTTAATCTGGATATCGATACTATGGACAGTGTAGTTCAATATAATTACAGCCATGGCAATAAGGGCGGATTCATGCTTTTTGTCGATGCCCGTTTAACTCCAGGAGTGCTGACCGGCTCCTCTAACAATGTAGTCAGATACAACATCAGCCAGAATGATCTGACGCATACGTTTAATTTTGCAGGCGGGGTTACGCCGGATACGCAAATCTATAACAATACGATCTATATCGGCACTGGGCAAAACACCAAAATAATCGACCATGAATGGGACGACGCGGGAAATATCAACGCTCCCTATACGTTCAGGAATAATCTGGTCTACAACCTTGGACAGGGAGGTTATAATCTGCCCGGGGTAAATGGCAGCTTCGACCACAACCTGTTGTATGGAAATCATCCAGTAAGTGAGCCGGAAAATACGAATCCCGTCACAGCGAATCCGCTCTTGGTTGCTCAGGGCAGCGGTGGAATTGGCTGGAATACAGTGGACGGTTACAAGCTAAGAGAAGGCTCCCCTGCGCTTGGGGCTGGTGCAATCATTGCAGACAACGGAGGCCATGACTATTGGGGAAATGCTGTTTCAGCAGAAAATCCACCGAATATCGGAGCCTATAATGGACCCGGACTTGATCCTGCCACACTGCCTGAAGCACCTGTAGATGATCTGCGATTATATTTTCAAGGCTTAAAAATTGCTCCTCATATTACAGATGGTAGAAACGGAGGCATATCCCTTCAACTTCAGTTTACAAACAGTTCTAGAGTAGACCCTCTGAAAATTAACAAAATTTCCTGGAAAATAGGGGAAGGAAGTGGCCAACTCAGCGGTAGCGAGTCGCAACTAGCCGAAATCGCTCCGAATAACAAATTTACTTATCCAATACCCTTGCCGGGATTCTCTGAAGGTGTCAAATATCTTCTTGACTTGACCGTTGACCTTGAAGGCTATGAGACAATTCACCTCAAGCAAAACATAGATATTAACCGGATGAATCATCAATCAGACACAGGAACTCCCGCGCTGATTGATCTTGCAGACGGAACCCCTTTGTTGAGCGGGTATAACGGTGCGGAGGATCTTAGCGGAACAGCGCAATTACACTGGGATGCGGATAACATTTATTTAACCGCCGACATCCGTGATGATGTATTCAGCCATAACGCTTCCGGGATTAATATTTGGCAAAATGACAGTATTCAATTCAGCCTTGCTCCCGGTGTACCGGGTGATAGCCAATCCTGGTATGAATACGGAATTTCACAGACGCCGGAGGGGCCGCAAATATACCGCTGGCTGTCCATGAAAGGTGCTGCTACTGGAGTGTTGACCAAAGGAACTCTAAGAGTAACCCGAGATGAAGCGACTAAGATTACCTCATATGCACTGGCACTACCTTGGAGTGAAGTAAGTCCAATTCGAGGAGCGGGAGGCAATGTCTTGAGCTTCTCGATGTTGGTTAACGATAATGATGGTGCGGGCCGAAAAGGGTATATTGAGTGGGGATCAGGTATAGGCGCTGCGAAAGATGCGACACTTTTCCGCACCTTCCAGTTTATGAATGTCGAAGATGAGGAGGAGACACAACCGAGTGATAATGCTGATTTGAGCTTTTTGAGTATGGAGGGTACAGATATTCCCGGGTTTGACCGTAATACATTGACCTATACAATAAATGTACCCTTTTCTAAAACAGCCGTGACTGTTACAGGGATACCTTTAGATCCGAAAGCCAAATTAACAGTAACTGGCGGAAGTGAACTAAAAGTAGGAGAAAATAGCGTCAGCATCAAAGTTACCGCCGCAAATGGAACAACAACAAAGACCTACACTTTGAAAGTGGTACGGAGCGAAGACCGCGGGGGAACAGAAACGCCTGGCAGTTCGTCCGGCAGCAATAATGGCAGTAACAATAGTAACAGTGGAGGGAAAATAGTTAATCCAGTGAATATAATCTCAGCCGGCCGTATTCAGATTCAGGCTTCACCTGATGCTGAAGGAATGCGCCTTGCACAGCTTCCTACTGGAGAAATTCAAAAAGCGATGAAGGGTGTGCAAGATGGTGCATTGGCACTTGAGCTTACTAAATTAGATGCCACAGCTAAGGGAGTAACCTTTCAATTGCCCGTTACCGAACTGAAAGATAATGTTATCTCTCTTACAATAAAAGCAGGTGAAACCACCGTAACGTTCCCAATTGACAAGATGGGTAGCAATATTCCGGAGGGTTCCAAGCAGTTGGAGCTGTCCATTCATTTTGTTGATCCTTCAACCATTTCTCTTTCATTAAAAGAGAAATGGAAAACGCATGCCGTGTACCGGATCTCCTTGATGGTAGACGGAAAGCAAATAGAAACATTAAGTCAAACTGCGGCAATGAAGGTATCGTTTGGATATAAATTGAATCCTAGTGAAGCGCCGAATCAAGCCATCGTCTATTCTATTACCCGCGAGGGGCTGGCGGAAGTGGTCAAGAACTCCAAATACGTTTCAGGTACAGAGAGCATCACCTTCACAACACGGAAGTTTGGATTATACGCTGCAGCGAATGGAGATATACACTTCTCTGATGTCAATTCGGTCTTCGGTGCTATCCTTGAAGCGTTGGCATCTCGTGATTTGGTTCACGGCACAGGCGATGGCAAATATGAGCCTGCCCGCCAAATCACCAGAGCTGAGTTTGTTCAACTGCTAGTATCAGCGCTAGACCTTCAGGCCGATAGCAGCAGTACTTTCGAAGATGTGAGTCCAGACGCTTGGTATTACCAAGCTGTCTCAACAGCTCAGGCGCTAAAGATTGTTAACGGACGCAGCGAAGGCTTATTTGGCGCAAAAGAACCGATTACTCGCCAAGAAATGGCTGTTATTTTGTTTCGCGCTCGGAGTTTAGCAGCTCTTCAGCCGGATTACTCCAGCAAAACCGTAGTATTTGCTGATCAGAAGCAAATCGGAGCTTATGCCAGGGAAGCAGTTGAGTACCTGCAGCAGTCAGGGATAATCAATGGTTATTCCGACGGAACCTTCAGACCACTGAATCTGACCACCCGTGCGGAGGCTGCTGCTTTGATTTATAGAATTATGGGATTGTAATCATCACAAAAGAGCTGGAGCCAAGTGTATTTGGCTCCAGCTTTTTTTCTTGCAAGTATAATAAATTATTCCTTCAGACTGGCCACACAACATATCTCATGTCCGCGACGTTCACCTTGCCATCTGGCCAAAAGAGCCATTCGTTCAACAAATGGAGTATTTGGCCCATAGTGAGGATGTGCATCGATCAATCCATCCGAAACAGAGACCAGTTGCCGCGTGAATATCGAAATGATCTCAAATCCAGCCTGATTGAGTAATTCACGCACATTAGCGTCCGTGTAATGATACAGGTGATCGGGTTCAATAAATAACGGTGATTCAGGTCCGTAGACTTCGTTGGTTAATGAATGGCTATTGGGTATACTGAAATAAATTTTCCCTTGCGTTGTCAAAAGATTACGAATATCCTTCAAAAATGCAAATGGATCGGAAATATGCTCAAGCACATGCCAGAACACTACCGCATCATAACGAGGAAGATCAGGATTTTCAGCCGAGTCATCGTCTTGGGTGCTTTTCCATTCATCTTTAACCAGATCCACACCGTATTTATATTTGGCATAGGCTCGTGACATTTGTGAGGGTTCAATGCCAACCGCTCTCCAGCCGCCATTTTCAGCTGCATGTAAAAATTCACCTGTTCCAGAACCAAACTCTAGCAATGCTCCTTTTTCTGGACTGAACATTTCCAGCAGCATTAAATTAAACAGAGCATGATCAGAATAGGTAGCTTGAGCATATTTTTCACGCATTGCAATCCATTCTGTATTATAAATATCTGCGATTAAGCCGGTTGTATCAACCTCCGCAATATTCGCTCTAAAGATAAGACCACAGTTGCTACACCGCATCAGTGTAAACGAACTATACTCATGGAATACGTTGATGGCTGGAGAAGGACCACACAAAATACATTGCATATAAAAAACACCTCCGTTAATCGTTTCACTTATTCCTCCCAGGCCACTAGCTGGGGTTAGGGCATCATAGTTAAGTTGAAGGGCTTGGAGTGAGTTTCATTTCATTCATTCTATTATCAATCTCGATAGAATATGCTCGTCTCACTGATCCTAAACAAGGTCAAACTTTAATAGATTTATAGTATAGCTTTCTAGGACTTTATATTAGGTGAAGCGGAAATTGGGAATCCTTCTGTTGTTGCATGATTATAAAGGATGAAGAAGCAAGCACATTGTTACAATCCATGATTACGCCAAAAGATTGTTGGCTTCGAAAATGCCTGTTAATATTGGAAATAGAATCATCTTTTAGATTGGAGAGTCAATGATATGAAGGTCATTATTTTTGGAGCTACAGGTATGGTTGGTCAAAGCGCGTTACGTGAATGTTTGATGGATGATAGAGTTCAAGAAATACTTACGATTGGGCGTAAAAAGACAGAGCAGCAACATACAAAACTAAGACAAATTCAACTTTCCAATGTAGCTGAATTATCAAGTATAGAACATGAAATCACAGGTTATGATGCATGCTTTTTCTGCCTTGGGGTTTCCTCTGCTGGTATGAAGGAAGAGGAATATAAAAGAGTAACATATGATATCGCGCTATCCGCCGGAACAACATTAGCAAGATTGAACCCTCAAATGACCTTTATATATGTTTCTGGAAGTGGGACGGATAGTTCGGAAAAAGGACGCTCTATGTGGGCGAGAGTGAAAGGGAAGACAGAAAACGATCTGTTGAAGCTACCTTTTAAGGACGCATATATGTTCAGACCAGGTGTGATTCTACCCCTATATGGCGTACAATCCAAAACAAAAGTGTATCAGATTTTTTATGATGTGATGAAGCCACTTTATCCCTTGCTAAAGAAGTTAAACAGTGTCATTACATCGGAACAATTGGGACGAGCTATGATTCAGGTAACTATTAACGGTTATCCAAGACCCAGAATAGAAAGCAATGAGCTCAAATCCATGATCAGGAGATTAAATCAATGAACATTATCATTAGACAAGAAAAAGCTCAAGATATTAACAAAGTCTACCATGTAGTCCAAAAATCATTTGAAAATGCGGAACATTCAGATCATGATGAGCACAATTTGGTAAATAGACTAAGGAGCTCGACAAAGTTTATTCCGGAGTTATCTCTTGTAGCTGAATATGAGAATAAGATCGTCGGTCATATCCTTTTTTCAGAAATTCTAGTGGGTGATCAAACTCTGGTTGCGCTTGCACCTGTTGCAGTACTACCAGAAATGCAAAGCAAGGGTATAGGGAAGCTACTGATTACTGAAGGCCACAAAATCGCAACACAGCTTGGATATAAAGGCTCTGTCGTTTTGGGTCATGATAAGTATTATCCGAAGTTTGGTTATAAAAAAGCTAGTCAATTTGGTATAGAAGCACCTTTCGAAGTTTCAGACGATAATTTTATGGCCGTTGAGCTTATAGATGACGGTCTCTCAGATGTCCATGGCGTTGTCGAATACGCTAAAGAATTTTTTGAAATTAGATAAACGTAAAAAAGTGGAGCAAATGCTACGGCAGTTGCTCCACTTTTTTATTTGTTTACAGAATCAATTAACACCTTTAAAAAAAGGATTGTGGAATATCGAGACTGAAAACGGCTTGACGAACGACACTATCCTGTATAAAATGAAGCAGTGATTTAGTAAATTAGTAAATGAGTAAATTAGTAAATAGGAGTGGTGCAATGAAAATACCAACAACGTTTAAACATAATCATGTTGTCATGTTGGAGAGTTTTGAGAAGGTGTAAAAAATAGTAAAGGATATGGGGAATTAAAATGTTTTCTAATCGTTATGTTCGAACAATTATCCTCTCCCGTGTGTTATTGCAGCTCGGAATATGGATCCGGAATTATGCCGTCCTTCTTTATGTATCTGAATTGACGAATAATAATCCGGTAGATGTATCTCTGATATCGGTTGCCGAATTTGCACCGATCTTTCTTTTTGGTCTTATTGGTGGGACCTTTGCCGACCGATGGCGGCCGAAGAGAACCATGGTATGGAGCGATTTGTTATCTGGCTTGTCCGTCGGGGTGGTGCTGATTGCGGTCATGAATGGCGAATGGATTGCGCTTCTTATCGGATCTTTTGTATCTGCCAGCTTATCTCAATTTTCTCAGCCTTCGGCGATGAAACTGTACAAGAGACATGTGCCAGCTGAACAGCTGCAAGGCGTTATGGCGATGTCCCAAACCCTTGTCGCTGTCTTTACGGTTTTGGGACCCGTTATTGGTACGTTTATTTTTATTAAGTTTGGAATTCACGTATCTCTGATCCTGACAGCCGTTATGTTTCTGGGCTCTTCGCTTATATTGTCTTCCCTTCCTCGGGATGAAGAAGAACCCAAGTCAGGTAAAGCCAGCGGCTTCATCAAAGAGTTAACGGCTGGCTTGCGATACATCGGATCGAGTAAACCCTTAAGAACACTTAGTTTAACTTTCTCGGCGGTGGGTTTGGCATCAGGACTAACTCAGCCGCTTCAGATTTTTCTTGTCATCGAGAACTTAGGTAAGGACAAACAATTTCTTCAGTGGCTTGTGATGGCTAGTGGGGCAGCCATGTTAGTAGGCGGAGCTGCAATAATCGGGATAGCCAAAAAAGTAAGGCCACAGCTATTGCTTTTGATAGGCTTACTCGTCAATGCCGTCTGTACGGTTGGAATGGGAGCTTCTAAGCAAATTTGGCTGACGATTATTTTCTTGGTGATCAGTGGTTTGTTTTACCCTTGCATTCAAGGAGGGATTCAGACACTTCTTGTGCGAAATACCGAAGGGGCCTTTATTGGCCGAGTTTCAGGAGCAATCATGCCTATTTTTATGGGAATGATGGTGGTTGGCATGTTCATTTCCGGCTACCTTAAGGATACGTTCTCCTTGATGGGCGTATTTATGGCGAGTGGTGTATTTGTGATTATCGGTGCGCTTTTTCTGCTTCCTATTGTGGTTAAGATAAGAAGTAATGTGGAGCTGGAATCGCTGGGAAAATGAAAATCCAACTACAATTTCCATGAATTTATTATCTAAGATAAGGAGAGAAAGATATGGATATGAATAAACGCAAAGAGCTGATCGAGGAGTACAAACAGATTAAGATTTATATGGGTGTTGCTCAAATCAAAAACCAAATCAACGGCAAAATATTTATCGACAGCTATCCTAATTTGAAAAACAAATGGCTTACCCTGCAAATGCAGTTGGATTCAGGGAGATTTGCAAATGCCCAGCTCCAGAAGGATTGGAAAGAATTCGGTACGGATGCGTTCACTTATGAGGTACTAGAACAGAAGGAGATAGATAAGGTAACTGATATGCGCTGGGAACGGAAGAAAATCTTAAAGCCATGGTTAGAGAAGTTACAGCCCTACGGAGATAAAGGTTATAACAAACCACGAATTGACTAACGATGAAATCCAAGATAAGATGAAACCGTCGTTTAGTAAATTAGTAAAATAGTAACTGGAAGGAAGAAAAAAAACATGAAAATACCTACAACTTTAAAACATAAGCCTGTTGTCGTATCGGAGAATTATGAGAAGGTTGACGGCCGAATGGCTGGAAACACAGATGCGAAAGGTCTTTCCTTAGGATTGGCGCAGTGGAATGATCGAGGAAAGGTCGATATTTCTGCTAAGGTATGGAGATATACCGGGGAAAAATGGTCCAGACAATCAGAAGAACTGCCTCTTCATCGCGTGCTTGATTTGTCCATTCTAATTTGCCGGTCGTTAGAACATTTCCGCGAAGCGTATCGATATGAGAATTTATATGACCCGGAGCAGCCCGTCATCGACAGAGTTGGCTTGCAAGGGGATGCGATGACTGTAGCGGTATGTACAGATAATGAGCGAATTAATGAAGATATTAAGCTATTTAATCAAGCTCTTAGCGATGACGATGAAATGATCGGTGAGCGTCTGAGCACGTTATCCAAAATATTAAAGGATATGGGATATTAAACAGTGAGTGGTAGTCAAACAGGGCAAAAGAAGCCTTCGTGACTGCCACTTTTTTTTATATAGTTTAAAACAATTCCGGCCCCCGTCCAGGAGTATCTATTGGCAAAGTATCTTGGATTTTGATTTCATTTCTTAATTTCCGGAAATCTTTAGGTGTTCTTGTTTGATGTTTTTTAAAGGACTGAATGAAGTTGTTAACATGATTAAAACCAACTCTATGGGCAATTTCAGTTACTGTATAATCAGTTGAAATTAATAGCTCCATACTTTTCTTAATCCGGTACTTTATTAAATATTCATACGGTGTGATATGAAGGGTCTTTTTGAAACTACGGGTACATTCTGAAACACTTAAATGAGCAGCATCAGAAATATCTTGCAAAGTTATATTAGTTGCGTAGTGCTGATGGATGAAAGAAAGCATGAGTTGAAGTCGTTCTTGCTGCCTTTTTACGTATTTAGCTGTGTCCTCAAAGGAGAGAGAAATATTAGATATCAAGGTTAACCAGAGTTGTACGGTTCTGATAGAAACCTCATATTCCCATCCCCATTTCTTTGGCATATCAAATCTATTCTTCAGCTCCAAAAGCATGTTTAGTACATCTCTTTGCCATTCAGCATCTCCTTTAATTACTAGAGACAGTAAGGAAGAGTTCGTATAAGGTGATACATAATTTTTTTCCATAGCACTATCTGCATAAAAGACCAACAGCTTTTCAGGAAAATTGAAACTCACATACTGACCGTCAGGAGTCAGGTGCGTCGTAACATGAAGGGCACCTTTATTGATGAAAATGGCTTGGCCATTTTTCAATTCATAATCAATACCATTCACTTGTATAACTAGTTTACCTTGAGTAACCAAAGTGATCTGAAGTTCTTCGTGCCAATGTAAGTCATTAAATCCTCGTCCTTCAGGGATAATTTTCCGAGAGTTAGCTGTGTACATAACGTATGGAAATGAAGCATCAGGAAAAAGAATGTTCTCGTGCAGCAGTTTTGACATCTAATGACGTCCCTTCTAAAATGATGATATTTATATATAATACAACGATATAATGACACAATTTAAACAATGATGATGATATTATTATATCCAATCTTGATTTTATCACTCTGTGCACAGGAAGTAGATAGAACATTTTGGAGGATTATATGTGAAATCAAATAAACCGTCATATCCGTACATTTTGCTTTTTATTAGTATTTTATCTATTTCGATCTCTTCCATCATGATAAAATTTTCAAATACTCCCACCTCTGTAGCCGGCATGTATAGATTGTTTGCTTCTGTAATTTTATTGCTTCCTTTTGTATCATGGAAAAAGCTTCGCTGTCTGGAGATGAGTAAAAAAGACTGGAGTATTGTTTTCTTAGCGGGTCTCTTTCTTGGATTACACTTCTTATTTTGGATGGAGTCTTTAGTTTATACTTCAGTTGCAAGCTCTATGGTGATATTATCATTGCAGCCTTTATTTGTAATGATTGGTTCATACTTCATCTTCAGAGAACAGGTAAATGTGGTAAACATTCTTTGTTTAGTGATTGCACTTCTGGGTTCAATAGTTATCGCTTGGGGAGACTTTGGAGTTTCTAAAGTGGCGTTAATAGGGGATGGCTTATCATTATTAGGAACCGTTTTTGTATCAGCGTATATGCTGGCAGGACAAAAAGTAAGTCATAAAATAGGAGCAAGTTTATACAGTGTTATTGTTTTTTTCCTTGGCGGAAGCGTCTTGTTAATCTACAATTTGTCAAACCATTTCTCTTTGATAGATTATAACTCTTCGGACTGGATCTATTTCTTTTTACTCGCATTAATCCCAACTATTTTGGGACAATCTATTATTAATATGTTATTGAAATCTTTAGGTGCAACTACTATTTCTGTAGGGATTATTGGTGAGCCTGTTCTCGCCATAATACTAGCTTATCTATTCTTGGGAGAAACAATCACTAGCTTTCAATTTATAGGAGGGATGATGACTCTACTCGGCATGGGGATGTATTTCTGGGTAAAAGCCTTCAATTACACTACTGTTAAATATCAGAATCAAAGTAGATAAGCAAATAAATTAAGAAAATATCATTTAAAGGGAGAATGCTATATGGCTATTATTGATGATTTTTTGAAATTGGATATTCGTGTTGGAACAATAATTAAATCTGAATTCTTCGCCGAAGCAAAAGTTCCTGCGATCAAGCTTGAGATTGATTTTGGAGATGAGATCGGAATAAAGAAATCTAGTGCACAAATTACTAGAAGATATGTGGCTGAAGATATCATGGGAGAACAAGTAATTGCGGTAGTCAATTTTCCTCCTCGACGAATTGCAGGCTTTAATTCAGAGGTATTAGTCCTTGGAGGTGTACCTGAAAAGGGTGACGTAATTCTATTGAAGCCAGATATGAAACTGCCTAATGGAACACCCATAGGATGATTTTCCAGAAATATAATTAAGTCTAATACTTAACTAGTTGGTCCCCTAAAAATGTCCCCTCTGTTCAATAATGCTCAGTTGCGGATAATTCAATTATAATTGTTTTTACTATCCAGTTTATCAATACTATCTGGTAAGCTGTACGTAAATTGATCGTATTAGGAAACGAAAGGCTAAGAAAATTTTGAAGTAGTCCTCAAAGGATACAGATCTGAGACTATTCGATTTATAGGAGTTGAAGCAATGGTGATGTATGAGAAACCGAAATTGGCCATAAGTGAAATTGAAAAAGTATTAGAAAATCATCTTGGGCCTGGTTCAACTGAGATTAAACCGCTTTCTGGCGGCAACATAAGTAATGTGTTTTCATTCAACCACGAAGGGAAGGGGTATGTTGTGAAATTCAGTGATCTGGAAGGAGCATATGAAACGGAACACTATGTATCCAATTTGCTCTCAGGTCAAAACATCCCTTTCCCCAAATGTTTGGCGTTAGGGAGAATTAACCAGTTAACCTATATAATCATGGAACGAATGGAAGGACGGAATCTATCCGATTTCACAGCAGAGGAACAAACTCATCAGTTGCCTGAGATTATTAGTATTTTGAAAAAAATGGCTGAAGCAGATATTGGGTCAACTAACGGCTATGGGTGGATCGCTGCTGACGGCAACGGATCCTATGTATCATGGAAAGACTTCGTCGTTGCCGTAAATGCAGAGGATCAAAGCGGAACGTTCTGGGAGAACTGGCATGATCTCTTCCGTACTTCTTGCTTGGAGAGAGATGTATATGAAGAAATATACGGTCGGTTGATGGACTACGTACCCTATAATGAATCGTACAGAAGCTTTATACACGGAGATTTTCAACAGTGGAATATTTTGTCCGATGGAACACGAATTACCGGCATCATCGATGGGAATTGCATGTACGGTGATTCTCTCATAGACCTTGCGATTCTCGATCGGCATATGCCGTGGAGTGATGTCATTAAGACATATCAAATCAATCAAGAGAAAGCCAGCATAAAGATACCTTATTTTAAAGAGCGGCTAATGGGAGCTTATTATTTCAAGGGGCTCGACGGACTACGCTTCTATGCTAAAATGGGATGGGACGATGCTTATCAGAACACACGGCAATTTCTTTTAAATCTGAATCCTTAACGTCAGGATACATAACTTGAAATCCCAAACAAGTCCAGTATTGATTCTAAATGACATAAAAAGATTGAGAGCCCCCATTTGTTTAAATGAGGGCTCTTTTATTTATGGAGTGCTGTCTGATACTAGCTTCAGACTTACAATCTGTAATATTTGCACCTGGACTTGTCATTAATCCACTATCTAGAGCTTTGTCCAACTTGATAAAATGTAAGCGCAATCATAAAATAATCGATTGGAGGAGTACGGCATGAAAAAGATTGGTGCAGGTTTTATATTCTTATTTGTGATGTGCGTAGCATTATCCACTACTGCGTTCGCTAAACAGCCTTATTCATCCTACTGGTTTCCAGAGCAATTGCTTCAGTGGAGTCCTGCATCCGACCCGGATGCGGTATTCAACCGAAGTACAATTCCGCTGCAAGACCGCTTTGTGACAGATGGAGTCAATGCTCATGCGACAAAAGCGCCAAAAGTTATGGCTTTATCAGCACTGAACTCGGGAACAAGTGGTGTGCCATCACAGGGATCAGACAAATTTGGAGCTAATACGTTTTCTTATTGGCAATATGTTGACAAGCTGGTCTATTGGGGCGGATCTGCCGGTGAAGGAATTATCGTACCACCAAGCGCTGATACGATCGACGCAGCACATAAAAATGGGGTACCGATCGTCGGAACGGTGTTCTTCCCGCCAACTGTTTATGGAGGGAAATTTGAATGGGTGAAGCAAATGCTTCAGCAGAACAGCGACGGTTCCTTTCCTGCCGCAGATAAGCTGATCCAGGTTGCGAAGTATTACGGATTTGACGGTTGGTTTATTAACCAGGAGACTGAGGGTGGAACACCAGCTGATGCCCAGAAAATGAAAGCTTTCCTAAGTTATCTAGAATCGCACAAATCTGCATCTATGCAAATCGTATGGTACGACTCCATGACCAAGGAGGGCAGTATCAGTTGGCAAAATGCGCTAAATGACAAGAATGCAATGTTCCTGCAAGACAATAATAAGAAAATAACAGACAATATGTTCCTGAACTTCTGGTGGAAAGATCTTAAAAGCTCGGCAGAGAAGGCCAAAAGTTTAGATAGAAGTCCGTATGACCTGTATGCAGGGATAGATGTTGAAGCCAAGGGCTACGATACGAATGTGAACTGGAATCTGCTGTTTCCGGATGGTCAACCTGCCGTCACTTCCCTTGGTATCTACCGTCCAGACTGGTCTTTCAACAGCGCAGAAAGCATGGAGGATTTCTTCGCACGCGAGAACAAATTCTGGGTGGGGCCAAACGGGAATCCGGGTAACACCGTGAGCGATCAGGCCTGGAAAGGAATCGCGAACAATGTGGCAGAATCATCCCCTGTAAATAAGCTACCTTTCATCACCAATTTCAATACAGGAAGCGGGCAGAAATATTATGTCCGAGGGCAGCAGGTACGAGATAAGGGATGGAATAACCGGAGCCTGCAGGATATCCTGCCAACATGGCGCTGGATCGCAGACAGCAAAGGAACTTCACTTACTCCAGAGCTCGATTGGTCCGATGCGTATTACGGTGGCAGTTCGCTGAAGGTTTCAGGTGATCTGAGCCATAACAATGCAACGCATCTGAAGCTCTACAAGACAGACCTTAAAATCGAAGCAAGCACAAAGCTATCGGTTACTTATAAAACGCTGAACAAGCCTAGCTTGAAGGTAGGTCTTGCTTTTGCAGACCAACCAGACCAATTTATCTTTCTTAATGTGAATGATAAGACAGCACCAGGCTGGACTACCGAAACTTTGAATTTGACCCCATACAAAGGGAAACGAATCGTAGCAGTATCACTTTATTTTGATTCCAAGGATACGATTAGTAATTATAGTATTCAAATTGGCCAGCTCTCCATCCAAAATGCCAACGACCCGATCAAAACGCTGCCGGCGGTTCGCGATCTGAAGGTTACTCAATCCGATTTCCGCGATGGAATTTATGGAGATGCTAGATTGGAGTGGAAAGCACTTGATCAGCAGGTGAAGCAATACGAAATCTATCGAGTACTTCCAGATGGTAGTGAGGTTTTATTGGGCGCAACGCCAAATCATGTGTTTTACGTTCCTGAGATGAGAAGAATAGACAAAGAAACACTAACAGCATTAAAGGTCGTTGCAATCAATGGAAGATACGAGCAAGGTCAGGCCTCCAGCGCGAAGATCAGCTGGCCAGCTTATCCGAAGCCGATTGCAGAGTTCAAGGCAGATCGGACCTTGGTAGCTCCAGGTGAGAGCGTAAACTTCACCGACCTGTCGACCGAAGTGACAGAAGAATGGTCATGGAGCTTCGAAAGCGGTAGCCCAGCTGTCAGCACATCGAAAAACCCGGTTGTAACGTTCAATCAGGAGGGCATATATAAGGTATCACTAACTGCAACCAACAGTTCGGGCCAAGACACAATTATGAAAAAGGCGCTCATTACAGTGAGTAAGGAAGCTGGTGCGGTGAAGAATTTAGCACTTGGAAAACCTGCAACAGCCGATCATGCATGTGGAGACAAAGAAGGCGCACCAAACGCAGTTGACGGTAAAGTGACGGATAATAGCAAATGGTGTGCACTTGGAAATCTGCCTCATTGGCTACAAGTCGATCTAGGAGCCGAGCATCAAATCAGCACTTTTATCATCAAGCATGCTCAGAGTGGAGGAGAATGGTCCGGGTTTAATACAAGCGATTATACCATTCAGGTGAGTAACGACGGAACGAACTGGACGGATGTTGTAAACGTGCAAGGAAACTCGGCAGCTGAGTCGACAGACGCGATTGCTTTGGTGAAAGCTCGCTATGTAAAATTAATAACTCTTAAGCCCACCCAAGGAGCCGATACAGCAGCACGAATTTATGAGTTTGAAGTCTATGGGTTGTAGTTCGGTTCAAACCATGGTTTTTGAATAACAAATAATAGCGGGAAACACAAAAAAGAACCTGAATAGCTTTCAGGTTCTTTTATATTGCATATAAAAAGACACGATGATATAATCGGATTACGACTATAAAAAATATAAAGGTATAGTTAATGCATCTTATATTATTAATATACCATGCAGCCAAAATCTTGTCAAATTTTTTTCTCATTTTAATGGTTAGGAGAGATATTGTATGAGTTCATTGGTTCTTGGTTTTCAGGAAATAGAAACCACACAGCTTTTGCTCGTGGGCGGAAAAGGGTTGAATTTAGGGCGATTATCAACTATCGAAGGAATAAAAGTACCAGGAGGATCTTGTGTTACAACAGTGGGCTACCAAAAAGCCATCGAAAAGAACGAAAAGTATCATATTTTATTGGATCAACTATCCATATTAAACGTAGACGATCGAGAGCAAATTGGTGAAATCAGTAAGAAGCTTCGACAACTCCTCATGGAAGTAGAAATTCCTTCCGATGTTGTGACAGCAGTTACTCACTATCTCTCCCAACTTGGTGAAGAACAGGCTTATGCAGTACGCTCTAGTGCAACTGCTGAAGATTTACCACATGCCTCATTTGCCGGTCAACAGGACACCTATTTAAATATCATCGGAAGAGAAGCAATCATGCAGCATATCAGCAAATGTTGGGCATCTCTATTTACGGATCGCGCGGTAATCTACCGCATGCAAAATGGATTTAACCACAGACAGATATATTTATCTGTTATCGTGCAAAAGATGGTTTTCCCTCAGGCTTCAGGGATTTTATTCACAGCGGATCCGATGACTTCTAATCGAAAGCTGCTATCTATTAATGCCAGTTTTGGGCTTGGCGAAGCTCTGGTCTCTGGCTTGGTATCTGCCGATTGTTATAAAGTACAGGAAGAGGAAATCGTCGATATGATGATAGCAACCAAAAAATTGGCTATCTATGGATTAAAAGAAGGTGGAACAGAGACCCTGAAAATCGATCTCGATCAGCAAAAGACTCAAACCCTTTCCGAACAACAAATTTTACAACTGGCACGTTTAGGTAGAGAGATTGAAGCTTATTTTGGTTGTCCACAAGATATCGAATGGTGTTTGGATCATGATACTTTTTATATTGTTCAAAGCCGGCCAATCACTACTTTATACCCGATCCCTGAAGTAAATGATCAAGAAAATCACGTTTACGTATCTGTCGGTCATCAACAAATGATGACGGATCCCATGAAACCATTAGGATTGTCTTTTTACCTATTAATCACTCCTGCACCCATGCGTAAGGCCGGTGGAAGGTTGTTTGTTGATGTTACACATATGCTGGCTTCACCTGTCAGCAGAGAAAATTTCATAAATACCCTTGGGAAATCCGATCCGCTCATAAAAGACGCATTTATGACCCTAATAGAACGAGAATATATAAAATCGTTACCAGATGATAGAAAAGAACAGAGTCCCGTTAATAGCAGTAAAGATAGTTCGTCAGAAGGTTTTCAAGCATTAATCGAAAATGATCCGGCAATCGTTTCTGATTTGATTAAGAACAGTCAAACGTCGATAGAAGAATTAAGACAAAACATCCGAACGAAATCAGGAGCAGATCTATTTGATTTTATTCTTGAAGATCTCCAGGAATTAAAGAAGTTCTTATCTGACCCACAAAGTACAAAGGTTTTTATGACTGCTATGAACGCTTCGTCATGGATTAATGAAAAAATGTACGAGTGGTTAGGTGAAAAAAACGCAGCAGATATGCTTTCTCAATCTGTACCAAACAACATTACCTCAGAAATGGGTCTGGCGCTTTTGGATGTTGCAGATGTGATTCGTCCTTACCCGGAAATAGTTGATTATTTACAACATGTAAAAGATGATGGTTTTTTGGATAAACTGGTTAAGTTTGATGGTGGACAAGCAACTCAAGACGCAATCTATGCTTATCTCAACAAATTCGGAATGCGATGTGCCGGTGAAATCGATATTTCGAGAACTCGTTGGAGTGAAAAGCCGATTACACTTGTCCCCATGATTCTCAGTAATATCAAAAACTTTGAGCCTAATGCTGGCAATCGGAAATTTGAGCAAGGCCGACAGGAGGCTTTAGAAAAAGAACAAGAGTTATTAGATCGATTGAAGCAATTACCGGATGGAGAACTAAAAGCTGAAGAGACAAAACGAGTAATCAGTTTTATCCGGAATTATATCGGTTACCGTGAATATCCAAAATACGGAATGATTAACCGCTACTTCATTTATAAGCAGGCTTTACTGAAAGAAGCCGAACAACTTGTACAAGCTAGCGTTATTCATGAAAAAGAAGATATATTCTATCTCACTTTTGAAGAACTTCACGAAGTCGTACGCACAAATAAACTGGATGATCAGATCATCAGTAAAAGAAAAGACGATTACAATTTTTTTGAAAAACTTACTCCGCCACGTGTAATCACATCTGATGGTGAAATTATTACAGGTGAATACAAACGAGAAAATCTGCCAGACAACGCGATTATAGGTCTCCCTGTTTCTACCGGAGTAATAGAGGGACGAGCTCGTGTCATCTTAAACATGGAAGAGGCAGATCTGGAAGATGGCGATATATTAGTCACCGCCTTTACTGACCCTGGCTGGACATCATTGTTTGTATCTATTAAAGGCCTGGTCACCGAAGTTGGCGGACTGATGACCCATGGAGCCGTTATCGCTCGTGAATATGGCTTGCCAGCAGTTGTCGGAGTGGAAAATGCCACTAAGCTGATAAAAGACGGGCAACGAATTCGTGTGAATGGAACAGAAGGTTATATTGAAATATTGTAGAGGTATATAAAAATAAAAATAAAAATAATTATCGATGTTCTCTTTCGCTGGTCTGAAATTCGGTTTAATGTAGGAAAAGAAAGTAAATAATATGGGGATATGGACAACCTCCGGAAACAAAGCCAACTTATATTTGCAAAAGGGGAGTTCGAATTAATATTCCTTGACGTGAATATTCTTCATGAGGTATATTGTAAAAGCAATAAATTATCCCGACTAAGAAGGAGAGTATAACTTATGATTAATAAAATTGGACAAATTATGTTATATGTAAATAACCAAGAGGAATCCAAAAAATTCTGGACAGAAAAGCTAGGATTTGAGGTGATTTTAGACGAAACAAATGGCCCTATGAGATTTATCGAGCTTGCTCCGAAAGGTGCAGCGACTAGTATTGTTCTTCATAATAAAGAGTTGGTTGCCCAAATGAATCCTGAAATGAATCTCGGAACACCTTCTTTAATGTTCTTTTCGGATAATTTTGATCAATTGAATCGAGAGTTGAAGGACAAAAATGTTACGGTTGGAGATATTGTAGAAATTCCCGGTGGAAGAGTATTCAATTTCGCAGACGGTGAAAATAACTACTTTGCGGTAATGGAAAAGGGCAATAAAATTGAGTGAACATGCAATAAGGGGATAGTTAAATAAATTACGTCAGCAGCTAATCAAAATGATTAGCTGCTTTTTTATTCCCATTATGACCGTTATAAACTTCAAAATCTTACTTGTTAAGTAAAGAATATCATGTTATTCTGCAAAAAGAGGAGATGATCAGATGTTTGAAAAGGGGTCGTTCCAACCCGTTCAAGCCACTAAGATAGTGGACGATGTTGTTAATCAAATACAACAAAAAATTTCAACAGGAACAATCCTGCCAGGAGACAAATTACCTCCAGAACCTGAATTAATGAAATTATTTAATGTAGGGCGATCAACGATAAGAGAAGCAGTCCGTGTGTTAGTTCATGCTGGTCTATTGGAGAAAAAGCAGGGTTTTGGAACTTACTTAAAATCCAGTCCTATTATTCAAGAACCACTTACCCATCGTTTACTTCGTGCAGAATTGATTGAGGTCTTTGAAGCTCGAAAAATGATTGAATTAGAAATCGCAAGATTAGCAGCTCTACGGCATGATGACACTGACTTATTCAACATGCGAAAACATTTGGATACAAGAGATATGGCTCTAAAGCAGAATGATCGTGAACTGTATGCCAAATCGGATATAGAATTCCACATGGCTGTAGCAATGGCAAGTAAAAACGCTGTAATCATTGACTTATATAGAACGTTTACTCATATTTTGTCAGATGCAATGAGTAAATTAAACCGTAATTATAGTTCCCATGATCCTCAATCCGATTACCATGAACAAGTATATGAATCTATTAAAAATGGGGATTCAGATCAAGCAGTACAATCGACGCTCAAAATTTTAAATGGAACACTTTCTGAGCTTTAAGTTCAATATAGACATTCATGTAGAGGAGGAATTTGGGCATGATTATATCACTCAAAAATGTATCATGGCAACGTGATACAACAATGATCTTACGCGATATGAATTGGGAAGTGAAACAAGGGCAACACTGGTGTATCGTCGGACTAAACGGTTCAGGCAAGACGACGATGCTGAACGTAGTAAACGGCTATACATGGCCGACGACTGGGCAAGTCGAAGTGCTAGACCACCGCTTTGGCGATGTGGATCTTAGAGAGTTACGGAAGCGAATCGGTTGGGTCAGCACCTCGCTGCAACAGAAGCTATACGGCCATCAGACTGCGCTGACCATCGTCCTCAGCGGAAAATTCGCAACTATCGGTTTATATGACAAGACGAATGAAGAGGATCAAAAGCAAGCCGAGGAGCTGATGGAATTTCTAGACTGCTCTTCCTTAGCCGCTCGTACATACGATACCTTGTCGCAAGGTCAGCGTCAGAAGGTCCTCATTGCACGCGCACTTATGGCCAATCCAGATCTATTGATCCTTGATGAGCCTTGCACAGGACTCGATATTTTTGCCCGAGAACAGCTGTTACAAATGATTGAGAAGATTACGAAGCAACCGAACGGACCAACTTTGCTGTATGTAACGCATCATATCGAGGAGATAACACCATGCTTTACACATACTTTGCTGGTGAAGAACGGAGAAATCTACAAAGGGGATGAGACAGAAAACTGCTTGCAGTCGGATGTGTTGAGCGATTTCTTTGATACCCCCGTTGAAGTTCAGGAGCATCACAATCGCAAGTGGCTTACACTTGCCGGTGATAAGTAGGATACGCTGCCTAGCAATTGCTAGGTAGCTTTTGTTATCTTGAATGTTAGAAGCTAGTGTTCACTTCGAATAGAATTACTATATTGTCGGGGACTCATTCCTATCTTTTTTTTAAATATTTGGTGAAAAAATTTGAGATCAGCATATCCAACTGCAGCGGCAATTTCACTTACACTTCTATGACCTCCTGAAAGCATACGACATGCAGCATCCATTCGAATACTTTGCGTATAATCTGTAAAGCTCATTCCAGTCTGATGCTGAAAAAGGCGACTGAATTGCCGTTCGCTAAGGTTCGCTTTACTGGCGAGATCACTAAGTTTAAGCCCATTGGCATAGTTGTAATTTATAAATGCAATCGCATCATCCACTGCCATCCATTGCGGCTTATCCCCTGATGGCGCAACAATCTGCAATCGATGTCTAAACAAGCCTGTTAATATTTGTACGACAAGAGCATCGAGGACAGCTAGATATCCTGGCGGTTTTGCCGAGAATTCACGAAACAGTTCACGAAACATTATATGGTATGCGCCATTGACATCTTTCATAGAGAACCATAGCAATTGCATGTCTGTGAAAAATTCACAAATATCTGTAGCGTGAGGAAAGGTAGTCTGAAGTTCTGATAAATACTCTACTGGAAATAAACAGTTATAAACGATGAGCGGGCGGTCTTTCATCGGGGTCTTAGGTCGAAATACATGACTGCGTCCAATGGGGATAAAAAATAACGTACCGTGCTCGACAGGAACAGCCTCATCGTCAATGTAGTGAACGCCTGCTCCTTCACTGATATAAGTAATTTCGATAAACTCATGGGAATGCGCATTCAATTCGAACGTTTCGTAAGCCCTGTTCACATAAATTGGCACACCAGGCTCGAAGAAGCTATCTCCAGACATGACAAAAGTGCTGCGTCTGATACTCATAATCGTGGCCCCTTTCAAATTGCTAAGGCTAGACATATCGTACGAAACTAATGAATGAATGTCTAGATCCACCTATAAAAATGTCTGAAATACCCCCAATTCTAAATTCTCTCAACTCATACAATAGAAATAGCTGCCGGATCAAAGATCTATGAATACAGTTCAAAGTGTTCCGGCAGGTTACTGGATGAATATAGGAGGTTGATACAAATGTCCAATTTTGAAGTTACAAATCTTAAAGTGAACTATAGAAAGAATCCGTTGGGGATTGATGATTTACATCCGCGGCTTAGTTGGTGGATCAGCACAGAAATACGGGGATTTATCCAATCAGCCTATCAAGTTCAAGTCGCAAATGATCACAAATTCTTTTCAAAAATCATATGGGATTCTGAAAAGGTAGAGTCGGATAGCAATGTGTATATTGAATACGAAGGTTCCGCCTTACAATCCCGCACCCGGTATTACTTTAGAGTTCGAGCTTGGGACGATCATGGGATAGTTTCAGAATGGAGTGAACCTGCGCACTGGGAAACGGCATTGTTATCGGTAGATGAGTGGCAGGCAAAATGGATAGCAGCACCTCCGAATCACCAAGAGAATGGGGCTGATCCTTGCGACTATATTCGTACGGAATTTTCAATCCCTGCTAATGTTGTATCAGCGCGTGTGTATGCAACGTCTCTTGGGATGTACCGCTTATATATAAACGGTAAACCAGCAGATAACACGTTATTTAACCCTGGCTGGACCAGTTATAATAAACGGCTTCAATATCAGACCTATGACGTGACTACTTTGATTGCTGCTGGCAATAACGCTCTTGGTTGCATGGTGGGAAACGGGTGGTATAAAGGATATTTAGCTTGGGAAGGAAAGAAAGACATCTTTGGTGAGGATCGTGCTGTGCTTATCCAGCTACACGTCACATTATCTGATGGTTCTGAACAAATCATTGTATCGGATGACAACTGGCGTACTTCTACAGGTCCACTCTTGATGTCAGAATTGTATCATGGCGAATCGTATGATGCGAGGCTCGAGGTAGAAGGTTGGTCTTCTCCCGGTTTTGAGGATGTAAAGTGGCAAAAGACTATTCTCAAGGACCGTCCAGAGACTTCATTGGTTGCTCAGGAAAACGAACCGACCAGGGTTATAGAAACCATCAAGCCTATCGCAGTCATTACTACACCCAAAGGCGAACACGTGCTGGATATGGGACAAAATATGGTTGGATGGGTAAGATTTACGGTTCATGCTGAAGCTGGAACGATAATTACTTTAGAACATGCTGAGGTGTTGGACCGCGAGGGGAATTTCTACATCGGAAATTTACGATCTGCAAAGCAGACTGTTACTTATATATGCCATGGCGGGGAGGCAGAAACGTTTGAACCGTATTTATCCTTCCAAGGATTCCGTTATGTAAAAGTGACTGGCATACCGCTAGATCAATTATTGGAACAATTTATCGGCTGCGTCATCCATACGGACTTGGAGCAAACGGGAAACTTCAACTGTTCAGATGAACTCTTGAATCAGCTTCAGCACAACATCTTATGGGGGCAAAAGGGGAATTTTCTAGATATCCCGACAGATTGCCCACAACGAGACGAAAGATTGGGATGGACCGGGGATGCTCAAGTTTTTATTCGCACATCTGCCTACAACATGAATGTCGTTCCGTTCTTTGAAAAGTGGCTAAAGGATTTGGCCGCTGACCAAGAAGGAGACGGAAGAGTTCCGCATGTTATTCCCGATGTGCCAGCGGCAGGATACGGCTCTGCTGCTTGGGGAGACGCCGCGGTGATTTGTCCTTGGACGCTTTATCAATGTTATGGGGACATTCGTGTGCTGAAAACGCAATATCCAAGTATGAAAGCATGGGTCGAGTATATTCGGGCGCAAGGTGAAGACGAATATCTATGGAATACAGGTTCTCACTTCGGAGATTGGTTAGGTCTGGATGCCAAAGAAAACAGCTACGTCGGAGCAACACCAAAAGAGTTGATCGCTACCGCGTTCTATGCTTATTCAACGGAATTGCTAGCTAAGACAGCGGCTGTCATTGGAAAACCCGAAGATGCCTTAAAATATGAAGCATTGCATGAGAAGATTGTTCTGGCATTCCGCCAAGAGTTCGTAACACCAAATGGTCGGGTGGCCTCACCGACACAAACTGCGTATACACTTGCCCTTATGTTTGACTTATTAGAGGAAAAGGATCGTCATCGGACGGCCAAGATGCTAGCCGACCATATCGAAGAAAATGGAGTGCACCTAACGACCGGCTTTGTAGGAACTCCCTATCTGTGTCTAGTCCTCTCTAGATTTGGTTATACGGATGTAGCCTACCAATTGGTACTGCAGAAAGAGTATCCTTCCTGGTTATATTCTGTAATCCAAGGGGCTACAACCATTTGGGAACATTGGGATGGAATAAAACAGGACGGTTCGTTCTGGAGCGATGATATGAACTCCTATAACCATTATGCTTACGGTGCTATTGGAGATTGGCTCTATCGCACTGCCGGTGGCATCGAACTATTAGAAGCAGGCTATAAAAAAATACGGATCCAGCCGCAGATCGGGGAACATTTGACGTGGGTTGATGC
The DNA here is from genome assembly GCF_050277435.1 of Paenibacillus sp. NPDC101420. NCBI lineage: Bacteria > Bacillati > Bacillota > Bacilli > Caryophanales > Paenibacillaceae > Paenibacillus > Paenibacillus sp. NPDC101420. Next base: position 115,306 of record NZ_JBNNSE010000007.1, read on the forward strand.
TTCGCTTGAATCTGTCCATGGAACGATCAAGGTAACTTGGAAAAAACAGAACGAAGCTTCAGTAGAAATGCAAGTGCTGATTCCATCCAATACAACAGCTGAGATTATTATTCCAACGATGAATCAGGACAGTATTTTGGAGTCTGGGACACCAATAGAACAAGTCATAGGTCTATCCAGTGTGGAACAAATGTCAGAAGGCCTTAAACTACTAGTTGGATCTGGTGACTATTACTTCAAGTTTCCGATGACTTAAACGTTAATAAGGAATGATCCGCCAAAGAGAAAATAAGTTGAGCCAATTCATCGCTTGATATAATGAAATTTTCTAATATCCATTCCTGTATAATTGCTAAGCTTCCATTAACCAAATAAGCGTAAGTAAAACGCTTCATATTTTCGGGAACGTCAAGCTGAAGGAAAGTGTCAATATTCATCAGTACTTCATTAAGCAAACGTTTTGAAAACAACTCGTTTTCATTTGATTTGAGTAGCATGATGGCAAATAAATCATCATTCTTTTTGATGTAGTCTAAGAAGGTCAATATATAAGTGATGCCATTGTCATTAGCTTCGATTTTTTCTAGATATGCATTTGTGTTATCAATAATCTCCTGCTCAACATGTTCAAGCAGATCGTATGCATTTGCATAATGCAAATAAAAGGTAGAGCGATTGATGCCTGCTGAAGCGCATAATTCTTTTACGCTGATTTGGCTTATGTTTTTTTCTTTGAGCAGACGAATCAAGCTTTGCTTCAGCAGCAATTTGGTTAACCGTTCACGTTGATTCATTGTTGATTCACCCCCTATAAAAATTTTTAAAAACTAATGGACAGAATATCTTCGACTGTCTATATTACATCAGTTTGATAATCAACTGGTGGTTGTGAAATAGACACTGTGTCTGTATTCTGAAGGGAGACGAATGACTTGTCAATAATCTTATAATGCAGGTGAAGAATATGGTAAAGAAAAAACGAGTCATGATAACAGGTGCAGCGGGCAATATGGGTGGCGAAACATTGAAATTTCTTAGAAACGATTTAGCGAAATGCGAGCTGTTACTCTTTGATTTAGACAATTCAACCAGCCGCCAAAAGCTGAAAGAATATGAGAGAGTAAGTGGCGTTAAAGTAGTCTATGGCGATCTACTAGACTGCGACCTTGTCTATGAATGTGTGAAAGATGCCGACATTGTGCTCCATATAGCAGCCTTTGTATCTCCTGCTGCAGATGAGTTTCCCGAACGAACGATGCAGATTAATTATGGTTCAGCGAAGAACATCGTCGAGTCCATCAAGAAAAGTGGTCGTGCCCATGTAACGCGTTTCGTAAATATCGGTACAATTGCGGAAACGGGTGACCGTATGCCGCCAATCCATTGGGGACGTGTGGGCGACCCTCTCAAACCAAGTGTTTATGACTACTATGCCGTTTCGAAAATTGCCGCCGAGCGTATGGTAATTGAATCAGGACTAAGCTATTGGGTGAGCCTCCGCCAAACAGGTATTATGGGGCCAGCGATGAGCAAGATAGAAGACCCTATTATGTTCCATAACTGTCTAGAAAATGTGCTTGAATACGTATCAGATCGGGATTCAGGACGTTTAATGCGAAACCTCTGCATCTCGGATATAGACGGAGAACTAAATGAAGGATTTTGGCAACATATTTACAACATTGGCGGGGGCGAGAGCTGTCGAGTCAGCACGCTTGAGATGTATCAGGTGCTTTATGGTAAGTTAGGTTTAACAAATCTTGATTATGTGATAGATCCTAAATGGTATGCAACACGGAATTTTCACGGACAATATTATCTGGACTCTGATAAGCTGGAGGACTATTTTCACTTTCGCCGAGATTCAATAGATTATTTCTATCAAAGCTACCTCGATAATCTAGGCGCACTTGTGCCTGTTGCGAAAGTCATCACTAAATTGCCCGGAGGTCAAAAATTGATGGGCGCGATGATTAAGCGGACGATGAAAAAGCAAGCAGTAAAAGAGCGAGGAACGATACGTTTTATCGAGGAAAATGACATTGAGAAAATAGACGCTTATTGGGGCAGCAAGAACAACTGGGAGGCGATTCCTGCAAAGGTGTCTGAAATGAAGAAATTCGCGGATTGGGATAAAGTCATCAAACTTGACCACGGGTATGATGAGAATAAGCCAACATCGCAATTAAATCTTGAAGATATCAAGGGTGCTGCGAAATTTCGTGGTGGTGAATGTCTTTCAACAGATATGGAAACGGGGAATTGGGCAGGCAAACTTGATTTCAAATGTGCGTTCGACCATACCTTTACGGCTAGCCCCAAGCTTATGCTAGAAGGTGGACATTTCTGCCCGCAGTGTGAGCTCGAAAGCTGGAATTACAAAGAACGTGCGAAGCGTGAACCGTTCTTTGCTCAGGTTTGGAACCCTATTCAAAGTAAGGCAGACGGACGCGAGTATATGAAATCGTATCAGAATTAGATGGTATTACCTCACTTCTGAGATGTTAATACTTCATACAAAGGTTGATCTTTTTGAAGATCAGCTTTTTTTGATTTCATAAAGAGGGAGAGAATAAAAGCGTATTTGTTGACAAATAGTCTAATTAGACTAATAATATAAACAGTCTAATTAGACTATTGAAGAGAGGATGAGAATAATGATCAAATCATTTCTAATGATTGGACAGTCAAATATGGCTGGACGAGGATTTATACATGAAGTACCCCCAATTTATAACGAGAGAATCCAAATGCTACGTAATGGCAGATGGCAAATGATGGCTGAACCTATTAATTATGACCGTCCTGTTTCTGGAATAAGTCTGGCAGGATCATTTACGGATGCATGGTGTCGTGAAAATGAAGAAGACATCATTGGCTTAATTCCTTGTGCTGAGGGTGGGAGCACCATTGATGAATGGGCTGTAGATGGGGCACTTTTTAAACATGCATTGCAAGAAACTAAATTTGCTATGCAAAATAGTGAATTAACGGGGATTTTATGGCATCAAGGAGAAAGTGATAGTAGTAATGGCAGCTACAAAGTCTATTATCAGAAATTACTTTTAATGGTTACGGCCCTTAGAAAAGAGCTAGATGCTCCAAATATTCCATTTATAATTGGTGGCTTAGGGGATTTTTTAGGCAAAGAAGGATTTGGAAAACATTGCACTGAATACGAGTTGATGAATCAAGAGTTACAAAAATTTGCTTTTGAACAAGATGATTGTTACTTTGTTACAGCTTCAGGTTTAACTTCTAATCCGGATGGTATTCATATCGATGCAATATCTCAAAGAAAATTTGGGTTGCGATATTTTGAAGCTTTTATTAATAAGCAACATGTACTTGAGCCGCTAATTAATGAACAGGAGTTGTTAAGTCTCCATAATGCAAGAACACACACTAAAGCGGAAAAAATGTATATATTGAGTATGGATTTTGCTTTAGGAAAAATATCATTTGACGAATTTCAAGCCAAGTTTATACAAATCAACAATGATTAAAGCTAGTAGCATTTTGACGGAGGCGTTGAGTTGATAATATTACTAATTTTAGGATTATTAAAACAAAATCCAGGGGCTCACGGTTATGAATTGTTATCCTTAATGGAAGAAAAACACTATAAATATATAGTGAATTTCACCAAAGGGTCCTTTTATTATAATCTTGGGCAATTAGTAGAGAAAAAGTATATTGTAAAAGTTGACCAAAGAGACAGCACCAGAGAGACACATAATTATAACATCACGGAATTAGGGGAAAAAGAGTTTGAAAAGTTGATGTTCAAATATGGGTCTAAGACAGACTATATAAACCTATCTTTTTATGTAGCAATGTTATTTTCAGATGAATATAAAAAAGAAGAGCTAACTAAATTAATAGAAATACAAATCGAACAAACTAAAAATAAGATGTCTTTAATACAGCTATCTCTTGAGAACGATGAAAATATCACTGCTTATTTTAAAAAAATGTTAGAAAATTCACTTTCCCACCATATAGTAAATATTCAATGGTTTGAAGGTTTGCTTGAAGATATAAAAAAAGAAAACTGATCAAAGCTCAACGGTTATTCTAGTAACCTATTTGAACATACGTTTTTCTAGTTCATATAGATAAAGATCATGAATTTCTTTGTTTTCAATATCTTGACCTACAAAAAAAACTAAAGTTGGGTCACTCACGGGATATGCATAAGTAAGGTATGTTCTGTGCATAAAATCATAGTCCATCTTTTTTAACTTGAAGTCAATTTGATACTTATCTTCTAAATAGACTTCGAATTGTTTTTTATGAGTTATGGACTTCCATGGTAATCCGAAGAATAAAAAGTATATTCCTATAAGGAATATCAAAAAAATTATTAGAATGAGCGATTTTTTACTTAGAATAGGGTGTTTCATATATTAATACCCCTCCTTGTAAAATAAGACAAAAGCGAGCCTCTAAAATCACTTTTAGGCTCGTTTTGCGTTTCGTGAATTGTATTTACTTATTTTAGAATCCTGCCCACTACTAGTATATATTTTAAATAGTCGCCATAATTGCCTGCTGTAAACTCCGTTTTCTGCTGAAATACTTGATCTTTTATGAGGGCTGGACGAGGACGTAGTTGTTCTGTTGTTGGGTTAAGATCAGCTTCCATTTGAAAGGTATTATTAAATATAACAATAACATGTAGATCTTCTTTACCTTTAGGTATAGAAATTCCACTAATATTTTTTGCGCTTAAATTGATATTTCCCTGCTGAAGCTTATTTTCAATTAGTTCACTCAGCGTCAAATCAAAAGTGGTTGGTAAAATTCCATTCTGATTAGCAATTCTATCAGGAGGAATGTCCGATTCCTTAATAGACTTTACAATATTAAATCCGTTGATCGCTTCATCTTCCAAGTGCAAAATACCCGTTTGGCTATCGTGAGTTCCCCTTAAATTCATATTATCCAACAGTACACGAATAGGTAACATAAAAGATTGTTTGTATACTACTGGAACAGTATCCATTGTTTTCACTACACCATCTACTATTATCTTATTCGAATTCTCTGTTAAAATAATTTTCTTACCATTCTTTTCAATTATTGCTTGTTTTAATTCGGCATTATACGACACTGAAGCTCCTAGTAGTTCACTTACTGCACGAAGGGGAACAATTAATCTTTGTTTGCTATCAATATAAGGTTGCTTTGGATAAGTGTAGAGAATATTGTACTCATTGATTTGCAATAGAACAGGGGAGTTTATTGTAGTAGACGCTGCAAAAGATGGATACGAAGGACCAAATAATAGGGTACTCGCTAAAGTAACAGCTAAACTGAGCTGTAGTAATTTCAATCAAATCACCTCCAGATATTTTTTAAAATAAACCCGAATAAGTGTTACTGTCATAAACACCAATTATAATATCGTGCAAGCGAACTTACAGTAAGTATATGATAAAAAATGTAATAAGGATGTAAGTAATTTTGCCCGCTACATTGTTGCGGTAACAATCAACAACATACTAACGGTACCTGTAAAAAACATTTTGACATATCTAACAGGTACCGTTATAATAAAAATCAACAGGTACCGTCACAAAGATTAACAGGTACCATACAAACTTTATGGAGGATCCAATATGGACATGAATACTGAATTATACGAAAAACTCGCGAAACTGCAATGGCTGCTGCAACGCCAACACTTAAAAACACACGCTGCCGTTGGCCCTATGGCCGACACATCCCGCGGGCAAGGCAGGATACTGGCATTTCTCCGGATGAAAGATGGTATCAGCACCAAAGATTTATCCTATATGCTGGACATCCGTGTATCATCCCTCAATGAATTGCTTGCAAAATTGGAAAAAGCCGAATATATCACCCGTAAGCCATCAGAAACAGACAAACGCATCATGTTGATTTACTTAACCCAAAAAGGACAAGAGGAAGAGGGGCAAGAGATAGACAGCGTCAACATATTTTCTAGCCTATCTTCAGAAGAGCAGGTTGCTTTCGGGGATTACTTAACCCGCGTAATTATGGCTTTAGAAGAAGAGCTTGGAACGGACGGAGAACGTGATGTAATGGCTATGTGGATGGAGGCTGCAAAGGAGCGTATGGGTACAGAGGAATTCGAAAAACTAATGGCCATGCGTGGACAAATGCAAAAAATGTGGGGGAATTCTAGGGACGAACGCTTTAGCGGAAGGTTCCCTGGCTTTGGCGGGGAAGGGCATCGTGATATGCGCGGATTCGGCTGGCCTTCCAGAGATGGAAGAAATTCGTCACCAGACCAGTCACATGATCCGGACGATAAGTAAGCAAAGTCTTTTCGTCAAACAGTAGCAGTGGCGTGCCTTTCACAAACGAAAGATGAACGGCAAAGGCGGCGCAATGACGTACTTTCTTGGAAACTGAAGAACAGTTAATTTCGCACACCAACCCCGTAAAGTCGATGTTACGGTACGGGGTTGTTTGTTGCTGCGTCATGGTTCATATTCAATAAATAGTTAGAATTCTAAGTAATCTGAATACTAAATAGATGAAGAAAGTGGTGACCCACATGGATGCAGAAAACCTCCATTACTTTGAAAAAGCGCCCATCTCAAAAGCCGTAGCTCACTTCGGTATACCGATGATGTTAGGCATGTCAATGAGTGTCATATATTCCATCTTGAATGCCTATTTCCTTGGCACACTGGGCAATACGGCTATGTTAACCGCACTTGCACTAACCTTGCCGTTATTCGCGATCATTATGGCGCTAGGAAATTTGATTGGCATGGGCAGTGGTACATTCATCTCCCGCTTGCTAGGGGAGAAAAAATATGATGATGTTAAGCATGTATCTTCATTCGCTTTTTACAGCAGTTTAGTTATCGGTCTTATCGTGATGGCTGTTGGCCTCCCGTTGATTGATCCAATTGTTCATGGTCTGGGAGCGACGCCCGACTCCTTCGGATTTACAAAGGACTATGTAACGATTATGCTTATCGGCTCACCATTCGTTGTATTATGCTTCACATTGGAGAATATCGTGCGCTCGGAAGGTTCAGCAATCACATCGATGATCGGGATGATTCTAAGTGTTGTCGTGAATATTATTCTCGATGCGCTAGTTATCTTCGTCTTGCATTGGGACGTGATTGGCGTTGCGACTGCTACGGTCATCTCTAACTTGGTTGCGAGTGCATTCTACGCCTACCATTTGGGTTATAAAAGCCAATTCTTAACTGTCTCTTTTAAATGGTTCAAAGCTACCAAGGATATACTGAGCAATGTATTCAAAATCGGAGTTCCCGTCTTTATTATGAGCATCTTCTTGGGTGCAATGTCACTCATATTGAACCATTTTCTAGTCGAATATGGAGATCAAGCCATAGCGGGGTTCGGAATTTCATCACGTTTATTACAATTACCTGAGTGTATTCTGATGGGATTATGCGAAGGTGTCGTGCCGCTCATTGCCTTCTCTTTTACAGCAAATAAATTACGCATGAAGCATACCATCGGATTCACGATCAAAGCGATTATAGCTTTAGCTGTCGTGTTCGGCGTTATCGTCTATCTGATTTCCGACCACTTAATTGGCTTATTTACGAATGACCCGCAATTAATTGAAATGGGCAGCTACATTCTGCATGTGACATTCTTATCCTTGTTCATTACAGGAATGACTTCGTTGTTTACCGGGATCTTCCAAGCTACAGCGCAAGGAACTGCTGCATTTATAATGTCAATTATTCAAGGAGTTACTCTGATTCCTGTGTTGTATATAGCCAATCGAATGAATGGTTTCCATGGTGTGGTCTGGTCGCTCGTCATTTCGGATGCCGTTGCGTTCCTTGTTGGTGCCATCATGCTGTATGTTCTGCGGAACAAGATGCAGCCGGATTTAAATACTTTAGCACAGTAGAATACAGAGTCTTAAGTTGATATATTAAGTTCATCTTCTAATATAAATTTCACAGTATAAAGGTGGAGCCTAGAGTATGGTTGATTTTGAATGGTATAGAAGCTTTTGCACAATATATAAGTATCAATCGATTTCTGAAGCCGCAAAAACCCGCATGATGACGCAGCCAGCCATGAGTCAGCACTTAGCCGCCTTGGAGGCGGAGGTGGGAGAAACTTTATTTATTCGGTCGACTAGAAAAATCACCCCAACAGAGCGGGGAAAGGAGTTATATTCCCAGCTCGCTCCACTTATAGAATCATTAGAGAATACGACAATGAGCTTTAAATCGGCTTCTTTGCCTACGCTGAGTGTGATCAAGCTGGGAGCGGCGCATGAGTTTTTTAGTGAAAAAATACTGCCACAACTTACTGATTTTAATACTTGCACCATTTCGCATTTTGGAACCTCCGAGCAATTGCTAGAGCTTCTGAAGGAAGACAAGCTAGACATTCTCATTATGTCAAAAAGGTTCCAAACTCCCGGTGTCGAGTATCTGAAACTAATGGATGAAGAGTTTGTTATAGTAGCTCCAAGCGATTATGAAATCCTTGGATTTGATACTCTGAAGCTTGAAGAGCAATGGCTCTCTGAACAGAAATGGATCAGCTATGGCTTGGAATTGCCGATAATAAGAAGAATTTGGAGAGAACATTTTAAGAAACGTCCTGAAATTAGACCTATTCATATCATTCCTAATTTACACATGATCCTGAAGGCAGTTGAGCTCGGGGTGGGCTTGAGTGTCATACCTACATACCTCTTGCGAAACTCGTTAAAAGAAGGAAAATCAAAAGTTGTTTTTAAGCATTTAAAAGTAAAAAATGAGTTATATATCGCTTATCAGTTAAAGAATAAGCATTTGCCTCTGATTCATGAGATCATATCTATCCTAAGAGAAAAGAAGATGGATTAGCTAGTATTATTTATAAAATAATTTATGAATAAATGGTTATTTCATAATTTGTTTTATTTATGTTTTGGAGCTTACAATAAAGAAGCAGCAAAATTAATAAATAATTGAGACTGGCACCACACTTTGTCGAATGGACAAGCATCAACAGCATAGATGAGGAGGAAATATTATTATGAAAGTGTTTATCACAGGAGCTTCAGGCTATATCGGCGGGTCGGTGGCTAAAGGTTTACTTGATGCCGGGCATACTGTCTTCGGTCTGGTTCGCAATCCCGATAAGGTGGAAGCATTAAGGGATATTGGTATAGAGCCTATACTCGGCACGTTGGAAGATACGGATACGCTAACGAAATATGCTAAGCTCAGCGACGCAGTAATTCACACAGCCGATTCTGATCATTTGCTGGCAGTTGAAACTTTTATAGCTGCTCTACGTGGAAGTGGAAAGCCATTTTTGCATACATCGGGTTCAAGTGTGGTTGGAGATGATGCCCGTGGCGAAACGGCGAGCGAACAAATTTTTGACGAGGAAACACCATTTGTACCTATGGATATTAGGGAAAACCGCGTAGCGATAAACAACCTCGTACGCAAGGCTGGAATTGAGGATTGGGTGAGAAGCATCGTGATAGTCCCATCTATGATTTATGGTGATGCACTAGCGTTGCCTGCGGAAAGCGATCAATTGCCGCAAATTATTCGCAAGTCGAGAGAGCTGCAGGCAGGCGTTCACGTAGGTAAAGGCGTAAATCGCTGGTCTAATGTCCACATCAAAGATTTGGTACAACTGTATGTATTGGCACTTGAAAAAGCACCGTCTGCATCGTATTTTTTTGCCGAAAATGGGGAGGAATCTTATGGGGACATCGCCAAATCTGTCAGCGAGGCGTTAGGCTTTGGGGGCAAGACCATAAGCTGGCCCGCAGACGAAGCGATAGCAGAACTTGGAGACTGGGCGCGTTTTGCTATCGCCTCGAACAGCCGTGTGCGTGCCACCCATGCAAGAAATCTACTTGCCTGGGCTCCGAAGGAAGAGTCGCTGCTTAGCTGGATAAAAAATAATTTGCAATAATAAACCACTGAAAAATGATTTCTCCATGTTTAAATTTGACGATTACCATGAATAACATATACGCAAAAGAAGCCGCCTATTAGGTGGCTTCTTTTGCGAAAAACGTTATAAGCTAGCCTATCTTAAAAAGAACAATAGCTAAATTTTAACGCTGACTTCTCCATTTGAAAGATATTCCTCGTCACCATTTTCATATCTGACTTTCAGATGGCAATCGTTATCGATATCAATGGCTGTTGCCTTAAGCTGTTCATTATTCTTTATCACTGTTACGGGTTTACCAAGTGAAATTAACCGTTTTCTATATTCAGAAAGAAACAATCTATCCGTTAATTGCTCATAATATCCCATGAAATTGTTCAGTACTTCTGCTACCAGTCGGTTGCGGAGATCACCATAAGAACTGTTTTCAGAAATTACAGTTGTTGCAATCTCGGTAAGGTCGTTAGGAAAGCCGTCGGACGGTAGCGCTACATTGATACCAATACCAAGAGCGGCATAATCAAGCCAGCCGTTTTCCAGCGACACGGATGCTTCGGTAAGGATCCCGCATACCTTTTTTCCCTCCATAAAAACATCATTCACCCATTTAATCTGCGTTTCTTTACCGGATACGCTCTCGATGGAAAGGGCGACTGCAACAGCGGCGCAAGTGGTCAGCAGAGCGGAATCTGCTGCTGACAGCTTGGGACGCAGCAGGATACTCATATAGATACCCGTTCCTGGTGGAGAAAAGAATTTTCGGCCCATTCTCCCACGTCCAGCGGTCTGTTCTTCGGAAAGGATCACCTTACCCTCAGCTTCTCCATTTGAGGCAAGACTTTTTACTGCTTCATTCGTTGAAGATAGTGTCTTAAAGACTTCTAAACGTAACTTTTGCCCCTGGGTATCCAGATATTTTGAAATTGCACTTGCAGATAGGATATCTGTTTGAGGTGACATGGAATATCCTTTATTGGTTACAGCTTGTATCGAATATCCGTCAGTCTGTAACGATTTTATGGCTTTCCAGACAGCACTGCGCGTCACGGATAACTGAACGGCTATTTCCTCGCCGGAAAAGTATTCACCCTTATTACTGTCGAGCAAGGCAAGAATATGTTCTTTTACTGTCATGAACTTAACCTCCAAAAGTATAACTCTCCGACCAAAACCCATTGAATATATTAACATCCAACGATTGCGACTGAATACTCTAATTCTATAGAACAATTGGAAAAACTCAAGCTTGGTATTTCGCTCTATTGTAAACCTCTAAAAATATTATGGTTTACAATCAATGATATCTCCATTATAATTCAGCTTACTGGACGTATTTACTAACCAGAATACAATTATTTATATCCAATGGAGGTCAATTTTTTGAAGACAAAAGAACTTATTTATGCTGCATTATTCGCAGCGCTTATCGCGGTGCTGGGCATGATTCCACCCATCCCCCTCGGCTTCATCCCCGTTCCTATCACTGCCCAGACGCTTGGCGTCATGTTAGCTGGAGGTTTTCTGGGGAAACGGATGGGCGCCCTTAGTTTAGTCATTTTCATCATTCTGGTAGCCATTGGACTGCCTGTACTGACTGGTGGCCGTGGCGGAATCGCAGTGCTCATTGGTCCTTCTGCAGGATACATATTTAGCTTCCCTATCGCGGCCGGCCTAATCGGCTGGTATTCTGAAAAAATCTGGCCGAAGGTCCGAACTTGGAAGCTGATAGTGATCAACATAATCTTTGGTGTATTACTAGTGAGTCTGATTGGTGCACCAGTCATGGCATTAATAACCAATACGTCGATCTGGGCTGGACTTGTCGGAGCGTTAGCCTTTCTTCCGGGGGACATCATCAAAGCCGTTATAGCAGCCGTCATAACGATGCAGCTGAAAGCAATTAGCCCTATTGAAGAAAAAACACAAATATAAAGTGATGTGAAACTCGGGTAAATGAAACCCGGGTTTTTTTATTGAAAAATAATATGGTTATAGATGTGAATTTGTTTATACTATAAAAATTAAAATGAAATTGAAATAGGGTGGATAACAATGGATAAGGGATTTAATTTAGCTAGCCAACTATTAACGCTGCTTGATACGGAACAAAGATGGTTTACCTTAGCCGAAGTGGAAAAAAGTTTAGGGATCTCAGATAAGACAATACGGAAGATGGTGGAGGAAATCAGTAAGCAATTACCCTCTACTGTAACCATTGAAGTTTCTAGAGGTAAGGGAATCGTTCTTCTACGTGATGGGCAAAGTACGATAAGTGAAGTGATTTCTTCTATGTTCAGACAAACCATTTTTTATCGGCTGATGCATTTATTGTTTACGAATGCTGGTCGAATGTCTGTGGAGGAGCTTTCTGAAGCCATGTTTATGAGTACCTCGTCTTTGAAGAAGCTGATTGTGGAATTAAATAACAATGATCTAAAAGCGTATAAGTTACGCATTAGTTACTCTACACCTGTGATCAAAGGGAATGAAATGAATATTCGGTATTTTTATTGGAATTTATATTGTGATGCGTATGAGTTTACAGGATGGCCCTTTACGAATGTCGATTTTGCTTATATAAATCAATTGATCACAAATATAGAGAATGAGAATAACATTGTATATTTTATCAATTCCAAAAGGAAATTGTCCTTTTTGTTGGCAATTGTAATAGAAAGAGCTGGGAAAGGAAATTGTGTAACCATCGACAAAAATGAATACCCCTGGGAAAAGGGGATGTTTTATATACCAGTGAGAGCCATAGCAGAGCGTCTTGAAGAAAAGCTGTCTATCGAATTTCCAAAGAGTGAAATATTCTTTATGCAATCCATGGTTAGTCTCAGCCAATATCATTATTATGAAGGGTCAGAGATCACTCCGATGAAAGAAGTCGAATTACACAAGGATAAAGAAGAATATCAAATGGGGAATCTGCTTCTAATGTTGTTGGCAAAGGTATACCCGAACTTGGATATGCATGAACGATTTATCTTGGAGATTTACGGGTTCTTTGACAAGTTATTAATCGAAAATGCCATTCCGGAATGGATGATGATTTCGAAAAGTCATTTAACAACATATGTAGAGCAGGAGTGCCAGCAGATTTATCAAGAAATGCAAACCTGTATGCAAACGTGGAATAAAACTTACCCTTCCGTTCTCTTCAATAATTTTCATTTAACAAAACTAACCTTAATTGTCCGCTCGAGTTTACGTTATAAGAGTAAGAGGGCTTTCTTAGTGATCGGGGAGGAATTTTCAATTCGTCATTACATAGCAGATTTGATAAAGAAGGAAATAGGGGATCAGTTGATCCTTAATACCTCCATTATGAAAGGGCTAACCGACGAGATCATGCAGCAAAATAATATTGATCTTGTCATTAGTAATATCCCGGTTGCACTAAAGACCGTGCCTGTTGTTATTATTTCTACGATTCCTTCTAAAAGAGATTTGGACAATATCCGTAAAGAATTGCTTTTATAATTTGACCAATTATTTTCCGTTACCTACGTAAGTTTTTGGTCTAGTTTGTAATGTTAAAAAACCTTATGCTCAATCTAGTTTCGAAACTGATTTTACTTGAGGGCAAGTGGAAAGCGATTTCGGTAAACCTCAGTTTACTATTAAAAGTTGGAGGAAGAACTATGAGTAGGCATTTAGGTGCAAATAAGGGAGAAATAGCAGAGCGCGTTTTGCTCCCAGGAGATCCTTTACGTGCAAAATTTGTAGCAGAACACTTTTTAGAGGGGGCTAATTGTTATAACGAAGTAAGAGGGATGTATGGATACACTGGATTATACAAGGGTGTACCGGTGTCGGTTCAGGGGACAGGGATGGGAAATCCATCGATGAGTATCTATGCTACAGAATTGATCGTCGATTATGAAGTTAAGAAATTGATTCGCATTGGTACATGTGGTGCGATGCAAAGTGAAATTAATATCCGCGATATTATAATAGCCCAAGCGGTGTCTTCAGACAGTAATATGACGGAGAAGATCTTTCATGGTTGTAATTTTGCACCTACAGCAGATTTTTCATTGTTAATGAAAGCGTATCAACAAGCACAAGCTAAAAATGCAAATGTTTTTGTTGGTAACATTTATAATTCTGATGAATTTTATCGTGAAAATTTAGATCGACTTCACAAGTTTATGGATTTTGGTGTATTAGCAGTAGAAATGGAAAGTACAGCCCTATACACTTTAGCCGCTAAATATGGTGTAAAAGCGTTATCGATTTTAACAGTCGGCAGTCAATTGCTAAGACAGGAACACCTGACTCATAAAGAAAGTGAACTATCTTTTTATGAAATGGTCGAAATAGCCCTTAACACAGTCATTGATGGCTGATTTATGGATAAGAGCAGTGTTGTTAGAAAAGAGAGTGAGAAAGAAATGAAGGTAATACTGTCAGGATTGCAGTGGATGATTTTTATGATCGCTGGTGCAATTGCTGCACCCATTGCTATCGCAGATTTATATAACTTAACACCCATAGAGACTTCCGGGCTTATCCAGAGCACAATGATTACTTTGGGGATAGCTGGATTTTTACAAGGCCTGATGGGTCATAAATTCCCTATCCATGAAGGTCCGGCAGGGTTATGGTGGAGCATTTTTACGATTTACGCAAGTTTAGTGGGGGGGCTTTATTCTTCTAACAATGGTGCTTTACAAGCTTTAAGTGGGGCAATGATCATTAGCGGTGTGTTATTTATCCTAATTTCAGCATTTAAGCTAATGGATAAAATCGCTCGTCTATTTACTCCCACCATCACTTTTATTTATTTACTTTTATTGATCTTTCAATTAAGTGGATCTTTTATGAAAGGGATGATGGGGATTACCATAGCCCACACCACGTTAGATGTTAAAGTATTCATCCTTAGTGTGATTGTGGTTTGCATTACCTTTTGGTTAGGAAAAAGTCGCTTTGTAGTACTCAGCCAGTTTTCAATAATTTTCAGTATATTGATAGGCTGCCTATTATTTATTATCTGCGGTAATATACCAGTGTTTTCTCATGCGGATACTCTATTTAAGCTACCGAAAATATTCCCATTTGGCAGACCTCAATTCGATGTCGGGACAATCACTACTGCATTTTTATTAACGCTGTTATTAATAACCAATGCAGTTGCATCGATCCGTTTGATGGAGACCGTTATGAAACAAAAGCAAGTGGATCATCATCGTTATTTGCGCGCCGGGTTTACTTCTGGAATTACGCATCTTATTAGTGGCGGTTTAGGAGCGGTCGGTTCTGTCCCTATCTCGGGAGCGGCGGGATATGTTGAACAAACAGGGATGAAGGAGCGCAGATCATTTTTAATTGGATGTTGCTTTGTGATCTCAATATCCTTATTTCCGCCAATGATGAATGTTATATCAGCGATTCCAGCTCCCATAGGCTATTCCGTTACCTTCGTCATTTTTGTGAAGATGGTCGGACTAGCGCTAAAGGAATTGAAGAAGGTCATTCATGAAGAACGAACATTTATCGTTAGTGGAATTTCCCTTTTAGTGGGTGTGGGATTAATGTTTATCCCTTCATCAGCTACGGCCAATTTATCTCCGATCGTGATAGCCATTTTAAATAATGGATTAATATGCGGAAGTCTGTTGGCGATTATTTTGGAACAAGGGTTAATGAGGAAAGATGCATTTCGATATGAGTATTCCAAGAAAATTAACCGATAATTTGGAGGGCTAAAAATGCATTATCTAATTTCTATTGCTGGTTTGGTTATTGTTCTATTACTGGCATGGCTAGGAAGTAACAATAAGAAAAAGATTAAATATCGACCAATCATTGTAATGATTGCTATTCAGATCGGTTTGGGATTAATTATACTAAAAACAAGTATAGGTGAATTCTTAATTAAAGGGTTTGCCGATAGTTTTGCAAAATTACTTGGATACGCCAATGAAGGGACTGACTTTGTTTTTGGTGGGATTGCAAATGAAGGGGCCCATACATTTTTCCTTTATGTTTTGATGCCAATTGTTTTTATGTCGGCATTAATTGGGATATTGCAGCATTACAAAATTCTCCCGTTCATTATCAAGTATATTGGTTTGGTACTAAGTAAAATTAATGGCATGGGCAAATTGGAGTCTTATAATGCAGTTGCAGCCGCAATTGTAGGACAAAATGAAGTGTTTATTTCGGTGAAAAACCAGCTTGGATTATTACCAAAACATCGCTTGTATACATTATGTGCGTCTGCAATGTCGACGGTATCCATGTCAATTGTTGGTTCATATATGACGATGCTAGAACCTCGGTATGTAGTAGCTGCATTGATATTAAACCTATTTGGCGGATTTATCATTTCATCCATCATTAATCCTTATGAAGTTACACCTGAAGAAGATATTGTTGAAGTTCAGGTAGAAGAAAAACAAACGTTTTTTGAAATGCTGGGCGAATATATTATGGATGGCTTTAAAGTAGCCATAGTAGTTGGTGTAATGTTGGTTGGTTTCGTTGGGATCATTGCATTAATTAACGGGGTTTTCAGCGGAGTATTCGGTATCTCGTTTCAAGGAATTTTAGGGTATGTCTTTGCACCCATTGCCTTTCTTATCGGTGTCCCATGGCATGAAGCTGTTGATGCAGGCAGTATCATGGCGACAAAGCTTGTTGCGAATGAATTCGTTGCTATGCTTGACTTTGTTAAGATCCAAGATGGTTTAAGTGGGCGTACTACAGCCATTGTCTCGGTTTTTCTAATCTCATTTGCTAACTTTGGGTCCATTGGTACCATTGTGGGTGCAGTGAAAGGCTTAAATGAAAAACAAGGGAATATTGTGGCTCGATTTGGATTGAAACTGTTATTTGGCGCCACACTTGTAAGCGTTTTATCCGCTCTGATCATCGGTATCATTTTTTAGTTAAACTTAGCGGATTTTCGTCATCGTTATGAATTCTGCACAAGACATCTTTGTATATAAAAAGCCGCTTACTTAGCGGCTTTTTTTGTTGTGATTATAGAACAATTATTAAGATAGGAAATAGTAATAAGAATAATTGATTATCAAATGGGTTAATTAAAGAAGAACCGCCAGTGTTTATTCTTTTTCCGAGTCAGATAGCAAAAGTATTGACAACCTGTATATACAGGTTTAAACTGTGTGAAGTGTTTGAACTTGTATATACAGGTTTAATATTTGACATAAAGTAATTCTTTTGGAGGTGTTCAACTTGAGTCAGTCCCAGTATTCGGAGTGGTGGCGCCGGTCCACGGTGTATCAGGTGTACCCGAAGAGCTTTAAGGACACTACAGGCAACGGAACAGGAGATATTAAAGGACTTATTGAAAAATTAGATTATTTGCAGCAGCTTGGAATTGATATTGTCTGGTTACAGCCGGTCTATGTCTCGCCACAACATGATAACGGTTACGATGTTGCGGATTATGAAAATATTAACCCGGATTTTGGTACGATGGAGGATTTCGAAGAGTTAGTACAGGAACTGCACAGACGTGAAATGAAGCTAATGATCGATATCGTGGTTAACCATACTTCAACAGAACATGAGTGGTTCAAACAGTCCATTTCAAGCAGGAACAATTCCTATCGTGATTACTACATCTGGAAGGACCCGGCTCCGGACGGTGGCTTACCCAACAATTGGCAGTCGAAGTTCGGAGGTCCTGCCTGGCAGTTTGATGAAGCTTCGGGACAATATTTTCTTACTCTCTTCGATAAAACCCAGGCCGATCTGAATTGGGAGAACGAGAAGGTACGTAGAGCAGTGAATGATATGATGCTATTCTGGGCTAAAAAGGGTGTCGACGGCTTCCGCATGGATGTAATTAATTTAATCTCCAAGGATCAACGCTTCCCTAACGATGACGGGAGTGTTCCACCGGGGGATGGACGCAAGTTCTATACTGACGGTCTACGGGTTCATGAATACATCAAAGCGATGTACGAAGAGGTATTTGGTCCGTATGAGATGGTGACGGTCGGAGAGATGTCCTCAACTACATTGGAGCATTGCATCCGATACTCGAGTCCTAAAGAGCGGGAATTTTCTATGACTTTCAATTTTCATCATTTAAAAGTTGATTATCCGAATGGACAGAAGTGGGAGCTAATGCCCTATGATTTTGAGGCGATGAAAGGCTTGTTCACAGAGTGGCAGACCGGAATGCAGAAAGGTCGGGGCTGGAACGCCTTATTTTTTAACAATCACGATCAACCGCGTGCCCTCTCCAGATTCACTGATGATAAGGTCTACCGTATAGAGAGTGCCAAGCTGCTTGCAACAACTCTGCATGGCCTTCAGGGAACACCTTATGTGTATCAGGGGGAAGAAATCGGGATGCCAAATCCGGTATGGAAGAGCATCGATGAGTTCCGTGACATTGAGTCACTGAATATGTACCGTATTTTGTGTGAACAAGGGAAAAGCCCTGAGACTGCCCTGAGTATTCTTCAGGAACGTTCACGGGACAATTCCCGTACGCCGATGCAGTGGGATGACAGCCGAAATGCCGGATTCACCACAGGTACTCCATGGCTGAAAGTTGATGAGCGGTATTCGGACATCAATGTGCAGAAGGAGCTAGCCAATCCCGATTCCATCTTCAATCATTACCGCAAGCTGATTGCACTACGCAAGGAGTATGGGATATTCATTGAAGGTGTATTCAAGAGACTCGATGATGGTCATCCTGAAGTGTTCGCTTACGCCAGAACAGGTGATGGAGAGGCGCTTGTAGTGGTCTCGAACTTCAGCAGTAAAGAGATTACCTTCCGCTTTGAAGATAGTCACTGGGCAGAGTTATCATCAAGTGGTAAAGACGAGCTTCTGATTGGAAATACAACAGAAACACCTGAATTAACACAAGAGCTTCAGCTTAGTCCTTATGCTTCCTACATGTGGTTAATCCGCTAACGAGGTGTACTTGAGAAGGAGCACAAATCAATTATGTAAGGAGTGAAAATATGGCTATAGACCGCAAAAATGTTGAGGATATTGTACGGGCAGTTGGGGGCAAGGAGAATATAGAGGTTGCGACACATTGTGTAACCCGGCTGAGATTCTCGCTGTATGATGAGAGCAAGGTGGATTCGGAAGCCTTGGACCGCAACGAACTAGTAAAAGGACAATTTTCTAGCCAGGGGCAGTTTCAGATCGTTATCGGACCGGGAACTGTAGATAAAGTATACGATGAAATGATTCAGATCACTGGCGGTTCTCGTTCTTCCAAAGATGAAGTGAAATCCGCTGCTGCCCGAAAACAGAATCCGCTGCAGCGTGCGATCAAGACGCTGGCTGATATATTTATTCCTATTCTTCCAGCTATCGTAACCGCAGGTTTGCTGCTTGGGATCAATAATATTTTGACCGGGCCTGGTATCTTCTTTGATAATCAGTCGCTGGTGGATGTCTATCCCGCATGGAAAGACATTGCGGCGATTATTAATACGATTGCCAGCACAGCTTTTACCTTTTTACCAGCACTTATCGGTTGGGCAGCTGTTACACGTTTCGGCGGCAGTCCTCTGCTCGGGATCGTTTTGGGTCTCATTCTCGTGCACCCAGATCTATTAAGTGCCTATAACTATGCAAGTGCTTCCACTGAGGGAACTGTTCCAACCTGGAATTTGTTCGGCTGGCATTTGGAGAAGATCGGTTATCAGGGACAAGTATTGCCAGTGCTGGTTTCGGCCTATATTCTGGCAAGGCTGGAGAAGTTCCTCAACCGCCGGGTGCATGATTCCATTAAACTGCTGGTTGTTGCGCCAGTGACTTTACTGATTACAGGTTTTCTGGCCTTCACCATTATCGGACCGGTTACGTTTGGCATTGCCAATGCCATCACCTCCGGCCTGATCTTTGTATTTGATCATTTTGCGCTCCTTGGTGGCTTGATTTACGGCGGATTCTATGCGCTTCTGGTCATCACGGGTATGCATCATACCTTCTTGGCGGTTGATGTGCAGCTCATCGGCAGCGAGGGCGGCACTTTCCTCTGGCCGATGTTAGCATTATCCAATATTGCACAAGGTGCCGCGGCACTGGCAATGATGTTCGTAGTCAGAGAACAAAAGGCAAAAGGCTTGGCGGCTACATCTTCCATCTCTGCATTCCTCGGCGTGACGGAGCCGGCGATCTTCGGAGTGAATATCCGCTATCGTTATCCTTTCATCTTCGGGATGATCGGCTCAGGGATTGCCGGTATGCTTCTTACCGTTAATCAGGTTCGCGCTTCGTCCATTGGCGTAGGGGGGATTCCCGGCTTCCTTTCGATATTCCCGAACCAGTGGGGCGTGTTCTTCATTGGCATGCTTATTGTTCTCATTGTGCCATTTGTCGCCACTGTACTCTACGGCCGTTCTGTGATGGGGCGTTCCGAAAAGAACTCAGCTACAAAGGCTACTAGTACTGTGAGCGAGACAGACAATTTGAACAGCCGCCCTACAGTTCAAGAGTCACAGGACTCCGTGAATATTCTGGAGCTTATCTCTCCGCTCAGTGGAACTGCAGTATCTCTGGAACAGGTTCCTGATCCTGCCTTTGCCGAGAAGCAGATGGGCGAAGGCATTGCAATCGAACCTTCTGAGGGTAAAGTATATGCACCCTTTGATGCTACAGTAGCTCATGTGATCAAGAGCAAACATGCGCTTATATTGGAGCATGCCAGTGGTGTACAAGTACTCATCCACGTTGGGATTAATACGGTGTCGCTTAAAGGCAGTGGTTTTACCACCCATAAGAATATTGGCGACAAGGTGCAGGCAGGCGAGCTTCTGCTAGAATTTGATATGGAAGCTATCCGCGCAGCAGGTTACCCTTTGATTACTCCTATCATCATTCCTGCAGGTCAGGATATGGTGGATAAGATTGAGGAGAAGACTGGACCAGCTGCAGCTAGACAATCTAGCATCTTGACTATTCATCTCAAGGGTTGATACAGGCTATATTGGCAAAGACTTTATATTACAGAAAGACAGCCCCTGGGGGCTGTTTTTCTGTAAATATAAGAATTCATATGTCCACGCTATAAATTTCCCTCCAATTGAATCGATGCTTCCAAAGGCATGACGTGATACAATAAAGGGCGGTGATCAAAATTGAGAGAAAATAAATATTTGCAAATTTATAATGAGTACAGCAACCAAATTCTTTCTGGACAACTGGTACCGGGAACCAAGCTGCCCTCTGAAAGTGAACTTGCTGAAGCTTACAGCACCTCACGAGAGACTGTTCGCAAAGCGCTGAACCTGCTGTTCCGTGAAGGATACATTCACAAAATTAAGGGCAGAGGCTCCTTTGTGCTTGATATGACGAGAATGGATTTCCCCGTTACCGGTCTGATTTCATTTAAAGAGATGGCCGATACATTGGGTACTGCCTCGCGGACATTGGTAGAGCGGACGATAAGTGAGCCGGCAGGCTCCGCGCTCGCCAGACACCTACAGATTCCGCCTGAAACCCTGGTTTGGAAAGTTATTCGTGCCAGAGAGATTGAAGGCGATCGGATCAT
Organism: Paenibacillus sp. NPDC101420; assembly: GCF_050277435.1. Classification (NCBI taxonomy): domain Bacteria; kingdom Bacillati; phylum Bacillota; class Bacilli; order Caryophanales; family Paenibacillaceae; genus Paenibacillus; species Paenibacillus sp. NPDC101420. The sequence continues at coordinate 136,730 of NZ_JBNNSE010000007.1, forward strand.
TTTGGATAAGGATTATTTCCGGGCGGATATTGTTCCATTCCTAAGCGAGGAAATCGCGGAAGGCTCACTCTATGATTATCTGGAGCAGGAGTTGGGTCTTAAAATCAGTTATGCGAAGAAGCTGATATCCGTTGAGCCTTCTACCGAGGAGGATCATAGACTGCTTGATTTGAAGAGTTACACGCATATTGTAGTAGTACGAAACTATGTTTATTTGGAGAACACGGTGCTTTTCCAATATACCGAGTCCAGGCATCGACTGGATAAATTTCAGTTCGTGGATTTTGCTCGAAGGGTGAAACGTTAAGCTAAGCTTAAAGAGGGGTGTCCCAGTTTGGGATACGCCTTTTTTTCGCGTCAGATGGTGTTATTGGTGTGAATTATTGAAATTTGAATAGTTGAGCGTGTCAAAGTTGACTGGAAATCTGTGCACTGCATTCCTTCAATATTTTACTTACCGCACGGTTTCTCTTTCGGTTCAATCGTGCAGCAGGGCCGGATATAGCCAATGCAGCAATCACTTTACCATTATAAAATATAGGTGCTGCAACGCAGCGTAAACCCACTTCTGTTTCTTCATCATCAATGGCGTATCCTTGTTGACGGATTACATTAAGATGCTCTTTTAATAAATGGTTGTCGTCAAAAGTATGCTTTGTTGCTTTGTACTGGGTAAGATGTATAAGCATTTCTTTTAGTTGTTCATCACTTAGATGCGCCAGGATTACTTTTCCAAAGGCACTGAGATGGGCATAAGCAGAATCACCCACGTGTGTGTGGCTACGGATGGCATGATTGCTCTCCACCACTTGTACTGTCATGACTTTCATACCATCTAAAACCCCAATATATGCGGTTTCGCCAAGTTCATTCGCTAATTGATGCAGGGATGGAACAACTAACCAATTAAGTCGAGTGTTAGCAGATGATGAATAGTGCCCCTTTAATTCAGAAGCTTTGTACGTGAGACCTTCTTTTTGAATAAAACCTGTCAATTCCAGCGTATAAAGCAGACGAAAAGTTGTTGACTTATTAAGGTTAAACCGGTGCATAATCTCAGTCAATCTCATGGGTTCACCTTGCTGCAGAGCGTCTAGAATGAGTAGACCTTTTTTTAAGGTTGCAACCTCATATTGATCCATTGATTCACCTCAAAACTATAATTGAATTATTGGCATACAAATAAAAACATTTAATTCCATTTTAGCTTATATAAAGTAACATTATACTGGTTAGTTCTTTCGCCAGAGAACCTCAACGCATTTCAATGAATTAGTCTGTTCTATAAAGGGGTTATTTGGGAAACATAAAGATTACATCGAAAATGGCTCTTGATGAACTATTATGAATGAAAATGAGAGGGGTTGAGCTTTACGCCTAACCCTCTCATTTATATTAAAGTAGTTATGGTCATGACCATAACTATGACACTTATTCGCCTTTTAAAAACAGGTGAAGGCCCTCAACTGCATAAGCATGATCTAACTCGCCGGTCAAACCTCCGACTGTTACGGACCCGACAACCCCAACACCTTTGACACGGATGGGAATAGAACCACCCACTGCTTGATACTCTGACGTGGAAAGCAGGGAGTGTTCTGTGTGAGAAGCACCACTTTGGATAAAGCGTTGCTCAATGTAGGCAGAACTTCGGTTATAATGATCAACGATCCGTTTTTTGCGAAATAACCATTCGTAGTTTTCTTCCGAAGTACCATCCATTAGATGCGTAAACACGGGAACTCGGTTACGTTCAATATGCACGGCTACCGCTACTTTGTTATCTTGGGCACACTGCACAATCCGGTTGCCAATAGCGAGTGCATCTTGATGGCTAAAACTTGTAAATTCCAATTCCTTCTCTAATAGGTCTAATGCTTTTAAATCCATTTATCCTCTCTCCTCAACATAAATATTCTGTTTCTTATCCATTTTGTAGTTTATAGCTGCGAGTAAAAAAGCCAATCCAGCCATAATTGAACCGATCCAAGCCGTATCCATAATATACAAATGGTCTACTGCAAGCCCACCTAATGTAGAACCAGCAGCTATCCCAATATTAAATGCAGAGATGTTTAATGCAGAAGCGACATCCTTAGCAGAAGGTACCAGCTTTTCTGCAAGCATTAGAATGTAAGCCTGTACGCCGGAAGACATCATAAAAGCGAAGAAGCCCATTAATATAAGGGATAAAATGGTGAACGTCTTGTTGGGTAGCAGCCATATTTGCAACAGCAGAGCAATGCCCTGAAACAGGAATACAAATCGGAGCGACTTTACAGGATGTCCATTTGCTAATTTCCCTCCAATAATATTCCCAAATGCCACAGCAACTCCGTAAACCAACAGCAGCCATGAAATAGACGAGGCTGAGTATCCGCTAATCTCTTTAAGGATAGGAGAGATATACGTAAATAAGGCGAAGGTTCCGCCGAAACCCAGTACTGTCATTAGCAGTGCAGCGATGATACGTGGGTTGGCAATCAGACTACCAACATCTCTAAGGCTCGGTGAGTGAATTGAACGCTGAATTTTTTCCACGGCAATAATAGTGACAAACAAAGCTATTAGTCCTAATACAGCAACCACCGCAAATGACATCCGCCATCCAAATTCCTGACCGATATATGTCCCAAGGGGAACACCTAGAATGGTAGCGACGGTTAACCCGGTGAACATGATGGAGATGGCGGTGCCTTTTTTGTTAGTAGGGACCATATCTGCGGCCACTGTAGCTGCAACAGCGAAAAACACACCATGTGCAACAGCTGTAATTATCCTTGCTAAGAGCAAAATGGAATAGGTAGAAGCTAATGCTGCCAGAGCGTTCCCTGCAGTGAATACGATCATGAGGAACAGTAGATATCCTTTTTTAGGGAATTTACCTGTAATAACAACGATAATCGGGGTTCCAATAGCAAGGGCAATTGCATACCCAGACACCAGAGTCCCAGCTTGCGTAACCGATATGCCAAGATCAGAAGCTACCTCTTGCAGAATACCAACAATAACAAATTCTGTTGTTCCAATGGCAAAAGCACTTAGTGCAAGTGACATTAGTGCTATTAGGATTTTTGAATTCATACTTTCACCTCCTTTATGTAGGTCAATATTAAGAGAGAACTTGAATAAGCTCAAATAAAGAGAGAAAGTTTCTATAAAAGAAACTTTCTCTCGGTGGATACAATGATATTACCTATTAGAGTATCGAATGGTGGTCTTTTTATTGAATGGAGCAATTATAAAATTATCATCGACCTCCAATGTCTAGAGTTATTTATGTGGTAAAATTAGGATAAGTGAATCTTGGGAGGCGAGTAAATTGAGTCTCGATCTTGTGATGATCATTTTTCTACTGTTCTTAAATATTCCAGTATATAAAGTATTGTTTCGCGTGTTCTTTGTGGATAATGATGATTATAACGAAACGATTAGACATACTTTTACACCTAACATCGTTTCATTATTCCGAGGAGAGTATTGGAAGGATAGAATGAATACGGCAAGACTTCAGTTTTTTATTATTCTTTGCGTTGGGATCGTTGTTTTAGAATACCTTGTTTTGAATAAAGTATTTGAAATTCTTGCATAAGCACCGCTCTATTATGGAAAACTTCTGTAGTGCGAATAAACTGCATGATTCCATTTTGGGAGGATAGCATTATGACAAATCAGGATCCGCAGGAGCTTCTTAAGAGTAAACACAAGCTAGATGAGCAAAAAAGGCAGTTCACAAATTTTGCCCGAAGTGTTTCCGGTCATGGTGAAGTAGAAGCAGGCCAGGAATTCAGTAATGACCGAGTGCCTGACGATCAAAACCGCATGAAATCTGTTGAGAACAGACAAGATTGACGTTAAAAAAGCTATTAAATAAGCCGATCCTTTTCTGGATCGGCTTATTTAATAATCATTACGTTGTAAGGTGTTGTTTCAATAGGTATCGGATGCTAGAGTTTTCTTGCTTTAATTACAGAAGTTACAGGAAGCATTTTTGCTTTTTTTGAAAAATCGCTTTTATCGTCCCGCAACTACATAAGTTATCATCAGATTGCTCAATCATTTGCTCAATGACAAATCCCACTTTAGTGAGTGCATTTACATAGGTTGATAATTTACTATCGGATCCGATTATGTTCGCGTACTTTCGTCAAGAGATACTGAATACCAAGATTCATCGAAATAACAATTTTTAAAAACTAGAATTTCATTTTCTGTATAGACACACAGGCTCCGTTAACCGCATTTATTGTTCCAATTTCAATAGCAATGATGTTTCTGTGATCAACGGAGTAAAAGGTGCGGTGATAGTAGTCATCCCTGTAGGCGCGAATCCTCCGGGGTAGCCATAAACCCGTTAACCAATCGTATTTATGTTGCTAATTTGAACAGCAACAACGTATCCGTTATGGACGGAGCGACCAACACTGTGGTGACTACCATTATTCCCGCCGGCGGTTCTCCTTTTCCAACGGAGATAGGTGTGAATTCCTTAAACAATTCTATTTATGTAGCTGAATTCAACTCGGATATTGTTACCGTCATTGACGGGGCTACGAATATGGTTACCCAGGCTGTGATTAGTGTTATTCCTGTAGGTGCACGTCCGTTCTCAATCGGTGTAAATCCGTAGGAGGCAAGGACAAAGAATTTAGTACACTCTAAATTCTGTTCTTCATCTTACCGCAGGGGGTGAATTATACGATGGAGATAACATCGGCAGAAGAAATCATGATCCTGTTGTCGAGCATGGGTTGTGATTGCTGATTATACACCTTATTCCTGGGATTGGGGTATGGTATACTTCAAGATCTCGATAGTGAATATTACCATTTTGTTAGCTGAATTAGGCATCTTCTTTTTACTCTTTAAGAAGCGTGAGAAGTTACCGTTGTATGTAATAGTGCGATGGTGGCAGAAGGGCTGTTCTTACTAACTATGTGTATGGGGGGAGATAGGGTGTGAGCTTGTAGATTTTCAAGGTATTGTGAATGGACTAGTGTATTCGATAATCTGAAAAATGAGCTACTTCCCATAAATCTCATAGGCGGCTGGCTCTTTCATCCGTCGCACCGCCGGTTTTAAGATCGAGGGACAAGAACATAGTCCCTTTAAAAGTCGCTAAAACGGCAGCTTATTTTGCCTAACCGTATATACACAGTTTCTTCCTCCCGCTAAAATGTACTCCCCCCGTTCAATATGAACATTATTTCCTAGAACAGTTTTAAATAGATGCAACTCATTCTTACATAACCCGGTACACACAGCAGCAGCTTCACAGATCGGGCAATGTTTCTCAATGAATAAAAGACTGCCATCTTCCTGCTCCTTAACCTCGGCCATATAACCTTCATTTGTTCGAATCTCGGCCAGCTTCTCCAGTTTCTCTCTAACGTCTGTTGTATCACCAAGATGCTGAAGATATTGTTCTTGCATATTCTTATTTCGAACAGCCAGCAGCTTGTCCAGCCCCTCATTTCCGAAAGCTTCTTTCATAGAATTGATCAAACTGACGGATAAATCCGAATATCCGCTTGGAAAAAACCGATCGGCCGCGGGTGTTAAGATCCATAGCTTGGTGGGTCGACCCATGGGACGGGACTCTTCTTTGTTAGTTACCAACCCTTCTTCTTTCAGCGCATTCAAATGTTGACGAATAGCCATTCCAGATAGCGAAAACTGGGAGGAGAGTGCCATAACATCCATTCCCCCTTGCTGCTTTAACAGATCAATGATCGCTCTTCGGGTCTTGGTTGAGACATCTTTTTTGGTATGATTTCGGCTCAAGGTGCACCTCCTTTTGAAGCAACTAAATCTACATCACAGACTACATTTTAAACAAAAATGTTGACAAAGTCAAAGCTGAACTGTAGTTTAGACATTATAAACAAAAATGTTTACTAAGTGTCCGGATACGATGTATACATACCAATTTTCTTGGAAGTCACATTTCATGCCGTCTAATTCATCAAAGCATTTTAAGCCCACGTTATTTTGTACTATCCATAGGACGTATACCAAGATAGGAACGGGTATCCAATCTTTAGGTTTGAAAAACAAATAACCGAAGGAGGAGTTTACAATGATCATCGAGGTCAGTGATAAGGCATCAGAAAAAATCACTGAAATCTTATTAAGTGCAAATATCCGAAATCCATTCCTTAGAGTGGGTGTTGATGAAGGGGGATGCAGTGGATTATCCTACACCCTAGTCGTAGATGAACAGCAGGCAGAAGAGGACATTGTATTAAATAAAAAGGATTTTAGTATTTTGGTTCACCCGAATAGTATTCCATATATTGACGGGCTTGAAATTGACTATGAAGAGAGTGGAATGGTAGGCGGATTCACTATGAATAACCCTAATGCAAAAGCTTCATGTGGATGCGGAGCCAGTTTCAGAATGGCCAATTATCGTGGCGAAATAAAAAAATGTGATTAAACAGCAGAAAGGAGAGAAGAGGAATGATATCATTTGCAGTTTCCGAAAAAGCATTGGATTCATTTAAGAATGAATGGGATTTGGAAGAGGGTCAATATGTAAGAATTTATGCAAAATATGCCGGTGGAGGCTCAGATGCTTTCACTGTTGGAATTAATGCAAGTGCTACACCGATCGATCCAGCATGGGTTCAATCCATTGGTGGATTTCATTTCTTTGTTGAAAACACTGATGTTTGGATTTTACAGGATGAACTTCTTCAAATTGATTGTAATGAAGACGGCATATTTTCAACCAAAATCTCCTGAGCATCTTCTTGGGTGCAATGTACAGTAGAATATCTACTACACTTCTAGCAATTTTGCACACTATTGTCTATACTATTTTAAATAAATATCAGAATCCGATCTGATTTTAAAAGAAGCATGGTGCTAGGAAGCAGGTGCAGAACATTGATAAATTTGGACAAATTAGCAAAGGCATTTACTAAAGGTGTCTATGATATAGAAGATAGAAGCAGATTAGTCATCCAGCCCAAAAGTTTATTAAGTGAATTTACCACCGTTAAGCATGGATTTCTGTTTATCATTCGCGGGGGAGCCAGAATACGTGTGAATGGAACCGTATATGAATTACGGCCAGGGTCAGTTTTTCATGCGGCTCCAGGTATGCAAATGGATTCGCAGGTTATAGGACAATCAGAGCTTGAGTATTACTCCCTTTTTTATAAATTGGATATGCCAGAAGAAATGAATTGTACTACCGAATTTGACTCTCATTTCAAGCTGGAGCCAGGAGCCAATCTAAAAATTATTGAGTTACTAATCATGCTTCATCAGAATACTCATCCATCCGGAGAGATTGGAAAGCTGCGTATCAAAGAGCTGTTCTTAAGCCTAATGCATCAGGTTCTGATTGCTTGCAGTTACAGAGAGAACGACAGTTCACCGAATCAAAGGATGGTAGACGAAGCCCTCGCATACATTAAACTCCATTATATGAATTCACTTACACTCGGTGAGTTAGCGGAACGGCATGCAATGAGTACGAACCGCTTCTCTTACTTCTTTCACAAATACACGGGGCTGCGCCCAATCGACTATGTCGTTAATTATCGTATGGAACGAGCTTGTGACTTACTCAAAGCAGGCAATTTTCCTATCCACGAGATTGCAGACCGTGTCGGTTATGACAATCCGTTGTATTTCAGCCGATTATTTAAAAAGAAATTCGGTGTTTCTCCCTCTACCTATAGATAATTAGATAATATACATATTGAGTTTCTTATACTTGAATTAAGTCTGCAGCTACTGGTGATGAACCAGAAGTGCAGACTTTTTTATTTAGATTAAATAATGATGCATGTAGAATTTAAGATTTGTACATTTGAATTCATTTAAATTTTTGATAAACTCACCCTTGTAACTGAGAATCATTATCAGTAAATTGATTATAAATGAAAGGCTGGTAGATATGACAGGAAACAGACAATTATGTATTGGGTTGTCCTTAAATGCAACCTGGATGAAAGGAGACGGCTGGCGGCACCCGGATAGCGGAGTCGAAAAGATGGGGTCTATCGAATATTATATTGATTTGGCAAAAATGGCGGAGAATTCTAAGCTCGATTTTCTATTCAGGGCTGATTATCTGTATGTTAGCCCGCAGATGTTAGGGGATTCCTCTAATTTCGGCAGCCCGGACCCTGCATTGTTTTTTGCAGCGATAGCCCGTGAAACCGAACGGATCGGACTAGTGACGACGATTTCTACCACTTTTAATCCGCCTTATGTTGTAGCAAGACAGCTTCAGTCTTTACACTGGCTGAGCAATGGACGTGCTGGCTGGAATATTGTCACATCTATTGAAGGCGCCGATAATTTCAGCGATTCACCTATGCCTTCACCGGAAGAGAGATATGCCAAGGCAAAAGAGTTCACGGATGTTGTATGCAAGCTGTGGGAGAGTTTTCCGAATGAAGCGATTGTTATCGACCGTCTGTCGGGTATGTTCTCGGATAAGGATAAAGTGACTGCTATAAATCATTCCGGAGAATTTTTCAGTGTAAAAGGACCACTTACTTTGCCTGCTCACAGGTCAGGAACGCCTCCGCTATTTCAAGCAGGCGCTTCGGATATTGGGCGGAATTTCGCTTCTTCCGTTGCAGATGCTATTTTTGCAGCAATGCCGGATATCGAATCAGGAGTGGAGCTAAGAAATGATCTGAGAAAAAGAGCGGCAGAGCAGGGACGTGATCCGGATGCCATCAGAGTTTTGCCGGGCTTATATTTTTTCCTGGCTGATACGCGCGAAGAAGCGCTTGAATTACATAAGACCGCACATGCGAATTTAAGTCTTGAGCGCAGACATGCATCGCTTAAATCGGTGTTAGGTCTTGATTTAACCGGTTATTCCATAGATAGGCGCGTAACTGCCGATATGTTACCCGATCCAAATCAGGCCGTCCGCAGCCGGACACATGCCGAACTATTGCGGCGGTATATTATCAAAAACCAGCCTACAGTGAAAGAGATCCTGGACAGGCCGGAGGTTGTCGGATCTGCTCATTGGGTATCTGTCGGGACAGTCGAGGATGTACTGAACGATATTATTGAGCGGTTTGAAGCGGGGGCTATGGATGGCTTCATCGCCTTGCCGGGCGGTTCAGAACAATCTATGGAACTGTTTTTTGAGAAGCTGGTACCAAAGCTGGTTGAGAGAGGCTTGTTCCGAAGTGAATATACGGGGTGCACTTTTCGTGAGCATCTAGGGATATAAAAAAGAGAGTTGAGGCGATTGAACGATGCATGAAGAGGAAATGTTTGATGTTACGATTATTGGCGGCGGTCCGGCCGGATTATTTGCTGCATTTTATAGTGGACTCCGCGAAATGAAGACCAAAATCATTGAATTTCAGCCTGTACTTGGCGGCAAGGTGCATGTCTATCCGGAAAAGATGATCTGGGATGTGGGAGGCTTACAACCTATTTTTGGCTCGCAGCTTATTGAACAAATGGTTGCGCAAGGGATGACGTTCCAACCGGAGGTTGCTTTTAATGAAAAGGTCACATCCATCTCGGAAGATGAAGCAGGTTACTTTATATTGCACACGGCCGCAAACCGGAAGCATTTCACTAGAACTGTAATATTGGCCATTGGAGGAGGCATTCTGAAGCCGATTAAGCTTGAAATCGAGGGTGCCGAAAGATTTGAAATCACTAATTTGCATTATACGGTGAAGTCACTTGCCCGATTTAAAGAGAAGACTATCCTAATATCGGGAGGGGGACATTCTGCTGTTGACTGGGCGAACGAACTGGCCCCGATTGCCAAGAAGGTGTATTTAACGTACCGGAAAGAGAACTTAAAGGGACATGAAGCCGATATTTCACGCTTGGCGAACAATGGCGTAGTGTGCTTGTTAAATACTTCAATCGAAAAATTGATTGCCACACCGGATCACGAAAGAATAGAGACGGTACTGCTAAAAAGCAATGACAACGGAGAAGCATTTGATCTGTCCGTTGATGAGGTCATCATTAATCACGGCTATGAACGCGACAAGGAACTACTGGTGAACAGTGAAATTAAAATTGATCTGTGGGAACATCGGATTTCAGGATCAGCAATGAGCGGGACATCCGTGCCGGGTATTTATGCGGCAGGTGATGTTCTGCATCATGAAGGTAAGCTGCACCTGATAGCGGGAGCGTTCCAGGATTCTGCCAATGCAGTAAACCAGGCCAAACAATACATCACGCCAGAGGCAAATTCGACCGGGATGGTGTCTTCGCACAATGACCTGTTCATACAGAAAAACCGTGATTTAATGAAGCATTTATACAGATAGTAATGATAACAACTCAAGGGGGAGCCAAATGAATAGACTATTTGGATGGATTGCATCCTTAATTATAATAGCAGGATTACTGGCTGGATGTTCCGAAACTTCAGTCACAACTGCACCTGAAGTCGGCAAGATCGAGGAAGAGGGATGGCCAAGAACAATTGCAGATGCCAGCGACAATGGAGTGGTGCTCAAGACACGACCTGAGCGGATAGCGGTTCTGCATCCTTTGTATTTGGACTACTTTTTCGCTCTAGATACGCCTCCAATCGCATCAACTAACGCAGCTGAAGCAATGAAAGATTTCGCTACTTTACAGCCTTATGCCGGAACTGCTGAGATTATTGATTTGGGCAATAGCAATGCGAATCTGGAAATGATCATGGATGCAAAGCCTGATGTGATTGTAACCTTCAAGGGTTCTGTTGATAGCAATTATGATGAGTTGAATAAGATTGCACCTGTCATCTTAATTGACTACACCGATACCTGGGAAAAAACGACTATGCTGTGTGCTCAGATTGTTGGAAAAGAGACGTTAGCGGAACAAGCCATTAAGGAAACACAAGAAATGATAGCCAATACGAAAAAACAGTTAAATAGTCTTGAAAATAAGACCTTTGCCTTGCTACGGGTCGATGGAAAAGCCAATTTTAATGCTCAAGGCTCTAAAAACACGATGTACTACAATCAAACAGTGGGCTTTGGGTTGTTGCCACCAAAGGGATATCCCGAGGAGGGTGGGGCTCTTTCTCTGGAGGGTCTATACAGCATGAATCCCGATTATATTATTATCCAGCATGATATGGATATCGCAAAGGCGGCCATCAAGGAGAAGGAAACTTCAAAAGCGTGGAACTCACTGGAAGCAGTAAAAAACAATCATGTTCTTATCTTTGATAATTCACTAAACAGCGCAAGTATCCTGGCTGTCCGTTTGGCTGCAGATCATTTCCTGCAATTGGCGGCTGAACAATAATTTATTATACAAAAATCCGATTGACGCTGCTGGGCGCAATCGGATTTTTGTTATTTAGATAAATATCTTGTCCTGTTGTTTGGTGAAAATAAAGTATTAGACTGCAGCTGTTGTCGTTCCAATAACGTTCCCCGTTAGCATAATCACCTTAAGTGACAAGGTCATCTTAGCGTCTGGTAAACGAGGCCTATGGCTCCAGAATCAAAGGTCTTGTTTTCGATTAGCTTAAGATTGATCTTCTCCTTGAGACCTTGGAATAACGGCAATCCCTTACCGATCAGAACGGGAGAAACCGTAATTTTATACTCATCAATTAAATCAAGCTGCATGAGGTGGTGTGCGAACCTAGGACTGCCGAGGATGACCATATCCTTGCCTGGCTGCTGTTTGAGGTTATTGATCTCTTTCTCGACATCTTCTTTCACGAGTCTGGAATTATTCCATTCGACTTTCTCCAGCGTCGTGGAAAAAACGATTTTGGCTGTCTTTTCGATCCACTCGGCATGATTCCGTTCATGCTGCGAAGCTGATGGGTTCGAAGGCACAGATGGCCAGTAACTATGCATCATCTGATAAGTCCCACGTCCCCAAAGGACAGTGTCGGCAGTACTCAGAATTTCTTTCGCATGTTTCTCCAAATCAGCATCGTAGGAAACCCAACCAATGTCCATTTCACCATTAGGCCCTTCAACAAAACCGTCAAGCGATGTGTGAAGAAATAGAACGAGTTTTCTCATTTTCAGTTCTCCTTTGATCATGAGGGATATTTACATTATACATTAACTACATTTTAACAGTTTTCTTCAGTCTAGTCCTTTATTATCTTTAGACAACTGTTATTGATAATGGTTATCATTTATGATGATCATTAGACAGATAACGGAGGGGTAGTCATTATGCACATCAACAATCAAATATTTCTTTGGGATCAAGCGACCGTCAAGTTATTGGATGTACGCCAAATTGAAATGGTTCAAAGCGAAATTCTTCAAAAATATAAGATTCCTGCCAGTATATTTTTACTTTCGGTACATGGGAGCGCTCAAGTTCAGTTAGATCAGGCCGAATTTTCTTTTACAGGATTTCAAATCCTCCATAGCGGGAAAGGGGCGACCCTCAATATTGTTCCGACAAGCAAGAAATTTGTTTACTATATCATTTACTACCGTGCATGGATTCATGAAGAGGATCCCTTCCAAATACAATATTGTTTTTCCCCTAATGCACCTATTTTACTTTATAACAAATTTCAAATGATGCATCAAAAATGGAACAGGCAAGAAGAGAGACTCCATGTTAAATCACTGTTTTATCAATTCATTGATCAGGTTTTAAAAGAATTACATAAAAAAGAGAATGAGGTGAAACAAACAAGTGTTGCAGTTCAAGTAATCACCTATATCCAGGAATACTATGCGGAGCCAATTACATTAGATTCTCTTGCGGAAGTATTTAATTTCAGTGCTTATCATTTGTCATCATTGTTTAAAGAGTACACAGGTATGAGTCCGATTGATTACTTAATTCGTTTTCGGCTTGAACGTGCAACAGAGCTTTTAATGACAACAGAGGCTTCTGTCGGGGAAATTGCAGCAAGCGTTGGTTATAAAGACGTTTATTATTTCAGCCGAATTTTTAAGAAAAGAAAAGGTGTATCCCCTGCACATTTTAGAACAAGAGAGATACAGGCACATAAAGTTGCTGAAAGTCCATCAAACTTCCCCATATCCTCTATTTTTGAACACATCGTTCAACAGTATATTAATAATGATAATCATTATCATAATACGGAAAAAGGGGAATTACATATGTTTAAAATGACAAAATCTCAGACGACGGCAGCTTTGCTGCTTTGCGGTTCTCTATTATTAGGCGCTTGCTCAAGCGGGACGGGCACAGTTGCGAAGGAGCAGAGTACTGGGAATGGAACCGAAAATCAAACTGCATTAGAAGAAAGTTCGAAGACTCGAATAGTATCAACCCCAAAGGGAGATGTGGAAGTACCTGCAGAGCCAAAAAGAGTAGCCGCTGACCAATATATGGGGCATTTATTAAAATTAGGAATTGTTCCAATCGGTGCAAGAACATTTATGCTGGATGAAGGCTGGATGGAAAAGGCGGACATTCCGAAAGAAACGATCGAGAAAATTGAAGATTTAGGGGATTTTCCTTTAAACCTGGAAAAATTAACGATGCTAGATCCGGACTTAATTATCGGTTCAATCGATGAGAACATAGAACAATATGAGAAGATTGGAACGACTGTTTTTCTGCCTTATTGGGAGGGGTTAACAACCGCAGGGCCGCTTGATAAATTCAGGGGTGTAAGCAAGATATTCGGAAAAGAAAAAGAAGCAGAAGAATGGATTACGGAATACGAACAGAAAGTAGCTGAAGCAAAGTCGAAACTCGCCGGTGTTATCAAGGAAGGGGAAACCGTTTCGGTTGTTTCATTTTCAGAAAAAGCGGTATACGTCTTAGCGGCAAAGGGAGGAAACTATGGTTCTTCCACTATATACAATATGCTGCAGCTGCCTCCAACAGAAAGTGCAAAAAATATGGCGGAGGGGTTTGAATCGATTTCACTTGAAGTGCTCCCAGAATACTTAGGGGATTATGTTTTTGTTTATAATGGCGATGCTGATGCAACAAATAAAGCAATGGAAAGTAACATATGGAAAGGCATCCCTGCAGTGAAAAATGGCAAAGTTTATTTGTATGGTGATAACTATCATGATGAATTCGTAATGGAGGACCCTTTTTCATTAGAGCTTCAGCTGGATACGATTGTGAATTTATTACTTGGCACTACTAAATAATTTAATAGATATGGCACATCTGAGGTTGTCCGGTACCACATAAGGCTTTGTCCTATGAGCAAGTGCCTTGGTCGACCTCATCCACATAAAAATTCCAAGCGCAGCATTCAAAAGAGGATTTTTATCAATGGATATTAATGACATTGACATCTATAGGTTTTTCTAAAATAATAGAATGTAATTGAATACTGGTACCTTTAATTCAGTCCAGAGAGGCTGACAAGGACAGCGGATTTTTATAATCACGTGAGAAGCAGGGCATATTCCGTCAAGGGATGCTCTGTGTCTTAGCGCGGGTTATGATGAACAAAAGAGGCTACTTGTCAGTTTGATCTGACGAGTAGCCTCTTTTGTTTCTGCTTTTTTGGTATCAGGACACTTTATACTTGGGGGTATTCTGATGAGTAAACAAGATCAAGAGTTTTCGTGGCAAGCGGTGCCGAAAACGCAGAGAAATCATTTTGGAAAGACGTTCTCCGTCATGTTAGCATTCACTTTCTTTTCCGCAAGCATGCTGGCAGGGGGAACGTTAGGAGTCAGCTTGACATTCATGGAGTTCATTGGAATCGTACTTGCCGGTAATCTGGCACTCGGCATCTATACCGGAGCTCTGGCACATATCGCTGCCAAAACAGGTCTTTCCACGCATTTGCTTGCAAAATATGCGTTCGGTGAAAAAGGCTCGTACCTTCCTTCTTTCCTGCTTGGCTTCACACAGGTCGGTTGGTTCGGTGTCGGTGTAGCCATGTTCGCGGTACCGGTCGCCAGAGCGATGGACTGGAATGTGTACCTTTTGATCTTCGTGTTTGGTCTCGCAATGACGGCATCAGCCATCTTCGGCATGAAGTCGCTCGTTATTCTGGGTTATATAGCAGTTCCGGCCATTGCTATTCTCGGTGGTTACTCCGTGTTCGAAGGAGTTAACACGCTGGGTGGTCTGCAAGGGTTGCTCGATTACTCACCAACAGAGTCGCTCACCGCAGCAGCAGCATTGACCATTTGTATCGGGTCATTCATTAGCGGCGGAACGTTGACGCCCGATTTTGCCCGGTTTGCCAGAACATCCCGACAGGCGGTTACTGCAACGGTCATTTCGTTCTTTCTAGGGAACTCACTTATGTTTCTCTTCGGTGCAGTCGGCGCAATGGCTTATAATTTGGCAGATATCTCGGAGGTCATGTTCTTGCAAGGATTGCTCATTCCTGCGATCATCGTACTGGGGCTGAACATCTGGACAACTAACGATAACGCACTTTACGCTTCCGGGCTGGGCTTTGCCAATATCACTAAAATTTCGAAAAAGTTTTTTGTTATCGTTAACGGCATCGTGGGTACCGTATTTGCCATGTGGATGTACAACAATTTCGTTGGTTTCCTGAATGTGCTGGGCGCGGCGATCCCGTCCATCGGCGCCATCATCATCGCAGACTATTTTATTGTGAAGCGCAGAAACTATAAACCATTTGCCGACATGACTTTCAAAAATGTAAACTGGATCGCGATGGTAGCTTGGGTTATCGGCGTGGCCTTCGCCCAGCTGGCTCCAGGAATAACACCACTTAATGCACTGATTGGAACAGCGGTTGTATACACCGTGATAATGCTGATCGTTGCTAAGAAAGAATCCAAAGAAATGGGGAATAAAAATGATTATACAGAACGCAAAATTGCGGGGTAAAGAAGGTTTATGGAATATTGTTGTGAAAGATGGGAAGTTTGAGCTTATCACGCAGTCAATGGAGCTAACTGCGAATGAGGAAGTAATTGATGTTAACGGCTCACTTGTGCTGCCACCGTTCATTGAACCTCATATTCACTTGGATACAACGTTAACAGCAGGTGAGCCGGAATGGAATTTGAGCGGAACACTGTTTGAAGGCATCCAGCGTTGGTCAGAACGCAAGGCCTTCCTGACGCATGAAGACGTCAAAACGCGTTCCAAAACTGCATTGAAGTGGCAGATCGCGCAGGGTATCCAGCATGTACGAACACATGTAGACGTTACTGATCCAAGCTTGACCGCCGTAAAAGCGATGCTTGAAGTGAAAGAAGAAATGGCACCGTTCATTGACATCCAGCTTGTCGCTTTTCCACAGGAAGGTATTCACTCCTTCCCGAACGGTGTGGAATTACTAGAAGAGTCGCTGAAAATGGGTGTTGACGTGGTGGGTGGTATTCCACACTTCGAATTCACAAGAGAATATGGCGTCGATTCGATGAAGGTTGCGTTTGACCTCGCTGAAAAATACGACCGTCTGATCGATATCCATTGCGACGAAATCGATGACGAGCAATCCCGTTTCTTGGAAGTTGTAGCCAAAGAAGCTTACGAACGCGGGCTTGGCTCCCGTACGACAGCAAGCCACACGACGGCGATGGGGTCATACAATGATGCATATACGTACAAATTGTTTAGATTACTGAAGATGGCTGACCTAAATTTCGTCTCCAATCCTCTGGTTAACATCCATCTGCAGGGACGCTTTGACACTTATCCGAAAAGAAGAGGGTTAACTCGCGTCAAAGAACTGCTGGAAGCGGGACTTAATGTATGCTTCGGTCACGATGACATTTTTGATCCATGGTATCCGCTTGGCACAGGCAATATGCTTCAGGTGCTGCACATGGGTATTCATGCTTCTCAGTTGCTCGGATACGATCAAATCGTAAATTCAATCGATCTTATTACGAAAAATAGCGCAAGAACGTTGAATATCGAGGATATGTATGGCATTGAAGTAGGTAAACCTGCCAACTTCATCGTTCTTGAAGCAGAGAACGAGTATGAGACCATTCGTAAACAGGCCGGAGTACTTTATTCGTTCAGAGCCGGCCGCAAAATCGCGGAAACAAAGCCGCGGGACACTTCGATCATTCTTGAGAACGGTTCGGAGAAGATTACTTTCAATAAATAATCGAATGAAGTATGTGCTCCATCAAGCAGAGCCTGCTTTTTAGCCAAAAATCCCCTCATGATAGTCAGGAATATATGAGATCACGTGAATGTGAACTCTTCCTGTATATATGGGGGATTTTTTGTGATTCTTGTGTTTGACCATTTTTCTATTGCAGGACGTTCCGGACCTAAACTCCAGTATCACTAAGACTTTTTTCATAGCTTATTTCCAAGATTCGACCTTGTTTTCACCCACTGTATAGGCCGAAAGTATAAATTTACAACACTTTACAAAAATCTATGTTTTTCCTAATCCTTATGAGATAGCATATTAGACGAAAGCGGTGGACAATTATGGAAAAATCCACCGATCTATATCTTAAGGAGGAAGAATATGAAGGAGAAGCGTTCAGGTTGGAATAAGAAGCTGCTAAAAAGCATGCTGGTTGCATCTGTTGCCGTACCCCTGCATTTGTTCGCATTCGGAGCCGGCTCGGCGATATACGCTGAGGGGCCAAGCGACCCCGCCCCATTCATTGAAGCCAAAGTGGTTAACGAGCATGCAGGCCAGAAAATTCTGTTTGACAATACCCACGCGCAGACGGCCGGAGCGGCCGACTGGGTTATTGATGGCGCTTTTTCCGATTTTGGCAATGCGCTTGCGCAAGAAGGCTATTACGTCAAAGAGCTTCGTAAGATCACTCCGATTACGCTAGGCGATCTTTCCAGCTATGACGTCTTCGTCGTGGCCGAATCTAACATTCCATATAAATCCAGCGAGCAGGCAGCTATGGCGGAATACGTGGAGAACGGCGGCAGCATCTTCTTCATCGGCGATCATTACAATGCGGACCGCAATAAGAACCGCTGGGACGGCAATGAGGCATTCAACGGTTACCGCCGTGGAGCTTGGGACAACCCAGCCAAAGGCATGAGCACCGAAGAGGCCAGTTCCGCGGCAATGCAAGGCGTGGTCAGCTCCGATTGGCTGGCGGAAGAGTTCGGTGTCCGGTTCCGCTTCAATGCGCTAGGTGACATTAACGCGACCAACATCGTGGCTCCCGATCAGGCCTTCGGTATTACATCAGGAGTATCAAGTGTAGCCATGCATGCCGGCTCCACGCTGGCAATCCTCGACCCGACCCGGGCGAAGGGCATCGTCTATCTGCCGAAAACCAACAATGCTTGGGGCAATGCGGTGGACCAAGGTGTCTACAATGGCGGCGGCGTAGCGGAAGGTCCTTATGTAGCCGTGGCGAAAAAAGGTGCCGGCAAAGCCGCCTTTCTCGGCGACTCCTCCCCAGTTGAGGATGCCACACCGAAGTATTTGCGCGAGGATACCGGTGCCAAAAAAACGACTTACGATGGCTTCAAGGAGGCTGACGATGCTGAGCTCCTGGTGAACACCGTTAACTGGCTCGCCGAACAAGAGAGCTATACGGATTTCACCAAGGTAAGTGGCCTGACGCTGGATCAGCCGACGCAGCTGCTTCCGTTCGAAGAGCCGGCGCTTTCCACCGAGCCGCAGCCAGAGCCATGGGCCGCTCCGAATGCCGGCTACAAATGGTTTGACCGCACCAGCTACAAGGCGGCCTCTTACGGCGGACCGGCGGCTACTGCAAGTGCGGTGTACAATTTCACGCACCAAACGGTGCTGCCGAACGCGCAGGATTTCCAGATTCGTGTCAGCGCAGATAATCTCCCTGCCAATACGAGCGTATCAGGCTTCCAATTGGGTATCTACCAGGTGAGTAGCGGTGCCCAGATCGCCAAGATCCAGAACAGTGACGGCACTTGGCCGAGTAGCTATGCTTACAGCGCCAACTTTAGCCTGACTTCAGACTTGAACGGCCATGCCTACAAAGATCTGACCGTGCAGATCAAACCGGGCACCACGGCTGCATCCAATCTACGTCTGCGCCAGAACGGAACGAACCTGAAGACCGCATCAGTAACGCTCGGTAACGTCCCAGCAGAACCGCTTCCGGACGAGGAAGATCCAATTCCGGCGACCGTTTCCATCGGCGAAGCCCGGACCAAGATTGTTGGATCCTTGGTGACGGTTGAGGGGATCGTAACGACTGAGCCGGGTATTTTCGGCGGGCAAACCTTTTATCTGCAGGATGAGACCGGCGGACTTTATGTCTACCAGAGCCAAAGTGGTTTCCATGCAGGCGATACGGTCAAGGTAACAGCGTCCACGGCGCTGTACAATTCGGAGCTAGAGTTGACCGAAGTTGTGCAGATCGAGAAGACCGGCACAGCGAAGCTGCCCGAGTCCGTTGACGTACCGGCTGTGAACGATACCAATCAAGGTCAGCTGCTCAAGCTTAAAGACGTGAAAGTGACGAATATTATCACAGCCACTCCAAGCGGTTCCTTTGAATTTGACGCCATCGCCGATGGGGGGACAAGCAATCACATCCGGGTGGATACCCGGACGGGCATCACGAAAGACAGCTTCCCTTATGCGGAAGGACAGAAGCTCGATATTACGGGCGTAGCCGCGATCTTCAAAGACGTATACCAACTCAAGCCTAGAAGTCTCGGCGACTTCAGCATTGTGGAAGAAGTGGGGGCTCCGGTAACGACGGCTACGCTGTCGGCAAATCCGAACGCTGCCGGCTGGTTGAACCAGCCCACCGAAGTGACCCTGAAGGCCGACTCCGATACAGCTAAGGTTTATTACTCGCTGAACGGCGGTGCGGAAGCCGTATACATCACTCCGTTGGCCGTAAGCAAAGATGGACGGCATACGCTGTCTTATCATGCGGTTTCGGGCAAGGGAAAGGCGGAAGAAACTAAGACACTGAGCCTTAATATCGACACGGTTTCACCGACAGCGGAGCTGACGGAGTCCGGTCATGCGGTCGGAGATGTGGAGGAGGAAGCCCAGCTTAAGTTTGTATTGGCTGCCGAAGATAATCTGTCTGGCGTCACCTCCAAGCAGCTTCTGTTGGATGGACAGCCCATAGCTGACGGACAGACCCTGAATGCTGCGGAGCTGGGTTCCGGGTCCCATACTGTAAACTACGTCGTGACCGACGCCGCAGGCAACACTGCCGAAAAGAGCTACACGTTCCAAATTACAGGCGGAGCGGCGCTTGCAACTGACAAGCCTGGACAGCCAGTGTTGTCTTCGAACAGCGGCTACGGTTATGGACTCAGTGACGGTAACTTTACCGTCACCATGAACCTCTGGTGGGGCAATAACGCTACCAGCTACAAGCTTTATGAGAATGGCACACTGATCGATTCCAAGTCTCTGAAGGATGTATCTCCTTCCGCGCAGACGGCAAGCACAGCGCTTTACGGTAAGCCGAATGGCACCTATATATACACAGTGGAGCTAACCAACAAATACGGCACAACCAAGAGCCAGCCGCTCACGGTGACGATCCGCGATGCCGCACCGGGCAAGCCGGTCCTGGCCCATGACAACTGGGACGGAGATGGCTCTTATAAAGTAACGATGAATCTGTGGTGGGGCACTAATGCCACAGAGTACCGCCTTTATGAGAACGGGCAACTGATCGACACGCAAGCGCTAAACGCCAACACGCCTTCGGCGCAGAGCGCTACGACTGACGTCACTGGTCGCGCTTCCGGCAATTATGAATACCGGGCGGAGCTGGTTAATGCAGCGGGAGAGACCATAAGTGATATCATCAAGGTAACCGTCAACAAATAATACGATGAGCGTTTAAATCTTGTAAGAAGTATTCGAAGGTGTTGCATACCTATTTGCTGTTGATCCAGGAGGTGCTTATATCTTTCAGATATAACGCCTCCTTTTTGACTTGTTCATATTCCGTTCATATTGTCGTCACGATGAGTACATCTTGATTGATTACACTTTGAATATGTCGTCAAGGCGGCACTTCAGATACAGGGACAAGGAAGGGAAGAGATGAACGTGGCAAATAAGGTGGAATTAAAAACAACAGGGACTAAGAGCCACAAGAAACGGAACCTATGGTTAAAAATAATCGGAGGTATTGTAGGGGCGCTCGTGTTGTTCATGGGCATCGTTTTTATCGTTGATTCTATTAGCGATGGGGTAGAGAAAAAGAAAATCGAATCGTATGGCCAGTATGTCAATGTGGATGGGAAAAAAATGAATGTGCTTATTCAAGGCAGCGGAGAACAAACGGTTGTACTCCTACCGGGACAAGGAACCCCGACGCCTGCACTTGATTTCAAATTGCTGATCGATGAAATTACCCCTAATTATAAAGTCGTGGTGGTCGAGCCTTTCGGTTATGGTTTGAGCGATGAAACCGAGAAGGAGAGAACGACTGAGAATATAGTAAGTGAGGTTCACGAAGCAGTGCAGCAACTGGGTTTAGACCGTTACATTCTAATGGGACATTCCATCGCGGGACTTTACGGAGCGACCTATGTGAACACATATCCGGATGAAGTTCTTGCTTTTGTCGGCATCGATAGCAGCGTTCCCAATCAACCCGGAATGGATGTCAAATTACCTTTGAACGCCATGAAATTTCTTCAAAAATCAGGTCTAATGAGATTGGTCCAAAAAGTGAGCGGAGATCCCTATGAATCGCTTGCGTTCGATGAGCATACCAAAGAACAGATGCGTTTGATTTCGAATCAAGTCGCGACCAATCCAACGTTGATGAATGAACTGGGCCACCTCGGTTCCAATTTCAAAAATGGAGAAAAAATCACAATGCCAAATGACTTGCCGCTGCTTCTCTTCGTTCAATCGAATAACGAGCACAATAAACAGTGGATTCCGCTGCATGAGGAGCAAGTCAAACAATCCGCACAGGGCAAAATGATCCCAATGGAAGGTTCACATTATCTGCATCATACAAAATACAAAGAAATCGCTGAGGCATTCAAAGAATACATGAAACAAATTCAAATTCAATAGTAGGGTTGATAATTAAACTGCGGAGCCGAACTTGGTTCCGTGGTTTCTTTGTTTTTTCATTTATAAACACGATTTTTAAACCTTATTCCTGGGACATTGGAGTATGGTATACCTCAAGACAAATTTTGGTCATTTCGTCAATGGATTTTGCAAAGTCTGATTGTATCCATTTAAGGAGAACATTATAGAGGGCCCCCGCTTTAAAGTATATTCGGTACACATTTTCATCGCTTTTGTCGTGAGCAGTAGAGAGCATCATTTCATTCAAGCAATCCAGAATCACATCATCAAACTTTGCGCTTTGAAGTGCTTTGTAGATGTTCCGCTGCTGAAAAACAACTTCAAAAAGCACTCTGATAAATTTTTGAGGTTCTTTAGCTTTGCCTGTTAATTCATTGGTGTAAGGTAAGAGTTTTTGATTAATTTCGAAAATAAGCGAATCGACCAAATCCACCAGGATCTCTTGCTTGGAGGAATAGTTGTTGTAATAGGCCGTTCGAGAGACCCCTGCACGCTTCACAATGTCGGTGATGGTGATTTTGTTAAAAGGCTGTTCCTGGATCAAGTAGACTAATGCCGTGCAGATGGCTTCTCTTGTCAAGCGGTTGGTTTCTTTATTGGAACGATGCTGAGAGGTATTTGGACTGAATAATTCATGATTTGAGATGACATTTCCCCTCCGTTTGTACATTCTGGTGTTCGTTTTATTGTTTTTCATGAGTCTTTTCAATATGCTAAAACCATAAGGCATTACAAATGTAATGTCAAAATAGTAGTAGATACAATGGGAGGGCGTCATGTTAGAAAACTTATATAGACGATTGTCAGCGGTGCTGCTTTTGATCCTAGCACTCTGTGCTACGGTATTTATTGGCAAAGAAACGGTTATCTCGATAGTGACCATTATCCTTTTGTTAGCGGAATTAGTCATCTCCTTTTTACTTTTAAAGAAGCGTGAGAAGTTACATGTGGTGTTAATTAGTACGATGGTGGGAGAAGGGTTGTTCTTACTAACAAGAGAGTTTTGGCTGCTTGCGCTTTCTATCTTGCTGCTGATCGTAGCAGGCATATGGAGAGGACTCTTTGGGCAAAAGGTGAGCAAAAGAGTCACTCCATTGATAGTGGTTCGTAAAGTGTTATTCAGCATTGCTGCTCTTATCGTTACTGCACTTTGGGGTATTGGAATCTATGCAAAACCTATTACAACACCTGTGGCATTACCAACTGATGCGGCTGTGACGATCGATGAACGTAAATTGGATTCTGCAGCAGTGATGCTGAAGGATATTGAAGTAATGAATTCTTTTGGAAGCCGTACAACTGGATCTGAGGGTCATAATCAATTTATTTCATGGCTGGAGCAACAGGTAACAGATATGGGGCTGAAAGTTTATCGTGATCACTATACTTTTGACCGATGGGAAGAAAAGAGCAGCTCTTTAATGATTGATCAGCAGTCAATTCATATCTCTTCAGCTTTTCCTTATTCCGGGGAAACTGACGAAAATGGGGTAACAGGGGAGCTGGTATATACGAAGCGTGGTGAGTATGACCAGGCCAGCGGAAAAATTGCTGTCATTGAAATTGAGAATTTCAGAAATTTCCCAAGTGGGATCGTTATGAACATGCGGGATTCCTCTCCAATGGAAAGCCAAATTGCCCCAAATGAAGGCGATCTAGTCCTCACTACAGCTTTAAAAGAAGCTAAATTGGAGCAAGCGAAGGAAATGGGTGTGAAAGCTGTTGTTGTTGTCTGGAAAGGGGTATCCGACGATAAGGTTGAAAAGCAGTATGTGCCTTTTACTACAGCTTATGCTGGAATTCCTGCGATCTGGGTCAATGAAACGGAAGGGAAAAAGGTGATCAGTGCAGCCCAGGAGCACAAAGAAGGTACGGTTATTTTAGAAGCGGAAATACAAAAAAATGCTCCAACAGAATCCTTTTATGTGAAAATTGACGGGAAAAATAAAGATGAAGCGATTATCATAAATACCCATACGGATGGGATAAATGTGGTGGAGGAAAATGGTGCTGTGGGCATGCTGTCCATGATTCGTTACTTACAGCAGGAGCAGCCGGAACGTACGATGATTTTCGCTTTTGTGACAGGCCATTTTAGATTACCTGATTTCAAAGGATCTTCTCAGGCGACTTCCACTTGGATGGAGGGGCATCGAGAGCTCTGGGATGGCAAGAAAGGCCATATAAAAGCTGTAGCTGGAATTACGGTTGAGCATTTAGGCAGTATGGAGTGGAAGGACGATGATACGGGTCACTATAGACCAACTGGAAAAATAAGTACAGAATATACCTATGCGGGCAATGAAATGATGGCGGCCATTTGGCTGAAGGCTATTGAAAACACCGACGGCACACGTACTGTATTATTACGTGGACATAACAAGTTTGAGTTTGGAGAGAGTCAGCCTTTGTTTGAAGCAGGGATACCGGTGATTGGCTTCATTCCAATGCCCGACTATCTGCTCGTGGATAGTGAAGATAGAGAGATGGGCAAATTTGATGCAAAGCTCATGAATACACAAATTATATCGTTACTGAAGGCGGTCAAGATAGTGGACGGAACGGAGACGACTAAGCTTGGAAAGTCAGATGGGTATTCTTTTTTCTATGGCCGTACTAAATGATGAATTGGAGATTGGCTGATGATTAAGAACTTAGTACCAAAAGAAAAGGAGAAAAAAACTACATGTTGATCAAAAGTGTTAAGGATCTTGAATTACAAGAGTTTACAACTTGCTTTAACGAAGCCTTCTCCGATTATGTAATTCCATTTCATGTTTCTTCGGAGTATTTAGCTGATAAATTTGCAGGTGCGGGAGTAAATTATCAGATGTCGTTTGGTGCTTTTGATCAAGAGAAGCTGGTTGCATTTGTTATGCATGGCATCGGGGATCGTAACGGCGAAAGTACTGCATTTAATACTGGTACAGGAGTCGTTCCTTTATATAGAGGGAGACGGCTAGTCGAACAAATTTATCGTCATGCTCTTCCCATCCTTAAAGAAGCTCATATTCAAAAGTGTTTGCTTGAAGTGATTCAAACGAATGATAAAGCTATAAAAGCGTATACCGCCATAGGATTTCAAATCCATAGAGAATTGGCTTGTTTCAAGGGGCGTATTGATGTCACCCTTCCGGACGATCATAGACATACATTCATTACAATGGTTCGACTGGAAGAATTCGATTGGACATCGGTACATTCTTATTGGAATTTTGAACCTTCTTGGGAACAATCTGTTCATGCAATTTTACGAAATCCGCATTTATACGATGTGGTCACGATAAGGGAAGAGAATAAGATTTGTGGATACGCGGTAATAAAATCGGCCAATGGAGCAGTTGTACAGTTCGGTATTTTGCGAGAAGAAAGAAACCAGGGATTTGGGCGTTCCTTATTTCATTGGATGGGAGAGAGACATTCTATCATCACCGTCAATAATGTAGACAAAAGAGATACAAATTCTATACGTTTCCTTCAAAGTGTTGGTCTTGACGTATACATCGAGCAATATGAAATGGAGAAAGATTTGTCATGACGAAGATGACATTAGCTTTAATTCAAAAACACTGATGATTTGAGTCAGTGTTTTTTTTGTTGCAGAAGGGGGTATATATTAGAGGTTAAAATGAGGAAATATTGTTTTTTTCTAACATCGAAGTAGGAGGAGACTTGTGAAATCATATATACGCTATTGAATCAATAGCTCTTTTGGGTTCTTTTTATGTTATTCACTGAGTTGTCAGAAAGATTTGACCCTTTCTTGAACATTTAGGGATTAAGAGATATCTGTGATTGAATTACTTGCAATTTAAGATAAGATGATTTTAATCATTAGGTCACGTTATTAATTTGACTGCTCAGTATCAGGTAAATCAGGCTCGCCAACTCTTGCTTTGTGAAATTTTTCTCTTTTTACATAGCAAAGAACGAGGAACGTCATACTAAAACGAACAGGCAACGATGTCGCTGAGCCCTGCTAAACCTGATATTGAATGCAGCCCAAGAATTAGCCGGCCTAATCATAAGCATCAAGTTATGACGAAAAATGAACAGCGTTTGAAGGGAGCAGTAAAGAATGGCAATTGATACGGTGCTATGGAGCAGGCTGGTGACAGGCTTGACTCTCGGGTTCCACGTTATTTTTGCGACGATTGGCGTCGGTATACCGCTAATGATCGCTATTGCAGAGTTCATCGGGATCCGCAAAAAGGATCCCCATTATACACTTATGGCAAAGAGATGGTCTCGGGGATTTGTCATTTCTGTAGCGGTTGGTGTCGTGACCGGTACAGCCATATCACTGCAATTAGCCTTGGTATGGCCGAATTTTATGAAACTGGCTGGGAATGTTATTGCACTTCCGTTATTCATGGAAGTGTTCGCGTTCTTTTTTGAGGCCATCTTCCTGGGCATTTATTTGTATACGTGGGATCGGTTTAAAAATCCGTATATCCATTGGCTGTTGACGATTCCGATTGTCGCCGGGGCAGGCATGTCTGCCGTTTTTATTACGACGGTGAACGGATTCATGAACCAGCCTGGAGGCTTTGTCATGGAAGCGGGCCAATTCACAGCGATTGACCCGGTGCAAGCGATGCTGAATACGGCGACGTTCTCCAAGGTATTCCATGTATTAAGCTCGGCCTATTTGACAGGAGCTGCCTTGTTAGCCGGGATTGCAGCCTTTGCGATGCTGAGAAAAGGAGTGTCCGCATACCACAAAAAATCCTTGAATCTCATGATGGCGGTCGTTTTGCTGTTCAGCTTGCTGAACACATTAGCTGGTGATGTGTCCGCCAAGTTTTTGGCCGAGCATCAGCCAGAGAAGCTTGCAGCGGCAGAGTGGCATTTTGAGACGGGTAGCGGTGTGGACTTGGTTCTAATGGGATGGCTGAATGCAGAGCATGAAGTGATAGGGGCTCTTCATTTGCCGAAAGTGCTCAGCTTCCTGGCCTTTGGAGACTTTAATGCGGAGGTAACGGGGCTGGAGGAATTCCCCAAGGAAGAATGGCCACCGCTTCTTGTTCACTATCTGTTTGATTTAATGGCTGGAATCGGATTTGCTCTGCTCGCGATTTCAGTCCTGTACTTCCTGTTTGTGTTCTGGAAAAAACGCAATGTGCTTAACAAGTGGATGCTTGGCATCATCGCACTGATCGCACCGCTCGCTTTTCTAGCTGTAGAGCTGGGCTGGTTTTATGCAGAGGTTGGGCGACAGCCGTGGATTATCCGCGGATATATGCGTGTAGAGGAGGCTGCCACGACTTCACCGAATGTAAGAATTATATTCTTCGCCTTATTACTCTTGTACATCGTACTCGGCAGTATGTGTGTAATCGTGCTAAGACGTTTGTTCAACAATAATCCGGCAGAAGCTGAGATGGAGAAATGGATGAAGGAACATCCTAATCAATCTGTGGAAAAGGGGGGCACTGAATGATGAGTTACGAAATAATTGGCATCTCGGTGCTCTGGCTGTTCTTGTACGGCTATTTAATTATAGCTTCCATTGATTTCGGAGCAGGATTCTTCGCCTTTTATGCCCGTTTGACGAAGCAGGATCATCTCATTAATCGTCTGATTTCCCGATATTTATCACCCGTTTGGGAGATTACAAATGTATTTTTTATCTTTTTCTATATTGGCATCGTCGGATTTTTTCCGGATACGGCCTATTATTATGGCTCTGCGCTGCTTGTTCCGGGAAGTATTGCAGTTATTCTTCTTGCGATTCGCGGTTCGTTCTACGCTTTTGAAAATTATGGTTCCAAGAAAAACATAGTATATCTTTTTTTGTACGGAGCTACAGGTCTGCTTATTCCGGCTTCGTTGTCAGTGGCACTTACTTTGTCTGAAGGCGGCTTTATTGTGAAGCAGGCTGAGACGGTTTCTCTGGATTACTGGGCGCTGTTTACCAATCCGTTATCGTGGAGCATCGTTGGACTGGCAATCGTGTCCGTTTTGTTCATAAGCGGCTCATTTCTGACTTTTTACGCATCTCGTGCAGAGGATCATTCCGCGTTGAAGCTGATGCGGAACTACGCCCTGTTTTGGAGCACACCGACTATAATTCTCGCACTGACAGCATTTATCTATTTGGGTCAACACAATGAGCGGCATTTTCAAAATATGATGGATTTATGGTGGCTCTTGGCACTTTCCGTTGCTTTCTTCATGATCGCGATGTGGCTCTTATATAACGGACGCCGTTACGGATTAGCTTTCATATGCATCATGCTGCAATTTTTCTGTGCCTTTTTCGCATATGGAATTGGGCAATACCCTTATATTCTCGATCCGTATATCACGATTCAGAGCAGTGCAACTTCACCAGCAATGGGCTTAGCGTTAGTTGTTGTGTTTATCGGCGGTCTGTGCCTGTTGATCCCATCCCTTATTCTGGTCTTCAAACTCTTCCTGTTTGATGCGGATTATGTAAAAGGGAAAAAATAAAGCTAATTGATCCATTACGGTGTGTTTGAGGTTTCTCTATAAGCCTATATATAAAGGAGGTGTGATCTGTGCCGAGGAAATCCAGTCTGATTTCTCAACAAATGTCTTCACAAAGAAAAAATATGGCCCTCCTCGCGATCCTTTCGCTCGCGCTTGGTACTGCTATTGTGAGTCAGGCTGGACTGCTTGCTGAAGCAGTCCAACGGATTTTTGTGGAGAGAGCTTCATTTTCATCGGTAATCGTGTTGCTCGGCATTCTTCTGGCTGTTATGGCTGCACGCACATTGTTGTCATATGGAAACGGTAAAGTTGGCTTGCGAATGGCTGCCACTGCCAAGACAAATATGCGCGCAGCCGTGCTTCAAAACTTGACCCATGCTTCCATGCCTTCAACCCTTCGTGGACAGACGGGATGGAAGGTCAGTATTGCTCTGGATGCTGTGGATGAGGCTGATAGTTATTTCAGTCAGTACATGCCACGTATGATGGAAGCTGCTATCATCCCGATTCTGATTTTGGTCGTTACATTTATCCAACATGCCAACACAGGTTTCATTCTATTATTTACAGCTCCATTCATCCCGCTATTCATGATTTTGGTAGGGCTGAAAACGAAGAACAAATCCGAAGAAAAATATGCGCAGCTGGCCGAGTTTTCAGGTACTTTTCTGGATTCTCTTCAAGGGCTGGTGACGTTAAAAATATTTGGACGGGCACACCGTCAGCAACAGAAAATTGAACACAGTAGCCTTAGTTACCGTGATGCCACAATGGGCATTTTGAAGATTGCGTTTACGAATACCTTCATGCTGGAATCGATCGTGATGCTAAGCATTGGCATTGTCGCTCTTGAACTGGCCATCCAATTGCTTGTTTTCAAATCTATGACGTTCCACACCGCCTTTCTCGTGTTGTTGCTCGTTCCCGAGTTTTACAACCTTTTAAAGAATACGGGAACGGCCTTTCACAGTGGCCGGACAAGTATGGGTGCGGTTCGTAAGGTGGAACAGATGCTTGAAGAACCGGCAGGGGAGAGTAGGGACGCGAATAGCATTGAAGGAGCATTAACAACCGATGGAATCAACGAGATCGACATCATGGATAGGGTCGACAGGGGAAGCAAATTAGAAATTGGAAATTCCAATGATCTTTCAGTACCGCCATCCATGGAAATAGATCATCTTCAGTTTCAATATGCTCCAGATTCATTCAAGCTTGAGACGGGTCGGATCCAGTTTAAACCGGGAGAACATATTGCGATTGTAGGTAAAAGTGGTTCCGGTAAAACGACTTTGCTCCATCTCATTGCCGGTCTGCTGAAACCAGAATCTGGAACGCTTCTGGTGAATGGAAGTCCACTCTCGCAATACGATGAAACCGAATGGTTCGAACATATTAGCTACATTACGCAGCATCCGTATATTTTTGCAGGCACATTTTCTGAAAATATTGCGATTGGTGCTCGTGGGAGCATCTCCAGGGCAGAAATTGAGCGGGCGGGGGAGGAAGCAGGACTCACTGCGCTTACAGCCCAATTGGAGCATGGATTTGATACCTTTGTTGGTGAAGGAGGCAGGGGACTGTCTGGTGGGGAAAAGCAGCGGCTTGCCTTAGCACGCGCTTTTTTGAAGCGTCCTGCTATCATTTTGTTTGATGAACCCACAGTTGGACTGGATTTGCACACCGAGCGGGTACTGCAACGCTCCATAGCCAAACTGGCAAAAACGGCTACGATGATTACGGTGGCTCACCGATTATATACGATTCAACAAGCCGACAAGATTTTGTTTATGGACAATGGAGTGTTGGTGGACTCCGGACGGCATGAAGAGCTTCTGGGGCGCCTGCCTCAATATGCCGAGATGATTGATGTAGAGCGGAAAGGGGGGATATCCTCATGAATGAACTGGCCGTTCTGTCAAAGGCGATGATTCAGGAGCGTAAGGATATCATTCTTTCGATTTTGGGTGGATTTATCGCCGGCATAGCCGGTGTGGCACTCTTTTCTGCGAGCGGGTATCTAATTTCGCAAACGGTATTTGCGCCACCGCTTTATACTTTAATTGTACTCACCTCGATGGTCAAACTGCTTGGTCTGCTTCGGGCGGCGAGTCGTTATGGAGAACGCTTATATTCTCACCGGGCGACATTCTCCATGCTTAGCCGTTTACGTACATCCTTTTTTGCCAAGCTTATTCCTTTAACGCCTGGTATATTGAACAAAAATCGAAGCGGGGATTTGCTTGCGCGGATCGTTGGGGATGTCGAAAGTTTACAAAATTATTTCTTGCGAGTCGCTTATCCTCCGATCATGGTCGTTATGGTGTTTTTGGCTACGGTGCTGTTTACTTCTACCTTTTCGATCTGGATTGCCGTTTTGTTTGTACTAGGTATGCTGATAACGGCATTCGTTGTACCGGGAATTGTGTTACTCGGGCAGCGGAGAATACATGGACGCGTTCGTGAGCAGAGGGCGCAGCTATCTACGGAAGTTACCGAAGTGTTGTACGGTTTCCGGGATTTGAAAGTATACGGTCAATTGGCACAACGGGAGGAACAGCTTCAGCACGCTTCCGCTGTATTGGCAACTGAACAGCAACGAGCAGACGGGCACTTGTTGCGCGGGCAATCGATGCACACTTTTGTTACGTTTCTCGTTTCCTGGGGAGTGCTGACGCTCGGCGCCTATTTAATTATGGAAGGAGCGCTTGCAGGCGTATTTCTTGCCATGTTGGTCATGGCATCCCAAACCGTATTTGAAGAAGCGACGGCTATGGCCACATTACCCGCGTATAAAGAGGACAGCGAACACGCAGCCAAACGACTGACGGAAACAGTTCAGACCTTTGATGAGCAGTCCTCGCAGCCAATTGGCACATTGTCTGTTGATCATGCTGTTACGATGGAACTATCCGATGTTACGTTTCAATATGATGGGGAGTGGAGACCGGCGCTCAGGGATGTGTCCCTGCACATTATACCTGGCTCCAAAACGGCGATTGTCGGGCCGAGTGGGTCAGGAAAATCAACAATTATCGAATTGCTGCTCAAACTGCGAACACCAACGGCTGGAGATATACGATTAAACGGTACTTCGGTGAAGGTACTGGATGAGACGAGCATTTGGCAGACGGCTAATGTAGTGTTTCAGCAAAGTCATTTTTTCCGGGGAACGATCCGGGACAACCTGCTGCTGAATGGAGAAGAACATACTGACGAACAATTGTTGGATGTGCTAGCTAAAATGCAGCTGCCCGATACATCGTTGACCGATATGGTGTATGAAAAAGGAGAGAATCTGTCAGACGGCGAGAAGCAGCGGTTGGCTCTGGCGCGAGCGATGCTCCGCAAAGGACGGGTATGGCTTCTGGACGAACCAACTTCATCGCTGGATTATGTGACAGAGCATCACGTTTTGAAGCATCTCTACGCACAGGCGGCTAATGATACGCTTCTCCTGATTTGTCATCGGCTAACCGGATTGGAAGAGATGGACCGAATTGTGGTCATGGACCAAGGCAAGGTAGTCGAAACGGGTTCCTATTCGGAGTTGATGGGGCAAAAAGGCTATTTTTATGAGATGAAACAAATCGAACAGCAAATGATCGGAGAAGTTGGAGTGTGATGTTTTGAAAAGTAGAAACAGTCTTGGACTGAATAGGAAAGTCCAAGACTGTTTCTGCATTTTTTCGCTTAACGTTTCGAGATAGATTTTCTGCCAGCAGCAGGCCGTACAACTCGAAGACCTTTAATAGGAGAGGTACTCCGGCCAACACTCTTCTTTTTACCAGGAACTGCTGTGTTGACATTTAAAAACTTAGATTGACTTTGAATATTACTAGATACAATATTAACTGTATAATTTCTGAAGTTACCAATACTGATTTTTCTCAATCCTAGCCTTCTACAAAGCGGAGCATCACAGTAACCTGCGCCACCACAAAGTTTGAAAGCATTTTGCGGTAGAGTAAGATAGTTAACACCTGACCATACAAGACTCCTATCTGTAGATTCAGCATAGTAATATATCTCTCGATTGTTGACTGCTCCACTCAATACCTCTACCGTTTGACCTGGATTTATTGTGTACCAACCTACCGCTTCATACCAGCTGGGCCAAGGTATCAAGGGGTTAGAGCCCTGATTACAGCTTGCAGAGGAGTAATATGCGAAAGCAACATATACAGTTAAACTCGTATTGTTACGAAAACTAAGTCCCATTGCATTCAGCTCCCTTCTTGTTAATAGAATAAAGTATGCAGTTTAATAGGAGAAGGAAATGGACATCAAGAGAAACAATTTCGAATCGATTGGGCTGCTCATGAGTAAACTGACGATATGGATTTATGAAGTTCTAGCACTACTTATTACAGTTTTTTTTCAACAATCGTACCTAGATGAATATCTAAAACAAAAGACTGATTTAATTCACTTGCGGTGTCCAGAAAGCCAATTTATGGCTGTTTAGGGCACCTTTCGTTTTTTATATATGATTTAGGTAACACCAAAATCCGTTTTTTCTTTGAATCTACTACAGAAAATGTGATGATACATAGTCATGATATTCCTAAGGTTTATGATGGCATACTCTTTGAAGTAATTAGCTATGGCTTAATCCATGAACAATTGCTGTCACATTTTGGGTCGAGCTCTTCGTTGTATAGAGTGAAAGGGGGGAGACAGCTTGAATGATACGGAGTTAAATCAGATCATTGCAGATGTGTTGGATGGGAACACAGAACAATTCGAGAAAATCATGGATATTTATCAAAAACCGATTTTTCTCTACTGTTATCATATGCTGGGCAATTACGCCGAAGCCGAGGAAAACGCACAGGAAGTATTTTTGAAGACCTTCCGCACCTTGAAAAAATATACCCAATATCAGATGGATTTTGGCGCCTGGGTATACAAGATTGCCTACCATCAATGTATCGACATCATCCGTAAGCGAAAGTTAGTGAAATATTTGCCTTTCTTTTACCAGGATGAGAAAGAAAATAATGAAGTCGACTTGCATATTGAAGCCAACTATTTTGATGAATCCGTACATCAGGCCATGGCAAAATTATCGGCGGAAGAGCGTAATTTGTTAATCTTACGTTGTGTCGAGGATAAAAGCTACCAGGAGATCGGATTGATTCTCGGTAAAAACAGCGCCAGCCTTCGTAAAAGGTACGAACGTACATCTGCAAAATTTCGAAAGTATTATGCTCAAGTGAAGGGAGTGGGAGTGTATGAATATGGACAGGGATCGGGATTTGAAAAAACTGTTTGATGACCCGCGCATTCCCGACGCCGACTTGACAGGAAAAGTAATGAGAATATTACATGCTAAGCCAAAAGAAAAGGAGAGGTTTTTTATGAAATATAAAGTTGTTTTGACTGCGTGTGTAGGGATGATGTTAATGGCCTCCACAGGTTATGCGGCAGTTCAATATCATTCTTTGACGAATAAGGATGGCGAAGTCGTATATGAGACTAAATCGACGAAAGATTACGGAAAAGCAGAATCGAAAGATGAGATAGAGCGTTACAAGGCATTTTATGAACTTAAGGATAAGGTGCTAAAGAACGGGGAAGCTGGGCTGTTTTATATGGTTGCCAATAATCCGAATCATGAAACAATTCTTGGAACGAAGGTGACTATCTTCCAAGATCTTTCTCAATTGAGAGATAAGATTACGGATAAATCCATTAAGATCGCAGACAAAGTCAATGGAAATTATACATTCCAAAAGGCGGACGTAATCTTTAAAAATGCTCAGGAAGTGAATCCTCCTTCTTCGGAAGAAAAAAAGAAAATGGCAGAAAAGCTGAGAAAGCAGGCGGAAGAATCCAATCAGGGATATGCCATGATGCCGGTTGAAATGACAGATCAGTTTTTCCTTCTCTTTGCTACGTATCAAAATGGCGAAGATAAAATCGGGGTTAATATCACTAATCTGAGTGGAAAGAGCGATCCTACAATGTATATTGACGAGAAGGTTGAATTTAAGCAGGAGAAGGTTCAAGTGAAGGGAGTAGAAATGCTGCATACAGAATTTGCTCCTTCGCAGACGCACGAGCTGAAATGGGTATACGAGAGCCCAGACAAAAAGGTGAAATACGCCTATACTTTACGTGGAGACATAAATAAAGTAAGCAAAGAAACTTTGATGAAAATTGCAAAAGGCTATTTGGAATAATAAATATTAAAACAACGGGAATCTTCTCCAAATCTAGTTGGGGTTGATCATAATCGGTTCTAAGCGCCCATTTAATTCCGTTGAACAATTCAAAAAAACGGCCGCTGTTCGCATCGTTTGCGACAGGGCCGTTTTTTGTTTTTCATAGGTTAGCTGTAAATTGCTATTCTTGCCAAACACTCATAGGGTCCCATGGCTTGATCTGATTGCCATATTTTCCGGCCAAAAAAACTTTCATGTCTTCCAGCTTAGCAGGCACCTCGTTCCAAATTGGAAGGGGTGGTAATCCTCGTTTGCTTTTCAATAGGATGTCCACTGTAACATACAAGCGTTCTGGCTGAATCCAATGAAGGAAGCGGGAAATATCAATTTGCTTGGTCAGGGACAAGGCATCAATTTCGTCATTGTAATGCTTGTTGAACTCGCTGATCAAGTTCAGGAGGTAGTCTCTCTGCTCCTTCACGAAGTCCAGGCCGCAGATGGCGCCATGTCCTGGAATAACGATTTCGGGTTTAATTTCATCAATAATGCGGTCAAGCACTTTAACCCAATTGTGGGTTCCCTCTTCGCTGTATGCCGTACAACCGTTAAACACGACATCGCCGGCGAACAGCACTTTTTCTTTTGGCATCCACAGCAGCAAGTCACTGTCAGAGTGGGCCGGAGCTACGTTGTAAATCATAACTTCCGTTTCGCCAAGACGGATATTGATATCGTCCTTTATCTCAATATTCGGGAGCACCCATTCTACGCCTTCCAGGTCGAATCCTTCAAATTCCGCTGCAAAAAACCGCTCGCCCGAAGTCGATTCCGGAGAATCCTTTCCTCTTCTGATGACGTTATCCATCCAGGCGATATTTTCGGTGAGACGCTCTCTGGACGCTTCCTTGTGCATAATAATGCAAGCATCTTCAAACACTTTGTTTCCCCAGGCATGATCACTGTTATAGTGCGAGTTCACCACATATGCGGGAGAGCCACCGTTACTTACTTCCTTAAAAGCCTCCCGCATTTCCCGTGCATGGAACAAATCGAAGAACGTGTCATACACCAGCCCTTCACCCTTGTTGATGAACCCGGCATTGGCCCAACTGATGCCGCGATACGGCGAAATACCGGCAAAGACGCCATCTGCGACTTCAAAAAATTTAACGCGAGGTTTTTGGATAATACGTCCATACTTCATGAAAATTCTCCTTTGTGTATATGTTTTTGGGGTAAAGCATGCCTTTATTATAGAGAGTGGAAAACATAAATGCAAGCAAGCACTTGCATGCATTCGCTCCATGTAATATGATGTAACAGAACAACATCACACTACATGCATGGAGGCGCTGCAACATGAAACTAGTAACCTTTCAAACCAACACATCCCAGGAACCTTTGTTTGGGCTTGTAATTAACGAGAAATTTGTCGTGTCTTTTGCCGCAATCATGAAAAAGCAGGGAACATTCGTTGACAGTCTTGAAAGTATGGACAGCTATCTTCATTATTTACCGTCAAGTTATGATGCCGCTAAGGAATTAATGCAATATGCGGTCGAACAGTCGCATCAATTTAATGAAAATGAAATCTGCCCGATTGTAGCGGTAAAACTGCTGCCGCCAGTTCCAAATCCGGCTGCGCTTATCGATTTCGGACTGACACCAAGACATCTGAGAAATGCTGGCGTAAATCTGCTGCAAAGAGAATATACAGGGCCGGAAAGAGAAGAGCTTAAACAAAAAATTGCTGAAAAATTCCAGCAAGATCCGAACAAAGTAACTTTCAGTTATTACAAATGTAACCATAATGCATTAATTGGCGATGGAGATACGATTCATTGGCCTTCGTACTCTTCCTACTTGGATATTGAGCCGGAGCTGGCCTTTGTTACAGGGATGGAGAACTGCATTGCAGGTTATGTTATTTTTAATGACAGTACTGTCCGCGATGTGCAATGGCCGGATTTCCAGGGGCTGACCGGACCGACGCGCTGCAAAGATTTTGATCACAGCAAAGGAATAGGGCCATTTCTGGTTACGCCGGATGAAATCGACAATCCGCTGGTACTGGATGTGAATGTATTCATCGGGGAGAGACTGCACTGGAAGGGGAGCACATCCGAGTATTCTGCACATCCTGCAAAAGTGATGGAGGAGGTTCTCAAAGTTTTCACGCCGCTCCCGGGCACGATTATAGGAATGGGGACGATACCGGATTGCTGCGCAATCGAGACCGAAGAATGGCTGTTGCCCTCTGACCGAATCCAGATTACATTTGATAAATTAGGCACGCTCACGCAATTGGTGCCTGATCATGTCAAGATTACGGAACCAAGCCGCTGGGAAAAAAGAAGCGATTTGCCTTAAAAAACGTTTATCAAAATGATGAACCCCGACCCTGCTGCATATGCAAAACTTGTAGTAGAATAGGATTAACATATGCAAAAGGAGAAATACAATGCAAACTTCAGACAGAATCATTGAAGCCGCGACACAGCTCATCAAAAAGAAGGGCTATCGGGGAGTAAGCACCAAAGCCATTGCAACGGAAGCTAAAGTCAATGAATCTACGATTTTCCGGCAATTTGGAAGCAAGCAAGGCATATTGGAAACCATCATTGAAAGACATTCGGATATCCCGCAATTTGAGAAGCTGTTAAAAGAGGACGCGACCGATAACCCGGAAATCGATCTGCTGAATGTAAGTCAGCAGTACCGTTTGTTTTTCCATAAAAATGCGGACATCATTTTGATTGGCATCCGCGACAAAGGAATGCTTCCCGAATTAGACAGAGTGCTAGCCGATCCGCCGGCGAAGCTTCACTCCTTGCTGGTTGAATATTTTCAACGCTTGCAGAATAAAAAAGTTATAGCCAGACAGGATGAGCGTCTTGTCGCAATGTCTTTTCTCTCGATGTGCTACGGATTTCAGATGAGCGAGCTGATTCACCGGCAATATCAATCCCAACTCGTCACCGAGGAAGAGTTCTACAAGCACAGTGTCTCATTGTTTGTTAAAGGAATTTTGGCTCAGTCATAAGCACTATTGATTTATTTAATGAGAAGTCTAAACTTACGAGAACGGGCTGAAGCTGGAAACTCGGTGTTACTATCCATTCATCTAATGGAAGAGCATGCAGCGACGGTTGATGATGTGATGATTATTAAGCATGGAACAATCGTTGCTGATGGAACATTGGAGAAGTAAAAGGTAATCCTTCCACGCTGGAGGATGCCTTTTTTGCTCATGAATGTAGTTTTTAGTAATGGAAAATAAAATACGTGGATGCATTATATAAAAAACATGTCTCATTAAATTAAGCCCAATTTTTTCTAGGGCTTTTTTTGTTTGAGACCTCAGGATTGTATTTGGTCTATACTCAAACTTTCGAGTCAGAGTTATTATACGAGCTTTAATGCAAGACAATCATGCCTATTGTATTGAAATTATCCAAGGCTGTACTTACTTAAAATCTTATAAGAAATTCTTGAAATCACAGAAATTTATTCGGGTAGTGGGATGCTATTATACAAATATAAATAAAGACGAGGTGATGATATGCAAGCAAAATTGGCAGCGGACGCCATTCCCCTCACCAAAAAGCGGAATTCATGGATAAGAACGATAAAAAAGTATAAAGTGATGTACGCTCTCTTGTTCCCGGCATTACTTTACTTTGCCGTATTCAAATACATTCCTATGGCGGGAATCATTATTGCTTTTAAAAACTATAACCTAGCATTGGGACTATGGGATAGTCCATGGGTGGGATTTAGAAATTTTACAGATTTTATGAACGGCGTTTATTTCTGGGACATCATGAGAAATACGATAATCATATCGCTGTATAAGCTATTGTTCGGTTTCTCAGCTCCTATCATACTTGCTTTGCTGCTCAATGAAGTTTATACCCAATGGTTTAAGAAAATCGTACAAACAATCACTTATTTACCCCACTTTCTATCATGGGTCATTGTTTATGGAATGATGGTGGCATTATTAGCCCCAGGGGATGGTCTTTTTAACATGATTTTGAAGGAAGCTGGAGTTGAACCCATCTCATTCCTAACGGAACCTGCCTGGGGCAGACTGCTGATCATCTTATCTGAAATATGGAAGGATATTGGATGGGGAGCGATATTGTACCTTGCAGCATTAGCAGGAATCGATCCAAGCTTATATGAAGCGGCTAGAATTGATGGCGCTTCCAAATGGAGACAGCTATGGCATGTAACACTTCCCGGCATTCGAGGCGTGATGATTCTGATGCTGATCCTTAAATTAAGCCATATTCTGGATGCTGGTTTTGACCAAATATTCATGTTTGCCAACAGCTTTAATCAGGAGAAGATCGACATTATCGACACATGGGTATACCGTGAAGGGCTCGAGCGACTTAAGATTGGCTTGGCTACTGCTGTGGGATTGTTTAAAGCGGTCATCGGATTTGTTTTAGTGTTGGCAGCGAATAAGCTCGCCAAAAAATTCGATGGGCAAATTTGGTGAGGTGGTTATCAATATGATCAATTTGACAATCGGAGAGAAAGTCTGGCAAGCAGTCGTTTATTTTATTCTTATTTTGCTAGCTCTACTTTGCTTACTACCCTTTCTATATGTGGTTGCTGTTTCAGTGACGCCAGAATCGGAAGTGTTAAGAAGAGGAATTGTTATTATACCAGAAACCTTTACCTTTCTAGCCTATAAAGAAGTATTCATTTCTCATGGTATCGGGCAGGCGTATAAAATTACATTGTTTCGAACGATAGTAGGCACTGCTCTTAATGTGTTCTTTACGGTAATAGCGGCATATCCGTTATCCAAAAAATATTTGCCGGGTCGAAGCCCATTTTTACTATTCATTGTCTTTACCATGATGTTTGGGGGAGGATTAATTCCGACTTATTTACTAGTCCGCTCTCTGGGATTGCTAAACAGTCCATGGGTATTGATTATTCCAAATCTCATTAGTGCATTTAATCTGGTGATCATTAAAGGCTTTTTCGAGCAATTGCCTGCTGAAATCGAGGAATCGGCGAGGGTAGACGGTGCAAGTGAGCTTCAGTCGTTATGGCGGATCATTTTACCCTTGTCCTTGCCCGTCCTTTCCACAATTTCCTTATTTTACGCAGTCGGGCATTGGAATAGTTATTTCGACGCTATTGTTTATATCAATGATTCCAACTTAATGCCGCTTCAAGTGATCTTGCGCAACATCCTGCTTAACGTCGCAACACAAAGTGCTGATTCGCTTGCCAATACCGGAGCTGTTAGTACGTTCGCTATACAAATGGCAGCAGTTGTTGTGACTACAGTTCCGATTTTGATCGTTTACCCATTTATGCAAAAGCATTTTACCAAAGGTGTACTCTTGGGATCTGTTAAAGGTTAAAAAGAAATTCCAACCTGAGTTGTTACGGGGAAACCGTGATAATATAGAAGCAAAGGAGAGGTCATTATGCAACGTAAAGCGATTACATTTGCTATTCTGACAGCAATGGTCGGTGTGGGAACGGTATTGTCAGGATGTGGGGACAAAAAAGAGGTTACATCGTCAGCTACGGGTAATTCACAAGGCCAGTCTAGTCCCTTTGAAAAAAAATTGAAAATTTCGATGTTTAACCAAGGCACTTTCAATGCTGCTGCTCCGATTCCTCCCCGTGAAGAAGATATCCAACGACAAATGTTGGAGAAAGCAGTAAATATCGACTTGGAAATGATGATTCCTCAATCAGGTCAAGCAACGACTAAATTAAATACGCTCATTGCTGGAGGAGATATTCCAGATTTGATTTTCTTGAAAAGCCGGGCTGATCTCGCGCAATATTATGACCAAGGCGTTCTTGCGGATTTGACACCGTATCTGGATCAATTTCCTGAATTACAGAAACGTTTTAGCAACGACTCCTGGGAGGCGATGTCCTATCAAGGAAAAACCATTGGGGTTCCAGGTTATGATAATGTAAATGGTATCAGTCGAAGCTTCTTCATTCGCAATGATTGGCTGAAAAAGCTGAATATGGAAGTGCCAACGACACCTGACGAGTTATTCGAAGTTATGAAAGCCTTTACAGAGAAAGACCCGGACGGTAATGGCAAAAACGATACTTACGGATTCATAGGCGGCATGAATAAAGAAGGCAATCTGCAAACCTACGGCTTCGATAGTTTGATGTGGATGTTTGGTGTCAATCCTCCATCAGCCATTGATGTGAAAGACAATGAACCGGTGTTCCTGTATACCGACCCAAAAATGAAAGAGGCGCTCACTTATATCAATAAAATGATGGAAGCCAAAGTTGTAGATCCAGACTGGGTGACGATGAATACTCCCGATTTGTTGGACCAAAAGTTATTTAAGGGTAAAGTTGGCTTCATGATAAGAGATGCACGCAGGCTGGAACCGGATTATCAGCAGAAAATGAAAGAAATCAGTGGAGAGGTACCGGAATGGATCGTCATTCCTCCAATGATAGGTCCTTATGGTGATCAAATTGTAGAGAGAAAATCGTTCCAAGGCAATTCATGGGCCATATCCAAGAAAGCGGATAAGGACAAAATCATTCGGATCTTGTCCATGCTGAATTATCTCTTTACGGACAAAGAAGCATATCCGAATTTTGCATACGGAATTAAAGGAATTCATTGGGATTTAGTGGACGGCAAGATCAAGAATAAAACCTCCGAATTATCAAAGGAAATGAAAGAAAAGTACCTATGGGTTGACCATTATAGAATGCCGCGTCGTGGTGATGATGCTGAGTACTTCAGCTTCCAGAATCCTAAGACGGCAGAAGCTTTTGAGAACAATCAGAAATACGTGGCGCCTACTTTGCCCGGGAATTTATTGACTGAAGACCCGAACGATACATTGGCAGCTGACCGCCAACGTTTCATTAATGAAAGTTTGGTTAAATTTATGACCGGAAAAGATCCTCTTACTAACTGGGAGAATTTCCTCAATACGTTGGATACCAAGTTTGACATGCAAAAATATAAGGACACAGTAATCAAGCAATTTAAAGAAGCGGGCTTAATTAAGTAAATCAAGTAGAAACGGTTTCGCCGTCCTTTTAAAGGACGGTACCGTTTCAGCGAGAAAGATAAGGAACATTTATGCGCGAAGCATATAAATTCTTATCTTTTAAATAAAGAGAGAGGCTATAAATAGCCCCTCTCTTTATTGAAATATAAGAAAGTATAAGTTTTACTTTATACTTTATCCTTCTATTTTTCGAAGAAACGCTTATCGTCCTTAAAAAGGACGCCGAAGGCGTTTCTTCTTATCATATGCTATTATTTGTTTAATAGAGATTTAAAAGGAAGATGATAGATGCGTAGAAGAATCAGCTTGCCTTTAAAATTATTTTTTATCGTGTTTGCATTTGTATTAAGCTGCATAATCTTGATAAGTCAATTGTCTTACCACTATGTCCAAAAGGAAATAAGAAAAACTGACATTTATTACACCAACCAAATACTAGACAAGGTAGATCAGTATTTCACAGTTAATTTTTCCTCCTTTCAGACGATCCTGTTCTCGGTCGAAACATCGGTGAAAGCCAACATTGACAATACAGAAGTGATTAAAAAGCAATTAAGAGAGCTGTATGAACTCAACAGTAATTACGTCAGTAATATTTATTTGATCAAAAGCGATTTATCCATTCTAGGCGGGAGTACACCTACCCGAATATTCGATGAACCTTTAGCTGAAAGAGAACCTTTGTTTGATGCGGCTGACAAGAACAGAAGGACTACCTTTGTCAGTGATCCTTACAAATCTAAATATTCCGGCTGGACAGTTACGATGGTTCGATATCTGAACAGTGCTCCGTTTCCTATGGCCATTGCTGTAGATTTGGATCTAAATGCCATTGAAGAAACCTTGTTCAAGATTAATAAAAAAGAACAAATGGATTTGGCTCTAATCACCGCATCGGGAAAAATCATTGCCGGATTCTCGGAAAATAAAGGACCCATGAATATTCAAGATCATACTTTTTCAATCGGTGAAACGACGGCGGAACAAATTCTGGATACTGCAGAAACAAGCCTTCAACTACATACCAAGGATGGTATTCCAGTCTCCCTTCTGAAAAAACCGACGGAGAAATTCAACTGGACCATCATCTCGATCAACGATGAATCACGCTTGAAAGCTGCTTTGTCCAGATTGGAAACCTATTATATCGGGCTTCTAGCTGCAGGTCTTCTTTTAAGTCTGTTCATTTCCTTTTTTATTGCCAAATATATAAGGACCCCTCTCTATGCGCTCAAAACAAAAATGAAGCGGGTGGAGCAAGGCCTCCTCACAACTACAATATCGATTAACCGAAACGATGAGTTTGGAGATCTCTCCCGAGCATTCGATCGTATGCTTCAGCAAATTGTGGAACTG
This sequence comes from Paenibacillus sp. NPDC101420, assembly GCF_050277435.1. Lineage (NCBI taxonomy): Bacteria > Bacillati > Bacillota > Bacilli > Caryophanales > Paenibacillaceae > Paenibacillus > Paenibacillus sp. NPDC101420. The sequence continues at coordinate 179,659 of NZ_JBNNSE010000007.1, forward strand.
ATACGGGGAGCAGAGCTACATAATGAACATGAGCGGAAGCTGGAAATCCAAGTGCTTCAGTCTCAAATAAACCCTCATTTTCTGTATAACACGCTTGGTTCTATCAGCAATGTCATACGACTCGGACAAATAGAGAAAGTAGATGTGGTGATCGAGTCTCTCATTTCAATATTGGAATATGGGATAGCTGATGCTTCGGAGAAGGTATCACTGCGTCAGGAATTACAAAATGTATCGGACTATATCTCGATCCAGAACATCCGCTATAACAGGAACTTCCACTTGATTGAAAATATCGAAGCAGATTTAATAGATTTCCCAGTTTTTCGAATGCTGCTGCAGCCCCTTGTGGAGAATAGTATCTTCCATGGTTATAACGGAGGGGGGATCGAAGGCCCTATTACTATTCATGCGTACAGGGAGGGCGGCATCGTCATCATAGAAGTAGTTGATCTAGGCGAGGGAATTCCAACTGATAAAATAAAGCATATTTTGATTTCAGAACCGAGTGATGTGGAATTGAAAAGGAAAAGAATCGGGTTGAATAATATTCATGACCGAATAAAACTTCACTACGGAGAACAATTCGGGCTTCAAATCATAAGCATACCTAAGGAAATAACCCGTGTTCAAGCCTTATTCCCAGCAGGCTCGTTTAAAGGAGATGCATGATGGTGAGAGACTACACCTGCTTCATTGTTGACGATGAAGATCTAATCATTCAGAGATTGGAATTGTTTTTTAACGAGCTCTCCCAAAGGGATAAGCGATTTCATTTAGTGGGAAAAGCAAAAAATGGTCTGGAGGGGATAGAGGAGATAGAGAAGCTTAAGCCGGATATCGTGATATCTGATATCGTTATGCCGCGAATGGATGGAATTTCCATGATTGAGCAGCTAAAACCAAAGCTTCCCCATACCCAATACATTCTTTTGACCGCTTATTCATCCTTTGAATACGCCCAGAGAGCTATTCAAGCCAACGTCTTGGAGTACATTGTTAAGGTTCCGCTCAGGGAAAAGGATTTAGATCGTGCTTTAGATAAGGCAGCCGGGATTTTAAATGAGGTTAAGAAAAAAGAAGCGGAATTTCAATCGTTAAACGTATCCGTACTTGAAAATAAATATAGAGTCCGCAAGCAATTTTTTAATGAGCTTATCAGAGGCGAAATTCCTTCTCATCGGGCATCGGATTTTGCCAATCGCATGCAATTCCATTTCTTTCAAGCCAACTATTGCTGCTTCATTGTTGAAATGAATTTGTATGAAAGTTTCCGAAACGATTATTCAGCGTCTGATCAAAACATCTTGAAATATGCGATTACGAATATAATCGAAGAAACTGTGGTGAATGGTGGCAGAGGTGTAGCAGCGGATCTATCCGATAATCGTTTTATTGGCTTTCTTTCCTGGGAAAATAATCGCAGCGATATGGACACGGAATATGCTTGCCATTCATTGGGTAGTCAGATCGTCTCCCATTTACATCAATATTTGAATCAAAGGGTATCCGTCGCTTTTGGAGGTCCGCACCGAGGCTGGGAATCTATCAAACAAGCTTACATGGAAGCTAATATCGTGAGTGAGGATTTCTATTATCATGAAGAGAAAGTAGTCAAAACACCCATGCATCGGTTCCATTACCGTAATGACAAAAAGGAGGACTTTCAGCTGAAACTGGCTGATTTTCTCACATGGGTACAAAGGAAAGTTTCCAAGGAAGCGCTGGAGAAAGAACTCTCTGCTTTAAACCAATTTGTAACGGATTATAAAATTCATAAGTCCATCATGGCACCTATGCTTCAAGGCTTGTACAGAGACATTACTGCGAAATTTAAATCGGGGAACTCGTTGACCACGGATGTATCAGAGTTTCCCATAAAATTCATGACATTTCGGGAGCAGCTTGCCTATATTGGCGACTTCACATTCGAATATGTACACGCTGGCCAACTTTTACATCGTATAGAAATCATGAGTGCTATGCGGTTTATAGAGAAAAACCTTAAACAGAGATTAACGCTCGAGGCGATTGCCGAGGAAGTGAATTTAGCTCCATCGTATTTTAGCAGCTTATTCAAAAAAACAATGAACGAGGGCGTTATCAGCTACATCAACCGCAAAAAAATTCACTTAGCTCTCGAGCTATTAAATGTTCAGGATTATTCTTTATTGGAATTGTGCGAGGAAGTAGGAATTGTGAATGAAGGTTATTTTTGCAAATTATTTAAAGAATATACGGGTGATACGCCTAAGCAATATCGGATAAAAATGACACGGTATGAATCCAAATAAGGTTGCAAAAAATGTATAAATTTCTCGCGAAATCATGTAAAAAAAAGGACATCAAAAGGCTTACCATGATAGAAGGATCTAATCATGGAGGTTATCAAAATGGAGCTTATTAAAGCAGATGTAACCGTCGTAGGCGGAGGTATTGCTGGGATATGCGCTGCCATTGCTGCCGCACGCCAAGGGCTGCAGGTTTCACTTATTAATGATCGGCCGGTTCTTGGAGGAAATGCGAGCAGCGAGGTCCGGGTTCATATCAACGGGTCAGCATATCTCGGAAACAGTCCATCCTATTATGCACGTGAGGGCGGATTGGTGGAAGAACTCAAGTTGAAGATTTTTCACTATAATCCGTTATACAACAAGAAGCTTATGCTTTCGCTTTCGGATACGGTCTTGTTGGATATGGTTTATGCTGAGCCTAACATTTCTCTATTTCTGAATACATGCGTGCATGAAACGGGCATGGAGAACGGCAGAATTAAATGGGTGGAGGGCCTTCAATTGGCTTCCGAAAGAAAATTCCGTTTCGAAAGCCGAACCTACATCGATTGCTCCGGAGATGGAGTTGTCGGATATCAAGCAGGTGCTCTCTTCCGCTGGGGGAGAGAAGCGAAGCATGAATACATGGAAGAATTGGCTCCTGAAGTGGCGGACCATTACACCATGGGCGATACGATCCTGTTTCAAGCCCGTGACGTAGAATATTCCGTTCCATTCAAAAGACCTGGCTTTGCGTATGATATTACGAAGTTGGCTTTTTTCGATAGTATCAGAAAAGGCTTAAACCATCGGGCTTTACCAAGAAAAATCAATGGGCTTGGCGGATTGTGGTGGCTGGAATATGGTGGACATATGGATATTATCAAGAATAATGAAGACATCGCATTGGAACTGCGGAAATTGGTGTACGGGATTTGGGATTATATCAAAAATAGCGGCGAATTTGATGATGTAGACAATCTCATCTTGGATTATGTATGCCCGATTCCTGGAAAGCGGGAGTCGAGGCGGTTCATAGGGGACCACATGTTGTCTCAGAACGATCTTACAACAAAGCCGCATTTCGAAGATGCTGTATCCGTCGGTGGATGGTATATGGATTTACATGCGAATAAGGGCATCTACGATGAGGGGCCAGCTACAGCATGGAATTTCGTGCCTGGATTGTACAATATCCCTTTCCGCAGTTTATATTCACGAAATATTCCTAATCTCATGTTCGCTGGTCGCAATATAAGTGCTACCCATGTGGCTTTCGGATCTACTAGGGTAATGGCAACCTGCGGTTGTATGGGGCAGGCGGTTGGAACGGCAGCTTCGTTATGCTTGAAATATGAGATAGACCCTGCGGCCATAGTCGAATCTCATATGGAGGAGCTGCAGGCGCTGCTGCTTCGAGATGGCCAAACGATTGTAGGGCTTCAAGAGGAATTGAATCCTTACTTCGCTGACGGATTAACTATTCGTGCCTCGTCTCAGCGCAGCTATGATAATCCTCATCCAACTGAAGAGATTCCCTTGGAGAAAGGGTTATGTTTGGTCTTGCCGATTCAGACATCCGTGGCTGAAAGTGTACGGATCAAAATTAAAAATAGGTCCGAGCATTCGGAAACTTTGCATGTAAAGCTGTTTGCCGGGGAACGGAAGGAAAACTACATTCCCACTAGCGAGTTGAAAGATTACCGCTTGGATATTGCAGCCGGTCATGATGACTGGATTACGCTAAATTTGGGCTGCAAGAAACCGGCTGACGACAAAATCTACATCGTATTGGAAGGTACGGCGAGCCTTGCCGTCTACGGCAATGAAGAAAAAATAACAGGAGCAGTCAGCTTCCATTATAGGCCGGAAGAGCCGTCCAGGCTGAAGAAATTCAATAAGAGCATTTGCTTCAAGGATCTGTTACCGTCCCAGAGTATGTATAATCCCGAGAATGTCGTCAACGGCTTCTCCAGACCTTATGGTCTACCGAACGGCTGGATTTCTGAACGTACGGAAGAACAGGAATGGTTGGAATTCTGTTTTGCAAGCCCCAAAAATGTAGACGAAATCCATCTTGTTTTCAATTCACAGTTGGATTTGGAGCATTTCAACGACCCGATCGAGTCCCTTATCCAAGATTATGATATGACCTTGACCTTAGAAGACGGAACCGAGAGGACAATCATAACTCGTGGGAATTATCTCACGTTGAATAAACATAAGGTGGATGCGAAACATGTAACCCGAATCCGGATTAATTTCTGCGCAACGTATGGTTCGCCTTATTTTGAAGTGTTTGCAGTAAAATTGTTTGCTCCTAAAATTGATAAATGAGGTCAGGTGAAGTAACGATGAAGGAATTATTCCCACGTAATGGGCTCCCCAATATAATTCAGAAATTGGAAAATGGGGATACCGTAACAATCGTCTATTTCGGCGGCAGTAATACCCGTTCTGAAGGCTACAGGGTCATGACGGCGGATTGGCTTCGTGAGAAATATCCTAAGGCGGATATCCGCTCTGTGAATGCAGGCATTAATGGGACAGGATCGGATTTGGGCTGTGCCCGTTTGGAGACAGATGTACTGCGTCATCGGCCTGATCTAGTATTTGTTGAATTTGTCGGTAACGATGGCGGAGATCCCGAATCCAAGGCGCGGATCGAAGGGATTGTCCGTCAGATCCGCAAGCGGAGCCGGTTTACCGATATCCTGTTCGTTTATACGCTGAAGGAGCGGGATGTGGCCTTATTTCAGTCTGGGGAATACCAGAAGGGGGCTCTAATGCAAGAGGAAGTGGCCGACTATTATGGTATTCCTTCGATTCATCTGGGCGTAGCGGTCAGTCACTTGGTGTCGGAGGGAAAACTCGTTTTTACCTCAAGGGAAGACGTGTCCATTTCTGGTGCCGTTGTTTTTACGCATGATTCGATCCATCCGACAATTCCCGAAGGACACCAGATTTACACGGATACGATCACCCGGTCATTTGAGGTAATTATCGAACTCAGAGGTCATCAGGGAAGGTTAGTACATCACTTACCTCAGAACCCGTTGGTTCCGGCTAATCCTTGGGAGTATGCGACCATGCTGTCACTGGATAGTCTTACTACTTTTTCCGCAGGATGGTCTTACATGACGCCCGATGATTTTGCTTTAGTGCGCGAGTACAATTGGTTGTTCCCCGGCCTATGGCGAGCAGTCGATCCTGGAGAGGCTATCACGGTGCAGTTCGAGGGCACCCATATCGGGTTATTCGATATCGGTGGGCCTGATTCTGGCAGATTGAAGGTGTCGGTGGATGGTGGGGAACCCTTTATTATCGATCGATTCACACTACACAACGATCATAATCGAAATCAGTATGTATTCTTGCCGGAGCTCCCGAATGGAAAACATACGGTTCGCTTTGAAATCGATACCGAGAAGACAGACAAAGCGGCCGTGTTTGAAGCATGCGGCAATGAACGAAGTAGAGAGCACGTTAGGCAGCATCCAGATTGGTATGATCAAACGGTGATTCAGCTTGGGAAGTTGTTATTAGTGCAGCCGCCATTATAATTAATCATTAGGCTTTGTACAATTGGTAGACCTACATCATAACTGACTGCAGTTGAGCGGGCAGTTATGATGTAGGTCTCTTTTTTAAAGGACGACAAAGTCGTTTCTTCTTGCTTAAAATCTTATAAGAAATTCTTAAAATTAAAGAAATTTCACAGTTCTGTAACATGCTATGATAAAACCGACAGAAAGGCTAATTGCTTCTTTACGATCTTCGAACAAAGGAGGGCAACATTATTTTGAAAGCGTTATCAACACAAGGGAGGCTGTGAGTTGTATGATAAAAAGGAAGCTGTTTTTCTTAATCGTTTTCATCGTGACGATATTAGTTCCTTTCAGCCTAGTCGGAATAAGGACCGCATACGCGGAGCCCTTACCGTATAAGACGATTATCATCGATGACGGGAGCATCACGATCAATGATGTTGTGACACCTGATGTGGGTAACGAGAACAACGGATATTCAGCTCCGAATTGGACCACAAGTACAGGGGTGAAGGGATATGATAACTCCAGTTCTAAATATACGAGTACAGCAGGTAGAACGATATCCTGGAATCCACGATTGGAAGCGGGAACGGCGAAAATTTCGTTATACAAACTTAACTGGGAAGATAAAGCAGATAGCAATGTAAAAATTGAAATCGTCCACAATGGAACGACTGATGTTCTCTATATGGATTTGCGGCCTTCATTTGGTGCTCCTGCGGGATGGGTTGATTTGGGAGAGTACTATTTTTCCGGAGTTGGTAAAGAATTCGTTAGATTAACTCGGTCTACCAGCACAACCAGCACGATAATTACTCGTGCAGATGCGGTCAAGTTCGAAGGGAATATTCAGCAAAAAGAGCCGCATAAGACGATCATCATTGATGATGGAAGCATCACGATTGATGATGTCGTCACCACTGATGTAGATAACGCAAATAACGGGTTCTCCGCTCCTTATTGGACTACAAGTACGGGAGTGAAGGGATATCATAATTCCAGTTCCAAATTTACCGATGCAGTAGGAAGAAGCATCACATGGAATCCGCGATTGGAAGCAGGGACGGCGAAAATTTCATTCAACAAGCTTGATTGGGCGGATAAAGCAGACAGTAATGTTAAAATTGAAATTGTTCACAATGGGATTACGGATGTCATGTTCATGGATCTGAGGCCCTCGTCGGGCCCATCGGCCGGATGGGTTGATTTGGGGTCCTATTATTTCAGTGGTGATGATAGCGAATTTGTCAGACTGACTCGAACGCAACCTACGACCGGAAAGATCGTTACGCGGGCCGATGCGGTCAAGTTTGAAGGGAATATCCGGCAGCAAGCTCCGCCGTTGCCTCCGCTGCGCAGCCGTACATTGGCGAATCTCAGTTACACGGAAAAAGGCAGCATCGAGAATGCCAGCTACAAAGTAACCTTCTATGAAGCAGCTTGGGATGGTGGCAAATCCATCGTTCGTGATATGTTCTACAAGGACACGGATACGGGGAACTGGGTGCCTGTCAATAATGTGGCGGAAAGACTTGAAGAGCAATGGGTCTTAATGGATGGAAATGCGGGGAGTCTAACCAATTACTACGATACGATGAACAAACGCTGGATTACATTCGACGAGATTGATTTCCCTGACAGCCACACGGCGATATTAACCGATTCTTCACATGGAAGCGATTACGATTTACAAGTGAACTGGTCCATGTCAGGGGACAAACCTGATGTTTCCTTCGCTTTTACACCCCGCCGGGATGGAAATTACGTGATCGGCTATCAGTCTTTCACAACTGAGCAAATCTCTGGCATCAATGAAGTGTTAAATGGTTTCAGGTCACACGCCAAAATGGTAGGTTCGGTGGAATCAACAAGCTTAAGGGAGCTAAGCGCTCCAATGAGTCTGGTTGAAAAGAATGACGGTTCGGGGAATCCATTGACGTATGGGGTATTTGTACCTTCGGATGAGCTCCCGGTTGAATTTGAACCGACGGGAGGTGTTACGAAACAAAGGCTTGGCATGAGCCTTGTCAACAACGAAGGCAGCGTGCAGCCAATCTTGTATGCTCCTCAATTAGGGACATATTCGCAAATGACCGCAGAAAGCACTTATCAATTTCATATGGGACTAATCGCTCAAAAAAGCAATTTGTATGAGTCCTACGCGGATATTCTTCGCAATGAGTACGGTTATTCCGCATACCGGGAAAATGTATCAGATCAGTCGCTTACTGACGCGATGTTCAATATGATCGATTTACTTAAGATAGAGCCGCAAGGGGATGACTCTGTTGATTATGTCCCGTCACCCAGCGGATGGTGGAGCCGTGCCAAGGGCTTTATTGACATCGAAAACGAGGATAGTGTTCGAACAAGCTCGAATGCCGTTCTTTTGGGGGCTTACTATTTGACTGGGGATGACCAGCTTTACGATACGAGAGCATTGCCGTCCGTCCAGTATGGCTTATCGCGAAATGGTATAGGCTGGTCGCCGACGCAGAAGCCAGTATACGGTGTGCCGTCGTTATGGAAAATGGCAACCTTGCCATTTGATTTTTCTAGCGTAGCCGCTGTCAATCAGATGATGGGGACTACGGCAGGAATTGGAGCGCTGGCACAGGAAGAGTACCTCGTGCGTGATCCTGACCAGAAAGACCGGGGTCCTGTCATTCAGCCCCTGATGATGTATCGTATGACGGGAGATGCGCAGTATTTACAGGCTGCCAAGGATGCAGCCGACAGCTATATCATGCAGCATATTGATACGCCTGCATCCGTAAATGTGAGTAAAAATGAGTTCATTTATTATTATAGCAAGCTGTGGATGGAGATCTTGGAGCTTTACGAGGAAACTCAGGATATCAAATACTTGAATGCTGCTTATAAAGAAGCCAAACGGTATGCAACGATGTTCGTTGCTCGTCCGGTTCCTGAAGGTGCCGTTACGATTCCGCAGCCTGAGACGTATAATTACGCGGAGTCGTTCCATTGGCCGGAAAGTGGTAAATATCAATATCCTCGGATCAAGCTCCCAGAAGATGTAGCCGGAGGCGTACAAGCGGATAGTTTGCTTGTCTCTCCCAATGGATTGACGTTTGAAGCGGGAAGTACAACTGGTTATTATCGGATGAATGCTCAGGAAGCTCCATTCATGCTGAGATTGTCGCTCTATACAGGCGATAAATTGCTGCAGGATATTGCTCATAATGCAGTCATCGGACGATATTCCAGCTATCCAGGGTATTACTATAAGGGCTTCGCCGTTAGTCAACTTGAACCGGAGTTTCCTCTGGAAGGCCCAAGCGGGGCTACATCCATCTATTATCACCATATACCGGGACAGCTCGGGCAAACGATAGATTATTTGATCAGCGAACAATCGTTGAAATCGAATGGAAGTATTACATTTCCTTCTGTATTTGAAACTAATTTTCTATGGTTCAAATATCACCTCTATGGAAATAAACCAGGTCATTTTTACGGTAATTCCAACGTTTGGCTCTGGATGCCTAAGGGGATAATTCAGACCAACCATTCTCAATTGAATTGGATAACGGGAGAGAGCGGGAATAAATTCTACATCGGGTTAAGCAACGAATCGGCAGCTGAAGTTCAGACTCCGATCGAATTGAATGCGCAAATCATTGGGTTCAACCCGGCACAAGATTATACCGTAACCATCATCCGCGACGATGGCACACCTGAGCAAGCGGTTATGAGTGGTGGAATCATTCAAGCCACGGTTTCAAGCAAGGGAATAACCGCTATCATTGTGGAAGGACTCAACATTGAAGTGCCGCTTCACCAGGTCAGAACTGCTGAAACATCGGATGCCAGCTATTTCTTTGATATCCACAGTCCAATAGATGCGGTTAAAGGCATGCTGATCGTCAAGCCCGACGAAACGGCCTACGATGCTTATGTGCAGGCAAAAACGACGAAACCAGCGACGATCCATTATTCCTTGGATGGCGGGGCTACGTATACAACCATTCCAGATAAGATCTATCCGATGGAATGGTCGATACGGGTAAACAATTTATCCCAAACCTTCACTTATTATGTGGAATCGGACGGGAAACAGACCCGCAAGCGGACACTCTATCTGCCTGATCAGGTAACCGAAACTCCAGTTCAACCGGATTGGCAGGAGGGTTCATCTATCATTGTGGATAATACGGAGGCAGAGACAGAAGGCGTCTGGATACGGGATACAACGGCTAACGACTATTATTATGATAACTATGTGTATGCCAAATCGACTGCTGGCACAGCGACAAGCAGAATTGTTTGGCGACCTGATCTGCCGGAAAGTGTTACTTACAGTGTGTACTATAAGCTTCCGCAAATAACCGCTGCTAGTGAAAATTGGGCAACGAATGCCTCATTTACCGTTTATTATAGCGGAGGCTCCGAGACGGTTACCGTAGATGAGACAGCGGCCAATGGTACTTGGGTGTACCTGGGTGCTTATCCTTTTGCAGCAGGCGATAGTGGGTACGTGGAATTAACCAATAAGGCCAATAAGTCACGGGTAGTCGCCGATGCGATGATGTGGGTGGACCCGAACAAGATACCGCAATTGGAGTCTGCGGTGATCCTGTCGGATCGGAACGAACTGCAGATGACTCAAACCGCACAACTAAGCGTAACCGGCTATTTGGATAATGGTCTGATTGGTGATCTATCACAGGCAAATGTGCAGTATTTCGTTGATCGAACCGATCTGGCTGAAGTGGACAGTAGCGGTTTGTTGACCCTTCTAAGTCTCGACGGGGAAAAGGATCACATTGAGGTATGGGCCACTGTAACGATTGACGGGGTGACCTTAACAACACCGCCTTTGAGAATTGCGATCAGGGAATTAACGGTTATTGTCGACAGCACGAATACGACTGGGTTGTACACGACAGAAGGGTCTTGGAGCCAAAGCAATTTAGCCGGATACAAAATTGGTGTGAAGTCCCGTTACTCTACCGTTCAAGGATCCTCAGCGACGTGGAAAGGCCAGTTTCCAGAGGGGAAATATACGGTCTCCATCTACAAGCTCGTCCATACGACGGCAAATGACAATTATGTCAAAGTGGAAGTGAAGCATCAGTCGGTTACCGAGGTCACGTATATCGATGCAACCGTTGGCTCGTCGGGTTGGGTTAATCTAGGAACGTTCGACTTTACTGGAGACGGCAGCGAGTATGTTCGTTTAACAAGGGTTACTCCGACAACGGTAGATCCGCCAACTCTACCTGCCGATATGATTTATACCAGGGCTGATGCAGTCAAGTTCGAACGGCATTCCAGTAGTCTGCCGTTGCTTGCAAATGGGGTGCCAGGTAAACCGACACTATCGAATAATAGCGGTGTTGCGACAGGCTTACATGATGGCAATTATGAGGTTACGATGAATATGTGGTGGGGAAACAATGGCACACTGTATAAGCTGTACGAGAATGGCCAATTGATCCAAACGAAGTCACTCACCGATGTTTCGCCAGCTGCTCAGACTTCCATTATGCCTATTCAAGGAAAGCCTAATGGAACCTATGTGTATACATGTGAGTTATCGAATTTGTATGGAACGACTTCATGTGATCCACACACCGTCACCGTGACTGATGCGAAGCCCGGCAAACCTGTTTTGTCTAGTGACAACTGGGATCAAGATGGGGACTATAACATTACTGCTAATATGTGGTGGGGCACGAACGCAACACAGTATCGATTATATGAAAATGGCGAACTTATTGAAACGCAATCTTTATCTTCACAAACACCAAGTGCTCAATCGGCCACTACACAAATTTCAGGGAAATCTCCTGGCATCTATCAATATCGCTGTGAGTTTATGAATGGAAGTGGAACAACGGAAAGTGATACTATACAGATTATTGTAAAATAAACCTATGAGCTGAGTGGATGAGAACAATCCATTCGGCTTTTTTATTTCTTGGAATTTAGTATTGAACTATGTAAAATGCTAATCATTCAAGGCTCACAACTGAGTGATATTTACACGAACAGGTAGTAGTGCTTCAGAAATCCTAGCTAAGGAATTGAAGCAAGCAGGATTGCACCCGGATGAGGGAGAAGGCGTCGGATATTAGATGGAGAACGGACCAACTCCAGTGTAGTCTACTGAAGGCGGTCCGTTTTATTTATGGTCATGAGAGATAGAGGTGAACATTATGGCACTCGGGATCAAGTCCCAAGGGCAGGATAGTTGAAAGAGAAACAACCTAACAAGATCCAGTTGTCGAGCGACAACAACATATACCGATTAATTTCCGCGTAAATCGCGGTTTTCTATTCAATCGAAAAGAGCCAAGATTATGGTCCGATTGTCGTTCTTATATTAACTGATGTTACCATTGCATTGTATTCATTATCCCCATATACCCTAAATTGCTTGTGCAAGAGAATTCATCCGTCCGATCTAAGCCTAGACGCGAGGCAGGCTACGATACTGAGAAGGAGGCATTCCCCGTTTGTTCCGGAATATACGACTCAAATAGAAGCCGTTCTCATATCCGCACAGCTGCGCAATTTTGTCGATACTAAACTCTGTTTCTAGCAGCAATTTGCTAGCCCTGTCCAGCCGTAGCCGAGTCATATATTCAGAGGGAGTCATTCCGTAGGCCGCACGAAAACGTCTCGTCAACTGCACCGGGGTAAGCTGTAGCGAGAGCGCTAAGCTCTTCATATCGACCGGACCGAAAATATTGGCGGTGATGAAGTGGGCCGCCTTCCGCATCTCCTCATCGGCAATCACCACTGTTAACCCTATTTCCTTCGGAACGTTCCTCTCCAGCTCGTACAAACGCCACATATCGCTTACAAGGTGTTGTTTTCGCTCTATTGCGGCCTTATCCTGTTCCAACGCAATTAGCCGCAAGTAGCGGTAGTCGGAGCACAGGCGTTCGATGTCCGCGATCATCAGATTGCCAGTCAACGAGCGCTGTTCTTCAAGCGAAGGCTCCGTATTCCATGTGAAATGAATAAAGTGAAAGGTCAAAGGCTCAAGTGTCTTCCTATGAAACCAGGTGTTCGGAGGACAGACCACCAAGCTGCCGAACCCTGCTTCGCCTTCTTGATCTTCAATGCGGTAAGTGAATCGGCCTTCTTCCACAGCCAATATTGTCCAATAGGAATAAATATCCCGGTCGAGAGCAAACGACTCTTTCTTGTCCCAATAAAAGTGAGTCACTAGCCGGATCGCAAAGTCACTTCGCATTTTATCGCCACCAATGTTATGAAATAAAGTATATGCCTTATCGTAACATGGTGTATGGAAATTGAAAAGTTGATAACATACGATGAAATCATGGATATTATAGTTCTTTAAAAGGAGATGTTCAATCATGAGACAGGAAGTTATCATATCAGATATTACAGTCGTCGGCGGCGGCTTGGCGGGAGTAAGTGCAGCTGTTGCTGCAGCCCGTTTGGGCAGGTCCGTATCACTTATTCAGAATCGTCCTGTGCTAGGCGGAAATTCAAGCAGCGAGGTACGTGTATGGGTGTGCGGAGCTACCGCTCACGGAACGAATCGGTATGCGCGAGAAACCGGCATAATGGGTGAGCTTTTTCTTGAAAACCAGTACTGCAATATCGACGGGAATCCTTATATTTGGGATATGGTTCTCCTTGAAACGGTTCGCGCAGAGCCCAATATCCGCTTGTTTTTGAATACCGATGTTCATGAGATGGAAGCTGACGGCGATGCAGACAATAGGGTCATCCGTTCAGTTACCGGTTGGATGATGGGGTCAGAGCAGCGTATTCGTTTTGAAAGTGGAATGTTTCTAGACTGCTCGGGCGACGGACTGGTTGGATTTCTGGCCGGGGCCAAGCATCGTATCGGCCGAGAGGCGAGGGAAGAGTACAACGAGGATTGGGCACCGCCCGTTGCGGATGACATTACACTGGGAAGTACAATGTTCTTCTATACGAAGGATGCAGGCCATCAGGTCAAGTTTATACCGCCAAGTTTTGCGAAGGATATCACGAAGACGACCATTCCGATGACGCGCGTCATCCGCAGTGGCGATAATGGATGCGCTTATTGGTGGATCGAGTGGGGCGGTGAAATGGATACGGTTCTCGACAACGAACGTATCCGTGACGAGTTATGGGCGGTGATCTATGGCTTATGGGACTATATTAAAAATTCCGGCAACTTCAATGCCGACAATATGACGCTGGAGTGGGTGGGCTCGATTCCAGGCAAGCGGGAGTACCGTCGTTTCATTGGTGATTATATGCTAAACCAGAACGATATCGTTGCTCAGCGCGAGTTTGAAGACGGTGTGGCCTTCGGTGGTTGGTCTATCGATTTGCACCCGCCACAAGGGATGTATTCGACTGAAAGTGGCTCCAAGCATTTGCATGCAGACGGAGTCTATCATATTCCGTTCCGTTCCCTATATTCTGTCAACGTGAACAATTTGATCATGGCCGGCCGCGACATCAGCGCATCGCACGTGGCTTTCGGAACGACCCGTGTCATGGCTACATGTGCCGTCATCGGCGAGGCTGCCGGCACTGGGGCTGCATTATGTACTGAGAAAGGAGTCTTCCCACGTGAGCTATACCAGACTCATCTACGTGAACTTCAGCAAACATTGCTTCACCAAGGTGCGTCTATCATCGGTCTACGCAATGATGATGTGACCGATTTGGCACGGAGCGCGAAATTAAAAGCTTCCAGTACATTGACGCAACTAGTTGTGGAGAAGCCGATCGAAACCTATCCACTTGCTTCCGACACCGGCCTGCTTCTGCCGGTCGACCCGGAGCTGAACGGAATCGCTCTATTCGTCGATGCCGCAGAGAACACGACATTGGAGCTGGAGCTATGGGACACCGGTCGCGGTGAAAACTATGTCCCGCATACGAAACAACTTGCAACATTGACACCGGTAACAAAAGGCACAGGACAACATGTGATCGTGAACCTCCATTGGAAGCCGGCCACCCCACAAAACGCATTCCTCGTGGTCAAAGCCAACGAACGGCTTGCCTTACATCTGTCTGATGAGTCTCAATTTGGAGTGCTTTCATTTGCGAAAGGGCCACGCCCCGTGGTTTCTCCGGATCTCGGAGATCATCAACCAAGTCAGCCGGTCGTGCAGTGGAATATGCGTCCATTTAACCGCAAACCGATCTGCTTCCGTCTCCTCTCGCCAACGCAAGCATACGCAGCGGATAAGGTTATCGACGGATATCACCGACCGTTTGCTGGTCCGCATCTGTGGTCGTCAGCCTCACTTCGGAAAGACTCACCGGAGTGGTTAGAGCTCAATTGGCCAGCACCGGTCAGCATTCGCACGGTGCATATCACATTTAACGACGATGTGAACGAGGATCTGATCAATCTTCATCATCACCGCACAACGTTCGAAGTGATTCCCGAACTAGTCAAGGATTACCTTGTGCAGATTGATGTGGATGGCGAATGGATTACCGTTGCCGAAGGCCGAGACAACCGAAAACGCAGAATTGTCCATTCATTAGATCAGCTGGTTTCCTCTGATCGTCTCCGCGTTGTGGTAGAGGCGACGAACGGTTGCCCGAGAGCCGAGATCTTCGAGATTCGCGTATACGAATAGCAGACAACAAAGACCTGTCTGCAGTTCTGCAACTCCCAAGAATCGTTATATGAATCAACAAGTTTTATATCTTCTGGATTCGTTTTACAGATGATATAATCGAATGAATAAAGAGAGATTCATGGCAAGATCAATGAATGAGCCGGACTTAAGTATCGGAAGTGGCTCTGCAAGGCTAGTATTGTTAACCATACTCCATACATCAATACCCACGATTGACTTGTGGAAAAAAACCTCTTGAAACAGAGGTTTTTTTTGCCTATTCGAGAAATCTGGAAACTCTTCAGACAATGAGAACATTCAACTACATTTTTGGGAGTGGATCCTACACGATGTTCAACTGGCGCTATTTGCTTCCGAACAAATTGAAGTACAGGCTGATCATGGCTTATATCACCCTTCTGATGTTTCCTTTGTGCATAGCTATTTTTTATCTGTTCCAGCATTTTGAATCGATTCGTCAGAAGGATATGATGGATCGGATGTCCGAGCACATGCAGCAGGTTCATGTGTCCTTGACAGATATGATGGCATTCGCCTATAAGGCGAATATTATGCTGAGCCAGGACGAGAGCCTAATCCAAATTATGCACGATCCGGACAAGTACGATCCCCTTGAGCGAAAGAAAGTCGTCGAGAGTAAGATGTTTGGCATCAACAACAGTTTCTTCTTCCATCAGACAGAACTGTATTTTAGATTCATCGACCTGAAGGGCAATGTATACACCTCCTATGCACCTGCCAGACGGTTGACTAACGAGCTCAAAACCTTACAAGATTGGCAGGATAAGCTACATAGCGGGACACATTCATACCGATGGGTGGCTGATGATTGGAATGACGTAATAGGCAGTAAAGGAAGCAAGGTTTTAAGCCTGTACATAGTCCTGGATGACCCACTGCGTGGAAACTTCGGACTGGCTCGCATCAGCATCAATATTCAGGAATGGTTCCTGAGCACATTAAAGGATAGTCCGGCTAACCAGGATTTGACCATCTTTACGGGACAAGGAGAGACTATTCTCCAAAGTAAGAAAACAACCTTCAGTATGGATATGTTACATAGAATTACGTCGCTACAGGCAAAGGAAGGACACTATGAGGATAAACGTTCTTCATCCCTAGTCAATTACAGCTATCTTGAAGATCTGGATTGGTATGTGGTCAGTCAAATGCCGTTAAGCGAACTTCAGCAGGAAATCCGGCAATTAAGGTTTATCGCATTCCTCTTTTTGACGATTCTGGTCATCGTCTACGTGCTAGTAACCATCATCCTATCGGCTCGTATGACGAAGCCGTTGGTTGTCTTAGAGCGGAGCATGGAGGAGGCATTGGACAAGAAGCTGAATGTCAAAATCAGTATCGGAAAGGGGGCAACTGACGAGGTGCGTTCCCTGGGTGACAGCTTTAACCACATGATAGATGATGTCATCGCACTCATTAACAAGCTTAAGCTGGAGGAGCGGCAGAAGCAGGCGGTACGTTTTCAAATGCTGCTCTCCCAAATGAACCCGCATTTTCTGTTGAACACCTTGAATACGGTCAAATGGATCGCCAGAAAAGAAAAGCAGGAAGCGATCGCTGGCATCTGCACTTCTTTGGGGCTAATCCTGGAGGCCAGCCTGAACTCGGAAATTGAGCTGATTCCCCTTAAAGAAGAAATGAAGCTGCTGCGTTCCTACGAATCCATTCAGTCCTTTCGCTTCAGGGATCATTTCATCGTCCGCTATGAATTGGATGAGCCGGTTCAACATGCTCTCGTTCCCAAGCTTAGTCTTCAGCCTCTGGTGGAGAATGCTATCGTCCATGGCTTTGACATGACGGACGGGTGTGGCACGATTTGGGTGAGGGTGAGAGCGGAGGGTAGAGAACTTATCCTGGAGGTGGAGGATAATGGTATCGGCATGGAAGCGGCCGCACTAAAACCGGGAAGACGTAGCGGTCATGGCATCGGACTGAGTAATCTGAGAGAAAGGCTACAATTGCTTTTTAAGCGGGAAGGTTCCATGGAGATTATTTCAGGCGCGGAAGGGACCCTTGTCCGGCTCCGGCTGCCTTTACTGATAGCAACACCTTATTCACAGGAAGGAGGCGATGGGCATGTGGGCGATTTTACTAGTGGAAGATGAGGCATTTGTCAGGGAGACCCTACGAGAGACGGTGGAATGGGAACGGCACGGATTTTACGTTGTGGGTGAGGCTGGGAACGGTAAGGAAGCTCTTACGGCTATCCTGGAGCTTAAGCCTGACGTCGTGATCGCGGATATTGTTATGCCGGGGATGGACGGGATTGAACTGTTGAAGGAGACACGGAAAGCGGGAATTCGCAGCCGGTTTATTATGCTGACGGCTATGAGCGATTTTGAATATGCCCGGGATGCCCTTCAATACGGGGCCTTCAACTATCTCTTGAAACTTTCCTTGAATGATGAAGTTCTGCTCGAGAATCTGGCACGGATTAAGGGAGAACTGCTTGAGGAGCTTAGCGTAGCTGGTGAGGCACTTTATCCTTATTATCACCGTATTTGGTCGGGTATCCGGGGAACGGTCGCAGCGTCCGATCAAGATCAGACCGGAACAATTGCGGTAACGGAGAAATTCCACGGCTTAGAACTTGAAATTTATACCATACTGAGTGGAGCAGTACCCGCTGCTGCGGAAAAGATGAATATTCAGACAGAGGAATATCTGTTGGTTCAACTCTTCCATGAAGGAGGACAGACAACTTTCTTTTGCTGGAGCTTTGGGAAGAAGGCAGCGTGTGCAAACAGACATAAACATAACCTTTCGATTGGAATGGCTTACGGCAGCAGTCTGAGCCAGTTGTCCCAGGATTGGCGCTTAGCACTGAATCAGTTGAACGGATATTGGTACGGCTCAATGGGAGGTCAGGTAAAGGAGCGGCATGAACTGCCGCCGATCGCAGAGCTGGAAGCAGAGCTGATCCGGCGTTTCGAAGCACGCGACGAACGCCAATGCACCGAGGTGACAGCTTTAATGTGGAAGAGCATGGAAGCCTCTTTGTTCTCCCATGTAGAAGTGAAGATACTGGCTGCCCATCTTGTTCATATGCTAGCCATGCTGGCAGGACGAAAATCGGAGTACCGGCAGGAACTTGACTCAGCCATCAGCCATGAGTCGCTGCTTGTTCATGTACAGCAAGTCATACATAAGCTAATCCAGCAAATGAAGGAAGAACATGTAAGTTTTACAGATCATCCTGAGGTGAATCGGGTGATTCAATATATGCTGGAGTATTTCAAAGAAAATATCAAGATTGCGGATTTAGCCAAGCTGGTATCCATTAACGTCGACTATCTAAGCACCGTTTTTGGTAAAAAAACCGGACTGACACCGATCGCCTTTTTGCAAAACATCCGGATCGAGCAGGCGAAGCGTCTTCTGCTGCATTCCAAACTGAATGTGGAGGAGATCGCTTTTCAGACAGGCTTTGCCGATGATGCATACTTCATTAAGGTGTTCAAACGCATGGTTGGACAAACGCCTAGCTCCTTCAGGCGTGAGAATAATACCTAAGTTTTGTACTATTCATCTGTAAGTTTCAACCCTGATGAGGCAAGGGATTGATTGGTATAGTTAGGTGGAATCAAACAATCCAATCAAAGGGAGGTTGTAGGAAGATGAGAAACAGAAAATGGATGATGGCAGGGTTTGCTCTGTTTATGACCGTGCCTCTGGCACTCGCCGGCTGTGGTGGAAGCGGGGGTGGCAAGCAAGCGGAGGGAGCGACTTCTCCTGGAGCAACTAAGACCAGCAGTGAGCCGATCAAACTTACCCTGTGGGGAGCGGTACCATCCGAGAATGGCCCACAAGAGGTCGTAGACAACTGGAATAAGCAAAATCCGGATGTTCAGGTGGAGTATGTGCGGTTCGTCAATGACGATGCTGGGAACCTGAAGCTGGATACAGCTCTCATCTCTAATCAGCCCGTGGACATGTACGTCAACTATGATTTCAGCCTTTACGAGAAACGGATTAAAGCAGGCAACGCACTTGATTTGGGCAAATTCTCCGATTACAACGTGAACGATAAGATGGGGGAAGGCGCTGCGCTATGGAAAGTAGACGACAAGTATTATGGTCTGCCTACCCAAAAAGGCTTGTCTTTTGTCTGGTTGAACAAGGATATGCTCGATGCAAAAGGACTGCCGGTTCCGACGGATTGGGGGCTGGAAGAGTTCAGAGATTACGCTGCCAAACTGAAGAGTGACAAGGTATGGGGATTGGCACAGAGCGATTATTACTTCACCGTGCCTATCAACGGGTCCTTGCAGAAGCAAAGTTTGCAACTGACCAAAGACGATGGAACTTCCGCTTTTGATAACCCGCTAACGGTCAAGACGCTTCAGGTCTATTCGGACATGATGTTCACCGATAAGAGCCTGATGCCTCATACGGAGCAGATCACTTCGAAGCCTGCCTTGGACCAGATGTTCGTGAAAGGAGAAGCCGCAATGTTGTTCTCCACGAACCAGATCTTCCGCACGACGAATAATATAGCTGAATTTCCCCGGTCGTTCAAGGTGGCAGCGGCACCAGCTCCCAAAGTGAACAAGGATCAGACCGATTATATTAACGCCGGTGGCCTGGGAGATGTGATTTCCATCAATCCGAGCTCCAAGCATCAGGAAGCTGCCTGGAAATTTATACAGTGGTATGCGGATGAAGGGATGCTGCCGATGGCGGCGGGTGGAAGAGTACCTTCCTCCAAGGACTTCCCGGTCGATGAGGCTGTCGCGCTTATGTTCAAAGGCGTGGAAGACACGTATGATCTGGATTCAATCAAACGTGTGATGTTCGGTGATCTGCCGCTGGGTCTGAGCCGTATGGACCGGAAGACAGGAAGCGAGCAACAAGCTATCTATGACAACGTATTTTCTCGGAAGCTGACAGCTGAAGATGGCGCGAAAGAATTAGCGCGGGTGCATAACAAGAATTTGCAGGCATCATCGAAATAGCACAACCTGGCCAAGGAGGGGCGGGTGATTCGTACCGTATCCCTCTATACACCGCTAGCTGCCTGATAATGCAAGTTACTTTATTTAGAGAGAAAGGCGGTGACCGATCGTGAGCTGGATGAAGCGACAGAGGCTGATTGGTTATGTGTTTATCGCTCCCAATCTTATCGGAATGACCGTGTTTATGCTCATTCCAGCCCTGTTCTCCTTTTATTTAATGTTTACGGATTGGGTATTCGCTAGTGGGGAAGCCCCGCATTTCGTTGGATTGGATAATTTCAGGATGCTGGTGAGAGACGATTTATTCCTAGTATCGGTCAAAAACACCTTGCTGCTACTGATCCCTGTACCGATTTCTATCATGCTTGGGTTTCTGATTGCTGTCATGCTAAATAATCGGACGTATTTTCAAAAGACACTCAGAGCGTTCTTTTTCGCTCCGTATTTTACCAGTGGCATAGCCATTGCTTTTGTCTGGATGGTACTATTTCAGCCTAGTAGTGGTCCGATAAATGCCTTTCTGCACTCCATTGGTATAACTGATCCTCCACAATGGTTTGCTTCCCCGGATACAGCAATGTATGCAGTGCTGATTATGATGACCGCAGGTGGCATTGGCTATAACATGATCATTTATTTAGCTGCCTTGCAGGAATTGTCCGCCGAGCAACTGGAAGCCGCGAAGATAGACGGAGCAACATTTGGGCAACTGCTGCATCTCATTATTTTTCCATTAGTGAGTCCAACGACGTTTTTCTTATTGATTACTGGTTTTATCGGCTCGATCAAGGGATTTGGCATGATTTATGCGATTACCCAAGGCGGGCCGGGCAATAGTACGACGGTTTTCTCGATTTTTGCATATAAAAAAGCCTTCAACTTCTATGAAATGGGGTACGCGTCGGCTGTCTCGTGGACTATGTTCCTGATCATCCTGTGCATCACGCTTATTCAATGGGTTGGTCAGAGAAAATGGGTCCATTACTAACAGAGGGGAGACGCACAATGGCTAGGAGAAATGTAAGAGTAATCAGAACACAGGTGATGAGAACCTTCAATACGATCATCATGGCGCTTGCCAGTCTGCTGCTGCTGTCACCTATGATCTGGATGATCAGCACTTCGTTTAAGAAGCCGAAGGACGTTTTTACCTATCCGATTCAGTGGATTCCACACGATCCTGTATGGACCAACCATTTTAAGGTTTGGACGACTGGAGACGGATTTTCGCTTTTTTATTTCAATTCCTTGAAAATATCTTTGATTTTGATGATTGGAGCTCCTTTGTTGGCCGCTTTTGCCGCATATGGTTTCAGCCGGATTCCATTTAAGGGAAGGAACGCCATCTTTTTGCTGTATCTGTGTCTGATGATGATTCCACAGCAAGTGTTGTTTGTCCCGAAATTCATCATGTTTGATTGGATGAAAATATATAATACCCATTGGGCGCTCATCCTCCCAGGCTTATTTACGGTGTTCGGCGTCTTTATGATTCGGCAATTTTTCATGAGCATTCCCCATGAAATATCGGAAGCAGCTTTCATTGACGGAGCCGGTCATTTCCGGATATTCTTTCAACTGTTTCTGCCACTATCCAAACCAGTGCTTGCAACTTTCGCAATTATTGATTTTACATGGACGTGGAACGATTACGAGAATTCCTTGATCTTCCTGTTAGACAAAAGATTGTTCACGGTACCGTTAGGCATGCAGAATTTCATGCTGGAAGCGGGAGTGGATTATAACATGATGATGGCTGCCGCTACAGCGGGAGTCGTGCCGCTGCTCATTGTCTTCTTCCTGGGCCAAAAGTATATTATTCAAGGCTTCTCAAGCTCAGCTGTCAAAGGATAAACAACGATATGAACAATAGAGATAGACGGAGATTACAGACGCCTCGGGGTCCATTCAAAATGTTTTATGATAGCGCATACAAAAATGTTTTAGGAGGAATTTCGTCTGTATGAAGAGAATATCGATTGTGATTGTCATGGTTTTATTGTCCAATCTGGTATTGTTCTACAGCCCTGCGCATGCAACAGCGGATTTTAATCAGTACTAAGTGATTTTGAGCAAGGGGACGATAACTGGCTTTTTGCCATAGGCGATTCGCCTGAAGTGAAGGGAAGCTTCAATCGGATCGAATCAGCTGAGAGTTACAACGGAGCCCATATGGGACAAATAAAAGCAGATTTCAGCCTAAGACCAACGGGATCGCCATTTGCATCCATAAAAAAAGAGGTGGATGAGCTAGATATTGAACAACTGGCGTTCTGGGTCAAAACCTCGGACTTGAAATCACTGCGAATCCGAACGACAGATTCGACAGGGCAAACATTCCAACAGCGCATTACATTGCAAAATACATCGAATTGGCAGCAGGTTGTCGTAAGTCAGATGGGATCGAACACATTTACTTACTGGAATGGAGCAAATGACGGTGTATGGCATAAACCGGCAAACGCCATCACAATCCTTTTCGACCGATTTGATATGAAGAACGCCGCGTTACCGGCCACTATCCTGGTTGACCACATGACGGCTCAGATGGGTGATTGGCAGCCAGAGCTGAAAATTCAGCAAACAGCACTTGGCAATATTTTTCTGGATTCTGAACCGAACGTTTTTATTGTAAGAACAAACAGACCATCAGTAAGTTGGGCCACATATGATATTTATGGCGCACAGATTACTTCGGGAAGCGAGAGTCCGGTCGCCGGGAAAGCTCAGATCACGGGCCTTTCAGCAAATTGGGCTATTTTACGCTTGAAGTTACTGCGGAGAGACCCGGCAGTGAACCACTGGTCCGAAGTACAGCTTACGCCGTTGTTTCTTCAGCATTGCCACCCGGTAATGGGGAGTCACCGTTTGGTGTCAGCACGCATTTGAACTGGACTGCCTCCGGATGGAGCAAAGAGCTGAGTAAACTGATCCGTTATATGGGCGCATCCTTCGTTCGGGATGGCATGGAATGGAGCAGCATCGAGAAACAAAAAGGCATCTATACCTTCGCCCCTTCACCGGATGATTATATGCAGAAGCTTGCGGAGAATGATCTTAAGCTGCTTTTTGTGGCGGCATTTAACAACCCATTCTACGATAATAATGCAACACCCTACACGGATATAGGAAGAAGGGGACTTGCGGAATACGCTAAAGCTTATATAGAGCAGTACAAGGATCAGCTCATCGGTTTCAATGTATACAATGAGTTCAATGGCGGGTTCATGATGGACAGGGACGACGAGGCTGGATCGAATGGGCAAGCGGCATCGGTTCCGAGAAAAGACCGAGTTTATTCCGCTCCATGCAGTGGATGATGCCGACCCAATAAGCAATAAGGAGAAGAACTATGCCACTTGTTGATATGCCGTTAGAACAATTGAAAACCTATGAAGGAACGAATCCACGCCCAGCGGATTTCGATGAATATTGGGAGCGTGCTCTGGCAGAGATGCGGACTGTTGATCAGCAGCTTGAGCTGGTGCCCAGCAGCTTTCAAGTACCCCATGCCGAATGCTTTGACCTGTATTTCACGGGCGTGAAGGGAGCGCGAATTCATGTGAAGTACGTGCGCCCTAAGAATATGGAAACCCCTCATCCGGCTGTCGTTATGTTTCACGGCTATTCCGGCCATGCCGGGGATTGGAGCGAGAAACTGGCTTATGTATCGTTAGGCTTCTCTGTGCTTGCCATGGATTGCCGCGGCCAGGGGGGAACCTCGGAGGATGTAGGAGGGGTAAAGGGAAATACGCATCACGGACATATTATCCGCGGGTTAAATGATCACCCGGATGAACTGCTATTTCGTCACATTTTTTTAGATACTGCACAGCTTGCCGGAATAGCGATGAAGCTGCCTGAAGTCGATCCTGAACGCGTTTACGCTGCAGGGGGATCTCAGGGAGGTGGACTTACGATAGCTTGTGCTGCATTGGAGCCGAGAGTGAAGAAGCTTGCACCGATTTTCCCTTTTCTTAGTGATTACAAGCGTACATGGGACATGGATTTAGATCAAGAAGCTTATGGCGAGCTGCGTACGTATTTTCGCTACTATGATGTGCTTCATCAACGCGAATATGATGTATTTGAGAAGCTCGGCTACATTGACATACAATTTCTAGCTGATCGAATTCGTGGCGAGGTCATGATGAGCGTCGGGCTAATGGATACCATATGCCCGCCATCTACGCAATTTGCAGCATACAATAAAATGAACACGATGAAGCAGCTTGTTATTTATCCTGACTTTGGACATGAGTATTTACCGGGTTCGTCCGACCGGACGATGCAATTTTTCCTGGAGTAATGAATCAGAACGAGATATCAACATTAAAATAATCATCCATAATTACATTTAAACGTTAATATCTAATGGCTTCGTCCTTTGTTTTCAGAGGGCGAAGCCATTAGTGTTTTGGGGATTATAACGGACAGCTCCCTTTAGGCTGTCTTTTGAAAACCAAAATTGAGGTGTTACTTTGTCAAAACGACAGTTCCTTTATATGATATTGATCCCCTAGCACACACAAAATTGCGAACTAGAACTGTTTTTTTATTAGTCAAATTTGTTTTAATTCAGTCTAAATAAGCGCTTACATTAGAGGGCAGCTAAACTTACAATTATGTCTAACCATTTAAATTTGGGAACTTCTCCAGCAACGGCGATGAATTTCACTGTCATAGGCTTTCTTGCAAAGCTAGGTTGAATATTTGAAAGGGGGGGGGCGTCATGGGGATTACTAGACGAAAAGCAACCGTGATTATTTTGTTTACCACTCTGATTGTTCTTGCTTTACTCGTGTTGAGTTTAACTAACAAAAAGGCGGAGCTACATGAAGATTGGATATTTACAGTAGATGGATACGCCGTAACAGAGGACGAATTTCAATTTTATGTCAAGGAGCATAGAGCTATAACGGCAGACTATTTCTTCAGAACTTATGGGGTCCAAGTAGATGAGGGCTTCTGGACACGTCAATACGGAGAAAATCATGAAACCCCAACTGAATACGCCAAAAAATCTGCAATGACTGCATTGCTAAAGACCAAGCAGGAGCAATTTATTGCAGATGAGCGGGGGATCGCCCCTTACAAAAGCTTTGATGAGCTAAAATCCGACATGGAAGATGAAAATGTTAAGCGAGCTAAGATGGATGATTCAGAAGGGACTTACTATGGATTGCCTCAGTTTGATTTAAATCAATACATGCAATATTTAAGTGGCGCCCGTTGGCCGGATTTGGTAGAAACGCAGGTTAAAAAAACGAAAATGAGCGAAGCAGAGTTGCAAGTTGAGTATGCATCAAAAAGTGCGGAATATGTTCGTGTTGCAAATGAATTGACGGCTGCGTTAGCGACAGCGGGACAGGCCAAGGAAGAGAAAGTGCTAAACCGTTTGGATATATCCAAAGAAGAAACCGAGTCTCTTAAGTTCTGGGAGTCTTTAGCTGCTGCTTCTGTAGGTGAGACAGTAATCGGTAAATATATGGGCGAGGATGTCGTTGCCACATTAACCACAAAACCGGAAATCACCAAGCTTAAACTGGAAGAAGTGAAAGATTCCATTCTATACGGATCGGCGGAGTCTGACTTGCGAGCGTTAATTGCAAATACGAATAAGTTGAAGATCGTATATAACGGTAATCGATTCAGTGAATTAGTAGTGAACTAGAATAGTTATGTTTTTAAGTTTATAAAAATCTATGTCTATTGAGGCTTCCATAGATGCAGATTTTTTATAAAGTATTAATTTATTAATTTCAAAGGGAGGAAGTTTTTGGATGATACGATCGAAATGGATGCAAAAAGCTTTGTCGATGATTACGGCAACTTCGTTGGTGTTCCCTGGTCTGTTCGGCTTGGCGCCTTCATCTGAAGTGTCAGCTGCGGGAGGGGGCGAATCTTTTGACTCTGTTGTACTAGAATTGACACAAGCGGCAGGTCAGGCAGGCAGGGTGAATCTTACCTATAAAGGTTCGCCTTTAAGCAGTCTCGTGAAAGGACCGGTTATTGACGAGGTTAATTATGATTCCAGCAATGCGAATCTTTTAACTGTTAATAATCAGGGGAACATTACTTTAGCTAGCGGTTATACATTTGCGTTGCCAGGTGCTCCGGGCATCCCGGTGACAATCACGGCCGCGGCGAGTTATTACCATGACTCAGATGTATTATTCATGGAGGATTTCGAGAACAACAATGGTCCAATGACATCAACTGGCAAATTAGGTTCGTCATACACGCTTTCCGATGCTCAGTCCCGTTCTGGAATGAAAGCGATTACACCTTCAAGTGATACGAATAATGAAAATGTAGCCCAAGACGTGGCATTGCCGGCAGGTAGCAATTATAAGATGACGGCATGGTATTTTGACCCGTATCCTGATGAGGAGAAGACAGCGACGGATAGAACTCAATTTGCTATTGTAGATGGAAAAAATGCCACCTTTGCCGGGACATTCTATCAAAGTTCAGAGGCTGATGTTATTCATAACCCGACTAGATATACTTGGGCATATGCACCATCATCAGCGGGTACAGCAGGCAACCGTTGGAAAGATAGCGGGGCTTTACGTTCCACAGGCTGGCATAAATTCGAGTGGCTCATTACACCGAATGGTGCGACTTTACAAATAGACGGAACATTAATATCCGATTCAGCGCAAAGTAATATTTACAAAGCTATGAAGAGCGGTACAACCATTCAGCCTAAAATAGCAGGAGGATGGAACAACCAGTCAGGCAACAAAGCTTATATTAAAAATAAACATCTAATCGACGATTTTTATGTTGTTAAAGATGTGGCTACAACAACAGGAACCAGAACATTAACATTGAATTTGGTACCTCCCGGTGGATTGCCAAATTTAGAAATAATCACTCAGCCAACAGCGGCAGAAGTGAAACAAGGTGAGACGGCAACATTTAGCGTTGCGGCATCAGCCGCTGCTTCAGCATATCAATGGTATGTATCTGACGACGAGTCTGGCTTGAACGGGACAAAAGTTAGCGGAGCTGATAAGGCGCTATTAACGCTTCCCAATGTGGACGCAGCTTCACAACAAGGCAATTTCTATTATTGCGAAGTGTCTTCGGCAGACGGAATTGTGGTGAAATCCAATGCTGTACCGTTGTTAATAACCACCAATACACAGGTGAATGCGCCAATTAACCCGACGCTTGACTCGGACACGGGCATTTATAGTGGCGCTTCCAATTACGGTGACACCCTTGTAACACTGTTCAAAGACGGTGGACCTGTTGGTTATTATTTATCGAAAAATGGAGGACCCGACCAGCCTAACAATCATGAAAGGCATCATGTTCTGCCCTATGCAAGGGCACTGGGAGTGGGCAACTACACGGTTACAGCCATTGTCATTAATAATGCGGGGGACATCAGTGAAGAAGTTGCAGCATCCGGAATATTAAAGATCGAGAAATTGCCTGTACCGGTAAATGTCAGATGGAACGGCACATACGCTACATGGGACCGCGTCGCTAACGCATCTGCCTATTCGGTTCAACTCTTCAGTAATGGAGTGGCTAAAGGAAGCCCGATTGCAGCAACAAGCAATGATGCGGCTTTGTCCCCGACTTTAAATGATACATTTAAAATAAAAGCAAACGGCAACGCAACGTCACGATTCTTAGACTCTGATGAATCAGGAGAGAGTGCACAATATTCAGCCAACATTGCGCTAATTCGCCAGAGCGATACTTTACGGGCTGGAGATAGAACGCGGTTAATCGTTGATACTTCTGATGTGTTTGTTGCTGATAACATCAGCTTCAGCCCGGCAGATCAAGACAAGGATAAGATTGAAGTTGATGATGCCGGATTCGTGACGGTTAAGAAAGGTTATGTTCCGACAGGGAGCGAAGAGGTCACTGTTCAAGTGAGCGTTGATTACTTCAATAAGGCTGACACTATGTTTTACGATGGATTTGAAGGGGAGAAGAAATTTTCAAATGGTGCGAACGGATATGTTCACAGCGATGTGATGTCCCGTACCGGAGGAAAGGCCGCAACATCAAGCGGCGCCGGTCAGGTGGCTACTGTTCCAGGTACCTATAATTACACCCCCGCAACCGGTAAGACAACAATCGTTACTGCTTGGTACTATGATGATGGCAGAACGGCTTCCAATGACCACGCTGTCTTTGGTTTAACCCCATCATCCAATGAACATATCGCAATAAATTATGGCAATGGAGATGGCGATTGGGCCGGAAATCTGACCAATTACGCAGTCAGACCCGGTTCATCCGGGAGATTCTATCCTGTAGATGTCAAGCGAAGCGGAGGCTGGCATAAATTCCAATGGTTCGTTACATCAACGGGAACGACCTATAAAATCGATGGACAAGACATTAGAAGGCAATCAACTGACGGCGGCAATTTTGATACCCTAGTTAAGAACAATATTTCCAAGATTGATGCATTGCAGCTTGCTACGAACTGGGGCAACAAGGCTGGAACGATTAAGGATATACAGAACAGGCACTTTATCGATGACGTATATGTTATCGATAGTGAAATAACAGCCCAAACCGGAACATCTTCTATTACGCTAAAGCTCATGCCCAAAGAGTATAGCCACTTGGAAGACAGCACATATGTTATTGGTCTGGACGACTATAATATCACCGTAAATCCTGATTTAGCAGATCTAGCTGGAGTAGAGATCGGCGCTGTAACACTGCAGCGGGATGTGGATTATACGGTTAGCGGTAATGTATTGAAAATTAACAAAGAATCATTCGCAACAAATAATATCGTGCCAGGAAAATATACCGTTAGACTGGATCTGAATCCTGCCGAAATCACATTCGAGTTGAACATTCTACCACTTGAAGTCCGTGATTATTATTTCTCCAATAACGGTGACGATCATGCAGATGGACGCACACCGGCTACGGCATGGAAATCAATCTCCAAGATTAATGAATATGTATTTATGCCAGGTTCAACCATTTATCTGGATGCGAATAGCGTATGGAATGAACAAATCAGACTGCGCGGCAATGGTGAGGAAGGAAATCCGATTACGCTTACAAAATATAATACGACCGACCCTAACCAACGCCCGATAATTAATGGTGGAGGAACAGCGTCAAGCCCATCAGGCATTTCCTTAAACGGTACAATTGAGTTATATGACGTTAACTATTGGGTAGTCAGTGGAATTGAAGTAACGAACATCGGCAATAAAGCAGGTGACGGCCGTTCTGGTATCGCTGTAATGTCACGGATTTCCAAGCTGGGACAAGGTCAGTTTAATATTCAAGATTATGCTGATGCTCGTATGCAAGGCATCGTCATTCGAGATAACTACGTTCATGATGTAAATGGGCTGCACCAAGCAAATGGAGCAAGTAAGGTGTCCGGCGGCATCATTATTAATGGTTATGTAGATATATTGGTTGAAGGTAATAAAACCCTTCGCTGCGATAACGAAGGTATTCGCAACAATGCCTACGGGCCAAGCAATCCAGGGACGAATAACACAGGCATTACTTGGAGTAACTCAAGCTATCCTTGGGCATCAAACGCTGTGTTTAGAAACAACTGGATTTCTAGTTCGGTTGGAGATGGCATTGTTATGTCCGGCGGGAACAACTCCCTTGTGGAACGAAATGTGGTCACAGACAGCGGATACAGCTATTTAAGCGATAAGAGCGGTAACCTGGTTACGAACTGGGGGCCAAATAATACAACGCCAACATATCTAGGTTCGCAAAACTATGCGGCAGCGTGGATTATGGCAAGTAAAGGCACGATCTTCCGCTATAATGAAGCCGTGGACAACCCTTATCATGCAAGTAATGACGGTATGGCATGGGACATTGACAACTATTGTCAGGACAATGTGTATGAATACAATTACAGCCGAAATAATTATGGCGGTTGGTATTTACAGATGAATGCTGCCAAGGGCAATATCGTTCGCTATAACATTAGCGTGAACGACGGTCGCAGCCCGGATTTTAACAAGAGCTTTAACAGTCTTATATTACTTGCGGGAGGTTCTTCAACGAGCGAGGAATTAAGCGGATTATACTATAACAATGTCATCGTCACACCATTGAAGAATAGCAGTTCGTTAGTATTTGATCCGACGGCCTCCAACTTGCATATTTATTTCCAAAATAATATTTTTGCCTACACTGGGGCAAACAACCAGGTTGGTCTGAAAGGCGGGGGAACATCAGCTTCATTTGCAGCCGGGCGTTTTACGAACAACATTGTATATCCGGCTAATCTTTTTGGTAGCATGAACGCAGGTGGAGGCGGGTATCTAGGTGCAGGCGTAACAGCAACAGACAACCGCTATGTATCGGAAGAGGAACTTAACTCTATATTAAATGATTATAAATCTGCGCCGGAACATTGGATTATCAACAGCGGAACAGTGGATGCCAAGCTTGATTACAGTGCGATGAACGGGTTCCGTCTTGCTGACGGAAATAACCTGGCCTATGGTGCAGGTGCCGAGATTGTAAGCCCATATGTGGATCGCGCGAACGCTCTGCCTCATATGACGGAGAGAACAGACTTCTTCGGCAATCCACTTAGCGGCAGAACGCCTTCCATCGGCGCACACAACCCTTATGCGGTAACTTTTGATTCCAACGGTGGCAGCGAAGTGGTGATGAAGTTCGCAGATATGGGCGGGACAATTACCGAACCAACAGCGCCGACAAAAGAAAACACTGTTTTCAGCGGTTGGTATCAAGATGCAGAATTAAACGATGTCTGGGATTTCATTGCTAATCCTGTTACAAGGGATATTGAATTATATGCGAAATGGGTTGAAGACGCAGGTACTGCACCATCGATTACGACGAAGTCGCTTGCTGATGGCAAGGTAGGAAAACCTTATTCGGCAGTTATTACCACTGACAGCGATAAGCCGATCAAATGGGCTGTTGTAGATGGTCAATTGCCTTCAGGATTGAGCTTGGATGAAGATGCAGGTGTTATCTCGGGTACACCGGATCAATGGGGTCAATTTACATTTAAAGTTCAAGCGAACAATGACGCAGGCAGTGACTCGAAATCGTTCAATATAGTGATCACTGAAGATGTCTCAGTTGACACAGCTCCGGAGATTATCACTAAGACTTTGCCGAGTGGCAAAGTTGGACAACCGTATACGGTAACATTAGCGGTATACGGCAGCGAACCGATTACTTGGAAGGTCCAGGGAGGAGATTTACCAGTAGATTTGAACCTAGATGAAGCAACAGGCGTTATCTCGGGTACGCCTCAAGAGGCAGGATATTACGAATTCACTGTTGCAGCAACGAATGATTTTGGTATAGATAAGCGAGTATTGAGCATCGAGATTAAAGAGGATAAGCCAGTGCAAACAACTCCGGAGATTATCACTAAGAATATGCCAAGCGGCAAAGTTGGAGAACCTTATACGGTAACATTAGCGGTATACGGCGACGAACCGATTACCTGGACACTGAGAGATAATTATTTACCTGCAGGGTTGAATTTAGAAGGAGCTACGGGTGTTATTTCAGGGGTGCCTAATGAAGCGGGAACATACAAATTCACTGTTACGGCTTCTAACCATGCTGGCATGGATACGATAGAGTTAACTATCGTAATTACTGCAAATAATAACGGCGGAGGATCAGGTGGCCAAATCAGCACGCCGACTCCTTCTCCAGAAACACCGGTAGCAGATCTTATTGATGCTACAATCAAAGAGCAGCTGATGAAAGGCAATTCCATTGCATTAACGATGTCAGCCGGAAAAGATGAGCTTGAGATTCAAAACGATACGATCGGTGCGATTATTAAAGCCAACAAACCGCTAACCGTTACGAATGACACCGTATCTGTTGAATTGTCCCCTGAATTGTTGAAGCAGTTGAATACAGGCAAGAGGATGAAGGTTGTCATTAAACCTGTAAATGATAGAGACGGAGTTATAGGGCGGGGATATGAGTTGAAGATCTTCGCAGATGGCCGGGAAGTAACGGATTATACAGGGCTTATACCAGTAACCTTCGATCTGACAAAAGAGAAGTTGTCGACTAACGATATTAGCATGTTATGCGGTGTCATGCTTCGATTAGACGGTAACATGGAACGCTTAGGCGGCAAATATGACCATAAGACAGGTAAATTTACCTTCACGGCAAAAGGACTAGGCTATATCTTTGTTACAACCAAACCTGAACCTATGAAATTAGAACTTACTCTAGGTAAGAAAGGGTATAAATTAAACGGAATCGAAATGAGTATGGATGTTGAGTCGATAGTAGTTAAAGGAAGAATGTTAGTGCCACTGCGCTTCGTTGCTGAGAGCTTAGGAGCAAATGTAGGCTGGGATAACATTACGAAAACCGTAATGATTACCTTGGAAGGTCAGACTTTGTCCATTGCGATCGGTGAACTTGCACCAGGAATGGATGTTGCAGCTGAACTGGTAAACGGACGTACTATGCTCCCATTACGCTTCATTGCTGAATATTTTGGTGCAGATGTATTCTTCAATAATACTACGAAATCCATTAGTATCATGAAGTAGTATTCGTTAGTATTCGCTAACAATAGCAGCTACACACGAAACCCTCTAACATGCACTGCAGCGTCTCATAAAGATTCGTTTCGAGGACGTTGAAAAGGCAATCGCTGAATAATTATGAATATTTCATTTTCAGTTATCATCAAAAAATCTTGATGATAACTGAAGTGCACCCCTTAGAATAGATATTGGATAAACCCCCTGGTTTGTCCGATGAAATTCTAGGGGGTGCATTTTTATGGCGATTAAAGGGTAGAAGTTTAAGACATACTCATATGAGATCAAAAAAGAGGCCATTCGTTTACTAACGACCCCCCCGAGAAGTTACATTCTGCTCTTTTAGAGAAACAAATCCTGACAGATTCATATCCGCCAGGATTTGTTCAATTAAGAGCTGTAAACCTCAAAATCGAATATCGAATATCCGTATACGGTCCCTCTAGCAGTACAGAGCACTCTGACGTAACGTCCGCTATTTGCGGTAAATGTAATATCGTCAATAGAACCATTACCGGTCGTTGTTACGTAAGTATCCGTCCATGTTGTTGCATCGTTAGACACCTGAACTTTGTAGCCTTTAGCGTAAGCGTCTTCCCAATTCAACTTAACACGGTTTACGCTTTGGGTTGCGCCCAGATCGACGTAAATCCATTCATTGTTGCTTCCTTCGATGCTCGCCCAACGGGTAGTAGAGTTGCCGTCGGTTGCCTTGGAAGCTTCAAATCCTACACCTTCGATAGAACTGGCTACCGCTGTCTTGCCCAGCGCAAGGTTGATACCGGCAGCGGGAGTTGAACTTGTAGTTGCTGATGCGGTATTACTGTTAGCAGACAGGTTGCCTGCGGCATCGACAGCTTTTACCATATAGCTGTAAGCTGTCGATGCGGTAAGTCCGGTATCGCTGAAGGATGTGTCTGAAGGCGCTCCTACTTCCACGCCGTCACGGAATACCCAGTAGCCTGTTACACCGACATTATCGGTAGAAGCAGTCCAACTCAGATTAATTTGGCTGCTTGAAGCTGCTGTTGCGTTCAGATTCGTTGGATCCGAGGGAGCTTGAGTATCCGCTGCACTGTAGGTAGGCTTCCACCAGTTCCCCGAGATGAACAGTAGGTTCAGCATGTTAAAGGAGTCGCTGAAGTAACTTTCCTTTTTGTTCTTCATCCAGTCCCATCCTGCATTGACCCAAGCTTGATGCGTGCTGGTAGTCGTCGCTGCGGAGATAAAAGGCGCTACGAATACCGCTGTCGCATAAGTACCGCGATTCGAACCGTTCAGTTGGTAACCGTCCTTCACATTGTTCGGATTGTTGCCTGTTTTTCCTTTGATCCATACTACCATTTTATTAGCGATATCCTTACCACGGGTGTCTCCGTACAAAGCGTAATCCATTACGATACGAAGTGGTACACGGCTTGCATTGTAGTTGTATTCATTTGTTTCAGGGAACTCTTCCAAATAGTTTGGAGGGGCCGGCTTAGGCGGGTTGCCTACCACAAAGTCCGAAATCAGACCTGTGCTAGACGAATAAGCTGCTGTAAATTGGCTGTATACGTTATACAGATTGTTGATGACATTTAGCCAAGTTGAATCTCCAGTAACTTCATTGAAAGCCCGTAGATGACTGAGCATCCAGTCGGAGGGACGCGTATTCAAGGCGCTCTTCGTATCCCAGTCACCAAGATTCAGCCTGTTGTTAGTTGTCACATTGCTAAGCTTAATAGCGCCAATCATCTTTTTGGCTTCAGCCAAATAATTGATCGTTCCAGTCGAGCCCCATTGGCGATCAGCTAGAATAAGGGAGTAAGCGATATCGAGGTCCCCATCTGTTGCTGAACCGAAGTGCCCTTGAGCCCCAGTACTATCTGCTATTACCCATCCCATCAGGTTCGGATTATTAGAGCTCTTGAACGCTCTAGCCGTTTTGAACAAACCGTCATAGATTGTTCTGGAATTCGTATCGTATCCAGCCATTAGCACGGTAATAACCATACCGTATCCTTGACCTTCCGATGTGCCGAGAGGATCGAAGCCGTCCGCTTCGCCAGTAATATCACCTTTTACATAGTACCCTCCGGGCAGGGAGGACAAGTTGTTTTTAAGATAAGTAGCCTTCCAATAGTCATAGTAGGAAGATACAGAACTGTTCATCGAGGATTGACTGACGTGGTTTGGTTTAATGATACCCGGATAGCTGACTTGTTGAGGAAACGGTTTCAATTCACCCGCTCCATGAGCTTTCCGTTGAAGCGGTGCAGGGGCGGCTAATGTCGCTAGAAGCATAACCGCCGAAAGCATGACAAGTAACATCACTTTCATTGTGCCTGAGGTCGATTTCAATGAGTACACAAAAATTCCTCCTTTAGTGATGGTTAGTTTAATTAACGTCAATGAATCCTCCTTCCCTTTAGACTGATCTCCAAAGTAAACCGCTTAACAATAAGTGCTGTTCACACCTCAAAAGTTTAAGCGCTTTAACTTTAGGGCGAAAGTGACATTTTACATATATGCTGAAGAGATGTGAAGGTACGCACTTCAATAGGAAATCATCGCATCCTCAACGTCACTTTTCACCTACAAGTTACAAATCACTAGCCAAACAGCATTACTTTATTCACACAAATGTAACACAACTATTTTCGCCGTGTCTAGGTGCTTTAAAATAAATTAAAAAGTAATGTTCATAAAGTAAAAGCGTTTATATTAAAGAGATTATAGCAAACAACATGGTCATACTGGATTAGATGGCACGAGGAACATTCTGAAATCATCCAAAAAGAAAAAGAATTATTCATACGGTTTCATAGCATAGTCAGAAAAATGAGCATCAGTCCATCGGTGAACAGACTGGCGCTGGATACGATCAGGACATCAATAGACGCTGTTAATCTCTTGGCATAAA
This sequence comes from Paenibacillus sp. NPDC101420, assembly GCF_050277435.1. Classification (NCBI taxonomy): domain Bacteria; kingdom Bacillati; phylum Bacillota; class Bacilli; order Caryophanales; family Paenibacillaceae; genus Paenibacillus; species Paenibacillus sp. NPDC101420. The sequence continues at coordinate 215,523 of NZ_JBNNSE010000007.1, forward strand.
TGGCGGTAATTGAGAAGATAAAAGCCGCCACAATTTTAAATCCTTCACCCTTGAAGGAAAGGAATAACTCTAGCAGATTACTCTAGAATTTGAGCTGATTACATTGATAAAGCCGAGCAGGCAGCTGTTGAATTTATTTTTGCTCAACCTCATGCTGGCTCAGCGCTCCTTATCTGAATGACCGCATACAGTGAAATGGAGAATTCACAAAGATGTTCCAATTGTCTATTACATGTTGCCTAAGTTCGCGAAATAGCGTAGTGACAAAGGATTCACAAAAATGGTTGTTTTTACCTTGTTATACATTGTACAATGTGTAACGAGCCTGGTGTTCATTAAGGTGATCATTTATCAAACTAATAAAAAACCTGGCATTACCAATGCCTACAATAATGAGCCTTACTGGGACAAGGAAGAAAAGCAATCCCGTGCCAAGGTTGTTCAGTTAGCCATGGATATGGGATATCAGGAGGCGAATGCCGACGATACCATTCATATCAGCGAACAAAACGCGGTGACTATTAACGAGCGATTTGCCGAAAATTGCAATATATATGTTTGTGGGGTTTGCTTATGGTGAAGAGAATAAAACTTCGTACGCTGTTTATAGGAGGGTGTATTACCCTCTTTTTTCTTGTTTTACTCGGCAGAGTGTTCTGGATTCAGGTGCTGGATCGTGATTTCTGGCAAACCAAGGCCGCAAAGCAATGGGCCCATACTTCGGTGTTTAAAGCGGTGCGTGGCACGATCGAGGACCGCAACGGCAGGATGCTGGCTAGCGATGTGCCCGCCTACACGGTAGTGGTCAATCCGGAAGCGATTAACGCTCTCAGTATCGGGGGAGAAGTTATCACCGGCCTACATGAACTGCTCGGCAAGCCTGACGACGAGCTTAAGGCGCTCGTGGAAGCCAAAGACGAGAACGGCAAGTATCTGAAGAACCGGGAGATCCGTAATGAAGGCTGGAAGATAGACCAGGAGCTGCGCGACAAGGTCAACGAGTTCATTGAGAAACTGAAGGATGAACATGACACTCTGGAGACTGGCGTCGGCCTGATTAGGGAGCAGAAGCGCTATTATCCGCAACAAACACTGGCCGCACATATTTTGGGTTATACGGACCGCGATGGCAACGCGGTGATGGGGTTCGAAAAGTATTTTGACAAGCAGCTTAAGGGTGCGGATGGTAAGCTATTCTACCAGAGCGACGCCAAAGGCATCAAGCTGCCTGACTCGGAGGATACTTACCAGCCGGAGGTCAATGGAAGTACTTTCAAGCTGACGATTGATAGCACAATCCAGTATTATATCGAGCAGGCAATGCAGAAGGCCTATGAAGAATATAAACCCAAGAGTATTACGGTAATTGCCGCGGATCCCAGCACCATGGAGATATTGGGGCTAGCGAATATGCCAACCTTTAACCCGAATGAGTTCTGGAAATATGCCTCTGATCCAGGGGTATTCTTCAACCATGCCATCAAAACAAGATTTGAACCAGGCTCCACGTTCAAAATTGTACCTCTTGCCGGAGCGGTGGAGGAGAATTTGTTCGATTCGGACGCAACCTTCATGTCCGGTTCTATCCGCATCAAGGGGTACGGCAAGCCACTGTATGACCAGAAGAGAAGCGGTTATGGCGAAATCTCCTTCCTGGAAGGCGTGAAGCGGTCAAGTAACGTGGCCTTCGTCAAGCTTGGCTATGAAATGCTCGGTCCGGAAAGGCTGCTGCAATACGTGGATGATTTCGGATTTAACGATCTTACCGGTATTGACCTGCCGGGCGAAATCAGCGGAATCGTCAATCCGACTCCGAATAATGCTTCAGAGAACGCGACGATTGCATTCGGGCACGGCAAAGTGCTTGTTACTCCGATTCAGCAGCTTACCGCCATCTCGGCTATCGCCAACGGCGGAAAACTGATGGTGCCGCACGTGGTCAAGGCGACCACCGATCCGAATACCGGCAAGACTACCGTAACCCAGCCCCAGGTGGTACGTCAGGTTATTTCCGAGGAAAGCGCCAGGGAAACCAGCAGCTATCTGGAGCAGGTCGTTGCAGACCTGGTCCATGGAACCGGCCGCCATGCATATATTGAAGGCTATAGTGTAGCAGGTAAGACCGGTACGGCGATTAAACCCGACGGTAAGGGAGGGTATGACCGCGATAAGGTGCACTCGTCCTTCCTCGGATACGCACCGGCTAATAATCCGAAGATTGTGGTCTATGTCGGCATTGACGAGCCTGCTAATGCTGCTGGCGGTGGTGCTGCGGCGGGGCCGGTGTTTAAAGAGATCGTATCCGAAGCATTGTCATATATGGGGGTGCCAAAAGTTACATCGGGCGATGGAGGCAGTGTTTCCAAATCCGTCAAGAATGCACCATCCGCGCAGCGCTCCGCACCCGATCTGACCGAAAAAAATGATGCAGGCGGCCAGAAAATTGATGATTGATTAGGGCTTTTATTTTGAAACGGTCGGAGGCTCAATATCTGGACTATGGATTGGTGTCGGTGAACAATAACATAGCCCCATTAGAATCCGCGCCTGGCGCGGTTTTTCTGTTTTATGAGATCAAGTTCTTGTCCTTTGCTTAAGACAAGAACTTGATCTCATTGCCGATTTCATGAGCATCTAAACAAATATTTTTTAGATTGTGTTAATCTGTCTAATAGTGAATTCAATTTAGAGCGAGGGATGTTACTTGAAAAGAAACGTATTATACATTGAAGATAATGAGAAAATAGGCAGCTTTCTAAAAGAAGAATTGGAACAGCGGGGATTTTCAGTTCAGTGGCTGCTTTCTGGTGAAGGAGCTGAAAAAGAGGTAAATCAGCATGAAATCGTTATTTTGGATATCATGTTACCCGGTTTAGACGGATTTACTGTGGGGAAACGATTAAAAAAGGCAGCTCCTGCTGTTCCTATTTTGCTGTTAACAGCTCGAACATCGATAGATGATAAGGTAGAAGGTTTACAATTTGCTGATGATTATTTAACGAAACCATTCCATACGGATGAATTAGTTGCAAGATTAGAAGTACTAATCCGTCGAAGTGGCGGAACACATTCCGAACGCATTTCATTAGGAAATTATATTGAAGTAGACTCAGAAGGCCAAATGGTATTTGACAAACGCACAGGAGAAGAAATTATATTAACAGCGAAACAACATCATATTTTAATGTACTTCTTACGCCACCCTAATCAAGTTTTACCAAAAGAACAAATCTATGAAGCCATCTGGGAAGAAACATATATAACTGGCGATAAAACACTAATGGTACATATCCATCGACTGCGTCAAAAGTTGGAACGTCATCCAGATTCCCCAGAGATTATTGAAACGTTGAAGGGAATAGGCTATCGGGTGAAACTATGAAACAGACTAAATCATTATTTCGTCATTTTCTAAAAGGACATTTTCTATTTATCTTTTTGCCTCCAACTATACTTATTTTCTTATCTGCGTTCATTGAATCTCCTATTAATGGAGAAGAGCTGAATGCATTAAATCTATTTTACGTTGTACTACTTTTGTTTGGTTTTATTATTGTCGCATTTGTTGTAATATCTTGGATTTTCTTCTTAAGACTTCGTAAACGTCTCACCCGCTTACAGGAAGCCATGTCATTTTCAGCTAATCATAACTCATTTCCTAGACCAATATCTGTTCAAAGTGATCGTATGGATGAAATAGACCAGTTAGGCAATTCTTTTAATTGGATGATTCAGCAGCTTGAAGACAGCCGCAAGCGAGAACATGAAGAGGAATTGTTACGACATCGACTCATAGCGAATTTATCTCACGACTTACGAACGCCACTTACCATTTTGAGAGGACATGTCACCCGATTAAATAAAGAATCAATGAGTCTAGAAGGACAAAATTCATTAACAGAAATGAATCATACGATTACAAGAGTGGGGGATCTAATGGATGATTTACTTTCCTATACATTGCTTACATCAGGGAAACATCCTTTTAGGCCCACTTCAACAGATATTGGACGTTTAGTAAGAGCATCTGTTGCTGCGTGGTATCCTGTATTTGAAGAAATAGAAATCCAGATCGAGGTTGATTTACCGACAGAGGCAACTTTTTATTGGGAAGCAGATCCTAAATGGATGACACGGGTTCTGGATAATTTATTTCAGAATATTCTTCGTCATGCAGCAGAGGGGAAATATGTAAATATTGTGGTTGATGTAGAAAAAGAACAAATCATTGTTGCAGACAGAGGTCCAGGTATGGATAACTCTTCCTATGAGCGTGGGGCGGGGATTGGTTTATCGACTTCAAATTATATGTTGAAAAAAATGAAGCTGAAAGCTGATTTCACATCAAATGATAGTGGCACAAGAGTAGCTATCGGAAGATCTTAACCTAAAGTTAACCCAGAAGTAAACAGCATGATAACCGAGTTGTAACTTTGCTTCTTTATAATTAGAACCATAACAGAAAGGAAGTGTTATGGTTGCTTACAATTAATAACTTAGTCAAACATCGCGGAACTAGGGAAATCTTATCGGGTATCAGTTTTAAAGCTAGACCAGGTAGAGTAACTGGTTTTTTAGGTCCAAACGGGGCAGGTAAAAGTTCTACACTTCGCATCCTGCTTGGATTAGACCGCGCTACCTCAGGGAGCGCACTCATTAATGGAAAGCCATTCGCAGAATTACATAATCCTCTAGCAACAGTAGGTGCCGCACTTGATGGCTTTGGAGCTCATCGTATGCGAACAGGACGGGCACACTTGCGTTGGATTGCACGTGCTGCAGGATTGTCTAACTCACGTGTCGAGGAAGTTCTGGAAATAGTAGGTCTTACTAATGCCGCTGGGAAAAGAGTTGGGCAGTATTCTCTTGGTATGGGGAGAAGACTGGGAATAGCAGCTGCGCTACTTGGTGATCCAAAAATATTGATTTTAGATGAACCCGTAAATGGGCTCGACCCAGAAGGAATTCGGTGGATTCGGACATTTTTACGTGAACGTGCTGAATCTGGAAATACAGTGTTATTATCCAGTCATCTAATGGGAGAGCTTGCAGAGACGGTTGATGATGTGGTGATTATTAAGCATGGAACCATCGTTGCAGATGGAACATTGGATGAAGTAATAGGTAACCATTCCACGCTGGAGGAAGCCTTTTTTGCCCTGACATCTGAAAATACAGGTGATGTTGTATGAGAGCATTTAACGCGGAACTATCTAAATTGTTCTCCTTACCGGGTATTTGGCTTGCTTTTCTCATTGGAGCGTTTGCACCAGCGCTTATTGCTTCCTTGGACAGCATAGCACAAAAAGAGGAGATTATAGCTGGAGTTAGCACACGGCTATCGGAAGTTGGCTATATCGGGTTAGCTCTTGGTGTGCAAGGCGTTATTATTCTTGGTGTGCTTGCTGTCAGCAGTGAGTATTTGACAGAGAGCAGTGAATCTGGTGGAGGACAACAGATAACAACGAGTTTAACTGTTATTTCATCCCGGTTTCATTTTTTACTGGCAAAAGCAGGTGCTGTGACTGTGATCAGCATACTGCTTTGTATTGTTGCTATTATGACAACTGTGTCAGCAACGTATCTTATCCTTGGTGAATATGCCCCCGCATTTGAATGGTCCAGACTTATCGGTGCAGTTTGTTACTGGACATTCACTGCTCATTTAGCACTTGGAATTACTTTTCTAACTAAGAATGGCATCCTCCCGCTTGCTGTGCTCATAATAAATTCATCCGTTGTATCATTTAGTGTCCTGTTGTATAGGGTTACAAAGTTGGCGTTTTACTTACCAGATAGGGCTGGCGCTGAAATGTTTATGTTTACGGACAACACGTCCACAGGCACTTTATTCGACGGGTTTCACACCCCCTTCACAGGCGGTTTAGTCATGTTTGCCTGGGTACTTGTTGTTTTCATTGTTGCAGCTGTTGTATTCCATAGGAGGGATGTTGCAGCATGAGTGTCTCATCTGGTAGAAAGTTAACACAAATCCTTGGTGCTGAACTGGATAAATTAGTTACATTACCATTGATATGGTTCACTCTTATGGGTACATTCATTCTAAATTTAGTTTTAGCCGCAGCTTTTACTTCTGTTGGTGTACAAGGGGCAACAGGTACGCAAAATATACTGAATATAGGACTTGCTTCTATGGGATATCTTCAAGCAGGGTTCATTATTCTTGGAATCTTAGCTACTTGTTCGGAGTATACTGGTGGACAGATTCGAACTACTTTAATTACGATACCTTGGCGTGGGTTCCAATTATCCACGAAGCATTTGGCATTGGCGATTATAACCATTCCTGTGGCGTTTATTATTGCTGAATCTGGTGTACTCTATACTTTTATTATGATGAGAGACAGAACAGTAGTGATAGAAATAGACACAATGATAACAACATTAATAGGTGCAACGGGCTATCTAACATTAACCACACTTCTCAGTGCAGCTGTAGGTGCTTTATTAAGACGAACCACTCCTGCTTTAGTGGTACTGCTTGGTTATTATTTCATTGTCAGTCCATTGACGAGGGCTTTTCTACCTAGTAATAAAATTTTTTTAAATTATTTTCCGGATACGGCAGGATCTTATATGTATATGCCGTCTTCCTCTGATGAAATAAGTGTCCTTACACCAATGCAAGGGACAGGTATTTCAATGTTATGGACACTGAGCTTTATTACAGTAGCTATTGTATTTTACCGTAAACGAGATGCCTAATTTTTTAAAATAATTATATCTTATTCAACTAACGGGGCAGGATTGTCGAAGAAGTAAAGGAGGAGTTTCTGATAGAATTTAAAGTAAATAAAAATTATATTTGGGTATATTTCATAATATTTTACGCCATATGGTGTATCAGAGAATTATGGTTGGTTCAATATTTAGATTTGATGGAACCCGTTCCAAGAGCTATAACATCAGCCACTATTAAAATAGTTATTTGGGTCATTCCTGTTATTTTATTAGTTATAATTATGGAAAAAAGTAAACCATTTTCCTATTTACAGTTACATCATAACTTTAGAAAAAGTCTAAAATGGACAGGTTGGGTATCCTTAGCCTTGATACTATTCTATTTTGTAATAAATCTTATCGTTTTAAATAATAATATCGATTTTCAAATAGGATTTAACGGATGGCTTAATACTATTCTATTGGTTGGTATTAATGAGGAAATTGTCTTTAGAGGTTTTTTATTAAGAAAGCTTATGGATTCTTTTAGATTCTGGATAGCAAATACAGTTACAGCTTTACTCTTTGTATCGATTCATTTTCCTATTTGGTTTTATAAAGGTCTGTTTGAATTCCCTTATATTCTAAGTTCCATATTAACAGTTTTTGTGTTGGGTATTATATTTGGGTTTGTATATAAGAAAAGTAATTCTCTTTGGTCAGTAATTATTATTCATTCTTTGTATAATTTATTAGTGTTGCTCTTCTACTAGCGGGTGCTTTAGTTGAATAAGACTATACTACGACGACGATTAAACATAGATTCGGATTAAATTCTTAAAAAGGGCAATTAGAAAAAGGCTATCTTTTATTTGTTAAAGATCAGCCTTTATTGTATGCAGAGAAAGAAGAGATATAGAGGTAATCGGACTATATTCTTGGCATCAGACAACAATAGTCGAGGGACAAAAACATGGTCCCAATGAAAGTCGCTATTTTAGTGGCTTTTTTTGTTTTATCGGTACAAGTTCTTGTCCCGATTTCCGATTAGATAAGTATTTACTGCTTACTTTTCTTCATTAATCTAACGGGCAAGTCAGTATATTTTCTGACCAAGACCAAGTATCTTCTTGGGCAAAATAAGCTGTCGAGCACGGAAATGGGCTGGGATAATCAAGGGCAAAGCTAACCTTCGTTTTGACCCGAAAGGTAAAGTCACGCGGGCAGAAATGGCTAAATAGTGTATACGCTGATAAATGATTAAACGACTTAAATTGTAATCCACACAAAGAAAGTCGCCTTAATTTGTGTGGATAATTAATTTAGGTTACGTACAGCCCATTCCTTGGGCGGCAACAAAATATCTGCATGGAATAATGCGATGCCTGTCGGCACCTCTATATAGTCCAACGGTGGTAAAGAATGAGAATGGAAAACTCTATGGGACTAAGCGCAAGATCATTAAGAGACATTGTTTCACGGTTGGCTGTGCTGTCATTCCTTTCTGGAGGAAGCGAAAGAAGGGATCATTAGTGCCGGGAAATTTATGAATGAATTGTATGAGGAACATTAATGCCGGAATGAACAACACGCAAATCTAATCTGTCATTATTTGATGCTGGGTTATCACCTTCATGTTTATTAGATGTATAATCAGGTTGAAAGCTCAGACAACATACGCCCCAGCCTACGATAAGAGCTATAAGGCTGGTTTTTTTTTATTTAAAAAACGACATGTAGATTTGCAGAGATAGGTGAAGCAGATCCTAGATTTGCAAGAATTACAAAAAGATAAATTGTTGAGCTGAAAGGTGGAAAAAAGGTGGGAGAAGGAAAAATAAGGAACTGGAATTCCCTGGTGTTTTTCAGTGTGTTGCTTATTTTTATTATTGCAGGATGTTCTACATCCCAAGAGACTCATCAACTCGGGAGAGAGAAGGAGCAGGAATTTGACCAAGGAAGTGGAATGAAATTTTCCAGCCTTTCTGAACAAAAGATCGTGGATTTAGCTAAGATCAGTAAGGTATGGGGAGTGGTGAAATACCATCATCCTAAGGTTGTATCTGGAGATGTAAATTGGGATTATGAGCTGTTTCGGGTGGTGCCCTCTATTTTAGAAGAAAATTCAGATGTGAATTCAATTCTCTATGAGTGGGTTCATTCATTAGGCAGCGAGTCCATTTCTGGAGAGCTTGATGATCAATATCAATTTTCCAAAGATTCCATACAGCTCAGTCCATCTACAGATTGGTCCAAGGATGAAGAATATCTCGGAACAGACTTGAGTCTTGAATTATCGAAGCTTCTGGATTCTAATATTTCAGAACGAGAATATGCATATGTTAGTTTTAAGGAAGATTCATTCTTTCCGTCTATGGGAAATGAAAACCCGTACTCTAATATGAATTTCGATGATACAGGCTACAGGTTGTTAGGTTTATTCCGCTACTGGAATATTATCGAATATTACTATCCGTATAAAGATGTCATCGGAGAAAATTGGGATCGAGTGCTTCTGGAGTTTATCCCTAAAATGATAGATGGATCGGATTATGACTCCTATTTTATGACTTTAGCAGAACTGACAACTAGAATACATGATTCTCATGCATATTTGGTGGGCAAAGATAGAGAGACGATTACTGATTATTTTGGAACGTATCGGCTTCCCGTAAACTTTATCGAAATTAACAATCAGATTGTTATAAATAAAGTAATTAACAAGTGTGGACTTGAGGTCGGAGACATTGTATTAAAAGTAGGAGACAAAAATATAGATGAATTATTAAAAGATAGAAGAAAATATATATCACAGTCGCGAGAAGACACGGCCAGCTTATTTTTTCTTGATTTATTCCGAACTGAACAGAAGAATACGGACGTTACTGTAATTCGGCAGGGAAATAAGATGAACATTAGTGCAGTAGGCAATCAAGAAGACATTAATTTCCTGGTTGATACGAAATCACAAGCAATGGAGAGTGGAGAAATCTACTATATTAATGCTGGTCTTTTGAAAGATGGAGAGATTGATAAAATCATGAAAAAGTGGTGGAACACTAAAGGGCTAATTGTAGATCTTAGAAACTACCCTTCTAGTATACTTACTTATGAATTAGCCAAATATCTGATCGCTTCTGAAAAAGAGTTTGCCACAGTATCGGTCCCCAATCGTGCAATACCCGGTGAATTTTATTACCTTGAGCCTATGGTTTCAGGGAAGCCCCAAGAAACAAATGCCGAGGTTTATAAAGGGAAAGTAGTGATTCTAATCAATGAACATACTGCTAGTCAAGGCGAGTTTACAACGATGTCTCTTAGAAATACAGATAACTCCATAGTTCTCGGTAGGCCGTCTGCTGGAACTGATGGTGATATACGTATCATTATGCTTCCAGGAAAAATAAAAACCGCTATAAGTGGACTCGGCATATTTAATCCAGATAAAAACCCAACGCAAAGAATAGGATTGCAGCCAGATATTCGTCTTGATCCTACCATTGAAGGGATTATGGAAGGCAGAGACGAGTATATTGAGAGAGCTGTTGAATTAATTAAAGGTGGTTATTAATTATGAAAGTGTATTTGGAATATAAATGAACATCTATACACTTCCGGGGCCTGATTCTTTTAGGGAGGAATGAGTTGAAGAGTAGACGGGTCATATTAATCAGCTTAATTATACTTTGTTCCGATGTAAGAGGACAAGAACATATGCCTATTGAAATCCACGCTGAGCGCGGTTTTATTAATTTATAGGTACAAGTTCTTGTCCTTTGCTCGAGAGAAGAACTTGTACCTATTGCCGAAAATGGACAAGAACATGATCCTATTGCCACGAGCCTTAGTTTGGTAAAGTTAAACCATTCCTATGGGAATCACGAATTGGTACGAGAGATTTTGGAGCGATATCCAAATAGGCGTAACCAGTACTTCATCAAATACTGAAGAATTTTTCGGCGTTTTCTAAGAAAAGCATGTAAGTTAACAAGTCGAATAATATCCGCGATAATCGCGGTATTATCGGAATATATTCTTGTCATTTCTCATTGTCAAGATTATTTCCCGAATACGCTTGAGACTAAGAATTTTTTCCATTTTCCAATAGATAGATTAAAATTGTTCTATTACGCTTTATAAGACAAGAATGCTAGAGAGAGTAGCATTTGCATTGGTCTTACGATGGCTCACAGCATTAAACCAAAAAAGATGGAGATATTCATGTCCAGAGTGGATGAATAAAGGCATGATTTCGGATTCAATTTTACAAACAAATCATTTAATGAGCGTTTAAGTGACTAAAATGTCACTTCAATGTCACTTTAATGTCATTTTGGGAAGATATACTAAACCCATCGATGAATTATTAAAGGAGATATTATGGAAGTGAAATTACGGAAACTCCTCTTTGTAGGAACATTTTTGTACACGCTGTTGATATTATATTTTATGTTTTTTGCTTTCAGTAGATTAGATCATTGGAACAGCGATTATGGATACACATTTATACTTGTTCCAGAAGGAGTTCCACTTCGATTTCCAAAACTAACTTTTTCATGGGTATACAACTTTGGAAACATTGCTGCCTTTATCCCTTTTGGAGTAGTAATTCCTCTGTTGTATCGTTCCAGTTTTGGGAAGTTCATATCCTTTTTTGTCTTGACGATTCTCGTTCTGGAAACGATGCAGGCTTTAACTCATCTTGGCAGCTTTGATGTAGATGATGTTATATCCAATACATTAGGTGCAGCGATAGGATTTATCGCCTATAAAGTTGGATGTTCTTCAAAAATTTCTTATAAAAAGCTTATTGCTTCAGCCCTATCTATCGGTGTTCTTCTTGTTGGAGTAATCGTGATCTCGGAAACCATCAATTATGTTGTAGCGAAAAGAGAAAGCCCAATTCAAGCATTACACGATGTGAAAGAAATGAATGGAACCATGCCTATGACTGAAAATCTTCCAAGTTTCACCGTGGCAGGCAAGAAAATAGAACCCAAAATGAACGTGTATTACAGTGAAGGAGATAAAAGAAAATCGTACACCTACATCTTGGGTAACAAAAAAGATGTGACGTTTTATTCTTATTTTGGCATTCCAGACAAGGGAGATTCCAAGGGAGAACTCACTATATTGGTAGATGGAAACCAAAGAGTTCATTATCAGTACAATGAACAATATAATAATGGAGCAGAACCTTTAAATATACCATTTTATGACAAGGTGAACGAAATTACGATTATCGTTTCTGGGAACGCTAAACTATGGGACGTTGGATTCAGTGAAATGAAGCATTGGTGGGAGTGAAGAACAAACACGCAACATATAGAAACCGCGATAATCGCGGCAAGGCTGTCAAGAAAGTCTCGACAGCTTTTTTTTATATCATAATCATTTAATACAGTACCGCGTTAATGTTTCCGAATGACTGTCCAATACGTTTCGTTGTGTCCGCTCGTGATACGTCCCGGACCACCTAAGAGTATGAGAATACACCAAGCTGGACACGATTCAGGGCTTAGGTATATTTTCGTTAAAATGTTGGCGGGTCCCCAGCTATACTACAAAATTGGCTTCAAGCAATATATGACCAGGGCAAGAAACATAATAATTAAAATGAACAAAGGGAGTTGTGAAAATGAAATCTTGCTAAAACATCTAAGGCCGGATGTCGTTTGGTTTACTTCTCCAAATAAAAAGGATCATGTTGTTGATGCTTTTCATTTGGAGAATATTGAATGCTGTATATAAAAATAGCTACAAAGATGTTTCTATGCATATTCGTGAGATGTGAGTGACTTTTTTAAGATTTGATGTTCATTCCAAAAATTGGAGATAAGAAGTTAGAATATTTGATGGCGATTTTAGCTTTTGACGATTTATCAAGGTTCCATCTTTTTATATAAAGGAGGGAGAGTGCACTCGACAAATGGGAGAACAGCCTGATACGCAATGTCAACAGAATATTGTCCGAAGGCTACCGACTGAAGGGAATCGTCAAATAGGGTTACACGCATGTTCCGTTACGGCCAATTCGTCGCAACCAGCCTCCAATTATGTCCCGGCCAATGTTGTGGACGGCGCCCATGCGCCGCAGTGGTTTGAGGACAGTGGAGACACCCCCGACTGGGAAAGACAGGCTGTTTCCTTGGCGTCTGCCGCCGGAATCATTGAGGTGCGTCTGCCGCGGGACCATTTCATGCCAGACGATAAAGCTACGTGGCGGATGTGGTGACGGTACTGCTGAGAATGTTGAATCTTAGGGAGTTGAATCGATTATGAAAGCTTTAATTATTTCGGATATTCACAGCAACGTCAAAGCGCTGGAATCGATCCGCAAGGCAGAATCCGACTGTGACGTGATTTATTGCGCGGGAGATCTTGTAGACTACGGGCCTTTCCCGCGGGAAGTTATCGAATGGGTGCATAAGAACGATGCGAATTGTGTTCGCGGTAACCATGACGACATTATTATCGACCTGTACCGAAACGGCAATAGCGGTCACGATGTGGCGGAGGATAAGATCAAGTGGGCGCATTACAATGCAAGGCTGCTCGGCGAAGCGGAAATTTCCTTCCTCGAAAGCATACCGGTCTACCGCACATTCGAGATGGACGGCTATAGCTATACAATGCAACATCTGTACGAAAACTATTTGACGATTGATAGCTTGCCCAAGTACGATGCTTTCTGGGGGGAACGCAACGTCAGGACAATTGGGGCCAAAGAAGATCGCCGCATTATTTTCGGACATACACATCGCAGATGCATTCATTATTTGAGTGACGACAGTTTGTGGCTGAATCCGGGAAGCGTGTCCTACCGCCGTCGCGACGATCCATCGAAAGAAGCGCACTATTTCACGATTAGTGATGGCAAAATAGCGATGAAAAGTCTTGTCTATGACCGCACGCCTTTGCTCGAAGCGGCACAAAAGTTGCTGTTGAAAGAAGAAGAGATGAAGGTTGCGTACTTCTTTTTCGGGTAAGCGGGCGGCAGAGCAGGCAACAACAATGGGGACGTATCCACGATTTGGTGTCGGGATACGTCCTTTCTCATTTATTGTACACCGGCAGGTTGCGATTTACAGCTGGCAAGGCGGTAATTCCCGCTCATTTTGTGCCTCAGTTTACATTTTTATGATTGCTTCATTTTTTTACACTATGGCATGGGAAACGTATCTTTCATAATAGAGGTTGTGAAGTTGCGGATATGATCCTGAAGAGGCTGCGGTTCATATCCGCCTATTCTATAGGAAGCAGGTGAGAAAATGACTACTATTTATTGGGTATCGAGTAGCGACGAATTGGCGGCAGCAATTGGCCGGGCAGAACCTGGTTCTTCGATCTTGTTGGCAGACGGCGTTTACGAACGGAATGAAGATTATATTATTGAAGGCAAAGTAGGATCGGACACCGCAATATTAAGCATTCGCGCTGTAAATAAAGGAAAAGCGACGATCGCTGGAGAATCAAGTATACGCATCTTGAACTCTGCTTATGTAGAGGTATGGGGACTGCATTTCCAGGTCGGGCAGCGCGAATCTATCATTCTGGACGGTTCGCAGCATGTGAGGATTGCGCGGAATAGATTTGAGCCGCGACAGGTTGGGGCGGAGTATAGCCTGCTGTCAGTGCTGGGAAGCGGCAGCGGCTGGAACCGGATCGAACGCAACGAGTTCGGGCCAAAGGCCGACCTTGGACCGCTCGTTGTTTTTGATGGCGACGGTGAACAAATCTCGCAGCATGATGTCATTGAATATAATTATTTTCATCATATAGGCCCGCGTGTCGTCAATGGGCTTGAAGCGATCCGGCTCGGCCTGTCCGGCATCTCTCTCTCGAACGGCTATATTACCATTCAACACAACCTGTTTGAAAATTGCGACGGAGAGCCCGAGATTATTTCGGTAAAAAGCTGCTATAATACAGTCCGGTACAACACGTTCCTTAACTCCGCCGGCCAAGTGACAGCGCGTCACGGACATGGAAATCGCTTTCATAATAATGTATTTATCGGCGATGGCGTGAAGGAAGAAATGGGCGGATTTCGCATTTACGGAAACGACCATCACATTTTTGAAAACTATATGGAAAACTTGACGTTGGATGCGCTGCTCATTGATGGCGGCAACTACGATGGCGGATCGGACGGCTATCCCGAGGCGCCGACGCAGGAGGAACTGAGGAAACATTGGCGCGTCTATCGAGCCAGCGTAGTGAATAATACGATTGTCAATTGTCGTCACGGCATTACGCTCGGCAAGCGGATTCCTTATGCGCCGGAGCAATGTGTAATCGCTTACAATCGAATATGCGGCAAAGAGCAGCCGGCCATCTATGAATACCGGCCGTCTCCGGCGGTTTGTATTAACAATCATAAAGCGGATGTCGCGGATATTCGTTGTCCGGCTATTCTGACAAGAATTGACGTCGGTCCCGACTCCGACTAAAGCTAACATGGAGGAGAACCTATGGCCCAAACTCGAAACCGGTGGACAATCTATCTGAAGCAGCTCCGGCATAAAAATCGCAGTGTATACATGACCTGGATGCTTTCTTACGTCTCGGTGCTGCTCGTGCCCATTCTGATCAGCGGCGTTATATACGGCGCGACGCTGAACGTTGTAAAGGCTGAAATTAACCGTGCCAACCAATCTATTCTTCTTCAGATGGAGCAAGCCATAGATAGCCAGTTCAAAGGAATCGAGAATCTAAGCCTCGAGGTGAGCCTCAACAGACGAATCGCAGCATTTATTTCGGCCGATACCAATCTGTCTGATTCGGACCACTACGATGTATACCAAATCGCTAATGATTTGCGCGTATACGAAATCGCTAACGATTTTCTTGAAGGTATTTATATTTACTACAAAAATAGCGATACGGTCATCGCCCGCAACAACCGTATGAACATCGAAGCGTTATACGACCATATTCGCCTTGAAGAGCATATGCCCTTCCAGTCGTTACGAGAATATTTTGACCAAGGGTACATTAAAGGCTACCACTCCGTTGTTGTGTCTGAAGAGAATGAGTGGCGGCCAACGGTCATGTATGCCCAAAATGTGAACTCAACAATCATGAATCAACCTGGAGCTGTCTTGCTGTTCATGATTGACCGCAGTAAGCTGCTAGAGCAAGCTTCGGCGCCTGAGAAAGGTACGATCTTTATTCTGGATAAAGACAACCGGTTCATTGCGTCTACGGGCGATTCGCTGTCGGAACCTGCTCTATTATACAGCGATATGTCGAAAGAATCGGGGCAACTTGAGATCGAGACTGACGGTCACCGGCTTGTTGCATCCTACACAACCTCATCCATTACGGGATGGAAATATGTGATGACGCTGCCGGCGAACGTATATCACCAGAAAATGAACGTGGTAGAGCAATTGACGATCGCCAGCATCTTGCTTTGCCTTATTGTTGGCGGTGGCGTGACGTATTGGCTCCTCAAACGGAACTACCTGCCGATCCATGCACTGATCCAGAGCTTGTCGTTCAAGGCGGGTTTTACCTTTGATCGCGGCTCCAATGAATACTCCTTTCTGGAGCAGGCACTGAGCAGCACCTTCCATGAGAAGGAGGAGCTTCATTACAAACTGAATCAGCATAACAATACACTCAGATCGCACTTTTTGCAGCGGCTGCTGAAGGGGCAACTCGACAGCCATATCCCGTTGCACGAATCGTTCTCAGCCTATGATCTGCGTTTCCCGCTGGGCGGATTTTCTGTTATTTTGCTGCGCATCGAGCACTTCGGCAAGTTCCATCGGAAGGATGAGGATCAGGTCCATAATAAGCGGTTGCTGCACTTCCTGATCGCCAACGTGGTCGAGGAGGTCGCACGAAAGTCAGTAAACGCCTATGCGGTAGAGCTGGACCAGGAGTTGCTAGCCTGCATCGTCAACCATCAGCTTGTATCGCCGACGGAACAGCGGGGGGAGCTGGGGCACATCGCGGAAGAAACGATGTCGTTCATCTCCAATCATGCTCATGTACAGTTGACCGCTGCCATCAGCGCGCAACAGGAGGGCGAATATGGCATCTTCCAGGCGTTCCAGGAAGCAATCGAGGCGATGGAATACCGAATCATTGTAGGTAGCGGGGGCATTATTCATTATGGGGACCTGAGCGGTAACGACAACCTAGGGGCTGCTCCAGGTGGTTATTTTTATCCGCTCAAGGTCGAGCAGCAATTGATCGTTATGGTTCGCGAAGGGCAGCTCGATAAGGCAAAAGCGTTCGTCGGGGAGATCATTCAGAAAAATGTGACGAAGGAGCCGTTTCCTTTTCATACTGCCAAATGTCTCATGTTCGATCTAATGGCTACGCTGCAAAAAGTAATCAGCGAAATCCGCATCGCAGGCAAGCCGGATATGCCTGACGGAGTGCGCGCCATCGAACGCCTGATGCAATGCCAGACGGTAGGGGAGATGCGCAGCCAGCTTTACGATATGCTAGAGCTTCTGTGCGGCTACGTTAATAATAACCGCGAATACTGCAGCAATCCGCTAATCGATAAGGTCATGAAATATGTCAACGAGTATTACCAGGACGAGAACCTGAACATTTCGATGATCGGGGAAGCCTTCTCCATGACGCCGTCGTATGTTTCCAAACTGTTCAAGGAACTTGCCGGCGAATCTCTGCTCGATTATATTAACAAGACGCGGCTGGTGCAGGCCAAATTGCTGCTTATCGGCGGGAAATATACGGTCAGCGAAATATCGCTGAAGGTTGGTTACAACGATGTGAATACCTTCCATCGTATATTCAAAAAATTTGAAGGGATAACGCCCGGGCGCTACAGGGAAGTCAAGTAGCTCTTGGGCTTTTCTTTTCAAGAAAAAGTGGCATACATGCGGTTTTGTTACCCTCATTTTTGAGAAATTGCAGTATATTTTAGGTTTTAACGATAGCTTGCGGCACCGGATTAACGATATGTTGAAAGCGTATTCACACCAACATATTCGAGACGAAAAGAACGGAGGGCACAATGGCGAAAAATCGCAACGTCAAGACTCATAAGAGGCTGCAGCTCACACTGGGGATCGCAATGGTACTTTCATTGTTGTTAACCGCATGCTCCAGTAATGGGAGCTCTGGAAACAAGGATAAGACAGAGCCGACTCAAAGCGCCGTCAGCAATAAGGGCGGCGATGGCGTAAGCAAAGGCAACGAGGGATCGGATATGCCGGTGTATCCGCTGGATACAAAAGATACTTTCTCATACTGGGCTCCAATCAACGGAAACCTGATTACATTTACAACGAATCTGGGGGAAGCGCCGATCGGGAAGGCGATTGCAGAAGCTACCGGCGTGAAAGTGAACTACATCCATCCGACCGAAAGTCAAGCTGAAGAGCAGTTTAATTTGTTGCTGGCTTCCAGCAAGCTGCCGGATGTGCTGGAGTACGACTGGAGTATTTATCCGGGTGGACCGGAAAAGGCGATTTCAGACGGGGTTATCGTACCGCTAAACGATTTGATCGACCAATATGCGCCTAACCTGAAGAAGATGCTGGAAGCTAATCCAGAGCTGGATAAAATGGTGAAGACCGACAGTGGCCAATATTACGTCTTCCCGATGGTGCGAAACGAGGAAGGATTAGTCTTCCGCGGACCAATGCTGCGCAAAGATTGGTTGGATGAGCTAGGGCTGCAATTGCCTGTAACGATAGACGATTGGCATAAGGTTCTGACGGCGTTCAAAGAGAAAAAAGGCGCCGTAGCACCGCTGACGGCGCTATACGCGAACAAAATGAATTTGCAGGACGCGTTCTTCGGCGCATACAAAACATCGCACGGCTTCTATATTGACGACCTAGGCAAAGTGAAATACGGTCCGTTAGATCCGCAATACAAGGATGTTATGACGCTGTTCCGCCAGTGGTATTCCGAAGGGCTGATTGATAAAGACTTCCCGATCGTCGAACGCGACACGCTGGATAAGCGGCTTCTGAACGGTGAGTCCGGCGCGACTGTTTTCCTTCTGGGCGGCGGCATGGGCAAATGGCTGGAGTCCGGTAAAGCCCAAAATCCGGCTTTTGATCTTGTAGCGGCTCCTTATCCGGTATTGAAAGCAGGCGAAAAACCGTTCACCGGACAGCGCGATTTCAAATATAACCCGAAAGCAAGCGCGGCCGTGACGACATCGGCGAAAGACCTGGAAACGATCGTAAAATGGCTGGACTTCGCATTTAGCGAGCAAGGAACCATGATGTACAACTTCGGCGTTGAAGGCGAAAGCTACACGATGGACAATGGCGTTCCGAAATTTACTGATATGATCGTAAAAAACGATAAGTACACTTCACAGCAGATGTTGGCGCAGTATACGGTTCCGAACGGTCCATTTCCGATGCATGAGCAAAAAACGACCAACACGTTCCCACAACAGGACGAGGCGGTCCAGATTTGGTCGGAGACCGATGCGGCGAAACATATTTTGCCCGCGTTCATTACACCTACTGTAGATGAGAGCAAGAAGGTAGCGCAGACGATGACGGCAATCAACACGTATCTGGAAGAAATGTTCATCAAATTTGTAATGGGCAACGAGCCGCTCGACAAGTTCGACAGCTTTGTGAAGCAGCTGGAAGATATGGGGATTCGTGATGTAATCGACATCTATCAAGGCGCTTTGGATCGCTACAACAACAGATAACTCCATGTATCGTCTCACGGCTGGCTGCAGGATGCCGTGGGGCAAGGGAATGGTGCAGCCATCCCCTGCCGATAATGCTGGATTTGGATAGGAGGAGTAGGAGATGGCTCAATTGAAGCTGGGACGCAGCAAAGTCACGCATGCCGGTCGTCTGCCGCTTAATATTGCGAAAGACATGGTTAAGAACAAGTATTTGTACATGATGCTTACTCCTGTTTTGTTATATTTCATTATTTTTCATTATTTCCCGATGTACGGTTCGATTATTGCGTTTAAGGATTTTAACCCCCGGCTTGGAATCGGGGGCAGCGCGTGGGTAGGACTTGAGCATTTCAAAGACTTTTTTGGCGGGATGTATTTTTGGCGGGTGTTAAAAAACACTCTGATGATTAGCTTGTACGATCTCATTTTCGGTTTTCCCGCTCCGCTTATTCTCGCCTTGTTGCTTAATGAGGTGAAAAATGCACTGTTCAAGCGTTCGGTTCAGACGATTACTTATTTGCCGCATTTTATTTCGCTTGTCATTATTTGCGGCATGATCAAAGATTTTACGAGCAGTGACGGCGTCATTAACGATATTATCGCATTTTTCGGTGGTGAGCGGGTTACGATGCTGCTGGAGCCGTCTTTTTTCCGGACAATCTTCGTTTCGTCGAATATATGGCAGCATATAGGCTGGGGTACAATTATTTATTTGGCCGCGCTGTCTGCGATCGATCTCGAGCAATATGAAGCTTGCAAGATCGACGGGGGTGGACGCTGGAAGCAGATGCTTCATATTACCCTACCCGGTCTGCTTCCCGTTTTCGTTATATTGCTCATCCTGAACATTGGCCGAATTATGAGCGTTGGCTTCGAGAAAGTTATTCTGTTGTACAACCCGACCACTTATGTGACAGGGGATGTCATTTCCTCGTATGTGTACCGGATCGGGCTTCAAGATTTTCAATTCAGTTTCAGCTCCGCTGTCGGATTGTTCAACTCCGTGATTAACTTCGCGCTAGTTATCGGCTCCAACTGGATAAGCCGGAAGTTGAACAATACGGGTTTGTGGTAGAGGAGGGTTCGCATGCGAGTAAGCTTGGGTGAACATATATTCCGGGTTTGCAATACGCTGTTTTTGTCCGCGCTCATGATTGTAACAGTGTACCCAATTCTATACGTGGCATTTGCTTCATTCAGCGAACCAGCGCTGATGATGGCGCATAAGGGCATTCTTTGGAAGCCGCTGGGCTTCTCGCTTGAAACATATGAGGCGGTATTCAGCAACCCGATGATCCTGCTCGGCTACCGCAACACATTATTTATTGTCATTGTAGGCGTGGCTCTCAATTTGCTGCTTACTTCTTTTGCCGCATACGCCTTGTCCAGAAAAACATTGCAATATCGCAAGCAGCTTACGTTGTTTATCGTATTTACCATGTTTTTCAGCGGTGGATTAATTCCGTTCTACTTGCTGGTCAGAGGGTTGGGCATTACGGACACACTGTGGGCGCTGATCCTGCCTACCGCAATAAGCGCATTTAACCTCATTATCATGCGAACATCGTTCGAGGCAGTGCCGGATGCGCTAGAAGAGTCGGCCAAGATCGACGGCGCCAATGACTTTGGCATTCTGTTCCGCATCTTCCTGCCGCTATGCAAGCCCGTGCTTGCAGTGGTAGGCCTGTATTACGGAGTAAGCCACTGGAACTCCTGGTTTAACGCCATGATCTTCCTTCAGGATCGGTCGCTGTATCCGTTGCAGTTGATCCTGCGAGAAATTTTGATTATTGGCGAGGCAAACTCCATGGCGGAAGGAGCCTCCCAGGATGAGATCATCATATTGGGCGAAACATTGAAATACGCCACGATTATGGTAGCAACCCTTCCGATTTTTTTGGTCTATCCGCTATTGCAAAAATATTTTGTGAAAGGCGCCTTGATCGGTGCCATTAAAGGTTAGAGAAGGGGTGGAATTCAGAGATGAGCAATGAAAATGTGAACCTGAAACCATCCGAGCTGACGGCTTGGTGGGATAAAGTGAAGATTAAAGTTGATCATATGATCGAAGCGGGCTGGACAGAAGCGCCACATGTTTCGGCGGCGGGCAAATATGACCAGATCAAAGTGGATCAGTGGATTTCAGGCTTCTGGCCGGGCATTCTGTGGATTCTGTACGATATGACCGGCGAGCAACGTTATCGGGAGGAGGCGGAGCCTTGGGACGAACGCATGGAGCAATGTTACTTGCGGGACAACCATTTCCACCACGATGTTGGCTTTCAGTTCCTGCCGACATCGGTTATCCGCTACAAGCTGACCGGCGACCCGGACGCTCGGCGGCGCGGCCTGTTCGCCGCCAACTATCTGGCGGGCAGGTACAACCCGGCAGGACAGTTCATTCGAGCCTGGCCCCGCAACCAGACGGGTTGGTCGATCATCGATTCGATGATGAATTTGCCGCTTCTGTTCTGGGCGAGTGAAGAAAGCGATGATCCGCGCTTCAAGCATATTGCGGTCGCCCATGCAGATATGGTGCTTCGCTCATTCATCCGAGGCGACGGCTCGGTGCGTCATATCGTTATTTTTGATCCGGAGACGGGCGAAGTGGAGCGTTATGACGGCGGACAGGGCTTCGCGCCGCATTCGTCCTGGTCGCGGGGCCAAGCTTGGGCGCTCTACGGGATGAGCTGCGCTTACCGCTATACGGGAGAAGCACGTTACTTGAATGCGGCGAAGGGGGTGGCACATTATTTCATCAGCGCGTTGGCGGAAGACGATGTGCCGCATTGGGATTTCCGTGCGGCGACCGACTTGACGGACGAGCCGCGCGACACCTCAGCGGCGAGCTGCGCAGCATCTGGCTTGATCGATATCGCGTCGCAGGTGGCTCCTGAGGAAGCCGCTTTATATCAGCGCGCGGCCACGCGCATTCTTCGCTCGCTGTCGAACAACTACAGTGCGCTCGACAAGCCGGAGTATGAAGGCATCCTGCTCGGCGCAACCGGTCATAAACCAGTCAATACCAACATCAACGTATCGCTGATATACGGCGATTACTATTATATTGAAGCTTTGGCGAAGAGCAAAGGCTGGAGCCAGCATGTTTTTTAAGCGGGGTCAAAGGCCATAATCACGAAGCCGGGAGGACAGGAAGCTCCTCCCGGCTTTCGTATTCTTGAGAGGAGGTGCCGGACGGAACGAAGGGAATGATTCAATAACCATCATTTCATAATGGAAAGGATGAAAATGAATTATGGGAACCAAAAGTATGACGTTCATTATTTTGAT
This sequence comes from Paenibacillus sp. NPDC101420, assembly GCF_050277435.1. Taxonomy (NCBI): domain Bacteria; kingdom Bacillati; phylum Bacillota; class Bacilli; order Caryophanales; family Paenibacillaceae; genus Paenibacillus; species Paenibacillus sp. NPDC101420. Next base: position 238,150 of record NZ_JBNNSE010000007.1, read on the forward strand.
CTGTATGCTGGTTGCGTTAATACCAGGAACGGCAAGTGCGGCTGATACAAAGTTCACAATTGGCAGCTCCGACGTGACGGCGAGCGGAGATGACGGCAACGTTCCAGCCAACACGGTGGACGGCGATTTCTTAACACGTTGGTCGGCGAATGGCGACATGCAATGGATCCAGTACGATTTGGGCGTAAATCGCAAATTGTCTTTCATCAAAATTGCATTTCTGAATGGGTCAAGCCGCACTTCTACTTTTGATATTTTGACGTCAATGGACGGTTCCACCTTTACGACCGTCAGCAGCGGAGTTGTGAGCAGCCTTGTGGAAGGTCTGCAAACGTTCGATTTTCCGGATGTCGATTCTACCCGCTATGTGAGGATCGTTGGGCACGGCAATTCCTCCAACCTGTGGAACAGTTATTCTGAAGTTGAACTCTACGGCACCGCGAACGGATCTCCGCCAGGCGCAAGCAAGTTGGCGATTACCTTACCACAACTTATGGCCAGCGGAGATGATGGCAATATCGTCGCATATACAATCGACGGCGATCTTAACACACGCTGGTCAGCGAGTGGCGAAGGGGAGTGGATCCAATACGACCTTGGATCGAGCAAGCGGGTGGAATACGTGAAGATCGCCTTCACCAACGGGGCGGAGCGAACTTTCGCTTTTGATATCCAGACTTCATATGATGGCTACAACTTCAGTACAGTGCTTTCGGGAGCGGTCAGCAGTCTGAGCAACAGCTTGCAGACGTTTGATTTTGCCGATGTTGCCCCCGTCCGCTACGTTCGTATTGTTGGCCATGGCAACTCGGTGAACGCCTGGAACAGCTTTGCCGAGGTCGAAATTTATGGTAGCGATTCAAGCGGCAGCGGTAGCGAAGGGACGGTCGTCGAAGTTAGCACTTCCACGCAGTTGGCTGCCGAGCTTGCAACCGCTACGGCGGGTAAAACGATTGTGTTGGCAAACGGCACGTATTCGCGTACAAGCCCGTTTGCTGTTCAAAACAAAAACGGCACTGCCAACGCGCCAATCGTCATTAAAGCGAAAAGCCGCGGTCAGGCTATCATCTCGGGAGCGTCAGGCTTCCGCATCGAGAACTCCTCGCATGTGGTGCTGGACGGATTAAAGTTTACGAACACAAGCAATGGCGCAGTGGTGTTAGAAGGCTCGCACCATGCGCGGCTGACCCGTAATACGTTTGCGCTTCCCAGCTCGGGGAGTGGCTTGATGTGGCTGCAAGTGCGGGGCACGAACAGCCATCATAACCGCATCGACCGGAACGACTTCGGACTGAAGAGCGACACCGAACCGCTGATCGCTTACGAAGGACAGGATGGCTCAGGGCAAATTTCGCAATACGATATTATCGAATACAACTATTTCCATGATGTAGGCCCATGGGTAGCTAACGGCAAAGAGACAATTCGTCTCGGCTTGTCGGGTCTTACGCTCTCCCACGGCTATAATACGATACAATACAATGTATTTCAGAATTGCGATGGAGAGCCGGAAATCATATCGGTCAAGAGCAGCAGCAATTCGGTGCGCTTCAATACATTCCGCACGTCCAAGGGCAGCCTGACGCTGCGGCATGGCCATAACAACAGCGTATATGGTAACTTCTTCCTCGGGGACGGTGTGGAGTCGGATCAGGAAGGCATCCGGATGTTCGGCAATGACCATAAGATTTATAACAACTACTTTGAGAATTTGACTGGCGAAGCAATCTACTTGCCTAACGGAGACTTCGACGGCGGTACTGGAGGCTCACCTCCAAATCCGACGGTCGAACAATTGCGCAAACAATGGAAAGTTTACCGGGCGCTTATCGTCAACAATACGATTGTAAACAGCAAAACCGGTATCGTCATCGGCTCGGGTAAAACGTATGCTCCGCAGGATTCCGTCGTGGCGAACAATATCGTATACAACAACACCGGCACGCTTTATTACGAGGCGGCGACAACAAATACGCTGTTCCAAGGTAACATCGGGTTTGGCAGCACTATTAGCAACATATCGCGCAGCTCGGAGCAGATCCGAAATATCAATCCTCTGCTGACTGCGGTGAACGGCATTCAGAAACTGTCCGCGAGCAGCCCGGCAATTGATGCAGCTGTGGGAACATACGCGTTCGTGCTGGCGGATATGGAAGGTCAAATGCGGGCGACAGTAGATGTGGGGGCAGACGAATATTCCGGCACGCCTCTACTGAATCGCCCGCTAGCGGCCGACGATGTGGGGCTGAATACGCCTTAGGATCGATATATGTGCAAGCATGCCGGCGGTTGGCTCGCTGGCATGACTTTGTCGATCCATTGATGTATGGAGCAGTCCTGTTATTCACTTCATTTGGAAGGATGGGAGACCATGTTTCACAGCAATTATGGAGCAGCGGGAAAAAACGAGGTGACTGTACATGCATACTAGCACAATGTTGCCGGCTCCACGTGGCGGCGGCTTCCGTATGGAAGGTTATTGGGTATGGTGCGGTTCCGTCGTGAAGGGTGAGGACGGCAAATTCCATATGTTTGCCTCGCGCTGGCCGAAGACACTGCCGATGCATCCCGGCTGGATGACGGCTTCAGAGATTGTCAGGGCAGACTCGGATACCCCCGAGGGACCGTACCGATTCTGCGAGGTGGTGCTTCCGGCGAGGGGAGCGGAATATTGGGATGGACGCTGCACGCACAACCCCCATATCGTCAAGCACAACAACAAATATTTGCTTTATTATACGGGTTCGACCCATCCGCTAAGCGATCCAGAGCCGCCCGGGAATTTCGGGTTAACCGATCCTCAATGCATCGTGGCGCGGGCGAACAAACGGGTAGGTCTGGCTATAGCGGACAGCGTTTTGGGCCCCTGGCGCAGAGCGGATGAACCGATATTGCCAACACGTCCCGGCCGATTCGATAGCTTTCTGACCTCCAATCCGGCTCCGTGTGTCAGGGAGGACGGTTCCGTGCTGCTGATCTACAAGGCACGTCACTACGAAGGCAACCTGCATGGCGGTATGACGATTGGCGTTGCGTATGCGGATCACTACGAGGGGCTGTACCGGGTGCTGAGCGACGAGCCGGTGTTTCCTCCAGAGTCCTTCCATATCGAAGACCCTTTTATCTGGCAAACAAACGAGGGATACAATTTAATCGCCAAAGATATGGAAGGGCATCTATGCGGAGAAAAATACGGCGGCATCTACGCCAAGTCGTCGGACGGACTGAAATGGAGCTTGCGTGGGCAGCCGCAAGGCTATTCCCGGACGGTGCGTTGGGATGACGGTACGGTGCAGACGCTGGGCAATCTGGAGCGGCCGTTCCTGTTGTTCCAGAACGGCAAGCCGACTCATTTGTTCGCGGCCGTCTCGGACGGCAGTGATGGTTTTAAGGATGCTTCCGATACGTGGAACATGGTTATACCTTTGAAGCAATGATTCACTGGAGCTGTGGCAAATTATTATCGGATACGGTGATCAAGACTGCAGCTACAAGCTTAAATGCCATTACGTTGGGAGCTTCCCTTGGTGATGGTTTATCTCTCAATGGGGGATACATCAGCTCATATGAAGTGGAATCATATTCGCTTTGCTTGCTTTCATGTTGATTATGATAAAAATTAAAGTTTTTAGTTCAAGAGCCACATAAGACCCTTTTTTGAAGCCCAACAGGCGCTACTATATCGGCAGCCTGTTGGGCTAGATGTATTGTCAAGCCAAGTGCGGGAGCGGACCTCCTTGGAACGCTGTTTTATCGAGTTAGTGCAATACACTTGTGCAGAGTATCTGTTTTAAAAAACTATAAGTGATTCCTTTTTAAGGTTAATGTAAGGTTCCTTTAAAACTCGTGTAAAGTAAGAGCTTTATACTAGTCTTTGTACATACTCGAGAATCTACGATCATGATTAGGAACTTATCATTAGGAGGAGCAACATGAATAAACTTAAACATTGGAATACTAAACTACCGAAGTGCATGATTGCCGGCAGTCTTGTTGTCGCATTAAGTACAGGCCCTGTTTTCGGGACGGGGATAGCGATGGCGGCGAAACCAACGATTCAGAACGATTCGTTGCTAGAAGCCGATGCGGCTGTTCATCAGCTTGCGCGCTATCAAGTAGACGCAAGGCTTGATGAGAAGAAGATGACAATTCACGGTACAGAAACTGTGACCTATCGAAACAACACGAAGGATACACTGGACAATATTGTATTTCACACCTTTGCAGATGCAAACCGTTCAAAGGAAACACAGTCGGGTATGTTCGAAAATTCAAATGAACGAATGGCAAAGGAAAATCCGGATAAGAAACCTGAAGATTTCCTGGGCGGCATTGACATTAACAATGTGAAGTCGTTAGGTCAACCCTTGAAGTTCGATAATACGAATCAGGCACTTAAGGTTGTATTGGGACAAGCATTGCAGCCCGGGCAATCTATCACACTGGAACTTGAATTCGACGTAAAAATTCCTTATGGCTCACAGCGGTTGTCCCATTACAAGAATATCATCAATGGCGCTCATTGGTTCCCTGTGCTTTCGGTCTATAACCCTGCAGATCATACATGGGACAAAACTCCTTACAGCACTACATTTGAATCCGATTATTATGATTCTGCGGATTATCAGGTAACCATGAATGTACCCGCCGATTACCAGATTTCCATGCCTGGAACACTGACCGTACAGGATGCCGAAGCAGGCCGCAAGATGGTAACGGCCACTGCGAATAATACGAGAGAATTTGTCTTCTTCACGAGTCCGGATTTTAAAGTAGAAAGTGTTACACGAGATGGTCTGACCATACAATACTATTACTTTGATAATCAGAAAGACAAAAAACAGATTATCGATCAATATATTGATCAAGCGTTTAAAGTCATTAACTTCTTCAGCGAAAAATATGGTAAATATCCTTATCCGGAGTTCAGAATTGTTGAATCATACGTTGAAGGGATCGCTGTTGAATTTTCGCGAATGATTCAGATGGGCATGATCGAGGGTCAGCCAGATATTTCAAACCATTCAGCATTTGTCCATGAAATTGCGCATCAATGGTTCCACGCATTAATTGGAAATAATTCCGAGAAGGAATCATTTCTAGATGAAGGATTTGCCGATTTCTCTATGGTATATTTCTATGAGAAACAAGGAAATCCGTTAAATGGATTCAAGGTGATTCAATTCGATGAAGTATCGTTAGATAGTCCGCTTGATGCATCCAATGATAAGGTTGGCGATTCTCCCGACGCTATTTTTTATAAAAAAGGCCGTCAAGCCATCTATGAGTTGTATCGTACGCTTGGCGAAGAGAAGTTTGATAAGTTGATGCAGACATATTTTGACCAGTATGTATACAAAAATGCGACGATCGAAGGACTGCTTCAGGTTGTTGAGAACAAAGCGGGCAAAAAGGTCAGAGATGATTGGGAAGCGGATTTGCGTCAGCCCAATTATTCATTGAAGTCTGAATATCGTCTAACAGCGGACGAGGAAGCCGCTTATATGTACGAGCAATTTAAATCAATATACCATTCAGTGTTTGTGCAGTTTCCAGAGGTTCCGTCTGAAACGATGAGCCGAATTATCGATAAAACGTTGCAGGGCGAGCCGCTAACGATTATCTTGAGCGACCGTTTGACATCGGACAAAGCAACAAAACAACAGGATCAGCTGCTCAACCAGTTTCAAGGCTTCTTCCAAATAGCAGGAATAAAACCAACGATTATAACGGAACGTCAAGTATTAAAAAACAAGCTTAAGAAGGAGCTAGGGGACAGTAATATCATTGTCATCGGCAAACCGGATGCGAATGGGTTTGTACAAGCCTTGAAGTCCGGCATCATCAAGCGTGCTGATACAGTCGGTTTTAAATGGCAGGAAATCATGAATAAGTCTAATCAATCCGGAGCCTACATTATCAAACATCCGTATAACCAGAATCGTCTCATGTTGCATTATTTTTGGACAGGGGACCAATTGAGTGATCAGACGGAAGATCCATTTATGGCTAAAGCATTGGAATCATTGAATTTTTCAAACCATTTCTATCAATATTATGTTCTAAATAACACAGGTAAGAGCAGCAGCGAACAAAAGATCGAAAATCCGTATGCGAAACTATTTGCAGAATAATAAATGACAGGGCAGTCTTAGTCCCAAGGGAGCTCCGTGGTCGTATTTTTTTGTTAACATAATAAGGATTCTCAGGAAAATTTAAAACCGCACAACAGGTGAAAATCTAAAAACAAACGTTTGTACTGTTTTCGGGAATTAACTTTCAAAGATCATTTCGTGTGTTCCATGGCAGCCAAAACGTAGCGAACTTGGATAATTTCAAGAACACCGGTTAATTTGGGCTTGCTCAAAGTTAACCGGTGTTCTTTTTTATTTTTACGAGCTTTAAAAATGGAGAAAATTCTGTTTTTAATTGACACTAAACATAGAGAAATATGTTGAGCAAGAGAATGGAGAAGAGGAGGCTATGTTTTCATAGACAACCGAAGGACAAGATGAGGATATAACTATTAACCTGCATTTGACTGGTTTATCAATTGATAATAGCTCGGCAAAACTTTATTTTTAGAATGAAACACAATGCAGGTTGACAAGATCAGACCACAATTGTACTATTTAAGTGTGACTACAGATGTAGTCATAACTTGATTTTGGAGGGTTTAGGCATGACAAAAATACCACCCATCACGGATGCGGAGCTCGAGGTGATGCGCGTATTGTGGGCCAGTCCGAATTGTCCTTCCAGCCAGGTCGTCAAGCAATTGACGGAACAAGTGGGGTGGAGCCCGAATACGACAAGGACGCTCCTGAACCGTCTAGTGCAGAAAGAAGCGGCGGGAACAACACAGGAAGAGGGATCCAAACGGAACTTTTTATTCTATCCACTCATCAGCGAACAAGAATATTTGAAGTCGGAGACTAAATCGTTCATGAAGAAACTGTATGGCGGCGCCTTGAAACCCATGCTCGCTAATTTTTTGCAGGATAAGAAGCTGAACGAGAAAGAAATTGATGACTTGAAAGCTTTGTTTGACGAGAGTCGCAACAACGATGATCGATAAGAAAATTGATTAAAGGTAGCACCATTCAGCCTAACGTCGAACCGCCGCGTAAATCGCGGTTTTTTTATTAGTATAATTCCACAAAATTACCCAGCATACAATTGAGACGATGCAACAACCCTTAATTAAAAACCAATTTATGTAAAGACCGGCATCGCCGATTTAAACTTCCATGATCTAGGACTGCTTCCAACGCCAGATTCGCCGGAACCGGAACCTTGGGGTGGAAAAAAACAGCAATAACGAATCCATCGTACGATCAAACTGCTCTCCGGAGGAGTTTTTTTATTTCATGGATACTCGAAAAGGGTCCGATAAAATAGTGTTGACAAAATATAACTACAACTGTAGTATTGAATTATAACTACACGTGTAGTTTTAAAACATGATCACAGAAAGGAGTTTTTCACATGAAAGCAGCATCAAAATTAGCCATCGCAACCCTCAGCAGTGTTCTACTATTGGGTTCATCGATGAACCTTGAGGTAGACGCGGCTTCTTCCAAGTCAGCCCAGAAGTCGACGGCTAAAAAAGCAGCCGTCCAAGCTCCAACGGCAGCGGAAAAAAAGGTGGTTGACGCAGAAATTAAGAGAGTGAAGGATTTGACCGCCAAGACTGGAGATACCTATGTCATGTATTATAAGTACAAGGCACTCAACAGCGGACTTGATCTTAACTACTGGGGGCTGACGAAGGAATACATTTCCTTTGATGAATATCTCCAGAAAGCATCAACCTTAAAAGGCGTTGTCTTGCAAAAGCCCTCCAACCTGCCAGAAGGTTACACTTTCTCCAAAGCGAGAATCGGAGGACCCTTGGGAGGCAAGTTCATCGATGATTTAAGAGCCGAAGGGAAGAAGAGCGGCAAACCGGTCTTCACGAAAAAAATGGACTGGAAAGAAGCCGACGATATTCGCCTGGAATACACGAACGGGGAAGATACGCTTGCGATTACGAAGTTTGTGGTGGATGCGAAAGAAGGGAAGAAAAAAGGTTATTTTGACGATAACCTTCCAGCAAACATTTTCCCAAAATACATTTATTGGCAAGATGGCGGCAAATTCGGATACAGCCTTTCAACTTCATCCGATATCACCCGAGAACAGAAGATTGAAATTCTAAAAGCAGCGGTCAAGAAGTGATAGGTTTCCTTGAGCATGCGCAGCAGTTCACCCATCCTATGCATTCTGCGCAAGTTAGATTTGGAGGTTGTATATATGAACCGAATACCATCCATAACGGATGCAGAGCTCGAAATTTTGCGGGTATTGTGGCTAAATCCAGATTGCTATTCTAGTGAAGTTGTTCAACAAATGACGGATCGAATGGGCTGGAGCCCGAATACGACCCGAACGCTTCTTAGCCGACTGGTACAGAAGGAAGCGGCGGGCGTGAAGCTGGAGCAGAGTTCGAGGCGTATGCAATTATTTTATCCTCGGTTCAGCGAGCAAGAATATCAGCGTTCCGAGACTACTTCTTTCATGGAGAAGATGTATGGTGGTTCCATTATGCCGATGTTGGCTAATTTCCTCCAAGATGAGAAGCTGAATATGCAGGAAATTGAGGATTTGAAGACGTTATTCGACAATAGCGGCAGAATTGGGGAACTAGAAAAGAGAGAATCTAAATGAGTCCAAGCTTATACGAAACTGTTGTGTCATTCTTCGGCTGGGTGATCCAGGGATCGTTCATGGCAGGCATTTTGGTCATGCTGATCTTGATTCTGCAATTCTTATTCCAAAACAAACTGGAAGCCAGATGGAAATATTTGCTCTGGATACCCGTGGCGATCCGCTTGCTGCTTCCTTGGGCACCAGAGTCTTCTCTTAGCCTTTATAATGTATTGTCTCTGGAATCCTTCATGCCTGGCATTCACCAGCAAATGCAAGATCCATCGATAAGTGCAAGCGAGACAGGAGAACACGTAAAGGGTTCTGTGGCGGAGAAATATGGAATTGTCGTTGGGATAACGGAATTAACCGCACCCACGGATACATCGGAAAGCAAGCCGGAGAACCATTTCTGGTGGAATGAAATTACATCGATGGGCTTTGTTCCAGTCTTGGTACTGATCTGGCTTACGGGTGTACTGCTTCTCGTCGCGAAAACCATATACGATCAGCTGCGATTGCAACATGCCCTGCGCGCTGGTAGCCGTATAGAAACGCCTTTGTTATTGGCCTTGTTCCATGATACACGGCAGCAGCTCGGCGTGAAGCGCAAAGTTGAATTTGTTTCCAGCGAGCGTATTCCCGGTCCGGCCGTCGTTGGGTTTTGTAAGCCGACAGTCGTCATCTCTCCAAGTCTACTGATGTCGCTGCATGAAGGACAGCTTCAGTATATCTTGGCGCATGAGTTCGCTCATGTCCGTCGCAGGGATGTAGCCGTGAATTGGATCATGCACTTGGTTCTGATTCTCCATTGGTTCAACCCACTTGTATGGCTTGCAGTGAACAGAGCGCGACAAGATCAAGAGATGGCCTGTGATGCCTTCGTGCTGGATCGAATGAGACCACAGCAAAATAATGCGTATGGGCAGACGATCATCCAAGTGTTGGAACATTTCTCGGGAGACCATCGCCTGCCGGGACTTGCCGGCCTATCTGCGACACATAAACAAATGAAAAGGAGACTTATCATGATCAAACAATTCAATAAAAAATCATATCGCCTTTCTATCTTAGGGATGACAATCATTCTCGCGCTTGGCAGCGTGACGCTGGTCAATGCCAAAGAAAAAGATGATGGGAACGCAACGATAGCTGTTTCGGCACAATCAGAAGCTGGGGATCGTCAATTAGATATCACCTATCCTGAGGAATTCAATGGATCTAAGGTAGACCGTGCGTTGTATAAGCAAGAAATGGATAAAATGAATAAACTAGCGGCGGATGCAGCTAAGGCACTTCCAGCAGAGGATAAAAAATATATCGACGATGAAATCAATCGCGTGAAGGAATTGGTTAAAGAGACGGGTGACACGTATGTTATCTATCATAAATATAAAGCGTTGAACAGCGGACTTGATCTTAGCTATTGGGGGCTGACGAAGGAATATGCTTCCTTCGATGAATATCTTCAGAAAGCAGCAACCTTAAAAGGCGCTGTCTTGCAAGAGCCTTCCAACCTGCCAGAAGGCTACACTTTCTCCAAAGCGAGAATCGGAGGACCCTTGGGAGGCAAGTTCATCGATGATTTGAGAGCTGAAGGGAAGAAGAGCGGCAAACCGGTCTTCACGAAAAAAATGGACTGGAAAGAAGCCGACGATATTCGCCTGGAATACACGAACGGGAAAGATACGCTTGCGATTACGAAGTATACTGTGGACGCCGATGGAACTAAGAATAATGGATTTTTTGACGATGATTTACCGGCTAATGTTTTCCCGAAATACGTTTTTTGGCAAGATGGCGGTAAATTTGGATATAGCATTTCAACCTCATCGGATCTATCACGACAAGAGAAGATCGAAATTCTGAAAGCTGCAATTAAAAAATAACATCTCAAGGCAGGCGCCCATATCACCCTATAACTAGGGTCGATATGGGTTTTTTATCTTGGAAGAATGGATATAAGTGAATGATTATCTTAGTAAATTGCTTATCATATAAAACAGGTGAGGCTTCTTGGTGAATATTAAGTGACATGACTGGATTTATTATAGGTTCACAATGGTAGTATATATCGAACGTGAAAATATATTTTGTGAGAAGCGCAAATTTGAATTAGCAAAAAGCAAAGATTCTCAATTAGTTGATTCGAATAAAGCATTAGCTATGGAGAATGAATTGGTCTTGAAATATATGTCGATGTATGGTTGGCAAAAAGTAAGAGGAGGTTGTTATAATTTAATAAGTGAAGCGATTACATATCAAACTTTGTGTATTTCTATATAATAGACATAAAGATGTCTTTATCGTCCGTTTCTCCTGTATTATCTGTGGTAAATTATGGAGAGTACTTATTTAAATGACTTAGAAGAAAATGACTAGGGGAGAAATATTTCGTGGAAACTCACTCATCCAAATATCAAATTAAAAAGAGCTATATAATATTATTGCTAGTTTTCATATTAGTTGTTTTAACCGGTTTTCGCATTTTATGGATGGAAACGTTTCAATATCCCAAACAGGCGTCAATTCATAATGGGCAATTCGATTTACGCAATTGGAATGCAGAAGATGGCAGCATTCACTTACTTGATGGGGAATGGGAGTTTTATCCCTCGCAATGGTTGATAGATGGTAATCGGCAACAATTGTTAGGCGATAATGCGCCAAGGCACATTCAGGTACCGGGAGGATGGAGTGAAGTTTTGCATGCTGACAAGCCATCTCCATACGGGTATGGCTCTTATCGTTTGCTTCTTTATGTAGACCCGGCGAAGCATCTTAATTATAGTATTCGTGTACCCAGTGTACGCACTGCATCAGAATTATATGTAAACGGTCGATTACTTACTAAATCCGGACAGGTGGCGACAACAAAGGATGAATATATTTCGAAGGACCTACCTTATTCTACAACCTTTACAGCAGATGACAACGGTGTAATCGAACTCGTGATTCAGGCTGCAAATTATGTGGATAGTCGAAGCGGGGGCATTGTCCGATCCATAAAATTCGGTTCAGAAGAAGCCATTGCCAAAGAGATGAAGGCTTCCATTTTTATGCAGTTTTTGGCAGCGATTATTTTTATTATGCACGCTGTCTATGCACTTATTTTGTATTTAATAGGAAATAGAGAAAAGAAGCTGCTTTATTTTAGTTTGCTTGCATTATGTGTAACGATCACGAGTGTCTTTAGTACGGATGAGAAGTTGTTCCATCAGTTATTTTACATTGGAATTGATTGGGATTTTAGGCTGACTAATATTGCTTTCGTTATTGCAGCCTATGCTTTGCTCCAGTGTACGAATCATCGCGAGCTTCCATATTGGCGTAGGATGTACCCTGTCTATAAAATAATGAATCTAGGGACTGCCGGCATCACGTTGTTTTTAAATCCAACTCAGGTGATCATGCTCTTCCCTATTTATTATGTATTAGGTGGTACTGCTGCAGTTATAACGCTGATTACGATGTTTAAAAAAGTAATTAAAGATTTAAAGAGCAATCTTTTACTGCTTATCTCTTTTCTTGCGTTGATGAACTATGCTCTTTGGTCGTTAATCTTGCTGGATAGCGGTTTGAGTCTTGTCTACTATCCGTTCGATATGATTATTGCGATAGCTTGTTTAGCCTCTGTATGGTTTAAAGATTATTTTATCATGCATGCGAACACGAAAGAGCTTGCGACAACATTGCAAAGGATGAATGACCATAAAGATCAATTCCTAGCAAATACTTCTCATGAATTTAAAAATCCGCTTCATAGTATTCTTAATATGTCACAATCCGTTTTAAAAAGGGAGCGGCATTTGTTGCAGGAAAGGAGTATCAAAGAGCTTGAAACGGTTTTATCTGTAGGACGTCGAATGACATTGATATTAGACGATTTGATTGATGTGATGAGTTTACGGGAAGGAAATCCGCGTATACACAAAAGAGTCATATTTATTCAGCCAATTGTGACCGGAGTACTTGATATGCTGCAATTAAATGCAGATGTGAAGCCTGTAAAAATTGCAAATCAAATTCCTGAAGATTTTCCGCCAATATATGCGGATGAGAACCGGGTTGTTCAAATCGTTTTCAATTTACTTCATAATGCTGTGAAATATACGAATGATGGGGTCATTTCGATTCAAGCTTTTGTAAAAGATGGACGAGCCTATATTGTTATTGCTGATACCGGGATCGGAATGGATGAGAACATGCTTAAGCGCCTATTCCGTCCGTACGAGCAAGCCAGCACGAATGAGACTATGATTGATGGTGGCTTTGGGTTGGGTTTAAGTATAAGCAAGCAACTGGTTGAGCTTCATGGAGGTACGTTAGTAGTGTCCTCTGTTTTAGGAGAGGGCTCAAAATTCACATTTTCATTAAGGCTAGCAGGTTTGGAAGTAGAGGAAGAGGATGATTTGACTAACTCATTTGAACCATTCCAATCCATCCCGATTCAAGAAATAGCCTCCTCAGTGTATATGGAAAAAGTGAAGATTCCGCCAGCTACGAATCAAGCAACTTTAATAGAAATGAATCGTGAACGTCCGATTCTATTAGTTGTTGATGATGATCCTGTCAACCTTCAAGTACTTGAAGCCATACTACCACCAGACGAATATGATTTAACGATGGTAACGAGCGGTAAAGAGGCATTAGCTGTACTGGACACTAAGGAATGGGATCTGGTCATCTCCGATATCATGATGCCACAGATGTCCGGTTATGAGCTGACACGAATGATTCGTGAGCGGTTTACACTCACGGAGCTCCCTGTACTGCTCCTTACCGCAAGAAGCCAACCGAAAGATATTCAGAGCGGTTTTATAGCTGGGGCAAACGATTATGTGACGAAGCCAGTGGAAGCAATAGAAATAAAATCGCGGATTGAGGCGTTAGCTACGATTAAACAATCCGTTCGAGAACAACTGCGATTAGAAGCTGCATGGCTGCAAGCGCAAATCCAGCCTCATTTTATATTTAATGCGTTGAATGCTGTAACAGCTTTAAGTGATATTAATTTGGATAAGATGCGTAATTTGCTCGATGAATTCAGCAATTTTCTGAGGAATAAATTTGAATTTCAAAACATGGATAGGCTTGTTCCGATCGAAGAGGAGTTAAGTCTAGTACGTTCTTATCTATATATTGAAAAGGTTCGGTTTGAAGAAAGGTTACAGGTTATTTGGGAGACAGATGACCGTGGGGATATAAAAGTCCCATTTCTTACGATCCAGCCTCTCGTTGAAAATGCGATAAGACATGGCATAATGAAGCGCAATCGTGGAGGAACGATTCTTATTCGGATTTCTGTCTATGAGACGCATGCAGAGATAACCGTTGAAGATGATGGGGACGGAATAGATGGGGTCCAATTGCAACGAATATTTGAAAGGAAAGCAGATAGTCGTTCAGGCGTCGGATTGATTAATACTGATCTGCGATTAAAACGGCACTTTGGAACAGGACTCCATATCACAAGTACGTTAGGTACAGGGACAAAGGTAACTTTTCATGTACATAACAGGTTGAATAGCGGGGATAAAGCTAGGTGATATATAAGTGATTTAATGAGGAGCAACCTTGGCTGCTCTATGCTACAGGGAATTACGACGCTATTTATTAAGCAGGAGTGATCACGGGCGATTTTGTGGTAGCAGTGACTTTGGCAGAAACGGATATTGCGCCAGAAGTAGCCGATAAATGGATTGCAATTGGTGTAGAGCTGAAAATGTCGGTGGGTTGGAATTGTTACTGCTGGCTACTCGGAAATCGCAAGGATAGAGAATTTTCCGAAGGGAAAAAAACCGATATTTTGGATGCGATGAGCGAAGAAACATGTGGAAAGGCGGGAGACCATGAACGCACTACAGGAAGAAGCACTGGAAGAGATGAAAGCGGCAATTTATGAGTGGTTTGAGGAACAAGAGAAACGAAAGGACGTGGAGGGCGCTGTCAAGCGTACCACGCTGCAAGTGGGCATTTTTAACGACATTGTGCTGGATTATCGACCGGGTAGGACTAGCGTTGGCAGTTCGGATTTTGGAAGGAATGCTTCAGGGCGCAAGTCGATGAAGGCGTCTCCTTTTACGCAGGAGGAGGTCTTGCATGAGGTGCAGCCCCGGTTGACGAGCATCGTAAGGGAGAAGCTGGACAAGTTGCATACGACGGCCCTTATCGACTACCGGTTTACCTTGAAGGGAAGATTCGCAACGGCAGACGGGCCCGTGAGATTCACGGTGTTTGACATCGTTTATGAAGAGAAAAAGCGGCAGCTTCTGGAGCGGGTTGAGTCCTATATCGAGCAAAAACTGGTGAAGGGCGCTTACCCGACAAAGCCGCTAGAAACTTTCTTTTTGACACGCCATCTGTTGGACCCGTATTTGTTCAACGAACCGGACATCGGACGGACGATTGCTATATTTGACCGGATTCAGGCATTGAATAAAGAACGGGTGCAAGCGCTGAGGGAGCATCGAAGCGATATCATTCGAGCTTTAACCCACTGGGCCGAGGAAGTATTCCTGCCACGTCACTATGATGTTACCCTTTCCAAATACAGAACCAATGAAAATGGAATCAAGCCGGATACGGATCTCAATCATATGGATGAGCCGAACCAGCCTATCGATCTGCTATTGTACGGCGCTGTGATGATTCTTCGTTACGAGCCAAGCTCCAGTAAAGCCAAGGGCATGACTTTTCTGGAGCTTGCGAGGCAGCTGGGCAGCGGCAAAGCCGGACGCATGTTGAAGGAAGGTAGCGACACCTTCGCACGAGAAGACGTTCATCTGCGTGACGAGTTGACTGAATGCAAGGCTAACGATGTGTTTTCCATCATTACGGTCGTTATTCGTAAAGAAGAGGCTGGGGCGTACGAAAGGGCGATTTCATTTATTCTCTCCCTACTCCGGAAGGGTTTCCCAAAAAGCTACAAAATCAAGCTAAAATCCAGCGTGAGAGAGGCATTACCCATTAAAGGACTTGCCAAATCGGATACGCATCGTTTTTTCGCGAATGCACTGGCCTATTCCGAGCTGTATCCGTTATTGGAGGAATACGCTCGTGAGGCGATGGAAGAGTTTGTGTGGTACGAGGATACAGAAGGTGAGAAAAGCGTCATGCCAGGCAGTTATGCCGTATTCGGGCTGGGACTCACGGACGAGCGCTATTTTCCGTTGGTAGAAACCTATATGGCCCTTGTAGACGAGGAGCATCAGCTGGTGCAGGACAAGTTCACGGCTGTTTTCGCCGAGACCCATGGCATAACCGAACGCTCGATGCCCGCCTTGGTCGCTTGCCTGCGTTGCTCTCATGATTCGCTGAAGCTGAGGATTCAGCCTGAACTGGAAAGTGAAGACAAGCTATCGCTATTGGTGCAGCATGTCGAGGCTTTACCGAATTACGAGGCCGAACGAGTGCTGTACCCGATTTTAGGCAAGGCGGAGAAGCTGGCTGCATTGGCTCGAAAGGCGCAGGAACCGCGTAAGGAGCTGTTGCTTCGATTGCTAAAGGCAGCGGAACAAGCTTGAAGATAGGGAGGCTACCTGTGTGAAGATCATTTACAAATTTGCATACCACGTCACAAAACCTTGAGAAGATGATCGAAGCATTAAGATCGTTAAGCGAAGGAGCATGCCGCGGCAGCTCCTTTTACTTTTTTCGCCGCTAGCCCCGTTACGGGTGAACCGTATCATAAGTAGGGGAAATTTTTTACAAATAGATCATTTAATATGGTCAGGGAACACAGAGATACTATGATTTAATTTGACTAGGTGGCATCTTACATTATGTACTCATTTCCTCCAAGAATAGATAAAGAAGCATTGCAACTTGAGGATTTTAACTCAATAGTCTTACTCGAAGCAAGTTAATAAAACAAAAATTTGGAGGGTAACAAAATGACTGTAGATGATCATGCTCACTTAAAGTCTGGTACGAGTTTCTGATGAAAGTCTTGATTGAAGAACAGACGGAGGATTCCGGAAGAAAGATTAGTGAGCTTACATCTGTATATATTTGTCAGGGGATAAGAACATAGTCCCATTGGAACCCGAGCCCCGCGCGGTTTTTGTATTTTAAGGGATCAAGTTCTTGTCCTTTACTCCAGACAGGAACTTGATCCTTTAGCCGTTAATGGACAGGAACATGGTCCTATTACCGATTTGGTATTCATAAAATGAGCTTGAAAATAATTACCTATTTCATTAAATGGATGTCTAATGAAAGGTTAAATACTTAATGTTGTGGCAACTTTTACTCCTTGGTTTCTTTGTCCTTACCGCCGATTTTAAGTCCTAACTTTCCATTATATTTGCCTACCTGTCCGGCAACACCTAAGCCTGCTCCTTGGCCGCCGCCGAGTTGTGCCTTGGCCTGGGCTCCGAGACCATTTTCGCCGCCAAGCTGTAAATGGGTTTGGAGTCCCGCGCCTTGACTGAACCCCAAGTGTCCTTCGGCATCAGCACTCATACCGTACTCTCCTCCGACCTGCGCCCCCGTATGAAAACCTGCCACTTGACCGCCACCTATTTGGCTTTTTGCCTGAGCCGCAATCCCGTAATTGCCGAAGGCCTGGGCTTCCGCATTGAGCCCTAGACCCTGGCTGCTGTCCAGATGAGTATTGCCTTGCGCATGGATTCCATATGAAGGAGTGCCCATATGGCCGCCCGCATACATACCCATGCTACCTAAGGCTAAATTCCCGCCAGCATTTAAACCAATGCCGTGTTTACCGCCTACTTCTATCCCGGTATTTAGCTTAATCCCCTGACCGCTGCATAAATTTTCGTTCATATAACCATTTATAAGTTCTTTTTTGGTGTTTTCGCTATCTGAGGGTATATCTGCCAGACTGCTTTCTGAACGGAAGAGATGGTAGTAATGAGAGTAAGGGAAAGGATTGTAACGGGTAAAGTAAGGGGATACGGATGGATCAGCCTGGCTGTTTGGATATTCGTTCCCAAAGGTCATCCGGGATACCTCCATTATTCAATTTATTACAACAGCCTATTCATGGATGACTTGAAGTGATACCCTTCCCAAGTAAATCATATGAATTCAAGGTTCGCAGCCGATGCACAATGAGCCGGGCGAAGTATCACTTATTTTTAACGGGGAAATCTACAACTACCGGGAACTGCGTAAATTGGTACCGGCGGCGTGGCAAGATGCTGTGCGCCACGGACCTGGTTGCTTCGGACACGTAGGTGGGCGGAATGACCGAAGTCAGGGACCAATCTCGTTAATTTTGTAAGAAAACATGGTTATTGATCAACTCATTTATATGGGTGGATTTTATATGCCGGAAAAAGTGGGGGAATCGGCAAAGGGACAAAGTTCTTGTCCTATAAGGGAATATGTTCTTGTCTTCCGATGTCCAAGGACACCAAAGTGCCTACATTTTGGGATTTTGACATAAAGTCACCTACATTGTAGCGGTGATTGTACTTACTGATACTTACAAAGTATCTAGAGAGACTTTATAGCCGGATTTCTAGTTCACAAGGTAAGTAGTTCTTTGACAGTCCACAGATTTGAACGGTTGTACGAGGAGTAAGTTTCTGATCGGGAGATTAGATACGAGATATGCGATGGGCAGAGCTACTAATCCCGGCATGGATTGGCAACAGTTTTTATTGACTGAACTACATTCAGTCAGTTATGATTGAATCATATTCAGTCGCGATAAAAATTACATTGGGAGATGGACAATGAAGAGAATATCAAAAGAACCTGATCTAAGACGCCAAGAATTAATGGATATTGGCTTTGAACTTTATATGAAAAATGGTATGGGAGGATTTAGCATAAAGGATGTCGTTAATCATGCGGGTGTTGCAACCGGCTTATTTTATTACTACTTTAAATCTAAAGAAGAGTTTGTTAATGAGATTTTGAATAATTTCATTGTGAAAAATGTAGAAAAAATTCAACAAGCACTTAATTCAAATGAATTGACCGTTATGCAAAAAATGAAAGATTCTCTAGAGATATTTTGGACATTTATTGAAAAACTAGCACCATATAAACATGTGAGTTCTTATCAGACAGAACAACACTTCCAACTCGAGAAGAAATTATACAAGCAAATACACCCGCTATTTCAACAGGTAATTGAAGATGGGATGAAAATAGGGATTTTCCACACTGCCAACGCATCGTTAACTTCTGGATATATTTTATATGGCCTTAGTAGTATTGCCCATTCGGAGATTGATTTAAATCTTGATATTAAGAAAGAGATCGTTAATCTAATATTAACCACACTACGATACGATCCAAAACATAAGAATACAGGAGAATTCATATGAAAATTTATATTAACGGAAACGATATTTCACAGGAACAACTTACAAAATGGAAAAGAGAACGTATAAAAAAGGTTTTAAATACATTAGGACATAATGAGCCTGAAATAAATGATACAGACGCCATGATAAAAAAGTTAGCTGAACTAAAGATGAGATATTCCTATAACGAAATGTACGATAAATTGAAATCTAAACTTAGATTGAGTGGAATGATTATGCGTGTCTGTGCTGCTTTATCTGGAGATAGACGGAAATTTTCAAAAACAGGTATCTATTTAGAGGGCATTTCGGCAGAAGAAGCTATAAAGGGAATTGATAGTTTAATGCTAAAGCAATCACGCGAGAATGATAAAGTAAATCTATCAGCTTGTCCTGATCATTATGTATTAAGACCTTTCGGAGAAAACGAACTGGAGGTCATTGAAACTACTGGTAATTCCCCGTTTCCTGTTCAATTCTTCATTGTCTTTGATGACGAAACAGGATTAAAAACACCTAGAGATAACTCTTATCAGTACCAATCAGCAGGTGTTGCCCGTATGAAAGACGGTACTATTATGGGTGGGGTTCGTCATCAATTCAAAGATACCAATACTGGGATAGAAGTAAGTCTTGTTGTTGAGTTCCCAGCGCTTTGTCCTACTAGACTTATAGAATCGCATCAATTGCATTTAGCATGTGAGTTTTCTTATTGGTTACAATGGATCAAGGATCATAAAAATAGTAACGGATAAACATTCTTGAAATAAAGAAAACATGCAGTTTTTTTATAATTAAGACTAAAGTGTAGTGCTCATGCCTTACAAAGTTTTTGATGTAATCAATGTCGCCGTTTTATATTTTTTTGTTTGAGAAAGAGGTCATTTCAGTAGAATGTACTGAATTTTATCTAATAGAATGGGGGGTGAATTTCTATGTTTGCCATACTTTTAGCTATTAACACGATTTTGATGAAAATTGGAACCAAACAGGGCCTTTTCCAACTCATAGACATATGTACAAAATACGGGTTTTGTGAGGAAGTAGTATATAAATTAATGAAGCAAGCCAATTTAAACCATACTAAAGCCAATTAGCCGTCCATAATTGATATCTATACAATATTCAAAATTGTTCATAATAGCTTCCCTTTCATGAACAATCGAATCTCTTTTTAGAAATTGATATGTCTCTAACGAGTATTAAACTTTAAAGTGTATCAGAATCTCGGATTAAACTCTGTGTGGTTATATTTAATATGTTTATTGTTGATTGCTCTTTACGTACCTCTTAAATAAAAAATCTAATTATTACCATTAATTAACTTATATCAGTATCTTCATACACGTCAGTCTTATAGCTTCAATTTTAAAACATTTCTTTAGCTATCCTTAATTGTCTTTCCCGTTCTTTAGTGGCAGCCTCGGCCACTGAGAAATTATTGGATATGTTTACCATTTTAACGGCGTAGTCACTGCTTACCATAGCGTGTCCTCTCATATGTCCAGTTGCAATGGCTTGTGCAAAAGAACGAGCAGCATACTTACTTGCTTCGGTTGTGGACTCTTTCGCTAATTCATTGACTATGAATCCAACTTTTCTTAAGTCAAAGGCTCTGATACCACCAGCTATACGTTTTTCTAGCGTTTCTATCCCTAAATTAATTCGCGGGTCATTTATAAGATGTTAATCCAGATGATCCAGGTGTTCAACAGCAACGCTCAAAGCCCATTTGGCCAGGAACTTCTGCGGTAATTTTTCAAGTGTCTCTTCAAGTTGATTTCTTAATTCATTATTGTCTACAATCTTTATCTTAGGACTACTGTAAGTAAATTCGTTAGTTGATTTTATTTGCTGCTCATGTTTATTCCATGCATATTCCTCAATGTTCAAGCGATCTCTCCCCCATTACAGCACGGCACTCTTTAATTCCTTCAGATCTTCTTTCATAAAAAGCGTGTACCACACTGAAAAAATGTAAATTAGCCAGATTCTACGCGAATAATCACCTTTATTACTCCGATGCTGGATAAACATTTCTTCGATGATATTCATATTGAATATTTCTTCAATACCACTATAGCGTATTTGCTCAAACATTATATCTGAAATCGGGGTCTTAAGCCAATCACGAATCGGTACGGGAAATCCTAATTTCGGGCGATTCACAATAGCATCAGGAACAATTCCTTCCATAGCTTTACGGAAAGCGAGTTTTGTTGTATTTTTGCCAATCCGATTGGAGACTGGAATTTTACTAGCCGTTTCAAAAACCTCTTTATCTAAAAACGGGACTCTTAATTCCAATGAATGTGCCATAGACAGCTTATCTGCTTTTGACAAAATATCGCCAGGCAACCAAAAATTCATATCAATAAACTGCATTCTTGTCGTAGGATCTAGGTGCACTGTCTTATCATAAAAAGGCTTAACGATATCCGTGGGATGTAAAAAGCTGTTTTGAGCGTGTACCGATTCGTGGAGCAAGTTCATCTTTCCGCTTTTGTTAAAGATATTAGCATTACCGAAAAAGCGTTCCTCTAAAGGTGTCAGCCCCCGAAGTAAATAGTTTTTCCCATAAAAATGATATGGATATATAGACAATGATTTTCGTAACGAATCCTTTATGAAATTGGGCATCCATGAAATGGGTCTTAATGCATCTGGCTCTCTATAGATCCGGTATCCTCCGAATAATTCATCAGCGCCTTCCCCTGATAGGACAACAGTGACATGATCTTTTGCAAGCTGATTTAGATGATAAAGAGCAATGGCGGAAGGATCCGCGACAGGCTCATCAAGATGCCATACCGTTTTCGGAATACTCTCAAAAAAGTCTTCTGTAGATAAAATGTGAAAATAATGATCCGTTCCCAGTTTAGCTGCCGTTTGATTTGCAATGATGGTTTCATTGTTTACCCCTTCAAATCCAATCGAAAAGGTCTTTGTGGATTCTTCTGCTTTCATCATTGCAGCTATAGCTGTGGAGTCAATTCCACTGGACAAAAAACACCCTCTATTCACATCACTTTGTAAATGAAGGTTTACAGACTCTTTCAATTTCCACTTAATTTCTTCCGCATAGTCCGCTAAAGATCGTTTTACCGGATGAAAATGGGGTTCCCAATATTTCTCGATCTTCATTTCACCTTCAGCGTTAACAAATACTCGCTCTGCAGGTCCTAATTTATGAATATGTTCAAACATCGTATCCGGTTGCGGCACATACTGAAAAGTTAAGTAGCTAAATAAACTTTGATACTGAAGCTTTCTTGGTACTCCGTGAACTGCAAGAATGCTTTTAATTTCCGAAGCAAATAAAAGGTTATTCTCATCTTTGTAATAATAAAAAGGCTTGATGCCAAAATGATCTCTGGCAGCAAAAAGCGTCTGTTCCTTAACATCCCAAATCGCAAAACTAAACATTCCTCGTAAATAATGGACACAGTCCTTACCGTATTCCTCATATAAATGCACAATGACTTCTGTATCTGATTGCGTTTGAAAGTGATGTCCCTTTAACTTAAGCTGATCTCGTAGTGTTTTATAATTATAGATTTCACCATTAAAAACAATCCAAAGGGAACGATCTTCATTCGTCATCGGTTGATTTCCATCACGTAAATCTATAACGGATAACCTACGAAAACCGAGCCCAATTCGAGAATCGAGCCATACGCCTTCATGATTAGGACCTCGGTGATTCATTGCACCTGTCATTTGTTTTAAGGTTCCTTCTTGCGGGGGTTGTCCATTACACTTTAAGATTCCTGCTATTCCGCACATGCTATTGTAGTCCTTCCTATAGTAAAGATTAGGATATAGAGTGCCCACAATTGCATTGATCAATCATTTTTTTTAGAATCACGCTGGTGAATCGTACTTTAATCCATAAAAAAACGTCAAATGATTCACTATATGAATCGTTCGACGTTTTCTCATTCACTCTTATTTTATTTCACTCATGAAGCTTCTGAAATTCCCCACGATTTCTTTCGATTTAGTATGGTGTAAATAATGATCGCCTTCAAACATCATCATCTTCCCATGCAAGGAATCTTTGATCTGTTCTTCATGTAAAGCTGCCCAGCCCTCAACATCCGAATTATCTTTTACTAAGAAGAACATCACGGGAAGTTCTTTAGGGAACTTTAAGTTTTCTGCGGCTTTGAAGTTGCTTGAGAAATGATCTGCTTCGTTGATGATGTTCGGATTCATCATGTTTTTAAGCGAAAGCATTCTATTTTGCTCTTTCGTTTCATCATCAACATCGGGTGCAATGATTTGATCAGGCGAGAGTTTAACCAGCAATCTGTAGAAACCTGATTGTTTAAGTGATTTTAAGGCTGCTGTTGGAAGTTCATCGCCGGCTCCTTGTGCCGGAACACTGCTGTCGATCCCTACGAATACACTAACTTCGTTTTTGTATTTGTTTACATAGTCTAGAGCATAAATTCCGGATATGGAGTGTCCCATCAGAATATAACGGTCTATATTTAATTGTTGTAAACTTTCATGTAACTCACTCACTATATTTTCAGTACTTCGTTCTTTTTCGGTGATATCACTTAATCCATAGCCAAATGGCTCAATCACAACCACTTTGTAAAATGGAGATAACTCGTCTACAAGCGGCTTAAAATCAATACCCGGCGCTGAAGTTCCATATCCTGGTAATAATACTACCGTCTCTTCACCATTTCCTTGAATCGTGACGTTCATTTTTTTTCCATCTACAGGTACAAGCTGACCATAGGGTTCAATTTTTCCTTTCTCGATTTTGTTGCAGATCACATTAACAGTAAAAACAATGGCTAGAAAAAGCGCTATGGCTATGACTATAACTCCTATTGCTTTCAGTAAAAAGAAAAATGTCTTTTTCATCATGTAATTCCCGCTCCCCACATATTTATATCTTCTCTTCTGTCCATTTCATTCTAACAATCCAGTCTTAGATCCTGTGAAACACAAGTTTAAGTGAACCTTAACTTTCAGCATCAGCTAACGAAATCAAATTAAGCTTCCGTTAAGATAACTTTTATAAATATGATTCCACTTTCGTCCATTTGATATCATAAAAAAACACCTTTAGATATTCGCTGATTAGCCCATAAGACCATTCAACGATATTCTAAAGGTGTAAATTCACTTCATTAGATAATATTAGTTCAAAGTTTCTTTACGCGATAAACGAATTTTTTCAGGCGTAACATCATTTCCCTCAGGATCTACAATCGTTACTCCCGATAGACTGTTACGAACTTGTCCACGAATTTCACGCAGATAATCTTCACGCAAAGCGATCTGTTCCACCCATTCACTTTTTGTCAGACCTTCTTCACGTTCTTTCCTGGCTAGTTCATTAATACGAGTCAAACTGGTAATCATCTATGTTCCTCTTTTCTAAGTTTTGATTAGCTTGCTAATAAATTTACAACCATCTGTTTCATAAGCCTTCTTAATAATAAACGTTCTTCGGGTAAAATTCCTGTTAATAATTTATCCAATTGCTTATTCCATATACGTTCCACAGGTTCACAAAGATTACGTCCGGCTGGAGTTAGATACACTCGGCTTACTCTGCCATCTTCAGGATCTCTTTTTCGAACAACAAACCCATGACTCTCAAGTGATTTCACCATATTCGTAATAGTTGGAGGCTCACAATTCAGACTTTCGCTTAACTGGATCTGTGTCATTCCATCTGATCTCCATAACCGGCATAATAACTGTTCTTGGCCCACATGAAGATTAAATTCTCTAAGCAATGCTGCATAATCTCTACGCATTTCCGCTGAAATTCTATCCAGTAGTTCTCTTATCTCATCTTCAATCACAGATTTTTCCCCCGAACCACCTTACAAATTAATTAGCATGCTAATTATATCATGTTTTTAAGAGGATTTCAAAGGTGGACGATTTTTAGATATCACCCACCAACGAATCCTCTTTAGGTTGGTACTTCATCATATAGAAATGGTCTTCAATTACTGTTTCTCGGGAGTCTCACTTCAAAGATTGTCCGCACCACACTGCTTTGCGCAGATACGGTTCCATTATGCTGCTCTACTATATTTTTAGTAATAAACAAGCCAAGTCCCGTACTTCCTGTTGGATGTGTTCGTGCACGATCACCCGTGTAAAACATATCAAAAATTCGTGGCAGCTCTTCCGGCTCAATACAATTCCCATAGTTAATTACTTCAACGATTACCTCGTTAGCGTCCAAGTAACCGTGAATATCAATAAATTGACCATCGTTTCCGTATCGGGCCGCATTCGTAAGAAGGTTCTCAAATACACGAGCTAACAATTCCCCGTCACCGTAAATCATCAGAGGTTGTGTCATATCCAATCTGGAGGTTAGGCCATTTTTCTCAAAGACTGGATATAATTCTTCATTTAATTGTAAGAGAAGCTCACTGAGATCAATCGAGGATTTCTCAAGCTTAAGCTTGCCGTAATTCATTCTTGTAATTTCAAACAGCTCATCAATCAATTTTTCTAAACGTTGAGATTTAGTATAAGCAATCGTCGTATAATGCCTGGTCTGTTCAGGAGTTAACTGATTGTCTTTCAAAATAAAATCCAAATAACCAATAACCGAGGTTAGGGGTGTACGCAAATCATGCGCCAGGTTCAACACGAGTTGATCTTTACTGCTCTCGGCAATGTCTCCCCGCTCAATGGCTTCTTGCATATTCTCAATGGCTAGATTGAGATCATGACCAATCATTCCAAATTCATCTTTGGAGGGTATATCTACTCGTTCAGAGAAATCACCTGACGCTAGTTGATGAATCCCCTTTGAGATTTCTTTGAAGTATTTTGCATACGGCTTAGTGAATAAGAAGAAAAATAGAATGGCTAGTGGTATAAAGATAATTAAAAATGTATTCACATCTCCAATATCTCTTATTACATAGCGAACTTTGGTTAGTGGATTCTCAAATTTCACCTCAGAGTGATAATATCGCTGGAGCGCCTTATAGATTAAAAAGGTTATCCCACCGGATACTAGCATACTGGCCATCAGCAGCATAATCATTTTTGTACGAAAACTATAAATCATTTTAGGCATTGGATGTATACCCTTCCCCTACAGTATTTATCTTTGTAGAGATAATGGTATATGAATTCAATCTAAATCTCAAATTATTAGCATCAGAGATCCTTCTTCTCAAAAATCCGCAAAGAAATGAGATAAGAACAGCTGAGTAAAAACACGTAAGCGAGTCCTAGTATGATATAAGGAATAAAGCTAGGCTTCACGCCAAAGCTATGCCAGTTCTCTAGGTCAGGAAACCATTGAAGCAAGCTGCCGATCACGTTCGGACCAACCATTATAATCATCATAAATACGAGATTAACCACTTGCGTTCCTTTAGCCCCTAACCAGTAATGAATCGGTAAATAAAGCATAGCGAGGAGTGGGAAAATAGATATCGCAATACCAACCTCTTGCCAAAAATGAGGGGTTACCTCTTTACCTGTCATAATAATCAGGAGATAGGTAAAAGCAGTTGCTGCCAGCCCAACAAGAGCATACGGAAGGATTGAGAAGTATTTAGCACGGACAAGCTCTTGTCTCCGCACAGGAAGATTAACGAGAAACCGTTGCGTCATCTGCTGAGTATCCATAGAACAGGAGCTTATCAACAACAGCATGGGTGGCATTAGCGTAAATAAACTGAAGCTATGATAGTTCGAGTAAGCTATAAAAATAAAGAAAGGGATGAGCAGCATCAGAAATTTACGCAAAAGAATGAAGTCTTTTTGAATAAGATAAAATGAATGATACACTATAAGTCCTCCTTAGCTTATAACTCTTCCCTGCTAAACAATCGTAGTGAAATCTTATATGAGAAGTACAAGATGAATAGATAAAAGATCCCTATCAAACCTATCTGCACCAGATGATCCTGCAGCTTTAAATGGGTTATTTTTGAGAAAACTGATGAATGTGAGAGTGAAGATCCAGCGTTTATGGTGGTTATCGTAATAACTACATTAAAAAAGATATTGAAGTAATAGTTTTTGTATCCAAGCCAATAATGAATCGGCAGATAAATAGACGCAGTCAAAGGAATCATAAGTAACGTTAAAGATACCCCTATCCAATACACTGGGCTAATGGAATATCCAAATGAAAAGGAAATTAGAAACAAAGCAAAAGAGCAAACCAAACCGATGAAACTATAAGGAATCAGTGATAAGTATTTAGCCAAAACAATCTCTTGCCGACTTACTGGCAGTCCTATAACAAACTTTGTGTTGTTATTCTGTGCATCCATTGAACAGGAGTATACGAGCAGTAGTAAAGATTGAAAGGTAGCAAACATACTGGAGCTATCCAATTGTACATATGCAACAAACAAAATACTCAAGAGAAATAAAGGGATGAAATTCCGCAGGAGAATAATGTCTTTCCGAATTAACAGCAAGAGATTAAACATACAAAGCGTTTCCCTTTACCGTAAAATACATGATTTCTTCCAGAGTAGGTGTCTCGCATATGGCATGATCTCTAAAGAATCGTTCGCCCTCAGAGCGATTGTTCAGAAGACCCTCGAAACCAACTTCCGTCTCTCTAATCCCAATGAAACACTTCCGCACATCCCGATCAAGCAACTCCTTGTTGCCTTTTACCAGCATATATTTATTAGGGAGAGATTCTTTCATCTCATTAAAAACTAACCTCCCCTCATTCACAAAAACAATATAATCCGCTATCCGGTCTAAATCAGTCGTGTTATGCGTGGAGAAAAGAATAGATTTCTTCTCATCCTGGATATGCTCACTAAGCAGATCAAGCAGTTCTCTTCGGAATATGGGATCAAGACCCGCAGTAGGTTCGTCCATGATGAGCAGGTCTGCACCGTGCGATAAAGCAATGGCGAGCGAATACTTCATTTTCATCCCTTTAGAGAGTTCTTTAATCTTTTTCCGCGGGGAAAGCTTAAACATCTCTATGTATTTCCTATAAGTCTCTTTATCCCACTGACTATAAAAGGGAGCAATCATCTTACTCATCTGATCGATGGTTAATTGATCGTAAAAGTAGTTCTCATCGGAAACATACCCAATTCGCTCTTTGTACTTTGCATTCTTTATGGTTGTTTCTTTGCCGAAAATCTCGATATTTCCTTGGTCCGGTTGTACCATACCCATCATCATTTTAATTAAAGTTGTTTTCCCTGCCCCATTGGGTCCAATTAGCCCCGTTATATACCCTTCCTTAATACCGAACGTAAGTTCGCATAGGCTAAAATGGCCATATTTTTTAGATATTTGATTCAATTGAATGACATCGTTCATTCTGTCTCCTCCTCATACAGCAGTTTCAACATCTCACTGAACTCAGCAAAATCAATCCCTAACATTTTACTCTCGTCGATAATCTCCTTCATTTTGTTCTCCATGATCCGTAACCGTTGTTCACGAATAAACTCCTGATCCGCACCAGAAACAAAAGAGCCTTTTCCCACAATGGAATTGATAAGCCCTTCTCTCTCCAGTTCTTCGTAAGCTCGTTTTGTTGTAATTACGCTAATCTGCAGCTCTTTGGCTAACAGTCGAATAGAAGGTAAAGGCGTACCTGAGACTAACTCTCCTTGCAGGATCATCTGGCGGATCTGACTTACAATCTGTGCATAGATGGGTTCACCGGAAGTGTTGGATATCAATATGTTCATGAACTCGTGCCCTCACTCCTAGTTTATGTGTATTCAATGTATATATATAATATATACACTATACTCATTGTTGTCAATGATCTTTCAAATCCACACAAAACAAGCCGATTCCTATGAACTAAGGGTCAGCTTGCTTGGCATACAGCGTATCTAATCATCATCACATCAATCCAGCACTTCTTAAAAAGCGACTAACAATGTCTATCTGATAGCGAATACGAAGGTCACGATCAAGACTCCAGCAGGTTTCCACAGTAAATGCCTTCGCTCCTATGATACGGGAGACGGCTGCACGTGACGACCCGGGGCGCTCTCGTAAACGGATATTAAAATGATAAGAAGTATTAGCGATTGTACGATTAATGTCTTTTATGATACGTCTTGCCGTAACCGTACCTTGGCTCCCCGGCTTAATAATAATAGACTGACCTAGGCGTTTCGGATTTCTTTGAGACAAACCGTTCGCTTCATGGAGATCAAGGTACCAGGTGGGGCGATAACGCCGTACTAATTGAAGCAAGGCTACGGATAAGGGATGTTTGGCAGTTCCATTCCGAGTACGCGGAAACGTTCGGTTCAAATCGGGCACGCCCCGAATTCGTTTGCGATAAGCTTTTTGATTCATGAGGGGAACAATAATAAGCGTACCACGGTAAATATATAGTTCTCCTTGTCTTAAGTGATTCACGATGTTTTTCGCCGCACGAATGCTTGCCGTTTCATTCCCGTGTATGCCGGACACCACCATAAACACAGGACCAGGTAGCCCACCTCTGATCACGTAATAAGGGGTGGCATGGGATGTGGACGATGCTAAAGTATAATTTTCAATGATCATCATGCTTCACCTCCGCATTTAGGTGTCCATATATTTGTATTCCGTAGGACCCCAGTTGTCCTAGACAGATATATGCAAAAAAAGCCTGATTTCTCAGGCTTTAGACTTTACGTAATTTGAATCTAATTTAACCACAATTGAAATAATCCTTCGCGAACCCCGAGGTTATACATATAATAAATCCCAAAAATGAAACTAATAGATCCAGCTAGCTGAGTTAATGAGCGGTTCAACACTACATTCTTCTTACTGTAAACAAAAGGAATGCCAAGAATTGTCGTAAAGATAAGCATGCCACTAATCGTACCTAATCCAAATATCAAAATATACACGGCACATTCCCAAATTGAGGAGACCGTCGTGAGGGTAAGTAATACCATCGCCGCACTACCAGCTAATCCATGAATGAATCCGATGATGAATATCTTAATTAATGGAGATCTCTCATGAGTATGAGGTTCAATGTTTGACTTTTTTATAGACGCCATACTTTTAAACCCCAGATACACTAACATGATGCCAACGAGGAATTCTAAAGACATCGCCCATACTTCAGGTAATTCACCTTTTAACAGCACTAAAATCATTCCAACAATAAAAAGTGTGCTAGTATGACCTATGCCCCAAAATACTCCAGTTAAAGTTGAACGCCATAATTTTTTATTTGTGCCTACCATAGTAGAAACCGCAATAATATGATCAGGTTCTATAGAATGCTTGATCCCTAGAATAAATCCGAAAAACAGCACAGACAATAAGCTAAATTCCAATTCAATTTCCTCCTACCATTCAAATGCAGCTAGACTTTCGTACTTGATCGTAGACCCTTTTTAAAGGAATACCATGCAAAAGGGCTATGCGCTTGCACTCCTCAAACTCAGGCGCCCACTGGACAACCTCACCTGCACATATCCCTTTTTTAATAGTCACGGTTCCCCACTCTGTTTCAACGGATTCAAACGTTCTTTCAAGACGGTGTACAATTAAGGGATAATAACGAATGCCTAGTGTTGTTGTTTCTTCAAATAAAATCTCCTTCATAACGCTTACATTTTCAGAAGAACAAAGGAGTTGTAGTAGTGTTCCTGGTCTGTTTTTCTTCATATAGATAGGTGTATAAAATACATCATTTGCCCCGTTCTCAAAGAGCAAGTCCATAACATAACCAAGCCATTCTCCGGGAATATCGTCTAGATTCACTTCCATTTTAACCATGTCTGTATCTATATGTTCATGATCAGGAGGTCGTTGAGATTTCATGGACTTACTCCTTTCATATTTGTGCTAATCCCCAATAATAACTCTTAACGCATTGGGTTGATCCGGGAAAGTCTTGGTACCCGCTCCATATCCAATAGATTGAATGTTCATCGATGGAAGGGAACAAAACTCCTGAACGAGCACCGCAATTAAGGCAGCTCCAGTCGGTGTTGTTAGTTCTGCACTGATATTCGATTGCTCCAATGGAATGCCTTTAAGCATTTCAAGTGTTGCGGGCGCTGGAACCGGATAAATGCCATGATCAATGCGAATCTTCCCTTTGCCTACTGGAACTGGAGATGACTTGATGGTTTCAATCTCCATTTGATGAATCAGGATGGCCGCTCCAACAATATCAATAATAGAATCTACAGCACCCACTTCATGAAAATGCACCTGCTCTAGTGGGATTCCATGAATAAGCCCTTCGGCTTCTCCGATTTTCTTGAAAATTTTTAATGCTGTATTTTTCACCTGATCCGAAAAGCCAGCAGATTCAATTAACTTAACAATATCTTTATACGACCGGTGATCATGGTGGTGGTGCGTGTGGGTGTGACTATGTTCGTGACTGTGATCATGTTGTACGTGCATATGGCTATGGTCGTGCGAGTGATTTTCATCCGAATGGCTATGGTCGTGATCGTGCGAGTGATGCTCGTGTGTGTGGGTATGATCGTGACTGTGATCATGATGATCATGCGTGTGTGCATGTTCGTGCTTATCTGTGTGGCTATGTTCATGTAAAAGTGCGGTTTTTTCACCACCAGAACTTATGTTCGCTTCACTCTGCAACAGCACATCAAACTTGGTACAAGTAATGCCATTTTTAACGATCTTACCCCACTTTAGTTCGTATTCAGCTTCAATTTGTAGCTTTCTTAGCTCTTCTCTCAAATAGATTGGATCAGCCCCTGCATCGATAAGTGCTCCAATGAACATATCTCCGCTAATTCCTGAAAAGCAATCAAGGTATAGTGTTTTCATTATTTACAGCCCCTTTTGTATCAGCTTATGAATTAATGCAGCGTTGTAACCTCCACCGAACCCGTTATCAATGTTTACTACACTTATACCTGAGGCACACGAATTCAGCATTGTTAGCAGCGCTGATAGACCATTAAAGCTAGCTCCATAGCCAATGCTCGTTGGGACAGCAATGACTGGATGAGCAACTAATCCACCAACCACGCTTGGAAGAGCCCCTTCCATACCAGCGACCACAACAGATACAACTGCATTCTGGATCTCTTCAGCATGATGCAACAGACGATGAATACCGGCGACTCCGACATCATAAATACGATGCACAGTACTTCCAAGCACCTCTGCAGTAACAGCAGCCTCTTCAGCTACCCTAATATCCGAAGTGCCTGCAGCAATAACGGCGATATAGCCTTTAGAGATATCCTCAGTACTTTCATTAGCTTTCCAATATAGAATTCTGGCAATTTCGTTATATATCAACTCTGGTATTACCTTTAAAATATCTTCAGCCTTATCCGAAGAAATTCTAGTGACGAGTACCTGAGTATTCCTCGTACGTAAGGACTGGACAATAGCAATGATTTGTTCGGAAGTTTTACCTTCACCATAGACAATCTCAGGGAATCCTTGACGTTTTTTTCGATGATGATCCACTTTCGCGAACCCCAACTCTTCGAAAGCAGCCAATCGTTCTTTTGCCTCTGGAACACTAAGCTTTCCAGCTTGAACTTGCTTTAAAATGTCCTCGAGCATTTCGTCACCTCTTTAGTTCAAATCTAGTCATCAGAATAATTCAGCTACGGTTTTTGCTACTTTTTCATAGTTACAATAAATTTCTTTATATCGCTTGCTGCTTTCCTGATTGGGGGTGACAGGCAGTCCCATCGGAATATTATCTTTGATTTCTTCAAAAGACTTCACGCGACCCGTGCCCACCAATGCCGTCCAAGCAGCGCCCCACGCAGCACTGTGATGATTCTCTGAAACATAAATCTCAGCTTCAAAAATATCAGCCATCATCTGCAGCCAAAGTGGAGATCTGGCCAAGCCGCCGTTCACATATATTTTTGAGGAGGTTCCGGCAATGTTCTCTAGTGCCCTACCAATTTGATAGAGATTGAAAGTAATTCCTTCCAGCACAGCACGGATAAAATGCTCTTTCTTATGCGTAATCGCCACACCATAGAAATTTCCTTTTGCCTGTTGATTCCACAGTGGTGCTCTTTCTCCATTTAAATAGGGTAGGAACAGCAGTCCCTCCGCACCAGGTTCAACACGCTCTGCTTCACTTAGAAATTCTTCGAAGCTTCCTTGATCTTGAATCAGATCCTTAAACCATTGAAGGACAATCCCACCATTGTTCGTAGGCCCTCCGATAATAAAAGTATCTTCGGTAAAAGAATAGCAGAACGTTTCTTGATTCTGACTAACCTTTGCGTGGCTTGTGAATTGTCTAATGGCTCCGCTAGTCCCTACTGAAACAGCAACTTCCCCAGGAAGTAGAGCGCCAATCCCTAAGTTAGCCAGCTGTCCGTCTGCTGCTCCGATCATAAAAGGAAGCTCTGCCTGAATTCCCATCTGTTCTACTATTTCCGGATTAATCTTATTGAATTGAAAAGTTGGAGGAACAATCTTAGACAGCTGTTTATCAGATATGCCAACCAGCGTTAACAGATCCTGAACCCATGTGTGAGTTGCCGGGTTAAACAATCCGGTTGCAGAAGCCATCGAATAATCGATCATTCTTTCCCCAAACCAGCTGTAAATTAAATACTCCTTTATGGACATGAAGTAAGTAGCTTTTAGATAGGGTTCATAACCATTCTCCTTCATCCATAACAGCTTAATCAAAGGCGTCATCGGATGGACAGGAGTCCCAGTTTGCGCGTAAATCTGTTGTTTCATCGATTCTGACAGTTGATGGACCTGATCAGATCCTCTTCCATCCGCCCAAATGAGTGCAGGGGAGAGCGGGATGCCAGCTGCGTCTATTAGAACAAGAGAATGCATGGCCGCTGAGAATCCAATAGTAATCAATTCATTTTTACCGATCTTTGCTTTTCTAACAGCTTCTCTAATAGCCCTTACAGCAGAGCGTTCAATCTCGATTGCATCTTGTTCAGCCCAGCCTTGCTGCGGATAATGGAAGCTATTCATTTCTTCAACCTCTGTGATTAATTTTCCATGAATCGTAAACACACAGGCTTTAACACTTGTCGTACCGATATCAAGTCCAATTACAAGCTCTCTAGACATGCCTAACCTTCCCTTCTTACGATATAGAAAGAGCTTTATTCATACTGCCGCTCCGATATCCTAACAGATCCAACGTAACGTATTTATAGCCGTAACTCTGAAGCTCTTGCACGATAAGATGATGATGTGCTAAAACAATCTCCATATCTAAGGGTTCGACTTCAATTCTTGCAATATCCTGATGGGTTCGAACTCGTACTTGACGTATTTTCAGCGATTTTAAATAAGCCTCGGCTTTTTCTACCTTCTGCAGTTTCTCATTCGTAATACGCTCCCCATAGGCGATTCTTGAAGACAGACAGGCGAACGATGGTTTTTCCCATGTAGGCAAATTAAATGATTTCGAAAGCTCTCTTATTTCTGTTTTAAACAGTTCAGCCTCAAGTAGAGGACCACGGATGCCTCTCTCTTTAGCGGCTTGCATCCCTGGACGATGTTCGTTCATATCATCTGCAATAACACCATAGATGATATTCTTAAAGCTCTTTTCCTCCAGTACAGGGAATAAGTGATCGAATAAGCTGCTTTTGCAAAAATAACAGCGGTTTTTACTGTTCTCTGCATACCCCGGAATTGCGAGTTCAGAGGTTTCAATTACCTGATGTGTAACACCTATAAGTGCAGCGAGCTCTTTTGCCTCCTCCAGTTCACTTGATGGATAGGTTTCTGAATCCGCGGTTACCGCGAGTACATGATCAGGACCCAAAGTATCAACAGCCACTTTTAATAAGAAGGTGCTATCAACCCCACCAGAGAATGCAACCACTACTGATTTCATTTCACGAAGGATGGATTGTAATTTGTTATATTTATCTGTAAGCACTTATGATCCCTCCCATTGATGAATCTATTTACAGGATGCTCTTTAAATCGTCATACTTCCAAATCCGCCATCTACACGAATTAATGTACCGGTAACGAAACTGGAGGCTTTCTCAGAGGCTAGCCATACCGCAGCACCTTGAAGTTCTTCTGGTGTTCCAAAACGCTGCATAGGCGTATGTTTC
This sequence comes from Paenibacillus sp. NPDC101420, assembly GCF_050277435.1. Classification (NCBI taxonomy): domain Bacteria; kingdom Bacillati; phylum Bacillota; class Bacilli; order Caryophanales; family Paenibacillaceae; genus Paenibacillus; species Paenibacillus sp. NPDC101420. Next base: position 273,167 of record NZ_JBNNSE010000007.1, read on the forward strand.
ATAATGGAGTCTATTCGCTCTGGACTTAGAATTTTGCGATTCTGTTCAGCCGGGAAGAACCCAGGGATGATAGCGTTTACACGGATGCCATTTAATGCAAACTCACGCGCTAAGAACTGAGTAACACTGTTAAGCGCCGCTTTGGAAACCGAATAGGTGAACACTTTGGATAACGGTGTTGTTGAGGATACGGAAGAGATGTTAATGATGCTGCCTTTCCGATTCTGCTCAATCATTTTTTTGGCAAAAATTTGACAGGTCTGCACGATGCCTTTTAAATTCACATCCATAATATCGTCCCACTCTTCCATTTCTAGTTCGAAGAAAGGTGTGGAGCTATTTTTCCCTGGAGCGTTCAGCAGGATGTCCCATCCTCCAGCCCATTCCTCAACTTCAGAAGCTACCTGAAGCAGAGAGTCACGTGAACTAACATTAGCTTGAAATGCTTTTGCTGTACCACCATTATTAACAATGCTCTTTGCTACTTCTTCCGCTTTCTCTAGATTCCGTCCGACAATTGCAACTTGAGCGCCTTGTTCAGCCAATCCTGCCGCGATAGATGAGCCAAGTACGCTGTTCCCACCAATGGCTACTGCTATTTTTCCTGTTAGATCAAATAGATTAGTCATGTCTTCTCTCCCCAGTGTTAGTATTAAAGTAAGTTTCCATTGCTATCGAAAGTTAGGTCGTAGGCTTCAGAGATCAATTCCATTTGAGGATGCTGCTTCACTACATCAATTAATGCCTCGGACACTTCCAACTCATTTAGCACCAATGTGTTTTTGATCCGAACCATTTTGACCTGAGTGAAATCTAAAATATTGCTGGTTTTGATAGCCGCTTGAATGGTTTCCCGGTCGTTAGGCAGCGTGGTTGCAATTTTTGTAGGTGCTACAACAGTAGAAGTCAATCCATTGGCATAGGTTACTTCCAGATCCATCTTGTCTACTAGCCTTTGCGTTGTAAAATCAGCGGTTCCAACACCGTTTGCATTACCTTCAGTCTGTGGCGTCAAATCAAGTACAACGATCTTATTAACCTCAGGACCTCCATAAGCGTATGGCGTTGGGTAACGACCTGTAATATTTGGATCCATACCGTCTCCGCTAATGTTTTTGCCAATTTGATCGATGATAAGTACCTCTAATTGATCAAAGAAAAGTTTTGGCAGCATTTCCTTTGCCTTCATTTGTAAAGCGGCTTCCTGTTCAACAATCTCTTCAGGAGTTAACGTCTCAATGCAAACTACTTTATCAAAAGCGTTTTCAATCGTTGCCACTCCAAATAGAATAGGTTTCTTCTCCATAATCATCTTGGCCATAGCGGGAACATTCTCGGCCATGTACTTGAAGCCCAACTGATGACAGGCCTCAGCACCTTTTTGCTTGCCTAAACCAATGCTAATCATCTTCATGATTCCGCTTTCGACAGGGCCTCTAAATGCGGTATGAGGTTTGATGCGATTAATCACTACAATCCCATCTGCACTTGCGGCATGTTTGTCTACATAAACGGGTAATCCATTAGGCAGCTCACCAAGCAGAACCACTTCCATCGATGAACGAATCTCGCAATTCACGCTTTCTTCTGTAACGCCCAGATGGGCCAAAACATCACGTTGTCCCTCAGCGGTGGCTCCGCCATGACTCCCCATGCTTGGAACGATAAAAGGCTTCGCTCCGGCATCTTGCAGAAACTTCACCGTAACGGCTGTAATTTCTACTAAACGGTCTAAACCTCTACTCCCAACAGCAATAGCGATTTCCATACCAGGTTGAATGGTGTTCCGAATCTCATCTCTTTGCAGCTTCTTATTCAATTCCTTCCCAAGGTCTTCAATATGCCCACTATCAAAATTCACTCTTACTTTGGCCATTTTCGGAACCGGAATATCTTTTAGAAGCTCTTGTAAAATCCCCATGATTTCCTCCACTCCAAGTACAAATTGTTATTCATTCATGCTTTCTAATCTGCTTAAAATAGCGTTCTGATAAACCACTTTAAATTAATTTGTTTACCATACAAACTAATTACCTGTATAATAACATCATGCCTTAGGTTCGTCAATCATTCAAGGAGGTGCTTTATGATTACCGGCGATTCTTCACATGTCAAACAAATTAATCGTGCTCTAATCTTAGGTGAAATTATAGGGCACGGCTCTATTTCAAGAACAGACCTGGCAAAGGTAACCGGGTTAAATAAGTCCACTCTATCCGTTCAGGCAGCTGATTTGTTAGCAGAGGTTCTAATTATTGAGACCTATAAAGAGCATAACAATCCAGGCCGAAAACCGATCTTCCTCTCACTTAATGAAACTGCTGGGTATGCGCTAGGGATTGATTTGGACGGAAAAAAGATGACTTTTGTACTTACCAATTTACAAGGTGTTCCAGTCTCTTCTCAACTGATTGAGTTTGAAACCCATAACTATCACGAAATATTTAGATTATTAGTGGAACAGATCAGACACTATAAGAAGCGTTGTGAACTTGCTCCTCACGGCCTCATAGGCGTGGCCATAGGGGTACATGGGATTGTAGATAATTCTGAGTTGATTTGTTATCTCCCCTATCATCAATGGCACAACAGAAATTTAAAACAAGATCTTAAAGACGCAACTGGACTTAACATTTTTGTGGAGAACAACGCGAATTTAAGCGCCTTCTCAGAAATTGTCTTTATGCATCATCAGAGTGAGCATTTATTTTCATTAAGCTTCAATTCAGGAATAGGGCTGGGGATGATGGTTCATGGAGAGGTATTAAAAGGCTATAACGGCTTCGCCGGAGAGATAGGTCATATGATTATCATTCCTGACGGGAAAGTCTGCAGTTGCGGGAATTCGGGGTGCTGGGAACAATATGCTTCTGAAGTAAGTTTAACGAGTTCGATAGCGCGTATGAAGAAAAAAGAAAAGGTAAGTCTTCAGGAAATTGAACATTGGATCCAAGTGGCTGACCCTGTAGCAATTGCTGCGCTAGAGAAATATATGAATTACATTGCGACTGGCCTCAATAATATTATAAATCTGTTCAATCCTGAAATTATGATTCTTAACAATCGCCTGCTAACAATCTATCCTAATGCCCTGCCTCTACTTCTATCAAAGCTAAGTTCGTCGATAAGTCAGCCTTGTAAGTTACTCCTTTCAGAATTAGGAGAGAAGGCCTGTGTTATGGGAGCTTGTGCATTAGTTATAAAAAACTTTCTTGGAGTCTCAAAGCTTAGCTTGAGTAATAACAGGAGCTAGATGGATTTTGTAATAAAAAAACGAATAAAGCCTATTTCAACGGCTTTATTCGTTAGATTAGATTACTAAATTTTAGAACCAGTTCTCATAACCCAACTGTTTCAGATAGCTTCCTGAAGTCTGTAGACAATCAAACGGATCTTTCCCATACGTATCGTCTTGCTCAATCAAGAAATACTGCACACCACTCTCGTGACCGGCTTCGATAATCGCCTGAATATCTAAGCTCCCTTCACCAAGCTCTGCAAACTCAATAATATTGGAGAACTTATACATAAACTTTGACATATCTTTAAAGTCATCTGCACTTAAATCCATGTGGCCGATTCTGTAATCCTTTAGATGCAGTAAGGATACACGTCCAGCAAAGCGTTTAATAACATTTACCGGATTCTCACCACCCCGCTGAATCCAATGAACATCCAATTCGAAACCTAGCTTCGAGGTGTTGTCCTTCATCATATCCAGAAGCGTTTCCCCGTCATATTTCTCAAATTCTACGTGGTGGTTGTGATAATAGAGCTCAATACCGTGCTTCTCCAAACGTGTAGCCATTTCTTCTGCTTGATGAATATACTCCATGATTTTCTCTTTATTTCCCATAAGCGTTATTGGCATCATACCAATACGGACATAATTACAGTTCAATGTCCTGCAATCATTGACGATTTTATCGAAATCTGTGGTTAAGGATTCCCCTGGCATACCCGGCATCGTATTCAGAGGAGCAGAGACCGAAACGATTTTGATATTAAAATCCTCGCTAGCTCGTTTAAGCTCGGACACATTCTCCTTAGTCATATCAATTTGAGTGACTTCAACGGCACTAAATCCTAGTTCTTTTACCGTTCGTAGTGTCTCATAAACTCCGTTTTCCACAATTTTATTTTTCAAGTTGAACATTTGCACACCAATTTTACCGTTACTCATCAAGATCACCCTCCAGTTGAATTTCTTGTTTTTGTGCCGAAGATTTGTGAATCGTATCTATCATTCTTATGGACTGAACAGCATCTCGGATATGAACATAATCGTGTGAATCGTTACGTATACAATCATAGAAATGATCGATTAGTGAAGCGTGGCTAGCTCCATAATAAAACTTCGTCCCTGGAAGCTTGGCATCTTCAACTAATACCTCTTTCTCCCCATGATCATCTTCTTTAATTAATAGGCTGTCTTTTATTGTGAATTTCACTTTCTCATACATCACTTCAAGCTCAACGCTAGAATTACTCGCATTGGCAACGGTTGCAAAAAACAAGCCCTTAGCTCCGTTCTTAAACCGAATATACGCAGACACCGTATCCTCGACCTCAATACCGTAATTCATCAGTTGATCAACGGATCCTCGGATCGCCTCGATCGGCCCACCAAGCAATTGCATATGATCCAGCGTATGGATCGATTGATTAATCATCACCCCGCCACCGGATTCGCTTTTCCGTCCACGCCATGGTTTGATATCATAATAGACTTGCGGTCTATACCATGCTACCAAGCCCTTAATCCCAATCAAAGGGCCATAGTCATTATGACGAACGATATCCTGAAGCATCTCAAAAGTCTCGTTATAACGGTTCTGTAGACAGATGCAAACTTTGATCTGCTCATATTCTGCCTCAAGCTTCTCCATGGCTAACGCTTCTTCTATGTTTAAGGCTAACGGTTTTTCTTGAAGCACATGAACCCCATTCTCCATGCAGGCTTTGGTTACTGGATAGTGCAGATGATGTGGCAAGCAAATATGCACGCAGTCAAGGGACTCTTTTTGAAGCATGAGCAGATAATCTGTATAAAAGCTTATACCAGGTAGTGTGTTCCTTAGAGACTCATCAATATCACATACAGCCACTAACTCAATCCCTGGATTCGTCTGAATCGCTTGAATATGAATGTTGGAAATATCACCAAGTCCAATAACCGCTGCCTTTAACATATGGAAATCTCCTTTTCAAAACTAACCCATGGCTCATACCACGAGTTAGTTTTTTAAATATTAAGAAGTATCATTACTTGGTTAGAGGTTGCTTTTGCTCTTCTTCGATCTTCTTCTTGAGTTCGTTCAAATATAGCTCTTCATCAACAGGGAGCTCCACCTCTTTACCTAGCCAGCTAGATAAGTGAATGGCATTTGCAAGCGCCACGCCGTGAATACCATCACTTCCTGGTGCCAAAAGCGGCTCCCCATCTAAAATATGGGATGCGAAGTTCTTCATGACTGCAGTATGCTGAGCTCCCCAGACACTTTCAAAGGTAATAACTTCTTCATTGTAGATTTCATCCGAATTTCCACCCATGAATATTTTCATTACATCAACCATACTCATGGTATCGCTCATTTCGCGCTCAGGTTTGATCAGGCGTTTAACGGTTATCATATTACTGTCATCAACTACGATTTTCCCTTTATCACCCAAAATCTCAAATCGGTCCGTTCCTACAACATCATGTGTGCAAGTGACGAATACGCCTGTTGCGCCGTTCCCATAGTCTAGTAGTACAGTAACCTCATCTTCTACTGCTATATTTCTTTGATAACCATATTTCACATTGGAGTAGACTTTCTTAGGCATTCCGCATATCCACTGTAATAAATCCAGCTGATGTGGAGCCTGATTGACCAGAACACCACCACCTTCGGCTTCCCAAGTAGCTCTCCAAGCGCTTTGATCATAATAACCTTGAGGTCTCCACCAGGTGGTAATCATCCAATTCGTGCGACGAATCTCACCGATTTCTCCGTTATCAATAATTTCCTTCAGCTTTTGATATAGCGGGTTGGTTCGCTGATTAAACATGATTCCAAAAGCTATTTCGGGCTTAGCTGCTGCGAATTCATTTAGTTCTCTAACCTGCTTCGTGTATACTCCGGCTGGCTTTTCCACCAGGGCGTGAACGTTTCTCTTCAACGCTTCGATTCCCATTTCCGGATGCAAATAGTGAGGCACACAAGTGACTATTGCGTCTACTTCTCCACTTTCAATCATTTCGATGTAGTTGTCATAGAAAGGAACATCCGGATACTTTTCTGATGCCCACTGTTTCTTTGCAGGATCGATATCACAGATTGCCCCAAGCTGCATATTCTCCACTTTTTCTTCGGTCAAAAAATTAGCATATGCACTGCCTTGTGCACCAACACCGATAATTCCCATTCTTACTTTTGTCATTTCACTTTCTCCTCGCTTTCAATATGTTCAAGTATTTGAATAAGAGCTTCGTACTGTAGCTTGTAGCCCTCCGCTCCATTAAGACCTTTGTTGTCCTTAATAATTTCTTCTGCATTCTCCAGTTCTAAATCCTTTAAGGAGTCAAACTGAACCAGATGTGGTTCAAGCGTCAAGAAACCTTTATACCCACTGTGAATCACCTGAGACAATATCGACGGGATTTGCCCCTCCCCAGTCCCACAGACCACATTCTGATTATCCGACTTAACTGCATCCTTAATGTGTATATAAGCAATTTCATCTTTCAATAAATCGTAGCATGCTTGAGTATCCTCACCACATTGCACGAAGTTCGCAAAATCAAAAATAGCCTTAAAATACTTGGAATTAACCGCATTCAACATCTCACTACAGCGCCGAGCAATATCACCGTAGATATCTTTTTCATTCTCATGCAGTAGAATTACATCGTATTGTTCAGCGATCGTAGTAAATTCCTTGATCTTCTCAATCACTTCGTCCCGGTATTGATCGGGATCGTCACCCTTGGGGATATAGAAGCTGAATATACGAATATACTTGCACTGCAATAAATTGCTGATCTGACAGAGTCTGTGTAGCATTTCTTTTTGCTTTATAAAAGCGCCTTCATCTTTCACGAAAATTTTCCCGATTGGCGAACCGATGGAGGATACTCGAATACCGGATCGTTCAAGTCTGGGTAGAACATTCGATCGAATCTCTTCCAGTGTAAAGTCACCGATATTTCTACCGTCGATGCCGCGCAAGGATAAGTACTGCATCCCCAATTTCGAAACTACCTCAAGCTGCTGGTCAAACTCTGCAGAAATTTCATCAGAGAAGCCTGAGATGCTAAGGTTTTTATTTACCACAACCTCTTTCCCTCCTCCTAGCGATTACCAGTTGAATGTATAAGAATAACGTTACTATAAATGAAACCGATTTATTATTCTCGTAAAATCTTGTGTATAATAGTAAAATATAGAGCAGCTTGAGAAGAATAATGTTTACAAGGGGTGAGAATTTAGTGTTATCTGAGGAATGGGAACAACTACAAAAACTACTTAAATTCACATATAACTATGCGAGCATTGAGACTGTCTTTTTTCAATCAGGGGTACAGATCGTATGGGAGTCTGGGCATATACAAGTGCCAGAGCCATTAAAAGGTTACTTCGAAGATCTCAGAGCAATGCTTCAGCTTCAACATTCGAATGCCGCATCACATTTACTTATTCATTCCACATCCTATAAATTGAATTTCATCTCTTCCAACCTTTACAAAGGCACCAGTTACCTAGGGAGCATAATTGTAGGTCCTTATCTACTGGAAGAGCCTTCTACACTTCTCATGCACGATATTATATTTGACAATAATTTATCCATTTGGCTGCAGCCCATCTTAGAACAATATTATCTCTCTCTGCCTTTAATCAATGAACAAAAGGTCAATAACATCTCAGAATTTCTAGCGTATCTTTCAGAGAGTGCTCAACTTTCTAACCACTCGGTTTCAACTTTTGAGCATGTTAGCTATAACTTTCGAAGCCAGAATCTGTTACTTTCTGAAGCGGTCAAAAACAAAACAGATTTATCGCCAGCGATCATAGAAGAAAGATATCGGAAAGAAAATCAATTATTGTCTATTATAGAGCGAGGAAATCAACAACAGCTGCAACAATTCTTGAAGGATGGTGCATGGGGTAAGAACGATTTTCCTGACCGTTTCCCTACGGACCCCCTACGATCACGTAAAAATTTATCCTTTGTAAGCAACACTCTGCTGCGCAAGGCAGCAGAGAAAGGTGGCGTTCATCCAGTCTACATAGACAGTATCTCAGAGAAATTTTCTATTCAAATCGAAAGATCTGCTTCTGTACAACAGCTTTCTGAGCTTCAAATGAAAATGTATTCTGAATACTGCAAGCTTGTTAATGATTTGTCTCTGAAACCCTATAGTTCTCCCATAAGAAAAGCGATCGAATATATCCGCCTAAACCTGGATAAAGAATTGAGTCTTGATATAATAGCCCGTGCGATCTCGGCAAGCATGTACGAGCTTTCCAGACAGTTCAAACAAGAAACTAGCCAATCTATTATTGATTACATCAACTTGCTGAGAATTAAATCCGCTGTTGAAATGTTGGAGAACAATTATCTATCGATAACGGATATCGCTCAGATGGTTGGTTATAATGATGTGAACTATTTTATAAAGGTCTTTAAAAAAACTAACGGAATCACGCCAAATCAGTTCCGGAAAAATAGAAGAAGTATTCAGCAGAATTAACATCTGAAATCGCTACATTTTACAAGCTTCTATTCTCTCTTAAGTCAGTAGCAAGCTGGAGTGTACGTTTTTTGTTCAATGGATAAAGAAATACTAAGATTAGGAAAACTATGAACACCATAACGGCAGGTAATAAAGTTGCTAATGTATGCACTCCCTGAAGTGTATCCTGCGATTGCGCTTTAAGCTGAGCATTATATCCGACAGCACTAATGGCAAAACCACCAAGTCCACCAGCAATTGCTTGACCCACCTTACGGGCAAAGGAATACACAGAGTAAACTGTACCATCTTCCCGTAATCCCGTTAAGTATTCATGATAATCAATAACATCCGTAACAAATGCCCAGATCGTCATGTTAAAGAAAGCGGTACCAAATGAGGCTACAGTCATTACTCCAATGAATTGATTAACGCTCAAGTTCGGCATGAAATATAACAAAGCATATACTATAGCCGCTAGAAGCAGACCCGCTGAGGCGGTTTCTTTTTTTCCGAATCTTGCAACCAAAGGTTTTATTAATGGCATGGTAATGAATATCGTTGCCGTTTGAATCAAGCCCATGATACTTAATGCTTTTGCACTTCCGAAATAGTCTTTAAACAAATAGACATTCACAGCACCGGTAAGCATAAAGCAAGTCATGATGGCAAGCGAAGCTATTAGGATCCAGATCAGGGGTTTGTTCTTTTTAAATCCTTTTAGCGTTGCTCGAAAATTTGTTTTTACCTTTGAGTTATTCGACGAAGTAATACGTTCAGTGGAGAGACTATAGCAGGCCATATAACAGGAGAGTGAAAGAATGGCGAAGATAACAGCTGTCAAAAAAAATCGATTAGCATCTGCTTTGTTATCTACGAAAATAATCAAAGGACCAACCACATTTATAATCAGCCCTGCTAATGAAGCCCCTAAGCTCCGAAAGGTTGATAGCGAGGTTCGTTCCACTGGATCACTGGTGATCACTGAAGCCATTGAACCGTAAGGAATATTAACCGTACTGTATAATGTTCCCCATAGAATATAAGTTACAAAAGCGTAGGCCAGATAGAATCCATCAGACATTCCTGGAATATGAACGAACATTAACACACCAGTAACAACTAGCGGAAAAGACATTCTAAAGATCCATGGTTTGAATTTCCCCTTCGGCCCTGCTTTTCTAGTATCGATAAAACGTCCCCAAGTTACATCTGCGACTGCATCCCATAAGCGAGCAATGAGAAAAAGTCCGCCTACGGCTGCCGCACTGATTCCATACACATCTGTATAGAATACCATCAAGAAAGAGCTTGCAAGAATGAAGAAAAAATCATTGCCGAAATCACCGAACAAATAACCCATCTTATCTCTGAGGCCAAACCTTCTGTTGTTTACATTTGTTACTAAACCCTTTGAAGTTTCGAGACCGGCTTGTTGATTCATATTTATCCCCCCGTAACTTTTGAATAGCTACATTTAAGCGCATCCTTCAAAAGTAAGAATTGTAAGGATATTTAATTAGTTCATTAAACTAACAAAATATCTTTACCGTAGGATAACACCATCAACTTATACTCGTCAACAGAAATTGTAAGCGCTTCAAAATATTTTTTATGTGTATATTTTCACATCGTTTTTTCGCAAAAACCTCTCAGGAAGTTGAGTAATATCAAACATCTTTAAAGCAAAAATCAACAAAAAACCCCTATCAAACCTGGGGTTTCTGTTGAAAGATGACAAACGATATAACCTTAAGAATGACTTCTCTCTGCTATGTCTGCGGTAAGCTGAAGCGTGCGTTTTTTGTTCAAAGGATATAAGAATACAAGGATCAAAAATACTAGAGCTAAGATAATGGCAGGCATTAATGTTGCTAAGGTATGGAGTCCGTGAAGCGTAGCTGGTGTCTGTGATTTAAGGGTGGCATTATAACCTACTGCACTAATCGCAAACCCTCCAAGTCCTCCAGCAATCGCTTGCCCCACCTTACGAGCAAAGGAGTAAATAGAATACACCGTTCCATCTTCACGAAGGCCCGTTATGTATTCATGATAATCTATCACATCGGTCACAAACGCCCAGATCACCATATTAAAGAAAGCGTAACCAAAATTAGCGATAGACAATATTCCAATAAATTGATTAGTGCTCACATTAGGCAAAAAGTATAATAAAGCGTAAATGGCTGCAGCTAATAAAAGACCGGCGGAGGCTGTTTCCTTTTTACCGAATCTGGCAACTAGTGGTTTTACTAATGGCATAGCGATCAACATAGCTACGGTTTGAACAAAACCTACCATACTTAAAGCTGTTGTACTACCAAAATAGTCTTTGAACAAATAGATATTTACTGATCCGATAAGCATAAAACAAGTCATAAAAACGAGTGAAGCAACTAAGATCCAGATTAGAGGTTTGTTTTTGGAGAATCCTTTTAAAGTGGCGCCCAGATTACCTTTAACCTTATTGTTCTCTGGGGCAATAATCCGTTCAGTTGATAGCTTATAACAAGCCATGTAACAGGAAAGTGAAAGAATAGCAAAGATAACGGCAGCAAGCAAAAATCGGTTCGGATCAGCCTTGTTATCTACGAATATAATCAGGGGCCCTACTACATTAATAATTAACCCCGCTAATGAAGAGCCTAACGTTCGAAATGTTGATAGTGAGGTGCGTTCAACAGGATCACTTGTGATTACAGAAGCCATTGACCCGTAAGGAATATTCACAGTACTATAAAACGTTCCCCAGAGGATATAGGTTACATAGGCGTAGGCGAGATAGAATCCGTCAGACATCCCTGGAAGATGAATGAACATTAATACACCTGTAACCACTAGTGGAAACGACATTCTAAAAATCCATGGTTTGAATTTTCCGTTAGGGCTTGCTTTTCTAGTATCTATAAAACGCCCCCAGGTTACATCAGCGATTGCATCCCAAAGTCGGGCAATTAGGAAGAGCCCACCAACGGCAGCCGCATTAATTCCAAATACATCCGTGTAGAATACCATTAAGAAAGAGCTTACAAGAATAAAGAAAAAATCATTTCCGAAATCACCGAATAAATAACCCAGCTTATCCCTTAGACCAAACTTTCTGTTTGTTGCACTAGACACAAAACCCTTTGAAGTTTCCAGACCAGTTTGTGTATTCAACTTCATTCCCCCGTAACTCTTGGATGGTGTACACTTTTACTTCTTCACCTATCAAAAGTAATGATGTAAGGATAATTAATTTGTTTAATAAACTAATTAATTATCCTTACCGTAGAATACCATTTTCTGATGTGCTCGTCAATAACTTTTGTAAGCGCTATATTAACTATTTTATTAGTCTATTCTAACCATTTTGTATGAAATACGCCTTCTTTATCTACTCTCTGATAAGTATGGGCACCAAAATAATCTCGCTGTGCCTGTAGTAAGTTTGCAGGAAGTGTCTCCGCGCGATAACTGTCGTAGTAAGCAATCGCACTTGAAAATGAAGGTACAGGGATCCCGCATTTAATCGCAAGTGATAGAACGTCACGTAGAGCCGTCTGGTACTCTTCCACTATATCTTTAAAGTATGGATCTAGCAAAAGGTTAGCAAGCTCAGCATCTTGATCATAGGCATCTTTGATTTTTTGTAGGAATTGCGCACGAATAATACAACCGCCACGGAAGATCATGGCTATATCTCCGTAACGTAAATTCCATTCGTACTCCTCAGACGCTACACGCATCTGTGCAAAGCCTTGAGCATACGAGCAAATTTTACTCATATATAGTGCTTTCCGAACAGCTTCGATCAGCTCATCTTGATCACCATTGTAGCTCTTCTTCTCTGGTCCTTGAAGCAATTTACTAGCCTTGACCCGTTCCTCCTTCATGGCCGAGATAAAGCGTGCAAATACAGATTCTGTAATGATAGGCAGCGGAACGCCGAGATCTAGCGCATTTTGACTAGTCCACTTTCCTGTACCTTTTTGGCCAGCGGTATCTAGGATGACATCGACCATAGGCTTTCCGGTTTCTTCATCTGTTTTCGCAAAAATATCGGCAGTAATCTCAATCAAATAACTATCCAGCTCACCTTTATTCCACTCACTAAATACATCATGCAGCTCTGCAGCACTAAGATTCAGGACCTGCTTCAGAATAAAATAAGCCTCCGAAATCAATTGCATATCGCCATATTCTATGCCATTGTGAACCATCTTCACATAGTGTCCGGCACCGTCGGGTCCAATATAGGTACAGCAAGGATCGCCATCGACTTTGGCCGATATAGCCTCGAGAATGGGCTTTACAAGCTCATAAGCTTCTTTCTTCCCCCCAGGCATGATGGAAGGGCCCTTAAGAGCTCCTTCCTCCCCACCAGATACGCCAGTACCAATAAAATGAAAGCCGGCGGATTGTAGTTCCTTGTTTCTACGAATAGTATCTTGGAAGAAAGTATTTCCTCCATCTATCAAAATATCGCCTTCTTCAAGAAAAGGCTTTAACGATTCGATTGTCGCATCCGTAGCTGAACCCGCTTTAACCATCAGTAATATTTTTCGTGGTTTCTCGAGCGCATTTACAAACTCTTCAACCGTTTCTGAGCCTATAAAATTCTTGCCATGCGCTTCATTGGTTAGGAACTCTTCTGTTTTATCATAAGAACGATTAAAGACTGCGACGGAATAACCTCTGCTTTCTATATTCAAAGCCAGGTTCTTCCCCATCACTGCAAGACCTACGACACCAATCTGCTGCTGTTTAGACATGCCTCTGCTCTCTCCCTCTATTCGTTATCCTGTTTGTAATGGAAGTCTGGAATTGCAGTCCACCGTTTACGTAATTCATGCGCTGCATACTTAGGCTTACGATCCCGAGTAAAGATCCCCTTCTTATTCCCTTGCACACGAATGATTCCCTGACTTGTAGCGAAATCTGCAAAATTCCAAACCTGCTCACCGATAAAATGTGGGAATTCATCAAATACTTCATGATTGGCTTTATAAAACTCCATTTGATATTCTTCAGTGAACATAACCGGTTCAACGTCATGGAAACCAGCCACAGTATCCGCCCCGTATTCGGTCATCATGATCGGTGTGTTAGGGCAACGTTTAAGCCAACCATTGAATTCTGCACGCAATTTCACTTTTGCAGATTCTAGGTCTCCCCCATCCACATACCAACCATAGTAACGATTCAAAGCTAGAACATCGATTAGTTCAGCAATTTTATCTCGATCTGGAGTAGAAGCTAGATGAGTAACGAGTGTAACTGGTCGTTTTTGCGGATCTAATTCTCTCATCAATTCTACAAGCGGCTTAAAGTATTCATAGGCCCCTTCTTCCTCGGACGCAGGTTCATTAGCCACATTCCACATCACAACAGACGGATGGTTTTTATCTCGTGCAATTAATTCCCGAATATCTTGCTCATGTTGCTCTTTGGTTTGGAGTTCCTCCCATGTATTTTTATGGGCTCTGCCTCCTGATAACATGACCATAAAGTTCACATGTAGTCCCACGGCGGGGATTTCATCAATTACAACAAAACCTTCACGGTCCGCAAGACGCATTAATTCTTCAGAGTATGGATAATGGGAAGTGCGGAAGGAGTTCGCTCCCATCCACTTCATCAGATTAAAGTCTATAATATTGGCCGCTTCATCAAAGCCTCTACCATGAATGGGTGAATCTTCGTGTTTACCAAAACCCTTAAAGTAAAATGGCTTATTGTTGATTAAGAACTTCCCATCTTTAACTTCCACAGTTCGCACGCCAAACGGCTGCTCATACACATCGACAGTAGTTCCATCCTGAACAAGCTCAATTTGTAGTGTGTACAGATAAGCGTTCAACGGTTGCCAAAGCTTAACATTTTCAAGTGAGATTGTGCCAGCCTCTCCCGCTTGCTCAGCAACGATGTCTCCTGCTTCGTCCAGAACTGTTACTTTAACTTCTGCATTATTTACGAATTTCACAGCGTAGTTAACCTTACCGTTCAGACCTTCTAAAGCGGTTACAATTTCAACATCTTGTACATAGGTGTGAGGTGTTGTATAGATCTTAACAGGACGCTGAAGACCAGCATAATTGAAAAAATCGAAATTGGGTTCATTTTTCAGTTTTTTTCCGATTCCTGGAATTTCTTTCTCAGAGTAAATCCCAACAGGCAATGTGGAATAATCAACAATATTGTTCAACGCAACAGTCAATCTGTTTTTGCCTGATTTCAAGATCTGATTTAACTCCGTTTCAAAAGGCAGAAAGCCACCTTTATGCTCAACAGCAAGCTCTCCATTAACATACACTTTAGCTTGATGTGTCGCAGAACCAAATCTCAAGACAGTACGCTCAGCCGAGAACACATCCGGCACTGTAAATTCTCTTTCATACCATACCCAGCCTACATGATCACGGATTTCTGCTTTTACCCCGATGTCGTTAAAGGATGCTGGAACAGCCATCGCTATCGTATCTGTTAATTTGGATTCAAACCATTTTTCTTGAAAGCCCACACCTGAATCTAGCTTAAAGTTCCATAATCCATTAAGATCAATAATACTGCGAGTTTCAGTAACGATTGGATATAACATAAATAAATCCTCCTTTTATTGTATTAACAATTTATCTTTGCAAGAAAAACTTATCCGCATTATGATAGCCGATGTTTCGAATCATCTGTTCCAGAAAATCCATATCATTAGGAATTAGACCTTGTTCCACCCAGTTTCCAACAATGTTACATAAAATACGCCGGAAATATTCATGACGAGCATAAGACAAAAAGCTTCGAGAATCGGTAAGCATTCCAATAAAATGGCTAATCAAACCAACGTTCGCTAAATCCTTCATTTGCTTTTCCATGCCATCAATATGGTCATTGAACCACCATCCGGAGCCAAACTGTACTTTGCCTGGGATACCCTCTTCATAGTAATTCCCCATCATCCCCGCAAGCACTGCATTATCCTTAGGATTGAGGTTAAATAGAACCGTTCTCGGCAGAGAGTCCTCTTGATCAAGAGCATCCAAGAATCTGGACAATCCTTGTGCAAAATTAGTTTCACCCACTGAATCAAAACCTGTGTCAGAGCCAATAAGCTTTTTCATTTTTGTATTATTATTGCGGATAGCGCCCATATGCAGTTGCATCACCCACTGTTTCTCCGCGTACATTTTTCCTAATGCTTTGAGCAGATAAGAACGATAATCGGTGATCTCAGTCTCGCTAAGAGTCTCTTTATTCAATCTTTTGTTAAAAATAGCAGTAACCACTTCCTCGGAAACCTCCGAATAATCCAGCTTCTGAATATCATGGTCCGATGCGCGTCCGCCATGCTCATGGAAATAATTCACTCTTTGCTTCAAAGCATCCAGAAAATCCTCCAAAGAATCAATCGAACTTCCAGTGATGTTTTTCAATTGATCTAACCAGGATAAAAAGGAAGCGGATTCAATATTTAGAGCGCCATCCGGTCGGAACGTCGGTGCGATAAGCGTCTCAAAAGTTTCATCTTGATTTAAGAGATCGTGATATTCAAGTGTGGATAGCGGATCATCTGTCGTTCCAATAAATTTCACATTTGATTTTGCAATAAAACCTCTAGGTCTGTGCGTTGGCAGTAGCAGCTTCTCATTACATTCCGTCCAAATTTCATGTGCTGTTGATGGACTAAGAATTTTCTCTATCCCGAAGAACATCTTCAATTCCAGATGTGTCCAATGATATAGAGGATTTCCTATTAAATGGGGAACAGTCTCAGCCCAAGCTTTAAACTTCTCCCAGTCATCTGCATCTCCAGTGATAAACTTTTCGCTTATACCATTCATTCGCATGGTGCGCCATTTGTAATGATCCCCCCCAAGCCAGAGTTGAGTAATATTAGCATACGGCTTGTTTTCCCAAATTTCTTGGGGATTCAGATGACAGTGAAAGTCAAAAATAGGCAATTGATTCGCACCATTTTCGAACAGTCGTATAGCTGTATCTGAATTTAACAGAAAGTGATGATCCAGAAAACTTTTCATACATGATCTCCTTCCAAATTCATATTCAGGTAACTCTATTACGGGTTTAAATTATCCTTACAGTTAATTTGTTTAATAAACAAATTAACTGTAAGGATAATTTATCAATTCCCTTTCGTTTTGTCAAATGTATGTTACAGCAGTATAATAACTCTTGATAGGAAGAAAAAGAGCATCAGAATCACTGCTCAAATTGGAGGATAATAATGATTACCGGTGATGCTTCATACATAAAGAAGATTAATCGTTCTTTGATAATCAGAGAAATTGTTAAGAAAGGAATGATCTCCCGGGCAGATCTATCCAAAGCTGTAGCACTAACAAGAGCAACTATCTCTGTTCAAGTAGCTGATCTGTTAGAAGATGAATTGGTTGTAGAAACACAGCTTGAACATAATGCTGTTGGACGCAAGCCAATTATGCTCTCTTTAAATGCTGACGCGGGTTATGCCCTCGGTATTGATCTAGATTATGGGCAAATATCCTTTGCGCTTACAGATCTTCTAGGACGCCCTGTATTTTCTAACATCGTTAAGCTTGAAACCACTGACTATTCCGAGATTCTTGCACTGCTAATCAAACATATCATCACATACAAAAAAAATTACACAAATAGTCGATATGGCATTATTGGTATTGTGATCGCCATTCACGGCCTCGTCTCGAATCAAGAGGTGATTCATTATGTGCCTCGTTTGGGATGGAATGATGTAAATCTGAAAGCAGATCTAGAAAACGCACTTAACCTTGAAATTCATCTTGAGAATAACTCGAATCTCAGTTCTTTTGCCGAAAGAGTCTATGTCCATCATGATACGGATAATCTTTTATCAGCTACATTTCATTCAGGTATAGGCTTAGGAATGATTATTAACAACAAATTCTTTCGTGGACATGACGGGTTTGCAGGAGAAATTGGACATATGATTGTGGTGCCGGGCGGAAGACCGTGTAAATGCGGAAATAAAGGGTGCTGGGAGAAATATGCCTCTGAATCTAATATTATGGAGGTTTTGTCCAAAAAAAAGAAAACCCCTAATATTACCTATGAACAAATTCAGGAGTGGATTGACCAAGGTGATGCGGAAGTCACTGAGATCATGGATGAATTTATCTACTATCTCTCCATTGGCTTAAATAATATGATCAATATTTATAATCCAGACGTTATCGTAATAGATAGTGAATTGTTACGGATCTATCCAGACTCTATTTATAAAATCAAACAAAATTTAAATTCACAAATTAGCCATTACCGTGAATTGTTAATCTCTACGCTTGGCAAAAACTCATCCATTCTAGGAGCTTGCGCTTTGGCCATTCAGTATTTCCTAGATGTACCTGTGCTAAATCTGCCAAACGCAATGGAAGCTTCAGAGTAAATTGCAGCATACTAATTTCTCTGAAGACTATACATCTATGGAGTGAATGGTAAATACGGTGAATATTTGGACTTCCGGCCGCTGTTGTCTCCAGATTTCTTAAATTATACCGCTGTGAGCGGATGAAATCCGGAGACAAAGGCGATCGCTATCGCGCCTACAGTTCCAAATCCCCCCTTCGCTACGCTCTCCTTTAATGTTTTTTAAATTCAAATAATGCAAGCCTTTTCGTAGAAGATCACTTAAATTAAAGAAGCCTAAATCAGTTTTCAGCTTCTTGTTAGAGCTACTCTTCTTATACTCTCTTTTGTCCAAGGAGGAGCTTGAGGATGATTCATTATTTCCTCGTAGGTCATCCAATGTACGGCTTCAACCTCATCAGGACTCTTGTTATATGCTGTACCACTGTCATATTCGCATAGGAAGACCATATTTATAACGTTGCATCCAGCATCTGTCATAA
Source organism: Paenibacillus sp. NPDC101420 (assembly GCF_050277435.1). Taxonomy (NCBI): domain Bacteria; kingdom Bacillati; phylum Bacillota; class Bacilli; order Caryophanales; family Paenibacillaceae; genus Paenibacillus; species Paenibacillus sp. NPDC101420. The sequence goes on from NZ_JBNNSE010000007.1 coordinate 291,746, forward strand.
AGGAGGAACTGTATACAAAAGTAACAGCATCTTTTATCTCGATGCCAACTTCCTCATAAAGTTCTCGTTTTACAGTCCGTTCTATGATATCGACTGTGCTTCCTTCAACGTCTACTTTCCCTCCTACAAGAGACAGAGTACCACCTGCATGTTCTTCTTTGATACTTCGTGTAATAACAAGCCATTTGTCATCCCTACAGATTGCACTTTCTACGTTTACTATGAACACGCTTTCTTACTCCCTTCTAATTGAGCAACTAATTAACTATTCCACTCGTTTTAAATTATTGGACTACCCTTTTGTATTCGACACCCGCTAGCTTCAACCCTCCGCTGATCCTTATGGACCCAAATAACACTATAAGTACAATTATCGTCATTTGAGCATGGCTTCAAGGGTTAACTGGGTCCAATTGCGAGTGTTTTCGTTCGCGGAGCGTACATCGAAGCGCAAAGGTTGATCATGCTCACAAAAAGAAAAACTGTCCCAAGCAGCCATTTCGTGGCTTTTTGGGACAGTTCCATATTTATATATCTGCCATTTAGGTTTAGACCGAATTATTTATACGCGGGCAACCAATCTCCATGGGCTGTGATCAGCTCATCACACATATTCGTAATGTCATCCATTGACAGTTCGGCGGCAGTGTGCGGATCGAGCATAGCTGCGTGATAAATATGCTCTCTCTTATGAGTAATCGCTGCTTCGATTGTTAACAATTGTGTATTAATGTTCGTACGATTCAGTGCTGCACACTGCGGAGGCAGATCTCCCACAAAGGTTGGAGTGACGCCACTGCGGTCTACAAGGCATGGAACTTCAACACATGCTTCTTTCGGAAGATTGGTGATAAGACCTGTATTCATAACATTACCACCAATTTTGAAAGGTACATTCGTTTCGATGGCTTCCATAATGTAGGACGCATATTCATGCGAACGTTCATGTACAAGCTCTTTGTTATTTACTAATTCTTCACGCATCTTCTGCCACCGTTCAATTTGTTCTACACAGCGGCGTGGGTACTCGTCGAGTGGAATTTGAAAGCGTTCGATGAGCTCAGGATAATTACGTTTGATAAAATAAGGATGATACTCTGCGTTATGTTCTGAAGACTCCGTAATGTAGTATCCAAATTTAAGCATCATTTCATAACGAACCATGTCCCCGTGATGTTCTTTCTGCTTTTCTGCAGCGCGGCGTTTGATTTCTGGATATAAGTCCTCTCCGTCCTTCGTAACCTCGAGTAGCCAAGCCATATGGTTAATACCGGCAATCTTAGCCTGTACACCTGTCTGATCCATTCCCAGATGCTCGAATAAGCCTGGAATACAATGCTGTACGCTATGACATAATCCAACGGTCTTCACATCACCATAAGTGTTCATCACATTGGTCAATACTGCCATTGGATTCGTATAGTTCATGAACAGAGCATCTGGACAAACCTCTCTCACATCTGCCGCAAAATCAAGCATGACAGGAATCGTACGTAAGTTGCGGAAAATGCCACCGATACCAACCGTATCCGCAATCGTCTGACGTAAGCCATATTTCTTCGGAATTTCAAAGTCTGTAATGGTACAAGGATCATAACCCCCGACCTGAATCGCATTAATCACATATTTAGCTCCACGTAAAGCTTCCTTACGATCCGTATAGGATTTCACGATACAAGTACTGCCACTACTTGCTTTTATATTACTCAGCATATTCTCGGAATCTTTTAGGCGCTGAAGATCAATATCATATAGGGCAAGCTCAAAGCCTTGAAGAGCTGGAGTTCTCATGCAATCTCCTAAAACGTTCTTTGCAAATACAGTACTACCCGCTCCGATAAATGTAATTTTGGACATGTGAAATATTCCTCCTTAAATAGTGAGTTCTACGGTCACGACATCGCTAACGACTCAGAAAACCTCGATGAATTTTCCTTATAAACACTAGAATGTCAGAGGGTATCCGTCTCTCTCTTCACTATTCACTATAAATGAGAGCGGTCTCAATGAGTATGGATAAATACAATTCATATATGGATATTTGTTGCATTTAAGTGGCCTGTCCTATAATCTAAATGTAATTCAAATCACGTATAGGAGGTCATAAGCAAATGGCTTCAGAGCATTATCATTTCACAGCAGGGTTTAATCTTGCTCCTGATGAAATCGACCTAACTGTATTGTTCAGCGGAGAAGGTAAACCGGTCCCGGGACATAAGATGGGGCCTTCTGTTCACGATTACTACCTTATACATACCGTAATGGATGGAAAGGGTGTGTTTCAGAGTGGAAGTAACTCTCATATATGTGGTACGGGAGATACCTTTGTCATTTTCCCAGGGGCATTATTCAGCTATCAGGCAGACATGGAACAGCCTTGGACTTATGCATGGGTAGCCTTGCAAGGAGAAGCCGTTCAGCAGCTATTTAAAGAAGTGGGGATTACACCGAACAAGCCGTTAATACACTTAGATAACCTTATAGAGATACATAACTTGTATGAACATATTCGTTTTTCCTTTCAGCAATCTGCTTATCCAAGGTTGGAAAGTTTGGAGGCTTCTGGGTGGCTGCGCCTTCTGGTGCACAAATTCGGCCTTGCGAACATAGGTTCGCTCACCCCTAAATCCGCACAATTACCGGATGTTATCGACCGCCAGATCAATCAAGCGATCCGCTGGATCTCTCTCCAATTTCATCAACAGATCAGTATCGACCACATGGCATCCTCTCTTGGTTATCATAGGGCACACCTCTCTAAGGCCTTTAAGCAAAAGATCGGAATGTCACCAAAGCAATATTTGTTAAAGGTTCGCATGGATAAAGCAAAGGAACTGCTTGGAGGAACGCTCACCATCGACCAGGTATCCTCTTCGGTCGGTTTCAATGATGCGTTATATTTCTCCAAGCAATTCCGTAAGTGGAGCGGTATGTCCCCCAGTGAATATCGAAGCCATCTTCGATCTGGCACATGATTGCTTATGGGTTATTTCATGGCTTTTGATAAAATCGAGGTGACAAACGCTGTCTTTCCTTCACAGTAAGCATCCATATCGTAGCGATGTTGTTCCGCCAAATGCTGTTTGACTTCTGCATATGCTTGGCGTGCTACCGCATTTGAACGGAGATAGTCTCTAAAAGCGATATGCTCCAAATACCCTTTTCCATCCTTAGGGCATACATACAGATGATATTGCATGAATTCGTCCGCTTGACGTCTTTTGAAGGCTTCCCTGCCCTCGATTCCCAAGTTCCCTTGATGTTCATAACCATACTGTTGTAAACGTTCTATGATTTGTGGGAGTAAATCGTAGCTATCCATTACAAGATCAAGATCTATGATGGGTTTAGCAGCGAGTCCTTCAATGGAAGTACTCCCCACATGCTCTATCGTAATAATGAGGTCGCCAACATAAGATAACAACTGTTCTTTTATTCTATCGAATTCTAACTTCCACTCTGGATCATAAGGGACAACTTCTACGACTTTCGTCTTCTGAGCGATGCTCATGCACCTCCTGCGATGAATGTCTTCTTCTCAATTCCTCTATAGACTATCCATATGCATATAGCGGCCACAATTAGCATTCCACCCATCAGACAGACGCCATTCCAGCCCCAATGCTG